>JASBSY010000012.1 GCA_030148705.1 Pukyongia sp.
CAATTACTGCTGCAGGTCCATTCCCAAGAGGATTCAGATACCCGAACACAGAAACAGAAAACAACCCGAACATCCAACAACGTCAGTTAACTGATCAAGTATTCTGGGATAATAACCCGGGTGGATTTATAGACTAATTTATTTGCAATTGAAAAAGCCCCTGTGATGCAGGGGCTTTTTTTATTATATGGGACGTACGGCCTAAAATTCCACTTGAAATGCGAAGTTTGGCGTGATGCCCACGGAAAATGATCGAATTTCGTTCAGGGACAGTTCCCCGGAATTTCGCTCCACAATGGCATATCGTATATTCAAGGTGTTCCTGGTATCCAACACATTCAGCAACGCCAGATTGATTCTTGCTGAAACCGAATCGGACCAATGCCACAGATATTCACCCGATAAGTCCAGGCGGTAATAGTCCGGCAGGTTTTCGGAATTCGGAATCCCATACTGGATAGTATCTGTAATTCCATCCGAAATAATACTGTCCTCCTCGTTTACCGCTGTGTAAGGTTTACCAGTTCTGTAGTTAAATCCCGCGGCAATTTTCACCTTACCCAGATTATACGAACCCGCCAGGGTGGATGTATGAGTTATATCCAGATTATGTGGAAAGTTTGCAGGTTGAAGTTCGTCGAAGGTGTATTCATTGTTCAAAAAGGAGTAACTAAGCCAAATACTGTAGTCCCGGTGTTTCTTGTTGATAACAAATTCGGTTCCTTTTGCTGAATAACTTCCTATGGTTCGCTCGAATTGAAATTGATTTTGAAAACCCTGGTTGGAAGAAGTAATACCGCTTACATTTTTTGCAAAGCCGGTAGCCGTGATCATCCATTTATTTGTATCGTAAATAAGTCCAATCGACGCTTGTTCACTGGTGATGACGGGGAAGTTCATTTCATCGGCCAGTACCCATCTGCGTTTTTCTATTCCCAGAAAATCACTGTCAAAATCGATGCGCTGGGTGGTGGATTGGCTCTTTAATTCCCCCAGGGCCTCGACAGCGAAATTGCGCGCAACAACCTGGTTGAACGAAATCCTGGGTTCGAATAGTATTTTATCGAATTTCGAATAATAATTTATCCTAGCACCTGCATTGATATTCGTTTCTTTACTCGGAGATTTATAATTAATCCCACTAAATAAAGCGTGAATTCGCAAAACCTGCTTATCGAAATCGAGAAAACGCGGCAAATTCACCTCCTGTTCATTGGTGATACCTGTTTCGGTGAATTGGTAACCCGTGGATAATGTAACTGTTGGAGACAGCGAAAACGTACTGTTTAATTTCAAACCGGTTTCAAGCACATCGTTTTCCTGAAAAACTTCCTGGGTGGTAAACAGGTCCTTGTTAAGTGCCCGAAGATAATAGGTAGTTCCGTAGGCCATCACGTTGGTTTGAAATGATTCGGACCATACCCTGTTCCAGGATAAACCGACCAAATAACTTTTCAGATCTAATTCACTGGTTTGTGAACGGTTGGTTTCTGCTATACTTTCGTTAAACTCCAGGGTGTTGTTTAAAGACAAAAAGTTAAGTCGAAATTTATCACGCCGGTTCGGATCCCATAAAACCCGGGTACTAAAGTCGTAAAAGCTAAAAGTTTCACCGGCTTCAACAGTTAAACCACTTTGGGAGGCATCGGTGTTGGTTATTTCCGAATCCTGGAAAATCCTTTCGGAATATTGTGTGTATACGGGCGATTCCCAAAGCCCATTTAAAGATCCACGTGCGGAAAATTGAATCGACGCCTCGTCCGAAATTGGCGTATCCACGTAGATATTGGCATTAATTAAATTAAAACCCGCTTCTCCGCTAAGCTCGGATGAAACCTTGTTGTTCGAACGCATCGCAATAACACTGGAAACACTTTCTCCGTAATAAGATGGGGTTCCATTCTTATAGATGTCCACACTTTCGGTTATGTTTGGGTTGAATACGGTTATAAGTCCGAAGAAATGACCACTCTGATAGGCTTTAATGTCATTCCAAAGGATTAAATTTTCGTCGTGCGTGCCTCCTCTGACGTTGATATTGGAAATGGTTTCGTTTACACTTTGAATTCCCGGTAGTGCCTGTGTTGACAACAATACATCTTTTTCAACTAAGCCGGGAAGAAGGCCGGAGTTTGAGGTTTCCAAAGAGAACGATCCATCAGCATTTTTTTCAACCCCTTCAATAAAATACTTTCTAATCACAATAGGGTCGAGCACGGAAACATTGCGGTTAAGCAAAATTATTTCACAGCCGGAGGTCAATTCAGAAACAGGAATCCGCAAGTGCTCATAGCCCAGGAAGCGTATAGTTATCATTTGGCCTATAAGTGATTCAGGAATATTAAAGAATCCGTTGATATTGGATATAACAATTTCCGCTCCGGCCTGCTCAATACTCGCACCTTCCAGAGGCATACCGGTGTCGGATGCGATTATTTGTCCGCAAAGCCTTGCTGTTTCAGTTCCTACGACCGTAATATACCGCTCATTGAGTTGATTGAAAGTGAACGGGATTTGCACCTCAAGATTCTGAAGATTGGCCTTCAGATCGTTCTGGACTTCAAAAATTACATCTATGTTTTCAATTTCAGCTTCGGAATAGGAAAAACGCACTTCGAACCTTTGCTCGAGACTGTCTAATGCTGAAATTAAAGAAATCTTCTCCTGTGCTTGAGCCTCGGTATAGTTCCAGAACAGCAGTAGCGCAATTAGGGTAATATGTATTTCTCTAAGCTTGAGTCTATTTGGCATAAATCTTAACATCGTTTCCATCTACCGAGAATCCAAGTTGAAGAGGATCGCAGATTGAGTGCAATGCCGTTTGAAGATCATTATGCCCAAAACTACCGGTAAATCTTTTATTTTGCAGCTGATTTGGAGCAAGTACGTCGATTTTATAATGTTGTTTTAATTCCCTTATTACCTCTGCCAACACCACATTTTCAAAACTGCTCTCGCCGTTTAACCAATCGGGAGTAGAACGGCTAGTTTTCCCTTCGCTTACTAACTCATCATTTCTGATAGTAATTGTATTTCCCGCCGATAACTTAACTTCAGATCCCTTAAAGGAAACACTTACAAGTCCTTCGAAACATTTAACCGAAAAAACCGAATCCCGGGAAAACACATTAAACTGTGTTCCCAGTACCTGCACTGTTCCTTGGGAAGTCTCAACTTCAAAGGTACTACCTTTATTTACTTTAAAAAACGCTTCCCCTGAAAGCCGGAGCTTTCTGTTTTCGTTCCAGTTTCTTTTTTTATAATGGAGACTCGAATTGGCGTTTAATTCTACCAGGGAGTTATCTGGCAGTTCAAAGCTTTTCTTTTGAGCTATATCGGTAGTTACTGTAGTCTCCAAATTTGAAACGAATAAATATCCGGCGATCACCAACACCAGCATCGCTGCAATTTTATAGATTGTACTTCGGTAATTGCGAGTGGCTGGAGCAAGCCTTCTCGTCTTATTTTCCTGAATTGCTCGGTAGTTACGATCAGAATTGACTGCAGGAGGCTCGAAGCCGGAAGTTGCATCTGCCAGCTGAACGTAATGGGCATATTCCGGAGACTCCGACAACAGCTTTTTTTCAGCTGCAGTGGCTTCGTTGTTAAGGTATTTATGAAGTAGTTCTTCTTTGTCCATAATAAGTCGATGTCATTATAAAAACCGTTGAGTAAACAAATACCCTACTCAAGTTTCAAATATTTTCGAATTCTTTTCTTAGCTCACTAAGTGCCTGGCTCATTCTTTTTTCCACTGCTTTTACACTAATCTCCAGAATTTCGGCTATTTCCCTGTATTTTTTACCCTCTATGCGATTCAGTAAGAAGGCTGTTCGCTGGGCTTCACCCAGGTTGGCAATAGCAGCTTGCAATTTCTTGTAATATTGTTGCTCTTCAAGTAAAAATTCGGGAGTTTGATTATTTACCCTCGTTGGAGCCAGTTTCGCGTGGTTTAAGACCACCTTGGCATGGGCTACCTCATTTAAAAAGGCATTGTTCGTTACTGTAAATAAAAATCCCTTCGCCTTGCTCACAGGCACTTTGGCGCAGTTATTCCACAATTTTATAAAGGCCTCCTGGACCAGATCGTCGGCTTGGGCAGTATCGCCACATTTATAGTATATAAAACGCCATACCGCATCACTCAATTCCTTGTAAACCCGGCCAAATATTTTTTCTTCACATACGTTGGACTCGTCCATATAGTTCCTTGATGACTTTCAGCCAAATATATAAAAACATACGATGTTGGGTAGGGTAAATGTATAATTGGCTGTTATATTATAAATTGCGACCTAAATCTAACCAATGAAGAAATTTGCAGTATTATTAAGTTTAGTTCTAATTGCAGCATCTTTTTTGTGGTCATGCCAGAAGGAAGAGCGAAAATTCATTGATGAAACAGACAATGAAACAATTACTTCGGCCTCGGATCTCACACTTTTATTGTTGAGGACAGCTTCTAATAATGGCTTGGTAGATGATCTTATAGACGAGAACAGTTGTGCATCGGTAGCCTACCCCTTTAGTGTCATTGCCAATGGACAGCAGGTAGTACTGGAAAGTAGTGACGATATTCAGACCATTGAGCAGATATTCGATCAATTTCCCAACGATACAGACACACTGGAGATTATTTTTCCCATCACGGTGGTGCTAAACGATTTTACCCAATTAACCGTTAATAACCAGGAGGAACTTCAGGCACTTCGCGAGGCCTGCGAAAATGGAGAAACCAATACTCCTATAACCTGCCTGGATTTAGTTTATAACTTAAATTTCTTTGTGTACGACTCCAACCAGCAGCAAACCGGAACCGTATCGCTCGATTCGGATGTTGAACTATACTTATTTATACAAAGTCTTGATCCCGAAAATTACATAAGCATAGACTTTCCTGTGTCGGTTGTTCTCAACGACGGTTCCACCACCGTGGTTGAAACAAATTCACAATTACAGCAGCTCATTAACGAATGCGTTGAAAATAGTAGTACCGACCCTATTGATCAGGAACTCTTTGAAGAGCAACTTACAACCGACTCCTGGTTTGTTACCTATTTCTTTGATGATTTCGACCGAACGGCCGAGTTCGATGGGTTTCAATTCGAGTTTAACACCAACAATACTGCCTCAGCGACGGATGGAGCGATTTCTGAAACAGGTAACTGGATGTTTTTCGGGGGTGCCAATCCACAGCTTGAATTATTCTTTGGGAGTAATGTCCCATTCGACGAACTCGACCAAACCTGGGATATCCTCGAAGCCGGGGATGATCTTATTCGCCTGAGAAATGTAAGCTCGGACGGCAGTACCGATTATATATCCTATGGGCGCAATCCCGCAACGGGAAATGCCAATGCGACCAATACGCTTATCGATGAACTGACAACCGCCAGCTGGTTTGTAACGCTTTACGACGACGGCGGAACCGATGAAACATGTGATTATATAGCCTATGAATTTACCTTTAATTTAGATGGCACGGCTATGGGTGAAACATCTTCAACCAGTATCGATGGGTTCTGGGCGGTTGTAAACAATAATAACGATCTGCGCCTTATCCTCAATTTCGACTCCAGCGGATCCGGCAATCCGCTTGGGGAGTTAAATGACAACTGGGACGTAACCGACCACAATATAAATTTAATTCAACTTCAGGATGGTACCGGCGGCGGAGCTGATATCCTACTCTTTGGCCGAACTTCACCCACCGGTTGCGGTGGAGGTGGAGGCGGAGGCGGAGGCGGAGGGTCAAACCCTCAGGAACTTCGTGATGTCATGCAATCGGGTACCTGGTTTGTAGCACAGTTCCTGGACGATGGTGACGATGAGACTGCAGATTTTAACGGTTTCGACTTTACCTTCTTACCCAACGACATAGTGTCGGCCCAAAATGGAAATCAAACGGTACCGGGAATTTGGATAGTATCGGTAATTGGAAATGAACTCAATTTTGAGTTTGATATGGATAGCCCGATAAACGGAGCTGATGATGACGAATATAAAGTAGTTCAGTTTACAGAGACTTCTGTGACTTTTGTAACGCTGAATAATGGAATGATTGAGGATACCCTCATATTCAATAAGAATTAATTATGAAAAAGAAATTTTTTTAGTTTGTTGATAAGGTGATTTTCTGTGTATTGAAAATAGAACGTGATCGAAAAAAGTTGCTACTATCCCCACAGATTCGAATACATGTGAAATTTTCGGGATCTGCCCCAAGTCCGACACAGAAAGTCACTTACTTTAAATCTTCCGAAAAAGATTATATCGATAAACTATTGAAGCGTAAATTCTCTGTTTTGATTGTTTAGTTAGTTAATTATTAAAGGCATTCTTCGTTAGGGATTCATCACGAGCTGTACTTCCGGAATAACAATTGGTTCCTTATATCTGAATCTGCAATTGAGTAGGTTAACTCCGGACGGTTCTGTTGGACGAGATCTAAAAAGAATGCCTTCATTTTAATTTCCCACCTCCTGTTTTTTTTTGTCTGTTCGTCGGAAATCGGTTCAAACGATAATCTTTTTTATTCTTTGGTAGGGTAAATTCAGAATAGGCTGTTCTATTTATATAACGATAAAAATTTTAAACCTATGAAAAAATTAACCAATCTTTCCATGTTACTACTGTGTTGCCTTACACTGGTTTTTAGTGCATGTAATAGAGATGAATTGCCAACTGAAGGAGATCCGCAGGATTCAATAAATACCACTTCTCCTTTGTCCGATTTAATTCTCGCCATATCTCAGGACAGCAGTTCTCCAGATGCAATAGACTGTATTGATTTTGTATATCCAATAACTTTTTTTGTTTACGACTCCAATCAGCAGCAAACAGGGTCACAAACTGTTAACAGCGACACGGAATTGTTGCAATTCCTTTCAGGACTGAACGTAAACCATTCATATTCGATCGATTATCCAATTGAGGTAATTTTACAGGATGGAAGCATCGTTGAAGTTAATTCGAACTCTGAACTTCAGGGACTGATAGAATCTTGTGAGTCGGGAGGAAATCAGGTTCCCAGCAATTTGGAACAGATTTTAACCACCGGAAGTTGGTTTATAACCTACTTCTTCGACGACCAGGATGAAACCTCAAACTATGCCGGCTATGAATTCTCATTCAGTACCGACAATACTGCACAGGCTACAAATGGGTCAAACACCGTAAACGGGATTTGGTCCCTAACATCCGGCTCCACTCCCGATCTGAATTTATTCTTCGGAACAACTAGTCCTTTTGATGAACTTGACGAAGACTGGGATATCATTGAAGCAACCCAGGATATTATCCGCCTGAAGCACATCAGCGGTGGGAATGGTGATGTAGACTTCCTTACCTACGAGCGCAATCCGGGATCCGGAGGCGGCGGAGGCGGCGGTGGCGGACAGGGATCCGGCCCGCTAGTAGATGTTCTTATCGATGGAGTGTGGTATGTAACCTTATTGGAGGATGATGGGAATGATGAAACCTGCGATTATCAGCCTTACGAATTTACGTTTAATTCCAACCAGACAGTAGTTGCTGCTAGTACAAATAATACCGTAAATGGTACCTGGGCTGTAACTAATGATTCCGGTACATTCGATCTTATTTTGAATTTCGACATCTCCGGTCCGGACGACCCATTTGAAGATCTGAACGACGATTGGGATGTGTTGGCATACGATATGCAAAACATTAATCTGATAGATGTAAGTGGTGGAAATGGTGGAACTGATTACTTGAACTTCGGTCGTCAGCCGGTTACAAATTGCGGCGGCGGCGGAGGCGGTGGAGCCCCGCTGGGTGATGTCCTTGTCGATGGCCAGTGGTACGTACAAAGTTACGTGGACGATGGCGACGACCAAACAGGGCTTTACCAGGGCTACACACTTACATTCAATACGGACGGAACCGTGATTGCCGTTAACGGAAGCACAAATATTTCAGGGACATGGAATGTCTTTGGCGGCGCAAACGACTTGCACCTTGATCTGGATTTTGGTTCACAATTCCCCTTTGATGAATTCAATGATGACTGGGACGTAAGTAATTATACCGATATACTGGTTGAATTATTTGATATAAGCGGTGGTAATGGAGGCACCGATTACTTGACCTTCGCTAAACTATAAACCTCCATATTAATGATGCCCAACAAAAAAGTCATCCTGAAAAGGATGACTTTTTTATTTAGTGGAGCCATAATTAATTTCCGTAAAGGCTTTTACCCGCGTCTTCGTATTTATCACCCTTATTCCACTGTGGCTTAACATCGTCGTTGGCGATCTTCCTGCCCGAAAGCACATAAGCCCGGAAAAATTTCTCCAGGTAGTCATAATCCAGCGTATTTGCATGGTCGCCGGGCTGATGATAATACTTGGTCACTTCCCCGTCGAAAGAGGTAAACCCCATCGAGAAAGTAGGCGCTGGGATACCCTTGGCGGCAAAATGAACATTGTCGCTGCGGTCGAACAAACCTTGTTCGGGTGCCGGATCTTCAATGGCAGTTAGGCCAAATTCGGATGCGGCCTCCTTAATATTCTTTTCAGCCGATGTTCGTTCCAGTCCGACGATTGTAGCCTTCGAAGTATCATTGTATCCGCCGTTGTCACTGTTAAAGCAAAATACCATCTGATTTAACGGCAATACAGGGTTTTCAACATAATACTGGCTACCCAGAAGACCTTTTTCCTCTGCGGTGAAGAGAATAAACAAGGCAGATCGCTTGGTAGGATATTTTGCCAGGTTTTTGGCCATGCTCAATACGGTGGTAGTTCCCACGGCGTTATCTCTAGCACCGTTATAGATAGTATCACCACTTGCATCGGGCTGTCCAATCCCAACGTGATCGTAATGCGCCGAATAGATGATATATTCATTCTTTAATGTAGGATGGGTGCCTTCCACAATTCCTATTACATTTTGTGAGATTACAGGCTCTACCTTGCCTTTGGACATTTGGAGCTTTATTGGGATGACCGACCTTGCTTCCACGTCCATTTGCAGACTTCCGTATTCATCCTGCACCCATATATGCGGAAAGCCCTCGTCTTTTTTATTGGGAGATGATTCGTTTACTGCCTTTAATTTTTCCGACATAAATTCGTGCTCTACATACCTCCAGATACTTGCATCGATCTTAACGAGTTCAATGATGCCTAAAGCACCTGCTTCTCGCGCCAGTTGTGCTTTTTTTTCAGCGAGACTATAGATAGCTATGGCAGAACTGTTAGCGGGACTGCCCCCTTTTACAAGGACGATTTTCTTACTTACATCCTTACCCTTGTAATCCTCTTCCAGTCCGTAACCTACGTTCACGACATTATCGGAGTATTTAATCGTACCCTGTCCCACCGCGACCTTACGCTTATACTCTTTCCCGTCCAGTTCGAATAAAATTCCGGCAGGTGGATGGACTTTTTCCATTTTAACTTGTTGATAATAATCTCCCGTTTTCGGGTTGGGCTTTACGCCGTAACTCCTTAAGGTGTTGGCCAGGTATGAAGCTGCTATCTTGTTTTCCGGTGTACCTGCTTCTCGCCCTTTTAAGAGATCGTCTGCCAGAAAATAAATATGGCCTTCAATGGTATGCTTGTTCACAGTTTCCGCAACCAGCTCTGTCTCGGTCTGGGCATGACTGCAAAGAGTAATAGCTGCTGAAAAAACAGCCAGGATGATTTTTTTCATGATGAATGATTTTTAATTCGGCCAAAGATACATAATTCGCCTAGAAACTTAATCGAAATGTAGCGTTAGGCGTGAATGACAAAGCGTGTTCACCCATCTTTTCGGCCTTGTTATTATTATCAATTCGGAAGAAATAATTGAGTTGGTTGGTAGTGTGAAGAAGATTCCAGAACGACAGTCCTGCAAAGGCTTCAATTTTCCGGCCGATATTAAAGGTGTAGGTGCCCGAAAGGTCGATTCGGAGGTAATCGGCAATATTCGAATCATTGGGACTGTCGAAATTAAGATCGCCATTCACTATTTCCATTCCTTGGACCAAATTTGTAATAGGTTTACCGCTGCGCCAATTGAGCCCTGCCGACACTTTAAATTGGTTTGGCGCATAGGTGATGCCATAGGTGAAGCTGTGCCGGATATCTATATTATTTGGGAAGTCTGAAGGTTCGAGTTCCTCGAAGGTGTAATTGTTCTCGGCATACGAATAGCTAAGCCAGGTATTGATATTATGAAAGCGCTTGTCGAGTAAAATATCGATCCCGGTTACGAAATATTCACCGTGAGTTCTCGTACTTTCGAACTGATTTTGAAACCCCTGGCTCTGGGTAGTGATACCGGTGATTTTCTTCACATAGGATTCGAAATTAACCAGCCACCCGTCACGACTGTAATTAACACCTGCCGAAAACTGCTGCCCTTTAAGAATCGGTATTCTTCCGGGGCTTGATAATACCCACCGGCGATTCTCAACTCCGAGAAAGTCATTCTGGAAGTCGATGATCTGGGAAGTTGTCTGACTTTTTAATTCCCCGGCAATATCCACTGAAAAATACGACCAGAAGCGGTGATTTATACTGAAACGGGGCTCCAACAGTATTTCGTCGAACTTTTCAATTTGATTGAGGCGTAAGCCGGCTACAAAAGTGGTATTCTTTGTGGGAGTTCGCATTTTAAATTCAGAAAATACACTCTGGGTGCGCAACACCTGTTCATCGGTAATTTCAAAAAACGGATTATTGATTTGCTCAAAATTAGTTATACCTGTTTCATTGAATTGATAACCCGCCATGACGTTGCTGTTCTCAGTTATCGAGAACCGGCCCATCACCTTTATACCCGATTCCAGCAGTTCGTTTGTTTGCAAGAGTCGCTGTGCATTAAGGATATCAAAATTCGTGGCCTGCAGCTCGTATTGGGTGGCGTAAAACTGGATCTCGGAGTTAAAATATTCACTCCATTGTCTTTTATAATTAATACCGGCAGAGATGTTATCCTGCCCCAGTTCACTTTGAAGCGACTGCCTTTCGCCGTCGACGACAGCCGTTTCCAGGAACTCCAGCTTATTGCCTAAAAACAACAGGTTTAACCTTAATTTGTCTTTGAAGGTTGGTTTATACTGAAAGCGAAGATGCGAATCGTAAAAGGTAAAATCATCGTTAGATGCCATTTGTATCTCATTGTTGGAAACGACTTCCGTATTTTGAAATGCCTGATCGAAATAAGAAGTATACGTAGGTGTTTCCAGGAGATTATTAAAAGATTTTCTGCCGGCAACCTGCAGGGACGCCTTGTTGCCTAATGGCAGATCTAAAAAAGCGTCGGTGCTTATTAGGTTGATGCCCCAGCCACCCGAAATGTCGGTATTGATCTCGTTGTCGCCTTCCATACTTATGATTCCCGAAACACCGTCGCCGAATTCGGCACTACTGCCGTTTTTTATAACTGTTACTTTTTTGGTCAAGAACGGATTGAATGCTGAAATAAGACCAAAGAAATGACCACTCTGATACATCTTTATCCCATCCCAGAGGATAAGGTTCTGGTCATTGGTGCCTCCCCGAATATTGATGTAAGACACCTGCTCATTAACACTTTGAATTCCGGGTAAGGCCTGTATGGTTTGAAGCACATCCGGCTCGATCAATCCGGGCACTATGTCGAATTCATCGTAGTCTACGGTAATGGACCCATTTGCGTTTTTAGTGATTCCGCGTGCGAGATAATTAACAAGGGTCACGGTGTTCAGGAATTCAATCTTCCGGTAAAGTACTGTTGATAAACATCCGGTGGAAGGGAGTTCGGCCGTATTGATTGCCTTTTGCTCATAACCGGTATGTGATACGATTATTTCTTCCGAAGCACCCCTGTACAGAAATGAAATCACCCCATTGGAGTCCGTACCCAGTTGCTGATAGGGGGTTCTAACGGCTACGTTCTCGAAAGCCGATCCGCTTTCAAATTTAAGCACATTTATACAACCCATGAACAGGTTGGTCTTTAGACTAACTGCAACTGTATTGTCTTCTAATATGGTGAAATCGAAGAGGGTATTACTGCTTAACCAATCCACGGCTTCCGAAAGTGACTCCGCTTCGGGGACCTGCGAAAAATGATTAGTGATATCGACATCCTTGTAGGCAAAGACACAGGAATATTGTTGCTCGATGATATCAAAAACCTGGCGAAGGGAATTGCTGTTGTCAGGGGTTTGCCCTGTCAAAGAATTTAAATTAAGAATAAAAAAAAGTAATACTAACTTTCTTAAATAGGTCACTGTCGGTTGTTTTTGAGAACAACATTTTTACCGTTAATACTATAAGACAAGTTAAGAGGAATTGTAATCGCCTGCAAGGCGGTTTCTAAGTTTTCGTGAGAAAATGTTCCTGTAAAGGCTGTAGTGTTGTCTACAGGCGTACCGGTGATTTCGATATCGTACTGACGTTCCAGTTCGCTTACTACCTGGTGAAAAGGGACACTTTTAAAAATTGTTTTTTGGTCCAGCCATTCCGGGTACTCGGCCCGGGTGGATTCGGCAAATATCTCACTGCCCAGCGATTTAAATGATTGTCCTGCAGCCAACAGCTGCTTTTTATTGTTAAAAACCACTTCAACCCGGCCTTCATAACAAACCACCTCGAAAAAACCGGGACGATCCTTTACTTTGAACTGGGTGCCTATAACGCGGATTGTACCCTGAGGAGTGGACACGGAGAATGTACTGCCACCGGCCACCTTAAAATAGGCTTCTCCTTTAAGGCTCAACTCCCTTTTTTCAGGCCAGTCGTTTGCGTCGTAAGTAAGTAGAGACTCTGCATTCAATATTACTTCGGAAGAATCGGGCAAACGAAGTTCGGTTGTGATTCCATTCTGAGCATGATGTGATGTGGTTGAAGAATTCAGAAAATAGAGAGTTCCCAAGCAAACTACCAGAATAGCAGCAATTGCCGAAATACTCTGCAATAGTGGTCTGGTTTTGCGTTGATGCTTTAGCTTTTCCTGAAGTAAAAGGTAACTCTTTTCATTGTCTAAAGCAGGAGATTTAAACAATTTGGCCGTTTCAGATATCTTGTGATAAGAACCGGAAGCATCCAGTTTGTTGAAGGCCTCCAGTTCACTATCATCAAGGTTAAAGTCTAACCATTTAGAAATTAAATCTTTCTTTTTCATATCAATTTCTGTTAATAGAACAATTAGCCGGCAAAAATTCCTACCCCCCGGTTCAATTAAATTCCTTCAATATCCTCTCGTAGCTTTTCCAGGGCACTATAGATGCGCTTTTCGACGGCTTTTCTAGAGATATTTAAGATTTCCGCTATCTCTTTATGTCGCTTACCTTCCACCCGGTTCAACATAAAGGCAACCCGCTGTGCTTCGGTTAGGTTCGCCAGGGCGGTTTCAAATTTCTCGAGATATTCCTTTTCTTCCAGGACAAACTGAGGTGATTCCGCAGTTAGGTTGGTTTTTATGGTCTTTTGAAATTTAAGCACTACTTTTTTGTGCTTGATATCGTTTAAGGTAAGATTGTTGATTACCGTAAACAGGTAACTTTTGGCCTTATCCGGAGAAACTTTCTTACAATTCCGCCACAATTTTATAAACGCTTCATGAACCTTATCCTCCGGATCGAATTGCTCCCCGAATTTGTAAAAGATAAAATCGTGTAAATCCTTCGAATACCGTCTATAGAGTTTGGAAAACAACTGTTCATTACAAACATCTTTATTTAAAGGGGTTGGCATCTGGAGATTTTTCGTAAATATAAAAATATATTATATGGTGGGAATTTTATATTTTGAGTTGTTATATAACCAAACAGGCACTCCCATGAAATACCTCGTGTATTTTTTATTACTAATCGGAATTATCTCTTGTCAGGAGGAACAGCTATTAATAGTTGAGGAACAACCCGATGAGGCACTCACAATCGACGAGCAGCTACGTGATTTAGTTGTCTCGGTAGCAGCTCATGACGGATCCTTCGACGATGTCGTGGACAATTCGTCCTGTTTCAGTATCGATTTTCCATATGTGTGCACGTATAACGGGCATGAGTACCCGATGAATTCACGGCAAAGTCTTGAGCCCTGGAATAAGGGGGATGTACTAATACCTGTTTTTCCGGTCACGATTACTTTTGCAAATCATCTTAAAGCAGAAGTTCCCGATGCGGAAACCTATAAGAATTTAATTGCGCTGTGTGCCAGTGGCGATCTGTTCGACGAGATTATTAATTGCGTGGATCTGGTTTATCCCATAAGCATCTCAACCTACGACAAAGTATCTTCCAATTTTGAGACGCTCACCCTTAATCATGACAAACAGACTTTTGAAACCATCGTTGACTTCAATGAGAATATATTGGTAAGCGTTAATTATCCAATTCAAATAGAATTAGAAAACGAGGTTGTCCTCACAATATACTCTAACGATATGCTGAAAAACGAAATTCTGGATATCGTACCGTTTTGTGAGTAACCCGCTTATGTTTAGTTATGTTAATTGACCCTCCTTAGCGGAGGGTTTTTTTTGGATTGCTAAGAAGCCAGGAAATAAGATAAAGAGAAACCCCTTCCAAAGTCGGAAGGGGTGGGTATTTAGGATAACGAAGCACTACATATCTGTACTATCGACCATTTTCTTTGCTTCCTCCATTTCCATCTGCGCCATCATAATAGGTGCATTGTCCCAGTATCCATGGGATTTTACAATTTTACCATCTTCAAATTGGGCAGTTATATGTACCGGAATACGAAAATTCCTGTCGGAATCTTTCATCGTGCCTTCCCAGGTACCCCAGAAATTCACCCAGGTCTCGCCTTTGTCGGTGACAACCATTTCTACATCGCCTTCCTCATCAATAAAACCATAGGAAGACATGGACATCAAAGATTCTTTATTCACGTCTACAGATTCCTGAACACTTATGGAATCCGTACTGTTTCGGAAAACGTACGCATTTTCAGCATAATGGCTCTTATATCCTTCCCAGTTTCCACTCTCATAATCGGCGATAAGGGCCTTATAGGTATCAATTTCCGCCGAACTTTGTGTATAGCGATTTTCTTTTTCCTCGCAGGCTGTAAACACTGCTATAATACAGGTAATCAAAATTAATTTTCTCATTTTATAAGTTGATTTAGTTAATAGTTACTACTTAGCGGTATAACCCAACTCCGGCCGAATCCAGCCTTGTACGGTTTCTGTTTTGTCAATCAATGACATAAGTTCCCGAAACAAAGCCTGTCCCTCGGCTCCTAATAATTTGTTGTTCTCCGAGGTCATGCTTTCGTAAGCGGCCGGATCGGATGCGGCAACAGCCACCATAAAATAAGTGCCATTGGCACCAAAACCGCTTTTATATACCCTGTAGTGTAGTTTCGATCCTTTTTTTGCATAGAGCTCCTTGAATTTACCGGCAAGCTCATTGGCCTTTGAATAATTTTCCGGACTTACATAGAACAATCTGTTGTTTCGATAATTCATTCCGGCGGGAGCCTGATCGATACCTCCGGGCTGATAGGATAATTCCGTGTCCAGGTGAAGTATATAATCTTCGTGGTCCGTATAGCACTTGTCCATTTTAGACCACATGGCATTCATTTTTTCGTTACCTACCTTCTCGTATAATTCAGCAAAGGTATTATTGCCCAATTCGCTATAATCGGCTATGGGAGCAATAAACGAATAGTCGTTATCGATAGAACTAAGCGTGATCCAGTTACCTCCCTGAAAGTTGTGATCTGAACAGTATTTCACCAGTTCCTTGGTAACAGCTTCATATTCTCCTACCATGGAGGGTTTAACATGATCCACATGTATCCAGTACATTTTTGTTTTTTCTTGTGCGTTTAGCGCAAAAAGCGGGATAATTACCAATAATGCAATTAATCTTAATTGTTGGATGGTTTTCATAATTTTCTTGTTTAGTTAATAAAAGTCTGCACACTGAATTAGATAATAACTAGTTATACTTCAGCTGTTGTAATGTCGATAAATCTTAAATTTAGCTAAGGAAAAGTTGAAAAGATTCGGGTGAGAATAATCCAAATGTTTGATTTACAAACAGTTTAAAGATAGGGAATCCTGCCATGGAAGTGTTATAATCCGACTAGCGATTATTCTTACAGATAGCTGAGCCACCATTTATCCCTGTTGTTTGCCTTGTATTTCATATACCATAAACAAAGAGGATAAAGCAAAGCCACTACGCCCACCCATACCGGATAGGTGATCCACAATGAGTATCCATAACCCGATAGTTCACCGGAGGTCATTGCAGCTGCATCCAGGATCATTAAAGTCCAGTCGTCACCGGTTATTAGTAGCCCCGCCACCGCGGCAAGATGAATAATAAGTATGTGCAGTACATAGTAAAAAAACGGAACGCGGCCATAAACCAGCAAGAAATCGGTAAACTTGTTCTTTATATTCTCTACCGCCAGCAGGAACAAGAATGCCGGTCCGAGCGTAACAAGGAGAAAGAGTAGGGACGGGGGGTATTTCGTCACGTTAAAGAATGATATTATACTGTAAACAATGTCTTTTTGGACCGACCATGCTGCCATATCGCCATAAATATTTGCACTTCTAAGGAGAAAAAACAGCACGAGGGAACCAATCCCCAGCCATATTAGCCACTGTCGTCTCACCGCTGCTTTAAAATCGGGTTGATATAACCTTCCGAAGCAATAGCCCAGCACAATAACCCCTACCCAGGGCAAAATAGGATACAGTATGCCTATCCACCTGTCGCCAAGCTGAATAAAATTGGACTGATGCAGTATGTACCAGAGTACGGCCAGAGGATTATTCCCGCTTAACTGAATTCCATCAAGCAAATTATGTCCGAAGATCAACAGTAAACCAATGACTAATAAGACCTTAGGTGGAAGGAATACAAGAATAGATAGTATAACCATGCACAAGCCGATGGCCCAGATTACCTGTAGGTTAATAAAGCCATAACTGATGTCGAACCACCAGAGGAAATTCATAATTACGATCTCGACTACGATTAACCATATCCCGCGAGTGAACAGGAATTTAAACAAATGCTCCTTGCTTTTATTCCTGCCGTAAAGAAAAGCCGCGGTCCCGGCTAAAAATACAAATACAGGAGCACAGAAATGGGTTATGAATCTGGTTAAGAAAAGCTCGGGAGTGGTGGTGTCAAGATTGGTGGGATCCGATACAAGAGCTCCTTTGTGAAAATAGTCGCGAACGTGATCTAAAGCCATGATCACCATTACCAGACCCCGAAGAATATCGATGGATTGTATACGAGGACTTTTGATAATTCCCATGGTCGCACTTTGTAGTAAATCTACTAATTTTCAGTGATCTACCTTTTTAAAATTTAATATTCCGGCTCGTTTCTTTCGAAAGTTATTTTATACGAAATAGTTTCCCTGCCGTCTATAAGGACGTATTGTTTAGCGATTTTGGCAACCAGGGTATCCCGAAGCAGGGTGTCGTCCGCAGAAATAGTATAAGTATAATGAATCCTTTCCAGGGAATCTGATACTCTTTCGGCATCGCCCAGTTGCCGCATTCGGAGTACCCGAAGCGAATCGCTATGAGTAGTTTGCAATAAATTGGATTCTGATATATTGAGAAGCTGTTGCCTTATTTGCTCTTTAAATTCTGGATGTTGTGTTTCCAGCATCAGCAGATCGGCGTATTCCTGGAGTTTTAGACTGCTCATCTCTGTAAAATCGGGTTCTGAAACTGTTTCTGTTTCCTCCATAGACACACTCGATTTCTGAGATTCGGCAGCATCGACATTTTTTAATTCTTCATGCTCCACACTGCTGTTACAGGCCCAAAGCAAAATAAACAGTATGTATATACTTCGGTTCAATGTATGGTGAATTTTAATTTTTTAATCATGCCGTTTTCATATTCCTTCCGAAGGATACTAATATTCTTAAGACTCCCGGTTGGAATGGTGAGTTTATTGATAAATTCTTCTTTAGAATAAAGCTCGATCCCAACCTGGCCGGGGTATACCTGGTATATCTGGGCATTTTCTGCAATTAGTTCGTCCAGCTGAGCCCGTCGCTTATTAATCTCGTCAACATTGCCGTTGCTGTAGTAGCGAAGCATCAATGCATAATCGTCGGTGGCAAGTTTTATTATTGAATTTGTTTCCGAATCGATAGTGCGGTAAATAGTATCGGTTTTATAGTAAGGCGACTGAACCACAAACCGGATAGATTCTTCGGTGGTAGCATAGCTGAAACAACCGGATTCATCGGTCTTCAAATGCACCGGCGACTGACCTTCCACCAGTACTTTAATATTTACTCGGGTATCTGTTACTGCTTCATTCCTGTCCTCATCTATCATACAAAATCGAAATTCGTTTTCCTGGCCGGCATAAAAATAATAGGCTATCAGTAATAAAATCGGGAGAATCAGCATCCAAAGGTAATTTCTGCGAGTAGATTCGATCTCCGTTAATGCAGTTGCCTCGGGATGAGCCGCTTTAAAATCGTTCCAGTTTTTGTATTCGGCATACTCCGACAACAAATTAAGCATATCGATGCGAGGAAGCTTTTCCGGCTCATTCTTAAAATAGGTGTAGAACCATTTCTCGCTCACTCTACCCTTGGTGGATCGAGCCAGATCTTCCTGGAAGGCCACGATCTCATCACCTTTCCAAGCCGAAATGCGTTTGGGTGCTTTGTTATTCTGAAGAAATACTTCAGCCACAGCTTCTTTTAATAACTGGAAGTGCAATTTATCTGAAGCTTTCAATATGTGCTAATTATCAGAAAATAAATGAATTAACTTTTGTAAAACAACTTACAAACGTTTTACAACTCCTTTACAACAGGGGCCGGGTCACCGTATTTAAGTTTGTTTCAACAAGTATTAAAAATATAAAATTATGAAGACAATTCAATTTAATTCGATTTCAAAAATTATGACATTGCTGCTTATGTCAGTAATCTCTGTTTCCTGTAATGAGCCGGGTAGCTATAAAGAAAATCTAAAAATGGATGCAGTAGATCTTTCCGAATCCTATGAGGCCATTGAACAGGAAGAAGCAAATGCCACAACTACCTCAATTAGAATTGGGGAAATACAAACTCCCCGAGAGTTGAAAATCATAAAATTTGCTTCGGCCAGGTATAAGGTAGCCAATGTCCATCTTGCAACTGATAAGATTAAAGGGATCGCTCTTAATTTCGATGCCTATATCAGTGAGCTTCGTTTCGAGAACAACTTGTATCAGAAGGAGAACAGGTTTACGATAAAGGTCCCGGAAACACATTTCGATGCACTGATGGATTCGTTGGGAACCGTTGCTGAATTTGTCGAGTACGAGAACATAAGCACCCAGGACGTCACCGAAGAATACGTCGACCTGAATACGCGACTGGCGACAAAGTTACAGGTGAAGGCCAGGTACGAAGAAATCCTTAGAAGTAACGCCCGGACGGTGGAGGACATCCTCAACACCGAAGACAAGCTTAGAATCTTACAGGAAGAAATAGAAGCCGCCCAGGGCAGGTTAAAATACTTAAGCAATAAGGTTGCCTACAGTACCATACAGGTAGACCTGTACGAAACAGTGGAATACACCGAAGAGCCCAGCAGTTATAAAAAGAGCTTTGGTGCAAAAACAAAAAATGCCTTTAGTTTTGGCTGGAACCTGATCCAGGGAACTGTGTTACTGATTTTTCATATATGGCCGCTGTGGTTGGCCGGAATAGTACTGTTTCTTTTTCTGAAATACAGATCAAGAATATAATGATATAGCCAGGATTGATGCACGAAGGACGTCGGTATAAGTTATCGGCGTCTTTTTTCTGTTTTAAGCCGCAAATAATACAGCTGTTCTAACCCTGTTTCCGAAGCAAATATTACAGCTAACTACTTTAAACTTATACTTTGTCACTCGCTCTTCAATTTGTATCTTTGCGCTTCGCGGAATTTCGGAAATTTAGCCGGAATTATTAACAATGAGATAGTACTATGTTCGATAATTTAACCGACAAGCTCGATAAGGCCTTACACGTATTAAAAGGTCATGGAAGTATAACTGAAGTAAACGTCGCCGAAACATTAAAAGAGGTTAGGCGGGCCTTGCTCGATGCCGATGTGAACTTCAAAACCGCCAAAGAATTCACCAATAGGGTAAAAGAAAAGGCGCTTGGCCAGAACGTACTAACAACCTTGCAGCCGGGTCAGTTAATGGTGAAGATCGTTAAGGATGAACTCACCGAACTCATGGGTGGCGACACCGCAGGAATCGATCTTAGCGGAGCACCAACCGTAATTCTGATGTCCGGTTTACAGGGTAGTGGTAAGACCACCTTTTCCGGTAAGCTTGCGAATTTCTTAAAAACAAAAAAATCGAAGAAACCGCTGCTCGTTGCCTGTGATGTATACCGTCCAGCCGCGATCAACCAATTGCATGTGGTGGGAGACCAGATTGGCGTTGAGGTGTACAGCGAAGAAGGCAATATGGATCCGGTAGCAATTTCCAAGAGCGCGATTGCACATGCCAAAAACAATGGTTTCAATGTGGTGATAGTCGATACTGCCGGGCGATTAGCAGTGGATGAAGAAATGATGACCGAGATCGCCAATATTCATGAGGCAGTTAAACCTAATGAAACCCTGTTCGTTGTCGACTCCATGACAGGTCAGGATGCGGTAAACACTGCCAAAGCGTTTAATGACCGCCTGGACTTCGATGGAGTGGTACTTACCAAACTGGACGGTGATACCAGGGGTGGAGCCGCAATTTCGATAAAAAGCGTAGTAAGTAAACCTATTAAGTTTATTGGTACAGGCGAGAAGATGGACGCCATCGACGTTTTTCACCCTGCGAGGATGGCAGACCGTATTCTTGGAATGGGGGATGTGGTATCGCTGGTGGAAAGGGCTCAGGAACAGTTCGACGAGGAGGAAGCCAGAAAGATTCAGAAAAAGATCGCCAAGAATCAATTTGGTTTCGACGATTTTATGAAACAGATTCAGCAGGTGAAGAAAATGGGAAGCATGAAGGACCTGATCGGGATGATCCCCGGTGCCGGCAAGGCGATGAAAGGCATGGATATAGACGATGATGCTTTTAAAGGAATCGAGGCCATCATTAATTCGATGACTCCCGAAGAGCGTTCTATCCCATCCGTTATTAACGGCAGCCGTAAAAAGCGAATTGCAAAGGGGAGTGGTACCACCGTACAGGAAGTGAACCAGCTGTTAAAACAATTCAATCAGATGAGCAAGATGATGAAAATGATGCAGGGTGGCGGAGGCCGGAAAATGATGCAGATGATGAACAAAATGAGATAAGCTTAAACAAAATCAGTTTTTTCAACACATCAACACCTTACAAATATGACGATCCTCGACGGTAAAAAAGTTAGCAACGACATCAAAAATGAGATTAAAACCGAAGTGGATGCGATCAAAGCAAAAGGGGAACGCGTTCCCCACCTGGCAGCAGTAATTGTTGGTGATGACGGTGCAAGTCTTACGTATGTGGGAAGTAAGGTCCGGGCCTGTGAGCGCGTTGGTTTCGAATCGACTATGGTCCGATTACCATATACCACAAGCGAGATAGAATTATTGCGAAAAATAGATGAACTCAACAACAATGATGATATTGACGGGTTTATCATTCAATTGCCCCTGCCTCCCCAGATCGATACCCAAAAAGTGTTGATGGCCGTGGACCCCAGTAAAGATGTGGATGGCTTTCACCCGGAGAACTTCGGTAAAATGGCGCTCGATATGTCAACCTTTATTCCTGCCACGCCTTTTGGAATCCTGGAATTGCTGGAGCGCTATAAAGTGAATACCAAGGGAAAATACACGGTTGTGATCGGGCGAAGTCATATAGTAGGACGCCCTATGAGTATCCTGATGAGCAGAAAGGGGTGGCCGGGCAATAGCACAGTAACCCTCACCCACAGCAATACACAAAATATTTCAGAAATCACCATTCAGGCCGATATTGTTATCTCTGCCCTGGGAGTGCCTAACTTCTTAAAGGCCGATATGGTGAAGGAGGGTGTTGTTGTAATAGATGTTGGAATTACACGTGTCGCGGACGATTCTCACCCAAAAGGATATGTTATAACCGGAGATGTGGATTTTAAAAACGTGAGTAAAAAGGCTTCATTTATTACCCCGGTTCCGGGAGGTGTAGGGCCTATGACAATCGCTATGCTATTAAAGAATACGCTTCTTGCCAGGACACAGCGCAGAAACGCCTAAGTTAAGTCTGAAACTTCAGGTTGTCTTTTTCTTGGACTCACTTAAGTATTCCTTGCGATAGATATTTACAATCACCAAAAACAGGCTAATTAACAACGGTCCGAAAATCAGGCCGATAAACCCAAATAACGGTACCCCAACGATAACCCCTATTAGCGTAATAAGCGGGTGAACATTGTCGAGTTTCTTCAACACATACAGCCTGATAATATTATCGGTTGAACCAACTACTATTATTCCATAGAGAAGGATTCCCCATGCCTGATAACTGTTTCCCTGGGACATGGTAAGGATAAAGACCGGGAGGATGCCAAGCAGCGTACCCACGAAAGGAATCATTGAACCAATAGTAACGATTACGAACCAAAAGAACGGATCCTCGATTCCGAAAATAAAAAAACCGATCAAGGCTATTATTCCCTGAGCAATTGCCACTAAAGGAATTCCAAGAGCGTTAGAACGCACCATGGCCTTGATCTCTTTGCCTATCAATCGCAGGTTGGATTTGTTCATAGGAATATAATCCCCTACGGTATTATTTACCAGGCGGCGGTTTGTGAACATATAAAAAAGCAGGAAATACATTAAACCCACTGCGATAAACACATCGAAGGTTGTACCGGCGAAGCTGCTAAGATTTCCCGATAACCAGGACGAAACGGCACCTGCATCCAGTTGAGATGTAATATCGTAATTGTACTTGTCTTCAATGAATTTTAATTGATCCTGCATCGCAAGGATTACTCGTTCCGAATTATCCACAACACTGCTTATCTTGTTTCCTAACAACATGATCACCCCGGAAACCGGGATAAAGATCAGAATAATGGACATGAGAATTAATAAAATTGCAGCCACATTCGGGTTCCATCCTTTCTTTACCATACGGAGCATCCAACCTCGCATTAATACATAAATTGTAATTGCGCCAAGTACTCCACTGAAATAAGGCAGAAGCTCACGAAAGATCAGGCTTCCAATTAACAGTATGATTAGAAGTACAAAAATCTGTTGGATAATATGTTGTGGGATGGGTTTGTCCATTGGCCGATAATTCGTTGATGTAAATATAGAATTTTATAGCCTATATGCCCGGTATATTTTGGTTTGTGATAGTTTCACAATTAATTCGGTTCAATACATGCCATGACAATACCCGGCAGGGTAGCTCAATTTGCAAATAATTGGTCTATGTTTTTAAAAGCTTTGAATTCGAGCGCATTTCCGCTTGGATCCTTAAAGAACATGGTGGCCTGTTCTCCAACTTCTCCTTTGAATCGAGTGTATGGTTCGATTACAAACTGCACATGCTTGCGCATTAAAGAAGTAGCCAGTTGTTCAAAAGTTTCCATATCCAGTACCACTCCGAAATGCGGGATGGGAACTTCCTTCCCGTCCACCGGATTGCTGTCTTCCACAAGCTTTTTATCTGCTTTAAGGTGGATTACAAGTTGATGACCAAAGAAGTCGAAATCTACCCAGTGTTCACTGCTACGCCCTTCTTTACACCCTAATACCTCCCGGTAAAAGGTGCGGTTTGTGGCTATATTATCTACGGGAATCGCCAGGTGGAAAGGACGAATATCGTGTTTCATAATGCGCTGTTTGTAGAAAGATACGAATATTGAAACTAAAAAGGCCCCCGTAAACGGGAGCCAGGTAACTAACTTTTGAATCAACTATACTCAATCATTTTCTGCAGCGATCGTATCTGTGTCTTTTCTGTATTTCAGTAATCCAATACCTGCAAAGAAGAATACAATGCCTAAAATTCCAAGTGCCCAGGGGTTTAAGCCTACACTCATACTTCCGAATACTCCGAGTACTCCCATTACGAGCATAATAGCTCCTCCTATTGTGAGAATAAATCCTAATACTTTGATCATGACTTAATTGGTTTGATTTGAACAACCAAATTAGCCAGAAATCCTACCCGATAAATGCCTCTTAACAGTAAATTATTATTGTTTTTAGAAAGATTTATCAGAACACCCTCTAAGGGGTTTCGGCATCGTCCAATTCGTACCAGCCTACCATAAAGTACTTAAAGGTCGCGGTTTCGGGGATCTGAGAAGCTTCCACCTTGGCATTAAAGTTATATCTGATGCTTTCCGGAAGTTGTTTCTTATCGATAGTTATATAGACCTCGCTGTTTTTAAGGAAAATTACAACCGAATTGATAGCATTTTCAACAGCTTCTATTTCATAATTGGCCTTAATGTCTGCGAATGTGCTGTTAATGTTCAGACCTGAAACGGTTTCGTATCGCTCGTCAAAGATCTGAATATTACTAATTTCTGAATCCGGGTCGCTTTCATCCTCAGGAGAGATTAACAGTAACTTGTTACCATTCTTTTCATAGATCTCAACTTCTCCCTGGGTGCCGAGGGCATTGGGAATTGGATTGAGCTTAACGATAGAGTCGTTCGCAAAGATGGAATCGAGCTGTTTCATTTGGGTGTCGCGGGTTATGCTTCCCATTCTTCCGTTTTCGATTAGGTAAGGATTGCTGTCCTCGCCACATTGAACAAATGTCAATACGGCTGCTACTGCCCCCAGTATGATGGTTTTTTTCATTTGATTGTTTTTTTGTTTTACTGAATTGGTTTCAGCGTTATTTTAATAATTTGGTAAGGATCCCAAGTACGCTTCTGATAACGGTGGGACTAGTAAGCACTTTTTCTATGGGGCTTCTGGTACTTCGTCTTCTGGAGGTAGATCGCCTGCCGGAACTGGCTTCCTTTGCAGCCTCTTTTTCCTGTCTTGCTTTTTCCTTGGCTTCCTCCTGGTTGGCCGCTTCTATCTTTTCGTTTAGCATTTCATAAGCACTGGCTCGGTCTATTTCCTGGTTGTATTTGTTCACCAATTTCGACCCCGCTATGAGCTCTTTTAATTCGTTTTCTTCCAATACATCCATTCGGCTCATGGGCGCACGCAGCATGGTTGCGGCCAGGGGAGTGGGTATTCCTTTTTCGTTCAGGGCGGACACCAGGGCTTCTCCAATTCCGAGGCTTGTTAAAACTTCATCCGTTCTATAATATTTGGAAAGCGGATAATTCTCCGCAGTGAGCTTTATGGCTTTTCTGTCTTTGGCAGTGAAGGCTCTTAGCGCATGTTGCACTTTTAATCCCAACTGACTCAGAACGGCATCCGGAACATCGGTGGGATTTTGAGTAACGAAATAAAGTCCTACCCCTTTTGAACGTATCAGTTTAACGATGCTTTCAATTTGATCGAGCAAGGCATCACTTGCTTCTTTGAAAATCAAATGCGCTTCATCTATAAAAATAACCAGTTCGGGTCTCCCGCTGTCGCCTTGTTCGGGAAAGGTGCTGTAAACTTCGGCTAACAGGCAGAGCATAAAGGTTGAAAAGAGCTTGGGTCGATCCTGGATATCGGTAAGCCGAACGATGTTAATATAACCCATCCCGTTTTCATCCACCCGCAGCAGGTCGTCTGTATCGAAGGACTTTTCCCCGAAGAATCTGTCACCGCCCTGTTGTTCCAGCTCCACGATCTTCCGAAGGATGGCACCGGAGGAGGCTGGAGAAATACGGCCGTATTCCTTAGCGATCTCAGCTTTTCCTTCGTCGGTTGCATATTGAAGGATCTTTTTAAAATCCTTCAGGTCCAGCAGCGGTAATTTATTGTCGTCGCAATATTTGAATAAAATAGAGATAATCCCCGCCTGTGTTTCCGAAACCCCGAGTATCCTCGAGATGAGTACCGGCCCGAATTCACTAACCGTTGCACGCAGCCTTACACCCTCCTGTTCGGACAAGGTTAATATCTCTACCGGGAATTTCTTTGGGTTAAATGGAATACCAATCTTTTCGTGCCGCTCGTCGATTTTGGGATGTCCGGGGCTGGGCCGGGCAATCCCGCTGAGGTCTCCTTTCATATCCATTAGCAGCACCGGGATCCCTTTTTCCGAGAGATTTTCGGCAAGCACCTGCAAGGTCTTGGTTTTGCCGGTGCCAGTGGCCCCGGCGATAAGTCCGTGCCTGTTCAGGGTTTTTAGCGGAATTTTAACAAGGGCATTGGCTACTGTTTCCCCGTTTAGCATCGCCGCACCAAGAGTAATCGATTCACCCTTAGAAAGATACCCCTCTGTTATATGGTCATGAAATTCCTGTTTCCCCGACATGCTCGAAATTTTTGATAAAAATAGGAATTGTGAATTAGCTTCTGAAATAATACGTATTTTAATTACAAAATTAAATTGATCATGAAATTCATCGATTTTACTGCGCTCGTTCTAATTGTGTACGTTTTTTTTGTCTCATGTGCTGAACAACCGCAGCAAAAACAACGGCAACAAACTCAGAAGCACAAGGCGATCTTTCACAAATCGCACGAGCCGGCCAAGGCTGCCCTTCCTTTTAGTGATGTTGTTCAGGCCGGAGATTTTTGGTACCTGTCGGGGCAAATAGGTATAGATCACAAAACCAGAACCCTTGTGCCGGGAGGCATACAAGTAGAAACAACTCAGACTTTGGAAAACATAAGGCAGGTGCTCGAGCTTCACGACCTTAGTTTGAACGATGTGGTAAAGGTAACCGTCATTCTCGATGATATGAATGATTTTTCATCCTTTAATGAAGTGTATACGGCTTATTTTCCGAAGAAGCCTGCTCGCACCACCTTTGCAGCCGAATCACTCGCCATGGGAGCCGCCGTCGAAATCGAGGTTGTTGCGTTCGGAGGAAATGTTCAGAGTAAGGACAACTAAGCGCTTAAATCCGGATATGGTGCTTTGAGTACGATCTAATTGTGCTATTTTTGCGCTGATGACAGACGAGATTCAAAAAGAGGTTGACAAGGGATTGAAATTACCTTTGATGGAGGAGTTCTACACCATACAGGGTGAGGGGTTTCACAAGGGTACGGCAGCATATTTCATACGTGTAGGCGGTTGCGACGTGGGTTGCCACTGGTGCGACGTAAAAGAAAGTTGGAACCCTGCGCTTCATCCCCCAACCGATATAAGTGCTATAGCCGATAATGCCGCGAAGCATTCAAAGACAATTGTTGTAACCGGAGGAGAGCCGCTTACATGGGATATGGGACCATTGACCAAACTCTTAAAGGAGCATGGCCTGAGTACCCATATAGAAACCTCAGGAGCCTATAAACTCACCGGTAGCTGGGATTGGATCTGTCTTTCCCCAAAAAAGATAAAACTGCCTCAAAATGAGATTTATCCTCGCGCTAACGAACTGAAGGTAATTGTATATAACCGCGATGATCTGAGATTTGCGGAAGAACAGGCCGCTCAGGTTTCCCATGATTGTATTCTTTATTTACAGCCCGAATGGAGTAAACGGGATCGGGTTATGCCGATGATAGTAGATTACGTTATGAGCAATCCGAAATGGAAGGTATCGCTTCAAACTCATAAATATTTAAACATCCCTTAAAACGCTGTCCTAAGGGATGTTCTGAAAATACTTTTCGAAATTAAACGGTCTTATTTTCTGAATGGTACGGCAATCCGTGCATTCCCCCAACCCAGGTGCATATCAACACCTCCGTCGGCCTCGTCGAATGCAATGGAAAAAGCTTCCAGCGATTCGTCAGCCATGGTAACAGGAACTGTAATCCGGGCTACATCGTTAGCTTCGTTGTAAAAATAAGAACCCCACACATTGATGTCCTTGCTCAGAATGGCAGTCCAGTTCTTTTCTCCGGGTATAGTATAAAAAGTATATGTGCCCGCTTCAACCATGGTGTCACCCACCTTCATATCGGTGTAGAGTGTGATCTCCGCCGCTTCGTTGGCTCCGGTACGCCAAACCTTGTCGTGAGGAGCCAGATTGCTCAGTTCACGGCCTTTAAGTTGTGGCCTGCTGTAGGTAATCTTGATGAGTTTGTTCGAATCCCGGTAGTTGGACGGATATGCTGCAGCATCCATCGGACTTACATCCAGTTCAGAGAATTTCTGGGCATCTGTGGTATGGGTAACCATCAGAGCCAGTGCAAATACGAATAGTGTAAAAATGTTTTGTTTCATAATTGTTTTTTTCGATTTTAAAACTAAGGTTTAATTTTGGCAACCGGTTGAAAAATTTAAAAATTTTGAGATTTCCGGTCCCCAATTAGGTCGTTCATTTCAATAATTTCTTACAGTTTATTTTTCGCTTCTAAAATCGTGATTTACAGCCTGTTTTTTTTCACAAAAATTTGTTAATAACTTAGAGACTTAAATTGGCGGAAACCCTTTATTTCATAAGGGTTTTTGTTATATTTGCTTGTTGCTCAAAAAATGCAAAAACAACCTATTTTATGAAGGACGAAAAAGATATAAAAGTATACGGTGCCGATAGCATTCAGGCATTGGAGGGAATGGAGCATGTACGCATGCGTCCATCCATGTATATCGGGGATGTTGGCGTGAGAGGATTACATCACCTGGTGTATGAAGTCGTAGATAACTCCATCGATGAGGCTATGGCCGGATATTGCGATACCATTCATGTGCTTATCAATGAAGATAATTCAGTAACGGTGAAGGACAACGGGAGAGGTATTCCTGTCGATATGCACAAAAAAGAGGGAGTTTCTGCCCTGGAGGTTGTAATGACCAAAATTGGAGCCGGTGGAAAGTTCGACAAGGACTCATACAAGGTTTCCGGTGGGTTACACGGAGTAGGGGTCTCGGTGGTGAATGCACTGTCTGAAAACCTGAAAGCCACCGTACATCGTGACGGCACGATGTGGGAACAGGAATACGAGCGCGGAAAGACCATGTATCCCGTAAAATCGGTCGGTAGTACCGATATCAGAGGTACAGAAATAACCTTTAAGCCGGATCAATTGATCTTTCAGCAAACCCTGGAATACAATTACGATACACTTTCAAGCAGGATGAGAGAATTGTCCTTTTTGAACAAAGGCCTTACTATTCATCTTACAGACAGGCGTTATAAGGAAGATGACGGGGAATTTGTTGGCGAAACCTTCTATTCAGACGAAGGGTTAAAGGAATTTATCCGTTTTCTGGACGGAAATCGGGAACCGCTCATTGCAGATGTAATCTCGATGGAAGGGGAGAAGAACGATATTCCCGTGGAAGTGGCAATGGTTTATAACACTTCCTTTAATGAGAATTTACATTCCTATGTAAACAATATCAATACCCACGAAGGGGGTACACATCTATCCGGGTTTCGAAGAGGTTTAACCACTACGCTGAAGAAATATGCCGACAATTCTGGCATGCTTGATAAGTTGAAATTCGATATTGCCGGTGACGACTTCAGGGAAGGCTTAACCGCGATTGTATCGGTGAAGGTGGCCGAGCCTCAGTTCGAAGGGCAGACAAAGACCAAACTGGGTAACCGGGAGGTAACTTCGGCTGTAAGCCAGGCCGTTTCTGAAATGCTTGAAATTTACCTGGAGGAACATCCAAACGATGCCAAAACCATAGTTCAAAAGGTTATTCTTGCCGCACAGGCAAGGCATGCAGCGCGAAAGGCCCGGGAACTGGTACAGCGTAAAACCGTGATGAGCGGAGGCGGCTTACCCGGTAAGCTGTCCGATTGTTCTGAGCAGGATCCCAAAAAATGTGAAGTATTCCTGGTCGAGGGAGATTCGGCAGGTGGAACTGCCAAACAGGGAAGGGATCGAATGTTTCAGGCTATCTTGCCGCTTAGAGGTAAGATTCTGAACGTGGAAAAAGCCATGCAGCACAAGGTTTTTGAAAATGAAGAGATTAGGAACATCTTTACCGCCCTGGGGGTAACCATAGGAACGGAAGAGGATTCCAAGGCGTTAAACCTCGATAAATTGCGATACCACAAGATCGTAATCATGTGTGATGCGGATGTTGACGGTAGTCATATTGCAACCCTGATCCTTACCTTCTTCTTCCGCTATATGAAGGAACTTATCGAAGCAGGCCATGTCTATATCGCAACCCCACCCTTGTATTTAGTTAAGAAAGGGAACAAAAAGGAATATGCCTGGAATGATAAGGAACGGGACGCTATCAATGAACGTTTCGGCGGAAGTGCCAGTATTCAGCGGTACAAGGGTCTTGGAGAAATGAATGCCGAACAGCTCTGGGAAACTACCATGAAGCCGGATAACAGGACCCTAAGACAGGTTACAATCGACAACGGTACCGAAGCCGACAGGGTGTTTTCTATGCTGATGGGAGATGAAGTTCCGCCTAGGCGGGAATTTATTGAAAAGAACGCAGTCTACGCCAATATAGACGTCTAACTTTAAACAACTTTATTATTAAGAGCCCTGCCAAGAGCGGGGCTCTTCTTTTTAATCCCCTCTGCTGTGTTTTTCAATTAGATAATTGTATTTTTGCAGCTCGAAATTAATCACTTAAAACATTTATACACATGAAAGTTACTGTTGTTGGAGCAGGGGCCGTAGGGGCAAGTTGTGCCGAATATATTGCCATAAAGAATTTTGCCAGTGAAGTCGTCTTATTGGATATCAAGGAAGGATTTGCCGAAGGTAAAGCCATGGACCTCATGCAAACGGCCTCGTTAAACGGTTTTGATACTAAGATCACCGGAACTACAAACGACTATTCTAAAACTGCAAATAGCGATATTTGTGTAATTACAAGTGGAATCCCGAGAAAACCGGGTATGACTCGAGAGGAACTTATCGGGATCAATGCAGGGATAGTAAAGACAGTATCTTCAAGTTTAATTGAGCATTCCCCCGATACCATCATGATCGTGGTGAGTAACCCTATGGATACTATGACGTACCTGGTGCATCAAACCACCGATCTTCCAAAGAACCGAATCATCGGGATGGGAGGGGCTCTAGACAGTGCTCGCTTTAAATACAGACTGGCCGAGGCGCTAGATGCACCCATTAGCGATGTGGACGGGATGGTCTTAGGAGGTCACAGCGATACGGGCATGGTACCCTTAACTCGCCTGGCAACTCGTAATAGTGTGCCTGTTTCAGAATTTATTTCAGAAGAGCGATTACAACAAGTCATGGAAGACACCAAGGTAGGAGGAGCCACCCTTACAAAACTACTGGGAACTTCGGCCTGGTACGCACCCGGAGCCGCGGTGTCCAGCCTTGTACAGGCCATAGCCTGCGATCAGAAGAAGATGTTCCCCTGCTCGACCTTGCTGGAAGGAGAGTACGGGCTTAACGATATCTGCATAGGAGTTCCTGTGCTCTTAGGGCGGAACGGGATCGAAAAAATCGTCGAGATAGAACTAAGCAATTCGGAGAACGAACATATGCAGAAGAGCGCCGAAGGAGTAAGAGCTACAAATGGTTTACTACAACAGTAAATTCGTAATTTACAAATATGAAGGACCGCTTTAAGCGGTCTTTTTTTTGCCTTATTTTAAAAAGAAAATAATTGTCATTTCCTTTTTGAAAAGCTATATTTGCACGTTTTTAAAATCATCTAAATACCGATAGAATGCAAAATAAAGGACTTGTAACTGTATTTGCGATATTATTTGGACTTGTCTGTTTGTACCAGCTGTCTTTCACCTTTATCGCCAATAAAGTGGAAGGAGAAGCGGAAGCTTATGCGAAAAGCATGTACGACGGAAGCCAGCCGGAAGAACGAATTGCAGCAGAAACGAAATATATCGACTCTGTGGCTAATGATCCGGTGTTTCTGGGTATCGACTACAATAGTGCCAAGGAAAAAGTACTCAATAAAGGTCTTGACCTCAAAGGTGGTATCAACGTTATCCTACAGGTATCGGTCGAGGACATCCTTCGAGGTTTAGCAAATAACTCCAAGGATCCGGCATTCAACCAGGCTTTGGCCAATGCCAAAGAACTTCAGAAAAACAGTCAGGATACATATCTTGAATCCTTTTATACAGCCTTCGAAGCCCTTCCGGGGGAGAATACCCTGGCGTCCCCTAGTATCTTCTTCAACAAAAACCTGGAAGACGACATCAACGCAGGGATGAGCAATGACGATGTAAAAGAGGTACTCGATCGAAAAGTGGACGAGGCCATGGTTTCCGCATTCGAAGTTCTCAGAAAACGTATCGATAAATTTGGGGTAACCCAGCCTAATCTTCAGCGTTTAGGTAAATCGGGAAGAATACTCGTTGAATTACCCGGCGCCAAGGATATTGAACGTACCAAAGATCTTATAACCCAGACGGCACAGCTCGAATTCTGGGAAGTGTTTAAAGCCGAGACTTTTCAAAACTTTTTTATAGAAGCAGACTCGAAACTCAAGGAGCTTATTGCTCCGGAGACTGTAGAGGAGGAAGCAGATACCACCCAGACCGAGGAAAACGTTGTTGATGAATTGCTTGTAGGCGATGATGATACTTCAGACCAGGATCCGGATATCGCCAATCCGCTCTTATCAAAAATATCATTTGGTGCCCCCGGGTTTCCCGTACTAGCCACGGTTGAATTAAAAGATCAGGCGGCCGTGAGCGAATACCTTGCAAATCCACAGGTTCGCCAATTGCTTCGTGACGATATTCGATTTGCGAAGTTCGTTTGGGGAATTCCGAAGGAATCTGTAAACCCCGAAACAGACGAAGTAACCGAATACGTAGAGCTTTACGCTCTTAAAGGAAACCGTGAGAATGAACCTCCGCTTAGTGGAGGCGTGGTAACAGATGCTGCCCAGTCTTATGACCAGTCGGGAAGAGTCTCTGTCGATATGCAGATGAACGGAAAAGGTGCTAAAGTCTGGGAGGAAATGACGGGTAATGCCTACTCCAACCAGAGTCAGATTGCCATCGTTCTCGATAATATAGTGTATTCTGCGCCCGGCGTAACCTCGGGTCCTATTTCTGGAGGACGAAGTTCCATCACCGGAGATTTTACCATCATCGAAGGCCAGGATCTTGCAAACGTACTAAGAGCCGGTAAACTTCCGGCATCGGCCGATATTATTCAGGCTGAAGTGGTAGGACCTACCCTTGGGCAGGAAGCCATAGACAGCGGGGTGTTATCCTTCCTTATCGCACTTGGTTTTGTACTAATCTGGATGGTCTTCTATTACGGAAGAGCCGGTATTTATGCCGACATTGCGCTGGTAGTTAACATCTTATTCATCTTTGGGGTTCTCGCCGGAATTGGGGCGGTACTTACCCTGCCAGGAATAGCCGGTATCGTATTAACCATCGGTATCTCGGTGGATGCGAACGTACTAATCTTTGAAAGGATACGAGAGGAACTCGCAAAAGGCAAGGCTCAGAAAGATGCAATTAAGGATGGATTTAATAACGCCTTATCGTCTATTCTCGATGCCAACATCACAACCGGTCTTACGGGCTTGATCCTGCTTGTATTTGGAACCGGCCCTATCCAGGGATTCGCCACTACCTTATTGATTGGTATTCTTACCTCTCTGTTTACGGCGATATTTATCACCAGGTTGTTCATCGACGGTTATACCAAGAACGGAAAACCACTTCCGTGTTCTACCAGCGTTACCAAGAACCTGTTTAAGAATGTGAATGTCAATTTCCTTGGAAAACGTAAGATCGCTTACGTAATTTCAGGCTTATTGTTAATTACGAGTTTAGGATCTCTGTTTACAGTTGGATTAAACCAGGGGGTTGATTTTGTTGGAGGTCGCACCTACACAGTGCGTTTCGACAAGGATGTAAACGCCACCAAGGTGCAGAACGATATGATCGCGGTCTTCGGTAGTGCTGAAGCGAAAACCTATGGTGGGGATAACCAGCTGAAAATTACTACTAAATACAAAGTAGACGATACAGGGGACGAGGTCGATGTGGAAATTGAAAAAATGCTTTTCGAAGGCCTAAAGCCGGAATTGCCTGCTGCGATGACCTATGAAGACTTTATCAGTGACGACGAGACCAAAACCGTGGGACGGATGTCGTACTATAAGGTGAGTCCTACTATAGCCGATGACATCAAGAAATCGTCCTTCTGGGCGGTGCTTGGATCGCTGGCAGTGGTTTTCCTTTACATACTGTTGCGATTCCGCAGATGGCAATTCTCCTTGGGTGCCGTTGCGGCGGTATTCCACGATGTACTTATCGTACTGGGAATCTTCTCGCTAACGTATAAGATCATGCCGTTCAATATGGAGATAGACCAATCGTTTATCGCCGCTATCCTAACCGTTATTGGTTACTCGCTTAATGATACGGTGGTTGTATTCGACCGAATTAGGGAATTCTTCAACGAACACCCTAAGTGGAAGATGAATCGCATTATCAACAGTGCATTGAACAGTACCTTAAGCCGAACATTGAACACCTCTATCACGACGCTTATCGTATTGATCACAATTTTTGCCCTAGGTGCCGAGTCGATCCGCGGACTGATCTTCGCACTTATAGTGGGGGTAGTTGTAGGTACCTATTCCTCATTGTTTATCGCGACTCCTGTATTCTTCGATACGGTACGAAAAAGAGGAATCGATCTTAGTGATAAGAAAGAAGAAACGGAAGAAGAAGGCGTTAAATAGTCTTGAATTCCTTTAAACTAAAAAACCCGCTTTAAGGCGGGTTTTTTAGTTTTAGATATGAGGGAAGTAATTTGCCGAATGGGTTATCGCCACAGCTTTGATTATGCCATAGCGGTCATTCGTCCTGGCGGGTAAATTGAATTTTGTCTCCGGGTTCCAGTTGCCATTTGTCACTAAGGCCGGCGTTTACTTCAAGCACATAAAGTGCAGCTCCTTCGGAAGGAAGCGAAGAGGGATCCCTGGGTTTGGCATTCTTCTGTATACTCACTACCCGGTTGTTACTGTTCACGAAGATAATATCCAGAGGAAATTCGGTGTTCTTCATATAAAAGGAGCGAGGTTGCTCACTCTCGAAAATAAACAGCATCGCCTGCTCGTCCGGCATGCTCTGGCGGTACATCAGTCCTGTTTGAGTCTCGTATTCATTATCGGCAATTTCGATATCCAGTCTGGCGATAACTGAGTCGGTTTCCGATTTCAGCAGCTGAAGTTCTCCTTCTTTTTTAAATTCTACTGTGGTAGTGAGCACTTTGGATTCTTCTTTTTCTTTGCATCCAAAAGGGAGCAAGACCAGTGCGCTCAGCGCAATTAACTTGGGTAATTTATTCATGGGGTAAATCTGGTTTGTTTGGCAGATCTGAGCAACAGGTAAATACCTGCAATTATAAACGGTATACTCAGTAACTGACCGGTGTTGAGGAACCAGTCGGCTCGTTCCCCTAGCTGGGCCTCCTTAAAGAATTCCACGATTACTCGTGTAGAAAACAAGAGGATAAGGAACCACCCGAATATATAGCCAGGAAATTCCTTTTTGGTAGTTTTCCAGTACAAATACCAAAGCACCAGGAAGGTTATTACATAGCCAAGAGCTTCGTAAAGTTGTGTTGGATGTCTGAAGGGAACTGAGGTTAACAGGTCGTAGTATTGCGGGTCGTTCACTATGGCCGAATAGGCCCCATCTACATCTTTGATGCCGGTAGTCTTTACAGCGACTTCAGGTCTGATATCATTTCGAATAAGGCGAACTCCCAGCGGAAAATCACCTGAAGGTTTTCCAACGATCTCAGAATTCATAAAGTTGCCGAGACGCACGAAAGCCGCACCAATTGCAACTGTAATGACCACACGGTCGAAGATCCACAGTGTTGGAAATTTTAACTTTTTGCGGTTGAAAAGTATAAGCGATATGATGATCCCTATTGCGGCACCGTGACTTGCCAGTCCGCGAAAGCCGGTAAATTCGAATTCGGGTACGGTTTTAAAAGGGAGTATTACCGAGAGAGGGTCTTCCCATAGGAGTTCGGTTTCGTAGAAGATAACATGCCCGAGTCTGGCTCCAAGCAGTATTGCCAGTACCATATAGATAAAAAGGCTGTCCAGTTTATCCAGGCTTACGTTCTCGTGTTTAAAAAACCGCTTCATAATAAACCAGCCAACGATAAAAGCCAGCACATAGCTCAAACTGTAAAAACGGATTATTAAAAACCCAAGATCGATGCCCTCAATCGGATTCCAGGTAAATGTTAGGAAATGCATAAGCAGTTGTTAAAAAAGTCTCCCGTAAATATAGAAAAGCTACAGCAAAGGCGCTATTTATTTCTTATTCTTTTCTGAAGTGGGGACGGGGTCATACCCACTGCCGCCCCAGGGATTACAACTAAGAATTCGCTTAGTGGCCAGCCAGCCACCTTTGAAAAGTCCGTGGGTTTTTAACGCCCCCACGGCATAATGTGAACAAGTAGGGGTGTACCGGCAGGTGGAAGGCGTTATGGGAGAAATAAATTTCTGATAGAATCTGATAATTGATATAAACGGAGATATCAGTAGGTCCTTCACCATGGGTTAGTTTAAGGAATAGGTAGTCCCGTCTTTCCCGTCTTTAAGCTGAATTCCTACCTCGAGTAGTTCATCGCGGATACGATCACTGGTTGCAAAATCCTTATTCGCGCGCGCCTGATTGCGCAATTCGATCAGCAGTCCAACGGCACCATCAAGGCGACTTCCGTCTTTATTTTCTTCAGAAGAGATATCCAGCAGCCCCATCACATCGAATATAAAAGCGTGCATGGTTTGCTTCAGGGTTTTCAGATCGGTTTCAGAAAGAGTTTCAACTCCCTCTTTAACCCCATTGACCATTTTAACGGCTTCGAAGAGTTGAGCAATGAGGATCGGACTGTTGAAATCATCGTTCATCGCATCGTAACAGCTTTGTCGCCAGGAGCTAATATCCAGGCTGCTTTTGCCCTCTGTGGGTAGCGTATCAAGGCTGCGATAAGCATCCATCAATCGGTTATAGCCTTTTTCGGATGCTTCGAGTGCATCGTTGGAAAAATCCAGAATACTCCGGTAATGCGCCTGGTACATGAAAAATTTGGCGACTGTAGGGGAGTATGCCTTACTCAGTATATTATTATCTCCGGAAAACAATTCATGGGGCAGGATATTGTTGCCGGTAGATTTGGCCATCTTCTTGCCGTTTAAGGTGAGCATATTGGCATGCATCCAGTAATTCACGGGGCTTTCATTGTTGCTGGCTTCCGCCTGGGCGATCTCACATTCGTGGTGCGGGAATTTCAAATCCATTCCCCCGCCGTGAATATCGAATTGTTTTCCCAGGTATTTTGTACTCATGGCGGTACACTCAAGGTGCCATCCGGGAAATCCCTCACTCCAGGGAGAGGGCCAGCGCATAATATGTTGCGGCTCTGCTTTTTTCCATAGCGCAAAATCCTGCGGGTTTTTCTTTTCACTTTGTGCGGCCAGTTCCCGGGTATTGGAGATCATATCCTCCAGTTGTCGCCCACTTAATTTTCCGTAGGTATTGGTTTCGTTGAATTTTAATACATCGAAATATACCGATCCGTTCTTCTCGTAGGCAAAACCCAGATCGATCAATTTAGTTACGATATCGATTTGTTCGATTATATGACCGGTGGCTGTTGGTTCGATACTGGGTGGTAAGGCGTTGAAACGGCCCATGACATCGTGAAAATCGACCGAATATTTCTGAACTACTTCCATAGGTTCCAGTTGCTCAAGCCTGGCTTTCTTCAGTATGGGATCGTCCCCGCTTTCTCCGTCATTTTCCAGGTGCCCGGCATCGGTTATATTTCGCACATAGCGTACCTTGTAACCAAGATGCTTCAGATAACGAAAAACCAGGTCGAAAGAAAGAAAGGTTCTACAATTACCCATATGCACATTGCTGTAAACTGTGGGTCCGCATACATACATACCTACAGCTCCCTCGTGAATTGGTTTAAAGACTTCCTTAGACTTGCTTAAGGAGTTATAGATGGATAATTGCTGTTCTTCGTAAAGTTTCATGCTTTTTCCGGATTATAATGACCGTTACTAAGTGAACAATAAGATGCGGTAAAGTATATTTTAAGCTGAAATGTCTTCAGCCGGAACTGGGTTTACCTAGAATTCTGTTTCTAATTTAATGTAATCCAGGAAATCGCGTCTTACCTGGGGATCCTTGAATTTACCACCAAACTCACTTGTTACCGTACTACTGTCGATATCCCTTATTCCTCTCGAATTAACACAGAGGTGTTTGGCATCGATCACGCAGGCTACGTCTTCTGTTTGAAGGATATGCTGTAATTCGTTAACGATCTGCATTGTTAAACGCTCTTGGACCTGTGGTCTTTTGGCAAAATAATCGACGATGCGGTTCATTTTCGACAAGCCTACAACCGTCCCATTCGAAATATAACCGATGTGTGCCTTTCCTACTATTGGCAAAAGATGGTGTTCGCAGGTGGAATAGAGTGTAATATTCTTCTCTACAAGCATTTCCCCATACTGATATTTATTTTCGAAAGTGGAAGCCTTGGGTTTCCTGTCGGGGTGCAACCCGCCAAATACTTCCTGTACAAACATTTTAGCAACGCGCGTAGGTGTGCCTTTTAAGCTATCGTCGGTGAGATCCAACCCCAGCGTTTGCATAATGTTCTTGATATTTTCCTTAATAAGGGCAATTTTCTCTATATCACTTAATTCGAAAGCATCATGCCGTAATGGGGTATCTGCCGATGTTCCCACATGCTCATTTCCAAGGGCTTCTATATCTTTTAATTGTTTATCCAAATCCATACAGTCTAATCTGTTCAAAATGTGTTAAAACGAACCGCAAAGATAGTTAATAGCGAAACGTTATTAAAAAAACTAAGCCGACTTATTTTAACTGCAATAAAGTAACATTTTCATAAAATTTTCTTAATTTTCGCCAATTATACCCAATTCTGAATGAATATGCATATCCCTACTCGCACGCTGCTCGTTTTTTATTTATTGATAATGACCCGGTTAGTAATGGCCCAGGGTCCCGGATCCCTATTCGTCGATGCCGGTCCGGATGTCACTATAGACTGTGCAACCGGAGGATGTGCAGATATCACAGCAACTTTTCTGGAAACCTTCGATACCTCAGGACTCACATACGGAGTTTCTTCAATTCCTTACAATCCGCCATTTCCTTTTAACGGGTTGGCGAATTCGCTGAATCCGAATATCGACGACGCCTGGTCTGCAGTAGATAACTTGCCGTTCGATTTTTGTTTCTTTGGCGACCTGGAAACGCAGTTTCAGGTGGGTTCCAATGGAGTTATTCGATTTGATGTAGATCCCGGTGATACCACCAATGGGTGGCAATTTACTCAGAACCTTCCTAACAACACCAATCCAACGTTGGGGGAAGCCAATGTCTTCACCCCTGTGCATGATATTGATCCTTCAGCTTCGAGTTCCGAAGAAATAGGATATGAAGTTTTGGGAGCCTATCCGAACAGAGTATTGGTAGTGTCCTACTACGAAGTACCCCTGTTCTCGGGATCCTGTAACAGTCTTTTAGCCACTCATATGGCGGTTTTCTATGAATTTTCCAATGTTGTGGAAATCTATATTCAGGATAAGCCAACCTGTACGACCTGGAATAGTGGAAATGCAGCTATTGGAATTCAAAATGACGCAGGTACTACAGCCTATGTTCCACCGGGGAGAAATACCTCCGATTCGCCCTGGACGACAAATAATGAAGCCTGGAGCTTTGCACCTACAGGTCCTCCAACCTATGTTTTCGGCTGGTATGATCAATTTGGTACCTTCTTGGGGAATACGCCAACTATTAATGTATGCCCGTCCGGAACCGAAACATACGAAGCCCGGGTTACCTGGACCAATACCTGTAATGGTGAAACTGTTACGCTTTCCGATTTTGTGCAAGTTTCTCAAGTAGCGCCATTTACGGTAGATTTAGGACCGGATGTTTCCACCTGTAGTTCGAATGATATCCTGCTGGATGCCGATCCGGGAATTTCAGGGCTTTCCTACGAATGGTTTTTTAACGGGATATCCCAGGGGCCTTCCACCATTAACGATTCAACGTTTCTGGTAACTTCACCAAATTCGGGTAATTACAGTGTAGAAGTTTTTAATCCGGCCGATCCAACCTGTGTGGTGAGCGATGATATAGATATTCAATTTCTTATGCAACCGGTTGCGAATCCTGCAGACGATCTGTTTCAATGCGACGACGGAACCAATACGGGGATATTCGACCTAACTGTGAACGATCCCGTGGTACTGGGCCCTCAAAACCCGGCCGATTTCAACATTAGCTATCACAATTCTCAGTTTGATGCAAATACGGGAGCGAACCCTATTGCTACACCCACCGCATATCCTATCGCGACACCTCCGGTTGAATCTATTTTCGTACGGATTGAAGACCTTACCCAAACCTGTTACGATACAGACGAATTCTTAATTGAATTCAAACCGGTTGCAGCCGGTCCGATGACCGATATGGAAGTATGTGATCCGAATGGTACGGGAACGGTTTCAGTGGATTTGATTGCTTTAAAGAATCCCGAAGCACTCAATCTTCAGAGTCCGGCTAATTTTACTGTGAGTTATCACGCTTCACAGGCCGATGCAGATGCAGACATCAACCCACACCCTAACCCGTATGATGTTACAGCTCCCAGCGAGACTATTTATGTACGGGTAGAAGCAAATTCTAATCCCGGATGTTACGCAACTGATAGTTTTATCGTCAATATTTCTGAAGCCCCGGCAACACCTCCTACTCCTTATGAGTTGTGCGACACTGCTCCCAACGATGGGTTTGCCGAATTTACATTAAGTACCAAGGATGCCGAAATTACAGGTGGAAACCCGAATGTTACGGTTACTTATCATATTAATATGGCCAGTGCACAATCCGGTTCCTTTCCATTGCCAAACTTATATACTAATGCGAACCCCGGTTTTCAGACAATCTATGCGCGGGTAACCAGCAATTCGAATAATACATGTTTTAATGTCGTTCCTCTCGATTTAATTGTGAACGACGCCCCTGCGATCACCGATCCTATTTCCGATTATTTTATCTGCGACAACGACCAGGATGGGGTAGAGATCTTCGATCTTACCTCCAAGGATGCCGAGATTCTGAACATTTTGGTAAATGTTACCCTTACCTACCACAACAGCCAGGCCGATGCAGAGAATGGGATAAATGCCATTGTTAATACAACAATGTATCCCAGTGGTGGAGAGTTTATCTGGGTACGGGCAGAAAATAGTGCAGCTTGTTATACCGTAGGCAGCTTCGCCTTAATATTGGGTGAAGTACCCGTTTACGTTGAAGTTCCTGTTTTCGAGCAGTGTGATCTAAACGGGGACGGGGTTGAGGATTTCGATCTGAACACCCAGAATGCGACCATAGTGGACGGGGATTTGAACCTTAGTGTTAGTTACCATCCTACCCAGGCTGATGCTGATGCTGCC
>JASBSY010000014.1 GCA_030148705.1 Pukyongia sp.
CCCATAACCACTTCTCGATACTTTCCTGCTCCGCAGGAACATCCGCCAGATTTATCACGTACTACGTGAGGCGGACAGGCTCGAAGTGACAGCTTCTGACCTTCTATTTACTCCTTCTTTTTTGCATTGCCTAGAAAAGAAGCAAAAGCAAGGATTCCTTTTTGTAACTAACTTTCTTTTACTGGTCTAAAAGAAAGTTACAAAGAAAAGGACCTTTTTCTTTTTCAGAGGCATTTTCACTGCTGCTATCGCGCAATGAAACCGTATTTATTTTGCTAAATTCTCTACAGGGATTCGCGAATTCTTAACGCAAAATAAATACCTATGCTGGCTGAAAAAGGGGGATAATAGTGTATTCACGATTTTTATTACATCCAGTTTTGTCCATAAAACTTCTGACTTTAGGCTTCAGGCTTTTGACTTCACTCTTCACCACTTACTATTCACTACTCACCATTTTCTATTCACTATTCACCTTTCACTATTCACCTTTCACTATTCACCATTCACTACTCACCACTCACTATTCGCTCTTCACGCCCAACCACTTCTCGATACTAATATGAAGTAGCTCCCGCACTTCATATTCATCCGCCAGATTTATCACGTACTACGTGAGGCGGACAGGCTCGAAGTGACAGCTTCTGACTTTAGGCTTCCGGCTTTAGTCTTCACTCTTTACCCTTCACCCTTCACTCTTCACGCTTCACTGACCTCCGGCTTCCCCTATCCCCAACTTCCGGTGGGTACGTTCGATCGCCTTTTGGTTCTTTCTGTCTATCCAGGCCTGCCCCTTGATCCTGCGCATAAGGTTATCGTAATGCCGCATCACAAGCACATTGTACACTGCCTTCCCAAAATTCGCGGGATTGCGCGGCAATGCCCTCAGGCTCATAGAAAACCCGGGGGTGATGTAGCGCATATAATGCCAATATCCTTCAGGCATGTAAAGTACATGCCCGTGCTGTAGTTCCCCCGTATAGCCTTCAGCCATTTTTAAGGCCGGCCATTTGTCGTAATCGGGATCAGAGAAATCTATGTCCTCTCTTACGATCAGGGAGTGGGGTATTTTATAGAGGTAATCGTTCTGCTGCTGATCGAAGAGGATTATTTGCTTTTTGCCGTGAAAGTGAAAGTGAAAAATATTAGCCAGGTCAATGTCATAGTGCATAAAGGTATAACTGTTCTCCCCGCCAAAGAAAAGCATGGGTAAACCTTTCATAAGTTTCAGGCCAAAATCGGGCATGCTGTAATCCTTCTGAAGCTCGGGAATTTCCTTGAGCACATTCCATAAAAAGATTCTATAACGGGTGGGCTCTTTCTTCAACAACTCAATGTACTCACGCATCTTCATTTTTGCATGAGGCTCATTGAAACCGTCTTTGTAGTCAACCGGACGATCGTCGTATAATGGCACTTCCTTATCGCCCGCTACCTCGGCCATATAATCAAGGTTCCATTTGTCGATTGCAGGCCAGTCCTCGATGGCCTGTTCTATAATAACAGGCTTCTGAGGCTTAAAATATCTTTTTAGAAAATCTTCCTTCGAAATTCTCTTTACCCTGTCGATCTGCTGTAAATTCATGCCGCTGAATAGTGATGACTAAAATACAAAACTTAAAACGAATTCACATTGAAAAAGAAAGGCCGGACAAGCCGGCCTTTACAGTAAGAAATTAAATTTTAATTGGGATCTGTAGTCACTACCAGCTGCTCCGAATACTCACTCAAACCGTTCAGTCCGCAATTGGCCCGAACATAGAATTCGTAAGTTGTGGAAGGACTCAATCCGTCTATTACAATACTGAAGTCGGAAGTGGCTACTTCGGTTCCTGTACCAACCTGGAAACCGCTAGGTCCGTATTCCACGACAAAAGCAGTTTCACCATTAGGCTGCCAGCCAAACTCGACCGTATTCGCAGTAACCTCTATAAGGAAAAGATCTGTTGGTGTGTTACACGGATTAACCGGTTCCAGTGTTGTAAATGTTACTGAATTGTAATTACTGAATCCATCCGAGCCGCAATTTGACCTTACATAGGCATCGTAAGTTGTGAGTTCCGTAAGGCCGTCGATAAACAGGCTCACTTGTGAGGTTTGCATTCTCGTACCGGTACCGATGTTAAATCCGCTTAGCCCATATTCGACCTCAAAAGCCGTTTCAGAGCCCGGATCCCACTCGATCTTGGCAGAATTAGGGCCAATGTTATTAGCCTCCACATCCGTGGGTTCAAAACAGAGGTCATTCCCATTGTCATCATTCTTGCAGGAAACAACTACCATTGCAAGTATGGCAAGTAACATTAGTTTTTTCATATTGTAGTTATTCTGAATTATACCTAAGTTAAACGTTTTGGTAAATTAAAAATTGCACAAGGCCTTCCCGCCGGCTTACTGCATCTTCGATTTGGCTTTTGCCTGTTCGTTGCGATCAATGGTATGCCCCGGTCGCGTCCACCTGGGTTTTTCACCTAGAGCACCGAACTGTGAGTCCTGCGCTTCAACGGTTTCAGGTTGCTGCTTTTTTACAAAGGGGGCCTGGGGTTGTAAACCTAGTAATTTAAACATTTCCATATCTTGGTTTACATCCGGGTTGGGCGTAGTTAAAAGTTTATCGCCCGCGAAAATGGAATTCGCCCCGGCAAAGAAACACATCGCCTGCCCTTCGCGACTCATTTCTGTCCTACCGGCCGACAAACGCACCTGGGTTTGAGGCATTACTATCCGTGTGGTAGCCACCATTCTAATCATATCCCAGATGCTCACAGGTTCCATATCCTCCATTGGAGTGCCCGGAACCGCCACCAAAGCGTTAATGGGAACCGACTCCGGCTGAGGATCCAGCGTAGCAAGAGCAACCAGCATCCCGGCCCTGTCGAATATACTTTCCCCCATTCCGATTATTCCTCCACTGCATACAGTAACATTTGTCTTTCGCACGTTCTCGATAGTCTGCAGCCTGTCTTCAAAAGCCCTGGTAGAAATTACATCTTTATAATAATCCTCAGAAGTATCCAGATTGTGGTTATAGGCGTATAATCCTGCTTCCGATAGCCGTTTCGCCTGATTTTCGGTGATCATCCCCAGGGTGCAACACACTTCCATGTCCAGCTTGTTGATGGTGCGAACCATTTCGAGTACCTGATCGAACTCTTCCCCATCCTTTACATTTCGCCATGCGGCACCCATACATACTCTCGAACTTCCGGAAGCCTTGGCCCTCAATGCCTGGGCCTTTACCTGCTGAACCGACATCAGGTCATTTCCTTCTATATCGGTATGGTAACGAGCGGCCTGCGGACAATATCCACAATCTTCAGGGCAACCCCCGGTCTTTATCGATAGCAGAGTGGAAACCTGTACTTTGTTAGGGTCGTGGTGCTTTCTGTGAACAGTCGCTGCCTCGTACATCAGCTCCATTAAGGGTTTATTGTAAATCGCCAGGATCTCTTCCCGGGTCCAGTCGTGCTTTAATTTGGTCATGTGCTAAAAATATATAAAAATTGAGTTTCTCCTCACGGATTTGAAATAATAATACTAACAGCATTTCCACCAAAACCTACCGCATTGACCATCACCGATTTCATCTCAGTAGGAAGATGCCTGGCATTCGGGAAATAAGGGTTCTCGATAAATTTGTTATGCTTCAGCATTAACATCGCCATTTGCAGACTCATCATCCCCGAAGCCGCAAAAGTATGTCCCAGCAACCACTTGTTCGATGTAAGCAATGGCAGCCCGTTTCCAAATATTGTGTCTATTGCCCTTTTTTCGGCAAGGTCGCCTTTTACCGTTCCCGGGGCATGCATGACAATACAATCTACGGTATCGAGTCCGGCCTTCTCCAGGGCCATTTTCATAGCCCGTTGAAAACAAAGCCCCGATTCGGATATAGAACTGCTGTGTTCCAGCTCTTCAGAAGCAAAACCATACCCCTTAATGACAGCTTGTGTTCGCTTGGTGATTCCACGCTCCAGTAAACATACGGCCGCAGCTTCGCCTAACACTATGCTGTTCCTGGTTTTTTCAAAACGCATGGATTCGCAGGCTAAATGATTCTCCGATTCACTGTACAACTTCATGGCTTTCATCTGTGCAAGGGTAAACGGAGTGAGGGCCGCTTCACTGCCACCGGCTATAAATGCATCGGCCATGTCGGCTTGCAACCAGGCAATTCCATTAATCATCGCGTGCAATGCCGTGGAACAGGTAACCGAATGCCCCATAGTAAACCCGGATATTTTTAAATGCTGAGCAACCCAGGATGAGATATTTCCCAGGGTAGTGGTGGGAGAGGTATACGCAGACACCCTGCCTGTATTTTCGAATTCCCTGTGATATTTTTCAAATAAAGTAGTGGCGCCTCGGGAAGAGCCAATATTAATACAAACTCTTTCCTTATCCGTTACAAGCTTTTCTAAAGTGGACGAAGCCAGAATTGCCAGCAAGACGGTTCTGTCGAGATTCTTATATTTTGGTTGCTTACTTTCTAGATCCTCTAAATCTTTTTGTGCTTTTTCGGTGATTACAGAAACCCATTCATCCTTGCCGATACTTTCGAGCGTGGAAAACTGGGGCTTCCCACTTTGGTAGTTTTCAAGTATTACCGCTTCTGTGCTTCCAAGTGCGGAAACCGAACTGAATCCTGAAATCGTTATTGGTTGGTGCAATTTTCTTAATTTGTAACAAAAATAAGTCTAATAGCACTTTTAAGCGAGTAATAAATAAACAAAATGGAAGGAGACATTCAACCTAAGAGCTGGTTTAACAGAAACTGGAAATGGGTCGTTCCCGTAGGTGGTTGTTCATTAATAATAATCGCAATTATCGTCTTTGCAGGTTCGTTGATCTGGGGCGTAAGCTCATTGATGTCAGACTCTCAGGCTTACAAAGATGCTATGGTGAATGCGCGAAGCAATTCGGTGCTGGTGGACCGCATAGGGGAGCCAATTGAAACTCACGGAATGAGCTCGGGAAGTATTGATTATTCAAATGGCGTTGGTTCTGCCGACCTTCGCATTCCCATTGAAGGCCCGAAAGGCAAGGCAATCATTCTGGTTATAGGCAGCGGAACCGGTGAAAACTGGAAATACGAACTTATGGAAGTTCATTTTGAAGAAAAGGACGAGGTGATCGATTTACTGGCGAAAACCTTTTTAGAGTAGCTCGAAAACCGAGCTAAGGGTTTCATAAACTTTTTCCAATTGCTTTTCTGAAATTATATATGGGGGAACAATATAAATTGTATTCCCAAGAGGGCGTAAATAAACCCCTTTGTTCATACAATGTTCAAACAGTTTATCCCTGAGAGCTCCGTAACGTTCTGTTTCCGCCTTCAGATCGATGGCAAGGACAACCCCCAGTGTTCTGATCTCCATTATATGTTCATTATCCGAAAGTGTTCCTGCAAATTCCCGATGTGATTGGGAGATACGCCGGATGTTCTGCTGAATTTCTTCCGAAGCGAGCAAATCCAAGCCGGCAATAGCAGCAGCACAGGCCGGTGGGTTTGCGCTGTATGTATGCGCATGAAAAAATCCTTTAGAGGGATGTTCGTCCAGGAATGCCCCGAAAACTTCTTCAGTGCAACTTGTAATACCCATAGGCAACATTCCCGCTGTAAGCGCTTTGCTAAGGCAAATTATATCCGGTAAGGTTTTTACAAATTCTGAAGCAAAGTTCTTCCCGGTCTTGCCGAAACCGGTCATCACCTCATCGGCAATACACAGTACATCCCGTGCCTTACAGAATTGTAATAGCTCATCCAGTGCAGTTGCGGAATACAGTTTCATTCCGGCCGCTCCCTGCAAAACCGGTTCGTATATGAATGCCGCGCAATCATTCGATGCGATGAATTTCTTTAACTGATCCAACACCAGCTCACTGCTGTCGTCCTGAGGGGGTGTTAAGCGCACCACCTTCAGAAAATGCTCTTCGAAGGGCCCGTTATACACCGATAATCCGGACACACTCATCGCCCCAAAGGTGTCCCCGTGAAATCCGTTCTCCAATGCAATGATGGTATCGCGTTTCATACCCCGGTTACTGTGATACTGCAATGCCATTTTTATCGCAGCTTCCACGGCAGTCGAACCGTTGTCGTTAAAAAATATTTTCTTTTGGTTCTCGGGAAGTATCTGTAACAGTCGTTCCGACAATTGGATGGCCGGCTCATGTGTAAAGCCGGAAAAGACCACATGGTCCAATTGCTGCATCTGTCGGGTAACCGCCTCAATTACTACGGGATTACAATGCCCGTAAACAGCCGTATACCAGGAAGAGATAGCATCGATATACTCCTTACCATTTTCGTCGGTAAGTACTGCCCCTTTTGCCTTGACGATAGGGATCGCAGCTTTGGCAGTTTGGTGCTGGGTTAGGGGGTGCCATATATATCTTAAGTCTTTTTCCGACAGGCTCATTGGTTAACTATTTTAGATTATTTCTGAAGATTTCAGCGTATTCGGCAATGACGTGCCGATCAATATAGGGTTCTTCATTGATGCGACCTATCACCCTGACTTTGCCCAACTGCTGAATGATCGATTCGGTAGATTCATGCCTATCCCCCACAAAGACAATTCCTTCCAGAGTAAGTTTTCGATGCCGTAACGCTTCGATGGATAATAAGGTGTGGTTAATACTTCCAAGGTAATGCCGCGAGACCAGGATTACCTTATCTTCCGGCTTTATGAGATCCAGCATGGTCTCCTTCGAATTCAAGGGCACCAGCAAGCCGCCGGCGCCTTCGATCACCAGATTGTTTTCTGTCTTTGGCCGCTTTATTTGTGTCGTCTTAATGGTTAGCTTTTCCAGAGCTGCCGCAGCATGAGGACTCATGGCGTGCTTAAGCTGAAATGCAGGATCGTGAAATTTACTCCCCGGGTTTTGCACCAGCCTCCGAACTTTAATCGTATCCGAATTATCGAGGTCGCCTGCCTGAACGGGTTTCCAGTAATCGGCTGCAAGGGCTTCCGTAAGTGCGGCCGATACCACCGTTTTTCCCACTTCAGTGGAAATACCTGTTACAAAATAGGTTGTCTTCATAATTTAAGCGTAGCCAGGTTTTTAATTAGCGATCTAATCTCATCTTCCGAATTAAAACTGTGGAGCGATATCCGCAATCGTTCGCTTCCTTTGGGAACCGTTGGTGAAAGGATTGGCCTTATATCGAATCCTGCTGTTGCCAGGTTCTCTGAAGCTGTCCTACAAGCCCTATTTTCACGAATAAGGAACGACTGCACCGGGGATCTACTATCCGGAATCGAAGCTTGCAGGCCGCCCTCCCCTGCGAGCGTCCTGAATAGATCTATATTGCTCTTGAGAGTCCGTATCGCTTCCTCTCCGTTGATCGAATCGATCAGCTGGCACGCCGCTCTTATCGTTGCCACCGAATGCGGTGAAAGTGCCGTGGTAAAGATCAGACTGCGTGCAAAATTACACAGATATTCCTTTAGTTTCTCGGGACCTAATACCGCTGCGCCATGGCAACCATGGGCTTTACCAAAAGTAATTATCCTGGCAAAAACCCCTAGTTCCAGATCCATTTCGGGTATAAGCCCGTGTTTTGTAAATCCGATGGCGTGGGCTTCATCCACAATGAGCCTGGCTGAAGACTTCCCTGCCAATTCAACGAACTCGTGAAGGTTGGGCGAATCACCATCCATAGAGAAAACAGATTCGGTAACAATATAGCGTTCCCCTGTATGGGACTTCAGCTTGTTTAACTTCTCCGCCAGGTCTTGCAAATCGTTATGCCTGAACTTTACTGACTTTGCGCTGCTAAGTCGGATACCATCCCTAAGTGACGCATGGATAAACTCATCGTATATCACTACATCATCTCGTTGGGGCAAACAGCTCAGCAGCCCCAGGTTGGCATCAAAACCACTGTTAAAGATCAATGCAGCTTCGGCTTTATGCAGGGCTGCGATGGTAGCTTCGGTGATCGTAAAAAGCGGATGATTCCCTGTAAGTAATCGCGAGCCGGTAGCTCCGGTCGTTCCGAAGTTGTACTCGGCTAATAATTCATCGATAAGCGGCTGTAGTTTGTTGGATCTGGCAAACCCGAGGTAATCATTGGAAGCGAAATCCGCCAGTCCGGAGATTACTTTCAACTCCCGGTACATCCCCTGTTGTCTTCTTGCTTCGAGTCTTTCCAGTAATTTTGGTGGGAATCGTTCCATACTTCAAAAATACGATGCTGTTTCAGAAAATAGATGCCATTATCGCTCTTTCTTCCATCGATGTTGGGGTTTTCTAATTATTCCCCCGGCATCCTTTATAAAACAATAATTACACAGTAATCGTGTTCTATTTTATAACTATGAGAACAGTACAGCTATTCATTTCTGCTTTGCTTATCCTTGCACTTTACACAAGCTGTAAAAGTGATGATGACGATCAAACAGATTCAACAGGGGTGATCACCCACACCGATCTGCGCGAGTGTGCGTGCTGCGGAGGTTACTGGATAAGGATCAGCAATGAACAATACCGCTTCCTCTTAGAAACGTTACCACCAAATGATCTCGATATCGCCAACAGGGAATTGCCGGTTACAGTATATATAAGCTGGAGGTTACTGGGCGAAAACGAATCCTGCGGTCATATGCAGGAATTGATTGAGGTATTCTCAATCACGGAAAATTAAAAAGCGCCTTCCGGGTGGAAGGCGCTTGTATTAGATAGATGTACACGCTTTGTTAATCTGCCAGTACAATCACTTTATTGTTGTTAAGCTCTACGGTTCCGCTGTTGATATCCATAGTCCATTTCCCGTCGCTATCTTTAGTGAAACGCTTTTCATAGCCTTCGGCAATAGTGGGATTTCCTTTAAACTTTACTTTCCCCGGCCCGAGTAATGAAACGATGGCCGCGTGATTATTAAGCATCTGGAAAGGACCTTCCACTCCGGGAACAGTCACTGATTCGACCTCTCCCGATACTAAAGATGCCTCCGGTGTTACAATTTCTAAATACATGCTAATCTGATTTCAGTTGCGGTAACGCGTTTAAATGTTCAATTAGGCTTCAGCCAACATTTTCTCTCCGGCCTCGATAGCTTCTTCAATAGTTCCTTTTAGGTTGAAAGCTGCTTCCGGCAGGTGATCAAGTTCACCGTCCATGATCATGTTAAAGCCTTTTATGGTTTCCTTGATGTCTACCAGTACTCCGGGAATTCCGGTGAACTGCTCAGCCACGTGGAATGGTTGAGAAAGGAATCGCTGAACACGACGAGCACGACCTACGGCCATCTTATCGTCTTCAGAAAGTTCTTCCATACCGAGGATGGCAATAATATCCTGTAGTTCCTTGTAACGCTGTAGAAGCTCTTTTACTCGCTGTGCACAGTTATAGTGTTCTGCACCCAGGATATCGGCTGTAAGGATCCTTGAAGTAGAATCCAGTGGATCAACGGCAGGATAGATTCCAAGCTCCGCGATCTTACGAGACAGTACCGTCGTTGCATCCAGGTGGGCAAAGGTTGTTGCCGGTGCCGGGTCTGTTAAGTCATCGGCAGGTACATAAACCGCCTGTACCGATGTAATAGATCCTCGTTTAGTGGAGGTAATTCGCTCCTGCATGGCCCCCATTTCCGTTGCCAGAGTTGGTTGGTAACCTACCGCAGATGGCATACGTCCAAGCAGTGCCGATACCTCGGAACCTGCCTGTGTAAATCGGAAGATGTTATCTACGAAGAAAAGAACGTCTTTCCCCTGTCCGTCGCCGGCTCCGTCACGGAAATATTCTGCGATCGTAAGTCCGGAAAGTGCAACACGTGCACGTGCCCCGGGAGGTTCGTTCATCTGACCGAAAACAAAGGTTGCTTTCGATTCCTTCATAGCTTTCTTATCTACTTTGGAAAGGTCCCAGCCTCCTTCTTCCATAGAGTGCAAGAAGTCTTCACCATATTTTATAATTCCGGATTCCAGCATTTCCCTAAGCAGGTCGTTCCCTTCACGAGTACGCTCTCCAACTCCAGCGAAAACTGAAAGTCCACCGTGTCCTTTAGCAATGTTGTTGATCAATTCCTGGATAAGTACGGTTTTACCAACCCCGGCTCCACCAAATAATCCAATCTTACCACCCTTGGCGTAAGGCTCGATCAGGTCAATTACCTTGATCCCTGTGAACAAAACTTCCGTGGAAGTAGAAAGGTCTTCAAACTTAGGTGCCTCTCTGTGAATAGGCAGCCCGTCGTCTCCGCTTTTTGGCAAGTTTCCAATTCCGTCGATGGCATCACCGATCACATTAAACAGGCGTCCGTAGATATCTTCACCTATAGGCATTTGGATTGGTGCTCCGGTCGCTACAGCATCCACACCGCGGCTTAATCCATCGGTAGAATCCATAGAAATGGTTCGTACGGTGTTTTCCCCGATATGAGATTGTACCTCCAGTACCAGTGTAGTACCGTTGTTATCTACTTCAAGAGAATCGTAAATTTTTGGAAGTTCATCACCGCTTGCAAACGCGACGTCCACAACCGGGCCGATGATCTGAGCAACTTTTCCTGTAACTTGTGACATTATCTAAAGGTTTATTTTTTAGTTATGTAGGGAAACAATTAGCACCCCGATTTTTAACGGTGCAAAGATAGTTTTTTCTCTTCAAATTACGCAATTGAAATAAGTAATTTTTTAGGGTTTACGCCTACCTCTGTTTCCGGCCCAGAATTTTTCTAAAACACGTTTAAAATGTAAGTGCACCCTCCATATCTTCAAACAAAAAACCCTTCAGAAAAAATTCCTGAAGGGTTGCACTGATTAAAATTATAAGTTATTGGATTACTTCCGGATAGAAGGTTGTAAAATCTCTTGCATTAAACAATTCACCTGCTGCCTCAAAGTTGGATCCGTAAGTCGCATCGATGGCCATCAACACCTGGTTGGCAACAAAGGCATAACCCCTGGCAGTAGGATGAACTCCGTCCAGAGAGAAAGCACCGCCGAACACCAGACTACCGTTAAGTTCAAATTCATCGAAGGGAATTCCACTCTCGAAAACTTCCTGTAACAGGGAATTGGCATCGACAAAAGCAGCGCCATTCTGGGAAGCTGCTTGTTCGATAATGGCATTATAGGCATTTGTAGCCACTGTCACTTCGCCAACTTCATCCACAGACAACACCCAGTTATCTTCCAATGGAACCGACACCCCATTGATCATGGTTGGGTCGTTGTTTACTAGCGAGCCTATAAAAGAGGCCGCCGGTAAAACGATCAGGTCGTCTTCGGTAGACTGGCGGTAAGAAGGTAATCCAAGTCCGGAAAGATCGGTTAGATACTCATCTATCATGACCACCGCATTCTGTCCTGCCATAAAATTAATGGTTCTGCGATCCACTTCTTCCTGTGTAAGCAGCCCGGCCCCAAGTGCTTGCTGCAATCCTCCGTTATATAAGGCATATCCCGCATTCAGCTGGGCAGCAGTAGCTGCATCCAAAGGAACGGGATTGTAAGGCACTGTAGTAAAATAAGGAATGGTATACACATAAGGAATGTTTAGCACTACGCCCTGGGTACCATTTGCGGCAAGGGTTCCTATGATTGAGTTATAAACCACATTAAAAATACCCGGGTCCGTTATATCATTCGAACCGTAGGTGGTCGGGTCAGGGTTCCCGGTCTGATCTACTCCTGCACCTCCGGAGGTTGCATAACTCAATACGTCATTATTTCCTATCCACAGGCTGTAAAAGGTAGGGTTCTGGCTGGCCGCATCCTCCATAACTGAAGCATTGGGGTTGGATGCCATCCTTACAAAGTAGGGATTCGCCTGGCCCGTAGGAACTCCGGCAATATTACCATAACCGTTCGCCACCAGATGGAAACTCTTGGCGCCCGGCACACCCATATTATTATAAGGACCCGGCATGATGTTGGAAATCTCTGTAGTTGGCATCTGATCGATAACTTCCGGTCCGGCACCGTTAAAGAAAAGTCGCGGATTGAGAATCTGAACACCGCCTAAAAGTGCACCCCCGATATTATCGTTCATATACGGCTGGGTAAAGGAACCTCCCCCGGCCAATGCAAATTTTTGGGAAACAAGGTTTGGCATGGAGTTTTCCTGTCCGAGGATAAAAAGAGCCCCGTCTGTAAAACCTGCCGTAAGCGAATTCCCTACCGCGACAAAGGTTGAAAAATTAGCCGATCCGGCAGTAAGGGGAACAACCTGCTCCTCCTCCATTTCCGGTATAGAGTCATTCTCGCAGCTAACCACAAGGAACGATCCAAGGGCCAGCAGAATGAGAAATCGTGAGTTATATAAGTTTTTCATAATAGTTTTTTTATAGATTATTGATGCTGATGGCAACATAGTATTGTGCTCCAATATATGGCGTACCAATTGCTGTAAAATATTCATCGTTCAGCAAGTTGGTCGCTCCCGCCTTCAACAGCGTTTTCCACTTTGGAATCTTGTAGTTGATCTGAGCATCTACAACACTATAGGCCGGTATAATTCCGTCGCCAAATCCTGCTTGCCAGAAATATTCATCACTCCACCTGAAATTAGCCCCAATCCCAAAATTCGGGAAGAGGTCGGTATATCTGAAAGAAGCCTTTGCCTTGTGCATCGGGGTGTTGAAGTTGGTTCTGAAATCCGGATTGCCTTCCTGATCGAAGTCCTGTTCTGCATAGGTATAATTTGCACTCAGGTTGATATTCTTCATGATCCTGGTGCTTACCCCTATAGAGCCCCCAAATGAGTTTACATCCACATCGGCGTTGGTATAGGTTTGATACACTTCAGTATCTCCGTTCTGAACTGCTTCGATAGACAGCGAATTATCACCTACCGTACCGTAAAGTGGTACAATTACAAACTCGTTCGAGATGAAATTCTGGTATTGGCTGTAATATGCACTTGCGTCTATTATAAAGTTGAATATTTTTCCACGGTACCCAACTTCGAACACATCGGCCTCTTCCGGCTTAACAAGGTTAATATTGGCTTTTTGGAAGGTTCCGTCCTGTACCGAACTCACGGTAAAGGAATTCTCGTATGCAGCCCGGCCTGCAATGGTAGCTGTGTTCATCCCGGTAATATTCTGACCGTTTCCACTAAGCGGGAAGGTTCTAATATCTCTGTCCAGGTTGCTTGGGGCAGAACCTACCAATATCGCACGTCCGATGTCCAGACCGATAAACAAATCCTGGGTGGTCGGGTTTCTAAAGGCCGACTGGTAAGAGACACGAAGGTTGTGATTACGATCAGCCCCGGCCGTATATCCTACCGACACCCTTGGTGTAAACTGTCCGTCGAACAATTCAGATTTATCGTAACGAACCGATCCTGTTAACTTTAATCGGTCGTCGAGTAATTTTTTCTGAATCTGGGTATAGGCTCCCACTTCCGAGTAGGTAATGGGTCCATCGAGATCGGTAAAGATAGTTCCAGACGAATTCAGCCTGTACTTTCTGTAAGAACCACCAACCTGGATTTCGGCAATGTCGCTGGTAAGATGTGTAAAGTTGTAATTGGCATCGGCGTGATACAACTGGGTTTCATCCTGGAGTTTGGATCCGGAATTTACATCGGGATCGTTTTTAACTCTTTCTAATACTCTCTCGAATTCGGGAGTTCCGGGAATCAATCGTCCCATCTCCGCAGTTTGTCTCGCTATGGCGTGAGCCTGGTCTGAATTTGCCCCGGCCAAGGTAGACTGGATATACGCTCCCGCATATTCCCCAAACCACTGGCTATCCGATTTCCAGGCGCGGTTTACATTTATACCTGATAAGCCGAGGTTATTAGAATCTCCGGCATTCTCGTCGGTAACATATCCGCGAACAAAGAAATTGTCGTTTTTAACTTCAAGTTTGTGTTGCTGAAGGAAGAAATTCTTGATCTCATAACGCTGTCCTCCCTGGTAAATGGTAGTACCCACACCAACTTTTCCAACGTATATTACTTCAAAATCGTTTTCCCAGGGGCGATAATGTAATGCCGCATCGAACTTCACGCTTTCGGCGTTATAATCCGTAAGTTCCTCTTCGAGATAACCTGTCCTACTAACAATATCGTTTGGCAACAGGTTTTGAGAACCCGGGGGAATCAAGCCCATATTTGCCAGGGTCTGACCAACCCCTTTTATATTGGTAGCCACTTCATCTCCATAGACGTTTAAGCCGTTATAACCCGGATCTTCCCTGGTTCTGCCCGGCATCTCCACATCGGCGATACTGTTGGCAAACCAGTCTGTTCCATGCATGATGGCCAGGTTTACCTTACCCGCGAACTTAGGTGAAAAAGCGTGCGCAGCTCTTATTCCCATATCGTAGAATTCATTATCTCCTGCAGCTTCCTGAGAAGTGATACCTCTTTTGTAGTAAGCACTAATACCCTGGTGGTCGAATGGATTCTTACTTGTCATAAATAAGATTCCGTTAAAGGCGTTTGCACCGTAAAGTGCAGATGATGCCCCGGGCAGTAATTCAATACTATTAACGTCCAGTTCCGTCATCCCGAGTAAGTTCCCAAGGACAAAGTTCAGGGCGGGAGAACTGTTGTCCATCCCATCGACCAGCTGTACAAATCGTTCGTTCGCAATGGTTGCAAACCCACGGGTGTTAACCGATTTAAAGGTTAAACTACTGGTATTGATGTCGACTCCTTTTATTGCCTCGATTCCATCGTAGAAATCGGCACTTGGAGTATACTTGATGTCCTGAATATCGAATCGTTCGATGGTAACCGGGGATTCGAAAATACGTTCCGGGGTTCTGGATGCCGATATAACTACTTCATCCAATTGTGATCCTTCAACAAGAACGACGTTTAAAACCTGATTGTTGGAAGTTACCGAGACTGTTTGGGATGCAAATCCCACACTGGATATCTGCACATCGAAGGGTGGTGTCTGATCAACGGCAAGGGTAAAGTTACCGTCAAAATCTGTTGCCGTACCTGTCCCGGTGCCAACAACTATAACATTGGCTCCGAGAATGGGTACCGATGATTCATCGACCACCGTACCACTTATGTTGGTTTGTGCAAACGTGATTAGGGTAAAACACAAACAACCTAAGGTTAAAAATGCTTTCATATTTTGATTTGATTAATTAATTAATTAGGCTAAATATATATATTATTTTAGCAAAGCTTTAAGAATAATGGGCTTTTTTTAAAATCTTAATAGCAACTGTATCAGAGCAATAAGTATTTTAATTTATTATTCATGCATAACATATTCATTTCTAAAAAGTTAACTGAGATTATGTGAGCGACTCACAAAAACCGCGAATTTTATTTTTAAAAAGTTTCAGCACTTTTTTCATTGTTTCGTCCTCCCGATTTAGCTTCCGGCCGTCGATTTCGATTACGGGAGTGAGTTCTCCCATGGTTCCGGTAGCAAAAACTCCATCGGCATTTATAAACTGTGACAAGGAAAGATCGGCCTCCTGCACTGTTATACCATTGGAGGTGCAAATTTCAATAACCGTAGACCGCGTAATTCCCGGCAAACAGGCATGAGCAAAGGGAGTATAAAGTATTCCGTCTTTAACCAAAAAAAGGTTGCTGCCATTTAATTCTGCAACAAAACCTCTTTCATCCAGCATCAAACCGGCATCCTTCCCCGCTATATTGGCCTGTATCTTGGCGAGAATGTTGTTTAGAAGATTATTGTGATGAATTTTACTATCGAGAAATTGAGGTCCGTTTCTTCGCTGACTGCTGCTAATAACCTTAATACCGGAACTATTGTCGTATACCAGTGGTTTCCATTCGGCCAGAACTATTAGGCAGGATCCGGACTGATTCAATCTGGGATCCATGCCACTGGTGATCTTTTCACCGCGAGTAAGGGTTAACCTGATATGTACATCGTCGTCCATCCCATTGGCTTCAAGGGTCTCCCGGATGGCATTTTTTATAAATTTCTTAGAAGGGATGTCATCGAAGGCAAGAGTATGTGCAGATTCCTTTAGTCGGTTGAGATGCTTTTCCAGGCAGACAACCCCCTCCGGGTACACGCGCAACCCTTCCCACACAGCATCTCCGCCCTGGACAGCACTGTCGAAAACCGAGATTTTTGCATCCTCTCTGGAGAACAAGCGGTCCTTAATAAATACTTTAATCGAGCGATTACGCTCATCGAAACGCTGTAGCATATTTAATGGTTTTTAATTGTGAATTGCTGAAGTTGTTCATAAAAAGGCAATGCTTCATCAAGCAAAGGCTTTAGATGAACCGGAACTTGGGCTTCTGTTTTTCGCTGAAGTTGAAAGCCGGAGGTTTTGTGAACATTCGCATACCAGTGTGGCGCCCAGATTCCATCCTGTGGAATACCGCCCTTCTTCCATTTCAACATACGAGAAGAAAATGAGATATCCAGCCTTGCACATAATTCTATCAGGTAACGCTCCGGATCAACCATCAGTTCGTCGCTGTCTATCACAACAGCATGTTGGCCGTTACTTTTTAAATACTCCCATAATTGGACGGCTTTCTTGAGCCCGATATCGTTTATAGTGGGGTTGGGAATTACTTTCGAAAAGGAAGCGATCAGCCCGGCAGGATGACGAACGAGAATAACATTGGACCAATTCAGAATAAAATCGGGGGAAGCGTCCAGGTAGTGATGTGCCATTCCCTTGACAAAGATATTTACATCCCGGGCTTTTTCATTTATAGTCTTGATGACCTGAAATTTATCGGTTTCCATGGTACGGACTATCTCATCGTGAGATGGATGCACTATGTCCAAATCGGTATTTGCCAGGTAATGCCCATAGAAAGGTTCATCTAAAACATCGAAATCGTCCCTGCTCGCAAAGGAATACATGAGAGCTGTTGATATATTACGAGGGCCTGAAATAAGATTGATCACTTTCACCCCTTAAAGTTATAGAAAAGAATTTCTCGGGAATAAAGCCCTGCCCTATTTTTCAAAATGGAGAAACTAAAGCAGCAGATAATAAATGCAGTGGCTGCTTACTCTACAGTAACAGATTTAGCTAAATTTCTCGGCTGATCCACATTCCTGCCCAGCATAACGGCAATGTGGTAGGACAACAGCTGAAGCGGGATGGTGGTTACCAACGGACTTAAGGTTTCCGGGGTTTTCGGTACTTCCATGATATAATCTGCCAATTGCTTTACCGTGGTATCCCCTTCGGTAACAACGGCAATGATAACCCCTTGCCTTGCCCTGATCTCTTCGATATTACTAACCACCTTCTCATAGTGATTGCTGTTCACCGCAATCACCACAACAGGCATTTGTTCATCGATAAGTGCAATTGGACCGTGTTTCATTTCGGCAGCAGGATAACCTTCGGCGTGGATGTAAGAGATCTCTTTAAGTTTTAATGCCCCTTCAAGGGCAACTGGGAAATTGTAACCCCGACCCAGGTACAGGAAGTTCTTCGCATTCTTAAAAACCTCGGCAATCTCCATGATCTTATCGTCGCTCTTCAGCGCTTCTTCCACATGTGCCGGGATTTGCTCCAACTCGCGAAGGTGTAACATAAAATCGCGTTGGGAAATTGTTCCCTTCTCCTTTGCAATCCGCAAGGCCATCATGGTAAGCACGGTAACCTGAGTGGTGAAGGCCTTGGTAGAAGCCACCCCTATTTCAGGGCCGGCGTGGGTATAGGTGCCGCTGTGCGTTTCCCTTGAAATTGTTGAACCCACCACATTACAAACCCCGTAAACGAATGCACCGTGTTGCTTGGCAAGTTTAATTGCGGCCAGGGTATCGGCAGTCTCACCACTTTGCGAGATCGCTATCACCACATCCTTTTCGCTGATAATGGGGTTTCTGTACCTGAATTCGGAAGCGTATTCCACTTCTACGGGGATGCGGGTAAGGTCTTCGAAGATATATTCGGCCACCAGCCCGGCATGCCAGGAGGTTCCGCAGGCCACAATTATAATTCGATTGGCGTTGATGAATTTTCCAATATGGTCCTCTAGTCCGCCGAGTTTTACAATCCCCTGGTCGGCTAGTAGCCTTCCACGATAAGTGTCTTTTATTACTGAAGGTTGTTCGAAGATCTCCTTTAACATAAAGTGATCATAACCGCCTTTTTCTATCTGTTCCAGGTTTAGCTGAAGTTCCTGTATATATGGATCCACCAGCATATCGCCTTTTATCTTTCTAACTTTTACTTCCCTGCCCAGGCGGATAATAGCCATTTCCTCATCTTCGAGGTAGATGGCATTGTTGGTGAATTCGATAAACGGTGAAGCGTCACTGGCTACGAAGAATTCGTCCTCCCCTATACCTATTGCAAGCGGGCTACCCAGTTTCGCGACGACGATTTCGTCCGGTTTATTTCTGTCGAACAGGGCAATGGCGTATGCACCGACAACCTGGTTCAATGCTATCTGAACAGCTTTGCCCAGTTTAACGTTCTCTACCTTTTGAACTTCCTCGATCAGGTTTACCAGGACTTCTGTGTCCGTGTCAGACTTGAATTTATATCCCCTGTTCTCAAGCTCCTTTTTTATGGAGGCGTAGTTTTCAATGATTCCGTTATGGATGATCACGAGGTTTCCACTGTTTGAATAATGAGGATGAGAGTTAATATCGTTAGGCACTCCATGCGTGGCCCATCGTGTATGACCGATCCCTAATTTTCCGTCGGTCTTTATTTCTGCTTCAACCCTGGCTTCGAGATCGGAGACTTTTCCTTTGGTTTTGGCCAGTTGTATGCCCGTACCATCATAAAGTGCAATTCCGGCACTGTCATATCCGCGGTATTCAAGGCGTTTTAGCCCATTCATTATAATAGGGTACGCCTCTCTCTTACCAATATAACCAACTATGCCACACATATTTGTTCTACTTTACTCGGGTTTCGTATAATAAATCTGAAGTTTCAACCGCTTATTGCTGGTTGTATTATTACCGTAAAGTACGGTTCCTTCCGGACTTACAATACTGGCAGCAGGAACTTTTTCGATTCCGGGCGCCTGAATGTTTTCTGTATCCTGAAAATCGGTTTCGAGTACATTTTGAGATACCATGATTCCCAGGGGTACATTTGTCGAATCTTTATTGATCAAATTACTAATGTGATTGGTAATTCTCAATTTATAGTAATCCCCGCTCTCATCACTGCCTCGTTCCAACCGACCGAGGTGTACGTTTAGCGCATCCACGGGATCCAGGTTGGAGGTAATATCCATATTGTAATCTGCCAGAAGCAGGCTGTTTTTAATGTCGTAGATAATAAGTCGCTCAGGCTCTTTAGCCCCGGGTGTTACCTTGTTCTTATCGACATAGAGTATAAGATTTGCTTCGTTGATGATCCATTCCTCCTCCCGAAGGTCTTCCAATTGATCGGCTACCCCGTTGTCATCAAGATCGGGACCAAAAAGCTCAACTATGGAAATAATTCCGTCGCCACCACGCACGTATAAGGTTTCCTCACCTTCAACCGTATTTGGGTTAAACAAGGCCTGGGCCACGGAAGGGGTTAATGCGTTTTTATAGGTATTCACACTAATAGCGTCGAAGGACATCCCAAACTCCTTGTCGAATCGTTCAATCGTATCGTTTGTGGTTCCGTTAAAGTTTGATGGACTGGTCTGGAAAGTGTAATATATCTTTACGCTGGCATCTTCAAGGTCCATCATAAACAGGGTTCCGTCTTCGGTCATGGATTCCACCTGGAAATAAAGCCCCCTGAAATAATCCCTGAAGTTGTTGTTGTTGAGCAGGGCCACAGACCCTCCCTGGTCGATTATCTTCCTCTCAAAGAAATCGATTGGCAATTTAGCTCGTAACCCCGGAATAAGAGAGATGGTATCGTTAATTTTAATGGCTTCGTCACTGGCTTCGAAATCTTCAATGGTATGGATGAGTTCGCCAAGAAAACCTTCAAAGAGTTGCCCCTGGTTTGTGTAGTATTTCTGAAGTTCCTCGAAACCGGTATTAGGATCGAAATCTCTTAGAAAGTAGTTCGATTCGTAGATTTTAATATTTATAGGCTGGTTGCCGTACACCGAGTCCAGTTCGTAGCCAACCACTTCGCTGTTTTCAAGGATTTGTTCACTGAAGAAGGGGATATAGAGCACCACACTGTCGATTCGGGGGGCAATCCCAAAATCGGGATCACTTACATCCATGGTTAACTGACTGAGGAAATTTACCGACATCTTTCCGTAAACGGGGTCGTTGTAAACGCCCATCTGAAATACCGGCAGGGCATTCGATTGTAAAGGAACAAGCTTTCTGCTATACGCCAGTACCGATAGACTATCGGTGAATTCGGAAGAAAAATTCTCGTCTCCAATGATATTGGCTCCAATAGTATTGAAATCTTCTTCACAGGATGCAAAAGCAGTCACTAATGCCAGAATTACCAGTAACTTCGGTAAAATATTCTTGATATTCATATAAATTATTGAGGTGTAATTATCCTAAAACTTGAGACTGGTAAAAATCGAGATATGCAGTTTCAATGTCTTCAATTTTGTGAAACTTTAATACGGGTTTCTCTATTCCTTCGATATACTTCTGAAGCTCGGAGGGCAACTCCTCGGAACCAATGATAACAGCATCCGAATTGTCGATAGCTATCTTCATCATGTTCTCATAGGTTGGTTCTTTCAGAAGGGCTACACGCTCTTCTGCTATCCCGTCGAACTTGATCTTTTCCATTACATTATCTTGTAACGTTCCATTGAAGCCATGATTGTATACGGAGGTAACTATCTTACTATTTTCAAACAAGGGTTCGTTCTCGTAATAATTCTGAAGGTAGAGAGGCAAAAAGGAAGCAAGCCAGCCGTGTACGTGAATAATATCGGGCGACCAGTTTAATTTCTTCACTGTTTCAATAACTCCTTTGGCAAAGAAAATCGCTCTTTCGTCGTTGTCTGCAAAGTAATTCCCATCCTCGTCAGCGTAGGTGGCTTTTCTTTTGAAATAATCTTCATTATCTATAAAATACACCTGCATACGCTCTTTGGGGATGGAAGCAACCTTTATAATGAGGGGCATATCCAGGTCGTTGATGGTGAGGTTCATACCCGAAAGCCTGATTACCTCGTGAAGCTGGTGTCTGCGCTCATTGATGTTGCCGTAGCGAGGCATAAAAATCCTGATCTGCCCGTTGTTGTTGTTGACTATTCGAGGGACTTCGAACGACATGGAGGAAATCTCGGTCTCCGGCAAATAGGGTATTACTTCGGAAGACACATACAAGACCCTTTTATCTTTCATCATTTACTATGGTATTTAGAATCGATTTCGTTGCTTTCAGATGCACCGTATCTAAAGTTTCGATCACTTATGATAACGGTAACGGTATTTCCTGGAAAAACGCCAATTTTTTGTTGACGTTCTTAAAACACGCAAAATTACGAAATTTTATGAAGATTGGCGTCAATATATTAATTTTACTGGCTGTAATTTGATTCTATGATCGTCGTTACCGATAAAAAATCCCTCGCATCCCAACTATTTTCTCAGCGGCAGAATGATAAAAAAATTGGTTTCGTGCCCACCATGGGTGCACTGCACCGGGGGCACCTTGCTTTGGTTAACCGGGCACTCAAAGAAAACGACATCGTAGTTGTAAGCATTTATGTGAATCCCACCCAGTTCGACAACCAGACCGACCTTCAGAAATACCCCCGCATCCTCCAGTCTGACAAAGCCCTGTTGGAAGGCCTAAACGGAAATATCCTGCTATATACTCCTAATAATGAGGATATATACGGCGAAGAAGTGCGTTCCGAAGCTTTCAATTTCAGTGAGCTGGAGCGTAAGATGGAAGGCAAATATCGCAAGGGCCACTTTGATGGAGTCGCGACCGTGGTTTCAAAACTTTTCGAGATTGTAAAACCCCATCGTGCTTATTTCGGTGAAAAGGACTTTCAGCAGCTACTTATCATTAAAGAATTAGTGCGAATGAAAAACCTTCCGGTTGAGATCATTGGGTGCCCAATTGTCAGGGAAGAAAACGGACTGGCAATGAGTTCAAGAAATAAACGATTAACTCCCGAACAGCTGGAAAAAGCAACAATAATCCATCAAACCCTGTCTGATGTACGAGAAAAGTTCGAATCGCATACCATCCCTGCCCTAAATGAGATGGTAAGGGAACGGTTTTTGCAAGAACCATCTCTGGAACTGGAATATTTCCAGATTGCCGAGGCTTCAACCCTGGAAGAAGCTAAACAGAATAAGGCGGACGATCAATACAGGGCTTTTATAGCAGCCTATTGTGGCGAGGTTCGTTTAATAGATAATATGGCATTAAATTAATATCTTTGCGCCATGCAAATACATGTAGTAAAATCGAAGATTCACAGAGTTAAGGTAACCGGAGCGGATCTTAATTATATAGGCAGCATCACCATCGATGAAGATCTGATGGATGCGGCTAACATTATTGAAGGAGAAAAAGTCCAGATTGTAGACAATAACAACGGGGAGCGATTTGAAACCTATGCCATTCCCGGCCCCAGAGGCAGCGGTGAAATTACTCTGAACGGCGCTGCCGCACGCAGGGTTGCACCGGGCGATGTGTTAATACTTATCACCTATGCGATCATGAGCCCGGAGGAAGCAAAAGACTTCAAACCGGCGATGGTCTTCCCGAACGAAGAGAACAACCTACTCACTTAAGGTGAACAGATCCATATCAAAATTCTTACAGATCGCCATTCCTCTTGGCCTGGGAATCTTCCTGATATGGTATATCTATAAAAAGTTCACCCCGGAGCAACTCGAACTGATGTATTTTCATTTCGAGAATGCAAACTACTGGATCGTGGGCCTCTCTGTTCTTTTAAGTGTATTAAGCCACATTTTGCGAGCCTATCGCTGGAATTTTATGCTGGAACCCTTGGGATACCATCCCAAGCTGGCCAATAACTTTATGGCCGTTTCCATAGCCTATCTGATGAATATCTTTATCCCAAAAAGCGGCGAAGTCTCCAGAGCGGTAGTACTGGCGAAATACGAAAAGGTTCCGTTCGACAAAGGCTTCGGTACTATTATCACCGAACGCGTTATAGATCTCGTACTGCTACTGATGTTTACCGCCCTCGCACTTTTCCTGCAATTCGATCTGCTCTATACCTATATTACCGATTTAATCCCGGTACGCAAGATCATCCTCATAATTTCAGGCCTCATCCTGCTCACCCTTGTTTTTTTAGTGTTTCTGAGGTATTCAAAAAGCGCTGTTGCCGGCAAGCTTAATAACTTTATAAGCGGTCTTAAGGACGGATTGTTCAGTATCCTGAAGATGAAAAGGAAGATGGGTTTTATTATACTTAGTCTGTTGATTTGGGCCTTATACGTATTGTCGTTCTACACGGCTACCTATGCCCTGGAGGAAACCGCAGCCATTTCCATGGGAACGGTAATTATCACTTTTGTGGTGGGGAGCTTTACATTCGCCTTTACCAACAGTGGTTTTGGTTCCTACCCGGCGGCTATCATGGGCATTCTCCTGGTTTTCGGCATCGCTAAAGAGGTAGGGTTTGCCTTCGGCTGGATAGTGTGGAGTTCGAATATCGCTGCCCTGCTTTTCTTCGGAAGCCTTTCCCTGATGCTACTGCCGGTGTATAACCGAAATTACGAAGGCAGCCGTGTAACAGATTAAAGGAGCCAATTCCAGACCTAACGGAACGGGAACTAAAGTCGATTTCAGTGGTTTCGAGCAAGGGTCAATGAGTGATAATGGCCTTGTTCAGAACTCATTTGGCACTTATGATGCAGCAGCGTATCAGCGACAGTTGAATGGGAATTAAGACAACTTGTTCCACCAATTTCTAATTACAGTGGGTTACTATCCGCTATTGCGCGTTTATAAATTTTATTATCTTTCGGAACCAATAATTCCTACATCCATGAAGCAACTGCTTAGTTTAGTTTGTATCTGCTGCATCAGCATACTGTCCACCGCCCAATCGAAGATTATTTACGAGGAATTCACCTCCTATAAATTAGACGAATCCCGGCGTTTAAAGATCCAGTTACCCAGGGACTACGAAACCAATACCGAAAAGGTATACCCTATCGTGATCGTCCTCGATGCAAACTACCTCTTCGAGCCCGTTGCCGGAAATGTGGATTACTTCAGTTACTGGGAAGACATGCCCGAATCCATAGTGGTGGGTATCATGCAGGGTGACAGTCGCTACGACGACGGGGCCTACGACGATACCAACTTTATGCCGGCCGACCAGGGAGCTGATTTTTTCGAATTTATTGGCCTGGAACTTATTCCTTATATCGACAACAATTACCGGACTGCTAAATTCATAATCGCGGTAGGGCATGACTTTACGGCCAACTTCATAAACTATTACCTCTTTAAGGATCCGCCGTTATTCAACGGTTATATCAACCTCAGCCCGGACCTGGCGCCCCGAATGGATGAGCGATTACCTCAACGCATCCCAAATATACCTTCCAAGGTATTCTATTATCTCGCAACCGGGACAGACGATATTAAGGATCTTATGGAAATTTCACTGGCACTTCACAAGTCGCTCGAACCCCTCAAGTCGGACAATTTTGCCTATTACTTCGACAATTTTGAAGGCGCCACCCACTATTCGCTTGTGGCGAGGGCTATTCCTTCGGCCATGGAGAAAATCTTTTCAGTTTACAGGCCCATCAGTAAGCAGGAATTCGAAGATGTACTTATGAAACTGGAAACCCCTATCCACCAGTACCTGCTCGATAAATACAAGACCATAGAGGACTTGTTCGGACTTACAAACCCAATCCGGGTAAACGACTTTATCGCGACGGCTACCGCTTCAGAAAAAAAGAAACAGTGGGAATCACTCCGCGAGATAGGGACCCTGGCAAAACGGCAGTATCCCGATACGGTATTGGGCGATTATTACCTGGCCCGCTATTACGAAGAAACCGGCGAACCCAAAAAGGCTATGCGTACTTACCAGGGGGCGTTCGATAAGGAAGAGGTGGATTTTATCACCATAGACCTCATGCTGGACAAGGCCGATAAAATAAAAGAGGATTTTGGTTATTAAATGATTTTCCGGGTATTTCTGAAGTAGAAAAGCATTACCGCCTTTCACCCGCAATTAAGTTGAAATATTCCTATTTTAGCTGAATAAATATGTCCAAGACCAAAACCACCTTTTTTTGTCAGAATTGCGGCAGCCAGTATTCCAAATGGCAGGGCCAGTGTACCTCCTGTAAAGAATGGAATACCATTGCCGAAGAAATTGTACGTAAGGAGAAAAAACCTTCCTGGCAGCAAACCGAAAGCTCGTTGGCCAAACACATTCCGAAACCGCAGCAGATCAATGAGATCACCGCCGGTTCGGAACAACGTATCGATACTCGTAACAAGGAGGTAAACCGTGTTCTCGGAGGTGGCCTGGTGGCCGGTTCCTTAAGCCTCTTAGGTGGTGAACCGGGAATAGGTAAAAGTACGCTGATGCTGCAAATGGCACTGGAATTGCCTCTAAAAACACTTTATATTTCGGGAGAAGAAAGTGCTCAGCAAATAAAAATGCGAGCCGAACGAATCCATCCGGGAAAGAGCAACTGTTATATCTTAACTGAAACAAATACCCAGAATATCTTCAGGCAGATATCGGAAATTAATCCTGATATTGTGGTTGCCGACTCCATCCAGACCTTACATTCAGATTATATCGACAGCAGCGCGGGCAGTATTTCCCAGATACGGGAATGTGCTTCGGAACTCATCAAATTTGCAAAAGAGACCAACACCCCCGTTATCCTCATAGGCCATATTACCAAAGACGGAAATATTGCCGGGCCAAAGATCCTGGAACATATGGTAGATACCGTATTGCAATTTGAAGGCGACCGAGATCATGTATATCGCATCTTAAGAGCGAACAAGAACCGTTTTGGAAGTACTAACGAACTTGGGATCTTTGAAATGCATGGGGGCGGCCTTCGGCAAGTCGATAATCCATCAGACATCCTTATTTCCAAAAACGAGGAAGCCTTAAGCGGTACTGCTATTGCTGCCACGCTTGAGGGATTGAGACCCTTAATGATCGAAATACAGGCTCTGGTGAGCACGGCCGTTTACGGAACTCCACAGCGATCGGCAACGGGCTTTAATGCAAAACGCCTGAACATGCTGCTTGCCGTCCTGGAAAAACGGGCGGGTTTTAAACTGGGTGCCAAAGATGTGTTTCTCAATATTACCGGGGGTATCTCGGTAGACGATCCGGCTATCGACCTTGCGGTAGCGGCAGCAGTGCTCTCTTCCAATGTGGATATCCCAATAGATAAATCCCTGTGTTTTGCCGCCGAGATAGGATTGGCGGGAGAGGTTCGACCCGTTCCCAGGATCGAACAGCGGATTCTTGAAGCCGAGAAACTGGGCTTTGGTTCTATCGTGATTTCGAAGTATTGTAAACTTCCCAAGGAGTCGTACGCAATACAAATAATCAGGGTTGCCAAGGTACACGATGTGGTAAAGCATCTTTTTGGCTAATCCGTGATCTGGTCAGGGGGCCGGATTTGGCATCCGGGCGTGAATTCGGTCTATTTCTTTTAACACTTCAGCAGAAAGTTCAATATCAATACTTCCGATGTTCTCAGACAGTTGCTCCAGGTTTGTGGCTCCAATGATATTCGCAGTCACGAAATCCTGCTGATTAACAAAGGCCAGTGCAAGTTGTGCAAGGCTTAACCCGTATCGTTCGGCTAATTCGGCATATGCTGCCGTAGCATTTTCGGATATATCACTGCTATACCGGTTGTAGCTGGGAAATAATGTCACCCTTGAATTGGCCGGCCTGGCTCCGTTGAGAAACTTCCCGCTTAATACACCAAATGCAAGAGGTGAGTAGGCCAGGTAACCAATCTCTTCCATCATAAGAACTTCTTTAAGCGCGATCTCATCCCTTCGCTGCAACAAATTATAAGAATTCTGTACTGAAACCATTTTCAACTTTCCCTTTCGGTGTTCCTCCATATATCGCATCAAACCAAAAGGCGTTTCATTGCTCACGCCTATATACCGCACTTTTCCCTGCTCCACAAGTTGACTTAATCGGTCGAGTATCTCGCCCAGATTGTCCTCCCAGGATTCATTCTTTGTGTGATCGTAATCGCGTTTACCGAAGATGTTAACACTTCGCTCAGGCCAATGTAACTGGTACAGATCGATATAATCGGTTTTAAGCCTTCTGAGACTGTTGTGCAGGGCATCTTCCAGCGATTCCATACTAAAATCCAATTTCTCACGAATATGCTTAAACCCTCTTGAAGGTCCCACTATCTTTGTGGCCAGTACAATCCGATCCCGCATTCCGGAACGATCTAACCAGCTTCCAATATATGACTCTGTTAATCCCTGGGTTTTCTTTGAAGCAGGAATCGCATACATTTCGGCGGTATCAATAAAATTTACTCCCTCGTCAATTGCATAATCCAGCTGATCGTGAGCATCTTGTTCTGTGTTCTGTTCTCCCCAGGTCATGGAACCCAGGCAAATCCGGCTGACTTCAAGATCGGTATTTGGAAGGGTGGTATACTTCATAGGTTGTGCGAAGATACTAAGTTCTCAGCGGCCGTTAAATATCATTCAGTAACCTGGAGATCTCATCCAGCTTGGGTGTGAGGATAACTTCTATGCGTCGATTCTTCGATCTTCCCTCGGAAGTGGTGTTCACATCTACAGGGGCGTACTCTCCTCTTCCCGCGGCTGTGAGGTTCTCCTTGGGAATTCCTTGATTCTGGGTTAGAATAGCGACGATGGCGGTAGCACGCTTGGTTGATAGATCCCAGTTATCCTTGATATTACCACTTCCGCCGTAAGGCACATTATCCGTATGCCCTTCTATCAATACAGCGATCTCCTTATTCTCGGCTAGTACCCTTCCAAGCTGTTCAACTGCTTCTCTCCCCCTGCTGTTAACAGCCCAGCTTCCACTGTCGAAAAGCAATTTGTTCTCCATGGAAACATACACCTTCCCGTCACGCTGCTCAACAGTTAAACCGTTCCCTTCAAAATTCACAAGAGCGGCCGAGATGGCATCTTTCAGAGCCCGCATTTTTGCATCCTTGGCTGCTATGATCCCTTCCAGTTCGTCCACCCGCTGCGATCTTTCAGACAATTGCCTTTGAAGTTGTTTCAAGCGCGCTTCTTCGGCTGCCAGGGCCCGTTCCTTCTTTTCTAACTCTTCGAGCAAACGGCGGTTGCGTTCCAGGTTTTCAACCAGAGCCGTCGAGCTATTCGCTTCCAGGGCATCGTATGAATTCTGAAGCCGTTCCAGGTTGTTCTCAACGGCCGAGAGTTCCATTTTTAATCGGCTGTTTTCTGCCTGGAGTTCATCTATTTCCTTCCTAAGTTTAGCCACCGAGTATATTTCGGCATTATTCCCCTTTGCGTCCAGCTGTGCCATCAGGGCTTCATTTTCCGTTTTAAGAGCGTCGTAACGCGACTGCAGATCCTCGTAGATCTTTGAAGAAACGCAGGAAGTGCTAAAGGTAATCAGTACAATTCCGAAGAAAATTTTATAAGTCATAATTTAAGATTTGGGTTATTAAATTGCGAGTTCTACCAGGTGAGGGCAGTGATCGCTGTGATGCGCATTGGGTAATATAACGGCGCGTCGCATCTTTTCTTGCAAAGGATTTGCCACCATATTATAATCTATCCGCCATCCCTTGTTGTTGGCACGAGCATTCGCCCTGTAGCTCCACCAGGTATAATGGTGAGGTTCCTTGTTGAAGTGACGGAAGGAATCAATAAACCCGCTATCTATGAATTCACCCAGCCATTTTCGTTCTACGGGCAGGAAACCCGAAACATTCTTATTTCTTACCGGATCGTGAATATCGATGGGCTGATGACAAATATTGTAATCGCCGCAAATAACCAGGTTGGGGGTTTCTTCTTTTAATTCGTTCACATATTCCTGAAAATCGGCCATGTACATAAGTTTGTGGTCCAGCCTGGCAATATTGGTACCGCTGGGCAGGTACAGGCTCATAATCGAAATTCCGTCGTAATCGACCCTCAAGTTACGCCCTTCGTCATCCATATAATCGATCCCGGTACCGTAAAAAACATTGTCCGGCTGCCTTTTACAGAAGATCGCCACCCCGCTGTACCCTTTTTTCTTAGCGCTATACCAGTAATGATAGGGATAGCCGGCTGCTTCTATAGCGGCCCAATCTACCTGGTCTCTTTCTGCCTTGGTTTCCTGAACACAGAACACATCGGGATCTGCAGCCTGCAGCCAATCCAATAATCCCTTTCTCATGGCGGCGCGAATACCGTTCACATTATACGATATAATCTTCATTGGTGATTTACTTTTGTCGAGCCGGAAACTACCCGAATGCTTAGAAAGCACTAAAGTAAATAACATCGTATTTTTACCCCAGTTTCTGCCCCAAAGGTTTTCAAAAAACAATCAACAAAATAAAAAGCCCCGGGCAAAGTTTAATAGATGATGAAGAAATTCCTGTTTGTGCTAATTTTCTCGATAACCGCAGCAGGTTATGCACAGGATATTTCTACCAATTACAAATCTAAACGGGCAGCTATCAGCGACACTATCCGCATCGACTCGGTAGCCATTAACCCGGCCCGCTTCGAAGTGTTTCTAAAAAGCGGCAAACAGTTGGATTCAACGGACTATACCATCGATTTCAACAGCAGTCTGCTGATTCTTTCAGAAGAACTAAAGCAAGAGCAAGATAGTATTGTAATAAACTATCTCCGTTATCCGGACTACCTTACAAAGGATTATTATGTCTTCGATGCCTCCAGAATCCTAAAGAACAACGGAGATATCGACAGGCTGTATGCGCTTCAACAGCAAGGTGACAAACGTCCTTTTACCCCCTTTGAAGGCCTGAACACAGTAGGTAGCATATCCAGGGGTGTTACAGTGGGAAACAACCAGAATGCCGTTGTAAACAGTGAACTCGATCTGCAGATCACGGGAAAACTAAGCGATAATGTGTCAATCAGAGCGTCTATACAGGATGCAAATATCCCTTCACAGGAAGGAGGTTACTCCCAAAGCCTGGATGAATTCGACCAGATCTTTATCGAACTCTACAGCGATAACTGGAACATAAGAGCCGGGGATATAGATTTGGCAAACAACAGCAGTTATTTCGGACGCTTCACTAAAAAAGTACAGGGGATTTCCCTGGGAGGCACGTTAAATCACGACGACGGATCGAAGACCAGCGCCTATGCTTCCGGTGCACTTGTTAGAGGCGTGTTCCAACGCAGTCAGTTCACGGGACAGGAAGGTAACCAGGGTCCGTATAAGTTAGTTGGCCCAAACGGGGAGTTATTCATTTTAATAGTTTCAGGAAGTGAGCGGGTATATGTTAATGGCCTCCTGTTGAATCGCGGTGAGAATGCAGATTATGTGATCGATTACAACGCCGGCGAGATTAAATTCAATCCTACTTTCCCTATTACCGCCAATATGCGAATTGTCGTTGAGTACCAGTTCACCGACCGCAATTATTCCCGTTTTATTGGCTATGGCGGGGGAAATTACAGCAGTGAGAAACTCGATTTAGGCGTATATCTTTATACAGAGAACGATGCCAGGAATCAGCCCCTGCAACAAAATCTGTCAGAAGAGCAGGTAGCCATCCTGCAGGCAGCAGGTGACGATATAAGTGCCATGACCGCACCTTCCGCCGTGCCGGATGAGTTTTCGGAAAATAAGATCCTCTATAAAAAAGAAATGGTTTTGGGGGTTGAAGTGTTCGTGTATTCAAACAACCCGGAGGACGAACTTTTCAACGTTCGCTTTAGCTTTGTTGGAGCCAACCAGGGAAATTATGTGCTTAGCAACCAAAGTGCAATTAACCGTATCTACGAATATATTCCACCCTTAAACGGGGTACCACAGGGAGAATTCGAACCCGTGGTTCGCTTGAATGCCCCCGAAAAACTGCAGCTTGGAGGTGTGAACGGAAGTTATCACCCCACCGAAAAGACCAGGCTGGATTTCGAACTAGCCGCCAGTAACAACGACCTCAACCTATTTTCCGATCTTGACGATGGTGATAATGACGGATTCGCAGCCCGGTTGGCCGGTAAGCAAACCGTGTATACCAGCAGTGATACACTTCGAGTTAACGCATTTGGATCGCTCGATTATGTGAACCGGGATTTTAGGACCATCGAAAGACTCTATAACATCGAATTCAGCCGGGACTGGAACCTGATCGACCCGGAAGGCGACCAGCGGTTTCTTATCAGCGGCCTGGAAGTTACGAAACCGGAGTTAGGAATAGCCAGCTATGAATTTCAGAATTTGAATTATTCGGAGAATTTCTCCGGAACAAGACATGTGCTCAACGCTGCCTTAAAACCGGGGAAATTGCGTTTGCTAACTTCCGGAAGTTATTTGCAGAGCGAAAGCGACTCCCTGGATTCGAAGTTCCTTCGATCCTTTACCAATGCTATCTATGATCTCAATAAAAAATGGATCGGGGCAAAGATCAATACGGAGGACAACCAAATTCGGAATATTTCAGGCGATAGTCTCAATCCCGTAAGTCAGCGCTATACGTCTTATGAAGGGTATGTTGGACTGGGGGACAGTACAAAGGTCTTTGTGGAAACCGGTTATCAGTACCGGGTAAATGACAGCGTTCGAAATTCCGTGCTGACAAAAGTGAATACTTCGAATACCTATTATGTAAAATCCAGGCTTATTAGCAATGATCGCTCTCAATTGATGCTCTATGCCAATTACCGGGACCTTAAGGATGAAGAGGGAGGCGATGATGATGAAGGTTCCCTTACCTCTCGAATAATATACAACCAGCAACTGCTTAAAGGCGGTATTCGATGGAATACCGTGCTGGAATCGAATAGCGGGGTAATCCCCCAACAGGAATTCACCTATTTGCAGGTGGAACCCGGGCAGGGGGTTTATACCTGGAAGGATTATAATGAAAACGGCATCCAGGAACTTGATGAATTTGAAGTTGCCCAGTACCAGGATGAAGCAGAGTATATCAGGGTACTGCTTCCCAACCAGGTCTTTATCAGGATAAGGGAAAATAAGTTCAGCCAGTTACTTACCCTCGACCCCAAGTCCTGGTCGGATTCTGAAGGCATCAGAAAATTCCTCTCCATGTTCTACAACCAGGCATCCTATCTTATAAACAGAAAAAACCGCCGACAAAAAAACGATTTCAACATTAATCCGTTCAAAGACGGTGGGGATGACGAGCTCGGGCTTTCTTCGAATTTCAGAAACGTACTGTTCTTCAACCGGGGGAAACAGCATTTTACTACAAGTTATTCGTATATCACCACTTCATCGAGCAATTTATTGTCGGTAGGGCTTCAGAAGAATACTATTGAAAGTCACCAGCTGAATTTCAATCATAAGTTCTGGACGAACTGGCTGCTGACATTAAAAGGAAGTGTGGGGATGAACACGAGTACTTCAGAAAACTTTCCGTCGAGAAATTATGAGATAGACAGTTATGAAACCGGGCCCAGAATCTCCTATCTTCTTAATAGGCAAGCGCGGTTGGATTTGTTCTACCAATTCGCAAATGAGGAGAACCTCTTAGGGGATATGGAGCAACTAAGACAGCAAAAAACAGGGGTGAGTTTCTCCTATAACAACGTGCAGAAAGTGTCGGTCACAGCCGAATTCAATTATATCGATAACGATTTTACCGGCAGTGCTTTTTCACCTGTCGCCTACCAGATGCTTGAAGGCTTACAACCGGACACAAACTTTACCTGGAGTTTGTTATTTCAGAAAAAGATAACCCAATTCCTCGATGCCAACCTTTCATATTTTGGTCGAAAGAGTGAAAATTCGAAGACCATTCATACCGGCAGTATTCAGCTCAGGGCATATTTCTAACCAAAAAAAAACGCCCTTCGAAAAGGGCGTTCTTTACAACTAAGGAGTGAGTTAATTCACTATTATTTTAGTGTTCTTAAAGGCGTTCGAGCTTCGATCTCCTACCTGGATGAAATACACTCCTGAAGAAGCGTAAGACATATCCAGGTTGTACACATAACGATCCCCCTCCTTTTCCAGGTTGTTAAACGCAAGCGTCTGACCTAACTGGTTGTATACTCTGATAGAAGCTACCCCGTCGAAAGGAGTAAGCAGCGTAATCTCGAATTGTTTGTTAGGCTTTGTAACCACGATTAGTTCAGAATTTGGTAATTCGATGTTATTTACACCGAGCGTACCAATATTGGCTGTATAGTCTTCGGTTTCTCCGTACTGAGTAGTTTCGCAAGGATCTGATGGTACCGGAGCATCCCAGTTGGATTTAGCACGCATTCTGTGCTCTCCCATAGTGGCGTTTGCCGCAACAGTCAGGTCGAAGGTTTCAGTATAACTTCCAGCTCCCTGTCCGGGTGCAATGATATGGTTGTCGACTACCAATTCGTCAGTAGTGAATGTTCCGTCATCGTTGTAATCGATCCAAACAGACACATACTGGTCTCCGTATCCTGTAGTTACGGTAAGATCGTAGGTAGTTCCGGGTTCAAGATTTGCTACAAGGTTAGTGAAATCGGCATATCCTTCACAGCCTGATGCGTTGTTGATCTCTTCAAGAGAGAAAAGCTGGAATCCGTCCCCGAAAGAACAATCGGCAGAAGGCATACAATAAAGTAATCCATTCACCACAGTCTTCATGGTGCTGTCGTTGTTGGTATTCGAATCACCGCCTAAATTGGTCTGTGCTTCTATAAGGTACTCCCCGGGAGCAGAAAGGTCTGCAGTTTGGGCAAAAGTGTATTGTTCAACCGTTCCGGCTGCAATGGTCCCGCTGTAATTCTCAACTACTGCCGGTCCTCCGTCTATGGAATACTGAACTTCAGGATTTGTAATATCATTACTTCCGAAGTTTCTTATGGAGATCACGATATCTTCAGCAGCTCCCAGAATCCCGTTAACCGGTGCATCGATACTAACTGCTCCGATATCATTGGGCTGTGGAGGTGTAAGCTGGAAGGCTCCAACTACATCTTTTCTACCACTGTTCATATACTCATTGATAAACCAGAACGTAGTATCATCCGATGGATCGATATCGATCTTACTGTAGTCTCCGTATCGCAAGCCTGGAATGTTCTGGTTACCTGCAGCGATCAATTCTTCAACCACGGTCATGGTTCCAAGCGGATCCCCGTCGAAACGACCGGTATAATAAGAACTAACGCGCCTGTCGGTTGGATTTGGGGTAGTTGGTCCGGCCATAGATGTATAGCCCATCCCGATATTTCCATTTCCATCCATGATCAGGCTGGCATGCCATGCGTGACGGCCCTCAGGAGCGGTATATGTTCCTTCCTGGTAAAGTGTCCAGGGAGTGTTATCAGCGGGCTGACGAAACTCGAACCAACGAACACCTGCCAGTTCCCCGGCTGTTGCATCGGTGTCTACCACGAAATTGAATACGGCAGAGTTATGAGTACCGAATCTTCTGAATTGCGCCTGGTTCATGATGGTTGCTTGTAACGCATCGATTGCGATTCCACCGCCCGGCTGCGTGAGGTTTGAAAAACTTCCACCGTCGAAAACTGAAATAAACGCGGTAGTTGGGAATTGTGTAGCGGCAGAGATCGTAGAGTTACCGGGAGTAACCCAGTCTACGTCCACTGTCCACATCTTAATATGGTCGTTTGCCACCCCTGACCATGCATCATCCTGGAGGTACACGATTGGCGCACCACCGGCGGCCGGCATGTCACTGTCACTTACGTTAAAGGCCTGAGGGCTGTAAAATCCACTGGTAACGATTCCCGGAAGGTTAAACCCAAGAATCTGTGCTCCCGGGTTACCTGCAAGCATTTGGTCTCTTTCCAGAGCCCACACCTTGTTGGCAGATCCGGTGTTATCGGTCATATAGTAACCATCACTCCAGACAGATAGTTTCTGGTAGTCGTTAATAGAGTTGATGTTATAAACATACCATCCGTCGTTGATCGGGTCGGGTCCGTCTGAAACAGCGATCTGTGCGCCACCTCCAAGAAAAGAAACAACCCATCTGTCGGCTGCACTGTCGTAAGAAACAGTAAGGTCACAGCATCCTCCTGATGGGAAGATTGCCGGGTTTGGAGAAGTTTGACCAAGTAATTGGTTTCCATTCTTATCGTAAATGGTAAAGCCGGTGTTAAACACCACAAACACGTGGTTTGGACCCACGGCAAGCGAAGGGTCAGTTGGTTGTGAATTAGACGAGGCTGCATCGAAAACCAGAATTGGAGGCGCAACTCGAACTGATGCCGTCGCGGGATCAGGGTTGGCAGCTAACAGATCTACTGTCTGCTGGTCTTTTCCGATGATGACCTGGTTTCCCAGGGATCTTTTATCGCGTGCTTCGCCGGAAGAATTAACAGCCGGTACCAACTCGCTCATTCTAGTGGCAATTGGTGGAACGTATTCCATGGAACTCACTGTACCAATATAGTTTACAGGAGTTTCAACATTTGGGGTTTCTGCATCGTTTGTCTGACTAAAGCCGGTAAAGGCAAATACCAGGAAAGCGAGACTTAATGCGTAGTTTTTTAATCTCATGGTGAATTGATTTTTATTTAGAAAATTTTAAGATTTAAAAATAACACCTCAATTCGAGAATCCATAATATATTTACCAGAAAATAAATGCAGCTAAATCACTGTTTATCAGTGTTTTCATTGAATTAATCCTATTAAACAAATAGGGTTTTCCTCAAAATCGCGGCAATTTAATTCCCTAAACCTTTCTTAAAAACTTTTGCAAAGGCACATAATTTGTACCTTAACATTACAAAAACACTAAAAACTGAATTATGACGATTACAAATACAATTTTCTCGATATTTACCCTGTTCGCGATTTCCTGTTCCTCAACCGGAAAAACTGTAAACGAAAATGCTAAAAGTGACGATGTGGCGGTATTAGACTCAAGTGATAAATCCATGATGGAGGCCGGCTTCCTCAAAGGGACCGTTATATATTCTGAAAAGGAAGGAGACTGCCCGTATACTATCGATCTAGAGAGCGAGGATTATAATTATTTACTCGACCCAATCAACCTTGAGGAAAAATACAAAAAAGACGGAGCTTCCGTGTGGGTGAAATTCGGGGGACTGAGAATGGCCAACAGATGTGTAAAGGCCAACCCTGTAAGCATTACGGAAATCCGGATGCATAAGGAATAGATGATAATACTACAAAATAAAAAAGAGGAGCCGGGCTCCTCTTTTTTATTTATAATTAATTGAATCCTCTATTTAACGATGATCCGTTCAGAAAGGGATTTATTTCCGCGCTCGTCTCCGAACTTCACGATATATACTCCTGCAGCAGCATAAGACATATCGAGATTGTACTCGTAGCGGTCGCCTTTTTTATGCAAATTATTAAACGCCACAATCTGACCTAAGGTGTTGTAAACCGTAATGGACGCAATTCCGTCGAATGCGGTTACCAGGTAAATATCAAATTGATTTTTGGGGTTGGATACAACCACCAATTCCGAATTCTCGAGATCTACTTCATCCACGCCTAAAATAGTATTAGTGACTGTTTTAGTGGCTGTGTCGTTATTGGTATTCGAATCACCTGCAAGCAATGTTTTCGCTTCTATCGCATAATCAATGGGGTCCGACATATCTGCCTGAGTTGAGAAGGTAAACGATTCGTTCGTGCCAGCTGCGATAGTACCTGAATAATTCTCAATTACCGGTGGTCCACCATTGATTCGATACTGAACAGGAGGATTTGTTATATTATTACTTCCGAAGTTACGTATGGTAATGGTAATATCTTCATTCGCTCCCAAAACACCGGTATTAGGTTCATCTATAGAAAGCGCTCCGATGTCGTTGGCAGGTGGAGGTCCTAAAATAAACTGCCCCACGATATCGCGCCTGTTCGATGCAAAATACTCAGATACGAACCAGAAGGATTCGTCAACCGGGTCTACCGATATCTGCGAATAGTCCGCATAACGAACACTGTTGCTGTTCCCTGTACTCTGTCCGATCAATTGCTCGGCTACGGTCATCACACCCGGCGGGTCTGTAGAGAGTCTTCCGGTATATCGAATAGAGACACTTTCTGAAGAGCTCATTGCCGTATAACCCATCCCGATGTCGCCGGAAGAGTTCATAGCCATACTGGCATTCCATGCATGCTTACCTCCTGTTGGAGAAGTATAGGTTCCTTCCTGGAAGATAGTCCATGGCAACCCGTCTGCTGCTTGTCTTAGTTCGAACCAACGAACTCCTGCTAGCTCACCGGCTGTAGGGTCTGTATCGACCACAAAGTTGAAGACAGCCGAGTTATGGGTTCCAAATCGCCTGTAATTGGCCTGGTTTGCAATGAGTGCCTGCAAGGCGTCTATGTCCGGACCGCTGGGCTGATCGAGGTTGGAAAAACTTCCACCGTCGAAAACCGATAGGAACGGGGTTTGGGTGTTTATCTCCTGTGGGGCAGACATGGATGAGTTCCCCGGAGTCACCCAATCGATAGTGGCACTCCAAACTTTAACGTGATCCACGGAAACCCCGCTATACGAATCGTCCTGTAAATAAACTATAGGTGCAGGCGTTCCTGCCGGAGCAAGAGCACTTCCTGTTGTAGTGTGAAAGGCCTGTGGCCCGTAAAACCCGCCAATTGGACTAACCATTCCCGGTAGGGGAAGTGCTACCATCTGAGAGGTATTCCCCTGCAGCATTTCGTTTCGTTCGATGGCAAACACCCGGTTTGTACCCTGAATGTTAGCTGTTACCATATAGGTGTCGGCCCACACAGAGAATTTTGTATAATCCGGGAAATTTCCCGTTCCAAACGCGGTGTATACGTACCAACCGTCATTCACCGGATCGGGCCCCTGGCAAACCGCAACGTTAAAGCCGTTCGGTGAAAAATCGAATTCTGTGATCACAAAACGATCTGCATTCGAATCGTAGAAGATAATAGGATCTCCCGCATTGTTCCCGGGGAAGAGTGACCCCAGAGAGGCTGCCGGTGTTAACGGGTTACCCGATTTATCGAATATCCTGAAGGCAGTATTCCAGGCTGCAACGTAGTGATTAGGTCCAACCGCCCCGGTTGGGTCGGAAGGAGTTGCCGTATTGGTCGTAGTTTCAAAAGTTTGAAGCGGAGGGCTGTTAAGTCTTAAAGGTGTATTGTCCTGCAGCACTTTCAGCGGGTCGATATCTCCGGGTTTTGGATAGCCTTTTCCTGGAATCACAACTCCCCTCACACTTTTCCTGGGAGCTCCCATCTTCTGGGAATCGTCTTCTGCCGGAACAAATGTTCCGTTCTGTAACTGTTCTGCTATACTAGGTACAATTACAGGTCCTTGTAATACCGAGACACTAATTGGTCCCGCTGCTTCCTGCGCCCATACGCATCCCGAGAAGAACAATGCCAGGATAGTTAGAAACACAGGTGGGTAGTTTTTTAGTTTCATTCTGAAATTTTTTAGGTTAATCATATTAAGTCTTTAAAAGTAATGATAACCAAATTATTAGGGAAATAAAAAAGCCTCAATTTGAGGCTTAAAAAGTTAAAAATTAACAGAGACTATGAAAGCCAGTCCCCGTAAGCAATACTGTTCCGAAGGATTTTATCGATGGATTCTATAGACACTCTGTCCTGTTCCATACTGTCCCGGTGACGTACGGTTACCGTACCGTCTTCTTTGGTTTGGTGATCCACGGTAATGCAATAAGGTGTTCCTGCAGCATCCTGTCGCCTGTAGCGACGCCCCACTGCATCCTTCTCGTCGTACACCACATTATAATCGAATTTTAACCTGTCGATAATCTCCCCGGCAATTTCCGGTAAGCCATCCTTTTTTACCAATGGCAGAACCGCTGCCTTAACAGGTGCCAGGATAGCGGGTAAACTCAATACCGTACGACTGCTTCCATCTTCCAGAGTTTCATCCTTAAGCGAATTACTCAATACCGCCAGGAACATTCTGTCCAGGCCAATAGAGGTTTCTACCACATAAGGAACATAATTCTCATTCAGTTCGGGATCGAAGAACTGCAGTTTTTTACCCGAGTATTTCTCGTGCGCCTTAAGGTCGAAATCGGTCCTGGAATGAATTCCTTCCAGCTCCTTAAAGCCGAATGGGAAGTTGAATTCGATATCGGCTGCGGCATTTGCGTAATGCGCAAGTTTCTCATGATCGTGGAACCTGTAGTTCTCTTCTCCCAACCCCAGAGAAAGGTGCCAGTTTAAACGGGTCTCTTTCCAGTATTCGTACCATTTCATCTCTTCTCCCGGCCGAACAAAGAACTGCATCTCCATTTGTTCGAACTCTCTCATCCTGAAAATAAACTGTCGAGCCACGATCTCATTGCGGAAAGCCTTCCCGGTTTGTGCGATCCCGAAAGGTATCTTCATCCTCCCGCTTTTCTGAACATTCAGAAAATTTACAAATATTCCCTGTGCTGTTTCCGGCCGTAAATACAGATCCATGGCACTGTCTGCAGATGCTCCAAGCTTGGTGCCGAACATTAAGTTGAACTGCCTGACCTCTGTCCAGTTCCTGCTGCCGGTATCGGGGTCGGCTATCTCCAATTCTTCAATGAGTTTCTTTATATCCTGCAGGTCTTCATTTTCCAGCGATCGGGCCATCCGTGTTAAAGCCTCGTTCTTTTGTTCGAGATAGCGAACCACTCTGGGATTTGTAGTTATGAATTGCTGTTCGTCGAAAGAATCGCCAAATCGTTTCCTGGCCTTTTCAATTTCCTTATCTGCTTTCTGCTGAAGTTTTTCAGCATAATCCTCTATGAGCACATCGGCTCGAAAGCGCTTTTTGGAGTCTTTGTTGTCGATAAGCGGATCGTTGAAAGCATCGACATGGCCGGAGGCCTTCCAGGTAGTAGGATGCATAAGTATGGCCGAGTCCAGCCCGACGATGTTCTGGTGCATATGCACCATGCTGCGCCACCAGTATTCCCTGATATTCTTCTTTAATTCCACTCCCTGCTGTCCGTAATCGTAAACAGCACTCAGCCCGTCGTAAATTTCACTGGATCCGAAAATATACCCATACTCCTTGGCATGGGATATCACTTTTTTAAACTGGTCGTCGTTATTTGCCATAGCGCAAAAATAAAAAAACCGCTGCGATAACATCGCAGCGGCTTCACTTTTCTAACTATATTTTTTACTTCAGTTCCATGGAAGTTGAAGCGATCTGATTTGGTCCGTCGTACACATTGATAATGTATCGTCCCTCGATTAGATCATCGTCCATTGCATCAACCAGGACACAAACGTCCAGCTCTTCGTTCTCATAGAACACCTTGGTCGTCTCACTGTAGTTTAAGGTACCTGTCTCAAATTGCATAACAGCCTTTTTACCAAGTAAGTTATTTCTCGGATTTATTACCTGTACGTAAAGCAATCGGTCTCCTTTTGAAGCGATGGTGTTTGGCGTAAGGGTGAAACACGCCCGAACTTTATCGGCACGGCTTGAACGTCTGGTATCGACGATCTTACCATTACTTCTCACAATTACGGCTTCACCTCTAAGGTCCACAGCCTTCACTACAGATCCTTTTTTAATGGTTTCAGCCATGGCTGTATTTTGCTCGCTAACCGAATCCACTACCTTAATGGTTTCGCTCAGCACCATATTGGTACTGTCCCGTTCCATTGCCAGCATTTGGTTTGCCGCGATCAAACTATCAGCTCTTTTGAACAGCAATTTGCGTTCGTCTTTTAAGCGCGCGATTTCAGATCTGAAACGCTGAATTAAATCGCGATTTGCCTCGGCATCCTTTACGGAGTCCAGTAAAATCTCGATTCGCTCTCGCGCAGCGAGTAAATCCTTGTCCTTAAGTTCATTATCTTTAATTACTTCATCGTAATTAGCGATAAGATCTTCCAGTTCATCTTCGATGTCAGACTTTTGTTGTTCTAGTCCCGATACCGTATTTTTACTGTCGTTGTACAAGGTGATTGTGTAAACTGCTAGTGCAATTAAAAGCACAGAGAGAATACCTATCAGTACCTTGAATTTTGCACTGTTGTTTTCAGTAGTCATAATTAGGGTTGTTAAGATTTAAGAAACAAATGTACTAAGGCAGAGCACACTGAGTTGTTTATGAAATGGTAAAAATCCTTAAAATATGTTAAATCTTTTGTTTCCAGCGGTTTGTAACGGCTGTTCAGAGCAATTGCAATCTTTTGAAAATGTGCTTTGTACGCAATGTCGCCAGCATATTCCGCTTAGTTGTTTCCACCGAAGTGGGGACGAAAGCATGAAAAACATCTTTTATGGCAGAATTCCGGTGCAGGCAGCCACTTCACTCTTCAGGTTTCAAAAAAAAGGAATTACCCAGCAACTGCTCCACAATCTGAAATACCGCGGACAAAAACAGATAAGTGATTTCCTCGGAAAATGGCTGGGTGCAGAGCTTTCTGAGCTTGCAGAATATAAAAATATCGACCTTGTTATCCCGGTGCCCCTGCACAAAAAAAAGATGAGAAGGCGGGGATACAACCAGGTCTCCGGCTTCGGCAGAGAAATCGCAACCGCACTGGGCGTGCCTTTCAGGGAGGATGTGCTGGTAAAAGTTTCGAAAACAAACTCACAGGTGTTTAAAACCCGCTTGTCACGCTATGGCTCCGAAAAGATATTTCAGATAACTTCAACAGAACCACTTGAGAACAAGCATGTCTTGCTGGTGGACGACATAGTCACTACGGGTGCTACGCTCGAAAATTGTGCGAATCAAATCCTGGCGGCCAAAGACTGCCGACTAAGTTTTGCGACGATGGCTGTCGCTTAAAAACTTTAGCTATTTTTGTTCTCATGAAACAGCGCCTGTACCTTGTACCTGTAATCCTTATAAGTATATTGTTCATGGCGAATTGTGCCAAAAAAGGAACCCCGTCCGGGGGGCCGCTCGACAGCATTCCCCCGGTAATCGTTCGCAGCATCCCGGAAAACTATACAACTAATTTCGAAGGGGACGAAATAAGGATCTATTTCGATGAGTATATCAAGCTGAAAGACCTTCAGAAAAACCTCATCATTTCACCACCGCTAAAGTATAGCCCGGTAATCACTCCTATCAGCACATCGAAGATGCTCAAGATAAAAATCCTCGATACGCTTCAGGAAAACACCACCTATTCCTTCAATTTCGGTAAAAGTATCGTTGATAATAATCAGGAGAACGAGTTCGAATATTTTAAATATGTCTTTTCAACCGGAAGTTATATCGACAGTCTTAAAGTATCCGGCCGGGTCTTTGACGCCGAGCTGCCGGTAGCCGAATTTCCTGTTACCGTGCTTATGTATGAAGTGAATGAGCTTTTCCGGGACAGCCTGGTCTATACTCAGAAACCCATGTATATTGCTGCTACCAGAGACAGTTCCAATACCTTCGAAATTACAAACGTAAAAGAGGGGAAATACCTGCTGCTTGCCCTGAAGGAACCAAGTAATGATTATACCTTTCAGCCAAAAACAGATAAAATTGGATTCACCGAAGGGTTTGTAGATCTCCCTACCGATTCCACTTATTCCATCACACTTTTTAAGGAAACAGCTGAATATACCATTGGCCGCCCGGCACAGCTTAGCAAATATCACATCGTTTTCGGTTATGAAGGAGAGGTCCAAGAATTTGACATTACACCCCTCACTTCTACACCGGACGGTTTTGAATCCATGCAATTTCGAGACGTAGTGAAGGACAGCCTCCATTATTGGTTCAAGCCTGAAGTAACAGCCGATTCCCTGCTGTTTCTGGTGCGAAACGCCCATAGGACAGATACCGTGGAAGTGCGTATGAAAAACCTTTACCCGGATTCATTAACTGTGGCTGCCTACAGGTCGGGGACAATGATTCCTACCGATACCTTAATGCTTAGAAGCAGCACCCCCTTAATACGAATTGAAGATTCTGCAATAAAAGTAATCGACCGGGATTCTGTGGAAATAGCGTTCAGCACCCGCATCAATCCTCTGAATAATCTGGCTGAGATAATCTTCAGAAAAGAAGAAGATCAGCGGTATACCGTAAATATGCTTCCCGGGACGTTTACCGATTTTTACGAGGCTAAAAGCGATTCACTGCAGTATGTGGTGCAGACAAATGCTACTTCCGACTACGGAACTCTTAACCTCAGCCTGAGAAATGTAGACTCCTATCCCCTGATTGTGGAACTGCTCACCGACCGCTATAAAGTGGCCGACAGCAAGTACAAGTCCGATCCCTCCCCCGTTTATTTTGAATATATAAAGCCCGGAAATTATTTTATCAGAATCATTTTCGATGCGAATGAAAACGGGCGCTGGGATACGGGGAAATTCCTGGAAAGAACCAAACCCGAACGCATAGTTTATTTTCCGGTTAAACTGGAAGTGCGTGCCAACTGGAGTCTTAACGAAACCTTTACGCTAGACTAAAGCGATCCCTGTCTGAAAGAAATTGCAGCTTTTTTCGGGTCTGGAAGAGATGTTTGCTGTCTAATTCTATGGTTTCCGTGAACTCTGCTTCAGAATTTGCCCTGGATACCTTTTTTCCAAGCACATCGAATGCTGCCGAATGCCCGATGTATCCATGCCCGTTCCCGTCAACACCTGTTCGGTTTACTCCAATACAATAACACATATTCTCTATAGCCCTGGCCTGAAGCAGGACATCCCAGGCGGTAATCCGTTTTTCGGGCCAGTTGGCTACGAATAACAGCAGGTCGTAATCTTCAGTGTTTCTCGCCCAAACCGGGAATCGCAGGTCGTAACAAATCAGCGGACAGATTTTCCAACCGTGATAGTTTACCAAAAGCTTGTCGGAACCCGAAGTATACACCTTGTGTTCTCCTGCCAGGGTAAAGGTGTGTTTTTTATCGTACACATCATAGCTTCTGTCGGGCAGAACAAAGAACAAACGATTGTAATACTGGCCGTTTTCTTCAATTATAACCGACCCTGTAATAGCAGATTCCAGGGTTTCGGCATGATCCTGCATCCACTTCAGGGTAGGGCCGTCGTTGGGTTCGGCCAGGGAAGCGGCATTCATGGTAAATCCGGTTGTAAACATCTCCGGAAGTATCACCAGGTCTGTAGCTCCGGAAATCGCATTCAGCTTTTTTGTAAACAATTGTCTGTTGGCTTCGGGATCTTCCCAAATTAGTTCCGATTGAATTATAGTGACTGAAAGGTTCTTCTTCATATTAAGATTCCAGAAATTGAACAACATCCTGTTTAACCTGCATTTTCGCATGATCCAGCGCCGTATTTCCCCTGTCATCCTTAATAGTTGTTTTGGCACCGCAGTTCACCAGTAATTTCACTATGTCTAATCGTCCGAAGGTAGCGGCATAGATCAGGGCAGTTGCGCCGTTGAAATTGGTTACATTCACATCGGCTCCATGCTCAATAAGCAGGGCTGCGATATTCTTGTATCCCTTAAAGCACACTCCCATTAAGGCAGTATTGCCCGATCCATCCTGTGCGTCGAGATTCTGAGGATATTGCAGAATGGCTTCGGTAATATCTTCGAAACCAAAATAACTGGCCAGAAGCAAGGGGGTATACCCCCGGGCATCTTTAGATTCCACCCAATGAGGGTGCTTTTTCAGCAGGGTATCAACACCCGCATAATCGTTATTCCTTATCGCACTAAACAGATTGAAGCTCATACCCCAGGGAATTAATACAGTTTCCTGTAAAGATACAATTCAGCTTTTTATACGGCAAGGGCAAAGCAACCGTAATTTGCCCATTAAATAGCATTTAGAACAGCCGCTGCCGATTCCAGGGTTTGCTGAGTCTTGGCGAAGCAAACCCGTATCTGTTTAAAATCTTCCCTGTCTTTGTTGAAAACGGAGGTGGGTATGGTTGCAAGCCCGTGCTCTTTTGTAAGCCTGTTGGCGAATTCCGTGTCCGGTTCATCGGATATTTCGGAATAATCCAGCAGCTGGAAATACGTTCCTTCAGACGGATTTGCTCTAAACCTCGAATTGGAAATAAGACTTAAGAACACATCCCTTTTTTGCTGATAAAAGTTACTCAGGCTGAGATATTTATCCGCATCTTTCAAATAGACGGCAAGGGCCTTTTGTACAGGGTGATTCACACAAAAGACATTGTACTGATGAATTTTCCTGAATTCGGTCATCATCTTTTCGGGCGCAACACAATAACCCATTTTCCAGCCGGTATTGTGAAAGGTTTTTCCAAAGGAGGCGGTTATAAAACTTCGGGCAGCCAGCTCGGCGAACCTCGACGCACTTTGATGTTGCAGGCCTTCAAAGATTATATGCTCGTAAACCTCATCACTCAGTACCAGAAGGTCATGACGAACGACCAAACGCTGTAATTCTTCCATATCTTCTTTGCTGAATACAGCCCCGCTGGGATTATGTGGGGAATTAATAATTATAAGCCTGGTTTTTGAAGTAATAGCTTCCGAAACCTCCTTCCAGTCGGGCCGGTATTCAGGAGGTCTTAACTGAATTGCCCTGGTTCTACCTCCGAACAGTTTTACCGTAGGCTCATAACAGTCGTAAGCCGGGGTGAAAATAATTACTTCGTCCCCGGGCTGAACTATGGCCGACAGGGCCACAAAAATGGCCTGGGTAGCCCCGGCAGTGATCGTTATTTCGGAATTAGCATCATAGTTTTTGCCGTGAAGCAGCTGGATTTTATGTGCAATCTGTTCTCGCAATTTCTGGTCTCCCGGCATAGGTGCGTATTGATTATAACCCGCCTGCATAGCGTCTGCTACCAGTTCTATCAGGTAGGGATCACTGTCGAAATCGGGGAAGCCCTGGGACAGGTTGATGGCATTGTACTCGCCCGCCAATTTGCTCATTATGCTGAATATCGAAGTCTGCTGCTGTGGTAGTTTTGAAATCATCCTTAAAAATACCACCATTCAATTGAATATACCAAGAGACAAGTTTTTTCTTGCATATTTCTGAAAATGTGTATATTGCTATCCCCAAATTTTGATTGAACGAATGAAAAGCGCGTATCTGTACCTGCTTCTTTTGCTTTTCGTGGTCCCCGCTATTGCCCAGGAGGCCTCGGATATGGCCGAATTGGAAGAACAAAAATATTTGTTCAATTCCTATAAGGCGGCTTCCGACAAATACTACAACGAAGGAAATTACAAAAAATCACTGGAATCCAATATCGAAATGCTGAAGATAGCATTGAAGATAAATGACCCGTATTACAAACATATAGGCTACAGATTCCTGGCTTACGATTATCTCGCTATTGAGGATACACTGGCCGCCAGAGAAAATTTTGCTAAATCGGAAAAATACGCCCTCGAAGCCAAAAACGATACCGCCACGGCCTATATGTATATGGATCTCGCTAATTTGTATTCAACCCTGGATTACGATTACAAGAAAGCGATGGACAACCACAATAAATCGGTATCCCTCCTAAATAAGATCAAAGATTCAGTAAACCTGGCCAAAGCACATTACAATATTGTACTTACGGCCTTCGAGGCCAAGGAATACAATCTTGGATACGCACATCTTCTCCGGGCAAAACGGCTGAATAAATTCTATAACCACAAAGCATACGATGTAGGGCTGGCAAGCCTCACAGGAGAGTATTACTATTACAAGGAGAATTACGAATTATCCGAAAAATACCTCCGAATGGCCATCGAAGCTGCCCTTAAGGACAGTCTATTTGTGGAACTGGAAGAGTCGTATTCCTTATTGAGTGAAAGCCTTTTTATGCAGGCCAAATACGAAGAAGCCTTCGAAGCCCGTGATGCCTACGAAATGTACAGTACAAAAAACCTAAAAAGTACCATCTTTCCGGAAACCGACGAGATGTCTGCGAAATTCCAGGTGGAGGAATACCGAAAAGATATCCAGGCTGCGGAAACCGAAAACTACCTGCAGGGACAGATAGTGAAGAACAAAAGTAAGCTAAACACAGTACTGATCATCGTTTCCATTTGTATCTCCTTCCTTTTGTTAGTGCTGTTCTTCGCCTTCAGGAAACGTAAAGAACTGGTAGCCGAACTGCAGATTAAAAACTCGGAATACCTTCTGGCTAAGGAAGAGACCGAACGGCTGTCGAAAGCCAAACGCGATTTCTTCTCCACCGTTAGCCATGAATTGCGTACGCCACTTTACGGGGTAATAGGGTTGAGTACACTGCTTTTAGAAGACGAATCGCTTAAAACACATACCAAGGACTTAAAATCCCTGAAATTCTCGGCCGATTACCTGCTTGCCCTTATCAATGATGTACTGCATATCAATAAGATAGAATCGAATACAGTGGAAGACGAAAAGGCATATTTTAATATCCGTGAACTTATCAGGACTATTGTTACATCTTTCGAGTATATGCGAATTCAGAACAACAATACATTTCATGTGGAAATCGAGAAGGATATTCCTGAACTTATTCGGGGTAATTCGGTGAGACTTTCACAAATACTGATGAACCTGATCGGGAACGCCTGCAAATTCACTGAAAGGGGAAATATCTTTGTAATCGCCAGCCTGAAACAGCTCAATGATAAAGAGGCAACCATAACGTTCTCTATTCGCGATACAGGAATCGGGATTGCCAAGGCCAAGCAAGAATCCATATTCGAAGAATTTGCACAGGGCGGCTCCCTTAACTACAACTATCAGGGCAGTGGCCTGGGTCTGCCAATTGTTAAGAAACTGCTGGCTTTGTCAAATTCAGAAATTAAACTGGAAAGTGAAATCGGGCAGGGCACATCGCTTAGTTTCGACCTGAAGTACGAAATAATGAACACTGCCCATATAGAGGAAAAGCCTGAAATCCTGGACACCAAAGCACTAAAAGACAAAAAGATTCTGATCGTAGAAGACAACCGAATCAATCAAACCGTCACCCGAAAGATCCTGGAACGTGAAGGCGTTGTGTGCGATATAGCCGAGAACGGACTAATTGCACTCAACAAGGTAAAGGTCTACGACTACCATCTTATCCTGATGGATATAAATATGCCTGTTAAGAATGGATTGGATGCCACCAGAGAAATTCGTGAATTCAACAAAGATATTCCCATCCTGGCGTTAACGGCAGTGGAGGTGGACGAAATGCGCTTTAAAATCCACGATTCCGGAATGAATGATATTATCGTGAAGCCTTATGATATCAGTATATTCACCCAAACGATCCTTAAACATCTCAGCGGAACGGCCTCCGAAGAAAAGCCGGATATTTCCAAACTAAAAGCCATTTAATCTACTTAGCCTTTCAGGCTGGCACCGAGATATTCCCTGTTCATCCGTGCAATATTCTCTAGTGAGATCCCTTTAGGGCACTCAATTTCGCAGGCACCGGTATTGGAACAGTTTCCAAACCCTTCCTTGTCCATTTGCTCTACCATGTTCAAAACACGGCGAGTCGCTTCAACTCTACCCTGTGGCAATAAGGCAAACTGACTCACCTTTGCCGCGGTGAACAACATGGCGCTGGCATTCTTGCAGGCAGCCACGCAAGCCCCGCAACCTATACAGGTGGCAGCGTTAAATGACTCATCTGCATCTTCCTTCTCAACCGGAATAGCATTGGCATCGATAGTGTTTCCCGACGTATTCACCGAAATATAACCTCCCGCCTGCTGAATCCTGTCGAAAGAAGACCTGTCTACCATAAGATCCTTAATCACCGGAAATGCCTTCGCTCTAAAAGGCTCGATAATGATCGTATCTCCATCGTTGAATTTTCTCATATGCAACTGGCAGGTGGTAATCAATCTGTCCGGGCCATGAGGCTCCCCGTTTATCTGCAAGGAACAGCTTCCGCAAATACCTTCCCTGCAATCGTGGTCGAACACCACCGGTTCCTCGCCTTTATCTATGAGTTCAGTATTTAACACATCCAGCATTTCGAGGAATGACATATCGCCATCAATTCCATCGATAGGATAGGTGTGTATTCCTCCCTTGGATTCTGCGTCCTTCTGACGCCATATTTTTAGAGTGAGCTTCATAGCAGTTTCTATTATTTATACGATCTGGTTTTCACCTGAATGTTCTCGTAGGATAGTTCTTCTTTGTGTAGTACAGCCGTGCCGGGATCCCCGGTATATTCCCAGGCAGCCACGTACATAAAATTCTCATCATCCCGCATGGCCTCGCCTTCCTGGGTCTGATATTCTTCCCTGAAATGACCCCCGCAGGATTCATTTCGGTGTAAGGCATCTTTTGCGAACAACTCACCCAGTTCCAGGAAATCGGCTACCCGCATCGCTTTTTCCAACTCCGGGTTTACCTCTTCATTTGTTCCGGGAACACGAACATCTCTCCAGAAATCCTCTCGCAGGGCACGAATTTCGGTTATGGCTTGCTGTAATCCCTGTGCATTTCTCGACATCCCCACATTGTTCCACATGATCTTTCCTAACTTCTTATGGAAGTAATCCACAGATTTAGTTCCCTTATTATTGATAAGACGATCCAACTGACCGCGAACATTTTTTTCGGCCTCATCAAACTCCGGCAGATTGGTATCTATCGGCCCGGTTCTGATATCGTTGGAAAGGTAATCCCCAATGGTATATGGCAATACGAAATAACCATCTGCCAATCCCTGCATCAGGGCCGATGCCCCAAGACGGTTGGCGCCGTGATCGCTGAAGTTCGCTTCCCCGGCACAGTAACATCCCGGGATGGTGGTTTGAAGGTTATAATCTACCCAGACCCCTCCCATGGTATAATGTACCGCAGGATAGATCATCATAGGCGTATTGTACGGGTTGGCATCCACGATCTTTTCATACATCTGGAAGAGGTTACCGTACTTGTTCTCTATCACTTTTTCGCCCAGCTCCCGAATTTTTTCTGCTGAAGGGTTCTCGATTTTCTCTACGGCCGCGGCTTCTTTCCCATAACGCTCAATGGCCGAAGCAAAGTCTAGGAAGACGGCTTCTCCTGTCTTGTTCACGCCATAGCCTGCGTCGCATCGCTCTTTTGCTGCCCTGGAAGCAACATCGCGGGGTACGAGGTTCCCGAAGGATGGGTATCGTCTTTCCAGGTAATAGTCTCTCTCGTCTTCCGATAAATCGACAGGCTTCTTTTTGCCGGTTCTGATGGCTTCGGCATCCTCCTTACTTTTCGGAACCCAAATTCGGCCATCGTTCCGCAAGGATTCAGACATCAGGGTTAATTTAGACTGGTGGTCGCCCGAAACGGGGATACAGGTGGGGTGTATCTGGGTATAACACGGATTGGCAAAATAGGCCCCGCGCTTATGAATCTTCCAGGAAGCGGTTACATTACTTCCCATGGCATTGGTGGAAAGATAGAACACATTTCCGTATCCTCCCGATGCAATTATCACGGCATGGGCAGAATGTCGTTCCAACTCGCCTGTTACCATGTCGCGGGCTATAATCCCTCTTGCTTTTCCATCTACGATCACCAGGTCCAGCATTTCATGCCTGTTATACGCCTTTATCTTCCCCCGGTTTATCTGACGGTTCATGGCGGCATAGGCCCCAAGCAACAATTGCTGTCCGGTCTGACCCTTTGCATAAAACGTCCTTGAAACCAGCACACCCCCAAAAGAGCGGTTGTCCAAAAGTCCGCCGTACTCTCTCGCAAAAGGAACTCCCTGGGCTACGCACTGGTCGATAATATTAGCTGACACTTCTGCAAGACGGTACACGTTGGCCTCCCTCGAGCGGTAGTCGCCTCCCTTAATCGTATCGTAAAATAGTCGATAGGTAGAATCCCCGTCTCCCTGGTAATTCTTTGCTGCATTGATCCCACCCTGTGCGGCTATGGAGTGCGCCCGCCTCGGGGAATCCTGGTAACAGAATGTCTTTACATTATAACCCAATTCCGCCAGCGAAGCCGCTGCGCTTCCTCCCGCAAGACCGGTACCCACTACGATGACATCGATATTCCGCTTGTTGGCGGGATTAACAAGATCGATCTCGTTCTTGTGGTTCGTCCACTTTTCACTTAAAGGTCCTGAAGGGGTTTTGGATGCTAATTTCGACATAGGATAGATGCTTTAAGGAAGAATTTGATTAAAATGATGATATAGGGCAATAAAGATAAAACCAAGGGGAATAAAGATCGCATAAAACTTAGTGAAACCAATCAGGGCCTTTGAATATTTATTGTTAAACCCTATACTCTGAAAGGAGGAGGCGAACCCATGCCACAGATGGAACATCAGTAGTATAAAGGCAAGTACATACAGGATTACCCTTACATGACTTTCGAATTTATGAACCAGTTCTTCGTAATAGCGGGTTGGCGCTTCCGGGTTGGATTCTATATACTTATAAACCATCTCGGGCACCCAGAAATCGTAAAAATGCAGCCCGAGGAAGGCGAGTATCACCAATCCTGAAATGATCATATTTCGCGATGCCCAGGTTGAGTTTGTGTTCCCTTTAAAGGAAACATAATTCACGGCACGGGCTTTTCTGTTCTGTACTTCAAGGATGACCCCCATTACAAAATGAAACACCACTCCGATTATTAATATGGGCTGCAGCAGAAACTGCACCAGGCCATTGGTTCCCATAAAGTGCGACCAGGAATTGAAGGTTTCCGGCGATACTACTGAAGAGAAATTAATGACAAAATGCTGTCCGAGAAAAAAAACAAGAAACAGACCTGAAAGTGCCATGGCGACTTTGCGGCCAATAGAGGAAGAATTTAATCCCATTACGGTTCTTTTATCGTGAAAGTTTGGAATAACAAAAATACGGTTCAAATAAGGTATTCACAAATGTGCCGGGCAATTATTCCGAAAATTTTAAAAAAGATTACATTTTAAATCGATTATTGTTTAAATTTGATTGAACCGATTCAATTTAATTAACTTTAAAACAAACAATCATGAAGAAATTTACCTTTTGCCTGACATTGTTCTTCTGCCTATTTCTGACAGTGAACATGTCTGCTCAAAGCGCCGACGTGGAGACTGAAGTTACCACCGAAGTGGCTCCGAAAATTAATTCGGTAGTTCCGGTAACCGGAACCGAATTTCACGGAACACGAGGAGCACTAATCTATGACAACGGTCCATTTTTTAATGTTCCCGGAAGTCCGAATATCAGCCTTCTTGAAGATCAGACCTTAGGGATGAACACCCTTGGAAATAACGTGAACATAGGACAAACTTTTAGTCTTGCCGACGATGTGACACTTACCTCAGACTACGAAGTGGATGCGATCGACCTGTATTGTTACCAGACAAATGCACCAAACACATCGACAGTTGCCGCTGTTTATCTTCAAGTTTGGGACGGCGACCCATCCGATCCGGGAAGTACGGTTATCTGGGGTGATCTTTCAACAGATCTTCTTGACAACACTTTCTGGCCTGACACTTACAGACATTCAGAATCAAATCCAGGAACTGCCAGAGCCATCTTCCAGTCTACGGCAAATACAACCGGTCTTACACTTTCTGCCGGTACGTATTGGTTGGAGTGGACGTTTATGGGTGATCCGGCGTTCTCCGGACCTTGGGGACCTCCAATCGCAATTCTAGGACAAGGAACCACAGGTAACGCCATGCAATATGATGGTGCTGCCTGGACTCCTCTTGCAGACTCAGGTACAGGCGACCTAATGGGAGCTCCTTTCCAAATGTACGGAACTGAGATCCTTGGCGTGAATGACGTTGCTTTAGACAAAGCTTTAACCTTATTCCCTAACCCGGCTCAAAGTGAAGTTACGATTTCAAATAACTCGGAACTTTCTCTTGTTAAAGCTGAAATCTATAACATTCAGGGAAGATTGATGCAAACTGTGGATCTTTCTTCTATGGGACAGCAGGAAACCATCAACGTATCCTCGTATTCTGCCGGTGTTTACCTGGTGAACATCGAAGGACAGAACGGAAGTGTTACCAAGCGTTTCGTAAAAAGATAAGCTAACTGCCAAAACGAAAAAACCCGATGCGAACCATCGGGTTTTTTTATTCCGTTAAACGATGATTTATTTAACCACCAGTTCGACGCTGCCTTTCTTTCCTCCTACTTCCAAATCCACCGTATAAATTCCGTGGGGTAAATAAAACACTTCATTACCTGCTTTGTTCAATTCCACACCCTGCTTTTTCAAGGCCTTAACCCCCGATTCTGAAACGGACAGGTCGTAAGCTATATGATTGATTCCCTTTACCACCTCCGTTTTAATCTCATTCAGCTTAAGTCCGTCCTCATTAAAAATTGATACAGTAGCCTTTCCATTCACAGGACTGTAAAACTGGATTTCTGTCTCGGGAGTAAAAGGATCGAACCACGGACTAAAGCTCTGCCCCCATCGTCGGGAGTGATTCACCGGTTTAAGTTCAGCCGCAACTATTTCGTTCATATTGTCTGAACTCATTTGCTGCAAAACTTCAGTATCTGCCAGGTAGAAAGACCGACCGTGGGTTCCCAAAATCAGGTCGCTTTCCCGCTCTTGAATCACCAGGTCGTGAACTGCCACGTTAGGCAATCCCTCAGCAAACGGATGCCAGTTGCCGCCTCGATCGAAACTCACCCAGGCTCCGTTGTCGGTCCCGAGGTAAAGTACATTCTCATTCTTAGGATCCTCCTTGATGACATTAACCGGTGATGTCGGCAGATTCGCTGCAATCCCTCTCCAGGAATTACCGTAATTCTCACTCACGTAAACATAGGGTTTGAAATCATCCCAGCGGTAGCCGTTCAGCGTTACATAAACGCGTTCTTTCTTGTGTTCGGAAGCAATTACCCGACTTACCCACAGATCGGCCGGAAAATTGGTCGAGAGATCTGTCCAGTTGGCACCGGCACTTTGGGTGACATACACTTTACCATCGTCACTTCCGGTATAGATTAATCCGAACTGAAAAGGCGATTCACTTATGGAAGTAAGCGTCCCGTACGCCACATTTCCGGGTTTCCCACCTTTGGTAAGATCGCCGGAGATCGCTTCCCAATCATCACCCTTGTTCATGCTCCGCATTAGTTTGTTACCTCCCAGGTACAGTATGTCCTGGTTATGAGGGCTCAACAAAATTGGGGTCTGCCAGTTAAAGCGATAGGGGTTATCTCCCAACTCGTGCTTGGGTTGGATATAAGTTTGCTCGTTATTAGCCAGGTTCAGTCTGAAGTAATTCCCGAACTGAAAACCGGTGTAAACAATATTGCTGTTCCTGTTGTCGATCTGGATTTGCATTCCATCGCCACCCATGATCGATTTATAAGGGTTCTCTCCACTCTGATGCCAGCTGAAATCCATTTCCGCATCGTGGGCACCCTTCCACACCCCATTGTCCTGCAATCCTCCGTAAACATTGTAGGGTTTCTCATTGTCGACGTTAACAGTATAGAACTGCCCAACGGCCGGTGCGTTGTTCTTTATCCAGGAAGCTCCGTCGTCGTAGGTTATATTCACACCTCCGTCGTTTCCATCGATGAGATGCCCGGGCATGGCCGGGTTGATCCACAGGGCATGATGATCTGCGTGTACGTTTTCCGCACTAATGCTTTCAAAAGTCTTACCCCCGTCGGAAGATTTCAGGATGGGTACCCCATAAATGTAAATCTTGTTTCCGTTTGATGGGTCTACATGGATCTTTCCGAAGTAATACCCATAAGAAAAATAGATGCCGTCCAGGTAGCCGTCGTGGGTTTTACTCCAACTCTTACCTCCATCGGTACTTTTATAGACTTCTGCACCAATAACCGGGGTGTCAAAGAGCAGCGTATTCGCATCTTCCAGATAACGGGCCAGATCCACCGGTTTTACGGTACCGCTTCGCACCATATTCTTCACGTTTTCGGCCTTATACTTCTCCTGAAAGCCGTTTTGTCTGAGATAATTCTCGAGTTTCTTGTCATCCAAATCCAGCAGTTCCCGGGCTGTCATAGTCTTAAAATCATCTTTCTGAAGCATATCCCCGGAATCCTCATCTTTCTTATCCTCTTCCCTTCTGAACTGGTTATCGTGTATGGCATATACCGTATTGGCATCGACTACGGCCAGCCCGATACGTCCAACGCCATCCCCGGTGGGGAATCCGCTGCCGGGCACTGAAACCTTAGTCCAGGTATTTCCTGCATCTGTGCTTTTATAAATCGCACTGCCTTCCCCGCTGCCGGTAAAATTCCAGGCCTTGCGATCCTTTTCCCATGAGGATGCATAGATAAGGTTGAAGTTATTTGGATCGGCATCCATTTCGATGACCCCGCTGCGATCGTTCACAAACAGGGTTTTATTCCAGCTTTTTCCGCCGTCAACGGTTTTAAAAACCCCTCTTTCAGCGTTATTGGAGTACAAATGCCCTACGGCGCTAACAACTAGTTCATTACTGTTATTGGGATTAACGAGGATCTTACTGATGTGATGCGAATCTGCAAGTCCGAGATTTTCCCAGGTCTTTCCGCCGTCAGAAGATTTCAGCAATCCAATCCCGGCATAAGACGAACGTGAAGAATTCACTTCCCCGGTTCCTACCCAAATGGTGCCGGTTTTCCAGTCTACCGCCAGGCTTCCCACGTTTTGCGTAGGGCTGGAATCCAGTACGGGTTCGAAGGTAGTCCCGTTGTTCCTGGTGTACCACACCCCACCACTGGCATAGCCCACGTAGAATTCGGAAGGGCGAACGGGGTTTACGGCAAGGTCGACTACCCTTCCGCTCATGATGGTGGGTCCAATACTTTCAAATGGCAACTTTCTTACTATGGAGCTTTCGGTTAATTGTTGTTTTTGCCGAATTCCGTTTAGCACTTCAGTAGCTGAAGTTGCCCCCGGCTGGCCCAGGCTATAAAAGGAGATAAATAGCACTGCCAGGAATAATACTCTTTTCATGTTGATAGTTATTTAGCTTCTGAAAGTACTGAAGTCTAGGGCGAGAACAAAATTTTTCTGAAAAGTTTTCCCGAATTTGATATAGTTTCAGCACGGCAATCCATATAAATTTTATCGGCATTGCTATTTCTTGTAATTTTGGAAAAACTTAAAATTATCTCATGAAATATCATCAGGTTGACAATTCCCTATATATAAAAAACAGAAAGAATTTTATGGCGCAGATGCGCGAAAGCAGCATTGCCGTTTTTAACAGCAACGACATTTATCCGGTTAGTGCGGACTCTACCATGCCATTTCAACAACACAGGGATATATTATACCTCTCAGGGGTTGATCAGGAGGAAAGTATATTGTTGCTTTTTCCCGATTCGGTAGAAGAGAAACACAAAGAAGTGTTGTTTGTTAGAGAGACCAACGACCATATCGCGGTATGGGAAGGTGCCAAACTCACCAAGGAAAAGGCTACGGAAGTAAGTGGTATCAAGACCGTTTACTGGCTTTCCGACTTCGATAAAATATTCTTTGAACTGATGACTCAGGCCGATACGATCTATTTTAATACGAACGAACACTATCGGCAGTCGGTTGAAACAGAGACAAGGGAGCAACGCTTTATAAAAGATACCAAGGCGAAATTTCCCGCCCACAGCTGGGCCAAGAGCAACCCCATTCTTCAAAGGTTGCGGTCTGTAAAAGACCCTATCGAGATCGAACTGATGCAACAGGCCTGCGATATAACCGAAAAGGGCTTTCGCCGCGTCCTGGATTTTGTAAAACCGGGAGTCTGGGAGTACGAGATAGAGGCCGAGCTAATGCACGAATTTCTCAGGAATCGGTCTACGGGCTTTGCCTATACTCCTATTATTGCCAGCGGTCGTAATGCCAACGTGTTGCACTATATCGAAAACAACCAGAAGTGTAAAGAAGGTGAACTTATACTAATGGACGTAGGTGCCGAGTATGCCAAATACAGCAGTGATATGTCCCGAACCATCCCGGTGAGCGGGAAATTCACCAGCAGGCAGCGTCAGGTTTACAATGCCGTAAACAAGGTAAAGGAGGAAGCTACAAAAATGCTGGTTCCCGGAACACTTTGGAAGGAATACCACGTAGAGGTAGGAAAACTGATGACTTCCGAACTGATGAAACTGGGGTTGCTGGACAAGCAGGATGTTCAGAATGAAAACCCGGAGTGGCCGGCGTACAAGAAATACTTTATGCACGGGACCAGCCATCATATCGGGCTGGACACTCACGATTACGGAATATTGTGGGAACCCATGAAACCAAATATGGTATTCACCGTGGAACCCGGAATTTATATCCCCGAAGAGGGCTTCGGAATCCGTCTGGAAGACGATGTAGTGGTACAGGAGTCGGGCGAACCGTTTAATCTTATGAGGAATATCCCGATAGACCCGGATGAAATTGAAGAACTGATGAACGCTTAGTTTTACAGTGGTCTTTTTTTGAAAAGCCTAAAATGTTCAATTAGCCTTGCTATCATAAATCCAATTAACGTTGGAAGCACCCAACCCATTCCTTTATCTGAAAATGGTATTGCCTCTTTGATCACTTCTAAGAATGGCTCGGAGATTAGCCTGAAAGGCAGGGTTTCCAGAAAATCCGGTATACTGAAAACTATGGCTGTCACGATCACTACTCTGTACGTAAGCTGGGTTCGGTATGATTCGGGCAGAACACTTAACAGGATGAGGGTGATGGTAACGGGATAGATGATCATCAAGGCCGGCACGGCGATCTCTATAATATATCCCACAGCGTTCTGGCCTACAAGGATCCCGATCAGGCATCCCGCCACCGCCGTAATTATATAGGCCTTTTGAGAACCGGCAAAAAGTCCCTTAACAAAATCGGCCGTTCCGGTTACCACCCCTACTGCCGTAGTAAAACAGGCCAGGGCAACAAGCACGGCAAGAAAGGCAGTGCCAATATTCCCGAGGGTGTTCGTGCTTAAGAGGCCTAGTAACTCAGTTCTGTGTTCCACTACTGTTTCTCCGCTGTAAGTAGCGCCCACTGCAATAAGTCCGGTGTAAATTACGAACAATCCCAAACCGGCGAAGAAGCCCGATTTAGCGATCATCCGGCGTTTTTCAGCATAGCTGTAAACCCCCTGCAGCGCAAAAGAGATAACGATCACTCCTCCCACCACCACTCCGCCTATGGCGTCGAAGGTCTGGTATCCTTCTATTATTCCCGCCGTAAAGGAATTGTCGAAAATTGAACTACCACTAACATCGGATTCAGAAAAAAGGCCTAGCAGGATAATTGCCAGTAGGATAAATATTATCAAAGGGGTAAGATATTTTCCTATCAGTTCCAGAAGCCTGCTTCGGTTTAGCACAAAGACCAGCACCAGGGCGAAATAGATGATGCTCAATCCCAGGGAGGACAGTTCGAAATAAGGCTTGATTGCCATTTCATAGGCCACCGAAGCTGTCCTTGGAGAAGGAAGGGAAATCGAAATAGCATAAATCATTATACTGTATACAAGGGCAAAAGCAGGAGACACCTTATTGGCAAAGTCGAGCATGGTCCCCTGAAGCCTGGCATGCCCGTATATAGCAACGATGGGAATGATCACAGCCGAAACAGCAAAACCCAAACTCACCCAGAACCAGCTTTCCCCGGCATTATACCCGAGAAACGGAGGCAATATCAAATTGCCGGCTCCAAAAAACAGTGAGAAAAGCGCAAAGGCGGTAACAACAATTTGTTTACTGGGTGACATTAACGGATATTTGCCGGTGAAGATAGAAAAATGATTTTTCAGTATAACACTGCCAACATTTATTATGAATGCCACGGATCGGGCCCGGCTGTTGTGCTGTTGCATGGCTTCCTTGAGAGCTCCACCATGTGGAAAAGGCTGATTCCCGAACTTTCAGCCCGCCATACCGTTATCGTACCCGACCTGCCCGGACATGGCCAAAGTGAGGTGTTGGGCGAGGTTCATAGCATGGAAGACATGGCAAAAATGTTGAATGCCCTGCTCGATAATTTACAGATTCCTTCAGCCGCCTTTATAGGCCATTCTATGGGAGGTTATGTGCTGCTCGCATTTGCGGAATTATTCAGTGAAAAAGCAAAGAGTGTTTTGCTACTGAATTCCACCTCCGAAGCCGATTCAGAAGAAAGAAAAAGAAACAGGGAACGTGCGCTAAGACTTATTCCCAAGAATCCGGATATTTTTATCAAGGCTGCCATCACCAGTCTCTTTGCCGAAACCGGTACGGAGAATTATAAAGACGACATAGTACAACTACAGCAGGAAGCACTTGGTTTTCCCACTGAAGGTATAATGGCTATGATCCGGGGAATGAAAGACCGAACAGACCGCACATCCGTTTTAAAAACTTATTCGGGGAAGAAAGTTATGGTCTGCGGCGACAAGGACCCGCTTATACCACTTTCGGAATCACAGAATATTGCAAAAAAGACTAAAACCAAACTAAAAGTTGTGGATGCCGGGCATATGATTTTAATAGAAAATTGGGATGAATTTCTTAAAATTGTGCCTTTCGTCGATTTTATATAGCCTTTTGTCGATTATTTGAAAATAATTTTTATCTTAGGCTAAACATTCAAACCAACTACTATGCATTCTTCCCCAAAAAAGCATTTTACGCTATCGACTATCGTCTGTGTGACCATGGGTCACGATTACATTATTACCAGGAAAGTTACTAATCACATAAACGAATACAGGTGTTCGCATTGCGGCAGAGAAGTGGCCGAAAACGATAAAGGCTATCTTGAACCGCTAACACAAAAGATTAGAAATGCCAATTCAAGTCTGGCCGTGTTCTTTCAGAAAAAATGCAATAGGGTTACTGCCGCATGAACTTTTTAAATTATGCCTAAGTTGGGTCTATTCATCCTGAAGTGCATTCCATCCCCTGGCAATAAGTGGGATTTTAGTATTGGCCCGTGTAATCAGATTAGTTCCTTCGCTTTCTCCCGTAATATGCCCGATTACCGATAAATGAGGGTTGCCTTTGATCTTTGGAAAATCCTGTTGTCCGATGGTAAAGAGCAGTTCGTAATCCTCTCCCCCGCTTAACGCAATGGTCGTACTGTCCAGGTTAAATTCCTCGCAAGTTGTTATTACCTGAGGATCCAACGGGATCTTATCTTCGTATAAATTACAGCCAACCTTCGAATTCTTACACAAATGGAGTATCTCGGAAGAGAGTCCGTCGCTTATATCGATCATGGCTGTGGGAACCACCCCCAGTTCAGAAAGTAATTCCGGAATGTCCTTTCTGGCTTCCGGTTTCAGTTGTCGTTCTACCAGGTATGAATAGGGCTCCAGGTCCGGTTGCGCCTGCGGATTAACCTCAAACACCTTCTTTTCCCTCTCTAGAACCTGTAATCCGAGGTAAGCTGCCCCCAGATCGCCGCTTACCACCAAAAGATCGTTCTCCTTTGCACCGGCCCGGTACGTAATCTTATCTTCGGCTGCCACCCCTATTGCGGTTATGCTAATCACCAAGCCCGTGGTTGAAGAAGTTGTATCTCCTCCAATTACATCCACGTTGTAGAGTTTAGCGGCCGTTTCAATTCCGGCATATAATTCTTCCACAGCTTCAAGCGGAAACCTGTTGGAAAGTGCAATAGAAACAGTAATCTGCCTGGCAGTCGCATTCATTGCATACACATCTGAAAGATTTACTATAACAGCCTTATACCCTAAATGCTTTAAGGGCATATAACTTAGATCGAAATGCACTCCTTCCAACAACATATCAGTGGTAACCACCTGCTGAAGGTTTTCTTCATTTCCAATCACCGCAGCATCGTCGCCCACCCCTTTAATAGTAGAAGGGTGATTTATCCTGAAATTCCCGGTGAGCCTGTCGATGAGGCCGAATTCTCCCAGTTTAGAGATTGGGGTAAGTTCTTTATTCTGATCTTCAAACATCTGCAATAAATTTTCGCTGCAAAAATACTGCTTAGAAAGCGACTACACCCGGATTTTTGATTTTTTTATACTATTCTACACTTCGGCTGTTTTTACCACCCTGAAGTCTTCATTTATAAAAACCGAGAAACTAATTGCAAAAAAATCGCTGCGGCGGAAATTAATCCACTCGCCGGCACTAATTTTTTGAAATTGGATTCTTCACTCAATGGCCTGAAAATAACACAGCCACATTTCATGGGGTCTAAGGCGTATATCCCTACTTTTCCGCTAGGAATTTATAATAAAGCCATACGAATCGCGAATCGTTAAACTCATCGGCTGCTTTTCGGACAAATTAAGCCAAAAGCCCTGATATTTAACAGCTACTCGCTTGTTCTTATTACATTATTTTCTATTTTTGAAGGCCTTTTATGCAATTTTTGAAAAATATTCAACATTACGGATGTTTCATTGAAAAATCCTGAAACATTCGCCTGAAAATGCTTTCTTCGAATTAATCCTAATTAAAGCTAAAAATGAAAAACTTATTACTCCCCATCCTACTTGTGTTTTCAACATCGGTATTCGCCCAGACCCCATGTTCGGGTGGAACGGCAGGACCATATCCATGTGATGGATACACGCTTCAATCGAATATAGACTTATCCACTCTGAACGCCGGAGGCGGTAACGACTCCTGGGGTTGGACAGATCCATCCAACGGAAATGAATACGCACTTATCGGATTAAACAACGGTACGGCCTTTATTGACATTTCAGACCCCGTAAACCCGGTTTACCTGGGAAAACTTCCCACTCAGACTTCGAACAGCAGCTGGAGAGACATCAAGGTTTACAACAATTATGCGTTTATTGTTAGTGAGGCCAACGGCCACGGAATGCAGGTCTTCGACCTAACCAGGCTGAGAAACGTAAACAATCCTCCCGAGACCTTCACTACGGATGCACATTACAGTGGCTTCGGAAGCGCACACAACATTGTTATTAACGAAGAAAGCGGTTATGCCTACGGCGTTGGAACCAATTCCTATAACGGCGGGCCACATTTTGTCAATATCCAGAACCCGCTGAATCCCGTAGGAGAAGGGGGTTATTCTATGGATAATTACAGTCACGACGCTCAGGTAGTGACCTACTGTGGTCCCGATAACGATTACATAGGGAGAGAAATCCTGATAGGAAGCAACGAAAATGAAGTAGTGATCGTCGATATTACAAATAAGGCCAATCCACAGGGAATTGCCACTCTCTCATATACCAACGTAGGTTATACCCACCAGGGATGGTTTACCGAAGACCAGCGATTCTTTCTAGTGGGAGACGAATTGGACGAATCTAATATCGGCTTTAACACCCGAACCATCATCTTCGATTTCGAAGATCTGGACAACCCGCAATTTCATTTCGAATATTTCGGACCAACCCCGGCGATCGACCACAATGGTTACGTAAAAGGAAACAAGTATTACATTGCCAACTACCGCGCAGGGATGCGTGTTATCGATATTACAGATATCGAAAACGGCAATATAGTGGAAGAAGGATCATTCGACACCTATCCTACTAATAACAATACCAATTTCAGTGGTGCCTGGAATGTATACCCATATTTTGAAAGCGGTAATATCGTGATCAGTGATATGAACAGAGGTTTCTTCCTGGTAAGAGCTCAGAACACCGACACTGTGAAGCCTACAGCAGTGTGCACGGATATTACCGTGGCTCTAAATCCCGATGGGCAAGCGACCATAGAGGCTTCAGATCTGGATAACGGTTCCTTCGATAACAGCGGAACAGTATATTTTAATATTTGCGACGATACCTTCGACTGTAGTGACCTTGGAGCAAACAGTATACAACTGGAAGTGTACGATGCCTTTGGAAATAAGGATTATTGTACTGCCACCGTAACTGTAATAGACGATTTGGATCCTACGGTAAGTTGTCCCGCAAACAGCACAGCCGGGTACGATACCGGCGAGAATTATTACACAGTCCCGGATTATGTAGCCAACGGCGATGTCACCGCCCAGGACAATTGCGCTTTAGGGCTCACTATAACCCAGGATCCTACACCCGGGACCCAGTTGACCATGGGAACCTATACCATCGAATTTGAAGCTGAAGACGCCAGCGGAAACACAAATAGCTGCTCCTTCGAACTTACCGTGGTCGAGATACTTTCAACATCCGACCAGGAATTCGAGACAGGGCTTGTTTTATTCCCGAACCCGGTTTCAGAAACACTAAATATAGTTTCGCGTACGCTGCCAATAGAACGCATCGTGCTTACAGATATATTGGGGCAGACTATTTTCTCGGAAGAGTACGGCGCTACCGGAGAAGTAACGGTCAATATGGCGAACCTGGCAAAGGGAATTTACTTTGTTAATGTAAATGAAGCCGTCACAAAAAAAATAATTAAAAACTAATTCCGAAAAACGACCTCCAGGGGTCGTTTTTTGTTTGTTTTAAACACTTTACTATGAAAAATTTATTACCGGTATGGTTTCTCTTGTTTTCTGTAGGCGTGTTTTCCCAAGTACCCTGCGTGAATGGAACAGCCGCCGGTTTCCCCTGCAACGGTTATGATCTTCAATCGCAGATACCACTGTCGACAATGAGCTCCACCCGTGCAAACGACAGCTGGGGTTGGACCGATCCGCAAGACGGCAAGGAATACGCCATTGTATGCCTGATAGAAGGAACTGCCTTTATCGATATCTCCGATCCGGTGAACCCGATATATCTGGGTAAACTGCCTAGCCAGGGAGGTTCTAGCACCTGGAGAGATGCTAAAACCTACGATAATCACGTCTTTGTAGTAAGCGAAGATTCAGGCCATGGGATGCAGGTTTTCGATCTTACAAGACTTCGGAATGTCACCAACCCGCCGGAAACTTTTACAAACGATGCGCATTTTAGCGGTTTTGGCGGTGCCCACAACATTGTTATCAACGAAGAGACAGGCTTTGCCTACGCCGTGGGAACCTCATCTTTTAGCGGAGGCGCATATTTTGTCGATATTCAGGATCCTGTAAATCCCGTGGCAGCGGGAGGATATTCGGTCGACGGCTATACTCACGACGCCCAGGTAGTGATTTACAACGGACCCGATACCGACTATAGCGGCAGGGAGATCATGGTGGCAAGCAATGAGAACGAATTGGTGATAGTTGACGTTACAGATAAAGGAAATCCTGTGGCCATTTCAGATGTTGCGTATCCCAACGTATCCTATACACACCAGGGATGGTTTTCGGAAGATCAGCGATACTTCCTGTTAGGTGATGAAACTGATGAGATCAATTTCGGCTTCGACAGCAGGACCCTGATCATGGATCTTAGCGACCTTGACGATCCTCAGTACGATTTCAGTTATACCGGAATGACTCCGGCAACAGACCACAATGGCTATGTGAAGGGTGACAAATTCTATCTTTCCAACAATGCAGCGGGCTTAAGAGTGATGGATATTTCCGATCTTGAAAACGGCAATATGAGTGAGATAGGCTTTTTCGATAGTTATGCCCCCGATGATCTTGCCGGTTTCAACGGAGCCTGGAGCGTGTATCCCTATTTCGACAGCGGAAATATCGTGATTAGTGACAGAACTTCCGGCTTTCTGCTGGTTAAAGAATCGGAAATCCTGGCCAACATCGACACCGTTAAACCTGAATTTGCCGTGTATCCGAATCCCATTTCAGATATGCTGTCTATTCAATCGGACAAGGGTAGCATAAACTCGATAAAGATTTACGACAGTCTCGGGAAACTGATTCATTCAGAAGAATTCGGGGATGAGCTAAGCGTTTCAACAGACCTTACCTCCCTTTCCGAAGGAATCTATTTCCTTCAAATAAACGATACTGTAAACAAAAAAATTATTAAGATCTGATATTTTGTAATTCGTTAGTGCCGTATCCGACTACAAGTCCGGAGGCACTATAAATTAGACTGTTGCGTTTTATTTGTTAGACATTATTATTTGTATTTTTGTAAAGCTTAAAAAATTTCTATGAAAAAATTACTATTCTTATTCCTCGCTGCATTAGGAACAGCGGTTATGGCACAAACTCCATGTAATAACGGCCTTGCAGGTAACTATCCCTGCGAAGGTTTCGACCTGCTGTCTTCGTTCTCACTAGCCGAGCTGGGAGGCTCCTCCGGAAATGATTCATGGGGATGGACAGATCCCAACGACGGCAAAGAGTACGCTATTACAGGGGTAGACAACGGAACCGTATTTATCGATATTACAGATCCGATTAATCCGGTAATATTGGGAAAACTTCCCGGACACAACAATTCTTCCAGTCTGTGGAGAGATGTAAAAGTTTACAACAATTACGCATTTATGGTAAGCGAGGCCGGCAGTCATGGTATACAGATCTTCGATCTTACCAGGCTGAGAAACGTCACCAATCCACCCGAGACCTTTACCGAAGATGCCCACTACAGCGGCTTCGGCGGGGCACATAATATCGTGATCAATGAAGAATCCGGTTACGCCTATGGCGTAGGTGCAGGTAGCTATTCGGGCGGTGCACACTTTGTTAATATACAGGATCCGTTAAATCCCGTTGCAGCAGGGGGTTATGCCGGAAGCGGATACACTCACGATGCCCAGGTGATTATTTACGACGGCCCCGATTCGGACTACACAGGAAGTGAAATCTATATTGGTTGCAATACCGATGAAATTGTGATCGTAGACGTTACCGATAAAGGAAACCCTCAGTTGATTTCAACTATAGGATATTCGAATATAGGATATACCCACCAGGGATGGATCACGGAAGACCACACTTATTTTATCGCAGGTGATGAGTTCGATGAATCCAATGTGGGCTTTAACACCCGGTCGGTAGTATTCGACTTTACAGACCTGGACAATCCTCAGTTTCATTTTGAGTATTTTGGTCCTGAACCATCTATTGATCACAATGGCTACGTAAAAGGAGATAAGTTCTACCTGGCAAACTACTCGGCCGGAATGCGTGTTATCGATATCAGCGATATTGCCAATGGTAATATGACCGAACTCGGCTACTTCGACACTCATCCGTCCAGTCAGTCTGTTAGTTACTCCGGGGCGTGGAATGTCTATCCGTTTTTCGAAAGTGGCAACATTATTGTGAGTAATATAGACGGTGGATTCTTTGTGCTAAGAGATTCGCAGCTGGGAGCAGGAACTGTGGATTCAACCGAATTTGCCGTATATCCCAATCCGGCCGATGAATATCTCAACATTCGCTCCGAAGAAACAGCTATTCACTCTATTGAAATCAGCAACACCCTTGGGCAGTTGGTGATAGCTCAGGAAGTTAATAACAGTAATAACGAACAAATAGATATTGCCGGACTAACTTCCGGGGTCTATTTTCTAAGAATCAATCACAATACCGTAAAACGGTTTGTGGTAAATTAATCTCATAAACAATCAAAAAATGAAAAAAATTTTATCTCTGGCCGCAGTCGCATTTTGCACAATGGCTGTCGCTCAAACTCCTTGTTCAGGTGGTTCTGCCGCCGGTTATCCATGTAGCGGATTCGATCTGCAATCTCACCTTTCTCTCGGGCAGCTTCAGGCCTCGGGAGGAAACGACTCCTGGGGTTGGGTAGATCCGGACGACGGAAAAGAATACGCCATGATGGGTGTAAACAACGGTACCGTGTTCATCGACATCTCAGACCCCGTGAACCCGGTTTATCTCGGTAAATTACCCACCCATACTTCAAACAGCAGCTGGAGAGATATAAAGGTATACGACAATCACGCCTTTATCGTCAGTGAAGCGAATGGCCACGGTATGCAGGTATTCGATCTTACCAGATTGCGAAATGTGAACAACCCGCCCGTAACGTTTAATAATGACGCACATTACAGTGGATTCGGGAGTGCGCATAACATTGCAATTAATGAAGATACGGGTTATGCTTATGCTATTGGTACCAATAATTTCAACGGGGGACCGGAGTTCATCAATATTCAGAACCCACAGAACCCTGTTGGCGCCGGGGGATACAGCCTCGATGGATATACCCACGATGCCCAGATCGTTACTTATGATGGCCCGGACACAGACTATACGGGAAGAGAGATCTTTGTGGGTTCCAATGAGAATGAAATCGTTATCGTAGATGTAACCGACAAAGGTTTTCCAACCCCAATTGCTGTGGTAGATTATTCAAATGTGGGCTATACGCACCAGGGATGGTTTACTGAAGACAAACGTTATTTTATCGTAGGTGATGAGCTGGATGAGTTTAGTGTTGGGTTCAACACACGTACCCTGATATTCGATTTCAGCGATCTGGACAACCCCCAGTTCGATTTCGAATATTTTGGAGCTACACCTGCAACAGACCATAATGGCTATGTAGTGGGAGATAAATTCTATATGGCCAATTATGCGGCCGGGTTAAGAGTTTACGACCTGTCCGATCTCGCCAATGAGAATATATCTGAATACGGCTATTTCGATACCTTCCCGGGATCCAACAGCGCCGGTTTCGACGCCACCTGGAATGTATATCCTTTCTTTCCCAGCGGAAACATCGTGATAAGCGGGGATGAAGGGTTTACGGTAGTACGGGATCCTAATTTAGGCACGGGAGACTTCGAAGGTACAGACTTCGCGATGTATCCCAACCCGGCTACAGATGTGCTTACTATTACAGCCAAGGACACTACTATTGAGGAAGTGGCTATTTATAATGTACTCGGACAACGTGTGCTCGAGTTTCATTTTTCCAACAGCCCTTCAGAAAAAATCAATATATTTGAACTCAATTCAGGCGTTTATCTCGTTCAGATCAATAAAAATACAAGCAAACGCCTGATCGTAAACTAAAAGAACTTACTTATGCTATCGAAAATGAAATTAGTCCCTGCAGTGGCGATGATCGCCACCCTGGCATTCTATTCCTGTGGTAAGGACGATTCCAGTCCACCACCACAAACGGACGATTCTACCGATGATTCCCCCATGCCCATCAATTTCGAGGGAGTTATCGACTATGTGAAAACCTACGGTGGCAGCGAGGAGGATGAAGCTGTGGGAGTGGTTCAGGCCAATGACGGGAATTACATCATTCTTGGATCAACTTCCAGTATCGACGGCGATATCACCGATAAAACCACCACCGATTCAGATTACTGGGTATTGAAAGTCGATCCCCAGGGAGCAATCTTATGGAGCAAGACCTATGGCGGAAGTGCCACCGATAAAGCCACCGGGATAACCAAGACCACCGATGGCGGTTATATCCTTTCAGGACACAGCAGAAGTAACGATGGCGACGTTGGAGGCAACGAAGGTTTTCACGATTACTGGCTGGTAAAGATCGATAGCCAGGGTGGAATCCAGTGGGAAACAAATTTTGGTTTTTCAGGCAGTGATCAGGCGTATAAAGTAATTCAAACAGCCGATGGCGGATATTTTGCTACAGGATTCCTGGATGTAACGGCCAGTGGCGGCCAGGGGAACGACGGCCGAAATCCCGAACACGGGGTTGGTGAGTATTGGGGAATTAAAATGAACGCCAACGGCGAAAAGATCTGGAGACGTTATTTCGGAGGAACCAATAATGACCGTAGTTACGACGTTGTTCAGACAAGCGACGGCGGATTTCTTATGATAGGTGCAAGCGAGAGTAGCGATTTCGACATAACAGACGATAAAGGAAGTTACGATTACTGGGTGGTAAAAGTCAGTGCCGGTGGCGACAAGGTATGGACAAAATCATACGGCGGATCCGAGATTGACGTGGCTTATAGTGTAACCAGGGCTTCGGATGGAAATTATATTATGGTTGGCGATAGCCGCAGTTCAGATAAGGATGTTTCGGGTGCTCTGGGCAACGCCGATATGTGGATAGTGAAATTCAATCCTGCGAACGGGAACATTATCTGGGAGAAGAACCTGGGGGGATCTCAGTTCGAATCCGGAAGAAGCATTCAGCGACTTCCCAATGGGACTTATCTTATTTCAGGATCAACGCGCAGTTCGAACGGCGATGTTTCCAATAACCTGGGCGAAAATGATGCCTGGGTGGTTATAATAGATGAAGAAGGAGACCTGCAGTATCAGAAAACCATAGGTGGTACCAGCCTCGATTTTTCAGAAGATGCCATTCAGACCACGGACAATAAAGTGCTTTTGGTTGGAAATACCGAAAGTGATGATATAGACATCCCAATGAACAGGGGGATCAAGGATTTGCTGTTCATCAAGATCAAATAACTGAAATAATATAACTTAATACAATAAAAAAAAATGAAAAAGATTGCCCTGCTTCTTGCTGTTGCAACTGCTGTGGTTGCCTGCAAAAACGATGACAATGGGACTCCAATTCCCGCCGATACCAGTGTGGATTTTACTTTTTCACACAATTGGGACGGCGATGAGATTGAAAATTCAGATTTCGATGTCATCCAATACACGAATGCCAACGGGGAAGAGCTCAGTATCTCAAAATTGGTTTACCTCATTTCCGATGTAACTTTCGAGAGTGTTACTACGGGGGAAGTCTACGATGCAGGTGATTATAACCTGGTGAATGTTCGCCAGGGAACCAATCTTAACTTTACGCCCGATATCGAAATTCCGGAGGGCGAATACCTGGTTTCGTTTACTTTCGGTTTCGACGATGAAGACAATATCGACGGTGCCTACCTCGATCTGAATTCTGCCGATGGAGGCTGGAATGTACCTATGATGCTGGGAGGAGGCTATCACTATATGCGACTGGAGGGGAAATTTATCGACAATACATCCACAGAGACCAATTATGCATATCACACCATACGGGCTGCGGACCCGAGTACGACCCCGGTAACGCTGCAGGATACTTCTTTCGAAGTCGACCTTGGACAGATTGCAATCGGCAGCGGCACGAATATTGAAGTTAAAATGAACCTGGCACAGTGGTTCGAGGATCCAAATCTCTGGGACCTGAACGTGCTCAACCAAATGCTAATGCCCAACTTCGATGCCCAGATCCTGATGCACCAGAATGGTTCAACCTACCAAAATTCAGAAGGTGTATTCAGTCTTGGCGCTGTAACTCAATAAAACAAAATAGATAATGAAAAGGTGTTTAATATATTTTAGTCTCGGCTTTGTCCTGCTGTCCTGTTCTACGGATGACGGCAAGGTAGACGGCTATACTGCAACACCTTTGGAACTGCAAATACCACAAATTTTTGAAGACAGGATACTTCCCCCGGTAATCCCGGCAGACAATCCGCAAACCGTGGAAGGTGTTGCGCTTGGAAGAAAACTGTTTTTCGATAAAAGGTTATCGGCAGACAATACATTGGCATGTGCCGGATGTCACAGTCCGGCAAATGCTTTTTCCGATGCCCGGCAATTTAGTGTTGGAATCGATGGCATCGAAGGAACTCGTAACTCCATGCCGCTGTTCAACCTGGCCTGGAATTACAACGAATTGTTCTTTTGGGACGGGCGTGCAAACTCCATCGAAAATCAGGCCCTCGAACCGGTTGTCGATCCCATAGAAATGCACAATACCTGGAGTGAAGCCGCGAACAGCCTGCAAAGCGACAGCGAATACCCTGAACTCTTTCAACAGGCATTTGGAACCTCAACCATCGATTCGGTACTCGTTACCAAAGCCATCGCCCAATTTCTAAGAACACTTATCTCGGCCAATTCGAAATTCGACCGCTACCTGATGGGCACAGCCGAACTCAGCCCTGAAGAACAAAACGGACTAAATGTATTTATGGATGAGAATCGCGGCGATTGTTTTCACTGTCACGGCAATCCTAACAATCCATTGTGGACCGACAATATCTTTCACAACAACGGCCTGGATGAATCTTTTTCAGACCGCGGACGTGGTGCTGTAACAGGCGATCCTAGAGAATTTGGGCAATTTAAATCGCCCAGCCTTCGGAACCTGGAATTTACTGCACCCTATATGCACGATGGTCGGTTTGAAACCATAGAAGAAGTAATCGATCACTACAGCGAAGGCCTGGTGTATTCGGAAACCATCGATCCGTTGATGAAAAAAGTCGCTGAAGGCGGAGTAGGGCTTTCAGAACAGGACAAAGCCGATCTCAAGGCGTTTTTACTCACCCTCTCCGACCCCTCCTTTGTCAATAACCCCGACTTTCAGGATCCAAATCAATAATACCCTTAGGTGCAGGAAAACAGGGGATTGAGCCGGAACCGTTAATTATTACTTAAAACTATAACAGCATAGGTTTAAAATGTGCGTTATCCATGGTAAAAAATGGCATTTAACGTATATTTGCAACCTAATTTAGAATAAATCTACTTAGAGATGATCAAGGTTAGTGAGAATGCAAAATCCAGAATATCCCAGCTGATGGCCGAAGAGGGCTTCGCTGTGGCAAGCGACTTTGTGCGCGTAGGTGTTAAGAGCGGAGGTTGCTCCGGTCTTTCGTATGAACTCACTTTTGATAAAGAACTGGGTGAGAACGACAAGATGTTCGAAGACAATCCGGTGAAGATCGTGGTAGATAAAAAGAGCTTTCTTTACCTGGTGGGAACCACGCTGGAATACAGTGGGGGTCTGAACGGGAAGGGCTTTGTTTTTAACAACCCCAATGCCAATCGCACCTGCGGTTGCGGAGAGAGCTTTTCATTATAATAATTGTTGAAACTGAATCATGGGAAAATTTACGGAAGATGATCTGAAGAAGGAACTGGAAACCAAAGAATACGAATATGGTTTCTACACCGATATTGAATCGGATACGTTCCCTATTGGTCTGAATGAAGAGGTAGTGCGTGCAATCTCCATGAAAAAGGAGGAGCCGGAATGGATGACCCAATGGCGGCTTGAAGCCTTTGAGCACTGGAAACAGATGGTGGAACCGGAATGGGCGAATGTTAACTATGTTAAACCCGATTTCCAGGCAATATCGTATTATTCAGCACCTTCAAAAAAGCCAAAATACAACAGTATAGACGAGGTTGATCCCGAATTGCTGGATACCTTTAACAGATTGGGAATATCACTGGAGGAGCAGAAGAAACTGGCAGGAGTAGCTGTCGATATCGTAATGGACTCGGTGTCGGTTGCAACTACCTTCAAATCTACCCTGGCTGAAAAGGGTATCATCTTTTGCTCTATTTCTGAAGCCATTAAAGAACACCCCGAATTAGTGAAGAAATACATCGGATCTGTGGTTCCGCAACGCGATAACTTCTATGCCGCACTGAACAGTGCTGTTTTCAGCGACGGCTCCTTCTGCTATATTCCTAAAGGCGTTCGGTGCCCGATGGAATTGTCAACGTATTTCCGAATTAACCAGGCAGGTACCGGGCAGTTTGAAAGAACCCTGGTGATTGCCGATGAAGATAGTTATGTAAGTTATCTCGAAGGATGTACGGCTCCGTCCCGAGACGAGAATCAGCTGCATGCCGCAGTTGTGGAGCTCATAGCACTCGATGGAGCAGAGATAAAATACTCCACAGTCCAGAACTGGTATCCCGGTGGTAAGGACGGAAAAGGCGGGGTATACAACTTTGTTACCAAACGCGGATTGTGCGAAAAGAACGCAAAGATATCGTGGACACAGGTGGAAACCGGAAGTGCCATCACCTGGAAGTATCCAAGCTGCATCCTGAAAGGGGATAATTCTATTGGTGAATTCTATTCGATAGCGGTAACCAATAACTTCCAGCAGGCCGATACGGGAACTAAGATGATACACCTGGGGAAAAACACCCGGAGTACGATTATTTCGAAAGGTATTTCTGCGGGAAAATCACAAAACAGTTATCGCGGCCTGGTAAAAATAGGCCCGCGGGCCAAGAACGCACGAAACTTTTCACAGTGCGATTCTCTGCTAATGGGAAATGAATGTGGCGCCCATACCTTTCCGTATATCGAGGTATCGAATAAAACGGCTCAGATAGAACACGAGGCAACGACCAGTAAGATCGGGGAAGACCAGATCTTTTACTGCAATCAGCGCGGAATAGATACTGAAAAGGCCATTGCCCTTATCGTGAATGGATTTAGTAAGGAAGTATTGAATAAACTCCCCATGGAATTTGCCGTTGAAGCGCAAAAACTCCTGGAAATAAGCCTGGAAGGCTCGGTTGGATAATTAAGTATTAAACAGTTGATATGAAAAATCTCCTTTACCTTTTATTAAGTGCCCTTTTATTGGTAGCGTGTAAGAATTCTGAAACGACCAATAAGGAGGAAACATCTGAACTTTCGGAAGAAGAAATCGTGGAATTGCCTATCTATCGCGGCGAATTCATCTATACCGCTGAAGCCTCTGTCCTTAAGGTGGGCGAAGTGGTTTATGCCGTAAAAATGGATTCCATGGCCCAGGTTTTGGCAGACAAGGTAGCCCCGGTTAAGAAAGATGATTTCGATATGGTACCTGTAGTAATCCAGGGCACGGTGGGACCAAATCCGATTTTAAGCGAAGGAAAAGAAGGATGGAAAGAGATGATCGCGGTAAAACGTATAATAACAATAAGTCAGTCGCCGGCGGAACCCGACGTAAAAATTGAAGAAAAGAATTAATATGCTGAAGATAAAAGATTTACACGCAAGTGTTGAAGATAAAGATATTTTAAACGGAGTATCATTAAACGTGAACGCCGGAGAAGTACACGCCATTATGGGACCCAACGGTTCCGGAAAGAGTACTCTTGCCGCGGTGATAGCCGGGAAGGAAGAGTTTGTAGTGGAGAAAGGGGAGATATTTCTGGACGATCAGGATATTTCGGAAATGGACCCCGAAGAGCGTGCTCATAAAGGAATTTTTCTGTCGTTTCAGTATCCCGTGGAAATTCCGGGAGTTACCGTTACCAACTTTATAAAAACAGCCATCAACGAGACCAGAAAAGCCAAGGGTCTGGAAGAGATGCCCGCCTCCGATATGCTCAAAAAGATCAAGGCCAAGGCAGATATGCTGGACATCGATCGCAAGTTTTTGTCCCGATCGCTGAATGAAGGTTTTTCAGGAGGAGAGAAGAAGCGTAACGAGATCTTCCAGATGGCAATGATGGAGCCTAAACTGGCCATCCTGGACGAAACCGATTCGGGTCTGGATATCGATGCCTTGAAGGTCGTGGCAAACGGAGTAAACAAGTTCAGAAACAAGGACAATGCCGTGATAGTGATTACCCACTACCAGCGTTTACTGGATTATATAGTCCCCGACTTTGTTCATGTCCTCATGGATGGAAAAATCGTAAAATCGGGCGACAAGGAATTAGCTTATAAGCTGGAAGAAAAAGGATACGACTGGATCAAGGAAGAAGTGAAGGCCTAAATTGAATTGAAGGAAAAGTTATGAGCTTAAAAGACAAATTATTATCCTCATATATCGCATTCGAAGATCACCTCGAAGAAGACTCCCCTATTCACGACATTAGGAATGAGGCTATAAAGGTATTCGAGGCGGAAGGTTTTCCCACTAAAAAACTCGAAGCCTGGAAGTATACTTCCCTGAATTCCCTGCTAAAAGAAAATTACAGCATTTTCCCAAAACAGGACCACAGCCTTGAATTCAAACAAGTAAAGAAGTACTTCCTGCATGATGTGGACACCTATAAGGTAGTTTTTGTAGATGGGGTTTATAGTTCTTTCCTTTCTGAAACCACCCACGACAAGATCGATGTATGCCTCTTATCGGCCGCGTTGAATAAACCAAAGTACAAACCGGTAATCGAGGCCTATTTTAACAAGGCCGCCAAGCAGGATAGCTTATCCTCTCTGAATACAGCTTTTGCGAAAGAAGGTGCCTACGTCTTTATTCCCAACCACAAGGAAGTTGAAAAACCCATAGAGATCATCAACTTTTCCACGGGAAATGAAGCAGCGATCATGCTTCAGCCGCGAAATCTTATCGTAGTTGGTGAAAACTCGCATGTGCAGATCATCGAACGCCATCAAAGCCTTTCAGGAAATGCGGTATTTACCAATTCGGTAACCGAGATCTTTGCCGAAAAACGGGCCTATGTGGATTACTACAAGATACAGAACGACAATACCAACGCTTCCCTGATCGACAATACCAATATCTGGCAGGAACAGGAAAGCAATTGCAGGGTACATACCTTCTCCTTTGGCGGGAAACTAACCCGGAACAACTTAAACTTCTATCAAAAAGGAGAGCGCTGCGACTCTACCCTGAAAGGAATAACCATACTGGAAGACAAGCAGCATGTGGACCACAACACCCTGGTGCATCATATCGAACCAAACTGCGAGAGTCACCAGGATTACAAAGGTATCTTCGGGGATGCTTCCACCGGCGTATTCAACGGTAAGGTAGTTGTTGAAAAAGAAGCTCAAAAAACCGATGCATTTCAGCAGAACAACAACATCCTCATCCACGATAAGGCTACGATTAATGCCAAACCCCAGCTTGAGATCTTTGCAGACGATGTAAAATGTTCGCACGGGTGTACCATAGGGCAGCTGGATGAAGAAGCTCTGTTTTATATGCGTTCCCGCGGAATTGCCAAAAAAGAAGCCAGGGCCTTGTTGATGTATGCCTTTGCAAACAATGTTTTGGAAAGCGTTAAGATCCCTGAATTGAAAGTTCGCATCAACAAGCTAATCGCCAATAAAATTGGTGTGCGCCTTGGGTTTGAACTCTAATAACCACTGAAAAAGTACAAATGGCCTTCAATGTTTCGGATATTCGAAAAGATTTTCCCATACTTCAGAGGGAAGTTAATGGGAAGCCACTTGTTTATCTCGATAACGCCGCCACAACTCAGAAACCTCGGCAGGTAATCAACAGCATAGTCGACTATTATTCGGGTTACAACGCAAATATTCACCGAGGGGTACACACGCTTTCACAGGAAGCGACAGATGCCTATGAGGCTGCTCGGGGAATAATTCAGCAGCATTTCAATGTGGAAAAACCTTCGGAAGTGATCTTTACTTCCGGAACTACGCACAGCATCAACCTGGTGGCAAATGGTTTCGAATCCATCCTACAGACCGGAGATGAAATAGTGGTTTCCGCACTGGAACACCATTCGAACATAGTCCCTTGGCAAATGCTTTGTGAACGTACAGGCGCCATCCTGAAAGTAATCCCGATGAATGAAGAAGGAGAGTTGGTGCTTCCGGAATTCAAAAATATACTATCAGCCCGCACCAAACTGGTTTTTGTAAATCATATTTCCAATGCCCTGGGGACGATAAACCCCATAGAAGAGATTATTGCGATGGCGCATGAAAAAGGAGCGGCCGTGCTTATAGACGGAGCTCAGGCCTGTTGCCATCTAAAACCCGATCTGCAAAAACTGGATGTGGATTTCTATACCACTTCCGCACACAAGATGTGTGGTCCTACCGGAGTTGGGATTTTGTACGGAAAGGAAGCCTGGTTGCAGAAATTACCGCCATACCAGGGAGGAGGAGAAATGATTTCGGAAGTCACTTTCGAAAAGACAACCTATGCAGAGCTTCCCCATAAATTCGAAGCAGGAACTCCAAACATTGCAGGAGGGATCGCCTTTGGAGCTGCCATAGACTATCTGAACGCTATAGGCTTCGAACAGATTGAAAAACATGAAAATGAGCTTCTGTTCTATGCCACCAAAGAGCTGCTGAAGATCGATGGCTTGAGGATATACGGTACGGCGGCCAGGAAGACATCGGTAATCTCCTTTAACCTTTCGGGTATCCATCCGTATGATGTGGGCACCATTCTCGACAAAATGGGTATAGCCGTAAGAACCGGCCACCATTGCGCACAGCCCATTATGGATTATTATAAAATTCCGGGTACGGTAAGGGCTTCGTTTGCCTTCTACAATACCCTGGAAGAAGTAAACCGCCTGGTAGATGGTGTAAAAAAAGCTAAACTCATGCTGAGTTAAGTTAACATACCTTTAAAAAAAGAAGCAAAGTAATTATGGTATCTTCGATTACAGAACCATTTAACTCAAAAATTATGAGAACAATAATCGCATTATGTACCATGGCTATATTTTTTATAAGTTGTGATGAAACAAAAAAAGTAATCGATGTGGCCGGCAATGTGCAGCTATCTGGAAATTATACCATTACAAGTATTGGTGATAAGAAGGTGTCTGATAATGCCCCAACTATCTCCTTTGCTGCCTTAGACAAGACTGTTCGTGGTAATACAGGTTGCAATAGTTTCTTCGGAAATTATTCTATCGATCTGTACGCTTTGACCTTCTCGGATATAGCATCAACGGAGATGGCCTGTGATGAGCCCATAATGACAAATGAAAATATGTTCCTGGCGGCTTTGCGGAATACCGGATCTTATGGGGTACAGGAAAATGTATTAACCCTGTATTCAAAAACCGACCGCTCGGTGCTGCTAACTGCGTATAAGCAGAAAAATTAAGACCTAATGACAATAAACGAGGTACAACAAGACCTTATAGATGAATTTTCACTTTTTGACGATTGGATGGACAAATATGAACATCTTATCGGGCTGGGGAAATCCCTGCCTTTAATAGATCCTTCGCTGAAAACAGACGACAGGTTGATTAAAGGATGTCAGAGTAAAGTATGGCTGCATGCAGAATTAGAGGATGGAAAGGTTGTATTTACTGCCGATAGTGACGCGATAATCACTAAGGGGATCATTGCTGTTCTTATTACGGCTTTTTCAAACCGGCCTCCGGAAGAAATCGTGGAAGCCGACACCTCGTTTATAGACGAAATCGGTCTAAAAGAACATTTGTCACCTACCAGGGCCAATGGTCTTGTTTCGATGGTAAAACAAATGAAATTATATGCTTTGGCCTTCAAGGCACAACTAAAGAAATAACTATGAGCACAACGGAAATCGATACCGCCGAATTAGGGGAAAAAATCGTAAAGGTCCTTAAAACAATATACGACCCGGAGATCCCCGTGGATATTTACGAACTAGGCCTTATTTACGACGTTTTTGTAAACGAGGACAGGGAAGTCAAGGTGTTAATGACATTAACCACTCCTAATTGCCCTGTGGCCGAATCATTGCCCATGGAAGTCGAAGACAAGGTAAAGTCCATTAAAATGGTCAAAGATGCCGAAGTGGAGATTACCTTCGATCCGCCATGGAGCCAGGACTTAATGAGCGAAGAGGCAAAATTGGAATTGGGAATGTTATAAAGGGGTTTTATGGCCGATGAAATAATAAATAGAGTAGCAAACAGTAAGCTGGTTACCTTCGATCTCGAGGATCATTATCCCGAAGGCCTGCGGACCGAACTTGATATTTCCCCCTGGCTTTGGGAAGGATTTGTTCTGAAGGAAAAAGAGTTCCGACAGTATGTGAAGGAACACGACTGGAGCCTTTATCAGGATGGGTACCTGGCGGTTTACAATTCTTCCGAAGCTATTATCCCCGCCTGGGCACTTATGCTGATCTCGCTCCATGCTGCCCCATATACCAAAAAAGTTGTCTCCGGCCGCCTGGCCGATCTTGAAATGGTGATTTTCACCGAACTGATCGATAACCTGAACCTCAGTTCCTTAAAAGATAAACCCGTAGTAATAAAAGGATGTACCGGTAAATTCATTCCTGAAAATGCCTACCTCCTACTCGCCCAAAAATTAAGGCCAATTGCAAAGAGCATCATGTATGGTGAGGCTTGTTCTTCGGTGCCGTTATTCAAAGCATCCAAAGGGTAGCGATTGCAGGCTGTATAGGCCTTCTTTTCCCCTCAGTACTTTATATTCCCTAAAAAGAAATTGTAAATTTGCCTTTTAAAACCAAACACCATGAAACAATTTTTACTTGCCTTTATTCTAATTATACCATTTGTTGGTTTAGCCCAGGATGAGCCCGGGGAAGAGACTCCAAAAGACGGCTGGAACAAAGCCGGGAATATCGCTTTACTCTTCAGCCAGGCTGCCTTTAACGATGAATGGACAGGAGGTGGAACTTCAAATTACGCCGCCAACCTTACCCTTGCCTACGACGCAAATTATCGCAAGGGGAAAGTTGCATGGGACAACCGTATTATGGCCGATTACGGGATAACCAAGACCAGGGACCAGGAGTTTACACGAAAGACAAGTGACCGACTGGAATTAAACTCGGTAATTGGACGGCAAATTGGTGATTCGAATTGGTTCTATTCGTTCTTCGGAAACTTCCGAACTCAATTTACTTCGGGTTATGAGTACGGAGAAGATTTGAACGGGAATGAAATTCGTATGGAAACTACCAAGTTTTTCTCCCCGGCATACCTAATGGCCGGTCCCGGATTCCTATGGAAAAAGAGTGATAACCTGAAGGTAAATATTTCTCCCGCCACGGCGAAACTCATATTTGTAGATAGTGAGTTCACTGACGTTGGACCCGACCCTATGGCCATTGCTGCCTTCAACGAGGCCGGTGGTTATTTTGGCGTAGAAGCCAATGAGAGCAGTAGATTTGAATTTGGTGCAGCCTTAGGGGCCTACGCCAAGTTCGATGTAATGGCAAATGTGTCCATAGAGAATATTCTGAACCTTTACAGTAACTATCTGGAAGATCCTCAGAATGTAGATATCGATTACACCCTCAACCTCGTAATGGCTATCAATAAATGGCTCACCGCCAACGCGACATTTCAGGCCATATACGACGACAATGCGGTTGCGGCCTTTCAAATTAGAGAAACGCTGGGGATTGGGATAACCTATGGGCTATAACATATAACACACATTATTAAACCCTCAGTAAAGCTGAGGGTTTTTTTATTCAATAACTTCAGGGTAGAGAAAGTTGTTGTACGGAAACCTGGTAACATGTATATCCCTTACTTTCTGATAGACCAGCTGCCTGAATTCCTCCATATTCTCCTTGTTCAGGGCGGAAATAAAAATCGCGTCCCCATCCATTCGGCTCATCCAGGTTCGGCGCCATTCCGCCAGGGAGAAATGTGCTTCTGTCTTTTCGGTTACCAGGTCATCTTTGTCGATGGTCTCGGGCACATAGGCATCAATTTTATTGAAGACCATAAGTGTAGGCTTATCAGCCGTATCTATTTCATCGAGGATTTTGTTTACTGAAGCGATGTGGTCTTCGAAGGAAGGGTGGGAAATATCCACCACGTGCAGCAACAAGTCGGCTTCGCGAACCTCATCCAGGGTGCTTTTGAAGGATTCCACCAACTGGGTGGGAAGCTTTCGTATAAATCCTACCGTATCACTGAGCAAAAAGGGCAGGTTGCCAATCACTACCTTTCGTACCGTTGTATCCAGGGTAGCAAACAGTTTATTCTCGGCAAAGACATCGCTTTTGCTTATCACATTCATCAGGGTAGATTTACCCACATTGGTGTATCCTACTAAGGCCACGCGCACCAAAGAGCCCCGGTTACCGCGCTGCACTTCCATTTGCCGGTCGATCTTTTCCAATTTCTTCTTTAGTAAAGCAATACGGTCGCGAACAATACGGCGGTCGGTTTCGATCTCTGTTTCACCGGGTCCTCGCATCCCAATACCACCACGCTGCCGTTCAAGGTGAGTCCACATCCCTGCCAGCCTGGGCAGGAGGTATTCGTATTGGGCCAGTTCCACCTGTGTTCTGGCATAACTGGTCTTGGCTCGTTGGGCAAAGATATCCAGGATCAGGTTGGTTCGGTCTATGATCTTGCATTTTAGGATGCGCTCAATGTTCTTCTGCTGAGCCGGGCTTAATTCATCATCGAAGATGGCCGTTCCTATATCGTGTTCGTCCACAAATGCACGTACTTCCTCCATCTTCCCGCTACCAATAAATGTCTTGGGGTTGGGCATCTCCATCTTCTGAACAAAGCGCTTTATCACTTCTCCCCCGGCTGTGTATGCCAGGAATTCCAATTCATCCAGGTATTCGGTCGCCTTATCCTCATCCTGTTGTTTGGTGATGAGACCCACAAGTATGGTTCGTTCGTAAAGTATATCCTCTTTTTCTAACATAGATTGATTTGAAATATCAAAGATACAAAAGCTTTGGAAGGATAATTTCTAATTTAGAAACCTTTAAGAACCTGAAAATAAGCTTCAGAAAAGATTTTTCGACGCCTTAAAATTAGCATTCGTCAACCAGAAGCATCACCAAAAGAAAAGCCACAATCTTCGTTGATCGCTCATAATAAAACTCAATGATCATTTTCTAAGCTCGAATCCGGGTGGTATGGACCGGATGAATTTGGCACATATTAGATCAAGTCCTTGGGGCTCATAATCTTATAAATAATTGCTGAGAATTCAGCTCTAAAAGGGGTCGTGTTTTTCACAGTAAAAATCATAGGCGGCCAGGCAGTTTAAAATACCGTAAGCCTTGTCCGGTAAAAGTATCAGCGGTTACTTTCCCTTTCTGAGCGATTTTTGCAATTTCAAAAAATTCAAAAAATTAACGGGTTGTTAATCGGTTTTTTCCTACTTTTTATCTAAAATTAATTTAGCTTAAGTTCACCTTGACAAATTTGTCTATTTTAGTATAAAATAACTACCATTAAAACCTAACTATGAGAATAGATTACACCTTCAATTTTTCATACTTGACAAAAAACACAAAATCGCTTCTATATAGCGCGATTTTCGTTTGTTTTATGTCGGTTGGATCATTTGCGCAAGGCCCCGGCTGTCCGAATGTGGATGCCGGACCCGATGTAGATCTCGAGTGTGGTGAAGCCTGCGTTGATCTTACGGCTTCATTTCTACAAACTGGCGAGACCACAAGTTACGAGGTAAGTTCGATTACGTACGACCCTCCATTCCCATTTACGGGAGGAACTCCAGTATCGGTTAACACAGACGATGTATGGTCACCGATAATTCCGCTTCCTTTCGATTTTTGTTTCTTCGGAGAAACCTATTCAGAAATGATTATTGGCTCAAACGGAGTGGTTGCTTTCGAATTAACAGATCCGATGACAATGCCTAACGGGTTTTGTCAGTGGAGCTTCGAACCGGACGAACTTATCCCCGACCCGGTAGAGTTATTCAACGCTACGATCTATGGTGCCTATATGGATGTGAATCCTGCGGTAGCCGGTTCCGGGCAGATCAATTATTCGGTCTTTGGAGATGCTCCCTGCCGAACCATGGTGATCAATTTCCCTATGATTCCATACTTCAGCTGTAATAACCTTATCATGACATCTCAGATTGTGATTTATGAAACCACAAATGTTATTGAAGTTTATATAGAAGAACGCTCCGACCAGTGTTCGAACTGGAACGACGGACTGGCCATTATCGGAATACAGAACCAGGACGGAAGTGCTGGGTATACCCCACCGAATAGAAATACAGGAAACTGGCAGGCAAATTTGGAAGCCTGGAGGTTCACACCAAACGGAACCAGTAATGTGGATTTCGCGTGGTTGGATTCAGACGGAAATATTCTGGGAACAGACAATACAATAAATGTATGTCCTGACGATGAAGTAACCGAATACACAGCCCAGGCCATTTATACAAATTGCAATGGAGATGTGATCACCGAAACTGATACGGTTACAGTTACAAAAGTTGCGAACTTCACCGTGGAGGTTGGAGAAGACCAACAATTCTGTGATGCAGATTCGTATGAGATTACTGCAATGGTTGAAGGCATCGATCCTTCTCAGGCTACATATCTGTGGAGTACGGGCGAAACAACCCAGTCGATCATCGTATCCGATACCGATACCTACAGTGTGGAAGTGACCTATAAAGTATGTACGCTAATGGATAGCGTTTATGTTCAATTCGATGAGAACCCAATCATTGAACTGGGTGATGATTTCGAGACCTGTTTCGAAACGCCCATTATCCTTGATGCTTCACCCTCCAATTACAATCCCGGAGATGCTACCTACGAATGGAGCCTGGATGGCGTTGTAATTGCCGGAGAAAACAGCCCTACCCTTCAGGTGTTCACAGGAGGAACCTATAGCGTGCTGGTTACTGTTGGACCTTGTTCCAGTACAGACAGTATTACTATTTCCCCTAGAACCGATCTTGAAGTATCACTGGGCGACGACTTTAAGTCCTGTAAAAATGAACCGCAAACCCTTACTGCAGTTACCAGCGAAGAAGGGGTAACCTATCAGTGGATGTTAAATGGCGATATCATTACCGGCGAAACCGGCAGTAGTATCGATATCATAATCGATGAAAATGTCATGGGAACCCAGACCTATTCTGTAATGATTACCAAAGGGGATTGTACAGGTTCAGACGACCTGGATATTGAACTATACGATGTTGGAAATTGTGTGATTTCACAGGGTATTAGCCCGGGAGGCTCTCCGGGGTTCAACGATTCACTGGATCTTGAATTCCTGGCCGACAGAGCCGGCGGAATTAATAAACTGCAAATTTTCAACAGACTGGGAACCCTGGTATACGAACGCGCTAATTATGTAAATGAGTGGACCGGACTGTCTGATGACGGAAATGAACTTCCAACGGGAACATATTTCTACGTGATCGATCTGGCATCAGAAGATTCAGTGTACGGAATGCAAGCTTCAGGCTGGATATACCTGAACCGCGACGCAAATTAACCTCTCATTGAATAATTAGGAAATGAAACGAATTCTAACAATTATAACCGTAATGGCCTGGGTGAGTATTAGCGCCCAGTCCATTGTGGTAAACGATCCGGCAGATCCTCAAACCAATCTTACTGCCGAAGAACTCATCAGAGAAGTACTGGTAAGCGGATCTTCCTGTGTGGATATTGAATTGATAAACCTTGCGGAAAACCCGGATGGAACCAGCAATATTAACGAACGCAGCTGGGGCTATTTTCACAATGCGGGAGGCACCTTTCCTTTTGAAGAGGGAATTATCCTCTCATCGGGATTTGCGGTCAGTGCAGAGGGACCAAACGACGAAACCGGAAGTTCGGACACCGGATTGAACTGGGTGGGAGATCCTGATATAAAAGCCCTGCTGGACAACCAGTACGGAACCAATGTAGACACCAATAACGCTACAGTTTTCGAGTTTACCTTCGTATCCAGCTTAAATGAAGCAACTTTCGAGTTTATCTTTGCTTCTGAAGAATACGAAGACCAGTGGGAGTGCAGCGATACTTTCAGGGATGGTTTCGGATTCCTTATCAAAGGGCCGGGTATCCCCGACGATTCGGGTGCCCCTTTTGGCGGAACCAATGTAGCAGCCGTTCCGGGCTCGGATAACGTGCCTGTTAGTACGGCTTCTATCCACAGAGATACCTTTCTCTGTGGTTTTGAGATTCCGGGGACCAATTACTTCCCCGAATTATATGTAACCAATTCGAATCCTCCTACCAACGAGATCGAGTTCGACGGACTTACGGTAACACTTATGACCGCCAGTGTGGCGATCATTCCCAATGAACAATACACTATAAAACTCGTGTTGGCCGACAGGGGAGATACCTCTTTCGACTCCGCAGTGTTCCTTAAGGCTGGTAGCTTTAATATCGGGAATGTGGATCTTGGTAACGACATACTTCTGGGAGATCCGGAAGCTCAGTGCGAGGGCCAGATCATTACCCTTGATGCCGGTGAAAACCCCGACGGGGAATTCCAGTGGTTTAAGGACGGGGTGGAAATTCCCGGGGCTACAAATCAGACCCTCGATATCTCTTCCACCGGCCTGTATAAGGTAGAAGTGACCTTTGCCTCTACACCGGACTGTATTATCAGTGATGAGATCCTGGTGGAATTTTTCGCCGTGCCGGATTTCGACCTGGGCGAAGACCAGATAATCTGTGAAAACGAATTTATCACCCTGGACGCAACTCCGGTGAATTCAGCCGACCTGATGGATATATCCTATATATGGTTTAAGGATGGAGTGGAAATTCCCGGAGAAGTGAATGCTACCTTAGACGTGTTCGACACCGGGCAATATGCCGCCGAAGTTACCGGAAACGGCTGTGCAATGATGGATGAGGTATTTGTCCAGTTGGTCGAATTTACGGTGGATATCGGTGATGTTGTTGAGCCTTGCGGGGATTCTGAATACGAAATCGTCCCGGTTATCGAAGGCGCCGACCCTACAAATGCCAGTTATTTGTGGAGTACGGGTGAGACCACGCCTACCATAATCGTAACCGAAGACGGTGTTTACAGCGTGGCGGTAACGATCGACGGCTGTACCGAGGAAGACGACGTGACTGTTAATTTCAGAACGTTGCCGGAAGTGGAATTGGGAGACCCCATTATAAAATGTGCCTCGGAGATAAAAATCCTTACGGCTACTCCTGCAAACGGAAACGCCGGTGATTTCACATACACCTGGTACCGGGACGGTGGAGTCATCGACGGTGAAACCTCCGAAACTCTTGAGGTAACCGAAGAAGGAATTTATACCGTTGAGGTTAATGATGACGGATGTATAGGAAGTGATACCATAGAAGTAAGCTTCTACGATAACGAAAATTGTGTCATCAGTCAGGGAATATCCCCAAATGGAGACGGGCAGAATGATTTTCTCGACCTGGAGTTCCTGAACGACAGGGATGGAATCGTGAAGCTCTCGATCTTTAACCGTCTGGGCTCCCTGGTGTATGAAAAGACCCAGTATGTAAACGAATGGGGAGGTCAGACCACTGACGGAACCGAACTGCCTGTAGGCACCTATTATTACACTATTGAATTACAAACCGAAGAACCGCTTAGCGGTTGGATTTATTTAAACAGATAACAACCTTTATTAAACAATAAACTAACTATAATGAAAAAACTGTCGCTATTAGTACTCTTAGTTGGTATACTCGGCACCGAGATCGCATCGGCGCAACAGGATCCGCAGTATACACAGTACATGTACAATATGAATGTGGTAAACCCCGCCTACGCAGGGTCTAAAGAAGGACTATCCCTCACTGCTCTGTATCGCAAGCAATGGTCCGGCCTGGACGGCGCACCCGAAACTTTTACATTTTCGGCCCATGCACCATTTGGAGATAAAGTTGGATTAGGGCTGTCGGCCATTAAGGACGAACTAGGGCCCATAAGCGAGACGAATGTTTACGCCGATTTCTCGTATACACTCGACCTTGGAGCCACCACAAAGATCGCACTGGGTATTAAGGCCGGTGCAACCTTCCACGATGTTGGTCTTACCGACCTGGAGTTACAGGATCCGAACGATCCATTCTTCTCACAGGATATCAATAATACCTATCCCAATGTAGGTGCCGGTGCCTTTCTATATGGCGACAATTTTTATATAGGCTTGTCGGTTCCTAACCTGTTAAGCTCCGTTCATCTCGATGAAAACGGCTTAAAATACGGTTCGGAGACCAATCACTATTTTGCAACAGCCGGATATGTGTTCCAAGTGTCTGAGAACGTTAAGCTAAAGCCATCGGTTATGGTGAAATCTGCTTTCGATGCGCCGGTATCTTACGATGGAAACCTCAATGCCCTGTTCTTTGAAAAATTCGAAATTGGTGCTTCCTACAGGGTGGACGATTCGTTCAGCGGACTTGTTGGCTTCCAGGTTACCGAAAATATCCGGATAGGATATGCTTACGACCATATCACCTCTGATCTTGATGCAGTGGCGAATGCTTCACACGAAGTAATTGTAACGTTCGATCTGTTTTTTAACAAGCGAACAATGCGCTCACCGAGATACTTCTAATCACCAAAAATTTAAGTTCAGAAAAAATGAAAAAATTATATACATTCTTACTACTTATCGCGGTTAGCACAGCAGTGACCACCGCTCAAAATAAAGATACCAAGAAGGCCGATCAGTTATATGAGCGACTTCAATATACCGATGCCGCCGAAGCATACCAGAAGTTGCTGAAAAAAGGTAAAGGAAGCAGTTATGTATTTCAGCAACTGGGAAACAGCTACTACTATATAAACGATACCAAAAAAGCTGAGACCTATTACAAACGGGTTGCCCGGGGACGCAAAGTGGATGCGGAAATAGTTTACAACTATGCACAAACCCTGAAGGCCAACGGGAAATTCTCCGAGTATAACACCTGGATGAAGACTTTTGCCGAAATGAAACCGGAGGACTCTAGGGCCAAGAAATTCATGGAAAACCCAAACTACATCCCGCTTATCATGGATGAAGTTCAACGCTATTCAGCGACCAACCTGGAGGAGATCAATTCGGAATATTCAGACTTTGGCGCATTTATGATGGGGAAGGATTTCTATTTTTCATCTGCACGTAACACCAAGAGAAAAAAGTACGGCTGGAACGAACAGCCCTACCTCGATATCTACAAGGCTACAGATGTAGGCGGAACTATTAAAAATGCAACGCTTTTAGGAAGTACAGATGTAAATACAAAATACCACGAAAGTACGGTAGCAATTTCTCCCGACGGGAAAAGAATGTACTTCGACAGGAACGATTATTTTGAAGGTGATTACGACAAGAGCTCGGAAGGGGTAAACCAGATCAACCTGTATTACGCCGAACTTATAGACGGACAATGGAAAGGGATACAGTCTGTTCCGTGGAACAGCGATGAATATTCTGTAGGCCACCCCGCTTTAAGCCCGGATGGAAATACGCTTTATTTCGCCAGCGATATGCCCGGCGGCGAGGGAATGAGCGACCTGTACAAGGTAAGTGTGAACAGTGACGGAACTTTTGGAACACCGCAATCCTTAGGATCGACTATTAATACTGAAGGCAAGGAAGTATTTCCTTCTGTAGACAGCAACGGAACCCTCTATTTTTCCAGCGACGGACATTTAGGCATCGGACTGTTAGACGTGTTTATGGCTGAAGCCAGCGGAAGCGGTTTTGGAAAAGTAAAGAATATGGGTACGGGCGTGAACAGTGCCGATGACGATTTTGCCTTTGTATTTGACCCTTCAACCATGACCGGGTTCGTTTCCTCCAACCGAAGCGGTGGAAAAGGAAGCGACGATATCTATGCCATTAAAGAGCTTGAAATCGCCTGCGAAGTAACTATCAATGTAACGGTTTTAAATGAATACACCGATGGGCCTATCGCGGGAGCACGGGTTGATATGTACGACGAATTCGAGAACAGTCTGAGTTCGAGGACAACCGGGGAAGACGGAAGTGCAAGCTTCCTGGCCGAATGCGATAAAGGCCATGTACTACAGGGCATTATGAATGACTTTGAAAGTAATGCGGTAGTAGTTGATGCTGCCAATGATTCGGAAGTCGATGTGGTAATTAGATTACGTCCTATCGAAGCCATCATAGTTGATGACCGGGTAGTACTTAATCCGATATTCTTCGACCTGGACAAACACAACATTAAACCTCAGGCGGCCTTTGAACTTGACAAGCTCGTGGCCATCATGAAGAAGTATCCTCGAATGAAAATCAAGGTTGAAAGTCATACAGACAACCGCGGGTCCGATGCATATAACCTGGACCTCAGTGAGCGAAGAGCTCAGTCTACGGTACAATATGTTATTTCACAGGGCATCGATAAAAGCCGAATAAGCGGCGAAGGAAAAGGTGAAAATGATCCTGAATTCGCCTGCGGCACCAATTGTACGCAGGAACAACATGCCAAGAACCGAAGATCTGAATTTATTATCGTGGAGCGATAGGTCGTTTTCGACTAACTATTAGCCATAAAAAACCCTTTCTCATCGGAAAGGGTTTTTTATTTAATCCTTTAGATATTCCAATATATCCACATAAATAACATCATCCCGGTTTTTATAAAAGTCTTTGAGAATTGACGTGTGGCCCTGACCGAATAAGACAAAAACCCTGTCCCCAGGCTGTGTTATCGCATCTATATTAGCCATAATTTTAAAATTGCGTTCCCACCATTTTGCAACGATCTCACTGCCAAGGTAAATCTCGCTTCCCATTTGGTTGAAATATTGTAGATAGGCATTTCTATTCATTAGGTCGTATTTTTCCCGGTTCATAAACAAGAATACGTCCGTAATAGTTCCCGAATCCAGTTCTGCCTGTAATACGTCTATTGCTTCGCGCTTCATTTTGTTCAACAGCTCCTGAAACACATGCATCTTTCCATTCGCTTCCAGGTATTCCATCAAGCTGTTAAAAGGCAGGTCTAATTTATAATCGGCTGTATAGATATGTTCGTGCCCAAGTTTTTTAGCTAATCTGAAACCTAGCTGCTGCCTCTCATTGATCGTCAATTGGTGATTTCCGCTACGGTACTGCCGGTATAATGAATCCAGCCTGTTATTTCCGTAGGGATATTCTAGAATTATTTTTGTAGGCTTATAAGAAGCTAGCGATTCAACTAAGGCTTCAATCTCCTGCTGCCGTTTAGGGGAAGAGAGATCCTCGGTATTCAGTGACAACAAGTCTGAACTACCGGCAAAATGAAAAGTACCCAAAAGAGCTATTTCCGGTTTCTCATCGGCTATCTGAGTTGACTGTCCTATTGATAAGACACAGCTAAGAAAAAAGCAAAGGAGGCTAACGTATATTTTGTTCATATTTTTATTATTTAGGTTCTATAATCAGGAATACGGCCGTACTGTCACCAATGTTGAGAACTTGGTGCCATTCAATTCCGTCATTAGAAAAATGGCTGCCGCTTGGCACTATGACTTCGCGAATTCCTGTGGTATCTTCAATCCTGAATGTACTGCCGGCCAGAGTGTATCCAAAATGCCGTAGGTGATAATGACGCTCATGACCCACTCCAGGGGGAAATATACATTTCAAAACCCGTAATTTTGAATTCTCTTCTATTACCTCACAGACTGTACGGCCCTTCCACCCTGCCTCGGCAGGATCGGGTAGCGAATTCTTATTGGTAAGTTCCCGGACTATTAATGTCGCTAACAGTACTGTTAATACAGCTATCAATATCGGGACTAATTTTATGGAATTTACATTCATACACCCATTCTTCGAAGGAATTATTTTGCTTCGAATTTAATAAATTATCAGGGCCGAATCCCCTTCATTTAGAAATTCGGATCAGAATTCTTATTCCGATCGTATTTCGATCTCATCCAGTTCGTAGGTTCCGTCGAAATCGGCCTCCCCGCTGCCCACGTATTTCCAGGCTATGTATCCCACCCCTTCTATACAGCTTAGGTCCACGTATCCGGAGAAAATCCAGTCGCCGAAGAAATCGTCGTCGGCCACAATTATTGCGGAGGGGAGCAGATTCCAGGTAGCCTGGAGAATGTTTAAAGGATTGCCATCCCAATCCTGACTGAACCAAAGTTCAAGGGCACTGCCATCGGCAAAACTGTTGGAAGTCTTAAAGTTTAGCGTTTCACCCTCATGCGAATCGAAATCGATCTGCGGCGAAATAAGCCAGCCGATATTACTGTCGTCCCCGCTCATATATGAGCCCATGCGTGCGGAAATTCCCAAAGAGGCATTGCTCCCGTCGTCGAAGTAGGCCTCCCAGGACTCACTCCCTGCTTCGGTAAAGTTAGTCCAACCATTCCCGCTTATAGGGTCTCCAACCGTTTGGGTTTCAAAAAATTCGGAGAAAAGGATGTTTTTTCCCCCATCGCCAGCTACGCCACAATCCACTTCCAGCGGATCACAACGTTCCGTTTGTGTAAACATCACATCCTCCGGGCCATTCACCACTATATTGAATTCATCCCCGAAGAAATTATAGGTGAAAACCCCCTGTACATTTCCTCTTCCCACAGGCAGGCTCACATTCTTAAAATCTGCGAAAGTAGAAGTGCTGAAAATTATGCTGGTATTCTCCACACAACTTTCCAGCAGGCGTTCCCCATCGAACTCGTCCTCGGGTTCACCGGCATAGGTCAATGGCCGATCACCCAGCACTTCAAAACGATTGAACTGTACATCCTGTAGTTGTATAAAGGTATTGATCATTTCCTGAGTGAGTTCGGAAATGGCTACAGGCTCAGGGTGAATAGCCGCGACTATTGAATCCCGAAGGAGGTGATGGAATAAACGGGATTCGGCTATTGCGCCCAGGCTGTTTCCGTCCCGGTATCCCAGAGTAGGCTGTTCACTATGCAGGCCTACGGTAAGCCCCTCCAGCTGAACATAGACTTTTCTACCAACCTCAAAATACTGAAAGAGGGGATTCACATCGATGAGTATCTTTAAGCCCTCCGTTTCCCCAATTGTATCGCTTTGAATAATCAGTTCCTCGAAAAAGTTTCCGTGTTCATCATTGGAAATGACATACCCGCTAAGGAAAATTTCATTCTCGATACGCAATAAAGAATTCCCGTTGTTTGCGATCTCCTGCATCAAGGCCGCTTTTAGGGCATCAATACTAATTTCCTGTCCCAGGGGTGAGATTTGTACAGGTTCAGGTTCAGGTAATTCGAATTTATCATCGGCCACACAGGCTGAAAGCACGATAACTGCGAGCACTATAATCGAAAGGGTGGAAGGCGAATAGATTTTCATAATGGTTGTATTTAAAATCGGAGGTAAAGATTGAAGAAATAGGTTGTTCCGGTTCCGAAGAAATACCGATTGCCGAAGAGTGGCCCGTAAGGCCGTTGGTATTCTTCCAGTTGTTGGCGATAACTCGCCCTCCTGCTATCCTCGAAGCCACCTGTTTTGTATTTGGTGTTCAAAAGGTTATTAACAGATACAAAGCACCCCAGGAAATAATCCTTTAATCGCCAGGATTTACCTCCTACGGCATTCAGCAGGTAATAAGCCTGCAGTTGTTCTTGCCTGAGAAGTGTGCGGGCGATAGCAGGATCGTAGTCGTTAAAGACATGCCCGTCTCTGTCTGTAAAGAAATCGGAGGTTCTTCTAAGTTTACTTACATCGATAAAAGAATGCGAAAAATAGTTCGCAGTGACTCCTAGCCACCAATAAGCCGGATCCCGGTATTCCAGCCCAACCTGACCTACCTGCTCCGGTCCTGAAGCCACATGCAGATTCTTTAGGGCTACCTGTCTGCTCCCGAGGCTGAAGAGATCATTTCCTTCACGAATATCTGGAGTTAAAGGATCGTCGAAATCATCTCCCGACAGGTAAAGCTCTGGTGCATTCGTATAGAGATATTGAGATACCGAAGCGGCCATCTTCAATTTAAGTTCAGGAAGTATATATGCTTCCAGGCCCAGTTCTATCCCACTGTTCCGCTGATCGATCCCTGTGACGATCTCCTGTACGAATGCACTGTTTTCTTCATTTCCCAATGCGTTTTGCGTAAAGAAGAACCCAATATCAGTCTGGTTCTTTAGCTCGATCAGATAAGCAGTAATCCGTGACCGCAGCACCGGCGACCTGAAAATATAACTGAGATCGGCCATTTGAATCTTCAGAGGAGAGATCCCTAGAACCAAATCGTTGTTTTGCCTTACATTGGCAAAAACCTGGTTGAGATTCGGGGCTTTGGTGAGATAAGCTGCCTGCAATCGTACTAAATGTTTACCCGTGACCTTATATAATCCTCCAATTTTCCCGCCGTAGGTAAAAAAGGAGGCTTTTTTGCTTGTCCCCAGGGAACGATCGCCTTGGGGGAAATATCCGTTCCGGTATAACCCTTCTCGCTGAAAACCGGTTTGTTCAACAGTCACAGCCGAGAACAGATCCAGCCTGCCGTGCTGATACTGCGACTGCAGGAAGCCGGAAATCTTGGAACTGAGAAGAAGGTAGTTATATTTATACCGATCGCCCTGCAGAACCACCCGGTTTGGGGTGTCCAGGTTGTTTTGTGATTGTAGCGGATCATTCCCGAAATAATCGATATCAAGGTAGCCCTCCCCGCCTAACAAGTCCTGTACCTCAGCATAATTATCGCTGTTGTAACGCTGGAATTGCAGTTTTCCCTGTACGTTAAAAGTTTCGGACAAACTACTGTTTAGAATGGTGTTGGCGATAATATTTGTGCTCTCCGTCACGTCCTCTTGCATGATATAGGTGGAATAGCCCGAAGCGGTATTCGAATTGGCCCGATAGAATAAATTCCAGTCCAGTTGTCCGTTTTCGATAAAGGACTGCTCGGCATTATAAGCCAGTTCATAGTCGTAAGCCGAGGGATGTGGATTCCTCAGGAAATAGCTGGGAAGCCGCTGGTAGTAATTGGCGGCAGGATTTCGATTACTGCTGTAATCCAGTCGGCTATTCCCTATCCTCCCAAACTGATAAAGAAGATTTGTGTTTAAAGACGTCTTTTCCGAAAGGGCCAGGTAATGGTTTAACAGCAGCACAGGTTCTTCGATCCTGCGAACCCGGCTGCTTCGAATCTGATTGTCCTGCCATCCCCAATTTGGATTATAGCGGGTTCCTTTCAGGTGTGCCACTTCTTCAGTAAGCGCTGTGCCTCGTCCCCTTCGGTTTGGTGTATAAAATAAGGTTAGGTTAAGACTTTGTGAGCGGGAAAATGATTTTTCGACCGCTGCAAAGACCGAGTACGCCTCATAGGGAGTCCCTTCTACATACCCTCGATCTCCGTATCTCAGGGAAACAAGTGCTGCAAACGACCAACCCCTAAAGCCCGGACCACTGCTGTAGGACCCCATGACCCTACTGCGATATGAGCGATTGGCCAGGGCATATGAAACACTTCCACCTTCGCGAATGGATGATGCTCTCATGGCTATATTTGTCGTTCCGGCAATTCCGCCAAAATCGAATTCGGAGGGAGATATACCCATGGCGAACTGTCGATCCCGCTGAACGGCATTCAAACCACCCCAATTACTCCATTGGGGGCGCCCGTTATCGGGTTTATTCATAGGGACACCGTTTAGCAAAACCTTACCGAACGCCCCATCCAGGCCTCTTGGCCGGAAAAAGGATGCACTAAAATCGTAGGCTGCAGCAGTGGTAAACACATCCCGTGATGCCTCTAAAAGCCCGGAAATATTATAAATACCCTCCTGTTCCCCGTCGAGTTCGGCCTCGGTCAAATTAACCACCCCTATTTGAGCTTGTAATGCAGCAAGGTCTAATTTCAGGATGATGGGGTCGATCATAAGCGATTTACCCCTTTCTATTGTTATTTGTATTCTTTGAAAGTGATAATCGGGATGTTCCAGAGTAATTGTCTGTATTCCCGGTTGAAGGCTTTCCCCGGAAATTTTAAACATTCCGGTGGCATCTGTGGACGTAGTGATTCCACTTCCTTCTATGGAAACCGACACCGCTGAAATCGGGAGGTTGGAGTGCGCATCGACTATTCGTCCTTCTATTAAAGTGTGCTGGGCGTACGAACCGGTTACTACACATCCTGTTAGACACAAAAGAAAAAAGATATTCGCAAAAAGTGAACCCCTCATGATCATTTCCGGGTGGTCACAACAGATAGCCCGGGTAGTTGCTATCTGATGGCAGTGACCTAATTAGAAAATGGGGAGTTAGATTAACATCCGAAGAAGTGTGGTCTAAGGAAAAACAGAACCTCACAAGTACTATAAAATCCAGTCACAGAAATCGTCGGACTGTACTGCATTTTAAAACCGTGTTCGAAAATTAATTAAAAATACCCGGGAGCAACATATAGAGGTCAAGAAAAATAGAAAAAGGTTCCCCGGATTCATGAATTACGGGTCACTCAAGAAAATTATAACCCAGAGTGCAACGTTTCTTGATTATATTTAATCCCTCTCCGGTTGCATTTAAAAGTCCTTGATATGAATATCCGGAGCATACTAATTATTCTATCCTTTTGTCTGATACAACATTCAGAGGCCCAGGAAGCCACCTCTTTCAAGATTATCACCATCGCATTTTACAACCTGGAAAACCTATTCGATTACGAGGATGATCCTATTACTTTCGACGACGACAGGACCCCGGAAGGCAAAGATCATTGGACAGAGACAATTTATCGCGCAAAATTAAAGAACATGGCCGGGGTACTCGCCCAAATAGGTGCAGAACGGGCAACTGCACCGCCGGTTATTATAGGTGTTTGTGAAATAGAGAACAGACGAGTACTGGAAGACCTGCTGAATGAGGAGAGCCTGAAAGAATACCAATACGGGATTGTGCATGAGGATTCTCCCGATCGCAGAGGCATAGATGTTGCTTTGTTATATCGAAAACGCTTGTTTACGCCAACGAACAGTGTTGCAGCCGAACTTGTAATGCACGACCGAAAAAATCCGTCCAAAAGAATCTATACCCGCGATCAGCTGGTTGTGAGCGGCATGCTCGACGGCGAGCGCATTCATTTTATCGTATGTCACTGGCCATCCCGATCGGGCGGTAAAGCCGGCAGTAATTACAAACGAATTAAAGCTGCAAAACTCACCCGCCGACTTGCAGATTCCATCTTCAGTCTGGAACCATACGCCCGCATTATTACCATGGGTGATTTTAACGACGACCCTACAGACAATAGTATAAAAAAGGAGTTAAACGCCAGGAACATTTCAGAAGAGATTGTCCCTAAATCCCTGTACAACCCCATGTATGGGATCTTTAAACGTGGTATTGGTTCTCTTGCATGGAGAGATGGATGGAATTTATTCGATCAACTTATCGTATCATCAGAGCTTCTAAAGACCAATTATGAAAGCTATCGGTTCTACCGGGCAGGAATTTACAACAGTGCTTTTCTTCAGACCCCCACCGGGCGGTATAAAGGGTATCCCTTCAGAAGCTTTAGCAACGGCACTTTTACCGGGGGTTACAGTGATCATTTCCCGGTTTATATTTACCTGATAAAACGAAGTAATTAAGGGTTAAACCTGTCAGGGAAGTGTTTCTCAAGGATATCGTACAACCTGTCCTTGGTTAGCGGTTTGTTCTCAAATCGATTTATCAAGGCATTTTGGGACGCCTTCTGCCGGTCTTCCTCGCTGCTTGAAGTGGTGAGCATGGTGATGACGATTCCGCCTTTCTTCTCTATTCCTAGTTCGCGGTAATGATCGAGAAATTCCCAGCCGTTCATCCCCGGCATATTGATGTCCAGAAAGATAAGATCGGGCTTGGGATAGACCGAATCTACGAGGGTCGACAGGTATTCGAGCGCATCTTCACCCGAATATTTCACTACGATCTCCTCTGCTATATTTTCCTTTTTCAGCAGTCTTTTATGTACAAAATTATCCGACTCAGAATCGTCTATCAAAAGTATTTTGTTGAGTTTATTCATGTTGTTCTTCCAGGTTTTTGTTAAGTATTACGATAAAAGAAGTTCCTACTCCTTCTTCTGAATCTACTGAAATAATCCCGTCGTGCAGTTCGGTGATCTTCTTACAGAAAGCCAATCCGATTCCCTGTCCGCTGTAACTGGTTTCGCTGTGTAGGCGGGTGAACATTTCAAATATCTTCGACAGATATTTTTCGGGGATCCCTATTCCATTATCACTTATGGTGAATTGGTAATTGTTCTCCGATTCGTAAACTTCTATGGAAATTTTCGGAGCAACTCCTTCCTTCACAAATTTAAGACTATTTCCTATTAAATTGAAAAATAGCTGCTTGAGTTCCAGGCGGTAACCATTTAATGTAGGCAATTCATCTGAAGTGATTTCCGCATCTGTTTCTTCGATCCGTTGTACAAAATCGCGCCTGATCTCCTCTATAATCTCATTGAGATCCACAGGTTCAAGGGCGCCCGACTTTCCAATGCGGCTGTATTGTAGCAAACCGTTGATTAAAGCCCGCATACGGCTGGTAGCCCCTTTGATAAAATTAAAGTAGTCGTGGGCATCGTCGTCTAATTTATCACTGTAATCCTCTTCAAAAATGGTCACAAAATTATCGACGGTTCGCAGGGGTTCCTGCAGGTCGTGAGAAGCTATATATGCAAATTGATTGAGCTCTTTATTCTTTTCCCTAAGCTGATGGATGAGCTTTTCGTTTATGCTCATCTGCTCCTCCTTAAGCTTTATTTCCAAGGTCCTTTTTTCAATTTCCTTATTTAGAATTTCGTTAGAATTTTCCAGGTTGTAAAAAACCGGAATCAGCTGATTCTTAACCCTGGACAGTCCATAGATCATATAACCAACACCTATCAGGAGCAAGAAAATCGTGGTATAATAAAGTAATTTAAACTCCGAATCCCGTTGTTTAAACAAAAATTCGTTCTGATTGAGCATACGACGAACAATAGTTTCTATATCGTGTTTTAGCGCCAGCCTTGTGGTAGAGGTAACCAGATCTACCGTTTCCTGTTCGTCCCCCTGAATACGCAACGCGAGCATTTCGTTCATTTCTGCCTTTTTAAGTGCATACAGGGAATCCAGGATTTTAAAATTGGCCGTTTGCTCTTCATTCACGGCAATGGCGCTGTTCTGAAGTTTTTCCATTTTGAGGTCCGCCAGGATAACAGCCGCCCGGTAGCGATCGCGATTAACCTTCTGTTTTGTTATCAGGTAGGTTTTATTCTTACTCTCAGCATCCAGGATGGCAGCCTCGACTTCCAGCAATTGATTGCGAACATCGGAGGTTTCTAAAAGGATTTCCTGCGAATTAAAGCTTACCATTACCAGAATTCCGCCAAGGAGAATAATACCCAACAGGGTAATTAAATTAAGGTAAATGGATTTGAGTATTTTTCTATAGGACGTATCGGGCATGGCAGCACACGCTTATTTCAGGAATAATCTTTTAAAGTAATTGACTATTCCGGGCAACTTTTTCCCTTTCTTGCCATATGCTCTGAAGTAATCTGATTTCTTCCGGTACGAATCGATCTCTCTTCTCTTGGCATCGATCTTATCCATTTGATCTTCCCGTTCTACCAATAGCTTTCGGAATAATGGCATCATCCTTTGGTGCAGTTCATCCATGGGATCCTTCAGGAAAAACCCTGAAGCGCCTTCGTCCAATAGCCTTTGCTGGTCCTTTTCATTCTTAAGATGACCGGTAATAACGATAACCGGAATGATGGAGTTGTAGTCGTTTACGATATCAATTACTTCGAATGCGTCGAAGCCGTTCAGGTTAAAATCACAGATAATAAAATCCGGGACATACGATTTTAGCGCATTTATCAGAGACAATTTTCCGTCGACAAAACGGATTTCCGGTTCCTCGCAAAGCTTTTTAATCTGTCTTTGCAACAAAAACGAATCGGACACCATGTCTTCCACAACCAGGAAGATCAGATTTTTATTTTTAAGACTCATAGCATCAATTACTTACAGAAATACTGCAACTATTAAGGTTGAAAAGATACAGAATCTAATGTTAAAAAAGAGTTATATTTTTAGTCGAACCACTGCGCCCAAGGGATTCTGCTCAGCATTAATATCAAAGCAATACTATAGAAAATAGTGAGTGCCCTGAACTTGGGACCGGATACCAGTTTCTTTTTATGTTTGGAATAACCAATTGTAATTAGAACTACCGTGAGCAGCATAACAATGGGGTGTTCAACAGCAAATAAACGGTAGTCTGAATTCTTCATGACTTCACCCATTCCCGAATTAACTATATTCTTCAGCCCGAGAGGTGAAATAAAATACAGTATCATTCCAATTACAAACTGTAAGTGGGTAACAATAAGTGCGAACAGGGCCAGCCTGAAATCCTTAGGCCCGTATTCCTTTTTACCTACAAGACCGGCCAGGGAATTGATTGCAGCAATAAGTACGACAAAAACGACCAAATAGGCCCAATACGAATGGATGAATTGAATAGTTGTATACATGGCAGCTTAGAATTTATTCGGTTAAAGGTAGGTTTTTTGTATGAAAAAACCGCCTCATCCATAGCATTAGGATGAAGCGGTTTCACTTCATTGGTAGAAAGTGTTATTTAGAACTCTAACTTGATTGAGCCGTTATATGTTCTTCCGTTAGTTGGGAAAAATCCGAATGCATCACTAGCGGCAATTGTTACATTGTCGAATACATTATAAACGTTTCCTCTAAGTACAAGTCTCTGGTTCCCCAGGTCGAACTGGTAAGTAAGACCTGCGTCGAATAGCGTGTAAGGATCGATCTTTGATAGATCTTCCAGGCTAGAACTTGTATCGGTAAACTCGTACAGGTTTGCATAGTGATTAAATCCACCATCAACACTTAAACCATCTACGATTCTTGCAAGGAATCCTGCACCGGCAGTCGTCTGCGGAGCAGTCGCCACTTTAATTCCTGAACGATCGATACCTTCTCCTTCACTGATCAACTCATTGGTGTCATCGTTATAGGTCTGGAAGTTGGTTGTTCCTTTGAATACCCAGCTACCACCGGAAGCATATCCGTTAAGTGTCAACCAATCTGCCGGTCTCCATCGAACATCAATTTCGGCACCTGTATGGTACTGACGCACGCCTCTTTCGAATGTACTGGCCACAAACTCGTCACCGGTACCAGGTACCCCGTCAGGATCGATATCTCCGGTACTTAAGATAGTACGGTTGTCCCAATCGGTGATGTAGGCGTTGAAGTTAGCTGTGAAGGTAGATCCGCACTTTACGTGATATCCGGCTTCAAACCCGGTGATCTCTTCGTTCTCTACTTCAGGCTCTATAAAGGCATTGGATCCTCTGATGTTTTGGAAAACGTTATCGAGGAACGGCTGTCTTGAATAATACCCTGCATTAAAGAAGAGTTTATGGTTTTCATTAATGGTAAATGAGAAACCACCTTTTACGTTATATCCTGTTTTATTCAGTTTATCTGAAGTTCCCGGATCGTCAAATCTTCCTTCTCTTTGGTAAGACTGGTTTGAGAATGCTCCCTGAGCAAAAATACTGAATATGTCTGTGGCGTACTCCACCTGACCGAAAACACCCTGATAATTGATGTCTTCAGAATAGTCGTAATCGATACGCTGACTTTCGTCTGCGAAGTTCGAAAGGGCAGCCCATGGGTTAGGATCGAATGATTCGGTAACCACTCCTCCGTCAGGCCGGTCGTTAGACCAACCATCAAGGCCGTAGAAATCTGCTACCTGGCGGAAGTGATCTCCGGTATACATTCTTACATCTACCCCTACGTTTGCAGAGAAATTGTCACTGAATTCGTGCCCGAGGTTTGAGATTAATCCGTACCACTGGTGGTTGTTAACCGATGATCGTCTGATGTATCCCGGTCCTAGTGGGTTGTCAAAATCTCCACCAATTCCTATAGGCGCGTTTAGTGCTTCAATTGCCATATAATCTACCTGTCCGTAAAGTGGTCCACCACCGTCAGGATCTTCAGTTCTTGGCGTTCTGGCTCCTCTTGGTCCGGTTCCTCCACCACGACCCCAGGAAGCGTAAAGTACGGTAGAAAGGTCTGTAACATCACTCATGGTCCAGTCCCAGTTAAGGTTCATAACCGGTTTGTGGTAGTAATTCTGACGTTCAGATTCTATTCCGTCATCGGTATATCCCCAATGCTGGTTGAATTTTGGGTCTGCTTCAATGATTTCTCTCGATTGCGACCATTTCTGTCCGTGTAATTGAGGTGCTCCTGTTACAAGGAAATTGAAGGCGTGGGTTTCATTTGGCTTATACCCTACGGCAAAGTAGTAATTTTGTCCTTGTCCGTATGTTCCTTTAGCCCACTTTCTGTGTGCCTGCCAGTAGTCAAGTAAGACAGAGAATGCCCATCCGCTTTCGTTCATTCCGGTATCGTAAGAGGCAGTTCCTTTAAAGTAGCTGTCGTTACCGCCCATGAATCTAACATATCCGCCCTGAGTTCTGTCGGCGGCCTTCATGATAATGTTGGTTGTACCACCCACAGATGAAATTGCAAGTTTTGAAGAACCAAGACCCCTTTGTACCTGAATTGCTGTTGCAATATCGGCGATTCCGGCCCAGTTCGACCAGAAAATTCGTCCGTCTTCCATAGCATTCACCGGCTGTCCGTTTAACAGTACAGCGATATTCGAGTTGTCGAATCCTCTAAGAAACAGTTGCCCGTCTCCAAAACCGGTCTGTCCGGAAATAAACACCGACGGGGTGCTCTTTAAAGCCTCGGTAACCTCAACGTTACCAATAGCTTTTCTCTGAATCTCGGCAGCCGTGATCGTAGACACTGCTACAGGTGTTTCACGGTCTTCCGCTAAGTCGATTACCCCCGACCCTACAATTACAACTTCCCCTAGAGATGCTGCATCGGCTTCCATATTGATGGTCCCCAGATTGGCGGTTCCGTTGGTAAGTGTAAATGAAATAGTCCTGGAAGAATATCCCAGGAATGTAATAGAAATTTGCCCGGTGTTAGAACTAACGGTCAAAGTAAAGTTCCCGTCAAAATCGGAGATAGCACCGTTATTGGTTCCAACTTCAACAATATTTGCTCCAGACAACGGCCCGCCAAGATCTGCGTCTTGTAAAGTTCCGCTTACCGTTCCCTGTGAAAATGCAGTTAAACTGCCAAAAATGAAAACTAATAGTAAAAGTTTTTTCATAGTTTGATGTTTAGTTAATATAATTTGCTGCAAAATTAAGGTCATTAAACTTGAAAAACTAATTTTAAGTTTAAGAAAATCTTAAGAATTAATTACGTCAATAAATGTAACATATATTGTATAATCATCTGAAAATGCGCCTGTTAGTTAATAACAGGTTTATTAACAAAAAAATCGCTTCAGAATTAAAAGGTAATACAGTCTAATTTCTCCCGGAGTGGAGCAATAAAGTTGAAGTATTTGGGTTGCAATTCGGGCGCCAGAGGTTTAGACAACGGAAGATCCTCCTTAAAAGGGTCAACCTGCTTGCCATTTTTCCAGAAACGGTAGCAAACATGAGGGCCACCGGTATTTCCGGTCATCCCCACCCATCCTATCACATCTCCCTGCCGGACGTACTGTCCAACTCTCACATTCCTGCTTTTCATATGAAGGTATTGTGTTTCGTAAGTACTGTTATGACGAATTTTTACGTAGTTCCCGTTTCCTCCGCGACGTTCCGATTTGGAAACGGTTCCATCGGCGGTGGCGAGGATTGGTGTTCCTATGGGAGCCGCAAAATCGGTTCCTTTATGGGGTCTCAGTTTATAGCCGTAGTATTTAATCCGTCGCTTTAAATTATAGCGGGAGGAAATACGGCTGAATTTCACCGGAGCCTTTAAGAAGGCACGCCTCAGGTTGTCGGCTTTTTCATCGTAAAAGTCGGTCACCCGATTAATGGTATCCGATTCGAAATTAAATGCATATAGAGGCTTACCCCTATGTTCGAAGTAGGCGGCTTTTATTTCCTGAAGCCCTCCCGGAATGGTATCATTGATAAATTTTTCGGTATACACTACCTTAAACCGATCTCCGGCCTGCAGATGAAAGAAATTCACAGTCCAGGCGTAAATATTGGCAAGACGATCGGTCATATACGGACTTAGGTTATTCTCCTCCATGGTTGCGGAAAGTGAGCTGGTAATGATGCCGGAAGCTGTTTTTTCAACCAGGCTAACGGGTTTGCTGCTGTTATATGATATAACCGTGTCCCGGAAATCGACAACTGCATAATCCACCTTGTTCTTTTCGTAAATGAACACCTGGGTTTTATTCAATGAATCCTTTGAGTTGAGCAGCACATATGGTTTCCCAACAACAATCCTACGCACGTCGAAACTGTCTTTAAATTTGTTGGCTACCTCGAATATCTTATCCTGGGTTACCCCATTTGCGTCCAGAATCGCACCGAATGTATCGCCCGGCCTGATAGTATCGCGGATTACGTTGAAGTCATTAAGCACATAGCCGTATTCTTCTATAAGCGGCGGGGCTTCCTCAATGATTTCGTTATCATCTTTTATGTCTGAGCTGCAGCTGAACAACAGCAGTAATAAGGGGAGTAAAAAAATAAGTTTCTTCAAATCGTAGGTTATTTCATGCTAAACATTCTTGCCCCAATCGGCTAATTCCTGCTCGGTCCATACATCTGGGAAGAAAATTCTTCGCTGGTATTTAGGGAGCATATATTTGGCCCAGTCGCTTCCCCCGGTTGCTACTTCTGGTTCGGCACCGTGGTTCAAATATTTCACGGCGGTATTGTAATGCGCCATCACCCAGGTAACGTTTATGGTATGATCCAGGTGGCGCATGGCCTCCAGTAGTTTCGGGTCCTTTCGAACCGACTCGGGCAGACTCTTATACTTGGCGTACAAATTTATAGTATTATATTCTTCTGCAAAATCTATGAACTCGGTTTTATACTTTTTTTCAAAAGCACTCAGCAAATAACTTTTCTTTCCGGTTTTAAAATTTTTCCCTGCTGCCTGCCAGTATAAATGCTCAAAGGCATGCTCGAAGGGAGTATTACGGTCTATAGTGTCTCTGAACCGTGCATCGATTAGATTGATAAGGTCTGTAGTGGCAAATTCGATCTTTCTGTACTGTGCGCTTTGAAAGCCGCTGGCAGGTGTAAGTGTAGCCCGGAACATAAGATACTGTTCAACCTCCATACCTTCTGTCATGATCTGAAAAGAGGATGTAAGCATATCGAAGTACCTGCTTATTCGCATCAGTCTTTCTGAAAAGAATTCGGCCGTAAGCTCCTGGTGATAGGACACCTGCCGGATTTCCCACAGTATCATCTTGAACAGCAACTCGTTGATCTGGTGATACATTATGAACACCAGTTCGTCGGGCAAGGTTGTACGCTGCACCTGAAGATTCAGCAGGGCATCGGTTTGAATATAATCCCAGTACGTAATTGGTTTACCATATAACAGGCCTTCCAGATGTGTATCCAGATCCTGCCCCATGGCATCGTACTTTTGTTTGAGTTTTTCTAATAATTCCTTGGTTTCCGGTTGTATAGTCATGTTGGTTTAATCAACGATAATTTTAAAAGAATGTTGTAAGCCTTTAAACTCGGTTAGCGTGGCTTTCAACGAGCCCACTGCCAGGTCTGCCTTGATCAGCAAAGGTATTTTATTGTCGTCATCACTTACCCAGACGGTGAGACTTTCCTTTTCCTTAAATACCCGTCCCGCCTGAACAAAAGGCCTGAATACCAGGCAGGGTACCTTTCCGAACTCGGTTTTTAAGGTCTCTCTGCCGAGGAACTTTAATTTGAATTTATAGTTCTCATTATCGAAGAACATATTCATATCCACGGTATCTCCTTCCGAGATATCATTTACGTCCAGCCGATTCCTAAGGTAATAAAAGGCAGAAACCATGTCCTGGGCATCCCTGGGAAAGGAAACTTCCTCTTTGGTATTGTGCTTCTTATTAAAAACCAGTGCTTTCCCGGTCTTATGATTGAAATCGATCTGGATGTCCTTGGTGTGACCACCTTCATCGATTTTCCTGATAAACCTGTACGGGCGATCGTTGTACTTATCGATATACGACTCATAATAGTCTTCTACCCTAAAGAACAATTTCGATACCCCGGTAGTCTGTCCCTCTCCTTTTACATGGTAAACACTGCGTCCGTCCAGAAAAGCGTTATTTACTTCCAGGGTTGCATATCCGGCTGTAACAAAGCCGTAATGCACCCTGAATTTAAACCACTCGCCGTCGCCATATGCATTCTCCTGAGCGGTAAGCTGACTCATAACAAGCACAGCTAAAAGCGCAAAAAGCTTTTTCATAGTTGTAGGTTTAAGGTGTTCTTAAAAGGTGGTTGCAACTACTGTTCCAAACTGAATTGCCATCCTTATTTAGACGACAAACCATTCTGGCTGTTACAAGGTACCTCTCGCAGCCTGTTCACGTTCTATCGATTCAAAAAGGGCTTTAAAATTACCGGCTCCAAATCCTTTTGCTCCCATTCTCTGGATAATCTCAAAGAAGAGGGTAGGCCGGTCTTCCAGGGGTTTGGTAAAAATCTGAAGCAGATATCCTTCTTCATCGGCATCGACAAGGATGGACAGCTTCTGTAATTCTTTGATATCCTCTTTCATCACATCCATATGAGATCCCAGACGTCTTGGGATATCGTCGTAGTATGATTGAGGAGGAGGAGGTAAAAACTCCACACCCCTGGCTTTTAGTTGTGAGACGGTTTTTATAATGTCGTCCGTTGCAACGGCCAGGTGCTGAACCCCTGCGCCCTCGTAAAAATCGAGATACTCTTCTATCTGAGAACGCTTTATTCCCTTGGCGGGCTCATTTATGGGAAATTTTATTCGGCCGTTCCCATTGCTCATCACTTTACTCATAAGTGCCGAATACTCTGTATGAATCTGTTTATCGTCGAAGGAGAGGAAATTCACAAACCCCATCACATCTTCGTACCACTTCACCCATGTATTCATTTGGCCCCAGCCTACATTCCCTACCATGTGGTCTATGTATTTTAATCCTGTGGGTTCGGGGTTGTAATCCGATTCCCATTTTCTAAAGCCGGGAAGGAATACTCCCTTGTAGTTCTTTCGCTCCACAAACATATGGACGGTCTCGCCATAGGTGTAAATTCCGGCACGAACTACTTCCCCGTGCTCATCCTTCTCTACCTTTGGTTCCATGTAGGAACGGGCTCCGCGTTTGGTCGTTTCTTCGTAAGCCGACCTTGCGTCGTCCACCCAAAGAGCGATCACTTTCACGCCATCACCGTGTTTTACGATATGGTCGTTGATTGGCGATTTACTATTTAAAGGCGTGGTTAATACGAGGCGTATTTTATCCTGCTTTAACACATAACTAACCTCATCCTTGGATCCGGTTTCCAGTCCTTTATAGGCATACGACTGGAAGCCAAAGGCCGTTTTATAAAAATGGGCCGATTGTTTGGCATTACCCACATAGAATTCTACGTAATCGGTTCCTAGCAAGGGAAGAAAATCTTCTGCTCCTTCGAATATCTTTTCTAATCCGTAATCTACTGATTTTACATCTTTACTCATATCTAGTTTATTTTTTAGCCCTGATGGCAGCGGCATCCTCTGTAGTGCCGATAAAGCAGAGCGAAGCTCGCTTTACGACTACTACAGAGATACAGCGGACAGCAGGAAATAGCTCCAAATTATTCATCTTCCAGCCATGACCGGAAGTAGGTTTCATCTGCAATCTTTAAGGCATCTTCGGTGACCTTCAGGGGTTTAAAGGTATCGACCATTACTGCCAATTCATCGGTTTTTACTTTTCCTATACTGCGTTCGGTGGCTCCGGGATGCGGCCCGTGAGGAATTCCTGCCGGATGCAGTGAAATGTGGCCGGCATCTACATCGTTCCTGCTCATAAAATCGCCGTCTACGTAGTACAGCACTTCATCACTATCGATGTTACTGTGGTTGTAGGGTGCCGGGATGCTATCCGGGTGATAGTCGTATATCCTGGGCACAAAACTGCAAACCACAAAGGCATCGGTCTCGAATGTCTGATGCACCGGCGGAGGTTGGTGTATACGGCCGGTAATTGGTTCGAAATCGTGAATAGAAAATGCATAGGGGTAGTTATACCCGTCGTATCCAACCACATCGAAAGGATGTGCTGCGTACACCATCTCGATAATGTCGTCCTGTTTTTTTACTTTGATTAAAAATTCGCCTGTATCCTTATGGGTCTCGAGTTTCTCCGGCTTTCTGATATCGCGTTCGCAAAACGGCGAATGTTCCAGCAATTGCCCGAACCAATTCCTGTAGCGCTTGGGGGTGTAGATGGGCCGGCGTGATTCAACGATAAACAGTCGGTTGTCCTCATTATCGAATTCTATCTTATAAATTACGCCCCTTGGAACCAACAGGTAGTCACCGTATTTAAAGTCGAGGTTGCCGAGGATGGTACGAAGCGTGCCACTGCCTTTATGCACGAATATCAATTCGTCTGCATCTGTGTTCTTGTAGAAATAATCGGTTTGCGACTGTTGCGGGGCGGCGAGTATAATGCTGCAGTCGCTATTGGTGAGGATGATCTTTCTACTCTGCAGATAGTCTTTTTCGGGTTTCACCTGAAATCCCCTGAATCGGAAGGACTGAATATTATTTGCCCGTGCAATTTTTGGGGCCACGCTGTATTGCTTTTTTATTTCCTTAACCTGGGTGGGGCGTTGTTCGTGGTACATATTCGAATACATACCGTCGAAACCGATGGTTCCGAACAACTGCTCATAGTATAAACTGCCATCCGGCTTCCGAAACTGGGTATGCCGTTTGGGCGGTATTTTTCCTAAGGTGTGATAAAAAGGCATAAAAGCGTGATTTTCTTATACAAATATCGGAAAAAATTAGTGTTTCTGCAGGAATAACAGGCTAAAAACCAAAGCCGGCACTAACATGCCATTCTCCCTGGTCGAACTCCGGTGAATAGGCGTATTTCAGCTGAAGCGGCCCCAGAAAGGTCTCCATCCCATAGCCAATGGCAAAGCCCGAATAATCTATGGAATCTATCCATTCACGATTTTCGAAAAGCGCATCGCCCACATTCGCAATATTTGCGCTTATATTGATGTGATTGTTCTTAATTAGCTCGTAGTCCAGGGTAAGCGTTGCCTTCAGGTAGGTATCGCCTCTAAGGCTAAGCGCTTCATATCCCATAAAGGGGATAATATTGTTCAATTCCTGAAAGCCGTAACCTCCCAGGAAAAAATCGAGAGACCGGGTATTCTTACCTCCGATTTTGAACCCGCCTTCGGTTGAAATATTGGCGGTAACATTTTTCAGCAGGGTTGTAGCATAGCCAAGTTTTGCTTTAGCGATGGAAAACTCCTCAAAGTCCCTGTTTGTACCATGGGCAAATAGGTAGAAGTGAAAATCGCCATCGAAGAACAAGCCATGTGAGGGAAAGAAACTGTCGTCGTACGTATCGTACCTGAGATATCCGTAAGTACTCATATAGTTGGTATCTTCGAAAATAGTTCCGGGCTTGTTGTCGTCGTCAATCCCTATTGTCCTCGACAGGTATCGAAGCCATTTATGTTCTATTCCGGCTCCCAGAAGGAATGACCTCCTAAAAAGTGTTTCGAGGTAGATCTGGTTCGTAAGGTCGCCGTACTTCAGCTGAAGTTCGTTTAGAGGAACACTGGGTTCCGAGATCGTTTCGGGAATTAGAAAATCGATCTGTACATTCTTCTCGAAGAAATTATACCGGGAATTCAGGCCGATACTCCAATAATATCCTTTGTCGATATAATAATTGAAATTATACCTGATATTATCTCCCACGATGAAGTCGAAAGAAGCTATATCGTTATTGGTGAACAAGCGCTTTCGCGTTACATTGATCAATGCTGCCGTGCGATACAGATCGTCGTAATGTGCCCCTAGTCTCAACAGGGTACGGACATCGCTTTCAATAAGGTCGAACTTAATTACATAGTTCCCGTCATCCCCTTCGATGAACCTGTAATTAATGTCGAGAAAATTTCCTGTGGCGCTGAGGTTATTAATACCCTCATTGAGTAATTTATACGAGATACTGTCGGGGATCTTGAGCTTTAATTTTCCCAGCACATAAGAGCGGGTGTAATTTTCATTTCCGACAATTTCAACATTTTCCACGAAAATGGTTTCCTGCGAACTGATGCTCGCAGGGGGGCGAGCTTTTTCAATTTGACGAGCGGCTACCGCTTTCAGCTCGTCCATTACCTTCAGGGTTTCCTTTTCCCCTGCATCTATGATCTTTCGACCAAGGTCGAATGAAACCACGCTAAAGCCGCTTATATCGGGGTTGATATAGATATCTGTCTTCTTTCGCTTTTCGATCATATCGTTAATGGTCCTGAAATTATTGATCTGTACGATCACGGCAAGTGCCGATTGCAGATCCTGCTTGGATTTCAGGGAATCCTGCACATCCACCCCTATAATTATATCCATTCCAAGACGTTTCAGCCTGTCGACGGGATAGTTGTTGGTAACGCCTCCGTCCACCAGTACCTTGTCGTCGATGATCACCGGACTGAAAATGGATGGCAGGGCCCCGCTGGCCGAAATAGCCTGAGGTAAGTAGCCTTTATCCAGAACTACTTCTTTACCGGTTTCTACATTTGTTGCCATGCAAAAGAATGGGATGGGTAGTTCTGCAAAATCGTCCACATCGTTTACATGGGAGGTAAGTTTGGAGAAGAGATTATATACATTCTGTCCTTTCGAAAGCCCGGAGGGGAAGCCAACCTTCAGCCCGTCGAATGGGAGAGTCACCGCATATTTATCCGATTCGTTCTTTTCATAAAAGGTTTTGGCACTTCGCGGGATATCATCCTGGATAAGCACATCGAAATCGAGCTGATCGAAAATGGAATCCAGTTGTTTTGGGGTATAGCCGCTGGCATAGAGTCCGCCAATGATGGCCCCCATGCTGGTTCCTCCTATATAATCGATCCGTACCCCGGCCTCTTCAATGATCTTCAGGGCCCCAATATGGGCAAGCCCCTTAGCCCCACCGCCACTTAAAACCAGGCCCACTTTAAGATCCTCGGTTTGCTGTTCCTGGGAAAGAACCGAAACCGTGCAACTTATACAGATTAGAAATATTAGTTTTCTCATTGAGAATGCCGGTAATGTGTAATTATCTTTTTTGCACGGTTTGCTCCAACCACCTGTTCCAGCTGATCGAAGCTTGCGGCTGCTATTCGCTTTGTACTCTTAAAATGCTTTAGCAATTGGATTACTGTTTTCTCTCCAATTCCGGGGATTGACTCTAGTTCTGTATTGAGAGCCTCCTTGCTGCGCTTATCCCGGTGAAAGGATATTCCGAAGCGGTGGGCTTCATTTCTCAATTGCTGAATTACCTTCAGAGTTTCCGATTTCTTGTCCAGATACAACGGGATGGGATCGTCGGGATAGAACAATTCTTCCAGTCTTTTGGCGATCCCCACTATTGCGATCTTGCCGCGAAGGTCTAATTTTTCCAGGCTTTTCAACGCTGAAGACAATTGCCCCTTCCCCCCATCTATGATGATGAGTTGGGGCAAAGGTTGCTCCTCATCCAGCATTCTTTTGTAACGCCTGTATACCACTTCGGCCATGGAAGCGTAATCATCCGGGCCTTCAACTGTTTTAATATTGAATTTACGATATTCTTTTTTACTGGGTTTTCCGTTTCTGAAGACCACGCAGGCCGCAACCGGGTTAGACCCCTGTATATTACTATTGTCGAAACACTCTATATGCCTGGGTTCGGACGTTAACCGAAGATCCTTCTTCATTTGTGCCATAATTCTCTTTTCATGCCTGTCCGGGTCGACGATCTTCGCCTGTTTGAACTTTTCCATCCGAAAGTATTTGGCATTGCGTTCGGACAGGTCGAGAATTTTCTTTTTATCGCCCAGTTTCGGAACGGTAACTTTTACTCCCTCTTCCGTTTTTATGGGAAACGGCACATAGATCTCCCTGGAGTTCGAGTTAAAGCGTTTCCTGAGTTCCAGCGCAGCCAGTTCCAGCAATTCCTCATCGGGTTCTTCCAGTTTTTTCTTCAGTTCAAGGGTGTGGGAGCGGATAATACTTCCGAAGGAAATCTGCAGAAAATTAATATAGGCATAGCTTTCATCCGAAACGATGGTAAAAACGTCTACATTGTTGATCTTTGGATTCACTACGGTGGATTTGGCCTGGTAATTCTCCAACACATCTATCTTTTCTTTTACTCGCTGCGCATCTTCGAACTGAAGGTTCTCTGCCATTTCTTTCATCTGTTTTCTGAATCGCAGCAGTGAATCTTTAAAGTTTCCCTTTAGTATGTTCCGAATAGCATTTATGTTCTCATGATACTCGGCTTCCGTTTGTAAGCCTTCACAGGGTCCCTGGCAATTTTCAAGGTGGTATTCCAGGCAGACCTTGTATTTTCCGGCACGTATTTTTTCTTCTGAAAGGTCATAGTTACAGGTCCTCAACTGGTACAACCCCCTGATAAGGTCCAGCAGGGTATGTACGGTTCGCATATTTGTGTATGGTCCGAAGTATTCGCTCCCATCCCTGATCATTTTTCTGGTTGAAAACACCCTGGGGAATCGTTCGTTCTTAATGCATATCCACGGATAGGTCTTATCGTCCTTTAGCATTACGTTATAACGGGGCTGATACTTCTTAATGAGATTGTTCTCCAGAAGCAGGGCGTCTGTTTCGGTGGCCACAACGATGTGCCTTATCTCCTCAATCTTTTTAACCAGCAGGCGGGTACGGGCATTATCGTGCTGTTTTGTAAAATAGGATGCTACGCGCTTTTTGAGATTGATCGCCTTTCCCACATAGAGTAATTTACCTTCTTTCCCGTAGTACTGGTAAACTCCGGGAGCCTCGGGCAGGGTTGAGATTTGAAGTTTTACTGGAGCATCGGCCATAGACTCAAAGATACTTTATGTTTTAAAAATTTCATCGCTATCCACCCCTGAATTTGGCAGGATTGATAAACGAAGGCCTGGAATTGGCTGCTACGTCTTTTTTACTAAATTGCAGTAACTAATTATCTCTGATGAATATTGCTATTTTATCTCGTGGGGAGAATCTCTATTCTACTCAAAGTTTGCTGAAGGCAGGAAGGGCGAGAAATCATTCGATAGAGGTTATAGATCCCACAAGATGTGTGCAATCCATTGAAGACGGAAAATCTGTACTTTACTACGATGATGAAGTTTTGGAAGAATTCGATGCGGTAATCCCGCGAATCGGCGCATCGAACACCTATTTTGGTACTTCTCTGGTGCGTCATTTTCAGGGGATGGGTGTTTTTTGCGTGGTAAAAGCCGAATCCATTCTTAAATCACGCAACAAATGGACCTGTTTCCAGGTTTTGTCGCATGCCAAGGTTCCGGTTCCCAAAACCGTTTTAGGAAACATAACTGATGTGGAGGCATTACTGGACCTTTTCGGAGATCCGCCCTATATTATTAAAATTCTTCAGGGCACCCACGGGCATGGAGTGATTCTGGCTGAAACTTATCAGTCTGCCTTTTCCACCATTGAAACCCTTCTTACAGCTGGGGTTCGTTTTGTGGTGCAGGAATATATTTCGGAAAGCCGTGGCTCTGATCTTAGGATAATTGTGGTCGACGGCCAGGTGGTAGCAGCTATGAAACGACAAAGCAAGGCGGACGACTTTCGGTCGAATCTTCACCGAGGCGGGTCGTCCGATCTGGTAAAGCTTACTTATCAGGAAGAGAATGCTGCGTTGAGGGCTGCAAAAGCCTTACGAATGGGGGTTTGCGGGGTTGATATTCTTCAGTCGGACAACGGCCCATTAGTGCTTGAAGTGAATTCAACCCCCGGCCTGGAGGGTATTGAAACCACTACCGGCTTGTCTATATCTTCCAAGATAATCAGTTATATTGAGCGAAACAACAGGCGATGAAAAAACAGAAAGCAAAGAACCTTAAAATATTCGGAGAAATTATACCTCCCGGGGCCTCCAGGGAGCTTAACTTCAGCTTTGCCAAGTTACATACCAACACCCCTATAGATGTTCCCATGATCGTGGAACGTTCCATGTACGAGGGCCCTACCATACTCTTTACTGCCGGCATACACGGAGATGAGGTGAACGGGGTGGAGATCGTTCGTCAACTTATTTCCAAGGGCATCAATAAGCCAAAGATCGGTACTATAATTTGTATCCCCATCATCAATATTTTCGGATTTATTCAAAAAGTACGGGAGTTTCCCGACGGGCGGGACCTCAACAGGGCCTTTCCGGGAAGTAAAACCGGTTCCCTGGCTGCCAGGGTGGCTTATAAGATCATGAACCATATTATTCCACATGTGGATTATTGTCTGGATTTTCACACCGGCGGTTCCAGCAGGTTTAATGCACCTCACATCCGGATAGAAAAGGGGAACAAAGAACTTACCAGATTGGCAGAAATCTTTAACGCCCCTTTTATCCTTCAGGCGAAGAACTTAAAGAAGTCCTTTCGCAGTTCCTGTAAAGCCAAAGGAGTGCCGATGTTGTTGTTTGAAGGGGGCAAGTCTAACTCAATAGATACCGTGATAAGTAACACCGGGGTAAATGGCTCTAAACGGGTGTTGGCACATTTTGGTATGCTTCGATCAACTTTTAAAGTGTCCCAGCCTAAAAAGAACTCGGTTACCATTACCAAGAGCAGTTGGGTTCGCGCCCAGGCGTCGGGTATGTTCAAATCTGCCGTTAAAGTGGGCAGTTTTGTTAACCAAAGGGACGTAATAGGCCATATAACAGACCCATATGGCAAGGTTCACTATTGGATAAAGGCAAAACACGACGGTTATGTCTTTAATGTAAATGAATCTCCACTGGTTTATCAGGGAGATGCGCTCTTCCATATCTCAACAATAGTGGTTTAATGGAGAAATCGGCTCTGAGAAAAAAATACAAACAGCTTCGCAGCGCACTATCGGCGGAAGAGGTGGAGGATCTCAGTCTTCAAATAGCCAACAGATGCCTGGATTTGGCAATTTGGGACAAGGACTACTATCATATATTTCTGCCGATAAAAGATAAAACGGAAGTTAACACCGAATATCTTCTTCACATACTTCAGGGAAAAGACAAGAGTATAGTGATTTCGCGGGCGGATTTCAGTAATCTGGGAATGACTCATGTGTTATTGCAGGAAAACACCAGCATCACTGTATCCACCTATGGAATTCCCGAACCCCAAGCCGGCCTTGAAGTGCCTTCCAATACTCTGGATGTAATCTTTATCCCCTTGCTGGCATTCGATCTAAAAGGAAATAGAATTGGCTACGGAAAGGGGTTCTACGATCGCTTCCTGGAACAATGTCGCGATGATTCCATAAAAATAGGCCTGTCCTTCTTCCAAGCCGAGCAGAGCATCTTGAATGAAACCACTGATATTCCACTCGATTTCTGTATAACCCCCAAAAAGATTTATCGTTTTAAAAATTCTGACTTATATTTATAGATAATTAACAACCAATTAATTGAAATTATGGAAACATCAAACATGCCGGCCGGGAGTCCTCCGGACAACAATCTAGTATGGGCCATTATAACTACCGTTATATGCTGTTTACCCCTGGGGATCGTGGCAATTATCAAATCGACCAAAGTAAAAGAACTATGGATGTCCGGCGATCAGGCCGGAGCTCAAAAGGCTGCCGATGACGCTAAGAAATACGCCATTTGGGGTATGGTAATAGGTGGCGTTTTCTGGATACTATATATAATTCTTATGGTTGCAGGAGTATTGGGAAGTGCGTTCTAAAAAATTACTGATAATCACCCTCGCTGCAGCGGTGCTCGGGGGTGTTCTTACCATATATTATTTCTACAATCCGGCCGGAAACTCCTTGTTTCTGCCCTGCCCCTTTCGATATACCACGGGATATAATTGCCCCGGCTGTGGTTCTCAACGGGCTATGCATCAGTTATTACATGGCAATCTGCCGTTGGCATTCAGTTTAAACCCTTTATTAATAGTCTCCCTGCCCTTGATTATTTACGGTATTGGAATTAAAGTTTATAACTATATTTACGACAGTGCTCAACGCGTTAAACTATTTTACAGCAAAACGTTCATTTATGGTTACTTTGCTATAGCCCTGCTCTACTGGCTTGTGCGCAACCTTAGCTTTTACCCCTTTGATTAGATTTTAAAATCTTCTGTGATTTTGACCGAATTATCCTACAATTAAGAATTTTTTGGTATATTTCGGCCCTAAATCCTATTGAATGAACTTTTTGGCGCAAAAGAGAAGTAATATTTTCTTGCGAAACGATAATACTCCTTCAGCCCCCGCAGACAAGGACTTAATAAATTTTCACTATAGAGAAATTGCGCGGTTATCGGGAATTGGCGGCTGGAGTGTGAATTTTCAAAAGAAGAAGAGTTATATAGATTCCGAAGCAAGGCGCCTACTAGAAACGCCGGCTGAATACCGGCTTAGCCTGCGCAATGCCATCAATTTTTTTGCCGATGAACATCAGGAAAAGTTAACTGATGTTTTTATTGAATGTTCAGAAGGAAATCCATTTTCAACCATCGTTAAGATGCGTAACTACAAACGCAAGGAATTCTGGGCGAAGATCGTGGGAAAACCTGTATTCAACCAAAATCGTGAGGTAATTGGCGTAAAAGGGGTATTTCAGGATATTACAGAAGAAAAAAGAAAGGAACTTGAGCTTACGCGTTCACTCAAAATGCTTGAATCACAAAGTTCCAAGCTCAATAATTTCGCAAATATCATCACCCATAGTTTACGATCGCATGCGAGTAACCTGAGAATGACTCTGGATCTTTACAAGAGCAGTGAAAATGAGGTGGAAAAACAAGAGTTATGCCAGGGGCTTTCCGAAATCTCCGAAAGCATTTGTTCCACAATAGAACATCTTACGGAGTTCGACGCTATTCACAGGAGCCGACTTCACGAAAAACAGGAGACGGTGAAGTTTGAAAAGGTGTTCGATCATGTAAAATCCTTCTTACACCAACAAAGTTCAGAGGTACAGGCAGAGATATTCTCCGATTTTTCTGAAGTCTCTAAAATAAAATACATTCCTTCCTACATGGAAGACATCTTGTATCACCTTCTTTCAAATGCACTTAAATACAGCCATCCCGAACGGAAGCCGGTTATCGAAATCTATACCTACAGTGAAGGCGGACAGGTCTGTTTAATGGTAAAGGACAACGGGCTTGGGATCGACCTGGAGAAAAACGGCAATAGAATCTTTAATATATACCAGACATTCCACACAAACAAAGATGCCGAAGGGGTTGGTCTCTTCCTGATCAAAAATAAGATAGAGTCGCTTCAGGGAAGCATTACAGTTAAAAGTGAAGTGGACAAGGGTTCTACATTCACCATTCGATTTTAAAAAAAAATCTACTCAATTAGAAAGCCCCATGTGAATGGGGCTTTTTTAATATCTCATATCGCCAAAGTCCCTATTTCTGCATATTCTTTGCTTCTATACTAAGAGTTGCATGAGGTACGAGTTTCAAGCGTTCGGGGTTAATGAGTTTACCCGTTACGCGACAAACTCCATAGGTCTTGTTCTCGATCCTGATAAGGGCATTTTTCAAGTCTCTGATGAATTTTTCCTGTCGGATTGCCAATTGTGAGGAAGTTTCCTTACTCATCACTTCGCTGCCTTCATCGAAAGCTTTAAAAGTAGGCGATGTATCATCAGTGCCATTGTTGCTGTCGTTCTTATAGGCGCTCTCTATCAACTCGAGTTGCTCTTTCGCTTTTACGATCTTTTCCTGTATAAGGGCCTTGAATTCCTCAAGTTCCTTATCGCTATACCGCGTTCTGTTATCTTCGGCCATATCTTTTAATGTTTTTCTATTTTAAGTCTGGTTGTTACCTCATCGAAAGCAATTTCCATACCGCTCGCTAGTTCGGTTTCAAACTGTAATTCTTCCGTTAAGGTTTCTTCTTTTATATAATCTAAATTCTCGTCCACCGCCCGTTGCAGTTGCGCATCGAACTGAAGCGTTACATCAACCCGGTCTGTGACTTCGAAACCTGAATCTTTTCGCAAGTTTTGAATGCGGTTAACCAATTCTCTGGCGATCCCTTCATTCTTGAGTTTTGGGGTGATGGTAATATCGAGTGCAACCGTGATTCCATCATCGCTTGCTACCAGCCAGCCCTCGATATCCTGGGAGCTGATTATTACATCATCAAGGGTTAATTTAGTGTTTTTTTCATTAATTAACACCGATATTTCACCCTCTTTTTCCAATTTCCCTATTTCCTCCTGACCAAACTTCATAATGGCCTGAGTAACAGCTTTCATATCCTTCCCGAATCGAGGCCCTAATTTAGCAAAATCGGGTTTGATCTGTTTTACCAGTATGCCTGATCCCTCATCTATTAACTCCACTTCCTTTACATTCACTTCCGACTTAATAAGATCGGATACCGCCGATATCGCCGCTTTTTCAGAAGCACCCAGCACCGGGATCATTATTTTTTGCAAGGGCTGTCTAACCTTGATCTTTTCGCGTTGACGTAACGATAAAACCAGGGAACTTATTGTCTGTGCACGCTGCATTTTTCGTTCCAGTTCTTTGTCGATATAGGTGGGCAAGGAAAGGGGGAAATCGCTTAAATGAACAGAGTTAACGGTTTCTTTATCAACACCTTTCGTAAGATCCCTGTAAAGACGGTCCATAAAGAATGGTGCAATGGGAGCTCCAAGCTTGGCAACGGTAAGTAAACAACTGTAAAGTGTCTGGTAGGCCGAAATCTTGTCGTCGCCGTAGGATCCCTTCCAGAAACGTCTGCGGCTGAGGCGTACAAACCAGTTACTCAGGTTTTCCTGCACGAATTCAGAAATCGCTCGGGCTGCTCGTGTTGGCTCGTATACCGAATAGGCCAGATCCACCCTGGCAATCAGGGTGTGAAGTTCTGAAAGTATCCATCGGTCTATCTCGGGACGCTGCTCCAGTGGGATTTCCGCCTCGGAATAGTTAAACTGATCCAAATTGGCGTACAGGCTGAAAAAACTATAGGTATTGTACAGGGTTCCGAAGAACTTATTACGAACCTCTGCAATTCCATCACTGTCGAATTTCAGGTTATCCCAGGGATTGGCATTGCTTATCATATACCACCTGGTAGCATCCGGGCCGTATTGCTCAAGAGTTTCAAACGGATCGACTGCATTTCCAAGACGTTTCGACATTTTCTGCCCGTTCTTGTCGAGTACCAGTCCGTTGCTCACCACATTCTTATAGGCCACATCGTCGAAAAGCATGGTAGCGATGGCGTGTAAGGTATAGAACCACCCACGGGTTTGATCCACGCCTTCGGCTATAAAATCGGCTTTGCGCCAGGTTTCCTCTACTTTTTCCTTGTTCTCGAAGGGATAATGCCATTGCGCATAAGGCATACTCCCGCTGTCGAACCATACGTCGATAAGATCGGCCTCTCTTTTCATAGGTGCCCCTGAATTAGACACAAGAATGATCTCGTCAACAATGTTTTTGTGAAGGTCTACTTTGTCGTAATTCGTTTCGGAAAAATCGCCAATTTCGAAGTCTTTAAAGATATCCTCCTTCATTAAGCCGGCTTCCACAGCTTTTTGCATCTCCTGTTTTAATTCGGCAATACTGCCTATACATTTGGCTTCTCTGCCATCGTCGGTTCGCCAGATCGGCAAGGGTATTCCCCAGTATCGCGATCGAGAAAGATTCCAGTCGTTTGCATTGGCAAGCCAGTTTCCAAATCGTCCTTCCCCGGTTGCCTTTGGTTTCCAGTTAATAGTTTCATTGAGTTGAAACATACGATCCTTAAAATCGGTTACCTTGATAAACCATGAATCCAGAGGATAATAGAGAATTGGCTTATCGGTTCGCCAGCAATTTGGATAGCTGTGAACATATTTTTCGACCTTAAAGGCCTTGTTCTCGGTTTTTAATTTAATGGCCAATTCCACATCAACGCTCTTCTCGGGAATCTCCGCCTCGTCATAATATTCGTTCTTCACATATTTTCCGGCAAATTCACCCATTTCAGGACGGAAGCGTCCCTGGAGATCGACCAGTGGCACCAGGTTACCATTGTCATCTTTCACCAGTAATGGCGGTACTTCAGGCACGGCTTCTCTCGCTACTTTAGCATCATCGGCTCCAAAAGTAGGCGCAGTATGAACGATCCCTGTACCGTCTTCCGTAGTTACGAAATCGCCTGTGATTACCCTGAATGCATTCTCCGGATTATCGTTTGGAAGCGCATAAGGCAATAATTGTTCGTATTTAATTTCTTCCAGCTGAGCGCCTTTGAAGGACTTTTCTACATAGTACGGTATCTTCTTGTCTCCTTGCTGATAACTGCTCAGCTCTTCCGTAGATTCGACCGCTTCGTATTTGGTTGCGAATTGTGTGGCTACCAGATTTTTCGCAAGCACCACATTTATAGGTTTGAAAGTATATTGATTAAAGGTTCTTACCAATACATAGTCGATCTTCGGACCAACGGTAAGGGCGGTGTTGCTTGGGAGAGTCCAGGGAGTGGTGGTCCAGGCCAGGAAATGAATATCGCCGTAACCTCTTAAGATTCCGGGCAGGGAGTTGGCAACGGCTTTAAACTGCGCTACCACGGTAGTATCTGTAACGTCCTGGTAGGTGCCCGGCTGATTGAGTTCATGCGAACTCAAGCCCGTTCCGGCCTTGGGCGAATAAGGTTGTATTGTATATCCCTTATAGAGCAGGTCTTTATTGTAAATCTCTTTCAGTATCCACCACACCGTCTCCATGTACTTCGGCTTATAGGTGATATAGGGGTCGCTCATATCCACCCAATACCCGTAACGTTCGGTTACCTTGTTCCAAACATCGGTATAGCGCATAACGGCCTTTTTACAAGCCGCGTTATAGTCTTCCACGGAAATCTTAGTGCCGATATCTTCCTTGGTTATTCCAAGTTCCTTTTCAACACCCAGTTCAATAGGCAAACCATGAGTATCCCAGCCCGCTTTGCGGTCTACTTTAAATCCTTTCTGAGTTTTATACCGACAAAAGATATCCTTGATAGCGCGGGCCATCACATGATGTATACCCGGCAGTCCGTTCGCAGATGGCGGACCTTCAAAGAATACAAATGGTTCTGCCCCTTCACGAATGGCGATACTCTCTTCGAATATCTTTTCAGATTTCCAATAATCGAGTATTTCTTCACCTAGTTTAGGAAGGTCGAGGCCTTTATATTCCTTAAAATTCTTGCTCATTAACGTATGCCTTTCATTAAGGCTGCGAAAATACGGAATTTTGGATAAAAATTCTACTGTAAGCAACTACAGTTCAATCTATCTCCAAAAAGTTCTATCTTTAACTCAAACAAGCACCAATCGATTGAAGAACTTATTCTTTTTACTGCTGTTTATTCCATTATTTGCGCAGGCTCAGGAATACGTAGACCTGTTGAGAATAGGATACGGGCAAACGTTTAATAACGAATTCGAAGGCACCGACAGCAGCACCTATGTAAAATCGTTCGAAGCAGACCTAACCATTCCACTTGTACTAAACGAAAATCACGCCATTATAACCGGTTTGTCGTTTAGTCGTAATAACCTGCAGCTGTTTCCCAATGATGAATTTACCAGCTTATACAGCACCGCCTTTAAGATTGGCCTGGCATCTACACTGGATGAACGATGGAGTACCACTGTCGTACTGCTGCCCAAGATAGCTTCAGATTACGAAAATATTTCTGCGGACGACTTTTACTTTGGTGGATTTGCCCTGCTGAAATTACAGAAGAAAGAAAACCTTACTTATCGGTTCGGAGCCTATGCATCCCAGGAAGCTTTTGGAATATTTGCCACCCCTATTGTTGGCTGGTATTATTTAAGTGAGAACCATCGTTTCGAGATGGATATGTCCCTTCCTATCGTTGCCGATATTAATTATTGCCTGGGAATTACAACCGTCGGCCTTGACTATGTGGGAATAGGACGTAGTTTTAATATCACGAAGGAGTCTGCCTCTCCGCTATACGCAGACCTGAGTTCCCTGGAATTTTCCGGCTATCTTCAATTCAATGTGCTTCGGAAAAGTGTATTGTTGAGAGCCAAGTTGGGCTATTCGAGTAATAACTTCGAGATGTACCGCCAGGGGGAAGAAATCGATCTCGGACTGTCGGCTTTTAGTTTCGGCGATGACCGCACCCAATTAAACCCTTCGTTAAACGGCGGAATATTTCTTAAATTTGAAGCTATATACAGGTTCCATCTCACAAAAGAGAAGGAGGCAGTCGATACTCCCGCCAAATAATATTGTATTATGGAACGCAGTTGTCCGGTATGCGGCGACCGAATAATTGGTCGCGCCGATAAGAAATTTTGTGGCGATGGATGTCGCAATGCTTACAACAACGCCCTCAACAAGGATAGTAAGAAGCTGGTAAGGAACATCAATAACCGACTCAGGAAAAACTACAGGATCCTTGAAAAACTAAATGTTAAGGATAAGACCAAAACCAGGAGAGACGAACTACTGCAACATGGGTTCAACTTCGAGCTTATTACCAGTCAGTACACTACCCAGACAGATTCTGTTTACAACTATGTATACGACCAAGGGTACCTTCAATTGGATAATGAATGGATCTTATTAGTAAAAAGAGGCTCCGATTGAGGGACTTATTTCCAATTTCGTCCTTTTAACTGTAGTGCGGCCTTGAGCACGTCCCTTTGACTGATCTGCCCAACCAGTTTTCCGTCCTGAATGATTGGAAAACGGCGATGCCGGGATTCAAGGAATTTGTTTGCAGCATCGAACACATTCATGTCGCCGTCGATGGTGTCGACATTTCGGATCATGTGTTGCTCCACTTTGATATCTTCCATGGGATGGTTATAATACCTGCTTTCGCTAATCTGCTTCATACAATCGCCTTCAGAGATAATTCCAATTAATTCGTATTTCTCGTTTACCACCGGTCCTCCCGAGATCTTTTTCTTTATAAGGGTATCCATAACCTCCAACACTGTCTGTTCAGGTCTGAAAGTAATCAGGTTTCTCGTCATATAATCCGATACCTTAATATTTTGGGCTGTGCCTTTAGTGGGTTTGGCTCTTTTCCCTATATAACTTTTAATCCCCATGCTGTTAGGTTTTGTTTGTTTAACTAAATATAATAAAATTCACCGAACTTGAGGCGTTCCCGGCCCTTTGACTAAAAATCGTACATTTATCTGAAAATCATTCTGAATGAAACATCTCTCCGCTTTTATAGCCTTTTTATTGATTTGCGGGCTTACTTACTACAGTTTTTTTAGCCTGATGCCGCGAAAAGGCAGTCCGGCAACTACTCCCCAGACAGAGTTCTCAACCGAACGCGCCCTCGTACCCTTAAGGGAAATAAGCAAAGCCCCGCATTACCATGCCAATGCAGAACACACCAGAGTACGGGAATACCTGGTATCGGAACTTGAAAAATCCGGACTTGAAGTTGAAACTCAGAAGGGATATGTTTCTTCCCTGAACTGGGCTAAGGTTGAAGAAGGGGATTCTTCGGTGTATTATCCGGCAGGATATAACCTCGATCAACCCATTAACATTATGGCTCGCCTGAAAGGTACCGGAAGCGGAAAAGCCTTGCTGCTCCTATCACATTACGACAGTGCCAAAGTACCATCTCCGGGCGCCAGCGATGCCGGAAGCGGGATCGTTACCATTTTAGAAAGTCTCAGGGCATACAGGGCATCGGGCAAAACCCCGCTAAATGATATCATAGTGTTGTTCACAGATGCAGAAGAAATTGGGCTGGATGGCGCGGCTTTGTTTGTTAAAGAACATCCATGGGCCAGGGATGTAGGCCTGGTCCTTAATTTCGAAGCCAGGGGCAGTGGCGGCCCCAGTAATATGATCCTCGAGACCAATGGTGGCAATAAGAACCTCATAAAAGCATTTATCGAAGCCGACCCGGAATACCCGGTAGCCTCCTCGCTTATGTACAGCATTTACAAAATGCTCCCAAACGATACCGATTCCACGGTCTTTAGGGAAGAAGGAGATATAGATAGCTTTTTCTTTGCCTTTATCGATGATCACTTCGATTACCACACGGCTAACGACACCGTTGAAAACCTCGACATAGAAACCTTGGAACACCAGGGCAGTTACCTGCTGCCGCTCCTTCACTACTTTGCCGATGCCGATCTCACCAGCTTAAAATCGGGTGAAGACTATGTGTATGTGAATACTCCGCTGATAAAAATGATAAGCTATCCCTTTTCCTGGATACTGCCTATGCTACTCATAGCGCTTTTACTTTTTGTCGGATTCACTTTTTATGGAATTGCAAAACACAGAATCTCCCTACGCTCGGTTGGAAAAGGATTTCTGGCTTTCCTGATTGCCCTTCTAAGCTGTGGTGTACTGGGATTTTTTGGATGGAAGCTCATTATGGCCGTCTATCCGGAATACCACGAGATCCAACACGGGTTTAAGTACAACGGCCACAGTTATATAGCCTTCTTTGTATTTCTCAGTCTCGCCATCACCTTTCTCGTATACCGTAAGTTTGGCAGGAAGCAGGCGGTGGCCGGTATGTATGTAGCGCCTCTTACCATATGGATGCTTATCAATGTCCTTGTCTTTGTTGTGATCAAGGGAGCGGGTTATTTTATAATTCCCGTGTTTTTCGGACTTATAAGCTTATGGTTGCTAATTTTCCGGGAACGTCCTAACTTGATAATTCTGGCCCTGCTCGCCGCACCCGCCCTTTTCCTTTTTGCTCCTTTGATACAGTTTTTCCCCGTGGGATTGGGGTCGGATCACGTGTTTATAAGTTGTGTGTTTACAGTGTTACTTTTCGGTTTGCTGTATCCAGTTATCGGATTTTTTCGTTTGAAGCGATTAGTCGCCTCCGCCTGTTTTATTGTGGCCATCGGATTTTTGATCGAAACCATTGCTACAAGCGATTTTACCGAAGAACGTCAAAAGCCGAACAGTCTTGTCTATTACCTGGACACCGACACCGGCAACTCGTATTGGGTAACCTACGATCACATCCTGGATAGCTGGACGAAGGGATATCTGGGGGAGGATCCGGAGGATGCCTCCCGCTACATCAGCTCAGCGACCGGCAGTAAATACAATACCTCCTATCGCTATGCCGCTAAAGCTCCACTAAAAAATATTCCCGCTTCAAAAGTAGTATTAAACGAAGATAGCCTGACGACTACCGGGCAACGAATTTCATTTACCATAATTCCTCAACGGCCTTTGGCCGAGTTGTTTATTTATGCGGATACTACCTATACGTACAAGGACTTGTCGTTTAACGGGGTGGCCGCAGAGCAGGATAGTGACGGAAACGCCTTAGCCAATGTATATAACAAGCGGTTGCTGAGGTACTATATGTCGAATGGTGACTCACTAAATGTATCTTTTACCACTACTATGATGGAACCCATGGAGTTCATGGTGGTTGAATATTCATTCGACCTTATGGACCATCCGCAATTTACCGTGACCAAACGCCCGGTAAACACTATGCCTAAGCCCTTTATAAATACCGATGCTATCGTACTCAAACAGACTTTTTCAACCGATGAGCTAGTTCCACTGATACAAGAGACAACCACTATTGATGAATCATTAATACCAAATGAGTAAAACAGTTGCCATAGCGGGTATGGGTTGGTTGGGGTTACCTCTGGCCAGGCATTTGGAAGTGCTGGGGTACCAGGTGAAAGGCTCGGTTACTTCAGAAGAAAAAGCAGCGAAGTTGAGGGCGGGTGGTTATCAGGCCTTCAATATAGAAATCTCCGAGGGTGGAATTTCCGGAAGTCTGAATCAATTTCTTGAGAATACAGATTTTCTGGTGATAATGATTCCGCCTGGTCTCAGGAAACATACCGGGGCCGATTACGTCTTGAAAATGACCTATTTTCTTTCAGCAATTGAAAAATCCAATGTTGAGAATGTCATTCTGGTAAGCAGTACTTCCGTTTACGGGGATGCCCAGGGAATCGTTAATGAAATGCAATCGCCAAAACCTGAAACTCAGGCCGGGAAACAACTGCGGCAGGTAGAGCAGTTGTTTTTTACTTCAGAAAAAATAAAGACCACCATCGTTCGCTTTGGAGGTCTGTATGGGGGTAGCAGACAGCCTGTGCGATATTTGGCAGGCAGAAAAGAATTGAATAACGGAGATGCTCCTGTGAATTTGATTCACCGGGTAGACTGCATAGGCATCCTTTCGGAAATCATCAAGCAAGGGGCATTTGGATATGTTTTTAATGCAGTTATGCCCGCTCATCCGAAAAAGCGTGACTACTATAGTAAAACAGCAGTCATGTTAAACCTCGATCCGCCTAAATACTCCGGGTCGGCAAAAGACGAAAATTTTAAACAGGTGGATTCGGTTAATATTTCGAAGATTCTGAATTATACATTCAAGAAGTCGTTATAATAAAAAAGAGCCCGAAGGCTCTTTTAAATTTTCGATCAAGGTATTACCAGATCCTTACTCGCTCTTCCGGTGCCAGCCACATTGGGTCACCTTCTTGAATACCGAAGGCCTCATAGAATGCATCGACATTCAGCAACGGCTGAGTAGCGCGGTAACGTCCCGGAGAATGCGGGTCGGTTTTTACCTGTTCCCTGGTATATTTTTCAGTTTGTTTGGTTCTCCAAACGGTGGCCCAGCTCATAAAGAATCGCTGCTCGGGAGTTAATCCATCGATCTTCCCGGGTCTGCCGTTTTCCTTATAGAATCGCTGTAAACCGTCGTAAGCGCCCAGAATTCCACCCAGGTCGCCAATATTCTCTCCAAGGGTAAACTTCCCATTGATATATACACTATCCAGTACCTCGATGTTGCTGTACTGTTCGGCCAGTTTATCCCCTCGTTTGGTGAATTCCTCAAGGTCTTTCTCTGTCCACCAGTTAACCAGATTTCCATCGCCGTCGAATCGCGATCCGCTATCATCGAAGGCGTGCGAGATCTCATGTCCGATAACGGCACCTATTCCACCGTAATTAACAGCTTCATCCGCTTTATAATCGTAAAACGGAGGTTGAAGGATTGCTGCTGGGAATACGATCTCGTTGTTAAACGGCTGGAAATAAGCGTTTACGGTTTGTGGCGACATCCCCCATTCGGTTCTGTCTACGGGCTCATTGATACGATCCAGGTTGTCTTTTATCTGCCATTCGGCTACGGCTACCATATTGTCGTAATAAGTGTTCCCCGGTTTCACCTGCATAGAAGAGTAGTCCTTCCATTTATCGGGATAGCCGATCTTCACGGTGAATTTATCCAGCTTTTGGATGGCCTTAATTTTTGTGCTGTCGCTCATCCAGTCGAGTGCCTGGATACGATCTTTATAGGCGGCAATGATGTTTTCAATCATCAATTCGGCCTTGGCCTTGGCTTCCGGAGGGAATTTAGCGTCTACATACAGTTTTCCAAGGGCTTCTCCCACGGTGTTGTTTACTACTGAAAGTGCCCGCTCGTTTGCCGGTTTTTGTTTTTTGGCTCCTTTCAAAGTCTTCTGATAGAAGTCCCAGTTGGCCTGGTCTATCTCCGTCGATAGCTGTGAAGCCGATTCGTTCAAGGTAGCCCAGCGGGTAAGAGTTTTCCATTTTTCAACTTCCCCTTTTGCCAATAATCTTTGAAGTTCCTTCATGTAGGCAGGTTCCAGGACTATTATAGTATCCAATTTCTTGTTTACTCCAAGGTCTGTCATTGCCTGTTTCCAGTTAAATGCAGGCACCATTTCTTGTAACTGCTCCATGGATCTTGGATTATTAAAGTTTCTGAAGTCGCGTCGTGCTACTTTGTCCAGTTGCGGAGTTGCCAGCTTGGTTTCGAAGGCGAGAATTGTTTCTGCCTGTTGCCTGGCTTCTTCTTCCGAATCTCCGAGGAACTGAAGCATCCGAGTAATGTGCGCTACGTAATCCTTACGTATGTCTTTGGAAGCCTGGTCCTGATTCAGATAGTAGTCACGATCCGGCAACCCTAAGTTCCCGGGTACCACATAGGCCGAATTCATGGCGCTGTTATTGGGATTTGAAAAAGCGGCTACCCCAATAAAAGGTTGAGAAATTGTAGCAGGGTTCTGCGTGATCACTTTTTGAAGGTCTTCCATGTTTTTAATTGCCTCGATCTTCTCCAGTGCAGGCATTAATGGTTTAATCCCCGCCTGGTCACGAGCGGCCGAATCCAGGGCCGTTTGAAATATCATCAGAGCCTTAGCCTGATCGGTGTCGTCTGCATATCTGTCACTTTCAATAGCTTCATCGACGATCTCCAGTACGTCCAGATCTGTGCTTTTGCGCAATACCATAAATCCTCCCCATCGCACCTGATCATCAGGGATTTCGGTATTTTTCATCCAGGTACCGTTTACGTAGTTGTAAAAGTCGTCCCTGGGGCTTACGGTTGTGTCCATGTTGGCCAGTATCAGGCCGTGTTGTTCTTCGTCGTTCGTGGCCATGTCCTTTTCCTTATCGGCACAGGAAAATACAGTGAGTGCTATAACACTAACTGCGAGTATGGATTTAAAATAGTTGGTTTTCATTTTTTTAGTGGAATTAAATTAAAGCTGGCGTTGAAACGCCAGGTAGTTAGTAAGTTTTTAAGGCGAATTGTTACATTTCTTTTCAATTATTATCGCGGCGTTCAGCCCGGTAAACCGAGTCGAGAAACCTTTTTTGCTTTTCCAGTTCCTTCTGTTCGGCTTCCAGCTGTTCGAGGTCGATCATGTCCTTCTGAATCTTCTCGTTGATCTGAAGCAATAAATTAGTCGCTGCATGGTTCAATTCATCGATTTGTACAGCTACAGTGGCAGAATCTATGAATGTGCGGTTTATTTCCTGCGACAGCAGATTTATTCTGGTTCTCAAGACTATTAGCCTCGAGGTAACGGGATTTGTATACAGATCGTTGGGGATACGTTTACTCAGGGAGTCGGTGTGCATTGCGAGTCGTTGTGTCCGAGTTTTTAGTTCACTGATGTTACTCCCGTTCAAGCGATTCAGTTCTAAAAGAAAATCTTCGAATACCGACCAATTCTCAACCTGTTGTTGAGCTTCAGGGATAAGTAGGGGGAATTTTTTGTCACTATCCCCAAAGGTAGTGGTAGCGTCCACCACCTCTTCAGACTGTTGTGGAATATCTGTATTAGTTTCCTCACAACCAATTAAAAGTAACCCGGGGAAAACTAAAAATAACAAACATTTAAGTTGACAAAATCTGCCCATCACAGCACAAATATACTGGAAGTTGAGGCAATAAAACTTATATTTTTTTTAAAACAAATGCATAAGAGAATACTTATATTTACCCTGATCTTAATTCTATCTATGAAGAAACGAATCCTCATTATTGGCGCCAGCGGGCAGATTGGAACTGAACTAACTGCTCGATTGCGCCAGATATATGCACCTCATAAAGTAATAGCAAGCGATATTCGGGAAGGAGATAAGGAGCTGATGGAAAGTGGGCCTTTCGAAATCCTGGATGCAACAGATTACGACGCCCTCGAAAACATTGTTATAACGCACGAGATCTCGGAAGTATACCAAATGGCTGCCATGCTTTCGGCCACAGCCGAAAAATTTCCGATGAAGGCCTGGAACCTGAATATGTCTTCGCTCTTCAATGTACTGAACCTGGCTAAAGAAGGTAAAATAGAAAAGATCTTCTGGCCTTCGAGTATTGCCGTATTCGGGCCAACCACACCCGGACAGGACACCCCTCAGCACACCATAATGGAACCTACCACAGTGTATGGCATTAGTAAGTTAAGCGGGGAGCGCTGGTGTGAATATTACTTTAACAAATACGGAGTGGACGTACGCAGTATACGCTACCCGGGGCTTATTAGTTATAAAACCCTGCCGGGAGGAGGTACTACCGATTATGCCGTTGATATCTATCACAAAGCATTAAAACACAGGAAATACGTGTGTTTTCTAAAAGAAGACACCAAATTACCAATGATGTTTATTGACGACGCCATCGATGCAACCGTCAATATTATGGAAGCAAAGAAATCGGATATTAAGTTACGAAGCGGTTATAACCTGGCTGCTTTTAGTTTCGATCCACGTGAGCTAGCCGAAAGTATCAGAAAGCACATTCCGGAGTTTGAAATAAGTTACGAGCCCGACTTCAGGCAGGCAATAGCCGATTCCTGGCCGCAGACCGTCGACGATTCTGCTGCCCGTTCGGATTGGGGCTGGGCACACAAATTTGAAGTAGACGAGATGACAGAGGTAATGCTGGAAAATCTCAAAGATTAATAAAACACAATACTATTAGTTATGCCCTACACTACATCTTGGGAAGCCAACGGAATTGTATGGATGTTTTCAGGTCACGTAAGTGCCGAAGAGATCCAGCGGGCTAATGACGAATTCTACAAGGATCCCCGCAGCGATACGGCAAAATATCAATTAATCGATGCGTTGAACGTAGACAGTGTTGAATGGCAGGAGGCCGACATTAAGGAAATAGCCGCCATGGATGCAGGGGCCGGACAAGTTATCCGCAACCTGAAAGTGGCTTATGTGTCGAATAACAAAGAAATAAGCGAAAAACTGGAAAAGTATATCGAAATTTCACGCATACTCAACAAATCCTGGTCATTCCGCGGATTCGACAGAATCGCAGCCGCACTGGACTGGGTTTTAACTTAATTTCCCGGAAATCTCCCTGGTAAGTGACGGAGCAGACAGCATCGAGGATATCGTGTTTCAGAAAAATATAAAAACAACGACTGTTATCAACTAATCGTCCACCGGCTCAAGGACCAGGGTAATCTTATTGAAATCTGCAGCGCTATTAATTACGGTCCTATATTCTTCGTACAGGTCGGTGCTTACAAGGTTCTTACGATAATGTTCATCGGCCGTGATCTTTAATACATTACCATCAAGTGTATAATACGAATGAAAAGAGAAGTATTCTTTCCCTTCTTCTCCGAATGTATTCTTAATGTTGATATCATCCGGATTTGCGATCCTGTAACCCTGAGGTATAGTTAGGTTGATCGTCCTGAAATAACTTCGTTGAAACTGTTCTTCAACCGGCAGGACACGGGCTTTTTCCTGATACATTTGAATTTGTTCGCCAATCACATCTCCTAATTTAAACAGGTATTTATTACCCGCTTTTTCAGTAAGTGCGGAGGTGTTAAAATCAACTTTTACAGTAAGTGGTTTTATACCAAATAATTGAGGATCGTCATTAAGCATTTCCCGCTTTGTTACTTCCACGTCCTCAACTATATTTTTGGCAAACGATTCAATGAGATCCTCTTTATCTTCAGGCTTGGCCAGATGGATAAACGGCTGGATAAACATAGCGTAATAACCGTGCATCTCCCTCTGCATGCTAATCCGGCTAACGGAAGGGTCTTGCGGGTCGAAGGTCACATCAATCAACATGCGGTCGAATGTTTTTTTCGCCGGTACCGGGTCTATGTACTTTATCTTTCCTACTCCGGACTTATTCTTTCCTAACTGGACTTCCTTAATAAATAAACCGTAGTTATCCGTATAATATCCCGAAGGGAATCCATATCTGGAATCTATGGTCATTGGATCGATATAGGCATCGGTGTTTGGGAAATACAGAAGTATCTCGGTGAGGAAGCTTTCGGCTTCGAACTCAGGATCCATTTTAATCAATTGCCTGTCGCTGGTAAAAACTACTTCGTATGGAATTTCCATTTGTTCGAGAGCTGCAACATACAGACGCATCATGCCCGAATTATTCGCTACTTTTTCCGATAAAATAGCATCCAGGTCTTTTAATTTTTCATTATTCGCATCCGATAAGTAAAAATTCGTCTTAATATAGAATTCCAGGCTTCTAAGCTTAGAAGCTTCGTCTTTGCCCGCACCTTTTGTGGCATCGGCAACAAACTTCCCAATTGCGTTTTGTGTCCTTTTGGAATAATCCTGGTGGTAAAAATTATAGATGTTCTGTGCGACAGCCCCATAGGATGAAATGCCCGTTGTGTTGTTAAAAAGGTTTCGGTCCAGTTTGAATATCAAGAAGCCTTTTGAGGCGTGATTTGCCGCAAGATTTTCGTCCTCTAAAGCATCGATTTTATCCATCTTAAGTTGCCAGTGGAATTTCTCTTCACTATCATCGACGGCCAGCATTTCGGCCAACCCATTATAGGTTTTTGAGGTAAATTCGAGAAAATTCGGGGCGTAGAGGTCAAAGGAAACGTTGTGTTTCGGATAGTCTGTCTGCAAGGTAATTCGCTTTCCCCTGTATTCCGGGTATTGTTCTATCACGTAGTAGAATTCGACAAAACTCCCTTTGTCGATTCCTTCCAATGCAAAGTATTTATATTGTCTTCCGGTTTCTTCGTCGCTGGCCGAAAGTACCTTTGATTCATCCAACTCGATGATTTCACCCCTGGTATTGATAACCCTGGCTTTACTGACCAATAATTTAGAACTTCCTGAGAATGGCAGGTATATTTTATTGTATTCTTCGATCTTATCATCCGAATTCAGCCAAAGCACCTTGTGTTCCAGATAGTATTCCACCAATTCTTTATCAGACTTAAAATAGAATTCATCTATTACATGGTGTTTCACTGCCACTAGGGATTGCGAAGTATCGCTAATCGAATAGCTGGGATTCGGTTCCCAATCGTAGGACTTAAACTCGGGATCCTGCGCTATTCCAATTTGAGACAGCAAGATGAAAAGTATGCTCAGGGAAAATTTCGGTAAGTAATTCATATTATTTCTTTTTTAAGATAACGATCTCGTTATATTGTTTCTCTATCTTTTTGATTAGATCGTTAACCTTCTTTTGTTCCTCGATTGTTAATGACAGAAAATCGAGTGTAAAATCGTGCTTATAGGTTAATTTGTTGTTCCCCATTTCGTAGGAAATCGATGCTGACAAAAACTCATTGGAAACATCCATAGGTTCCGGCACATATTCCAATTCGTAGCCATCGGGAATGTTCAGGACATTGGTGTAACTATAGTATTGTTTGTAATCGTAATCCATCTCGTACTTTCTATCCTTTTCGGTTTTGTAATCTGAAAGATCTTTATTGAGGTTCATATTGATAAAAATCTCATCGCCCAGCGTTTTTACATAATCGTCCACCGTAAAGGAGTAATCCACAATAAAATCATCTTCATAATGATATTTATTCTTTTCCTCCACTGTTTGAATAAGGAACTTATTATTGCCTTTTACCAGCCAGGTGTTGTAGAATTCGGTAAGTTTGGCTTCGGTATTCTCATCCTCGAGGCGATTAAAATAGTCGATCTTCTGGTAACCTTTTAAGATGGTTCTCGATTTACCTTCAATCCTGTTCCCATTAATCTGTATTTCGTTGGTTTCAAGATGGGCATTTAAATGTGCATCGACTACCGGAACTGTTAATAGTTCATACCTGTTATCTCCTTTTGAGATAAGCGCTTCTTTACCCTGTATAAATGAAGAAGGAAATTCGAGGGGCGTATAGCGACCTGTCGCATCCAAAAAGTATGTTATGCCTTCGTGTGTATACGACAATATCATATGGTTATCCACAGCAGGTGTTGGCACTTCGCTGTAAGTGTATGGAATCTTACGTGTTCCTATCCAGGTAAGATTGCCCTGTAGTCCGGCAATTTCCAACATTTTATGCAGTATGCTTGAATTGTCTTTACAGTCGCCGTATTTCTTCTGAAACACTTCATTGGCTTCCCTCGGAATAAATCCTCCCAGGGCATATTCGAAGGCGATATACTTGATGTTCTGCTGTGTCCAGTAATAGATCGCTTTTACCTTGTCGAGATCATTGGTCTTGCCGGCTGTAAGTTCATTTACCAGGGCAACCAGGCCGTCGTCTGTCCTTGTCTTGTTTATGTCGCTTACAAGGGAGACGTACCACTTATGGAGGTCTGATACATCATTAAGTAAATTCACTATTTTACCATCAACAGTATAGGATGTAATAATCGGAATAATATGAGGCAATACCTTTTGAAAGGATGGAACGCCTCTTTCGTATTCGTATTCTTCGATGTTCCTTACCTCCCAGGTATATATAATATTACCACGTTTTTCAGTTTTACTGAATGCGATATCCATTCCTTCAGTATTAAATTCACGGAACGAAAGGTTGATATCCTTGTCGGCAATAAGTGTAACCTTATTGTTTACAATTGGTAGAAAATCTCCAAAATAAATGGAACTCAGGAATCGCGGGTTTTTTACTTTTTCGGAGTACTTAAGCTTCGATTTAGATCCCTTTTGAAGTTTCGGGTAGATAAAATTCAGAGATTTAGTGTCATCATAGAAAGAGATATCGAGTTCATCCTTTTCTTTGAACTCCTGAACTTTTGTCTCCCGATATTTTCCATTTTCGAAATTAAGAGAAGACGCTTCGATCGAATTCAGTTCAAAAAATGAGGAAAAGTTCAGCGACTTCTTCGAGCCCATGGTGGCAGCGTCATTGAGGTAGAGGTCTTCTTCAATAAACTCCTGAGTGATCGAGATATCATCGTTCTCAAGGGCTATATTAATTATGGTTTCCTGATTTAATCTCACCATCCGCGCATCCGGATACATTTTCTTATAGAGATTGAATTCTTCCGACTGCTGAGCAATAAGAAGTTGGACAGTGAAAACGCAACATACAATTGCCAGATACCGCTTAAAATGTTTCAACTTCATAGATTCCTCCGTTAAAATAATATTCTTTCTTTGTCAATTTACCATTTTCGTCGTAATAACTGCCTGTCCCAACTCGCTCCCCGTTTCGATATTCGGCTTCCAGTTTAATAACGCCGTTTTCGTAGTATTCTTTTAACGGTCCGTGCAGATCGTCATAATTATACGAACGTTCAACTTTTAATTTGCCGTTTTCATAGTACTCAATATCCTTACCATGATATGTGTTTACAACGTAATCCAACTCATTTTCCAATTGCCCGTTGTAATAATAGGCCTTGTACTTGTTAACCAGTTGTCCGTTTTTATACTCCATTTCGCGAGACACCTTTCCGTTATCGAAAAAGGCTTTTATTACTGTGGTTTCATTCTCAACAGGAATAACAGGAAGTTCTTTACCGTCCTTTCCCAGATAAGTATACCCCGTAAGGCGTCCGTGATCATAGATTCTCACTAATTGCAAATGACCATTAGGACTATAGAATTCCTTCCGGCCATGGTATTCATTGAATCGATAGTCGCTCCGGGTGTAAATAGTGCCGTTTTCGTGATAACTTACCCAAGTACCGGTTGCTTCTCCATGTTCGTAGAGATATTCGTTCTCAAGCTGACCATTTTCGTAATAATCCAAAGCCTTACCGTGATATTCACCATTGAGGTAATTTCTAACGCGTTTTTTTTGTCCATTGTCAAAGTACCAAATCCACTCTCCGTCTTCCGCACCGTTTAGGAAACTACCGGTAACAGTAGTCGTTCCGTAAAAATTTGTATTCGTGTAAGCTCCGTGTTTTACACCATGCTTGTATGTATATATCGAGGCCGGGGCATTGTTGAAGTGTTTGTAAACAATTTGGTAATCGTCTTCCTCTTTCTCATAGTTTATCACTTGAAGCACTTTCGCTTCTTTGTCCAGGAATTTTCCGGAAAGCACACTTCCAAACTCATAATTATAAATAATCGCCGGTTTTCCGTCGACCGTGAATAACTGATACTCGCCGTTAAGTTTTCCTTCGTGATAATAACTAATGTCCTTTAAAGTTCCATCGTTGTAATAGGTCCTCCATTCACCAACTTCTAACCCATCTTTGTAATAGCCCTGGGCATAAAGGGTCCCATCAATATAAAAGCTCTGAAAATATCCCTGCAACTGGTCATCCGCGTATTGAGCTATTTGTTTCTTATTTCCGTTATTGTAGTATTCGATATAGGTTCCATTCAGTTTATTCTCTTTATAATCACCTTCAGAGCTAAGGGTACCGTTCTCGGTATAAAATTTCCATTTACCCATTTTTCCTCCAGATATATCATAAATACCCTCAGATATCTGAATTCCAAGAGGTGAGAAGCCGGTATACAAAAATTCTCCTCCTCTTTTTCTAGCTTCCTTAATGATCTCACCTTGTTTGTTATAGAAAGTATAAGCAATAATCTCACCTTTACGGTATTGGTATTCATAGTAAAGCTTGCCATCTGTGTCGTATTTCTTATATAATCCATCTACTTCGCCATTATCGTATACGAATTCGGTTTCCAGCGTACCATTGCGATGATAGCTTTTCCAGGGCCCGTTATAATACCCGTTTAAGGTCTGACCCACTTCCCTGGGTGTATTATCGATATAAAAGGATTTATAACTTCCATTAGGTTCCCCGTTTTGATATTCAATTTCTGAATAGAGTATATCATTGATAAAGAATTTCTGCTCCTTGCCTTGCTTTTTCCCGTTCTCATGATTAGCCTGGGCAAATATCTTTCCGTTGGAATAATATTCTATCAGATTTCCATGTACCTCATCCTGAGTATATGGTATCTTAAATTCCACCATTGTCTCACCGGTGGAAAAGAATGAGGTAAACATTCCGTCTAAAACTCCGGCTTTATAGTATTTATCCTGGAGCATAGCCCCGTACTTATTGTACAATCTATACCTGCCATCCAGCTCATCGTCTAGGAAGTTCGCATCGATATTAAGTCGGCCGTTTTCGTGATATAGTTTGTTGTTTCCTTGCAGTTTGTCATTTTTATATAGAGCAGTTTCCTTTAGGGTTCCAGAAGGGTAATACCATTTCCAATTTCCGTCTTTTTCACCTTTTTTATTAAAATTTCCCACCGCCACAAGTTGTCCGTCTTCATTGAAAAGGTCCCACTGCCCGTAGGCTTCACCATCAGCCATAGGTCCTTGTGCCTGCACATGGGAGTCTGAATAGAAATTGTAATAAGATACTTTCTTACCATCTATCACTTTGTCGTTCTTCGCCAGTATTTCCTGCCATTTCACAAATGCCTTCGGAACAAATTCTATCAGTTCTTTTTCGTTCCTTTTAACGAGACGACTGTGCTCATTGTCGTCTGAAGTGTAAATTAGAGTATAGATGAACTCATCAAAATAATCATTGTTGTTTATCCATTGAAAAAACGGCACATATTTCTTCGACCAAAAACCATCATTTCCTTTAAAATCTTTTAGTTGCTGAAATAAAGCATGGTTTTGTCGAACCAGTGCCAAATCGACGTCTATCCCCGTTTCATAGGAGGCTGACAATGCAATTTTTTGATTCAGAACTATATCCATATCCTCGAAACCGGCATCTTCGGAAGAAAGCTGGACACCGGGATCGGCTTTATTTTCATTGGTTGCGGCCGCAATGCCATTTAGGGATTTGAGGATATCGAAAGAATCGTCACTATCCGGATCGAGAAACAGATACATATTATAACACATCAGAGCCTGGGCCATTAATTCCTGTTTATAACACAGATTTCCAAGCTGCCTGTGCGACTTTTTGTACATTGGATTCAAGATGATAGCCTGCTTATACGCCTGGGCTGCTTCCGCATATTTTTCGGAGCTCTCCAGGCTCACACCCTTATTGTAGGTAAGCAGGTAATTCTTCGGGTACAATTTCAGTCCCTTATCAAGTGTTTTATTAGCACTCTCATAGTCCTCCTTGTTCAGTAGCGCTACGCCTTTATTGATATAGAAGTAAACTTTCGATTCTTCACATCCTAGCTCAATACCTTCATTACAGACACGAATAGTTTCGTCGTATTTTTTCTCCTGAAGTAGATAATACGCTTTCGAGGTGAGTGCGGAACAATAAGAAGAATCATTCTTGCTCACCATATCCAGATACGATATTGCCTTGGAGAAGTCTCCCCGTTCTGTTGCCGAATTCACCTTTTGCTGAATATCGTCTATGTCTATAAAAGGAAGTTTATCCTGCGAAAAGCCTGATATCACGGAGAAAATGATCAGGGCTGGGGCCAAAAAATTTTTCATCCGCCTAATATATATATCCACAATAAATTATGCTAATAATAAAGCAGGAAAAAATTGTAGAATCTGGTAGTGTGTAAACTTCGGTTTGAAAATCAGTCCATTATCGAACGTATCATTAAAATCGTGAATAAATCAGAACTGTGGTTGATATGAATATCCCCCGTCTAAAGCGCTGCTCAGGATAAACTTCGAGTCAGTATGCTTCGCATAAAAAACACCCCGCTATCGCGAGGTGTTTGCTGTTGTTCCCACTCACTTCGTTCGTGGTCTCACCAGGACTCGAACCTGGATCTAGAGTTTAGGAAACTCCTATTCTATCCCTTGAACTATGAGACCCGTTTGCAGTTTTAAATCCTCAGTAGACCCGTGATTTATAAATCCGCGGTACAAAATTATATAATTTATTTCTCTGCGCTGCCGAAATACTATCTTTAAAAGGTGAAATTGGAAAACATTCGTATGTCGGCATTTAAGCCAATACTCTTGCTCACGGTTCTGCTTATATCTCTCAACGGCTGTGCCGGGGATTCAGGGGAAGATACTTTCTCAGGCTGTGAACCTGTTACAAAAGAGACGGATTATTCAATTCTCTTTATCGGCAATAGCCTAACCTTTACCAATAACCTCCCTGAATTGGTTACCTCAAAGGCTGCAGAGATTGAGATCACCCTGGCGACAAAAATGGTGGCATACCCCAATTACGGTCTTGAAGACCACTGGAATGACGGGGACATACAGCAGTTGATAGAATGTGGAATATACGATTTCGTCATCATACAGCAGGGGCCTTCCTCTCAGGCCGAAGGACGTGCATCCCTGCTCGAATTCGGTGGCAAGATTGCCGAACTCTGTAATGCGAATGGTTCGCAGCTGGCATTTTTTATGGTATGGCCTTCCCTGGCAAATTACAATACCTTTCCCGGGGTAATCGCAAATTATACCGATGCCGCCGAAGCTACCCATGCTATCCTTTGCCCGGTGGGCAGAATATGGAAGGAGTATTTCGACAAGACTTCCGATTATTCGTATTATGGTCCGGACAACTTCCATCCTTCTCCGGAAGGCAGCCTGGTAGCCGCGGAAGTAATCCTCGCCTCCCTGCCACTGAATTAAAAGAGCAGTATTATTCGACCGTAATTTCGGCATTCTCTATGGTAGATAACAACTTGAGCTCACCCCGTTCAAACATATCAGGTAGGCTATCCAGGGGTGTTGACTTATCGTTCGGCTTATAATTATTGTAGTCCTGAAAGAGAATGTCGCCAACCCTTCTTTTATTGATGGCTTCTCTAAACCGTACTCCTCCTCCTTCGGTAAGATAGGAGTAAGCCAGATAATCGATCTCCATGCTTTCAGAGTTTATCCAGTATCTGAATTCGTCCTGGAAATCCTCTCCCCCGTCTTCTTCTGTAAAGACCACTTTTACTGTGTGGTAGGTGTTATTGCGAATTGTAATGTCTCCGAGATAAGATTTAATAGCAGCCTTATCGTTTAACACCAGGGGTAATTGCATAAAATATAAGACCGAATTAACCGAAGCGCTGTATTTCACGGCCATGGAATCGGGAACTTCGATTTCCATTCCGTTCACCATTCGCTCAAACCTACCCGAGCTATGTAAAATATCCGAGATCGTACTCCCGTCAATTGTGTGTTCTCGGGTATAGGTATACTGGTCTGAAGTTCGCACTGCTGTGTAACTGTGCTCCCGAAAATTAAAGCGTAGCTCTTTATCTAAGATTTTCTCCATTCCGTGGGCCGCGATTGCTTTGTTTACCAGTTCATCGCCATTGTGATTGCTCTCCTGTCTACACCCGGTTAAGAAGATGAGTACAAGGAACAGTATGGAAATTGGGTTGTTAGCAGCCATTACAGTTATTTTACAGCACAGTAGTCCCGATGAAGATAGAATCCTTTCAGTAGAAATAAAAATAAGTGAGAAAATAAACTGTTTTTCCGATGAGGTAGTACGAGTTATTATCGCAATTTTTTATCCCACCATACGTATAAGCCGAAAAGTACCAAGCTTACTATCGACCCCCATAGCAGTCCGTTCTTTAAACCGTCTGTTTGCTGCCCCATGATCGCAATAAAGATTACCAGCGGTGATATTCCCAGCATAGTGGCTCCCATGAATTTCCAGTAACCCATTTTCAGTAGACCACCTACAAAGCTTATTGCATCGTTGGAGAGGAAAGGATTAAGGCGTGTTACTATCACGGCCCAAAAGCCATAACTGTCGATAAAATCTTCAATCTTATTCTCGGTTTGCGGACCGATCAATCGATCGACTATTGCGGGGCCAAAGTATTGCCCTATGGCGTAGCCGGTAGAGGATGCGGCAAAGATTGCACAATAGACGATAATACTTCCAAAAATTGGTCCGTAGGCCAGGATGGAAACCACCATAAGTGCGATAGAAGGAATCACAATGAGGAACATCTGGATTATCATTGCCAGGACGAGCACTACGGGGCCCATCCAGCCAAATTCACTCACCCAATCGCGGATTCGCTCTTCATCATTACTACTGAGTACCGCCCATGCCTCATCGAGAAAGGAACGCATATCGGGGATAAAGAAATAGCCAAGCACAAGCGCCGCCAGGATCCCAATGGAAATAAACAGGGGGGTTTTGCTTTTTTTGACGGTTTTATCAGACTTGGATGCGTTCATCCGTTAAAAGTAAGAAGAGTTTTTGAATGGAAATTAGAATAATTTCTTAACACCGGTCTCTTTCACTTTGAAGCACATAAACACAAAAAGGTAATATCATTTTATTAATAAATTAAAAAACCCACTCTCTTAACCAGGGAGTGGGTTCTTACCTTTTTGTTTTCGCCGTAAAGTAGAATTTCATTCACTTTACAGCTGGACTTCCTCCTGCGTTCACTTCGCGAACTTCGGCGGATGGACTTCTCGTCCAACTGGGGTCAAAAAGAAAATGCCAACCTTTCGGCTGGCATTTTCTTTTCGAAGCTCCCCCATCTTTCAAATTATCGAACCAATTAATTGAAGATACGAAACAAATCTACTGTCTTCGCGAGTTTATAGAGGTTCCAGAACTTGAGGAATTATTGAAGGCCAATTAACCTCAGCCCTATCTGATGTTATGATAAGCATCCTATATTAGACTTAAACCAAAGAAAGAGGAGAGAATAGATGTAAGAAAGTAATAGCAGAAAAAAGAGTTGATCCGGTATAGAGAAATTAATATAAGAAATAATGGAGACTGAAAAAAGTATACAAAACTTAACGGTTGAAGAGCAAATGTCGGTGGTTGATGTGACATGGAAAATCCGAGCTCTTTTAAGAGATAGTTTTGAAATCACCCCAGAAACTATTTCAGATTTTTCGGAAGAAGAACGAGAGGAATTAGAAGATCAAATAACATACAACTTAAGTATTTTAAGAGGCGTGAAGCGTGATATTTTCTTAAGGAATGTAAAGCACATTATAAGTGAGCGCAATCGTAATTTAACACCAATTAACACTGCAAAAATTATTAATAGGGTAATCCAAAGGTTTTGCTTCTCAATTTCTTGCTGTTTATTTTCTGCTACTTTTTCTGCTAATTGTTTATCTTTTAATGCTTCATTAAATCTTCTGTTTAATGAAAGATTTATTGATTTTGTTTCAATATTATTTAGAGAATCCGATAAGACAATGGCGGAAATTAGAGTCTCAGAGGCCATCTTATAATCCCCAAGAGAAATATAATATTTAGAAATAGCTTCCTTAATTTCTTTTTTTAGAGTATAATCATTTGATTTGTTTATTAGTTTGTATGCTGTTTCAAGGCGATATTTTGTTTGAGGTGTAATTTTTTTTGTTTCAATCTCAAAATTTGACAAATTAAATAATATAACTGCATCATTGGTAGTAGATTCTGAAATATTATATTTCAATAAGGATTGATATACAAGTTCTGCTTTTTCAAAATACTCTTTTTGTATGTAACACCACAATAGCCTAGCCTTTACAAGAAAATAATATGTAGAATTATTGTCGTTTAGATAAAATTCCTTTTCAATTTTGTTTAAATATTCTATTGCTTCATCATATTCTTTACCTGAGATTAAACTTACAGCAAGTTCATATAAAAGACTTCTTTTCATTAAGGTATTAGTAGAATCATTTTCCTTATATATATTTAGTGCTTTCTTAAAAAAATAGACCGAACGGTTAAAATCAAATTCTCTTCTACTTATAGCCCCCAAAAGAATATAAGTTCTTCCTAATGCTTCATATTTATTAGTTTCAATTGATATCTTTTGAAGCATCCTAATATATCTCAAGGCATTATCATTATCTTGTATATTAAAGTAGTAATCCGAAATAGAATAATAATTTGCTATCAATGCATCATAGTTTCTCTCTTGTTCATTAATTAATATTGATTTTTCTAAATAATTTATTACCGAATCCTTTTGATTTTGAGTTTTAAATCCAATCGCTATGTTATTTAACAAGTTGCCATGTTGTTTAGGAAAGTGATCAATCTCTTTGTGATTTAAAGCATTACGCCATACATCTATAGCATTTTGAAAGTTTCCTTTTCTAAATTCAATAATTCCCTTTTGAGATAATGCTGTTAACTCAAATTGTGGCAAGTTCATCTGTTTTGCTTTAAGATATAAAGTGTCAACATATAAGCTTGCATGCTCGATATCAGTTTTTAAATATTGAGTAGCAATTTCATAATATACTGTAAGTAATAGTGAATCTGGCTGCTTTTCTAAGAGTAAATTATGTAAGCTATCAATACTTTTTACCTGACTAGTACAGAAAAAAACATTCATATAAATAATTACTAATGGCAAGAACTTTTTCATATTCCAGACTTTAGAAGAAATTTTACATCGATTGCTCGCTAATAAACTTAAGGGGAGAGCTTCAAAGATATTACAAAAAATGAATACGGTATTATAAGGGTTACAGATTTGTAATAATAGCTCTTTTTGCAATACATGCCATTACCTGTATCTAGCATAAATAAGTAATAAAAAAATTGTATATTGTGAAAACAATTCTCCCCTCTGAGCTTGAGCTCACCTATCCCCATTTATTTTTTTATCTATTTAAAATCATATTATGAATAAGAAAATTCTTATATCTGTTTTGGTAATAGTCGTATTGTGTTTAGGTGTTTTTTTAATTCCACCATTATTTCAAAAAGATCTGAAGGAATCTTTAGCGGATATATTAAATATTGAGAGTAAAAAATTAATATTAAATCTTCCACCATCTCCCTCAAGATACCCTGGTTCAATATTGTTGCCATATGATAAATCATATTTAGTATTTACATTAAATGACAGTTTAGATAAAAATTTAGAGCGAGGTAAAAAATTTAATATAAACGCCAAATTAAAAAATTCACAATTTGTCAATGGTAATACATCGAGTGGAATTATGGAGGGTATTTTTTCAAACAAACAGCATTTTGAAATTTTAGTTGAGATTAAAAATGGACAAATTATAGAACTTCCAATAAAACATTTAAAAGAATATATTAAGAATCATCCTGAAGTCTTAAATGCCTTAAACAAAAGGCAACAACCTATTATTTTAAATAGATCATATCTAGGCGTGTTAACTTACAATATTGTTGCAAAAGACAAAAAAGGAGCCGAGATACTATCTGAATTTGAAAAAAACGCTGAAGAACTTCAAAAGCGAATCCCCGAAATAAAAATCAATAGTGACTTTTCAAATAATAATAAAATTTCTTTCTCCCTAACTGAACCAATAATTATAGCGTACGAGGCTATGCTTGTGAGTTATATCGTAGATAATTTGTCGAATGAAGATTTACAAATTAGATTAGCGACAATTATAGAGGATGACATCATTGATTTAAAATCAAGTAATTCAAAAATTGATTTACCTAGGACTAATAATAAAAATTGGGGGTTAATTACCATTGGTTCGGGACACTTTGAAAATTTTGCGACTCTAGACGTCCCTGAAGCAGTCCATAGTGCTTCAACAGTTAAAAAAATATTAGAAAATTATGATCCAAAATTTATTAAATCTCTAATTAGTTCTGAAAATGACATTGTAACCGATGACAAATTACTTGATTGGACTATAGACTTAAATATTGAACTTCAAGAAAATCCCGTAGATTATTTAGTGATTTATTATGCCGGACATGCGCTTACATTACCAAATGGTGAAATGAGCCTTTTACAAGGGAATTTAAAAAAAGATTTTGTTGAAACTGCAATTGAAAATATGGATGAGAAAATTGCAAATCCAAATGATGGTCATCTATTAGTGCGAACTTTATATGACAGTTTTGAAATGACAGGCATACCATTTACAATAATTTTAGATGCATGTTCCCCTAATGAGGAAATGGAGCAAGCTTTGCAGAATGTTAATATGCTTCTAGGATCAAAAGACGGATCTAATTTAATGTATATAGGAGACGAGCCTCTCATTACTGATGAAATGTCAAAGATTAGTAATGTTCTTTCTGAAATTGGGAATAGATTTGAATATCGTACAACCACTAACCCTATCATCTTTTCATCTAAACCAGGCGCTAAAGCATTATTCCAAAATGATCCTAATTCTTACTATGATTTACGACTTGCTCCATTAGCAGCAAGATTATCGAGATACTCGCAATTCAATCTTCCAAGTGAACCATTATCTCTTGATGAGTTGTTAAGAATGACTGTCGACTATTCCGGAGTAGGTGAAGTTAGTCTAAGTGGGACAATTACTTGGAGTAATTTAGAACTAATGAATGAAAAACTAGAAAATGTTACTTCTAATAATGTAAATGAGTTTTAGTAATGAATCAAACTACTCAATCAACATCTTAATAAATGAAATTTAATTTTCAACAAATTATTCTTTCATAATCTTAAATCTACTAACTTTTCCGTCATTACTAGTAATAATTAAAAAATAAACACCACTCGACAAATTTGAAATTGATATTTCTGATTGCGTTGATGTCATAACTTCATTTCCATTTAAATCCATAATAATTACTCTTTCGAACGGATTCAAAGAACTTATTTGAAAGATATCCGTAATTGGATTTGGATATACAATAATGTCACTAATTATATTATCCTGAATCGCTAACTGATCACAATTTTCACTGAATTCAACTTGTGGATCAACATCTGGCCAATTGGCTTCACTATAGATAGGATCGTCAACTTCAATACAAAATAGATTAGGATTATCATTAGCAATAAAATCTGTCACATTTGTATTATTTCCATTCTTTACATTAAGGTATTCTAAATCATTAGAATCACCTAGAAATTGAATAAGATTTGAATGAATAGATAGATCTACAGAAGTTATATCATTACCTGTTATAGAAATTGATTCCAATAGTGTATTCTGAGATAAGTCAATTTCAGTCAGTTCATTAAAACTAACATTCAGAGATCTAATTTGTGGATTTGCAGTTAAGTTGATTGATGTCAATGAATTTCCACTCAATGATATTGTTTGAATTTGAGGATTCCCTGAAAAATCTATTTCTGAGAAATTACCGGCTGTACAACGAAAAGACAACAAAGAACTATTTTGAGTTATATCAATTGATGTCAGGTTATTATTGAAGCTACATTCTATATTTTCTAAAACTGGGTTATTAGAAAAATCAAGACTTGTTAATTGGTTATTAGAACAACTAACTGTTGTTAATGCACTATTCTGAGAAAGATCTAGGGTCGTTAGATTATTACCACCTACTATCAAACCATCCAAAGCTGGATTGTTGCTAAGATCTAAGGTGGAAATCGTATTGTCCTCACAGTGAAAAAATCGCAATAACGGATTTTGAGAGAGGTCTATTGAAGTAAAAAGATTATTATTACAGAAGAATTGTTCCAAGACTGGATTTTGAGATAGATCGATACTTGAAATCTGATTATCTATTATCCCCAGTACTGACAAATTAGGATTATTAACAGTATTTATAGAGGTAAGGTTATTATCATTTAAAGCGAGTAATTCGAGGTTTGTATTTTGCGAAACGTCTATTGAAGTTAGATTATTAAATGAAGCCGCTAAAACTTGTAAAGCAGCAAAATCTTCAATACCAGTTAAATCTGATATATTTAAGCTAAGAATACTTAATTCAGTTACATTGACAATATTAGCAGTTGGCACAAAATCATCTAGTGGTGGTGTATCATAACCCAAGTCTATTAACGCTTGTTCAAAATTGTCATCCGGAACAAAAGTTTGTGAGTAGGAATTCCATACAGCTAAGACTGTAAAAATGGCAAGCAAGTAATTTCTTTTCATAGCTATCTCTTTAATTAATCAAAAACAAATAATTTTTGAATGTCTAAATTGGGGAGTTAACTGCCTCAAAGATATTAATTAGAATGAGATTTTACATGGTAAACATCAAGTGAATAATTATTTAACATAAAATTCTATTAAAACCAAACAACAATTCAATAATTTTTTGCGTTCTTTATATACATAAGAATCTCCCCAGTATTTTAACTCCCCCTAGTTAGGCCTTTTTGGCTGTTCATTACCGACCAAAAAATAAATGTCTTAATTGTGTTTTTGAGACATTGCCTTGTTTTTAATTTTTTTATTGTGAATAACATTCAATCATTTATTGTTTTAAAGCTTTTCAAAATGATAAGTATTTTTCTTCTGTTTTTGGTAACAAGTTGTATGTCTACATCTTATCAATTAAAGAAACAATCATTTGCCTATTCTTCAAAACTCAATAGTGAAAAAACAAATTCTAATCGTGAATGTAGAATTCACGTTGACTACCCTAAACTAACAGGGTCAAGAGATAAAATTATTGAAGAGAAAATAAATCAGCAACTAAGAAGTAATTTTTTGGAAGATGTAAAAAAGGATTGTGTTGAAGATTCTATTTTAGATACTGAAGTTTTTTTAACATATAATGAATATGAAAATGATCTAGGCATTTTGTCAATTATATCTCGTCTTACAATTTCCGGTGAAGTTTCTGCTGTAAAAATAGAAGGGTATAATATTGAACTTACTTCAGGAAGGTTTTTGTCAAAATACGATTTAATTGATAAAAAATTTCATAATGAAATTAATTCACTTTTAATAAAAAAAATTGATTCCAGTATGAAGTATAATTTGGATGATCTTTTTTTTAATGCTGAATTAATATTTTCTAGTGATAATGCGATCTTTTACCTACCTCAGGTTGGGCTACTTGGTCCATACGAATTGAAAATAAAAATTACTGAAATAAAAAAATTTATTAACAAAAAATACCTGCGGTAAAATGGCTGATAATGATTTTGCACTTCCAGTTGGACACGATGAAGATAATCTGTCAACAATTTCAATAATAATAGGACGAAGTTATTTGCAACCTGTAAATATAACTGATTATGAGGATAACTATGCTTCGGGATTAGAAATTTGGATGCAAGACCTTACTGAGGATAAAAAATTATATGCAAGTTTTAATGGAATTTTAAAATATATCCCTTCAGATAATAATAATAGTTTCAATAAGATTGAATTAACTATAAATGACAGAACGGTGAGACAGATTAATAGAATTCGGGGATTACTTGAACCTGCACCAAAAAAAGTTATTTATAAAAATGTAAATGAAGATTCGGTAGAGAGTTCTTTAGAGACTTTAATTGAAGAAGAATATCAGACTGCCCTTTCAAATTCAAATGAAGATGATTGGCATCCAATAATGAGAATTCAATATAACGAAGAGCCCATTAAAGAGTATCTTGATAACAATTCTGCAAATCTCAATGATGCAATTGCTGCAATTATTGAAGATTTTATATCAGATGAGATTACCTTAATTTTAAATTGTGGAGATTATTTTGGAGATGCTGATGATTATTCAAATCTGGTGTCAGAAATTCATACTAATGTTACCTTCACTAATCCACGTTTAGTTTTAATTGAAACAGAAGAATATGCAAAAAATAATCTTAATCCTAAATATTATTTTTGGAGGTTATTAAAAAATGCGAATCATGTAACTCAAAACAGACGACGTGTCAATCTGATAACACAAACTACTCTTGACGTTAATAATGAATTTGACCATCCGTTTTTAGTTGCCTTAGAAATTGATTTAGATGAGAGTGTTTATGCACGATCTACCCTAACTTATACTTTACCTGGTCAGACAGTTGAGACGCAAAACGTTCTTCTATTCCCTTTAGGAGAACTAAGTAATTGGGATGGAACTAATGTAAATAATAATGACCCGTCAGATTTACAGTGGCAAATCACAAATGATGTAAATCTCGACTTCGACATTAGAAGAAGACCAAATACCGTTTCTCCTGATGTTCGACTATGTGGTGAAACTACTGGTGTCTTCAATGCATGTGTAGATATAGATAGTACAACAATACCAGCAAATACAAGAACTACTATTATTGATAGAGTAGAGACAATATGGACAAATTTTGAAGATGATATTATTGCTGTATGTCATGAACTTCAGATTCCATCTGAAATTATTCTTTCTATTATAGGGCATGAAAGTCAAGGTGGTGAAAGAGCAATTCGTTTTGAACCACTCCAACAAAGGCACCGTACTGAATTAGAAAATTCTAGTATTCCAACTACTGTCATAGATGCCTATGATGATCTTACGAACCCTAATGGTTGGGGAAGTGTTGTAGGAGTTCCAGTAGCGCCAACTGAATTGGATAATGCTATAAGTCAGAATAATTCTACAATAACTTGGAATCAAGCAAGAGATGTTATAGCAATCGTTCCTGACAGAGCATCTCCTGGAATAATGCAAACACTCGTTGAGACAGCTGTAAGAAGGTATAATTGGTTAGAAAGTTGGTTTGAGGATATAGCTGACACATTTGAAATTACAGAACTTCCTACAGATAATGCTGAAAGATATGATTGGTTATTGACAGCAAGACATTCTATTCTTGTTGGTGCAGCTACTATAAAATATGCTTATTGTAATTACAATGGAGAATTTGATTTAGTAAAGCTATATAGCTGTTATAATGCTGGTTCTATTCGCTATCAGAATAATTACTGGGGTCTAAGGTTTTATGACAATAATTATGTTGTTGATGCTGGAAGACATTATAATGCCTTCCAAAATGATATTCAAAATAATACTGAATGCAGAATTAGATTTTGGAGAAATTTATAATAGAAAATTATGAGTAATGTTAGAATTCCATATAAAGAGGTAATTGATTTTGAAGGTGTTCAACCTTTTATAGCTTCATTGATTCAGCCTATTCTTGAGCATTTGTATTATGAAGATAGTATACAACTCGGGGATTATACGAACGGCTATTACTTTTTAAGATTAACTAATGATGAAGAAGTATTTATAGAATTACCTCTAATCAGTGATTTCGGTTTTGTAGTTGGAAACAGTAATGTTTTTTTAGATATCTATTTTTCTCCAGAAGGTTATATTGCATATTTAAAAATAGAAGTCTTAGCAATAAGACTTCCTCACAGGTGGATTAAACCAGTTTTTATTAACCCTCAAGGTGATTTTGAAATTGATGATAATAATTATTTTGAAATCTCTGTTCCTTTTGGAATAACTCTCGAGGATGAATTTAAAATTAATATCGCTAACCCGGCATCAACAGAACTAACCTCATTAAACTTTCCATATTTTACAATTGGCAATACAAAATTAATAGTTCAAGTTTTAGGGTTACAATTAGATATAAGTGATTCAGAAAATATTTCACCTGCAAACCTTGATGGTAGGTCAAATTCTTTTAAGGGATTTTATATAAATCAAGCTGAAATTTTTCTTCCTGATGATCTTCAGCGACTTCCAAATCAAGAATCTATAAAAATTATATCAAATAATTTACTGGTAGGAAGTGAAGGAGGAGTTTCAGGAACAATTGGTTTTGCTAATCCCAGCGATCAATTAGAGATTGAAATTGGAAATTGGAATCTAACATTACATTCATTTGATTTAACGTTTAAACAAAATGTAATTACTGGTTCTAATATAGATGGAAGATTAGAAATACCCAAATTGAAGGATAATTTGGGAAATGTTGCTAAAATTGACGTTAAATGTCATTTAAATGAAGAAGGAGATTTTAATTTAACTGCATCAGAACCTGAAGGTATTCCTTTTACACTGTTTGATTTTATTACTTTCAATTTTCTTACACTAGAACTGGGAAGAGAAGATGAGAATTTCTACATCGGAACCTCTTGTCAGATTTGGTTTGAAAATCAAGTAATGCAAAAATTAATTGGTGATCAGAAAATTGAGATACCAAAATTACGAATTTACGATAACGGAAGTATAGAAATTGTAGGAGGAAACGGCTTTATTCCGGTGAATATTTCTTTGGATTTAGGACCCATAGAAATAGCTGTTACAGGAGTACATTATGGGGCTACACAACTTGAATATAATGGTGATATGCGTCGTTATAACTACTGGGGGTTTGATGGCGCTATCAGCTTAGATCCCCTGGGAATCGATGCTCGCGGAGAAGGTGTAAAGTATTATTATACTACCGATAATGATGAGTTTGGAGGTTCAGGGGATTCTTTTATTCATATTCAAACAATAGAAGTTGATCTTGTTATACCGGGTACAGCTAGCCCGGAATCTGCATTGGCAATCATACACGGCATGCTATCAATTCCCTCTCCCGGAGAAACTGAAGAATATCGTGGTGAGGTAAGTGTCAAATTACCAAAGGCACGTATTGCCGGAGGTGCCGCAATGCGCTTACAACCTAGATATCCAGCTTTTATTATCGAGGCAGGTTTTGAAATTCCTACTCCAATACCTCTTGGAGCTACTGGAGTAGGTTTTTACGCTTTCGGAGGGTTATTAGGATATCAATATGTTGCTGATAAGGCAGCCATTCCCCAACTGGATGCAGATGCTACTTGGTATGATTATTTTACCTATCCACAGAAGGGTGTAAATATTGATAAGTTCACCGGACCGGAGAAATTTGAAGAACTCGGTTATACAAATGCATTTTCTGTTGGAGCAGGTACAGTACTAGCTACAATGTTCGACGATGGGAATCTCTTCTCTACACGTCTAATGGCAATTCTATCAATTCCATCAGTCTTTATTCTTGATGGTAGAGCCAATGTGCTTGGGGAAAGACTTGGGATGTTGGATAATACCGAACCACCATTCTTTGCTTTTGTTGCAATTGGCAATAATAGTATTGAATTTGGTTTTGGGGCAGATTACCAGTTGCCTAAAACTAATGGTTGGATTCTCGACCTATACGCAGAAGTTCAAGCAGCTTTCTTTTTTGACAATTCATCGGCATGGTATATTAATTTCGGTACTAGAGATAACCCTATTACTGCAAGACTACTTACGATTGTTACTGCACAATCCTATCTTATGCTTTCAGCTCAAGGAATTGAAGCTGGTGCTCGTGTTGAATTTGAGCTACGAAAGACTTTTGGACCAGCAAAGGTTCATTTATATGCATATCTTGAAGTTGGTGGTTATGTGAGTTTTGAACGACCTCAAATAGGTGGGTATATCGCAGCAGGGGGAATTATTGATATAGATATTTGGATCATTGGAATTTCACTCTCATTGGATGCTATATTTTCTGTAGAAGCAGCCAAACCTTTTCTTATTTATGCTGAGGTTCAATTTAGAGCTTGTGTGAAATTATTATTTGTAAAAGTTTGTAAGAGTTTCACAGTTAAACTGAAATGGGAAAAGAACAATACGGTAGATCGTTCTCCAATTGCTCCACTGCCATTTACAACAAGTACATATCAAATAGACAGAACGGATGAACTCGTAAAAGGAATTCATATGTTGACCAATCAAACCTTTGACTTGGATTTTTTAGGAATGAACAATCCGCCTTCAGTTGGTCAAATTGATAGTATCATTCCGCTTGACACCTATATTGAATTTAAAACTGAAAAAGGTCTTATCCCCGGGGCAGTTTCCGGTAAGATAGGAGGTTATACATTTCCGCCTGAAAATCATGTAGATCTTATTCCTCCTGAAAGAGTCGTAAGAGGTGGTCATGAGTTACGGCAAGTAAAACATAGATATTCAATTGAGAATATAGAAATAAAAGCATGGAATGGAAGCAGTTGGCAAGATTATCATCCTTTTGAAGCAGTAGTAAAGCCAGAGGATAGACCAGAAGTTGAGAGCTTAAAAATAGGTTACTGGCAAATTAAAGGTAAACAATATGATACAATAAGGCTTTTAGCTACAACTCCATTCACATATATGGAGTCTGGGGAACCGGGATGGATGATCCTTGAGCAATATGGAATTACTCCTTCCACACTTTATTGCCAAGAAACCTTACGTGTCGAGCATTGTTCCAATGTATTAAATAAGGTTTTAGGAACTGTATATTTCCCTCCTACTCAATATTTCGGTCATTTTATAAATGGGGCATACTATACACTTTCAAATATCTCGGGTTACGAAATCATTGATGGAAATATTGTTGTATTGGAAAATGAATATATGGAAGTTACCGATGATGAAAATGTCTTTGAGTTTCCTAAATCACTTTCTTTTAACAACTATAATAGCATGATAATTATGCTGCCGGACCCATCTGTTGAAGTAAACATTAAGCTTACTACTGATGCTCAAGGAGCAACAATAAAATACTATAAGTCAATAATAAATGACATAACAAGTGTAATTACTTATCAACTTGTAGAAGAAGTATATCTTACATCCACAGAATTAAATGATGTTGTCGAATATAATAATGATGAGGAACCAGTAACAAAAATTATTATAGCTCCGGATGATCCTGATATTCAAACAATTCTTGATATTTTAGAACAAATTGCAAACCTGTTTGAAATTACTTATGATGAAGTTACCGGTGAAATAATAATTTCTGAGCCTGCAAACGTACAATTATATAATCAATTATTAGCTCAATTGCAAGAACTCAAAGAAGAATCTTGTGCTGGCAATGATGATGAAAAATCTGGGGGTTGTAACCCAGATCCGGTAATATGCCTTTTATATGAACAGTTATTAGAGTTATTTAATAATTGCTTCGTGCCAGTTCAAACGAGTCAAGATGTAGATGATAATATTGAATGTTTTAATGAATTCCGAGATATTTTAGAGGAACTAAATGAAATTCTAGACAATGATGAATTCTATGAACTTTATGAATCATATTCTGCGATACTAGAGCAAATAGAGAATTTACTAGGTCATCATGAGCAAATTTTAAGGTTTAATACATTAATGAATTTGGCTTTAGAAATTTTAAGATTAGTTAATGAATTAGGGGATTGTGATTGTGAGACAAAGCCAGGTAATAAATGTAGAACATCTCTCCAAGAAATATGTTGGTTAACTCTTGAAGATCATCAATGGAATCAAACTATACCCGGGTCAGTTGCTATTGAAGGTGAATTCCAAGATATGGTAAATGGAGTTGAGAAAACCATACAACCTATCTGGCGACCTAATACCAGTTATTATATAAAGTATTCTCTAAAAGATGAAGTTGATAATGGTGATAGTAATCCCGGAATATATGATTATTACTATGGTTTCAAAACAGTAGGCCCTCTGGGGCATTATCATAAAAGCGGAGAAGTAAATTATATTCCACAGGGAGCTAGTCCGGATGAATATCCATTGACATCATTACGTTCCTATATAGATTACAATCGATCTTATCCTAATGCAGATGGAAATCTCTTAAAGTCTAAACCACTATTTTACGGTAATGAACAATGTGTTATTTCTATTTATTTTAAAAAGCCATTAACCTACCATATGCTAAATAAGTGGCATGATTATTTGAATATGCCTCTTTTAGAAGGAGAATTTCATATAGCTATCAAAGATCCCGTTACTGATGTTGTTATACCTTATCCTCTACCAATAAATTACGATGAAGAAACAGTTCCTCTTCCAGTTGCTGGTGATCCATGGACAGGCGATAATGACCCATTACTTCCGCCACATATTCAGGTGATTAATAATATGATTGCTAATGGAGAACTTCCCTGTGAGATAGATTTGGGAGACAAGATTGTTCCAGCTAGTTCCTACTATGTTGTAAGATTGACAAATTTGAAACCAAGAAAACTCTATACAGCTCTACTTTACAACGCTTTTGAAGAAAGTACAAGCAATATAGTTAGTGAACCCGTTCATGAGTTCGTTTTTCAAACTTCTAGATATGAAGATTTTAGCAGCCAAGTAAATAGTTATTTAATTGAAGATTCAGAGTCTTTAATCGATACGAAGGCAGTTTATGATCTTGAAATGGCATTTAATCAGTCTGACGTGGATAAAGCGTATGATATTGTTTCAGATCCAAATGGTCAAATTGGAGATTCCCCTTTAGAGAATCAATACCAACATTTGTTTGATCGAGTTACTGAGGGAGTTCTTGGAATACCTCCTCAAGACCCTCCCGAGCGTACTGAATTTCATAGACTTATTAATAGCAACAATGGAAATATAATCGCAATACTGATTAAAAACCCGGAACCTTTTAATATTCCAAAGATTCCTTTAAATGATGTTGAAGGTTGTATTGAAGTAGCTTTTTCAACAGGTAATCCAAATGGAGCATATAAGGTATTACTTAGTCATGATTATTCGCAAGCTATTATTATGAAAAGTGGTAATGATATTACGGCACAAACCCTTCATTTCAATTTCAAATATTTTGCATGGAATGGAAGTGAGTATGAGGTTGTAGAGACGGTTTTTGTAGAAGATATAGTAATTAACGAATAAATAGACAGATATGGCACTTTTTGTAAATAAATATAATAATTCAGGTGTTGTAGAAAGAATTAAAGAAGTTATCAAGCGCAGTAATGCCATTTATGTAGTAGGTAGTAAGAATCGAAGTGGATATATAGCAAAATTTTCATTGTCAGGTAATATAATTTGGTCTAAAGAAATAATCATATCGGAGCCTGGTTTAGAACAAGGAATAACATCAGCAACAGATACGGGTCAAGGAATTGCTATTTGTTATAAAACAAGCACTTTTACTACGAATATTAATTCTGCTGGAGTTGCTCTATTGGATTACAATGGAAATATCCAATGGTTTAAACGTGTCTTTTATTCTGAAAATAATCCAATAACTCAAACATATGAAACTCGAGAACTTATCCATTCATATATCAATCATTACAATAATAATATTGATCTTATATTAATTGAAAGAGTTGACATCCCGGGAAACACCTATTTTAATAAAGTCTTAGCCTATAAATTGAGTATGAGCGGGAATCTAATTGTAAAAAAATATCATAAAGCAACAGAGTTCGATTTCATAGGAAGGATAAAGTTTGTAAATGGTTACTATTATATTCAGGGAGAGTATTCTGGTTCAAGTAAAGATGGCTTTTTAGGAGAAATGGATACTGGGTTTGCTAGAATAACTAAGTACAAACTATCTAATACGAATACTAGTATTTCAACTACAATTCATCGAATAACTGAAGTTCACAATGGTAAATTCTTACTACTAGGTACTTATAATAACCCGACAACATTATTTATAGCAAGAGTCAATGCAACTAATTATACAATAGAACTTGTAAAATATTTTTCATCAAATATTAATAGAATTTTTTCAATTCGATATTACAATGGATCAGTTTTTCTTGATCATCAAACAGATGGTTTGTTTAAATTTAATTCAAATCTAGTATTTCAATGGAATAAAAGACTTACTGAGCCAGTTTATGGAATCTCCAAAATTGAGAATGATGAAATTATCACCAAATTATGGGACAATGGTATTGGAGTTACTGAAATTGACTATGAAAGCTGTATTACTGAAACTAACCTAACCAGTCTTACACTTAACGTAGACAATAATTATAGTTTAACCAATGATGGAATTAAATCTCTAGAAACTCAAAGTGAGATCCTAGTAAACACTAATAATACGATCTCAAATTTAACCCTGTCTAAAGAAATAATTTGTCCAAGCACCGGAACGCAAACTGTTGATTTGGCAACAAGCACAATAGAAGCGGAAAATAGTTCAATTCCAGCTGATGGTACATCAACAACGGCTATTATTGTAAGATTATTAGATGGATTGGGAAATCCTATTATCACGGGAAATCCATACACCATTAATATTACAACTACTGCAGGGACAGTACTTAACTCTACTGGACAAACTAATAATAATGGAGTGTATGAAGGTGCGGATCTACAATCATCTACTGTGGAGGAAGTAGCACTTTTGGAATTTTCAGTTACTGGCGTCGGAGATGGAGAAGATACTGATACTGTTGAATTTATTCAGGTTGGAGTAACAATTCCTATTGATGAAGATACCGAACTACAATCTCCACATATTTATTTGCAGGCAGCTGGTTCAGATGGCACTGATAGTACAAAGGGACGACATCTTCGCTGGGCATTTAGAAAGGCATTAGGTGAAAAACACCTTCCGAAGGGTAATAATGCATCTACTCAGGTCAATTTTAATAAACCAAATGACTTTGTAAGTATTTATCGAGCACCGTATACCAAATTTGTTTTTGTATTAGATCTATCACAAGAAACGCCAGTAGCGGTGGATCATTCCAATTATCTGTGGATTTACAGACTGGGAGGGAAAGAGTTTTACGCATATTTTAAAAATACTTCTAAATACGATGAGGTTTTAAATACATATGACCCCTTAGTAAATCCTTTTGGTTTTATAACCAATTATGGTAATGAAGTTATAGAGATTGAGAATAAAAAAGAACTATTCTTTGCAGTGAAATTTGAAATTTCAATAGGTTTTATAGGGGCTGAACCGGAACCAAGAGTCCAATTTGAAACTTTATCTGTAAATGAGAATGTACATATTACGAACAAAGTAGTTTCAAATAGAAAAGAATTCCAAGATTCTGGATTAAACAACACGTGGATGGTTTGTGAAAATGGGCGTTCTGTTCGTTTCAAAACCTTTGATTGCACTATGAAAATACTCCGATTTGAAATGTATAGTGATTTCATTTCTGGAATTAACTCAACTGTTGGATGGCAGGAAATGGGTGATTATGCACTATCGTTGAATAATACAACAGCTTATGACCAATTAGAACCCAGTCCAGGAGATGTTCATGGTATTTGGCAGCGTTTTAATGATGATGCATTTGTAAACATCGATAATTATCAAGATAAATGGGATGGTACACCTCAACTTGGCGACAAAACAATAAAGCAGGTAGTAAACACTTATATACAGCTTAGTGATAATGCTAATAACCCTACAGCTCTTGAAGAAATACCTTTGGGAAATGATCCAAATGACCCGAATGATATAATGGAAATATCTAATCTTGATTTGTTAAATTTTGCAGCCAATGATTATCACGTTGCTCGTTTACTTGGATTAGGCATTTTGGATATAGACGATCCGGTAGATATTGAAATTGAAACTAAAGAAGGAACCGATACTATAACAACAGATCTGGATCCTAACTATATCTATATAGCAGAATATTTTACAACCGCAGATTTGGAGGATGGACAAGGTGCACGAGATGTTCATCATCTGTTTATGAGTTTACCAACTTCTAACGATGATTTTAGATTACCAATTCCGGTTGATTTAAATGAGTTAATTCCAGGTATCTTCATTGGAGGAAGTAGTGGAGATCCTTCGCCAATAACAGACGAAGATGGATACACACACAATGGTCTTTCAAGATATGTGAGTTTATATGCCACTCAGCTTCCTGAAGACCCATACAATGATCCTTTCTATTCATCTACTGATGAAATCAATTTAAGTCTTATAACAAACCCTGTATTTGGTGGATTAGAACATAAAATTGACAATGGAGAATGGGATAAACCTGAGCTATCAAATGATCCCGAATACCAAAATGAAGTCTCTTCCGGAGAACCTCATAATGAAACTCGATTTATATTACTTCCTGAAGCTTTAAAGCCATATTATATACATCGTCAAACAAATAATGGTCTACATTCGTATATGGCCTATGGCATCAATTGGTTTTCTAGATCTGCAGTAAGTGATACAATTATATCAATTGACACTTTATTCAGTCCTCAAAATCCTTTAAAACCACCTACTGCAACTAATGCCCTTTTAATTCGACAAGAAGCGCCATTGTTATTAACTTCTGAGGAAGAGCAGGATAGACTTGCTGCAATATCAGGAAATGACAAAACCCTAATTAGGCTTACCTACAATTATCATACATATCATGAATTGAAAGATTATAAAATTCCTATTGATTCAGGACTTACAAATCAAGATATAATTAATGATGAAACTTCGATCTATCCGGATGACGATGAAATTTTAGCTGAAGAAATTGAAATTTTCTTCAGAAATGAAATTCCAAGTAATATTATAGGGAAAGCATTATCTGTTGAGGATCATAACACGCATGAAATTCTATCTGTAATTGAGACTGGGGAGTATATTATTGCAAGTACTGGAGAGTCTATTATTCCTGTAGTTTCTCCAGGAAATGAAGAAAATTTTATTGGAGGTGTTTTTGTTCTTGAAAATGAAAAATTTATAATTCATGAAGTAAGTCAAGGAACAACGGGTCCAATAATAACAGTTTATAAAAAACAAATTAGTGATTCAATTGCTGGAGGAGGAAATCCTACAAATTCAGGTGGTTATCCAATTGAGCTACCAATTACAGGAGGTAATTTTCCAGCAATTGGAAACGGAGTTGAACTTATTTCACCAGAAATTACGGGAGACGGTTATTTTATGGCTCTTGAGAATATGCAAACTCCCTCTAACTGGGGGACACCTAATCCATTATCATTTAAAGTTGCTATTGGAGATAACACATGGAGTATTATTAGAGAAGTAATTGAAATTGATGATGGAAATGGTAGTACAGAAAGACATCTTGAAAAATCAAGGGGAATATGGGGAGATGCAGAAATAACTCCAATTAACGAGCCGAGTGGATCTTTTCAAGGAATGTATAAAATTGAATTTAGTGACGTTGTACTACAACAACACTCATCCTTTGCTGCAAATAATATTTCAGCTGAATGGTTCAGAGGAATTGCTAGAGTTTATACTAATGATGCATTTGCGACTAACCCACCAAATAAGACAAGAAAAATTCTTTCTGTTCTGAAAATGGAAAATGTTGGTTCTTCAAATAAACTAATCATCTATGTTCAAGACACAAATTATGATTCAAATGACCCTAATTACGATAGTATTCAAACGGGAACAAATATTTCAGTAAACTACTATCCAGGCTATAAAGTCTATTTATACGAAGATAACTCCTTTGGTATTAATGAGGAGAATATTTTACCAGAGGAAGGAGAAGGAATGAGCTATTCAATATTCGGTTTCCGAAGCAGTGATACTGATGAAAACTATCTCTCAAAGATTAGTACTCCGGCACTTATGTTTGCTCAAGAGATTATTGAACCTTTACCTCCAGAACTACCGGAAGGACCATTATATGCAACTAGACCAGACTTTTTTGGTCGTTCTACCTATACTTTAACTACCAAGTATCAGCATAAACCACATGGAGTACTTTTTTATAGATCTAATGATGAGGCTTTGTTAAACTCTTTGTATGAAAAAAGTACAATACTTCAGATAAGGGAAGAACTAAGTGAACTTGGAGGCAATAATGAGGAGTATGTAACTAATCGTTGGCAGAACTTCCTTGATTTCACTGAACTTGAGAGTGAAGGAGATTATAATGTATACCCCCCTCCTGCAGTTTCTCCAGATGGATATAAATTTCCAAATCCCGACAAACAAGCCTTTTTTGATTGGGCTAACAATATATTAACTAATCTCGGACAACCTCTAATAACTGATAATCCCGGCACACTTGCTGTTGGTGATCCAAAAATCATAAGTTTTGTAAAAGGGATTATTTACAATGCTTTTGTTCCACTCACGGAGCTTCCTGTTATTTACCAATATATCAATGGAGAAAATTATAAACCTCAGGATAAGAAACAAGTTGTTAGAGATCGTAATGGTAGTGTATTACCACCTGGAGACCCCAATTTTGAAATGGCTCCAATGATGAAAGTAATAGGAGAGTCACCACAGCAAGACGAAACTCTCTTTACAGATTTTAAGCTAGATGGAACATCAAATAATTTATATTTCTATGGAGTTAAGGAGTTAGGTACTCAGCTTAAATTAAGTGAATTTAGTCCATTTTTAGGACCCATTAAACTTGTTAATACTAATGCTCCTGAAACACCTGAAATAAAACGTATTATTCCTGTTCTTGCAAATGAAGTTCTGGGATCCGACCCTAAAATTCAAATTGAGATTAATGCTTTTCCTGATGTTCAGAATATTAAAAAGATTACAATTTACAGAGCAAAATCGATAATTGAAGCTAAGTCAATTCATAGTATGAAAATGGTAAAGGTCATTGATCTTGAACAAGAAAATTTACTTGAAGAAGCTATATGGACTGTAAGTGATGACTTCTCCGATCTATCTGAAATTCCATTTGGTGACCCCTTATACTATCGCATAACAGTTTCAAGAGAAGTTGAGTATGCTGATAAAGATGGAAATATTATTACAGATTATGCACCATCTCAAGCTTCAAAAATTGTAGCAAGTATGATTGTAGAGGTTTCCCTGCCTCTTTCACCAACTCTAAAGTTCTTATCCACTCCACCAGACGGTAATGATACGATTCACTCAGTTTCTTTACAGTGGAATAAAACTATTTACAATGGAATCTACCATATATATTCAATGAATTCACAGGGAAATTGGTATAAGATACATCAGTTAAAGTCAAATGATGAAATAGTTCAGGTTTCATTGTTAGATACTGACCTCAATGATGATTCATTGATATTAATTATTGATGGAGTTAAAAAATATTATCATTTTAAAGTAGTTGCAGAAAATACAGCCGGAATGCTTAGTACTGAAGAAAATATTTTAACCATATTTAATGAAGATGATTGGATAGAAATTTAATTTTTTTAAAATGCATTCCCACCTAATATTATATAGATTAATTATCGCAAAGTAATTTTATTATAAGTTGAAAGCAGAAAAAATTAGAACTACATATAATTGTCACACGCATATATTCACAATTGACCATGTTCCAAATGAATTTGCTAGAACTTTTGTACCTCGTTTATTTTCTAAGGTATTAACCATTAAACTGATAAAATGGTATTATAATAATTTTACAAGTAGAGGAAGCAAAAGATATAAAAAATTAAAACATAGAATCAATGAAATTAAGTACACTATCATTGATGCACTAAAATGGACAATTGTACTTTATTGGGTTTATAAAATATTTTTCTTCTTAATTAGGTGGGTATTCAAAATTCTTATCAATTTCCTGAAAATAGAATTTTTATTTAGTAAGGAGCTTAAGAAAATATTGGTGCGATATATGACTATGGGAAGATACTCAATGAAGTATAAGCACCAATACCAAATCTATAATCTCCTAGAAAAGACTTATGCTAAGGGTACAAAGTTTGTTGTTCTTTCTATGGATATGGACTATATGAAAGCCGGAATCCCTAAAAAGAATTATAATGAACAACTTGAAGATCTAAAGAAAGTTGCGCAAAACAATCCTGATTTACTTCCATTTATTTTTCTTGATCCTAGAAGAGTTGAAGAAACTAAAAATAATAAAGGAAATAAAAACTATGAAAGTTTTATTAAGCATGAACTTAAAGAAAAGAACTTTACTGGAATAAAAATATATCCTGCATTAGGATACTATCCTTTTGATAAAAATTTAGTTGAAACATTTCTTTTTGCACAAGATCATGAAATTCCTATTATGACACATTGTATTGAAGGAACTGTTTTCTATCGTGGTAAGAAAAAGGAAGAATGGAAATACCATCCAATTTTAAAATATAATAAAAAAGGAACTAATGACCCGCAACCAATTCCATTACCACAAAGCGGAAATTATCAATGGACAACAAACTTTACCCATCCATTAAACTATCATTGCCTTTTAGATCCAATCCTACTTTCAAGTTACCTAGGTTATGATTGTGATCTAAGTAAATTAAAAATATGCCTTGCACATTTTGGTGGAAGTAAAGAATGGTATAAATATGAGTCTGATGGTTGGAACAATTATAATAAGAATATTAGCCATTCTTCTTTAAACGATTATCATCGTGTAAAAAATACTCTAAATCATGGCAGTAAAAGAACAATTTGGTGGAATGCGAGTTGGCTGTCTGTCATTTACGATCTTTTAATAAAATATGAAAATGTCTATACAGATGTTAGTTTTATTCTTTTCAACGAAGAATTATTTCCAATGTTAAAATACATTCTGAATGACCCCAAAGTTTCACATAAAATACTTTACGGAACAGACTATTACGTTGTAACCCAAAAATTAACTGAGAAATCATTACATCAAAACCTAAGGGCATTTATAGGTGAAAAGCTATTTTTTAAAATTGCCAATGAGAATCCAAAGCGCTATTTAAAAACATTAATTTAAGATATTAGGCAAATCTCTCTTGAGTATATATAATTCATTGATTTAGATAGATTAAAAGAGGTTTATAAAATTCTTTCAAGGATAATCATCTATAAATTAAATATATCTCATTCTTTATTTATTTTGACTTAGAACCCTTGATTTATCTTTGACAGATCCATTTAAAGAGATAATATCATCCTTTGATGACTTTGGATCTTACCGCTTTTTCCCAAATAATCGCTGGTTTTTAAAAAAGCGTACGGCATTTGATATTAAATTCTGTATAACTTATCGAAAAGGAATTGAATTTTATCGAAGCGGAAATTCACTTTGATAGTATCTTCTAATTAGATAGTGTATTAATCCCCCAATTTATTCCAAAGAGAGTGACCAAGTCCTCTTCAGAGTTAAAATCTTTTCCAAACCCTCCATTGATACTAAGATTCTTATTGATTAAATAAGTGATGGTTCCAACTGATCTATCATTATCAATTGAGCCATTTCTTTCAATGAATTCATAACCAAATTTAAATCCTCCAAGTTCAAATTCTATCTTTCCCCCAAAATCTCTATAAAAAAGTGCACTTTCATTTTGATTAAACTCATCTTCAATATAACGCCCAATTATAAAAACATTAAAGTAGTTATTTGTTTTGCTAGTTTCTGAATCTTTATTTAAAATCAAGCTAAATTCCGATGTCAACCATGTTCCAAACCTATTTAATGTATTAGAGTCAATTTTATTTTCTTTGAATAATGAACTATAACCTGCAGAAAAATCTATTTGAAAAATAGGTTTTATTGGTTTTCTATAAATTTCCAAACTTTTTAAATGCTTTACTCCCTCTTCTGATTTAAAGTATGTGTTGATTATCTCTGTCTGTTTATCTTCATCTTCCTGAGCCGCGAGCAATTCTAATAGTATCTTATTTGGATATTCAATATTTTGCAATATTTCTGAGACTTTATTATAGTAACTAATAACATCACTTTTATTATAAAATCGTAATAATTTGGTCCTTAAACCTACAGAAAAAACTTTCCTATTATCATCAACTAAATTCTCAAACTCTTTATTAGCATAAGCAACTGAGATAGTAGTGGTATTAATTCCCGAAAAGGGATTTTGGGAATATTTATCTTCTTTCTTTTGGATTCCTACATATCTGAAAAAACTACGGTCTTTACTATTTGCATTTATGAAATAGTAAGGAGCTACTTCTAAAGACAGACTTCCATCAAAATTATTCAATGCATGAATAGTTAAAGATTTCAAATTTTCCGGAATGTATACGTCCGTAGGAGATTCACTTATAAGAACAAATGCTGGTGAAGTGGTATTAGACAAATTAAATTCACTCAAATCAATTTGTTTATTCTCTTGTGAAAAAATTGCGCCACTAATAATTACGAAATAACAAAAAAGCTTACTCTTCATGATCTACTTTTTAACTAATTTTACAATGAAAAATCCCATAAAAAGGTCGTTGCTTACTTTTACTTTATCACCAATAAATGATTTTTGTTCCCCACTGAATGATAGAGTATATTTAATTATCGTGTTATTAAATATTGGCTTGAAATCCCCCATTGATACAAAAAAATTGGAGACAGCTGAAAGTATACTATTATCAAGGTCTTCAATAGTTCCCAAATCAACATTAAATTGATATAATTCACTTCTTTTTATTACATTATCATCGACACTTACATAAGACCCTACAATAGCTTCTGAACTGATTTCAACAATCAATTTCACATTAGTGCCTGCTTTAATTTTAATTGTTTCCATGCTTGGTATTTTATATTTTTTTTGAGTTAATATATCTTAAGATCAGAGTATCAGTTAACCAACCTTGAAGCACACCGGAATCATTTTCAACAAATACATCTTTACAATTCGGTTTTGAGTTCATAACCTTTCTTACATTTTCAAGAATGTCATTGTCTTTAACCAATACGATTAAATCAACTATACCTTTATGTTTTGTTATAAAATCACTTAATTTTTCTGATGAATTAATTCTTTGAACTTCATTTTCACTGTTTTTATAGGGTTTAGTCAACAATGAGGAGTGAATAATATATTTTACTTTTCCATCATCCCCAATGACTGGGAGTCTGGATTTGTCAATTTCAAGTAAAAAGTCAAGTAATTCATGGACAGACTTGTCTTTTATCTCTGACCATTTCTTAAAGACCATTGTCTTTTTAGAAATCATAACTTGGCTTACAGCTACATCATCAAGAAGATCAGGAGATAATTTATCAATTATTTTTTCGTATCGCTTGCTAGCGGCTTCATAATTCTCTTTACCAAAATAGAATGCCAATACTACTCCTACCCATGTACCTACAAGGGGTAAAAGAGAAGAATAAACAAACTTTGAATTATCAATATTATTTGTTGACACAATAGAATATCCAACAAATGCTAGTGCTAGAATTGATATTACAATAACTATCATACCTAGCCATTCCCTAAAATTTTTCATAATTATGCTTTTAAAATTAGAATAAACCCCCATTGCTATTTATCATAGCTTTTGGGATAATTAGAAAAACTTAATTGATTTGATATGATTTTAAAATCTCATATCAAAAGGGGAGAAAATAAAATGATATTTAAAGATAGTAAAAAACACCTTCATTTTGAAGGTGTTATGTAAAATTAGTTGAGCCATATTTCTCTAGCCTTTTCAAAACCACACCATTTGTGGTTTTTATCATGACCTCTCGAAGCAAGTTCAAAACGGATAAATCGCTCAAGATTTACTTGATATTCCAAAATAAATCGTAGTACCTCCCCATTGATATTGGAGAGCACTCCACAGAGCTCTTCCCAATGAGGAAGTTGCTCACAGTCTTGACGAATTTTTTCAATCTCTTTATAAGAAATATCAACATATTCGTTGGGGAGTTTTTCAAATTGCCATTTATCAAAAGTGTGATTACTTACAGGAACCACTAGATACTCTCCATGGGCATTGATTGCAGCTCTATAATTGAGTCCTTTGACTCTTTTTAAGAAAGTAAGCCAAAGGGCATGATCTTGAGCTTTCTGAAGGGATTTATGATGAATTATTTCTATATTTTTCATCACTCTTTAGGTTTTTCTTCAGTTTTAACTACCCTACCATTTAAAGAGATCAGATCATCTCTTGATGATTTTGGATCCTTCCCTTTTTTTCTAAGTAATCGCTGGGTGTTAAAAAGCGTACGACATTTGATATTAAACTCTGTGTAACTGACTCCGTCGGCTTGTTTTTTCAGAGATTTCTTATAGGTGTCATAGAGCTCTCCATTGGTAAGCTGATTACCTTTTGATTTCATGACAATGTCAAGGGCAACAGAAGCAATAGGATTTATTCCTCGCTCTGACCTAGATAGATCTAATCCAAGTTCTTCAATCTTGTTTTGCTGACTTTGATCGGCATATTTCAGTAGTACAGAAACATCCTTTTGATAGTCTTTTAGCCTTTCGGTAATCTCGCGTTTTTCCTGCTTTTCTTTCTCAATTCTCTGAAGAGTTTCAGATAGCAATTCTTGATCTGTTTTGATGTTCTCAATGAGTACATCCACAATACTTGTTGTATTCATAATATTAGATTTTAAAGTGAATATTTAATTTTTATATAAGTGGATAATTAGCAACTAACAATTCTTCCTTTCGTGCTAATCGTTTTTTACCTAATGTGCCTTTGGCAGCTGATTTTGGTTTATTGTAGCTTTTACAACACCAACGATAATTGGAAATAAACTCTTGTAAAATTGGGTTTGAAAACCCGCTCAGTAAGAATTTACCTTTGATGGTACTTAGCTTTTTTAAAAGCTCTTTATACTGGCTTATCGAATACCCTTTATAGTGCCCCATATTAGTCTCTATATAAGGAGGGTCAATATAGTGGAAGGTTTCAGGAGTATCATATAGTTCAATAACCTTTACAGCGTTGCTATTTTCTATTTGAGTGCTTTCAAGCCGCTTAAAAATAGACTCATCAAACCTCATTTTTTTATTAATAAAAGCTTTGACTCGTTTGCTATACTTGTCAAATCCCCAAGATCCAACTCTGCTTCCAAATCCCATATTGGTAGCTACATAAAATGCCCATGCCTGCTGAATTATACTAAATAGGTGAGGCATTCTATAGATAGTATATGCCACACTATACGTCGCTCTTGAAAATAGAGTTGCCTCAACTTTTGCCTTTAGTTTATCAAAATCAGTTTTACAAACCTTATAGAAATTCATTACCTGTAGGTTACTGTCATTGATAATCTCCGATTCAGAAGGTTCTTTGGTAAAGAACACTGCCCCACCACCAAAGAAAGTTTCGGTGTAGATTCTGTGCTTTGGAATATTTGGAAGAATATGACAAAGCATATTTTGTTTTCCTCCGTAATAGGAGATAGGTGTCTTTGGCATATACAAAAAATGGTTACAGGTGGTTAATATGATTGTGCTGGGCAAAGCTGTAAAAGCTCTCTTGGGTAATTATGATGTGGTCAAGCAGTTGTATATCTATTAACTGAAGTACTTCTTCAGCACGCTTTGTTATACTAAGATCATTTTTTGAAGGGTTTAAATTTCCCGAAGGATGATTGTGTATTAATATGCAACTACATGCATTGGCAAGAAATGCTACTTGTGCAATCTCCTTAAAAGAGATTGTAGTAAGATCTGTTTTACCGGAAGAGATTTCTCTAAGGCCCAATACTCGATTGGATTTGGTCATAAGAACTATCCAAAAAAATTCTTTGTAATTAATCAGTCCCTGATCGATATGCTCTCTGATAAACTGGTCAGCATCTTCCCCACAGCTTATTTGGCTCATGCTACTGTACAAGGGTCTTTTAAATACAAGCTCAAGTAGATAGCTTTTAACTTCTTTAATGGGTTTCATGGTGTATATAGTTTTGGTTTCAAGGGCAGTATGACAGAAATCAAATTTTCTGGTTAGACACCACATAACCATACACAGCCCTACACATACCGTACCAGCGCATCCTCTATAGGATGTGTTGGTACGGTATGGTGGTCGCCGAAAAGGGTCGACTGGGTTTTCCTGCAATCATCAGCTTTAGGTAGATATCGAAATTTTCAAGGTTCGTGAAATCACTGGTCTGAAATATCGGGTAAAACTCATGCACAAGGTACTTGGCATCCTGCTGTCCCGTCCTGAAGGCAATGAGCGTTCCCACATTCCCCAGCACGGCATTCCTTATATCTGTATCCAGTTGATAGAGATACTGGTTCGCTAAGGTGATTGAGACACCGAACTTCCTGAGCTCGCTCAAGATACCCGATATGCTAGGTGAGGTGTAATTCTGGAACTCGTCCAAGAAGATGTGAAAAGGGGTGCGCTTCCCTTCCTCGATATCGATGCGAGTAAAGGAGGCGTTGGCAAACGAGGTGATGAGTATTGAGCCAATGAGATGGGAGGCATCCCGCCCGATCTTTCCCTTGGCAATGTTGATGAGTACGATCTTTGAGTTGTCCATACAGTGGCGGAGGGAGATGTCCTTTGGGTTCTCGATCAAGAACCTCCGAACACTCGGGTGCGCGAGGAAGGCACCCACCTTGTTAAGGATGGGCACGAGATCGTTCTTGGTGTACTTTGGGAACTCGTCTCTCCAGAACCTGAGTACCTCCTTGTTTTGGGTAACCAAGATACACCGCTCTCGAAATTCGCTGTCGTGGATTATTTTAGGAATATCACCAAGATCTGCCTTGGGTTGAGAGATGAGGGTCAGGATGATGTAGCGGAGGATATGCTCAAGCTTTACTCCCCAAGCCCCTTTCCAAAGCTTTTGGAAAGCATCAAGAAGCCCACCGACCACAAGGGACTTTTTCTCTTCTGACACCTTTCGTAAGGGGTTGTATAGGTAGCTGAGATGCGGGTCTGCCGTATCGAGGTGGATGACATCCTTGACCCTATTCTCTGGGAGACAGTCGAGGATGTTTTGCAAGAGGTCACCGTGGACGTCGAACACAGCACAGCCCCGTCCGTGGATGATGTCCTGGAGGATGAGGGTAGTGAGCAGGTTGGTCTTCCCCGTTCCCGTCTTTCCGAGGATATAAAGGTGCATCATCCTGTCCCGTTGGAAGATACCAAAGACCTTCCCGTCGTTGCGGAAGTTCGTCTTGGCGAAGTAGCTCACGTTGGGGTTCCAGTAGTGCATTGCCTGATTGTGGCTCTTCTCGTAAATGGAAGCTAGGCATCACAGACACTGACACAACACTCAAGAATTTTATTGTGCTTATATCGTTTCATTGCAATGACTCTAGCATCTCTAACATTACCTTCAAAGGAATAGATGTCTACATATTTTATACAACAGAATCCAGAAAAGCAGGCAAAAGGAAAGTATAGTAAAATAAGGATAAAGAGATTAGGTGTGAAATTTGCTAATTTTCAAGTGCTTCGGGAAACAATTGAATTTATGCCTTCGATGCTTTCGGAATTAGGGTTTTTGAGTAATAGGGATGAAGTTAGTTATTATAATACAAAAAAAATTGAGGCCATTGCTTTGTTATTCTTAAGGGAATCATTAAAACCTTAAAATAAATATGAAAGATTTTGTTATTGAGATTATAAAGATTTTAAAGGAAATTCTAATTGCTTTTTACGAAGCTATTATTAAATTCAAAGCATAATTAATTATTCTAATGATTTTTCAGGAAAATACTCAAGAACATAGTCTTTATCTTCTTGAATTATACATAATATTTCATCAAGTGCTTTGTAAATTTTCTCTTTATCTTGAGCTGTGATTGCATCTGAAAGGTAAACCCAGGGGTTATCTGGTGATTTAAGTTTGATAGTTTTTATATTATCTCTTATATACTTTAAAGTCATTATTAGTTTATTGTTCAAACCTTTCGGCACATAGCTTCTTTCAAATGCTTGCATTGTTAATTCTTTAATCAAAAATGATTTTAGAGGTAATTTTTCTTTGGCTTTTAAAACTTTAATCAATCCTATAACATTTTTTTTATGCTGCTCGTGATTTCCAAAATCTCTCTGCTTGTGAGGGTTCATTTTTATCTTTCTAGCACCTGAAGACAATTTAGGGTTCTTGAATAGATTATAATCGTTTTTACCGCGAACAAAGTCAGTCCTTAATGCAGGCACAATATCTATTGTTTCCTCATAACCATAAATATCAAAGGTCAAACCGATTGACACTTTCTGTTCACGCACGTTTATCAAATCTACATCCTTAAATTCATCTTTGAAAAAATTAAAGAGTGTACTGAACATCTGCTGTTCATTGTTAAAACTTGTTTTCTTGAATTTCACAAGAATATCTAAATCAGATAATCCACTCAATGCTGTGCCTTGCTCGACAGAACCTTGATAACTTGCTCTACCTAACAAATCAGCATAGAATCTTTTGTTAATTGCATTCCTAACTTTTTTCCCTTTTAGTAATACGAGAGAATCTACTTTGTCTGGTTTATAAGATTCTAAAACAGAACTGAGATAGCTTATTTCATCTGCATCATTTAAAATTTCCCTCCTAGTATGAAACACAGTAGAAAGAAACTTTATTAGACTGAAGCTTGCAATACCAATAATAGCTCCAATAGCACCAGCCACTACCAAAGATTGAAAATCGAAGTTTTTATTGGGGTTGAGTTGTTTTTCCTTATTTTGCTCAGTGACATTTATAATTATACCCAAAATACCACCGACGAGAGCTCCTATTTCGATATTCTCTTTATCAGATTTCTTCATCTAATTTTTCTCCTATTTTATTCAAGTAAACTTTTAAATCAATTGCAGGTACTGTTCCAATCGCTTGCTGTAAATATCTAGTTAGCTGTAAAAAAAATGTTATTAGAGAATTTTCAGATTTACTGAACCGAATTTCTTTAACATTTCTGTTTTCATAATATTCAACAAACTTGTCGTTGCCTAAATCTTTAATCTCTTTGTTGGGTTCATAATCAATAACAAAAGAACCATAATCTGCTACGCATCCCAAGTCAATGCCTTTTAAGCCAGTATGCTTTTTAAGATGTGATTTTATTGTAGAATTACTTGAGTGGCTAAATGTATTAGTGCTCGTTAAAATTCCACCCACTATTTTTGTTAATGGTCTCGGGTCATATCTTTTTCCAGAATTTATCATATTGGTGCTAGTTCTTTTCAACTTTCTAACACTTTCGATTTTTTCAGCAGCATATTCAATATATGTTTTCTCACCAACGTTTCCTTGAATATCTGGCTTGACCTCAAAGACTGCATAAACACCTTCAGCCGGTATATAATGGAATCCGTTTTGTGAAAAAATAAATGGCGTGTACCAATTATCATAGATAACTATGTCCATTTGATGACTTGTGTATCCGTCAGAATCGATAACTATGGCTTTATCTACGCTGTACCTATTGGGAAGGTATTTTTGCAACCACTCTATCCAAGCGTTTTCCAAAGCATCTCCTTTTGAGCCTGGATGTAAAATGAAGTCTCTATTGGTATTCAGTTGTGTGGTCATTTGATTCTGAAGACCAGAAAACAATGACTTCAGGTCCATTTTATTCATATTCTAGAAGTTTTTTATTATCATATAGATACAAGGTTAAATCTTTCACTTTCAAATCATTAACGCTTAATATTAGTAAAACAGGATTTTTGATATTAACCGTTGCGCAATCAGCAATCTCAATCATTGAATTCAAATCTGTATTGCTATAATGAGTTGAGCCGTCCGGATGTGTATGCCACTCACCAACATAATATTGAATGGGGTTTGACCGGTAGATTTTTTTAAGATGTTCAATCAAACCTGTAATACTTCTTTCAAAACTATGGCGTTCACCTTTGTACTTTTTTGGTAAGATTGTATCTCTTATGTGTAATGTCTTAAAATTTTCTGTGTAATGTCCAATTAAAATTCCACCGAATTCTTTAGGGTAAGATTTAGTTCCATAAACTCCAATTTCTTGAAGAAGGTAGTCTGGGAAGACGACCTTTACGTTTTTATGTCGGTTGAAAAATGTCAATACTGTTTTAATTTTAAATTATAACCATTTTCAATATCATTGGATATTACAAAGTTGTCCCTGCTAACTTTTTCCTGAAAAATTAAGTTTATCTGTTTCAAGGCATATTGAACAAGTGAACTAATGTCATTATATGAAGCTTTGAATGTGGGACTCCAACAACCCGTGGGATTGTACAAATCTTCAATGTCATTTTCTAGTACTTTCAAAAACTGATTTGTTACAAAGTTGTAAATGTTGGGGTAAAATGCGCATACCAAATCCTTAGAATGGTTTGTAACAGAAAGATTTATCAATTCATTATTCAAAGACAAAGAATTTAAAATGTACATTAAATCGTTATCCGTAGAACAATCAAAAATAATATCATAGGAATTAAGAAAATCTTCCAGTTCCTTTTTTGCTTTTGGTTCATCAAACAAAGCCTTTGAGACAACTTCAAAATATGTTTGATTAATATGATTTATTTGAACGAATGGCGAGACGTGATAAAGGTGATTACTTAATTCTTCAACTTTATCAGCCACTCCTGGTAAAAACTCATATTCTGAACGACAGATGTTTTCAGGTTCTTTTCTATCATAATCTGTTAAATCAATTTTCTTGCACCCACATCTAACCAATGTTTTGGCTACAATACTGCCAATAGCTCCCAATCCTATTATTAAAATCTTTTTGTCTGAAATAGAATCCGTGAACTTTCCTCTTCCAAAAAAATATTTATAGGACGCATTTCTAGCGAGGCCCCATTTTATTTCTTGCTCTATTAAGCAGCTATACCACTTTTGGTTTTCTTTGACTCCAGTGATTGGGAAGTTTCCGATTTCAATCATCGCTGTTTGCCAATGAATTTCGGTATCTGAAATTCTATAGCCCACGTAAAGTGGGATATATTGTCCTTTTCTCTTCTTTTTGAGATATTCTTTCTCGCAATTATGAAGAAACTTTAAAAACTCATCACTTAAAACCTCTGAGAAGTCTATCCAGTTTGTAAGTATAAATCTATTATGTTTTGCCGGCGCTTCTTCCAAGAAAATGAAAATCCCGTGACTACGATTTTCACTTTTTCTATAAGCTTCATTCCATTTGCAAGAGGCAAGATTATCTCCAAAAGCATTAACAAAACCTTGAGTTATGTAATTGTTTACTTTTGCTTCTCGGTACTTCCCGGTAGATAAGAAGGTTAAGTTTATAAAGCCATACTCCCCTTTTGAAAATTTGTAATCCACTTCCGTAAATGAAAACGCATATGTTTCGTCATTAACAGTAGATTCTGGAACTATTAGATGTTCGTAATGGTCGTCAATATCTTTATTCAGGTAATATTTTACAATCCAATTTTTAAGAGATTCAAAATCTATAAGCAATTTTTTTTCAATTCTGGGGCAAGTTGATGTATGAATGCAAATCGCACCATCTCCCATAACGTGATTATACTTCAATAAATCTGTATTGAAGAACTTTATGGTTTCGAATTCGTGACTTTTAAAAGGGTATTGCGGGTAAATTACAACACTAAATTCCAGTGGGGAATCCAGGCCTACCAGATTTAGAGTTACAATACCTTCAATATTAGTCTCGTTTTCTGAAAATGCTTTTATAATCGATACATATGGTATGGTCTCAATAGTTTTTTTAACCCTCTTGATTCTACTTTGCTCCATTATCCAAAACGCTGATTTTGAGTTGGAATCGAAAAGGTACTTGCTCCTTCTTTTACACCATAAACGGCGTTACTCTCATCATCGTCACCTTCAAAAGCTTCATTGGTTGGGAAATATATCTTTAAATTATCCTCATTCTCGTCAATTCTATCCAGCATATTGTTCATTTTGTTAGATAAATTTTCCTTTTGCCAAGACTCGAGTGTATCGGCAACATTATTGCCGCTATTTCCTGGGTCCTTCAGCGAAAAATCATCTTTGGTTATATTATCCCTTATGTATTTCATAACGGCTTCTAATTCTTCCCATAGATTTCCGCTGATGTTCTCTTTGTCAAAAGCCTTGATAGTGATAAGTTCAAAAAGAAAAGATTTGTAATCTTCATTATTTGAAGACTTCCATATTTTTAAAAGCCTGATTATTTTCCTTTCGTTCTCCCTGTTTTTTATATGGTCTATTTGCGCCCTGATGTTGGTTTGGATGTAGCTCTTTTCAGAAATAAGGCCATACGTGGAATTAACATATAGATTCAACTTGTAATCTTCATCGTACTGGTCCTTGTTTAATTCTCGGCCAGGTACAATATCGACGCTAACTACATCGCCATCATTATCTGCAAAAAATTCAATGCCAATTGATACCTTTTGTTTTCTTACGGTAGCTTTATCAGAATATTTATCGTACAGAAAATCAAAAATATCATCAAACATTTCTTCAAGGGTAGAAAAAGAATCCTTTTTAAAAGGAATTGCCACATCCAAATCGAACTTTGTATTTATTGCCGTATGCTTGGCGTAAGAACCAGAGTTTAACGGACTATATATATCAATTCCATACTTGCCTTCAATTGCTTCCTTTATATCTTGTCTCTTTTCTCTATACTTATCCAATAGAGATGAAATATGAGACATTTTGTGTGTATTTAACACTTCGCTCAAATAGTTGCTTTTATCCAAACTCATAATTTTTTAACATTTTATTTACAATTATTACACCAATCAGTTATGCCCATTAATTATGACAAATTGGCTGTTTTTTAAATTTCATTACCGCGGGCATTTCAAAGGCTGTCATAACCAACCTCAAGCAATATTTCTTTAACTTAGAGGCAATACCACTGCTCGTTACTTTCCTTTACTGTCTTTTCGGTTACTTCTAATATGCTCTTTAACTGTAATGGTCTTACCACCTAATTTTCTCTTGTGCTCTGGAATCCTGTTGAATTTTTTACCAGATGAATCTTTTGCCATAGTGTTTAATTTTAATAGGGATTTTCTTTATATTTGGTAATCCCTTGGTTATTAATTCCCAGTATTTTAATGTTAATACTTAGGTTATTTTGAGTACCTCTCACTCATATACCTTTTAGGATATATCCGTTTTGGTATATAAATGAAAACAGAGACTAATAAAGACATAGATTTTGAAAATTTACCGAGTGTTGAACTGCTGGATTATATTTCTTTTAAGGATGAATTCCCTGAAGAGGCACAGAAAGCTTTCGTGCAATTCTGCTATAGATTTGAGAAGGATTTGAAACGCAAGTCCGAGATTTACTGCAACAAGTATGGATATAACGAAGTAGTGGCTCTTGAGATAGCGCATTGTACATTTGCCAGGGTTTGGAAATATCCCACTTTTGATAAGAATAAGTCTAAAGCAAAAGATTTGGACAAAGGTATACTCATTTGGATGTATCGAATTTTATACACCCAGATAATAAAGTATGGAGAGCAGAACAGTTGTGCGGAACCTACCGAAGAAGAAGATTTAGGTCTTGTTACAAATGCGGATGAATTGTTGGCAAGGTTTGAAATGCCTGACGATGCTGAAGCAAAAAGAGTGGTTCTTGCAAAACTTAAAACCATCGAAAGAGCACTTACACAATTATCCGAAAAACATCGAACCATTTATTTTACGTATAGAGCTTATCGAAAAGAAGGTAAAAAAGTACCGAGAACGATTACAAAACTACTCAGGGAAAAGCTCTCATTGACCCAAAAATCCGTGAATACCTATTACGGCGATGCGCATAAACACGTTACTAACTATTTAGACATTTTGAATGGCCAAGCCTAAGAAAATAGAACTTATAGAAATTGCTCAGTTGGACAGTTGGTTAGGTTCAACAGGATTTCTTTATCCTGGCAATGAAATTGAACTGGATAGGTTTAACAAGCTATATGAAGATTACGATTATAAATTGGATGATAAATCCATTGACCCAATTGCCATAATCAATAATACGTTTCATAGAGAACCCAAAATTATTACAATGTTTGAAGAGGATATAGTTGAGGATTTTGAGAGTTTAAGAATGGTCGCAAGAAAAGGTACAGAAGATTTGCCTCAACACATCATTGATAAAATGCGAAAAAAACACAACCAAGACTCCAGTGATTCGGAATAGACCAAGCATAAAAGAACTTGCAGAAAGTATTGCGTTGGAATATGAAGAAAAGATTACTCCACTTAACAGTATATTGAATGATGAAGGATTAGCTGTGTTTTATGATAGCTATGGAAAGAACACCTTCGATGGAATGACTTTCTACGATAATGGGAAATTTTTTATACACATAAATACTGATTTAAGAAACAAGCCAGATTCTGCAAGAGGAAGATTTACTTTGGCTCACGAGCTTGGACATTATTACATAGATTCCCATAGAATTGGATTGAAGAAAGGACTCTTGCAACCCCATCCATCCAGAACTAATCAAAAACAGTTCAATCAAATTGAAAGAGAGGCAGATTTTTTTGCTTCCTGTTTGCTGATGCCAGAGGAAAGATTCTTAAAAGATATTTATCGAAAACCCTTCAGCATTGAATTGATAGATTATTTAAAGGATGAATATAAAGTTAGCCGGACAGCCTGTGCATTTAGGTTTGCTGATATAGGTAATCACGATATTATGATTATCTATGGTGAAGATGGTAAAGTCAAGTGGAGACATTGCAGTGAGCATTTTCCCTATAAATATCTGCTATATGAGAATAGGGTGGCGCCAAATACTGTTATGGGTGAATATTTTGGAAACATAACAGACAATCTTTTTAAAAAAGAAGAAATTTGGGCTTTTGATATTTTCAACTACGTTAAAGATGATGATATCCAAAGAAAGTTTTTTGAGCATTGTATCACTTATAAAGGTAAAGCCCTAAGTATAATTTGGGAAGAATAATTCATCTTTATGCTTTAGGGTGGAATAAACTTTTCTTCTTCAGTTGATTTCAAGACAGATTTTAATTTGTATAGGTCTATGGTACCCTGAATTATTTTTTTGTTGATCTATGCTTCTCTATATGAAAAAGAAGAAGCTAAATCAATTATTCAATGACTACCTTCAGATGTGCGAGTACAGTCTTAGGCGCAGACCTATTACCATCAAATCCTACAACGACTCTTTCAATCTCTTGACCAAAATTCTCCCCGATTTGGTTTACCCACACCACCTTACTGAGTCCAAGATCAACGAATTCTTCAAAATCCTGCAGACCAGAAAGCGGACGGTTGGGAAAGACAAAAATGTCATCGGTGTCAGGGACAGTACCATTGCTACCTACTGGAGCAAGCTTAGCCCATTTTTTGTCTGGCTGGAGTCCAATGGTCATATTGAGAGAAGCCCGCTGAAATATATATCGAAACCGAAAGTAGAGTATGAGAATAAGCCAGCTCTCAAGAAAAGAGAAATCGAAAAGTTATATTCGTCGATCCTGTTGAATTCAACGTCAACCTTTTTGATGAAAAGGGATACCGCCATAATCAGCACATTGTTCTTTACAGGTGTCAGGCGAAACGAGCTGATATCATTAAAGGTGAGGGACATAGACTTGGAAAAGAACATCATAACGATCCGAGGGAAGACCTCAAAGTCAAAACGGACTCGCAGAATCCCAATCAATCCGACGTTAAAATTTCATCTCCAAGACTATCTGCAAGAAAGGAAGTCATTTACTTCCGAGAGTCTCTTCATTTCGAGTAAAAAGGGAATCGGGCTCACCAATCACGGTATGAGACATTGGGTAAAACGCCATAAAAAAGCTTCTGGGGTAGATTTCCACCTCCACCAACTCAGGCATACGTTTGCCTGTAACCTAGCCAGGAACAATATTAGTTTACCGAAACTCCAAGTGCTCCTTGGACATATTGATCTCAGGATGACAGAGAGGTACGTCCGCTCACTTGGCGTTGAACATCTTGTTGATGATATACTCAAGCTAAGTCTTGATGATTCTTATTGATGAGATAGACTACCAATAACCCTTTCTTTAGGGTTCTGAAGAATGGCAGAGCGGTTTAATGCACGCCCTTGGAAAAGGCGTATTTTAGAAATGGTATCGCAGGTTCGAATCCTGTTCCTTCCGCGTATTGGCAAAATTCTCAGGATAAGGTACGCTTTTGGTATCCAGACTAATTATCAATCTAACCAGATTTACTCTGTCAGATATCAAAAAAAATACGGAAAGATGTGGTCCTAAGTTATGTGGACCCAAAGGGTGCCATATTGATAGATTAGCTATACAAAATAACAAAATAGGAAGGTTTGCAAATGACCATCTAGTTGGAAATTTAGTGGCCCTTCCTTGAAGTCTGGAATTTGTTATTTTATATAGCGATTTCAGTTTTCTGAAAATCTCTGCGACCACCTTTCACTATAAATGGGTCTTAAATTGTACCCTTCGAAGTATTATACTCTCTTTGATTTTGATGTTATCTGGCGAGATAAATCTATCCAATAATAACAATGGACATACAAATCTTATCAGACCAGTTTTATGACTATTCAAAATATATTCGAGGTCTCTCCAAAACAACACTTAAAAACTACAAAGATGCCATAGGATTCTTCTCACGTTCGACGGGTATAATCAAGGTTGAAGATATAACAGAGGAGGATGTCCGTCTATTCTTTATTAACGGTAGGATGAACCGACAATGGAAACCGAAGACTTTCTTCAGTTACCATAAGGTGCTTGTGGTATTTTTTCGCTTCTGCGTCGAAAAGGGCTATATGGTTAAAAATTTTGCCCAAGAGATAGAGTGCCCAAAGATTCCAAAGTCCCTTCCCAAGAAAATCCCGACAGAGGATGCCCTACGTCTCCTTGAAGTGATTATCAATTACCCGTATACCAATGATTTCTTGCGTTACCGTAATCACGCCATTTTCTCAACTTTCATTTATACCGGCTTGCGCAAAAGTGAATTATTGAATCTCAAGGTAATGGACGTGGATATCGAGAACCGAACCATATTTGTTAGAAATGGAAAGGGTGCCAAGGATAGGATACTTCCAATGAGCCACATCCTTGCTCAACGACTCAAGAGATATGTTCAGGAGCGCAATAAACGGAACAAGACTTGCCCAGAATTCTTTGCATCTTTCAACAAGAATAAAGGTTTTGCCGACGGTGGTTTACGTAATCTGACTAGGGAGCTAAAACGAGTGACCAGGATCAACTTTACCATCCATAGGCTAAGGCATACGTTTGCTACTCTAATGATTGAAGGTGGATGCGATATCTATTCACTCTCGAAGATGATGGGTCATAGCGATATCTCAACGACCACAATTTACCTTTCCACAACCTCTGAGCATCTACGCAGACAGATGTTAAAACATCCTCTGAATTGATTCTGTCCATTCAAACGAACATTTTTGGTTTTTGCTTGCAAAAACAGACACAATATATATTAACAACAATCCTTTGCGATGTTACATTCAAAATATGAAAGTCAAAAAAACAATTACGGTGAGCACTGGGAGTGTCCCTATGGGAACCACACGATGGCAAGTGGGTATGATACCAGTAACATAAACGGGAGAGCTGTCGAACCCTCTGATGATATTTGGAACGGATTGTATGCCTGCCTTGAATGTGGTCGTATCATTGACCAAGATAGTCTTGAGGTGGTATCACGGACAAGCGACTTCAGTTTATTGAGATTGTAAGCTGGAGTTTCCATATTAAATTTTGGACGCACCAACTTATCCCAAGCATATTCACAGAATATGGGGCGACTGCGAAAAAAATTATCCGCTTGGATAATCCTGTGAATACAGCGTGGTGTATAGAATCCAATTTCGTATTCGCTACAATAAAAAGTGCCAGTGGAGAATAACCCCACTGACACTTTAATTTAATATGATACATTCAAATACCCTCTTAAAGGATCTACGAACCGAATCACCGCTTAACCAAAAAGATGTTGCACAGCTCCTTGATATGAAAGCCAGTAACCTTGTTCGCTATGAATACGGACATCGGAATCCGCCACCTGAATTGCTTCTGACATACCACATGCTCTTTGATGCATCACTCAGAGACATTTTTGCACCTGCTTACAAGAACATTGCCGATACTCTCATTGCGAGAAGCCGAAAACTCATGACTGAGTTCAAGGCTCATAACTCTTCAAAGAGCTCTTATAAATTACATTTTCTAAGTGAAGTTGTCAATCGATTAAACACAATTGTGCCTTATGAGTCAAGAAGCTAACAATGAAACTACTCGCGTAGTGATGGCTATATTTGTACACTCTAGAGGTTTTGGAATTGCCATTTTTGAAAATGCCCTTACGGTCCTAAATGCCTACAATGTCATAATTCACAAGTATCCTATTTTAAATAGAAAGGTACTTCAAAGAATCAGAGAAAAAATCGACTTCTATCTTCCTCAAGTAGTGGTTCTAGAGGATGCAAGTGGTTATGGCTCTCGAAAAAGTAAACGAATTAAAAAATTAATAAGGCTAATTGAGGATTTTGCAAAATCTAAAAAATTATCGGTAACAAAGTATTCTCGAAATGATATCCGCTTTGTGTTTAATACCTTTCAAGCGCATACAAAGTATGAGATTGCAAAAGTGATAACAGAAAATATAAAAGATCTGCCGGTTAGTCTCCCTGAAAAAAGAAAATCACATGAGCCGGAACATTATAGTATGAATATTTTTGATGCTATTGCTTTGGGAATCACACATTATTATCAAACACATTAACACTTTAGTGGTGTTTTTTATTTTATTAAATAATTGTAAATTACAATTTGTTATTATCTCCCCTTTTCAATTTAGAATTTAATTAAATTCTGATGTAAATTGAATTCTATTTTGCTTCAGAAACTGATATATTTCTATTACATAAGCTAAGTTTATAAAGTTACCCCTAAACCACTGTAAATCCTATTACTGTCACAATATGTATATATCCAAGTTATCAATTAGAAATTACCGGAATTTTAAAAATGTGTCCCTAAATTTTGAGAAAGGCGTAAATACTATTATTGGTGAGAATGGATCAGGTAAAACCAACCTTTTTCAAGCCCTACGTATTCTCGTTGATGAGAGTATGCCTCGACATACAAGATTCTATGAAAGCGATTTTAACAGATCTATCGGTGATTGGGTTGGTCATTGGATTGTTATTCAAATTGAATTCTCCGAATTAGATTCAAGTGAAGAGGCACAGGCAATAGCTATGCATAAGGTTGGTGAAATGGATGAGCTAGATAAAAATAAAGGAACCTATACAGTATATTTTCGCCCTAGGATTGATATTCGTAGAAGTTTATTTGAACTCTCAGAAAATGCTGATAAAAATTCTGATAAATTAGAAGAGTTATTAAAAAGTGTTTCTCTTATTGATTATGAAACTGTGTTTACTGGTCGAGGAAATATTGACTTTTCCATCGATAGAGATTATTTACAATACGTCGGCAATTTTGAATTGATGGAATTTCCTAATCCTGATGATGAACAAACTGATATTTATGGAGTTAAAATGTATGGGGTTTCGATTCCAAATGAATTTGCGTGTACTTATGCTAAAGCGTTACGAGACGTAGAAGCTGATTTGAGATCTTTTAGAAACAATCCACTGATAAATTTATTACGAGATAAAGAAAGTAAAATTGAAATAGCGGAAAAACAAAAAATTGAGCAACAAGTTGAGACATTAAATGACAACATATCTAAACTTGAGGAAGTTAAGAACGTATCTGATGGTATTGGGTTAAGTGTTAAGGAGGCTGTTGGCGAAACCTATGCGCCAAATATTAGTATAAAATCAGAACTTCCAGATGATATGGAACGTCTATTACAATCTCTCAAATTATGGGTAGGAGACCCTGACGAAGGGGGACATGAAGGTAGACTCTGGGAATTGAGTCTCGGTGGTGCAAACTTGATTTATTTATCGCTTAAGCTTTTAGAATTTGAAAGAGTTAAAAAGAACAACAAGATTGCTAATTTTATAATTATTGAAGAACCAGAGGCTCATATTCATACTCATATTCAAAAAACTTTATTTGATCGGATTAGAAAAGACAATACTCAAATATTTATTTCTACCCATTCAACCCATATTTCCTCGGTAAGCGAAATCGGTTCTATGAATATCTTAGCTAGGTCAAAACAGTATGCTGAAGTATTTAAGCCATCTCAAAATATTGAAAGTAAGGATATAGTCCGATTAGAAAGATATTTAGATGCAAACCGCACCAATTTACTATTTGCAAAGGGGGTGATTCTTGTTGAAGGAGATGCTGAAAGTATACTAATTCCAGTAATGATAAAAAAAGTATTTGGAGTATCATTAGACGAATTGGGAATTTCCTTAATTAACATTGGAAGTACCGGATTCCAAAACATTGCTATTCTTTTCTCAAACGATCGTGTTAGAAGAAATTGCTCAATCTTAACAGATTTGGATACATCGATTGTGCCCTTACCAAAAACTAAAGAAGAAGATGATGAATTCCAAAGAAGTTGTCGTAATTCTCAAGACTCAGGAATAGCCCGTAAATCAGCTTTAGATGATTTTTGTAAAGATAATGACTACATTTTACCTTTTTATGGAAGATATACTTTCGAAGTTGATTTTTTAAAGGAAAATAATTCTTATGAAGTTATAAATGTTGTAAAGAAAGAATACTCTCAAAAATCTAGAATCAACGAAATTTCAATTAAATTAGAAGACGATGATATCAGTATTTCTGGTAAAGAGATTTTACGCTTAGCCGAGAAGTTTGGAAAAGGATGGTTTGCTGTTATGTTAAGCGATCATATTACCCACCTTACAGGAATCCCAAAATATATTCTTCAGGCAATCTCTTTTTCGCTTCCTGTTTTATCAGATAGAACTCTTTTGTCAATTATGAAGTACAGGTTGGTTAATTTATCGAAATCTGCATTGAGAGATGATGAAACAGACTACACCGAAATTTTAGAAAATTTAGAGCAAAAAGAAAAGGAGTCATTTGATGAAGCTCTGTCATATTTTAAGAAAACTCTCTCAAAGGATGTAATTACTAGATTTATCGAAATTTACGATCGTGATTAAAGGACTGAATAATCAACAATTTGAAGCTGTTACAACTGAAGGAAATGTCCTTCTCACTGCCTGCCCAGGTAGCGGGAAAACCAGAGCACTTACTTATAAAATAGCATATGAACTTGATCGGTTGGGAGAATCTAAAAAAACCATTGTAGCTGTAACTTTTACAAATAGAGCTGCTGATGAGATTAAACGGCGCATTTATTCACTAAATACAGATGATAGTAATCTTTGGGCAGGAACAATACATTCCTTTTGTTTAGAATGGATATTAAGACCTTATATGTGCTATCTTGAAGAATTAAAAAATGGATTTTCTATCTGTGATGAATACTATTCAAGAAAACTTATTGATCAACTCAAAGATGATTATGGGCTTCAATTCTGGAAGCAGGTAATAACGAGATACAAGATTGACGGATCGCTTGAAGAAAATGAATATAGCAATCTTGTTAATGACTATCACAAGTTGCTGTCAGAGCAAAAGATGATAGATTTTGACCAAATTTTACACTTTGCTCATCAAATAGTTTCTCGTTATCCAAAGGTTTGTGAGACCCTCAAAAATATGTTTCACTTAATTTGTGTAGATGAATATCAAGATACACAAGAATTACAATATGCCATATTAGCTAAAATTATGAAAGCTAAGTCAGGAGCATGTACAGTTTTCATAGTTGGTGATTCGGATCAAGCCATTTATGGATCTTTAGGTGGTGTTGCAAAATCAAGAAAAGATATTGAAGCTTTATTTGAAACTGACATAACTCAAAAAGAACTTTCAGGAAACTATAGGAGTAATCAAGGTATTATTGACTATTATAGAAATTTCCAAACATCGGAAATTGAAATCGAGGCATTAGGTAAGAATGCTGCTCATAACCCCTTCATTCATTATGATCGTAATACTAATAAAGATAATCTTGCTACAAGAATATCAGAGATTATTCAGTCTAGACTTGATGAAGGGATTTCTGAAAATGAGATATGTGTTCTTGCTCCTACTTGGTATTTAGTAATTCCTCTAGGCAGGAAATTAAAAACCTTACTTCCCGATGTAAACTTTGATGCGGTGGGATTGTCTCCTCTGCAAAAAAACAAAGAAAACGTGTGGTTTAAAATTGCAAGACTTTTCTTGGTTGAACCGGCACCGAATTATTACTCTACTAGAAAGCGATGGGCTACTGAATTAGTTAATGAATTAGAAGAACTAAATGTTAGTTTTTTGGAGAATGATATATTTAAATCAAAGTCGTTGTTGAAAACAATAAATTCAATCCGATGTGATGAAAAGGATGGATTGTTATATTTAGAAAAGGTGTTTTCAGAACTGTTTAGACTTCTTGAAATTGAACTTGAAGACCATCCTGCTGTTTCACAATTGAGAGATACATTTTTTGAGGGTGCTCAAAAAAGGTTGGCAAATGATGATTTTGATTTGGCAAAAGATATAGACAGCTTCAAAAGAATGTTTAAATCTCAACATGGAGTGGTTGTAAATACATGTCACGGAATCAAAGGTGAAGAATTTGATACTGTTATATGTTCAGGGTTACTTCATGGAAAACTACCTAACTGGAATGAGGAAAATTTGCATGAAGCAGCAAATAAATTATTGTATGTTATTTGTTCAAGAGCAAAACAGGAACTTTACTTAATTTCTGAAACCGGAAGAGAAACTGGAGGAGGAAATGCATATGAACCGACAGCACAATTACTATTATTAGATTACAATTATAATAATTAAATTAAAAAATCTTGGACTCAAAAAATCAATTTATTGCTAAAGCGTTTGTCAGTTGTAGTTTAAGACCTACAGATCTTCCGTTTGTAAATTTGGTAGCGAACATACTTCGCTACTATCAAATATTCCCTTTTGGAACTGTAGGTTTACACGAAGCATCAACGGATAACCCCACAGCTCTAATGAAGAAAAACATTGAAGAATCGGACTTCGTGGTTGTAGTAGCGACTAAAAGATATATTACTAAAGATAATGATAGTGGTAAGGAATCAAATATGCTTTCAGAAATGATTCATACTGAAGCTGGAATTGCTTTTGCCAATTCAAAGCCTGTTGTTGTATTTGTTGAAGAAGGAACAAACGTAGGAAACTTTATACCAAATATTACACAATATATTACTCTAGATGGAACTCAACCTAACTTAGACAGTCAGAGGAATTTAATAATTTCTCTATTAAATGATGCATATCAAAAGTCTCAAGAAATTAAAAGGAAAGAAAATTGGAAAGGTCTAGGAAATTTTACTTTAGGTATTCTTGCTGTCCTAGGAGGACTAAGTTTGTTAGAGAATTCCTATGATGATGAATACGATTGATTTTTTTATCACATCAATTCAAAAGTTTTAAACTTATAATTTAAGACAACACTTTAAGTTACATTTAATTAATTAAATGCTATTTCTATCATAAATTAAATTTGACGTATTTCCTTGCTTTATCCAAAACAGATTTTTAGGTTAGCTGTTCATTCACAGTAACTTAGCATAAAAATGAAACGAGTTGGAATTTGGATAAGGGTTTCTACAGAAGATCAAAAAAGAGGAGATAGTCCCGAGCATCACTTAGAACGTGCAAAACAATACGCAAAACTTAAAGAGTGGGAGATAGTTGAAGAATACCACCTAGAGGCTATAAGTGGTAAGAGTGTTATACACCATCCTGAAGCTAAGCGGATGCTCTACGATATCAAACGAGGTCACATTAGCGGACTAATCTTTTCTAAAATTGCAAGGCTCGCAAGAAACACTAAAGAACTACTTGAATTAGCTGAACGATTTAAAGAATACAAAGCGGATCTAATCTCCCTTCAAGAAAATATCGATACGAGCTCACCTTCTGGGCGTTTCTTCTACACAATGCTCTCTGCGATGGCTCAGTGGGAGCGAGAAGAGATTGTTGACCGAATTAATTCATCGGTAGAGGTAAGAGCCAAGATGGGCAAGTTATTAGGTGGAGCAATTCCCTATGGTTACCAAAGAAAAGGAAAAGATGAACTTGAAATATGTGAAGAAGAAGCGGTAATTCGAAGAAGTATGTACACTCTCTTTCTTCAGCATCGTCGTTATGGAACGGTTGCTCGAATAATTAATGAGCAAGGTCATCGTACCAAGAGAGGTAAGAAGTTTTCAGATATGGCTATCAAGCGCCTTTTAAAAGATCCTCTCGCTAAAGGACTACGTCGATCTCGTCACACTAAGTCACTAGAGAATGGCACGATGGTACTGCGTGACCCAAGTGAGTGGGTTATGCATGAAGCACCTGCAATCGTAGATGAGCAAACTTGGGATGAGGTAAATTCCATCATCCGAAAGAATGAGAAGAAGAATACCGTACCTCTGAATAAGAAATTAAAGCTATTCACCGGATTCATTTACTGCGAATGTGGTAGCAAGATGTATGTTCCGACAAGTAACCCTAAATACACCTGTAGTAATAAATCATGTAAACAGAAAATTCATGTTAATGATATTGAAGCAATTTTCAAAGAACAGTTGACCAACTTTTTGTTGTCCGAAGAAGAAGTAAAACGATACTTTGATGGCACTCACAAAATGGTTGCTCAAAAACAAGATGAAATCGATGCGGTAAGCAAAGAAATTGATAAACTTAACCTCAAAATTGAAAAGCTCTTTGAACTACATGAGCAAGGGCAAATCGAAACGGAGAGGTTCAATGAATTCTATCGAGAACCAAACGAGCAGATAAAACAACTAAAGATAAAGATACCCCAGCTCGAAGGTGAAATCTTTGCAATTAAAGATCAGTTTAAATCAAGCGGTTACATTATCGAAGAAGCTCGTTCTTTGTATAAGAACTGGAACAAGCTATCAAAAGAAGACAAACGAAATATCATTGAAATCATTACCGAAAAGATAATTGTAGCTGACCAAGAAGTAACCATCAATTTAAACTATTTGATGCCCCCTTCTTTAAAAACGACTTCAAATGCCCAACATGGCGTATTGCTAATGCGAACAGAAGTGCTATAACGAAATTAATCAAAAAAATAAACTAATCGGTAAACGGAAAGTGAAGTGCCATGTAACTCCGCACTTCGCATAGTCGCGACCGTTAAAGTAAGTTAATGGCAATGAAAGGAAAAAACAATATTACCGGTGTTACGGGAGAGTACTTCGTTTGTGCTGAATTAGGTTATAGAAACATTCTTGCCATTCCTACGCCAAAAAATAATCCCCTGTTTGATTTATTAGCTACTGATTTGGAAGCGGAAAGAATAGTTGCAATTCAAGTTAAGACTATGTCCAAAAATAACAAACAAGGCTGGAGATTGGGTAAAGGAATTACGGTTAGAAAAAACAATCCTAACCTATTTACAATTTTAGTTAATTTAAAGGAGGGCGGAGTTTGTGACTATTACGTATACCAATACGACGAGCTAAGCGAGAAAATTGAAAAAACCTACCAAATATATATCTCAACAAAAAAGAAGGATGGAAATGCAAGGAAAGAAGTTGATTTTAGATGGTTTAACTTAAATGATTTTACGTTAGAGGATCATAATAAAAAAAATGATTGGTCTGTTTTAGGTTTTTAAATTAAATAAAACTTACATTCATGTAATTTTGCTATATTTACAAAATGTTACATTAATGTAAGTTATGGAAAAACATTCTTTTTTACCTCTTGAGACTATGGGAGGTCTCTTTCAAATTGCAAAGGGACAAGACTATTATAGGGGGTTCAGCCAATACTTAAATAATAAAAAGAATCAACCTTTATGGGATTTATTCAATTACAAAAAGCATCAGATATCTGATGCCTTAGTTTCATTTAGAACTCTTAATCATTGGGAGAAAGAAGGCATTATTCCAAATTTGAAAAAAGATGGCGGTTGGCGAAAGTTCAGTCTAATGGATATTTTGTGGCTGCTGACTGTAAAAGAACTTCGCTCGTTCGGGATTGGACTTAAAAAGATTAAGTCGATTAAAAAGTCACTCATTTCCAGACATGATCATATTGAATATGGTGATTTGGAATTTTATTCTGCATTAGCTCTGTTAGATAGAACACCAGTAAACATACTTGTATTTCAAAATTTCAAATCAGAAATAGGTACAGCTTACGAGATAATCGAAAGCTCCGATAAATTTGGACTCCTTAGTCATCTCTCTATCAACTTGAATTATTTATTACAAACTGTATTTCCTAAAATGGACTTAAAGCCCATTTTCCGAAACTTCATAGAAATATCTCAAAGTGATGAGCAGATTTTCAACACCTTCAAAATTGAAAACTTGGAGGAAGTGATTGTTAAATTTAAACAAGGAAACCCTGAACTTCTTCAATATACCTTAAGAGAAGAAACATCAAGCAATATAGGTCAGCTTAAAGGAAAGAATGCTTATCAGGAGATTACAGTAAGTGAGCATGGAGGTAAAATTACGGGAATAAAACGAAAAATTTCGAAAAAAATAAAATAGATCAAAAAAATGACTAAGAATAAATTCAAATCGAAGACCATACTAGAAAACCTAGACGGCTTCACTGAGATACAAAGCTATGCTTTCAATCGAAAAGTGCCGCCAGATATTAAATCAAGGGGAAAGAAAATTCAATGATGACGATATTAAGAAACTAAGAAGTCTATTATATCAAATTGCCACAATCGAACATGAAAACTTTAAATCACAAGCGAGTAGTAATTTATACTAGGGTTTCTACTGACGAACAAAAAGAAAACGGATTTAGTCTACAGGATCAGTTCAGCCAAATTTCTATGTATTCCGAACGCCATAATTGGGAAGTTCTTGATCACTATCAAGATGATCATTCGGCAAAGGATTTTAAAAGGCCTGCATTTCAAAAGTGTTTAACCAAAATCAAGAACAAGTCCCTCAGGCCTGATCTAATTGTTGTAACCAAGATCGATAGGTTCTCAAGAGATGCATTCGACACATTCGAAATGATTAATCAATTAGAAAAGTACTCGGTTGAAGTTTTTAGTGTGATGGATCAGCAAATTGTGAATCTCAGTAATACAAGCTCGTTTCTTCAATTATTTATGGGTGTTGGTATGGCTCAATACGAAAATTTGCTGAGGAGTGATAACACGAAAAGGGGATTACGCCAAGCAATGAGACAGGGAAGAACTGTTTGCAGACCCCCACTAGGCTACCTAAATGATAAAATCAATAAATCAATCATTGTTGACACTCAAAATGCCCCATTGGTTCAGGAGGGATTTAGAATGTTATCCACCGGAGCATATACAGTCGAAGAGGTGAGAAAAAAACTAATACGAAAGGGGCTAAAAAAAGTATGTAAACAGACATTTTTAAACGTTGTCCGTAATCCATATTATTATGGAATGATTGTTATAAGTGCCTGGAAAGATGATCCAAGAGAGGAAGTTTTAGGGCTTCATACTCCTCTTATAAGCGAAGACCTTTTTAAATCAGTACGGCGGATTCTCAACGGTAAGAATAAACAGATAAACGGGCCAAAAACTAAACGGCCCGAGCTTCCATTAAGAGGTTTTTTAGTTTGTGATTCTTGCGGAGGTAATTTGACAGGAAGTCGGTCCAAAAGTCGTAACGGAGATAGACACTTTTATTATCATTGTCAAAAAGGATGCAAAGAACGATTTAGAGCGGATTACGCCAATAAAGAATTTGAGAGGTACTTGGATTCATTTAATATCTCAATGGAAGTTCTAGGACTTTATAATTCAATCTTAGAGGATGTATTCAATCATGATGAAGTCGGGAAGCTAAATGAAATTAAACAGTTAAAGAATAACATATCAAAAGTGAGCCTTAAAATTATGTCGTTAGAAGATAAATTTTTAGAGGATCAGATTTCTGCTGAAGATTATGGTTCAATAAAGACAAGACTCAATCAAGATTTAGATTCCTTAATGAATAGAAAGAATGACCTTTCTATTGATGAATCTAGTTTTCAAAAGTATTTCAAGTTCGGATTTGCGGTCTTGTATAACCTTAAGGATTACTATAAAGAATCTGAATTGGATGTCAAGCGGAAAATCGTTGGTTCGATATTCCCTAACAAATTAGTTTTTGATAAGAAAAAATATCGAACCGCTAAATTGAATGAGATATTATCTCTTCTCACCAATAATATCAATGGAATCGGAAGTGTTGTAAAAGAAAAAGCCATCATTTCTGATGGCTTGCCTAACATGGCTCCTCCAGCTGGACTCGAACCAGCGACACCCTGATTAACAGTCAGGTGCTCTAACCAACTGAGCTATGGAGGAATATTAATTATTTCAATGCCTTTTCTATCAGACTTTGCCCCTAAACGATCCTTTATCGCTCAAGAGGGTGCAAATATAAATTAAATTTAACTGTAGCAAAAAAGAAATTTTAATTTTTTACTTGAAAAGCCAACGGTAAATATCGTTGCCGTTTGCAAACAATACCAGGGCAATCAACAGGAAAAATCCAATCATCTGCGCATACTCCATAAATTTATCACCGGGTTTCCGTCCCGTGACCATTTCATAAAGCAAAAACATAACATGCCCCCCGTCTAATGCGGGAATTGGCAGTATATTCATAAAAGCCAGGATTATTGATATAAGTGCCGTGGTTTGCCAGAATGCGATCCAGCTCCACGTACTTGGAAACAGGTTCCCTATAGCACCAAATCCGCCCACCTGGGTTGCTCCCTTGCTGGTAAAAACATATTTGAATTGCTTTACATAATCCTTGAGGATATTGTAGCCGTAACTAACGCCCCCGGTGATACTCTCACCCAGAGAATAATTGATCGTCCTTCCATAGCCTGCTACGTCCACTCCTATAATTCCGTCTTCGGTAGGGGTCACCGTAAGTACTTCGGTTGTACCACCTCGCTTTACCCCAACGGCTACCGTAGTGGCGGTACTATCGCGTTTGGCAAGTTCTTCTTTAAATTCATGCCAGAAACTTACCGGAGTCCCGTTAACAGACGTAATAACATCTCCTTTTTTAAAGCCTGCTGTATAGGCAGGATAATCGGGTGGAACCGTATCGATCTTGGGTATGATCCTGGCCTGGAAAGGAACAAGTATGTCCTTCTGAAACATCTCTTCTCCTATATCTTCAGGAAGTGCTATGGTTTCAACCGAGCCATCATTGTGTTCAACGGTTACAGTTTCCACATCCCGCAAGAACAGGTATTTGTTAATCTGGGTGACATAGGGAAACTCTTCCCCATTCACCTTTAATATCCTGTCTCCATCCTGAAATCCGAATTCCTTAAATTCCTGGGCTACGGCAAAACCGGCAGGAATGTCCTCGTTCATGGTTACATCGCGGCCGTAGAAATACAATATGCTCATATAGATTACAAAACCTACTATGATGTTTACAGTAACCCCTCCAAGCATGATTATAAGTCGCTGCCAGGCGGGCTTACTCCTGAATTCCCAGGGCTGCGGAGGTTGTGCCATTTGTTCTTTATCCATACTCTCATCGATCATACCGGATATTTTCACATATCCCCCAAGCGGTAACCAACCGATGCCATACACGGTCTCTCCTATCTTCTTTTTAACCAAAGCGAACTTAACATCGAAGAACAGGAAGAACTTTTCTACCCTGGTCTTAAATAGTTTAGCCGGAATAAAATGTCCGAGTTCGTGAAGAATAATTAATATGGACAAGCTCAGAAGGAGCTGGATAGCCTTAACTGCAAATGGACTCATAAATCATCAAAATTGAGCGACAAAAGTAACCTTTTAAGCGCTCTTATAAAAATAAATACACAATGGGCTATTGGTCTGGTTTAATATTTAACTGTTACAGATTTGTCGTTCTTTCTGTAGGTAGTAATTTTGCAACTTGAAACTACTGCGGTATGCGTCATTTTTTTGCTAAATATAAATTCTTCGGAATCGTCCTCTTTATACTTTCAGTCATCATTATAACCGTGATGTTCCAGGTGCTGAAGCCAAAAAAGATCTTACCGGTTTACCAGCCGAATGACATAGCCCCGGAATTGGTGGACAGTACACTTCAACACGTTAAAAAGTATCACACGGTTGCCGATTTTAAGCTTACCAATCAGAATGGCGAGACGATTACTGAGAAAGATTACGAAGATAAGATCTATGTAGCCGATTTCTTTTTTACCACCTGTAAGACCATCTGCCCCATTATGACCGATCATATGGTACAGCTTCAAAAGGAACTGGAAAAGGATCTGGAAGTACTGTTACTCTCACATACCGTTACCCCCGAAATCGACAGTGTCGCGCAACTTAAACGCTACGCCTTGGAAAAAGGTGTTAACGATGCCAAATGGAACCTGGTAACCGGCGACAAGGAACAGATCTACGAACTGGCGCGCAAGTCGTATCTGGCGGCAAAGGATGTACCCTTTCAACCCTACGACCTCATCCACACCGAAAATTTTGTACTCGTGGATAAAAAAAGACGTATCAGGGGATTCTACGACGGAACCAATCCGGAGGATATCGACAGGTTGCTGGATGATATCGCTATTCTCAAGGACGAATAACAGAATTCAACATTAACTTTTGTAGGTGGGCTAATTCCATTACATTTGCATTGTTTATAATCAATCTAAATAAAGTTAATGCTCACACTTGCCGATTTACAAAAGGGACAACGGGCGGTTATCCGCGAATTTTCGGTCGAATCAGTCCCATTAAAACTTCTCGAAATGGGATGCCTCCCCGGCAATGAAGTGAGCCTGGTACAGCAGGCCCCCTTCAGAGATCCACTGTACCTGAATATAAACGGAAGTCATCTCGCCATTCGAAAGGAAACTGCCGACAAAATTCAAATTGAACTAATCTAATCTATGGCAAGGCAGATAAATGTAGCCCTTATTGGAAACCCAAATACAGGAAAAACCTCTGTTTTTAACCGGCTTACCGGCCTAAACCAAAAAGTGGGGAATTACCCCGGGATCACCGTTGAAAAGAAAGAAGGAATTTGTAAACTCGAAAGATCCCTTAAAGCCCATATTCTGGATTTGCCCGGCACCTACAGCCTCAACGCATCTTCCCTGGACGAGAATGTGGTGATAGAATTACTGCTGAATAAAAACGACAAAGATTTCCCCGATGTAGCAGTAGTTGTAGCCGATATTGAAAACCTGAAACGCAATCTGCTGCTCTTCACCCAGATCAAAGACCTTGGGATACCTACCATTCTGGTTGTGAATATGGCCGACAGAATGAAACGCAAAGCCATTTCACTGGATGTAAAAACACTCGAGGAACGTTTGCATACTAAAGTAGTGCTGGTAAGTTCAAGAAAGAACGAAGGTTTCGACACTTTGAAAGAGATGATCGCCGCTTATACAACCCTTTCGGTTAGTCCCTGTGTAAATGCGTCCAGTATCGCTCCCGAATATTTCAACCGCCTTAAACGGGCCTTTCCAAACCAGGATCTCTATAAGCTGTGGTTGGTTATTACACAGGATGTGAATTTTGGAAAACTGGAACGGGGCGAACTCAAAAGTATCGCAACCTTTCAAACCGAATCCAAAAGCAACCTCAAGCGGATGCAACAGAAAGAAACTATTGCCCGCTATAAATTCATCAATGAGGTGCTGGATGAAACGCTCAGTATCGATACCGCCAAGGCAAAAGACCTTCGCAGCAGGATGGACCGAATCCTGATGCATAAATTTTGGGGTTACTTCATTTTCTTCGGAATTTTGCTGCTTATTTTCCAGGCAATCTTCGATTGGAGCAGCTATCCCATGGATTTTATCGACCGATCCTTTGCCCAACTGAGCGATTGGCTTAAAGATACCCTTCCCCCCGGCGACTTTACCAGTCTTATTGCCGAAGGTATAATCCCCGGCCTGGGCGGAATTGTAATTTTTATACCACAAATCGCCTTCTTGTTTCTCTTTATTTCCATACTGGAAGAGACCGGGTATATGAGCCGGGTGGTCTTTCTAATGGACAGGGTAATGCGACGATTCGGCCTCAGTGGGAAAAGCGTCGTGCCCCTGGTTTCAGGAACTGCCTGTGCCATCCCGGCTATCATGGCGACCCGAAACATTGAAAGCTGGAAAGAACGCTTAATTACTATCCTGGTAACACCCTTCACAACCTGCTCGGCCAGATTGCCGGTTTACCTTATCATCATCGCCCTGGTCATCCCGGAACAGCGTATTCTCGGGATCTTCAGCCTGCAGGGACTAACCCTTATGTTCCTCTACCTGCTCGGTTTTGGGGCGGCTATTTTCTCCGCATGGGCATTGAATAAAATATTAAAAATAAGAAGTAGAACATTCTTTGTTGTCGAAATGCCTAATTACAAGGTTCCCATGATTAAGAATGTTGGTATTACCGTGGTTGAAAAAACAAAATCCTTTGTGCTGGGCGCCGGTAAGATCATCCTTGCAATATCGGTCATACTCTGGGTCCTGGCTTCCTATGGCCCGGCCGATTTCGACAATGCCGAAGAGTTTGTCACCGCCGAAAGTGCGGCTGAGAACATCAGCCGGGAAGAGCTCGATACACGAATAGCATCCTACAAACTGGAGCATTCCTATATCGGGATTATCGGGAAAGGAATTGAACCTGCTGTTCGACCCCTGGGTTACGACTGGAAAATAGGGATAGCCATCGTGAGTTCGTTTGCTGCCCGGGAAGTCTTTGTGGGAACCCTCGCAACCATTTACAGCGTGGGGAGCGAAGAAGAAGAAACAATTAAAAATCGTATGGCTGCCGAAGTAAACCCGGTACTGGGCACCCCCCGATTTAACTTTGCCAGCGGTGTATCCCTGCTCCTCTTTTACGCCTTTGCCATGCAGTGCATGAGTACCCTGGCTATAGTCCGACGAGAAACCAACAGTTGGAAATGGCCAATGTGGCAATTATTCGTGATGTCGGCAATTGCCTATGTAGTAGCTCTGGGAGCTTATCAAATTTTAAGTTAACTTTGTAATATGCAAACCATACTAGTAATAATAACATTTACCCTGGCCGTGGGTTACCTGCTGAAGAAATTCCTCTGGACCCCGGTATTCGAAACCAAACAAAATCCATCAGGGACTTTAGACGGAAACCGCGTTAAATGTGGAAAAAAGGACTGTGGTTGCCACTAGTCCGGAAGTATCCTGTCTACCAGCAGTACGTAGTTCATTTGCTGTCCGGCCTTCTGCGGATAAGGTGTAACCTTAACTGCTTCTATTCTCAATCCGGTTTTTTCGCATAATATCTTATTCGCCGATTCGTTACCCCTTGTTTTTCCGAAGATCACAATTTTCTCTTGTGGGTTAAGTCCTGCTTCGGAAACAATAACTTTAGCCTTTAATCGGCCTTCCCAGATGCATTCAACATTCACCGGGCATCGGGAATCTTCCAGAACCTCAGTAAACTTAACAGCCACTTCATCGATAACCACCAGCTCGCCCAGCGGAACCTTTACGACTATCCTGGGGGTTTCTGTACTGTCGGTTTGTGCAGTCAATACCATCGAACAAAGGGCAAATAACAGGAGCAGGAGTTTTTTCTTTATGAGCATTGGGAGTTTTTTATAAAATTAGCCAAATTGTAGTTCACTTTGAAGATTATCCCCTGAAAAGAAAGAAGTCATCCTTCATGGGTTCAATTTTTTCATCCTTATTTGTGATAATATACTCTAAGGCGAGTTCGGTAAATTCTTTCCCCTTATCGGTTAAGGAAACTATACTGCGATCTATGGTGATCATATTGTTTTTCAATGCAAGGTCAAGTACCGTTTTCGATCGTACTTTCTGCCAATTTATGTGTTCCTGCAAATGATTGATGTGCCGTTCCTCCTCTTCCGAATGATTGTTAAGGTGTAACAGGAAAGTAATTAACGATACCTCGGTTCGCTGCTGCTTCTGTCTGTAAAGCACCGAAATTAGGCCTTTGTTAGGGGCAAATAAATAAACCGCCAGGAACACCACCCCAAGCATCGTGGAGATAGAGCCCGATATGGACGCATCCAGCCAGTGTGCTACCCAGTATCCGCTAATAGCTGAAAAGATGCCGAAAAAAACCGACAACCCTATCATCTTCTTTAAGTCGGAAGTTAATAAATAGGCCGTTGCAGCCGGAGCAATCATCATTGCTACTACCAGTATCGCCCCCACGGCGTCGAATGCCCCCACCACCGTTACAGAAGATACCGACATCAGTCCATAGTGCATCACAACCGGGGAAATACCGAGGGCCGAAGATAAACCGGCATCGAAAGTGCTAACCTTAAGTTCTTTGAAAAAGAGAAACAATAGTATTATAATTATCACTAAGATAACCCCCATTACCCAAAGGGATTTGGGGCCCAGATCCATTCCGCTCATCATCAGGCGGTCGAAGGGGGCGAATGCCAATTCCCCCAATAAAACAGCATCGACATCCAGGTGTACATCATTGGCATTCTTAGCGATCAGGATAACACCTATGCTGAATAAGGCCGGGAAGACCAAGCCGATGGCAGTATCTTCTTTTACCAGTCCTGTTTTTTGAATTGCTTCAACCAGCACCACGGTTATTACTCCCGTAAGAGCCGCCAGCAGAATAAGGATGGGAGAGTTGAGATCATGCGTAAGAAAGAACCCCAGTACAATTCCCGGCAAGATAGAATGGCTGATCGCATCGCTTATCAGCGCCATTTTCCGAAGTACAAGAAAGACCCCCGGGATGGCACAGGCAATGGCCACGATACTCGCTATAAGCTGTATTTCAATCTGTGGTGTCGTCATTCTCCTCTAATTGATTGTACAAATTTTCAGCCTTCGAATAGCCTTTTTCGGTCATAGCCCATTCCTGGTTCTGTATGGTTACCCAGCCCTTTTCTTCCATTTTACGTAGCGTCTTCCTGGTAAAACCCTGGAAGTTGTTCAATATCCTGATGGCGTGCGGGTGGGCGATATTTTCATGGGTACTGGCAATACCGTACATCAATTGCAAGGTCTTTCGCAGGTGAAGATCCCTTCGGTTTTGCCTAAACTTCAGTTCCCTGAACAACAAACCCCTGCCGGGTGAAAAAATAAAGGATGCCAGGACAAAGACCGCAGCCACAAGTACTATGACAGGACCGGTAGACAGGTTACTGTCGCTTGCGCTGATAGCTGTGCCCACAACTCCCGAAAACGCTCCGAATAAGGCCGCCAGCCCTATCATCACACTCAGTTTGTTTGTCCATTGCCGTGCCGAAGCCGCAGGAGCCAGTAACATTGCGCTCATCAGGACCACCCCTACGGTTTGAAGGCCGAGTACGATCGCAAGCACGATAAAAAAGGTAATTAACACATCGATGAATTGAGTATTGAATCCCAGTGTTTTGGTGTATTCGGCATCGAAGAGCATGATCTTGAATTCTTTCCAGAACAGCAGCATGATCACAAGACAGAAGCCTGTAACGATCACCATTAGGTTGACATCACTCTCAACCAGGGTGGCCGCCTGCCCGAACAGGTATTTATCCAATCCCGCCTGGTTGGCATTGGGTTGCTTCTGAATAAAAGTGAGCAATAACATCCCAAACCCGAAGAACAGGGACAGGATAAGCCCCAGCGCAGTATCGGTTTTCAGGTGGGTCTTGGTGATGATCCCCCGTATCCAAAAGGTGCCGATGAGTCCGCTAACCAATGCTCCCAGTAACAGGATGTTGGTATCCTTCGAACCTGTAATCAGGAAGGCCAGGGCGATTCCCGGCAGGGCGGCATGTGATATGGCATCTCCCAAAAGACTCTGTTTACGCAACACCGCAAAACTTCCAAGCATACCGCAGATTGCACCAAGTACCGCCGTACCAAGTGTAATCGTTCTCAGCGTATAATCTGAAAAAAGTAAGTCGAAATATTCGGTGATCGACATGGTCTGTGCGCTTAGTTCGGGTGGCTATTTATTAATCGCCACTTTATAATTAATACCATAGGTCTTTGTTAGATTATCGTCGTTGAAGATATCCTTTACAGGGCCTGTGGCTATTTTTTTCACATTGAGGAATGTCACCCAGTCAAAATATTCGGGCACGGTTTGAAGGTCGTGATGCACCACCACCAGGGTCTTGCCGGCACGTCTAAGTTCTTTTAAAATATTGATGATAGCAATCTCGGTTGTGGCATCCACTCCCTGGAAGGGTTCATCCATAAAGTAGATAGACGCGTCCTGCACAAGGGCACGAGCCAGAAAAACCCGTTGCTGCTGACCGCCACTGAGCTGACTAATCTGGCGGTTCTTAAAAGCCAGCATCCCTACTTTTTCCAGTGCTTCGAGAGCCGCCTTTTTTTCCTTGGTTCCCGGGCGTTTAATCCAACCCAGGCGACCGTAGGTTCCCATCATCACTACGTCTATGGCCGTGGTGGGAAAATCCCAGTCTACCGTTCCTTTCTGTGGAACATAAGCAACAAGTTTGCGCTGTTTTTCGTAGGGCTCCCCGTAGATGGTTATACTACCTGCTATGGGTTTAATAATTCCCAGGATGGCCTTAATAAGGGTGGACTTTCCCGCACCGTTAGGACCTACGATTGCCATAAGTACCCCTTCGGGCACCTGCAAATCTATATCCCAGAGCACAGGCTTGTAGTTGTAGGCCACGGTGAGGTCGTCCACTTGTATGGCTATGAGATCACTCATTATTTTAGTGCGTTTACTATAGTATTGACATTATATCTGAACATACCAAGGTACGTCCCTTCTTCCGTGCCGGGGTTGCCCAGTGCATCACTGTAAAGAGACCCGCCAATCTCCACTTCAAACCCCTTCGATTTTACAGCCTGCTGCAAGGCTTCAATGGTCCTTCTGGGCACAGAACTTTCAACAAAAATGGCTTTCACCTTATTGGTCATGATAAACTCGGAAAGACGTTGTACATCCTGTACGCCGGCTTCCGTCGCGGTTGAAAGACCTTGCAAGCCAACTACTTCAAAATCATAGGCTTGTCCGAAATAATTAAAGGCATCATGAGCCGTAACGAGGATGCGCTGTTCGGCCGGAAGCGCTTCAATTACTTCCCTGATTTCGGCTTCCAGGGCTGTTAGTTTTTCGGTGTAATCCTTTAAATTCTCCTGATAGGATTCGGCATTTTCAGGGTCCTTTTCGGCCAAAACCTCGGCGATCTTTTCAGCAAACTGCCGGAAGTACTGTATGTTGAACCAAACATGAGGATCGTAGTTGGAGGCAAAATAATCGGAGCCTATCAGGCCCGAGGGATCGAGGTATTCGGCAAGGCCTATCTGGGTTTTGTCCTGTTGTTCCATTTTTTCGAACACCTCCACCAGTTTCCCTTCCAGGTGCAGGCCGTTATAAAAGATTATATCGGCATTGTACAATTTGGAGACGTCTCCTTCACTGGCCTTGTATAAATGCGGATCGACACCTGCGCCCATTAGGCCGTTTACGGTTATATGATCCCCTCCGATATTCTTCACCAGATCGGTTATCATGGTGGTTGTAGTGACCACTTTTAGTTTTCCATTGTCTTCAGTTCCCGATTTACAGGAAGAGAGAACGGCAAGCAGAATAATAGCTAAATATATATTTCTCATCATTTCTATTTTGGTATTCTGTAACTCACTCCTACGCTTAAAAGCAGGTCCTGGCCTTCGGTTATCGAGGTTCCCACCGTAGCGTCCAGTTGGAGGTTATACATCAGTAAATAAGTTAAACCGGCATCCCAAAAATGGTTTGCCCTTGAATCTTCTGGCAGATCTCCGTAGAGTTCGGCATAGACTGCAAACGTATCGCTAAGACTCAATCCGTACACCAGGGTATAGACATAAGCTGCCTCCGGAGAGTCGCCAGTCCATTGCGCACCTATGTTCATACCAATTCCCGAATTCTCAGAAAGAGAATGTGCCAGGGAAAATCGGAAATCCACGCCCGTAGTTTCCGGACGGTAGTCGGGTGAAGCCAGCAAGGGGAGGTAAATATGGCCCAATAAACCAATTTCGGGCATTGCACCCTTTTCCTCAGTAATGGCTACCTTCATTCCTGCAAGCATTGGTGAAAATCCGCTCTGTACATCCATCAGGCGACTCCCTCCCACAGTTGTTCTGGTCTCTTCAAAATTCCAGCCCAGGCGCAACTCAAGGTTATCCAGTAACCCGTATCGCAACAGGGTGGTGTTATAGCCAAACACTTCCTCTTCTATCCCGTTTTGCTCGAAGGAAGTATAAAAGGCTCCCGTCTCTATTTGTAAGGTTCCTATCGGAACGGTGGAAGGCGATTCGGTGGCATCGGGCCTGTCGGTGACCATGGGAATCGTGGCATTATTCTCCTCCTGTGCCCGGGCACTGAGAAAGATTCCGAAAAGGAACAAGGTGATAATAAATCGTTTTGTCAACATATCAAAGGGTTTGAACATAGAGGTTTTCCCCTATTTTTTTTGAGATAAAGAATTGGTCGCGGCCTACCTGGATAATCATGGAGCCGTCGAAAAACTCCTTTCCAAGTACCGTGATCTTTGTTCCGATGGTAATTTTTTTCTTATCCAGATACTGAAGGAACTCGCTGCTGGATTCGCGTACGCCTACACAGACGCCGCGTTGTTTCTTTTCGAGTTCCGACAGCAGTTTCTTCTCGGTTCGCTTTACATTACCGTGTTTGTCGGGAATAGGATCACCATGCGGATCGAAGTCGGGACTACCGAGAAATTTATCGAGGCGGGAGATAAGTTCTTCCGAATGTACATGCTCCAGCTGTTCGGCGATTTCGTGAACCTCATCCCAGTGAAAATTCAGTTTTTCAACCAGGAATACTTCCCACAATCGGTGTTTCCGAATTACATTGGCTGCTGTTTTCCTGCCATCGGCAGTTAACAACACTCCTTTATACCGCTTATACGACAGTAATTTCTTTTCCGCCAGTTTTTGCACCATATCGGTCACTGAAGATGGCTTGGTATCCATGCGTTCAGCTATGGCATTCGTGCTTACTTCTCCCTTTGCCTGCTGCTCCAGGTGATAGATCGCCTTTAGATAATTTTCTTCTGCTAGTGAAAACATACTGCAAAGGTAAATATATTTTTTGATTACCAAATAAAATATTTTTAGACTTATCTAAATTATCAGGCAAAAAAGATGCTTCTTCCTTCATTGGCTGCGTTTAATTATCTAAAAACCGCGTTCTCGCTGAAGTTGTTCGTAGGCTTCCCGAACTTTGTTGAATTTTTCCTCCGCCCCTTTCCTGTAGGCTTCATCCATATGCTGAAGCTTATCCGGATGGTATTTCTTTGCCATTGCGCGGTAGGCCGTCTTTATCTCGGCGTCGGTAGCGGTGCGGTCGATTTCCAGGATCTTATAAGCACTGTCGGGATTTTTGAAGAACATCGCCTTGATACTTTCAAACTCGGCACGATGAATCCCCAGGTAACCGGATATACGGTTTATTTCATCAACTTCCGGTTGTGAAACATGACCATCGGCATTTGCAATACTGAACAGAAAGTGAACAACCTGAAGCCTGGATTCGTAGCGCATTCGTTGCCGTAGCAGGACACCGATCCGTTGGGCTGAGATCTCACGTTTTTTGATGACTTCATTAAACGTCCTGAAGATGGCGTTGGCCCGATCCTTGCCATAGGCCTGAACAAAATACTGACGAACATAGTCGAGTTCGGCCTGACTCACATTTCCATCGGCCTTAATGACCAGAGAAGCAAGAGAAAGGAGGTTGAGTTCAAAGTCTGCCGGACTCACAGAATCACTTCTTTGTTGCTGAAATACCGATATAAATCCTCCCCGGCCACTACCGAAGTTGTCTATAAGGCTCCCTAGTATAAAACCTAGAATAGCGCCCGGAAACTTGTAGAACATAAAGCCGATAACTGCGGCTATCCAACGAATCATTAAATGAATTTTGAAGATTAAAAATAAGCTGCAAAGATAAGTAAAGAAATGAGGCTGCCCGTTACATCTTCATCGCTAATTGAGCCTGGGCTGATGAGCAGGTATTTAGACCGTTAGAATCATGCAACTGTATAAAATTGGTTATCTTTGCAAAAAGATTTGTTACATCCTTAAACACAAAATTATATGTATCCCGAAGAACTTGTAAAACCTATGCGCGAAGACCTTACCAACATTGGTTTTACCGAATTAATGACCGCTGAAGACGTAAAGAATGCCCTCGACAAGGAAGGAACAACCCTGGTGGTTGTCAATTCCGTATGCGGCTGTGCTGCGGCGAACGCAAGGCCGGGCGCCCGAATGTCCTTACAAAACGCAAAGACACCCGACCATCTGGTCACAGTCTTCGCAGGAATGGAAACCGAAGCCGTAAACGCGGCCCGTGCCGAGATGGTTCCTTTTCCTCCAAGTTCACCCTCAATGGCGCTGTTCAAGGACGGGGAATTGGTACACATGCTGGAAAGGCACCACATAGAAGGCCGATCTGCCGATATGATAGCGGAAAACCTAAAAGGCGCGTATAACGAATACTGTTAAGCTTTAGCCGAAAAATTTCATGAACCGTTCTCAATAAAACTGAGAGCGGTTTTTTATTTTTGAATAGCATGAAGCAGTTTTCACATATCCTGAGTTATCCGTTATCGGTACTGTTCTATATAATTTTCGGACTACTGCTGCTAATTTTCGACCCCGTACAGCGAATCTGCCTGCGACTGTTCGGATATACCGCACATAAGAACAGTGTGGACTTCTTTAATTTGCTGGTATTACGCACCCTGCATATTCTAGGCACCACTTATCACATACGTATTCCGGATTACCTTCCTCAAAATGTTCCGGTCATTATAGTTAGTAATCACCAGAGCATGTGGGATATACCGCCCATTATCTGGTTTCTTCGGAAATTGCACCCCAAGTTCATTTCCAAGATCGAACTGGGACGTAAGATCCCTACTATCTCATACAACCTGAAATACGGAGGTTCGGTGCTTATAGACAGAAAAGACCCTAAACAGGCTACCGTTCAGATCGAGAAGATCGGACAATACATCAGGCAGCACAACAGAAGTGTTGTTATTTTTGCTGAAGGCACCCGCAGCAGGACCGGAGTGCCAAAACCCTTTAAAAGGAAAGGCATGCTTACCTTATTCGACCAGGTGCCTGAAGCCTGGGTTTTACCTGTGAGCATCAGTAATTCATGGAAACTACAACGACACGGGATGTTTCCAATCCCAACCGGAACTAGGTTCCGAATGGATGTGCATCCTGCCATTAAAGTTTCAGAACACAATCAGACCAACCTGATCGATATGTTGGAACGTACTGTCACTTCAGGTATTGAACAGTAAGCGTTAGGCTGCCCAATTATTTTTGAGTGGGCTCCGGGTACGAAGACAGCACTCCAAATGCCAGTCCGAATTTCCATCTAACATCCCAGCCGTCGAAACTCCTTTCTTTTATATAGGCGGTACCCCCGTAGGGCGAACCTGAAACTGCCAGGTATACTTCTTCCCCATAAGCCTTTACCAATTCAATTCCGATAACCACATCATCATCAACCTTGATATTATAAGGTTTCAGAGATATGGATTCCACCCCTTTCCTTTTCCTGATGGTATGATAAATATTCTCATCCGGAACAAGCTCTGCGGGCATATTTCGCTTGCATTTATAGACCTTAACTCTTATAAGAATGCTATCAGACCTGTTCTCAAGAACATTAAAAGACAGATCCAGGAGTCGGCTTCCTTTCTTTCCTATCGAGATTCTGGTTGCCAGTTCTCCCCCAAGGGCATCCATGTCCGACCAGTACCCGTATTCACTTTTCGAGTAGACCGAACTGCCAAGGCGTTCAAAACCCTTTTTGGTGGCCGACAGGAATACGGGTTCCAGCGTAATTTCGTCGGGTTCCATAAGGATAAAAGACCCATGTTTTCTCAATGAATTTACAGACTCCACCCCAAGTTCCATCGGTTTATACCCAACAGAGGAAATTCGTAAAGGGGTTTCTTCCGTAAGTAGTTTAGAACTGAAACTCAATTCGAAATTACCTTCCCCGTCGGTGACTGTTCCCACACCCTGGTTTAAGAATCCTACATTTACGAACGACAATGGCAAACCACTGTTACCGTCCATTATCCTGCCGGATATATGAACTTGCTGCTGAGCCTGAACAAACAGAATAATATTGAAGCACAAAACGGTAATGATGGTTTTCATACAAGCGGGTTTAATTCATACTGAAACTACTTCAGCTTCGAATAAAATCCCAGATAGAATGAGGGAACTGGCCTTTTCAATTAGAAAAGCCGCAATTGAGGGTCTTTTAGTTGCAGGTAGTGACTACTATCAAGTTTAGGAATGGAGCGACCCTTTAGATAGGTCCTTTTACCCAGCGCAACCGTATCGGCTATTTGTTTGGCTATAACCCCATCACCCTTTATTCGCCTTCCCCAGCTACTGTCGTTTAACTTGCCGCCATGGCATTCGGCTATCTGATTGAGGATTCGGTCTGCCCGATCCGGGATGGTCTTCCGCGCCCAGTCCTCGAATATAGATGCGATCTGCCCGTTAAGCCTTACCACCGTATGGGCCACGCTCCGCGCTCCCAGGTCGGCCACGGTTTTAATAAGGGGCAATATTTCGTGACTGTTGAGTGAAGGTATTACCGGAGCGATCATAACGTTAACCGGGATATCGTTTTCAGACAGAAGCGCTACTGTTTTCAACCGCTGCTTAATGGTTGCAGTTCGCGGCTCGAGCAATCTGCGGGTTTTTTCAGAAAGAGAGGTTATTGAGATATTCACCGAGATAATATTGTATTCGGCCATCTGCTTCAGAATATCCAGGTCTCGGAGTATCAGGGAATTCTTGGTGATTATGCCCGTGGGGTGCTTCCACTCCAGCATGAGCTCCAGGCATCGGCGGGTGATTTCCTCTTTGCGTTCGATGGGCTGGTAACAATCCGTGTTCCCCGAAAATACAATCGTCTCTCCCTGCCAGGATTTTGATCTCAATTTGTGTTCCAGCAAGGCCGGAGCGTTCTTTTTGATAAGTATCTTTCGCTCAAAATCCACCCCGGCTCCATAACCCCAGTATTCGTGCGAATTCCTGGCGTAGCAGTACACACAGCCGTGTTCACATCCCTGGTACGGATTGGCCGAATACCCCATTCCCACATCGGGACTGGGAACTTTATTCACAAAGCTTTTTGGAAAGACTTCAAGATAAGACGTCTTGTTGGTGTCGGCCTCTTCATCGGAAGTAACACAGTGGTTGAGAAACTCGTCCAGAACCTGGTGTTCAAGTTCAAAAAAACGATTGTGTACCCGAAGCTGGGCACCGCGACCTTTGATGGATTGGGACATATTCAGAATTTGAAGGCGGGAATCCTTCAAAATTAAGACAAATTTGGAATATTTCCAATATAAAATGGAATATTTCCTATTTTCCGGGGAATTTTGCTTTACGCTTCTCTAGGAATGCTTGTGTTCCTTCCTGGAAATCGGCAGTGCCGAAGCATTTTCCAAATTGAGTGATCTCCTCTTCAAAGCCGTTCTCGCCATCCTCAAAGCCGGCGTTTACGGCAGTAATTGCAGCCGCAATCGCAATAGGTGAGTTGTTGAGGATCTTTGCGGCAAGCTTTTCGGCCAACGGCATTAATTCTTCGAGAGAAGTAACGTGGTTAACAAGATTGTATTGAAGTGCCTGATGTGCGTCGATCATTCCTGCGGTCATAATCATTTCCAGGGCACGGCCCTTACCAACCAGTTGAGGAAGTCGCTGGGTTCCACCGTAACCCGGAATTACACCCAGAGAAACTTCGGGAAGCCCCATTTTGGCATTATCGCTGGCTATCCGGAAGTGCGCCGCCATGGCAAGTTCCAGTCCCCCACCTAACGCAAATCCGTTTATCACAGCAATAACCGGGGTGGAGAGATGTGCTACATAATCGAACAGGATTGCCTGTCCCTGGGCCGCCAGTTCCCGCCCCTGGGCAACGGAATAGTCGGAAAACTCGCTTATATCGGCTCCGGCCACAAAGGCCTTTTCACCACTACCGGTAAGTAAAATCACACGTATGCTGCGTGATTCTTCTGCAGTTTTAAACGCCCTGTGTAATTCTTTAATGGTAGCTTTATTTAAAGCGTTGAGTTTGGTTGGCCTGTTTATGGTGATGGTTGCAATTCCATTTTCGGTGGTTACCAGAATATTCTCGTAATTCATAGATAATTAATTTTATGTGGGGATTAGTTAGGTTTAAAATTACACATTTCAATTATGATTTTGGAAAGCTAACCCGAAAAGTCGTGTTCTTCCCTAATTCCGACTGAAATGTGATTGTACCATCGTAGGTTTCCACAATTTTCTTTACCATGGCAAGCCCCAGCCCCATTCCACTGGTCTTGGTTGTAAACTTTGGTTCGAAGATCTTGTCGAGGTTCTCTTCGGCTACACCCACCCCATTATCCATCACCGTGATCACCGCCTGGTTACCTTCAGAAAATACACGCACTTCTATCCTCGGCTCTTCCGGTTTAATTTGTTCGATCGCCTGAATACTGTTCTTAATAAGGTTGGTAACTACGCGAATTAACTGGGTACGATCGAATCTGGCAATTAATTTTTCCTTTTCGTCGGTCAGGAAGTAGATATAATCCTCATTAAAAATGTCGAGCGCCAGTTTGGTGATCTTTACCACATTCAGGGTCTCATCCTGCTGGGCGGGCATCTTGGCATAGGTGGAAAAGGCCGAAGCAATGGAACTCATGGTATCGATCTGCTGAATAAGAGTATTGCTGTACTCCTCAAGCTTTTTGTGAACCTGAGGATCGGCAGGGTCGAATTTTCGCTGAAAGCTCTGAACCGTTAAACGCATTGGCGTTAAGGGGTTCTTGATTTCGTGGGCTACCTGCTTGGCCATCTCACGCCAGGCTGCCTCCCGTTCGTTGGCAGCGAGTTGGGCCGCACTGTTTTCCAGTTCCTCTATCATCCCGTTATAAGCCTTTACAAGAGTTTTTATCTCCTCGGTACTATTGCGGTCCAGGACAATCTTTTTGTTGCGTTTGTTCAGGCGGGTTTCGGTAATCTTTTCACTTACCGAATTAAGGCTGCGGGTGATGTATTTGGACAGGAAATAAGCCAGGGCAATAGCTATAAGCAGCATAACAAGGTATGCCATGCCCAAGCGTGACAGGTTCTCTTTTAATTCCTTATTCAAAAACCCGTCGTCTTCGATATATGGAAGATTTAGAATAGCCAGCGGTTTAAAATACTGATCTGTTATATAGGTGTATGAAGATTGGTAATCCTGGCCGTCCTCGGTAAATGATTCAACATAGCTCTTAGTAGCTGAAGCGCGCAAGGCGTCGAGGACATACTGGGGAACCCGGGTATTGGTAGTGTCTTTAAAAAAGGACGCTTTGGAAGATTTCAACAAGTTACCGTCCAGGTCGTAAATATAGAGTTCAAGATTGTGAATATCCTTGATCTCGTAGATCTTATCCTTGAAGATCAACGGCACCTTATCGGTTTCTACCGGGTAGGTTGTATTCTGAAGCACGTAATCGATATTCTCCCGAATACTGGCTTCCTTCCGCTGAAGGCGCTCGCGATGGTAATCTACGGCCTCTTCTCTGTACTGGAATATCGTAACGGCGCCTATGACCACCGATGCCAGAACGATAAGCACGATCATGGAGAAGAATATTCTGTTCCGAAGTGAACGCTTGTAAAATGCCAATTGCTAAAATTTTCAGTTAAGTTAACAATAATCACTCCAAAAAACGGAGCTATTCTCGGTTATGGCCAAAAGTGAATCAATCCCTTTCACGAATACGTTTATACAACTTATAGCCCAACATCAAAAGAATCGCAAATACAATTATACCCACTGTGCCATAGATCCAATTCACGGCATTCTTGAGGATCACCAGGAACACTACCGCAAAGAGAATAATGGTTGCGCCTTCGTTAAAAATCCTCATAAAATTGGCTGAATACTTTACATTGTCCTTTTGAAGCGATTTAAATATACTGTGACACTTTAAATGATAAATGATAAGGACCAATACAAACCCAAGCTTTACCTGCATCCATGCATCGGTTAAAAAGAATGGCCTCAGACTTATGAGCCAAATGGCGAATACGGTTGCCAGAATCATGGAGGGCCAGGTGATGATATACCACAGCCGCTTCGCCATGATCTTCAACTGGGCTCCCAAAATCTCCTTATCGGGCGATGGTTTGTGATAGGCCTCTATCTGATAGACAAATAAACGCACTATATAAAACAAGCCTGCGAACCAGGTGATCACAAAAATGAGATGCAGGGCTTTTATATAATTGTATTCCACTATTCCTTATCGTCCTGAACAAATAGATAATTCAGGTTCTTAGAGTTAAACTGTCTGTTGAATTCGGCTATTTCATCGGCTATCAACTTGTCGAATTTTGCCAGTTCGGCGTTCACCTGGGTAGTAAGCTCGTTCTTTACGGCAATATCCTGCTGAGTTGGCGGGAAATCATCCATGCTTACCAGGCTGTTCAGGTGAGCCAACTTGTTGGTAAGCTTAATCGGGAAATTAAGCGGGTCCTGGCCGCTGCGGTTCTTCGTTTGGTACAGGGCTTTTTCAATTTCCGAGAATTCCTCACTGAGTTTCTTTGCTTTTTCAACAAGATCTTTCACATTTTCGTTGTCCTTGTATTGCTTCTGAAAGGCCTCGAGCTGTGAATTGATGTTGCGGATCTTGCCAATGGATTTATGCGCCCTGTCCACAGTCTTGTTCACGTCTGTAATAAAATCGTATTGCCTTTGCATTCCTGCCACATCGGTTTCGGCATTCTTGTCGGCTAGTATCGTAAAAGGCTGTGAATACGACTGGTCGCCTACCTCAAGAACCACTTTATACTGGCCGGGTACTGCTTTGGGTGCATCGGTACTGGCCCACCATAGGATCATCCCATCCAGGCGTTCGGCTCCTTCGCCTTCCAGGTTCCAGCTGTGATAATTAGCGCCTTTTTTAACTTCAAGCTTGTTCTTCTTATCCTTTGTACCGAAGGTTTTTATCGTATCCCCCCTGATGTTGAGATAACTTAATTTGACTTCATCATCACTTGGGTCGGCCAGGTAATAATAGGTCATTACACCGCTGGGGTGGTTCATTCCAGTGGTAAGGGATCCCTTTCGAGAATTCCCTCCCATGCGGTAGGTGTCTTTTGGTTTGAAAAGATAATTCGAATTCTTTGAAGCCTGCGACAACTGGTGAATAACAGTAAGATCATCAATGATCCACAGGCTGCGACCCTGGGTGGCGACGATAAGGTTATTGTCCTTTAAGGCCAGGTCGGTAATGGGAACAATTGGCAAATTCAACTGGAACGGTTCCCAGTTCGCACCATCGTTAAAACTAATGTACATGCCGGATTCTGTCCCCGTGTATAAAAGTCCTTTTTGAGCTGGGTCTTCCCGCAGCACCCTTGTAAAATGCTCGGCCGGAATTCCGTTGGTTATCTTTTTCCAACTTTGTCCGTAATCGGTGGTTTTATATAAATAAGGAGCAAAATCCCCTGTTTTGTATTTAGTTCCCGCGATATAACAGGTTCCTGCATCGAAAACCGAAGGCTCCACGCTGTTTATCATCATCCATTCGGGCATACCTTTAGGGGTGACATTCGTCCAGCTGTTTCCTCCGTCTCTGGAAACATGCACCAGGCCGTCATCACTCCCGGTCCACAATAAGCCCGGGGTAACGGGGGATTCGGCTGCAGCGAAGATGGTACAGTAATATTCCACGGAAGTATTGTCCTGGGTGATGGGCCCACCCGAGGAGCCCAGTTTGGTGGGATCGTTTCGGGTTAAATCGGGGCTTAAAACCTCCCAGCTTTCACCTTCATTTGTCGAAACGTGGAGATGATTGGAAGCGGTATAAAGCTTGTCCGGATCATGTGGAGAAAAGAAAATAGGGAAATTCCACTGGAATCTGTATTTCATGTGCTCGGCACCATGCCCCATAGGATTATCGGGCCAAACACTAACAGAACGAACTGTGCCTGTGTCGTGATTATATCTGGTTAAGAAGCCATCGTAACTTCCGCCGTATACGATATCGTTATTCTCAGGGTCTACGGCGATATGTGCACTTTCACCTCCCGCTGTAGGTTCCCAATCGTCTTCATCTATGCTCCAGCCTTCATTCCTGTGGGCAATTCTGATGGTGGAATTGTCCTGTTGGGCGGCGTAAATCTTGTACGGAAAGGAATTGTCGGTGGTAACGCGATAAAACTGTGCCGTTGGCTGGTTGTAATAGGTGCTCCAGGTTTCTCCGCCATCGTAAGTAACCTGTGCGCCACCGTCATCTCCAATGATCATTCTATCGGGGTCTTCGGGTGCAATCCACAAGTCGTGATGATCGCCATGTGGTGCATTATAAGTTTCGTAGGTTTTACCTCCGTCTGTACTTTTGTGATAGCGTACATTCAGGACGTAAACTACATCGATATCTTCCGGATCTGCATAAATGCGGGTATAATACCAAGCGCGTTGTCGAAGACTTCGCTCACTGTTTACCAGATTCCAGGTTTTTCCGGCGTCTTCGCTTCTGTACACCCCGCCTTTTTCCTTGTTCTCAACAATGGCCCAAAGCCGGTCGCTGTTAACAGGTGAAACCGTAATCCCGATGATTCCGAGGGTGTCGGTGGGAAAGCCTTTGTTCTTTGAAATTTCAGACCAGGTTTCGCCGCTATCGGTACTTTTCCACAAGGCCGAACCCTCTCCTCCACTGCTAAGACTGTAAGGAGTTCTTCTAACATTCCAGGTTGATGCATACAGGATCCGGGGATTATTGGGATCCATTATAAGATCGACGGCCCCGGCATTTTCGTTTGAAAAAAGTACTTTCCTCCAATTCTGTCCACCGTCGGTACTTTTATAAACGCCGCGCTCCTGCGTTGGTTTGTAGATATTTCCCAGCACGGCTGCATAAACTATATTGTGATCCCTGGGATGTACAGCTATTCTGGGAACATGCCTGCTGTTAGGTAATCCCGATTGGACCCAGGTTTTCCCGGCATCCACAGTCTTCCATATCCCGTATCCGGATGATACATTTCCTCGAACTGTTTTCTCTCCCCCGCCAACATAGATAACATTAGGATCGTCCTCGGCCACTTCTATGGCTCCTATAGAACCCCCGAAAAAGCCGTCGGAAATATTCTCCCAGGTTCTGCCACCATTAGTGGTTTTCCAGATCCCCCCTCCGGTTGCCCCGAAATAGAAAAGGTTCGGTTTGCCGGGAACACCTGTAACGGCGGCACTTCTTCCTCCTCTAAATGGTCCGATTAGGCGATACTCTACCGCATCATACAAGGAGGTATCATAGGTCTGTGCGCGAACTGAATCTGAGATTAATACTGTGATAAGGAAAAGAAAAATTACTCTGAGTTGAGATGGTAGATACTGCATTCTTATAAGTTAAAATGATTTGTCTAAAGATAGGTATTTTCAATATAAGTGAATGTCGATTTATAATTCCCGTTCATCGATTTCTCAGGTCTTTCTTTACTGCCTTGTGAAGGAAATAACCTGTGACCGCCGTTGAAAGAACATCTGCTATGGGAAAGGATATCCATACGCCGAAAACCCCGATAAAGGGAGGTAAGATAAAGAGTAAGGGAATTAGGAAGAATCCCTGCTTTGTCAAGCTTAGCAAGAGGGCCGGAACGGCTTTACCGATTGCCTGAAAATAGGAGGCGCCAATCAGCTGAACCACAATAACAGGGGTCGCGGCAAATACCCAACGTAAAGCTGATGGAGTCCTGTTAAGTATCTCCCGGTTATTTGCCATGGTTTCAGCATCGATCGCTCCGGAACTACTTATAAAGATGGATACCAGATCAGTTGGGAAGAGCATGATAAGTGTAAATATTATCAATGCCAATATTCCCGAATATTTAATGGAAGTGTTGATAGACTCCCTAACCCTGCTGTAATTTCCGGCTCCGTAGTTATAGCCTGCTATGGGCAAAAACCCCTGGTTTACGCCTATAACGGGGAACAATGCAAACATCAGCATACGACTTATTATACCATAGGCAGCAATGTCCAGTGAATCTCCGTAGGTTATAAGGACGTTATTTAAAAGTATGGTAAGAACAGCAATCGTTCCTTGCCGGGCCAGCGTTACAAAACTCAAGGCATTTATCTCCCGCACGATTCGTCTTTCCAGAAAGAACGACTGCCACTTCAGTCTTAATTCACTCTTAACGACAAAGAACCAAAGTATAAACAGGAAGCAAACACCGTAACTGATAAAAGTTGCCCAGGCAGCGCCTTCCATGCCAAAGTCGAATACCCTGATCAGCAGGTAATCCATAAAGATGTTTCCGATAGCCGGCAGCATCATGGCATACATGGCAAACTTGGGTTTTCCTTCGGCGCGAATCACATTATTTCCCATCATGCACATGGCCAGCATCACAATCCCGTACAGCACGATGCGATAATAGGTAAGCGCAAGATCTTTAAAGGTTTCATCTGCCCCGAAAAATTCGATCAGCTGATTTTGGAAAAGCAGTCCCAGTCCCGCCAGTACAGCAGAAGTGAAAAACGTGAGGGTGGTCTGATTTCCGAAGGTTTTTAAAGCCTTCTCATAATTGCCAGCCCCTAATGCCCGCGATAAAACCGAACTTCCACCTATACCAACCGACAGGCCAATTGCACCTATAAAGAAGGTAACCGGGATTACTACAGTAATGGCTGAAATTGCCAGAGGCCCAATCCAACGCCCTACAAAAATAGTGTCGACGATCATGTTGAGCGACATGACCAAAATTCCGATAGACGCCGGTACTGCCTGTTGAATCAATAATTTACTTATTGGTGCTGTACCAAGAACGCTCGATCGGTTTTCCTTCATCTAAGCAATGGCTGTTTTAGTGTCGACGATACGCCAGTGGGCAATCCAGCCTGAAAGCAAGGCAGCAAAGTCATCGCGATCGTTAAGACAGGGGACGGTAGTAAATTCCCTTCCTCCCACCTCGTGGAAGATCTCCTCGCCTTCCATGGCAATCTCTTCCAGGGTTTCCAGACAATCACTTACAAAGGCGGGGGTCACTACCACCAGCTTTTTTATCCCGGCTTTTCCCATACGTTCAATGGTGCGGTCTGTATAAGGCTGCAGCCACGGATCGAACCCTAAACGCGACTGGAAGGAAGTCGAATAGGTGCCCGGATCGAGCTTAAGCGTTTTGGCCACTAATCTGGTGGTTTCAAAACACTGGTGCCGGTAACAATACTGATGGGCCGGAGAAGGGGTTATACAACAAACCCCATCGATTTTACAATGACTTTTTGTGATATCGCTCTTGCGAATATGTCGTTCAGGAACACCGTGGTAGCTGAAGAGCAGATGGTCGTAATCTAAGCCGCTAATAGTTTCTTCTATGCTTTTAGACAACACCGAAATATACTCCGGGTGATTATAGAAAGCGGGTAAGGTAGCGATGGATAGCTGCGGAAAGAATTCCTCGCGTAATTCTTCTATCTTAACATTGATCGTCTCGGTAGTTGCCATCGCAAATTGCGGATAAAGCGGAATGACAAGGACATCCTCTACTCCTTTATCCACCAGTTCCTGAAGTCCTTTTCTCAAACTCATACTGCCATAGCGCATGGCCAAGCCCACCGGGATGGTGACCTGTTCCTGTATCTTTTTCTGAAGCCGTTCGGAAATCACAATGAGTGGGGAACCTTTCTCCCACCAGATCCTGCTATAGGCTTCGGCCGATTTTTTTGGCCTGGTATTGAGGATGATTCCCCGAACTATCAGTATTCTCGCCCATTTTGGAACATCGATCACCCGCGGGTCCATCAGAAATTCATCTAAATACTTTTTTACATCCTTGGGGTTAGTGCTGTCCGGTGATCCCAGGTTTACGAGTAATACTCCTTTCTTCATAGCAATTTTCTATCAGACAAAATTAGGTCATTCATGACCATAGTTCAAATACAGTTTGTTAATTAAAGTCAATTCGGCTATTGGTTGTCTCTATGATGTTAATGCCATGACAAAGCGCTTGGGGGTGGTTCCGTACTTCTTTTTAAAGGCCGCAATAAAATGACTGGCGGTACTGTAGCCCACTTTTAAACCCACTTCATTCACATTGTGCGATCCCGTTGCCAGTAATTGCCTGGCGACTTCCATTTTATAATCGAACAGAAAGCTGAATACCGAATCCCCGTAAACCTGTTTAAATCCCTCTTTTAGCCTGTTCAATGAAAGCTGTACTTCATCGGCCAACTCCTGTAAGGAAGGGGGTTCAGCCATACGACTGATAACAATTTCCTTAGCCCTCTTTATTTTTGCAACATTCTCCTCATCCACCAGGAAGGGACATTGTGCGATGTCGACGTCGGTTGGTCGGTTAAAATACAGACTTAATATTTCATAAGTTTTAGCCTTAAAATACAAAGGCTTCACCAGAGGATGCAGATTGAAATTAACCAGTTGATTAAGCACTATTGCCATTGAAGGTGAAATTGGCGCCTCTTTGTAATATTTTTTGTCTTTATTCTCTTCACTTAGGAAAGAAATATACCCGGCATCTCTCGAAAACAGTGCGTGAAACCCTGTAATTGGAACCAACAAGGAAAGCACCCATGACTGTGGCTGAACAGACACTTCAATGGGCAGATCCCGCTGGGGATTATATAAGAGTAAAGAGAAGTCCTCCTGTATGGGTAACCTGTAGGTCCCGTTGTTAAAACTAAAGGAAGCCGCCCCTTTTAAACAAAAATGAAATTGTATAAAGCCCGAACTTACTTCTCGTTTAAATAACTGATTTTCAGAAGTATCATTGGTGAATTTCAATATAAAAACATCCTGCTCCAACGCCACTTCCTCATAAATACTTTCAGCGATACTTTTCTCCTGTTCCATCTGTAATATTCCTGTTGCTTATTTAGAATTATTCTATATAATGTCGTTTAAAATACGCTCTAACCGTCCAAATTTAGGGCTTTTCGATTAAATATATCAATTTTACGATGAAAATAACTGCTGGCGACATAATTGATGCTTTCAGCGTTACTTTTTGGAATATAAGTCTGTTATTTTTGCCGAGTCGGATATGAAATCGAACAACACTCTTAACGGACATACCTCCCCCGAAGCTAACTTATATGTAATAGGCTTGAACTATAAAAAAGCCGATGCAGATATACGGGGTCATTTTAGTCTTTCCGATGTGGCCCAGACCGAGTTGCTGAAGCAGGCTAAACAAAACGGAATTTCTTCATTAATTGTTATCTCTACCTGCAACCGCACCGAATTATACGGAATCGCCACCCGGCCGGAAGAGCTTATCAATTTACTCTGTGCTCATACCAATGGTACCGTTGAAGAGTTTCAAAAAGTATCTTACGTCTGTAAGGACAAGGAAGCGGTATCACATATCTTTCGGGTAGGTACCGGCCTGGACAGTCAGATACTTGGCGACTTCGAGATAATCAGTCAGCTGCGAAGCGGAATGAAACGATCTAAAGAACACGGCCTCCTGAATGCCTATATGGAACGGCTTACCAATTCGGTCATTCAGGCGAGCAAGCGTATAAAGAACGAAACCCAGCTATCCTCAGGTGTCACTTCAGTGAGTTTTGCGGCCGTGCAGTATATCATGGCCCATGTCCCCTATGTCTCGGATAAAAATCTATTGTTGTTCGGAATTGGTAAAATTGGTAGAAATACATGTGAAAATCTTCTGAAACACACCAAAAACGACCATATTACTCTTATTAACCGCACCAAGGTCAAAGCAGAGGAAGTAGCCAGTAAGTTCAATCTTATCGTACGGGATTACGCCAACATCCACAGTGAAATTGCCCGGGCCGACGTTTTGATCGTGGCAACAGGCGCACAGCATCCCACCATCAGTAAGGAATTGCTTTTTTTAAAGAAACCATTACTCATCCTGGATTTGTCCATTCCTAAAAATGTTTCAGACGATGTAAGCGATAACGAATTCGTCACTTTGGTGCACCTGGATGATTTGTCGAAAGTAACAGACCAAACCCTGGAACAGCGCCAGTCGCAAGTACCACAGGCCGAACGTATTATCGCCGAGATAGAAAAGGAATTTTTAAGTTGGGCCGAGCACCGGCGCTTTGCCCCAACCATCAAAGCCCTTAAAACCAAGTTGTCTGAGATCAAGGAAGGGGAAATCGATTTCCATCGAAAGAAAGTGGAAGGATTCAATACGGATCAGGCAGATATGATCAGCAGTAGGATTATTCATAAGATAACTACCCATGTGGCCAACCACTTAAAGAATACTTCGAACGATTCAGAAGAAAGCATAGAGCTAATCACTCAATTGTTCAACCTTTCAGAAAAAGAGTCGTGAACCGGCCTATCCGAATAGGGACCCGGGACAGCGCCCTGGCAGTCTGGCAAGCCACTTCGGTGGAAAAAGCCCTTCAGAATCTGGGATACAATACCGAATTAGTTACTGTTAAATCTACGGGCGACCTCATCCTGGATAAACCCCTGTACGAACTTGGAATAACCGGGATATTTACCAAAACTCTGGATGTCGCCATGTTGAACGGCACCGTGGATATCGCTGTTCACAGCATGAAGGATGTTCCTACTTTATTACCTAAAGGAATTGTACAAACCGCGGTACTTGAACGGGCATCGACAGAAGATATATTAGTGCACAACGGGCAACCCGATTTTAAAGACGTTTGCACCATCGCAACGGGCAGCCTGAGGCGCAAAGCCCAGTGGCTAAACCGCTACCCCAATCATAGAGTGGTTGGTTTAAGGGGGAATGTGCATACCAGGTTGCAAAAGCTTAAAGAAAGCGACTGGAGTGGTGCTATCTTTGCCAAAGCGGGATTGGAACGAATCGATGTTCTTCCCCATAAGCATATATCGCTGGATTGGATGATCCCCGCTCCGGCACAGGGAGCCATGGTAGTGGTTGCACTGGAATCAGACGATTATTGTATTGAAGCCAGTTCCCGACTTAATCATACAATTTCTGAAACCTGTACTCGAGTAGAACGTGATTTTCTGCGTGTGCTTGAGGGTGGGTGTTCGGCGCCAATCGGAGCCCTGGCGACTATTGAAGGAGATACTTTACTTTTTAACGGAGTACTACTTTCTCTGGATGGAAGCACCGAGTTAAAGATTGAACGATCTGCAAAACTTTCAGCTACTGATAATTTTGGAGAAGATTGCGCCAGGGAGATCCTGGAAAATGGCGGATCTGAATTGATGCAATATATCAAGAAGAAGTTGTGAAGCGAGTCCTGTCCACAAAACGCCTAAGCCCGGCCCAAAAGGAATTGATCCTGAATTCTGGGGTGTCCCTGATTGAATATGACGCTATCAAAATAGAATTGCTCAATTTCGAACTGCCGCAAACTATCGACAACGCTATTTTTACAAGTCAGAATGCCGTGCGTTCCCTGCTTCAAAAAGACAGTACAACTTACAAAATAGGTCAGTGTTTTTGTGTTGGTGAGAAAACGGCCGCATTATTGTCCGAAAATGGTCAAAAAGTGGCGAAAATTGCCGAAAATGGGGAAAAATTGTCCGATTTCATACAAAAAACGTTTAAAAATGAACGATTTTACTTTTTTACCGGCAACCTTAGAGGGGAAGATATTCCGGCAATAGAAAATAAGTCGGAAAACAGTATTTTTGAGCTAAAAACATACAAAACCACCCTAAATTTGATGAAATTCGGTCAAATTTTCGATAAAATCATGTTTTTTAGCCCAAGCGGAGTGATCAGTTTTAGTGCAGCAAACAATTTTGGTGATGCCATCGCTGTTTGCATAGGTTCAACTACCGCTTCAGAAGCAAAAAAACACACAAATAAGATTGAGGTTGCAAATACCACGACGGTGGAAAGTGTGATCGCAAAAACCGTAAAAACCATCTTTCAGAATGATTAAGAATGAGCTCTTTTTAAAAGCCCTGCGGGGAGAAACAGTCTCTCGGCCCCCGGTATGGATGATGCGCCAGGCGGGGCGCTACCTGCCCGAGTTTATGGAGATCAAGAAAAATTACGATTTCTTTACCCGTTGCCAAACCCCGGAGCTCGCTAGTGAGATTACCGTTCAGCCCATTCGAAGATTTGGAATGGACGCAGCCATCTTATTCAGTGATATCCTCGTGATACCACAAGCTATGAATATCGACGTGGAGATGCGGCCGGGAACCGGTCCATGGCTTCCCAAACCAATTAGAACCTCATCCGACCTTGATCGTGTAGAGATTCCTGATGTGACGGATAAATTAGGATATGTGATGGAGGCTATAAAGATGACTAAGGAAAAACTGGACGATGAAATCCCGCTGATCGGGTTTGCCGGAAGTCCGTGGACCATACTTTGCTATTGTGTTGAAGGACAGGGCTCCAAGAATTTTGCGATGGCGAAGGAATTCTGTTTTACAAAACCCTTTGCCGCACATATGTTACTGCAGAAGATCACCGATACCACCATTACATATTTAAAGGAAAAGGTTAAGGCAGGGGTGAATGCAGTCCAGATATTCGACAGCTGGGGTGGAATGCTTTCCCCAAAGGATTACCAAGAATTCAGTTGGCAATACATGCAGCAGATCATCGATGCATTAAAAGATGAGACCCACGTCATCGCATTCGGTAAAGGCTGCTGGTTTGCGCTGGACAAGATGGCCAAAAGCGGAGCTTCGGCCCTGGGAATAGACTGGACCTGTTCTCCGGCTAATGCGCGATATCTAACAGGGGGGCAGATCACCTTGCAGGGAAATTTCGATCCTTCGAGATTATTAAGTCCCCCGGACGATATTAAGAAAATGGTTGCCAAGATGATCGATGAATTTGGTAAGGACAAATACATTGTTAACCTGGGACACGGAATTTTGCCCAATATCCCGGTTGAAAATGCGGCCGCTTTTGTGGAGGCCGTAAAAGAATATAAACAGCCCGGTGAATGAAAATCGCACAGCGACTGAGGCGGATGAGTCTGCGACAATTGCTGAAACTCACGTTTCTGTTTCTGCGGAATCCGTTACTGGCATATCCGGCATATAAGGCATCGGCTGAAACGTTCAGGATTTGTAACAGGCATTTCGGAAAGTCGCATCACGGCAACGGAATTGAAAACGCCTATCGTCATGCCCTGTGGAACGCTTTAATTTGTAAAAATTCGTCTAAATTCATAAAAAATGACCAAAAATTGGCCGAATGGACGCAAAAATTAACCGATTTATACGAAAAAATCACCAAAAACCATCCTTTGGACAAAGCGATGGATTTGCATAATAACGCCATCGGAAGAAAGTTGTATTTGGAACAAAAATCGACGAATTTGGAAAATTCTTTAATGAAAATGACCGAAAACGGGGTAAAAATCACGAAAATCGAATCAATTTCAGATTTTCCGAACAGGCTCGTATATATTTCCTGACCTATGATAAAGAATGTGTTTTTAGCAATCAAGGCATATACAGGTACATTTGCGCTGATAAACCATTTAAAGCTATGGAAATACTTTGCTGTTCCTATAGGCATTAGTTTTATCACAGCCCTCGGAATCGCTTTTGCGGCCTACGGATTATCCGATAACCTGGCTGTTTTGATTCAAAAACTCTGGCCCTGGGAATGGGGTTCGGAGACCTTCCAGACAATTGGGGTAATAACAGGAGCTCTCATAATAATCGCAGTCGGGTTAATTCTGTATAAGCATACGGTTATGGCTTTAAGCGCCCCGTTTATGGGCCCTGTTTCAGAAAAGATAGAAGCATATCTCTTAACAGCCTGGGTTGAGCCCGGCAAGAGTTCGTTTATGGCCCAGCTTTGGCGTGGAATACGGATAAATACTCGCAACCTTTTGATGGAATTGTTTTTTAGCATCCCAATATTCATACTCGGTTTTATCCCGATCGTCGGTTTTCTTTCGGCACCATTGCTTTTCCTGCTTCAATCGTATTATGCCGGCTTCGGAAATATGGACTACACCCTGGAAAGACATTACAGTTACAACGAGAGCGTGCGATTTGTAAGCGGAAATCGCGGATTGGCAATTGGAAATGGCAGTATCTTTATGCTGATGTTGCTTATTCCTGTGATAGGGATAATACTTGTCCTGCCCCTGTCTGTAACTGCAGCAACCACTGAAACCCTTAAAAGAATTTACCCATCCCAAGAATTCAATGTGCGATGAAAGAAAAGTTTGTTTCCTATATACGAGACCTACAGGCTAAGATTACTTCTGCCCTGGAAGAAACCGATGGTACAGCCGCGTTTAAAGAAGATATCTGGGAGCGGCCGGAAGGTGGCGGGGGCAGAACCCGGATAATGGAGAATGGAACTGTATTCGAAAAGGCCGGGGTAAATATCAGTGAGGTGCACGGAGAACTTCCGAAGAGTATGCAGGAATATTTCGGGGTTAAGGATGCCGATTTCTTTGCCTGCGGGCTCAGCCTGGTGATTCATCCGAAAAACCCCTTTGTTCCTACTGTTCACGCCAATTGGCGCTATTTCGAACTATACAACAAACAGGGCGAGATTGTGGACCAATGGTTTGGCGGGGGCCAGGATCTCACACCGTATTATTTGTTTGAAGAGGATGCCCGGCATTTCCACCGGGTGTGCAAAGCCGCATGCGATGCGCATAATCCCGAGTTCTACGGTTGGTATAAAAAACGCTGTGACGAATATTTCTACAATGACCACCGGGAGGAAGCCAGAGGAATAGGCGGATTGTTTTTCGATTATCTTAAGCCCACCGCTGAAATGTCTGTTGAACAGTGGTACGATTTTGTAACTGAAGTTGGGAATAGTTTTTTAGAAAGTTATTTGCCCATAGTAGAAACGAGAAAAGACATATCCTTCGGCGAAGCGGAGCGCAACTGGCAGGAAATTAGACGGGGGCGTTATGTAGAATTTAACCTGGTGCATGATAAAGGCACCCTGTTCGGGCTTAAAACCAATGGCCGAATCGAGAGCATACTCATGAGTCTTCCTCCCCATGTTCAATGGCGGTATGATCATCGGCCGGAACCCGGAAGCAGGGAAGAAGAATTAGTAAAGGTTTTACGCAATCCAAAAAACTGGATTTAATACTTAGAAAATATGTATCCACTTAGAAGAAATAGAAGATTACGTGCTTCGGAAGCGATTAGAGGCTTAGTGCGAGAGACTATCATTACCCCAAATGATTTCCTGGTGCCGTTATTTGTTGTTGAAGGCAAAGGTGTTAAAGATGAAATTTCGTCAATGCCGGGCTATTATCGGTATAGCCTCGATCTTTTGGAAAAGGAAGTAAAGGAACTTTGGGCCTTAGGACTTAAATCCGTGCTGTTGTTCGTAAAGGTGGAGGATTCCCTTAAGGACAACTCCGGAAAAGAAGCACTGAATCCAAACGGACTGATGCAAAGGGCGGTAAAAAAAGTAAAAGATGCCGTCCCTGAAATGCTGGTAATGACCGATGTAGCCCTTGATCCATACTCCACTTACGGGCACGACGGTATTGTTTCGGAAGGTGAGATAATAAACGATGACACCAATGCCGTACTAGCCGAAATGGCACTCTCTCATGCCAAAGCAGGAGCCGATTTTGTCGCTCCCAGCGATATGATGGACGGTAGGGTCTTTGAAATTCGCAGCCTGTTGGAAGACGAAGGATTCGATAAAACAGGGATAATGAGTTACAGTGCCAAATACGCATCAGCGTTCTACGGGCCTTTCAGGGATGCGTTGGATTCAGCTCCGGGATTTGGCGATAAAAAAACCTACCAAATGGATCCTGCTAGCCGTTCAGAAGCCATTAGAGAAACCCTGATGGATATAGAAGAAGGCGCCGATATTGTTATGGTGAAGCCCGGCTTGTGTTATCTGGACATCGTCCGCGATATCAGGGAGGCTGTGGATGTACCTGTTGCAGTATACCAGGTGAGCGGGGAATTTGCCATGCTTAAAGCCGCAGCTGCAAAGGGCTGGCTGGATCATGATCAGGTTCTTCTGGAACAATTAATCTCCATCAAGAGAGCCGGGGCCACTGTTATCGCCAGTTATTTCGCCAAGGATGCCGTTAGACTGATAAGCTAATTTTCTGAAAAAAATTATTGGCAATATTTTAGGATTTCGGGGGCGAATTTCTACTACATTTGGCCTGTGAAATATCTGGTTTCGATTTTTCAGGTTACTCTACTGTTACTGACGTTCATTTCGGCCGGGCAGGACCTTATTGCATTTCCCCGAGCCGATAATTCTTCGGATCGAATAGAGTTCACTGACCAGATTAAACCCCCGTCAGAAGGGCTAGTTGTGCTGGCTGAACAAATGCCGATTGGCAGTAACTACGGGGCATCAAACAAAATATACAACAGTTCGGCAACCGGGGCCGGAATACTGAGCAAGTCCGAATTTTTTGCCGAACAAATCGCCATAGCTCAGATTGCCGGTGTGCCGCGCGATATTCGAAATCAATTATCACGGCAACTGTTCCCCTACCATTTTTTCTGGTAAAGTCTGTTTAAATTTTTTCGATTCTTAGCCGAGCTTTTCGTTCGGCAATCTTTCAGTCATTAATTTAAATATTTACCAAATGGATATTCCATCAATTCTCCTGGGAATTTTATTATTCCTCATTTTTATAGTGCCAATATTTTATGTGATCTTTTCGAATCTTTCTTCTGAAAAGAAACGCCTCAAAACATTAGCTTCTCTATGCAAGGCACAGCATATCGATATACCGACTTTTGAAGTGATAGGCAACACCTTTATCGGGGCAGACCAGAATAAGAACTACCTGGTAACCGCCGATCGTTTTAAAGTTCAGGAAACCTTCCAGGTGATCCCGATAAATGAATTGGTCTCGGTTGTTGTCAAGGCAAATCGCGTTAAAAATAAATCCCTTGATATAGTGGAGTTAGACCTCATTGGGAAAAGCTTTAATAAGGCTATTGTTTTTTACGACGAGGAGGACGATACAAACATGGCCGACAGCGAAGCCTGTTTGCATGAGGTGAACCGCTGGGAGCGAACCATTACACAGCGGTTACAAACCACCTAATTTCAAAAGGGATTCCCATTGCGGAATCCCTTATTTATTTTAACTGGCTAGTTTCCGATCAGAGCAATACACATTAATATTCTATTAAAACTGATCGGTAATTCTCCTGAAACTTTTAAATTGTAACAAATTTCACAGAATGACCCTATTACTAGTCTACGCGATAATTTCTATTCTGTTTTCTTTTCTTTGTTCCATCCTGGAAGCAGCTTTATTAAGCTTTACCCCTACGTTTTTAAAGATAAAAACCAAGGAAGGTAAAGGCTATGCAAAGACGCTGGCCAATATGAAGAAGGACATAGACAAGCCCCTGATCGCAATTTTAACACTGAATACCATCGCACACACCGTAGGTGCGATCCTGGTAGGAGTGCAGGCAGAAAAGCTACCCTATAAATTCGAGCTTTGGGGGATTAACCTGGTGGGCATAGTGTCGGCCATCATGACTTTCCTTATCCTTGTTGTTTCGGAAATCATTCCCAAGACCATTGGTGCGACCTATTGGAAAAAACTGGGTGGATTCACTGCATTCAGCCTGAACATGATCATTTGGCCCCTAAAATATACCGGGATACTGTACGCTTTATTGCTCACTACCCGCCTAATCGGCAAATCGGCACACGTAAGTACGATGAGCCGGGAAGAATTCATCGCTATTACCGACGCAGCCGAGCAGGAAGGTGTTTTCGATGACAACGAAAGTGCCGTTATCAGGAATTTACTGGTTTTTAAGTCGGTTAAAGCCCGGGACGTAATGACTCCTTTTCCGGTAGTAACTATGGAAGAAGAGACAAAGACCCTGGCCGAATTTCACGCTGCACACCGGGCGGTGAGATTTTCAAGAATACCGATCTACAAAGATAAAACTCATAATATAACGGGCTTTGTCCTTAAGGATGACATCCTGGAAGAGATCGTAGACGATCACGGCGATAAGCAACTCAGTGAAATAAGACGCGATATTTCGGTAGTTGCCTCCGACCAGCCTATTCCCCAGTTGTTCGAATCTTTTATCTCCCAGCGTACTCATATTGCACTGGTGGTAGACGATTTCGGTAACACCATAGGGGTGGTTACCATGGAAGACATTATAGAGACCTTACTGGGTCTGGAGATCATGGACGAAAGCGATGCAGTGGAGGATATGCAGCAACAGGCTCGCAAGAATTGGGAGCGGCGTGCAAAGCGAATGGGCATAGTACTTCAGGATAATTTAAATTATCAAGAAGAAGAATAATGGAGGAGTGGATTATGAATACGCCTATTGGTAACCTGCAGCTGGAAGGCACGGCTGATGGCCTTACTGCCGTGCGATTCACCGGGCAATCCCCAAATGAAACTCATCCCATTCCGGAAAGTTTGAAAGAAGCGGTATTCCAATTACAGGAATATTTCAAGGGTGAACGCACCCAATTCGAATTAAAGTTAGATCCCGGCGGCACCGATTTTCAGAAGAAAGTCTGGCAAAAATTGCAACAGATTTCCTTCGGAAAAACCGCCTCCTATCAGGAAATGGCAAACATGCTCGGCGATCCTAAGGTAATTCGGGCTGCTGCCGCAGCCAACGGCAAGAATCCCATTGCCGTAATCATTCCCTGTCACAGGGTCATTGGAAGCGACGGATCCTTAACAGGTTACGCAGGGGGGCTTCACAGGAAAAAATGGTTACTGGGCCACGAAAGTCCGGTAAGGCAGGGTGAATTATTCCAGATACTTTAGAAATGAAAAAATTAATTAAATGGTTGCTGGCACTCGTAATTGTATTTGTTGCAGTCCTGTATCTTACCGATTATGAGTATATCCTGAAGGGAATACGCGTAGTGTATTTCACCGGCCATACCACGGCATTTATAGACGACCATACGTACTTTGAAAATGAAGTGATCCCAGCAAGTAACGATCCTCAACCCTGGCCACAGCATAAAAATTACAATCAGCTTACGCCCACGGATAAGTTAAGGGCGATAAACGACAAATTTCAAACGGTTGCATTCCTGCTTATAAAAAACGACAGCCTGTTGTACGAATATTACGCCGAAGATTACGGTCCCTCATCCCGGACCAACTCGTTCTCCATGGCTAAGAGTATTACGAGTGCCATGCTTGGCAAGGCTATAAAGGACGGCCATCTCAGCGGCCTCGGCCACCCGGTGAGTGAATTCTTCCCGAAATTTGAGGACAGCGGCCTTACGGTGGGCGACCTGTCTTCTATGGCTTCCGGACTCAGTTGGGACGAATCATACAAAAATCCTTTTAAGGTGATGGCAAGGGCCTACTACGACGATGAATTGGCTGAAACAATACTGGACCAGGAAATTGTATCACCTCCGGGAGAAGCATATAAATACCTCAGCGGGAATACTCAGTTGCTAGGTATGCTACTTGAAAAAGCAACGGGACAGCGTCTAGCCCACTACCTGGAAACTGAATTTATTCAACCTATGGGATTCGAAAACGAATTGCTCTGGCAACTGGACGACGAGAAGAACCGACTGGTTAAAGCCTATTGCTGCATAGCAAGTAATGCGCGGGATTTTGCACGCTTCGGAAAATTATACAAAGACTTCGGACTGTGGAACGGCACCAGGTTACTGGATTCCTCATTTGTGGCAACTTCTATTAAACCCCGATTCGAAGAAAGTCCTGAATACGGTTACGGATTCTGGTTAAGCGACCACTTGGATAAAGAGATCTTCGTGATGCAGGGAATACTGGGGCAGTACGTAATCGTGATTCCGGAAGATAACCTTATCATCGTCCGTCTGGGCCATAAACGCGGTAAAAAAGAGGACAAACCCTTCAGTAATGATTTTTATGAATACATAGAAGAGGTTTACAAAATGACCGCCCCGGGTTTTTGAAAAATTTGTAATTTTAAGCGACTCCCCGATTAATTCACAGTCTGTTATGTTGAAAAAACTAAATCCGGAACACATATTGTTTTTGGATATCGAAACAGTGCCCCAGCAGCAAACTTACGATGCCCTGGACAATTACACCCAACAACTATGGGAGCAAAAAACACAGTACCAGCGCAAAGATGAGATCACTGCGGCCGATTTCTATGATCGTGCCGGAATCTGGGCAGAATTTGGAAAGATTATTTGTATTTCTGTAGGCTACTTTGTATTAAAAGGCGATAGCAGAAGCTTTAGGGTAAAGAGTTTTCACGGTGATGAAGTAACGATTCTCATGGAATTTAAGAATTTGCTGGAAACTTATTTTAGCAAACCCTATCATTTGTTATGTGCGCACAACGGTAAAGAGTTCGACTTTCCCTACATCGCCAGGCGGATGATCATCAATGGAATCGACATTCCGTTTAAACTAAATCTCTTCGGAAAGAAACCCTGGGAAGTGCCCCACCTGGATACCATGGAACTTTGGAAATTTGGAGATTACAAGACCTATACCTCCCTGAAACTTATGGCACATGTACTTGGAATTCCTTCGCCAAAGGATGATATAGACGGTAGTGAAGTACGCAATGTATTTTACGAGGACAACGATCTGGATCGCATTGTCGAATACTGTGAAAAGGATACGGTAACCGTTGCACAAATCCTTCTTAAACTAAGAAATGAAGACTTGCTGGCGGAAGATGAGATCAGGTCTGTCTAACATCTCGATCAATCGCTGGTTTTTTTGTAGCTTTACAGAATAACATTCAAAATTTAGCTATGAAACGAATCATTTTTGCACTAATATTATCGCTTATCGCCCTTCCTGTACTTAATTCCTGTAAAGAAGAGCCCAAGAAGTCTGAGCCGGCAACCGAGGCTGCTCCTGTTAAAACAGAGACTCAAACCCAGGAATCCGCTACCGATAATACAGCTTTAAACCCTGCCCACGGACAACCAAACCACCGATGCGACATCCCTGTTGGTGCCCCGTTGAACAGTCCGCCAAAATCAAATACACAGACCCAGTCACCGCTAATAAACGGTGGTTCGAACTCCGGTTCGGCTAAGGTTAACCCTCCTCACGGGCAGCCGGGCCATAGATGCGATATTAAAGTTGGTGCTCCGTTGTAAGAACAAAGATGTCACATGGCGAAATCCTTACTGCTCGAGGTTAATGACCTTGAAATAGCCTTTGGAAAAGGAAAATCCCCGAAAAAGGTTATTCATGGTATTTCTTATGCTGTGGCAGCCAATGAAATAGTGGGCATTGTAGGGGAATCCGGTTCGGGAAAATCTGTCACCTCTCTTGCCGTTGCCGGCTTACTTCCCAAGAAAAACACAAGCATAAACGGTTCCATCCTTTTTGAGGGAAAGGAACTGCTTAAGCTACCTCCCAATGAATTCAGAAAATTACGGGGAAACGAGATAGCAATGATATTCCAGGAGCCCATGAGTGCCCTGAATCCATCCTTGAGCTGTGGTTTCCAGGTAGCCGAGATTCTGCAGCATCATCTTAGGCTTACGGCCTCACAAGCTAAAAAGGAAACCATTTCCTTGTTTGAAAGAGTAAAACTCCCAAGGCCACGGGAAATCTATTCCAGTTATCCGCATCAGATAAGTGGGGGCCAGATGCAACGGGTGATGATTGCCATGGCCATAGCCTGCAAGCCAAAATTGTTGATCGCTGACGAACCTACCACCGCCCTGGACGTAACTGTTCAGAAAGAGATTATTCAATTATTGAAAGAGCTGCAGCGAGAAACAGGAATGAGTATGATGTTTATTTCGCACGACCTCAGCCTGGTTTCGGAGATAGCCAACAGAGTGATCGTAATGTTCCAGGGAAGTATTGTGGAAGAAGGAACAGTGGTCCAGATCTTTAAGAACCCCAAACATCCATATACCCAGGCCCTGCTAAATGCCCGGCCCGGGCTTGAAAGCCGTCTGGCGGTTCTGCCCACCATAGAATCCCTGAAAGACCGTACTTTTAAACCAAAAGAAATAACGCCCCAGAAACGTGCGATGAGGCATAAACAGCTTTATACCAAACCCCCGCTGCTGGAAGTAAAGAACCTTAAAAAACATTACTATACCAATGCGGGCGTATTCAAGTCGCCTCACATAACAAGGGCAGTGGATGACGTGAGTTTTAAGGTCTTTGAAGGAGAAACCCTGGGATTGGTAGGAGAGTCGGGCTGTGGTAAATCCACCCTGGGTAAGGCACTATTACTGTTGGATAAGGCTACCGCCGGCACCATTTTGTATCGGGGTAAAAACCTTGATTCACTTAATTCTTCAGAAATAAGGGCTCTGAGAAAAGAGATACAGCTAATCTTTCAGGATCCGTATTCTTCCTTGAATCCTCGCCTTACCATAGGGGCTGCGCTTGAGGAACCTATGAAAGTTCATAAAATATCCTCCTCCGGGCGGGTGAGGCAACGAAAAGTAAAAGAACTACTCACCCGGGTAGGCCTGGATGAAAGTTATTACAACCGCTATCCACATGAGCTTTCAGGCGGACAGCGACAACGGGTGGGCATTGCCCGAACCATAGCGCTTGAACCTAAACTGGTGATCTGTGATGAATCGGTTTCGGCCCTGGACATTTCGGTACAGGCCCAGGTACTGAACCTCCTTAACGAACTAAAGGATGATTTTGGCTTTACCTATATATTTATTTCCCACGACCTGGCGGTTGTAAAGTTTATGTCCGATCAGCTGATGGTAATGAATGAAGGAAAAATTGAAGAGTTGGGAGATGCCGATGAGATCTATGCCAGCCCCACAAGGGCATACACCAAAAAATTAATAGATGCCATTCCCAAAGGGATTTAAAGACCGGGAAACAACAATAAAAAAGACCCGTTCTAACCTCACAAAGAACGGGTCTACCTTTATCTGAATCGTTGCAGATTCGGGGGTAAAGTACTCTGAAAAAAACTACATTAATAAAAACACTTTTTTCGCAACGTACAGTACATTTCTTACTAGCCGTACTGTACTTTTAATCGTTTTACTAATACCTTGCATAAGTAAGTTAGTTGGTTAAATTTGGGACTGCTAATATGTGAACATTTTTTCGATAAATACGACGTAAGGCATATATAATCGATGAAATACATTAAATTTTAACATTTACTACGGTAATTGTTATAATTTCCTACATTTTTAAATAAAAAAAGGCGATGTGAAAACATCGCCTGTATCGTTAAAAGACACGGATTTAGATCTGCATTTCGGGAATTTCACCTTCTGCTACCAACGCCCCTTCCGTGGCTGCTTTAATCTCGTCTACAGTAACGCCCGGGGCTCGTTCGAGTAGAACAAACGTATTATTCCTTATTTCGAGTACCGCCAGGTTGGTTACGATCTTCTTTACACAGCGAACCCCGGTTAGCGGAAGACTGCACTCCCTAAGCAATTTGGACTCGCCCGCCCTGTTCGTGTGCATCATGGCCACAATAATATTCTCTGCTGAAGCAACTAAATCCATTGCACCCCCCATGCCCTTTACCATCTTTCCGGGAATCTTCCAGTTTGCGATATCGCCGGTTTGTGCAACCTCCATTGCTCCAAGGATTGTAAGGTCTACATGCTGTCCTCTAATCATTGAAAAACTCGTAGCCGAATCGAAAAACGACGCTCCCGGTAAGGCTGTTATGGTTTGTTTCCCGGCGTTAATAAGATCCGGGTCTTCTTCGCCGTCAAATGGAAAAGGGCCCATCCCCAGAATACCATTCTCGCTCTGAAATTCCACTTCGATATCGTCGCGCACAAAATTTGCGACCAGTGTCGGGATACCAATTCCGAGGTTAACATAATACCCATCCTTTACTTCTTTCGCTATACGTTGCGCAATTTGCTCCTTAGTTAGTGCCATCAGTTTCTTGATCTAACAGTTCGTTGTTCAATTCTCTTTTCATACTTAGCTCCTTTGAATATTCGCTGAACAAATATCCCGGGAATGTGAATATGATTAGGATCCAGGCTTCCCGCAGGAAGTAATTCCTCTACTTCTGCCACCGTGATAGTCGCTGCTCCACACATATTGGGATTAAAATTCCGGGCAGTTCCTTTAAAGATAAGGTTTCCTGCTTCATCACCCTTCCAGGCCTTTACAAAGGCAAAATCGGCCTTAAAGGCGCGTTCCATCAAGTGCATTTTTCCATTGAATTCGCGCGACTCTTTGCCTTCGCCAACTTCAGTTCCATAGCCGGCGGGCGTAAAAAAGGCAGGGATGCCGCTTTGTGCCGCAAGGCAGCGCTGGGCAAGCGTTCCCTGTGGGATGAGCTCTACATCCAGTTCACCGCTTAACATTTGCCGTTCGAACTCTGCGTTCTCACCAACATAGGAAGAGATCATTTTTTTTATCTGTCGCTTCTGAAGCAATAACCCAAGGCCAAAATCATCAACTCCGGCGTTGTTGGAAATACAGGTGAGATCGTTAATCCCCAACCGAACCAGTTCGGCTATGCAATTCTCCGGAATTCCGCTAAGGCCAAATCCCCCAAGCATAAAGGTCATGCCACTTTCAGCCCCCTTACATGCCTCTTTTACAGTGGCAACTGTCTTGTTAATCATACGGTTTAATTTTCTTGGAAATTACAAAAATACAGGCGATAAAAAAACCTGCCAGGCTTGTTGTTCCCGGCAGCTTATCTGTTAATAAATATCGAGTTCATCCGGAATCTTTTCGTCTTCAGCTTCTTCCTTCCACTTGGAACAGTCGGTGGTGATAGTAATCTTATCCGGCCTCTGAAATGGATCTTTACTCACATTGAGCGATTCGTCCTCATAGCATTTTCTCATATAGATCGCCCAAATAGGCAAGGCCATTGTGGCTCCCTGGCCATAGGCCGTATTGCTGAAATGAACCGATCGGTCCTCTCCGCCTACCCACACCCCTGTAGCCAGGTTGGGCACCATCCCCATAAACCAGCCGTCACTGTTGTTCTGGGTTGTGCCGGTCTTACCTGCTATAGGATTTGTGAATCCATACGGATAGCCTGTAACAGCATTCTTATAGACCGAATTTCCCCCGGCATAGGTATGCCTCAGTCTTCCCCCTGAACCGTATTGCGTAACCCCTTCCATCAGGCTAAGTGTAACAAAGGCGGTTTCATCGCTGATAACATCCCGGGTCTCCGGTACATTCTGGTACAACACTGTGCCGTTCTTATCCTCGATCCGGTAAATTAAGCTGGGTTTGATATAAACCCCTTGATTTGCAAATGTGCTGTAGGCTCCAACCATTTCATATAAGGAGACATCCGGGGTTCCCAGCGCGATCGAAGGTGCCGCGGGCATTTCGTCAGTGTCCACATCCATCTTCTCAACCAAATCGATCACCGGCTGGGGCCCCACCCTATCTATAAGCCGGGCGGTTACCGTATTGATCGACTGGGCAAGAGCCGATTTAAGAGAAAGCATTCCCCCGTATTTACCACCGGAATTTTTAGGACACCATTCCTTTAACAGCCCGTACTTACCGGCAGGAATACAATAAGGCGTATTTGGAAGGGTATCGCAGGGCGACATATGCATCTGATCGATGACAGTGGCATACACAAAGGGTTTAAAAGTAGACCCTATTTGTCGCTTTCCTTTCTTAACCATGTCGTACTTAAAGTGCTTGTAGTCGATTCCCCCTACCCAGGCTTTTACCTCCCCGGTTTGCGGGTCCATAGACATTAGGGAAGCCTGCAGTATTCCTTTATAATAACGAATAGAATCCAGCGGGGTCATAACGGTGTCTTTATCGCCGGACCAGGAAAACACGCGCATTTTTGTCTCTTCCTTAAAGCTGTCTATGATCTCTTTATCGCTTTTTCCGGCATTTTTCATTATACGCCACCGATCACTTCTGCGCATGGAAGCATCCAGGATCTTTTCGGTTTCTTCTTCGGTAATATCCCTGAAAGGAGCCGTTTTATTCTTTTTGTTCTGCTCGTGAAATTCTTTCTGAATATTAGCCATATGCATATCCACAGCCTCTTCTGCATATTCCTGCATTTTTGAATCTATGGTGGTAAATACCTTTAGTCCGTCACTGTAAATATCGTATTTACTGCCATCTGCTTTGGGGTTTTCCTTTACCCAGTCGGCCATAAAGGCGCGGGTATATTCCCTAAAATAGGTTGCAATTCCCTCATTATGCCCCTGTGGTGAATACACGATGTTCAATTCCTGAGCCTGTAGTGAATCCTTAACATCCTGGGAAATAAAGTCGTATTTGGCCATCTGTGCCAGAACCACATTTCTCCTGTTGCGAACGCCAACCGGGTTCTTCAACGGGTTATAGAGCGAGGAATTCTTGAACATCCCTACAAGGGTTGCGGCTTCACCAGTAGTGAGTTCGGATGGTTCTTTGCTGAAATAGATCTTGGATGCCGATTGTATGCCTACTGCCTGATTGAGAAAATCGTACTCGTTAAAATACATGGTAATAATCTCTTCTTTGGTATAACGGCGCTCTAAACGAGTTGCAATAATCCACTCTTTTATCTTCTGAAGGCCTCTCTGCAATTTATTCCTGGAAACTTGTTCGGTAAAGAACAGTTTGGCAAGCTGCTGTGAAATAGTACTCGCACCACCCCTACTGCCGAGAAAGGCTACAGCTCTCACCGTTCCTTTGGCATCAATACCCGAGTGCTTATAAAAGCGAACATCTTCTGTTGCAATAAGCGCATTGACCAGGTGATCGGGGAGTTGTTCGTATTTTACCGGGGTTCGGTTCTCCTTGTAGAATGTCCCCAGCATCACCCCGTCCGATCCTACGATCTGGGTGGCGAGGTTTTTCTCGGGATTCTCCAGGCTGGTTTCATCCGGCAAACTTCCGAAGAAACCCCAGGAAGCAAACAGGAATAAGAGGAAGACCACTGCGAGAAAGCCCCCGAAAATCTTCCAAAACGTCTTAATATGACGTCTTTCCGCCGATTCTTTCCCGGCCTTTCGTTTAGTTTTAGATTTTGCCATGTATTATTCTGGTTTCGCGAGTTCAACGCTATAGCCGACATCGGTTATACCCTCGAGATTGCTAACGCCTTCAATATCGCCGTTATTGCGAACCGCATGTGTTATAGTTATGTTATAATTTCCTTTTTCGAAAAAGGTCACGTTCTCCTTGTACCACAATTTATTCTCCTTCACATCACCTATTCCGTGCCCCATCCAGGTCCCGTCGGGATATGCCATTTTGTACTCAAGCGTGTCTACCAAAGTCTTGCCGTGAGGGAATTCCATGGTAACAATCAGGAATATATTGTTGAACGGATACTCATTGGTGTTCCTCAGGTTAATAAAGACATCGTATTTTTGAAGTGAGTCCAGCTCCGGCAGGGTAAATTGAATAGCTTCATCCTTATCCCAGTTGTTTGGCAGCGAACGGTTTTCGGAAACCACAATATTCGAATCGCAGCTAAGAAACAAACCCAACAATGTTATGCCGAGGAGAATCCTAACCATTTTTCTGAGGTTTTCGGTTTCTTTTTCGATTCCTGTTCTTACCCTTACTCTTGGTTCGCTTTTTATTGCGACTGCGTTTTGGACGGTCGAAGCGGGTTAAACTGTCCTGCCCAACCACATTGTTGAACAATTCCTCGTTTCGCACCTCAACCACTTCGATGAATTCTTCCAGGCTGGCCGGCGATTTGCCTTTTTTATTCATGGCAACAATTTCGTTCACCTTATCTACATTCAGCTGGTGCCAGTTCATCCAGTCATTCTCATAGGCAAACCACATCTGCCTTTTAAAGATGTCTATTTTCTGACAGCTGGCCAATCCTTTCTGGGTCTTTAGTTTAACGTCGGTGCCGGGAAACTCCTCCAGAGCTTCCAGGTAGGTATCCAGTTCGTAGTTAAGGCAGCATTTTAACTTGCCGCATTGGCCTGCAAGTTTCTGAGGATTAAGCGACAATTGCTGGTATCTGGCTGCGGAAGTATTTACCGACCTAAAATCGGTTAACCAGGTGGAGCAACACAGTTCCCGGCCACAGGAGCCTATGCCTCCAAGGCGGGCGGCTTCCTGGCGGAAACCAACCTGCTTCATTTCAATGCGGGTATTAAAGGTACGCGCGAATTCCTTTATCAGTTCCCTGAAATCCACCCGGTCTTCGGCAGTATAATAGAAAATTGCCTTGGAGCCATCCCCCTGGTATTCCACGTCACTAATCTTCATCTTTAATCCCAGTCGCATAGCGATTTCCCTGGATTGCTTTTGAACGGCCAGCTCTTTATCACGACATTTCTGCCAAATGTCGATATCTTTTTGAGTGGCTTTTCTGTATATCTTCGGAAGGGTTTTCAGGTCGGAAGGCTGTTTCTTCTTTTTAATCTGAATACGAACCAGTTCACCGGTAAGCGTAACTATACCTATATCGTGACCAGGCGAAGCTTCAGTAGCCACAACATCCCCTATGCTCAGGGTAAGATCCTCTGAATTCTGATAGAAGTGTTTCCGGCCGTTCTTAAAACGCACCTCAACCCCTTTATAGGGTTCCTGATCGCCGGGAAGTGACATATTGGAAAGCCAGTCGAACACCGTTAATTTATTGCAGCCATCTGTTCCGCAAGTTCCGTTGTTCTTGCATCCCTTTGGCTGTCCGTTGGCACCCGTAGCGCAGCTTGTACAGCCCATATTTTGTATATATAGCCTGCATTTCGAAAGAATGCAGGTCGTAGATTAAACTTTATCTCTATACTGTAAAGATACCAATTTAAGGTGAACTCTACTTTTTATATTTTAGTTTTTCGGAGCGCCCCTTTTTAAAGATCTTGTTGCTGTTGTGAAGTCCACTACGCAATTCTTTCTGTTTCTCCTCGGGCAGGTGAATGATATCCACACATTCGCGGCTGCAGCAATTCTCCATAGCCTCGGCACAGGCTTCACACTGGATAAACAATAAATGGCAAGCCTCATTGGCACAGTTAACATGGGTGTCACAGGGTTCGCCGCATTGATGGCAATTGGCAATGACTTCTTCCGAAATTCGTTCACCCCTTCTATGGTCGAACACAAAATTCTTACCTACAAATTTGTTCTCCAGCTCACTGGAAGCAACCTGTCTGGCATATTCGATGATCCCGCCTTCAAGCTGAAATACCTTCTTAAATCCTTTGTGTTTGTAATAGGCACTGGCCTTTTCGCAACGTATCCCGCCGGTGCAATACATCACCAGGTTCTTGTCTTCCTTAAAATCAGAAAGGTCTTTCTCTATGATCGGTAGCGAATCCCTAAAGGTGTCCACATCGGGAGTTATGGCTCCTTTAAAATGCCCGATCTCACTTTCGTAATGATTTCGCATATCGACCAGGATAGTGTTGGGGTCGTCAATCAGTTCATTGAACTTTCTTGCGTCCACGTGCACGCCTTTATTGGTCACATCGAAGCTATCGTCATCAAGCCCGTCGGCCACGATCTTATTTCTAACCTTCACCTTTAACTTCAGAAATGATTTAAGGTCGTGCTCTATAGCGATATTCAGGCGGACGTCCTTCAGAAAATAAATATCATCCAGAAAGGCCTTGAATTCATTAAATCGTGTTGCCGGAACGGACAGCTGCGCATTGATGCCTTCGTGGGCTACATAAATTCGGCCAAGTACCTCCATTTTGTCCCAGGCCAGGAACAGATAATTTCTGAATAATTCGGGATTGCCAATTTTGGCGTATTGATAAAAAGAAAGAGTAAGCCGTTCTTCTCCGGCTTCTTCAAGTAATTCGGCTCTTTCTTTTGCACTTAATTTATTGTACAGTTGCATGCTATACGCTATTTAGTGAAAAGGTTAAATCTTATAAGTTGCTGCAAAATTAAGCTTTTCATCCTTGTTAACAAAAATTACGCATCCCCCAATTTTCCTTTTGTCACCAGCACAAGAAATAGTAACTTAGCCTACTGACTCCCTAATAAATTTATGATCAAAATGAGCACTGAAAAAGACGCAAAATTAAAAGCATTAAAACTTACGCTAGACAAACTTGACAAGACCTACGGAAAGGGAACAGTCATGAAAATGGGAGACGCCGGAGTACAAGAGGTGGAAGTAATCCCCACCGGTTCTTTGGGCCTTGATGTGGCTCTGGGAGTAGGGGGGTATCCTCGTGGCAGGGTGATCGAGATTTACGGCCCGGAATCTTCAGGAAAAACAACCCTAACCCTACACGCAATGGCGGAAGCACAGAAAAGTGGAGGAATTGCCGCTTTTATCGATGCCGAGCATGCATTCGACAGGTATTATGCGGAAAAACTGGGAGTTGATATTGAAAATCTCATCATATCTCAACCGGACAACGGTGAACAGGCCCTGGAGATTGCCGATAATTTAATTCGCAGCGGGGCTATCGACATTATCGTGATCGATTCGGTGGCAGCTTTAACACCCAAAAGTGAAATAGAAGGAGAAATGGGCGACAGTAAAATGGGGCTTCACGCCCGGCTTATGTCGCAGGCCCTTCGAAAACTTACCGGTTCTATCAGCAAGACAAAATGTACCGTGATATTTATTAACCAGTTGCGCGAAAAAATTGGGGTGATGTTTGGTAATCCCGAAACCACTACAGGAGGAAACGCCCTGAAGTTTTACGCTTCGGTTCGTCTCGATATCCGCCGATCCACGCAAATCAAAGATTCCAATAGCGCGGCACAGGGAAACAAAACACGTGTAAAAGTTGTTAAAAACAAGGTAGCCCCTCCTTTCAGAACTGCCGAATTCGATATAATGTACGGATCGGGAATCTCTAAAGTTGGTGAAATAATCGACCTTGGGGTCGATTTCGAGATCATCAAGAAAAGTGGCTCCTGGTTCAGCTACGACGACACCAAATTAGGGCAGGGCAGGGACGCTGTAAAAGCCCTGCTGGCAGACAATCCCGAACTGATGGAAGAACTGGAAAAAAAGATCAAGGATGCGATCGAAACGTTACAGGCATAATCTTTCCTGTTCAACGCAACCCTTTTAATCTTCAGGCATCTACAAAATGTAGTAACCCTGATTATTACGGTTGCCTACTTATAAAGTTTGGTAAGGCGTACGAATAACTAATAACCAAGGTACTGCAGTTGACTTTAGAGGAGCTCATCATAAAGTGTAAGAACCGAGATGCTACGGCACAGGAAGCGTTGTACAAGAAATACTCGAGTACATTGTTTTCGATCTGTTTGAAATATTCCCCAAACTACGCCGAGGCCCAGGACAACCTCCAGGATTCATTTCTTACAATTTTTAACAGGATTGAGCAGTATAAAGGAAGCGGTTCTTTTGAAGGCTGGATTAAACGAATTACTGTAAATACAGCACTTCAGAAGTATAGAAAACAACGAGTATTTGACTTAACGAACGAGGATCAGATTGAGGATGAAGAGGTGACTGTTGAAGACAATTCGATTCCATTGGATTACCTCTTGAAGATCATTCAGGAGCTTCCGGACAGGTATCGTCTCGTTTTCACCATGTATGTTTTAGACGGTTACACTCATAAAGAGATAGCAGAAATGTTAGGTATTAGTGACGGAACGTCTAAATCTAACCTGGCTCGGGCCAGAATGATTTTAAAACAAAAGATAGACGACTATAACACAGCACAGAATTAAATGAAAGACAAAAAGCACATAGACAAGCTTTTTCAGGAACGCTTTCAGAACTTTGAAGCTACCCCTCCGCCGGAAACCTGGTCGAATATAAGGGCACAGCTCGAAGAGAAAAAAGAGGACCGAAAGATCATTCCGCTTTGGTGGAAGGTTGGTGGCGTTGCCGCCCTGCTTGCCCTGTTGCTTACCATCGGCAATTCGGTGTTTAACTCCGGAGAGGTTTCGAACGAGATCACTGAAGAAAATAAAACCCTGCCTGTAGACGCAGACCCGGATAATTCCCTGCCGGTCATAACCGAGCAGGACCGCGATGACACTCAGGTTGCAGCCGAGGATCCAACTAAATCCAACGATGCACCGGGTACGGAAACAGAAGAAGTGTCCGACACTAACCTGAAAGACCCCGTCCTGAAATCGAAGGATGCGGTGAAATCGACAGTGGCAAACCAGAATTCCAAGAAGGGGACTGCCAACGATAAAATCCTCCGCAAAGAAGATAAACAAATAACACCAGCCCAGGTCACTAAAGAGGCCGTTGCCGGCACCAATCCCGATGCTAAAAATTTAAACAAGCAAACCGATGCCAAGACGGGTCAAAGTGACCCGCTCTTAAAAGACGCTAAGATTGTTAGTCCCGCAGATAAGGAAGCTGTAGCGGTGCAGACCGAGGCGAATAAGGATTCAAAAGAAAAAGATCGGGACCCGCTTATAAAAGACAAGCTTGAGACCTCGGCTAAAACCACTCAGGAAGCAGTGGTTAAAACCGAAAAAGAAGTTCAGGAAGAAAGAGATGCAGCCGAAGAAAATAAAAAATCCATTTTCGAAGCCATAGATGAGGCTAAAACCGAAGAGGCAGTTGTAAAGAATACTGCTCCAGACAAACGCTGGGAGGTTAGTCCTAATGTAGGGCCGGTTTATTACAGTTCCTTCGGAAACGGTTCCTCCATCGATCCTGCCTTTGCCGACAATTCGCAGAGCGGAGACGTGAATTTCAGTTATGGAGCCGCGGTAAGCTATGTAATCTCTGATAAGCTTAGTGTGCGAACCGGGTTGAGCAATGTAAACCTGAGCTATTCCACAGCCGGAGTGGAACTTGGCACAGGGCCGGTATCCTCTGCCCTGAAATCTATTGATTACGGAGGCCGACAAAATGTGGTTACGGCGGTCGATAAAGGCACATTTCAGAATAATAACAACAATCCGGACGGAGGGCCATTCAGCAACCTCACGCCAAAGGCAGCCGGGGAAGATGCATTCATAAATCAGAGCATAAGCTATTATGAAGTACCCATGGAATTAAAATATGCCCTTATAAATAATAAGTTCGGAATTAATATGATTGGAGGCTTTAGCACGCTTTTCCTGGGAAATAACGAAGTCTCGGTGAATGCCGGCGATTTCAATACGGTCCTGGGACCCGCGAACAACTTGAATTCATTAAGCTTCACAACCAATATTGGTGTAGGCTTCGACTATAAAATTTCTAAAAGGTTAAAGTTTAATATTGAGCCTATGTTTAAGTACCAACTGAATCCGTATTCAGACACTTCTGTAGATTTTAACCCTTTCTACATGGGTGTTTACACTGGGTTGAGTTTTAAGTTTTAGGTTAGTTTTTTAGTTGGTTAGGTTTGGTAATCCCAAACAAACAATGATGAGAAAAAACCGTTCTGTCGCCATAGAACGGTTTTTTTGTACACACAATTCAGTAAAGTTCGACCCTGAAAGGAAGTTCATTCACCTTTATTTGATTTCCCCGCTTTAAATGGTAATATTGCCCTGATGGAAAACACCTCCGAGACCAGTTGCAGAATTTGCGGACATACCGCCATAAATTCCCTTTATTATCCAAAGGAAATGATGTACGGCAGCAGAGAAGTCTTCAGTTACTTCCAGTGTGCGAAATGTGACTGCTTACAAATAACTGAATTCCCGGAGGATATGAGCCGTCACTACCCCTCCGACTATTACAGCCTGGTACCTTATAAAGGAGATAAATTCAAAGGGCGCTTGGCAGGACTGAAACGAAGCATCTACAAATCCTCCGCCTTAGGACAGGGCTTTCTAAGTTATTTCTTTAAGATCAGGGAGTTTGAATGCTTACGGAAACTCAACCTGTCGGTCAATTCCAGGATCCTGGATGTGGGATGTGGGAATGGCCGTAATTTCCTGTATTCCCTGGCTGAAAGCGGTTTTGAAAACCTCCTCGGTGTTGATCCTTACCTCCCGGCGGATATCGAATATCCCAACGGCCTTACAATCAAGAAGGCAGAAATCTTTGACATTAAAGGCCAGTGGGATGTAATTACCTATCATCACGTTTTTGAACACCTGCCAAATCCCAGGGAGCACCTCTTAGCGGCCCACACACTGCTTGCGGAGAACGGGGCCTGTATTATCAGGATTCCAACTGTTTCCTCATTTGCCTGGGAACATTATAAAACAAACTGGGTGCAACTGGACGCTCCCAGGCACTTCTTTCTCCATTCTATGAAGAGTATGGAAATCCTTTCGGCGGAAACCAATTTTAAAATAACCGAGGTGATTTTCGACTCTACACACTTTCAGTTTTCGGGCAGTGAAAAATACAAAAGTGATATTCCTCTGAACGCAGAAAGGAAACGCGGTATTTCCCATTCACTAAAACGAAAATTGGACAAATTCAACTACGGTAGGAAAGCCCGATACCTCAACAGGCACATGATGGGTGACCAGGCAATATTCATACTTAAAAAGAATTGAGCTTAACAGAGGAATTATGTCTTCGTTGAAAGTTCTTCCCATATTATAGTGCGCACCTGTCTTTTCAGCAGGCGTTTATCTTCCATCTCAAGAATTGCGGTTGGGATAACTTTATGGGCCTTAACCCTTAATGTTCCCGGGCCTCCTTCAGAAAAAATATCGTAAGAAAATCGCTTCTTATTGTCGTAAAAAGTGAGCGGTGCAATTGGGATCTTATGTTCTATTGCCAGTCGGAATGCTCCGTCTTTAAATTCGTCCAACAGAAGGCTTCTGTCGTCCGGCACACCCCCTTCGGGAAATATGCACACGCTCAAGCCCTGGTCCAGTTTTCGCTGGGCGCTCTTAAAAACCTCCAACCTGCTTTTGGCGTCGCGTCGGTCTACAAGGATACAGGTTCGCTTGTAAAAAAACCCAAAGACCGGGATCTTTGCAAGTTCTTTTTTCCCCACAAAAACAAAAGGATTCTTAACCACGTACAACATCAGCATTATATCGGTCATGGAAGTATGGTTGGCCACGAACATGTAACTTTCGCCTCTTTTATAAGTAGTTTCGCGTTTAATGATGGGGATCAATCCCATCCCAAACAGTATAATGGCCGCCCACACCCGCGCCAGCTGGAAAAAAAACGGATACCAGCGCTCCCTGAGGATGCTGATTAAAAGCAGAGGAAACATAAGCACTATGGGAATTGCCATGAGAATGTAAAACCAGATTCTGTACAGCAGCAGAAGAATGTTTCGGATCAATTTCATCAATCACCAAAAATAGTGAATTGAGTTAACCAAATACTTCAAAAAAACTAACTTTGCTGAAATTTCAGTCTAATTAAAGCTTCCCGCTAAACGGGAAAAGAATATGGCAAGAATCTTAACCGGAATTCAGAGTACGGGCACCCCGCATTTAGGTAATATTTTAGGAGCCATCATCCCGGCAATTGAAATGTCGAACGATCCTGCTAACGATTCGTTCTTGTTTATAGCAGACATGCATTCTCTTACCCAGATAAAGGATGCCGAACAGTTACGTAAGAACACCTATAGCACGGCTGCAGCCTGGCTGGCCTTTGGGTTGAATACAGACAGAACCGTATTTTATCGTCAGAGTGACGTCCCGCAGGTAACTGAACTCTCCTGGTATTTAAGTTGTTTTTTTCCCTATCAGCGCCTCACGCTGGCCCATTCATTTAAGGACAAGGCCGACCGCCTTGAGGATGTAAATGCCGGATTGTTTACTTATCCCATGCTAATGGCTGCCGATATACTCTTATACGATGCAGATGTGGTACCGGTTGGAAAGGATCAGTTACAGCATTTGGAAATGACGCGGGATGTGGCCAGCAGGCTTCATGCCCGACTGGGGGAGGTCTTTGTCCTGCCTGAAGCAAAAATCCAGGAAAATACAATGCTGGTTCCCGGTACAGACGGCGGTAAAATGAGCAAATCGAAAAATAATATTATCGATATATTCCTGCCCGACAAAGCGTTGCGTAAACAGATTATGGGGATAGAAACAGACAGCACCCCTCTGGAAGAACCAAAAGATCCGGACAGCTGCAATGTATTTGCGCTATACAGTTTAATGGCTTCTGAACACGATATATGCGCCATGCGAAAGAACTATACCGAGGGCGGTTATGGTTATGGCCATGCAAAACAAGCCCTGTACGATTTAATAATTGAGTTGTACAAAGTACCCAGAGAGAAGTATCTGCATTACATGACCAACCCGGAAGAGCTGGAAGAGATTTTAAAAAGTGGTGCAGCAAAGGCGGCGGGTGTAGCCGATGGTGTACTCACACGTGTTAGGACGAAGCTGGGGTATTAAGTAAGTTGAAATAACTTTCCCGGCAACGGCCGAACAACCCCTTTCAATTCCAATTCCAATAAAATACCGGCAACTTTAAAAACGGGAAGAGAACACCCTAGCGCAATTACATCCAGAAGTTCCTGCTCCCTGGATTTCAAAAATTCGACCACTGTCGATTCTTCCGGGGTTAGGTCCGGAAAAAGTTGTGTCTGCCGGGATTTACGCTTTGGCGTTTCAAGATCCCATCCCAACAAATAGATTAGATCGGCGGCCGATTCCAATAAGTTTGCCTGCTGACTTTTAATAAGATTATTACAGCCCGCGCTTTGTTTATCGGTAGTTCTTCCCGGCACGGCAAAAACATCCCGATTATATGAATTGGCAATGTCGGCAGTGACCAGGCTTCCACCTTTCTCTCCCGATTCGATCACTATAGTGGCCTCACTCAATCCGGCTATGATTCTGTTTCGCTTTAAGAAATTCTTTCTGTCGAAGGGATCCGAACTCCAGAATTCGGTAAGGAGACCGCCATGGGCCATGAGTTTTCCCACAAATCTGGCATGGGATTTTGGGTAGATCTGGTCGAGACCGTGAGCCAGGCAGGCTACAGTTTGAAGATTATTGGCTATGGCAGCTCTATGCGAGGTTATATCTATGCCGTATGCGAATCCGGAAACGATCACGGGATCCAAGGGAGCGAGTTCGGAAATTAAGTTTTCACAGGTCTCTTTGCCTTGCAGCGTAGGATGCCTTGTTCCCACTATACTAATTATTCGTTTATTACGCAGGCGGATCTTCCCTTTGGAGAACAAAAGAATAGGGGCATCCTGGCAATGTTTCAGCCGCTGTGGATAATCCGGTTCTTTATAATAAACACAATTTATCTTTTCAGTCTCGATGAATTCAAGTTCTTCTTCGGCAGCAGCCAGTTGTGCTTTGGCGTTGAAGTCTTTCAATTTAAAGGCACCAATTCCATCAATTCGGGCCAGATTGCTCTTATTTTCACTGAAGATTCCCTCTGCCGAACCTACCGTACTCAATAATTTCTTAATGGAGATATCTCCTAAATTTGGCGTCTGCTGAAGTGCCAGCAAAAACCGCAACTCACTCTTGGAAAGCATATTGAATTGATAATCGGGGAGCAATTAAAAATACAATTTATTTTCTTGTTGATAAATAAGAAAAAATAAAATTGAAAACGACTTAAAAATCTTCTAAGTTTGTTAAAATGCAACTGGAAGGCTATATAAAGGACCTATTGTATCGGTACGAATGCGTGATCGTACCCGGGTTTGGTGCTTTTCTAACCCGGTATCGGTCGGCGACCATCGACCCGGCTACACACACATTCCACCCGCCTTCCAAGTTACTTTCATTCAACCGGCAGTTGCAAACCAACGACGGCTTACTGGCTAATTACGTTGCTGGCGCTGACCAGTGTTCATACGAAACCGCTTTACAAAGAATCAGGGCTTTTACCGCCCGCCTTTCTTCAAAACTCAATGAAGGCCAGGAAGTGGAACTTAAAGGTATCGGCAACTTCAACCTTAATGGGGAAGGTGCTGTTCAGTTTTTACCCACTGAAACCGAGAATTTCAACACAGCCTCATTTGGACTTGCATCCTTCAGTTCTCCTATCATTGAGAGAGAAGTAGCTGCTTCTCTAGGCCATACTAAAAACCAGTCGGAGAAAATTAAGACGCTTAGCACGCGTCCTGCTATACCTTATATGAGGTATGCGGCAATAGGACTTATCGCTCTTGCATTGGGAGGAGTAGGCGGCATGAAGATATACGAAGGCAAAGTTCAGCAACACAACTTCGCCGAAAAACAAAAGGCAAACGCCATTGTGGAAGGAGAAATTCAGGAGGCTACCTTCGTTATCTCCAATCCACTGCCGTCTATTACGGTATCGGTTCCTAAACAGCAGGGAAAATATCACATTGTGGCCGGTGCTTTCAGGATAGAAGAGAATGCGCATAAAAAAATGCAGCAACTGCAGGAAAAAGGATATAGTCCCCGGCTCATCGGTGAGAACCGCTACGGATTGCATCAGGTGGTGTACCGTAGTTTCGAGCAGCGTACCGAAGCCGTAAAAACCTTGCTTTCAATTCAGAAAACAGAGAATAAAGATGCCTGGCTGCTCGTTAAGGATCTGACTTCAGAATAAGCTAATTTTCTACTCATTTTTTAGATTCAAAAGTTTAAAACAAATGTACCTTTGTACAAAATTATTGTTATGAATTCCAAGCACCCAAAAGATTCGCTTACCATTATAACCGATCTGGTATTGCCCAGTGAGACTAATCCCATTGGCAATATGTTTGGAGGAGAGCTACTGGCGCGAATGGACCGGGCCGCAAGTATTGCTGCGCGACGTCATTGCAGAAGAATTGTGGTAACCGCCTCAGTAAACCACGTTGCCTTTAATAAAATGATTCCCTTGGGAAGTGTAGTAACCGTAGAAGCCAAAGTCTCCAGGGCATTTAACAGTTCTATGGAAGTATTTATGGACGTGTGGATTGAAGACAGGGAGAATGGGATGCGGTCCAAGGCTAACGAAGCCATTTATACCTTCGTTGCCGTAGATGAAATGGGGCAGACAGTACAGGTTCCTGAAATTATCCCGGAAACGGCTGTTGAAAAAGAACGCTATGATGCTGCCTTACGCCGAAGACAACTAAGTTTGGTTCTGGCCGGGAAAATGGCTCCCAAAGATGCCAGCGAATTGAAAGCACTCTTTGAATAGATTACGTATTATTTCAAATTTTTGAGCGATATCGCTCACCTACTTCCATATAACATCTCATTTGGAAGGATTTACCAACATTTCTACATCCAATTTAACGAACTTAAACCTTGTTTTTTTAGCACAAATGAATATATTTGAAATTCTTATGTTAAAAATAGCATAAAATAGTCTTATTGTATTATTAACTTTTTTTCAAAAAATAACCTATGAAAAACTTTACCTTTTTCTCTTTGTATCGAAAAAGTGTAAGTTTTTTGGTTTTTGTATTTGCTTTTTCATTTGCAATCGCCCAAAATTCGTACACGATTACGTTTCAGGATGAAACGATTGAGATGCCGGAAAACATCAGCACTTTCGAGTGGAATCAGATGCCCGAAACTTCGCATTTCAGAGATGGATACTACGGATGGATTCAGTTTTATGAAACTCCGTCACAGGCTGTTCAGGATTTATTCGCTGCCAACGATTTGTTATTGATAAATTACATTCCTCATCAAACTTATTTGTTCTATTTTCCTGAAGACACTTCAATTTCATTATTACAGAACAATGGCGTGCGTTCCATAGTTCCTGTTGAAGGCAGATTTAAAATGTCGCAGGATCTGAAGAACGGCAACGTTGGAGACTGGGCAATATTTGGTGATTACTACCACGTAACGCTTCAGTTCCACAACCAGGCAGACGTAACATACGTAATTAATGATCTCGCTGCCCAACAAATTTCAGTTAAGGAACAGTATGCTGGTGCTAACATTATCGACCTTGTTATCCCTAATAACTGCCTGTTCGATCTTTCGAATCAACCCTACGTAAAATGGGTTGAGGTAATCGCACCACCTGCGGTACCGGATGATATCAGAGGTAGGTCTATTCACCGCGCAAATATTCTTGACACTGAAACCGCCGGAGGCTGGAACTACGACGGTGAAGGAATTGGCGTACTATGTCGCGACGACGGAAACGTTGGTCCGCATATCGATTTTGAAGGTCGATATATGGGGCCATTGAATTCGGCTGCAAACGGACAAGGTCACGGAGATGGCGTATCAGGGATCATGGCCGGTTCAGGAAACCTCAACCCTAAGAACCGAGGTATGGCTGCAGGTGCCGACTTGTATGTAGTTAACTACAACTCTAGTTTCCTCGATGCACCAACTGTAAATCTTATCAATGACGGAAGCGTTCAGGTTACGAACTCTTCGTACAGTAATGGTTGTAACGCAGGATATACTACAGCAACGGTAACCGTTGATACACAAATGACAACACTTCCAAACCTATTACACGTATTCTCTGCCGGTAATTCCAACGGTCAGAATTGTGGATATGGTGCAGGTAGCCAGTGGGGTAATATCACAGGCGGGCACAAACAAGGGAAGAACGTAATTGCTACTGCAAACCTTTCATATAATGGCGGGCTTCAAGGCTCAAGTAGCCGTGGACCGGCGCATGACGGACGAATCAAGCCGGATATATCGGCTCACGGACAAGGCCAGGTTTCAACAAACCAAAACAATTCCTACCAGGTATTTGGCGGTACTTCAGCCGCAGCACCGGGTATAGCCGGGATCGCAGGACAATTGAACCACCTGTTCCTCGATATGAATGGAACACTTCCTCCCGGATCTTTAATTAAAGCTGCTCTTTTAAACACGGCAAACGACTACGGGAACGTAGGGCCTGACTTTAAGTACGGCTGGGGACTGGTTAATGCCGGACGAGCAGGGAAACTGCTTGAAGACGGAAGATATATCACCAGCAACATTTCGCAGGGTGCTACGAACACACATACAATTAATGTTCCGGCGGGAACAGAGCAGGTGAGATTTATGATCTACTGGGCAGATGCTCCGGCAACCCCGGGTGCTAACCCTGCACTGGTTAACGATCTGGATCTTGTTGTTACCGATCCGAGTTCAGGAACTCACCTTCCTTACCTATTGGATCATACACCAAACCCTGTAAATCTTGATACTCCGGCAGGAAACGGAATCGATCGTCTGAATAATGTGGAACAGGTTGTAATTAACACCCCTGCTGCAGGCAACTATGACGTTGATGTAACAGGTTTCAATGTACCGGCAGGACCACAGGAATATTACGTTATGTATGAGTTCATTGAAGACAGAGTTACTGTAACATGGCCAAATGGCGGAGAGAAGCTTCTTGTGCCTAACGCCGATGAAACAGTACACTGGGATGCCGTAAACACTGCTGCCAATTTCGTACTTGACTATTCTTTAGATAACGGTGCCAGCTGGACTAATATCACAACTGTTGGAAGTACTGTTACCAATTACGACTGGGATGTACCTACTGTTGTAAGTGGACAGGCATTATTCCGAGTAACAAGCGGATCGTTCTCTGACGTTAGTGACAGCGTATTCTCCATCGGAGGACTGGTTACAGGCCTACAGGTGGTTGAGGTTTGTCCAACAGAGGCAACTTTCGAATGGAATCCACTTGCCGATGCAGAGGAATACGACCTCTATATGTTAGGTGAGAAATTCATGGAAGTGGTTGGAACAACTGCGAATACTACCATTACGGTTCCTATCGTCGATGGTGAGAACGAAGATTTCTGGTTCGCAATCGCCGCCAGAAATGACACTGAAGGATGGGAAACCGTTCGCTCGAACGCCGTTCGTCATGACGACGGGCTTCAAAATTGTGACCTGGGTGTTGACGAGATTGCATTGAGTTCAATCACAATGTATCCGAACCCGGCTTCCGATGTGGTATTCGTATCCATGAGCGACCTGAACTTTGATAGCTTTGAAATTATCGTTACCAATAGTCTCGGACAAACAATCCAGACACTTAACGACGAAGCATTAAAAGGTAGCAACCAGGCTGCAATTAACGTTTCTAATTACAGAACCGGATTGTACTTTGTTACTATCGAAATTGACGGACAATCAACTACCAAGAAATTGGTGATAAGATAAGTGAGAATCTTTCTCTAAAAATAAAAGGGAGCCGCTTGGCTCCCTTTTTTATTGGTTACATCCGGTATACCCAATCGGCAGGATTCATCCGGGTGCTGTTCTGGTAAATAAGGAATTTCAGCACTGTTTTACCGGACAGGCCACTTGTGAATACAGTTCCCAGTTCCTGTTTGGTGCTTACTTTATCGCCCTTTTTTACAAACACCTGATCGATGTTGTTATAGATGGTAATAAAGCTACCATGACGCACATAGATCGCCTTGTTCGCACCTTTTAATTGCTGTATCTGAAATACCTCTCCGTCGAATACCGCTCTGGCCTTTGCGCCCTTTTCGGTAGCAATTTCCACTCCACTGCTAAAGGTGGTTACATTAGGCAGTTGAGGGTGTCTCTGGTTACCATAACTTCTCACTACAACCCCCTTTTCAACCGGCCAGGGAAGTTTTCCTTTATTATTCGTGAAGTTTGCGGCAAGCGCTTTGGCTTCTGCCGTTAGCGCAAATACTTCAGCCGACTCCCGTGTTACTTTAGTGCCTGCGGCCTTGTTAGATTCAGCAATAGCAGCCTTGATTATAGCTTCGATCTGACGGTCTATTGCATCGGCTTCCTTCTGCTTATCCCTGATTTGTGATGCGAACTTACCCTCGTCCTTTCTAAGTGAAGCAATCAATCCCTCCTGGTCTTTCTTCTCTTTTGCAAGCTTTGCCTTAGTTTGTTTGTTCTCTGCCAGCAACAATTCTTTCTGATTTTTCTGGGCAATCAATCCTGTATTAAGGATTTGTAACTGTTCGGTTTTTTCTTTTATGCTCTCGCCTTGCTTCTTGCGGTAACGCGCAAACTGTTTCATATACTGCAACCTTTTATAGGCCTGTAAAAAATCGTCGGACGACAACAGGAACATCACCCGGCTTTGCTGGGATTTGCTTTTGTAGGAATTCAGGATCATTTCCGCATAATCTGCTTTTAAGCTTTTTAATTCGGACCGCAGGGATTCGATCTTGTTTAAATTCTCATTGATCTCCCGTGTCAATAAATTGGCCTGCTGGTTAGTGACCCGAATTAGATTTTCTGTGGCCCTTATGCGCTGGTCCAGATCCTCCACCTGGGTAAGAATGCTTTTCTTTTCTCCCCTGGTTTTAAAAAGTAAGGTGTTTATCTGTTTTATCTCCTGAAGAATAGCCTGGCGTTTCGCTTCAAGTTCCTCCTGCCTTTTAGATTGAGCATCGGCGGCAGTGACTATAAAGCACAGTCCTAAGAATAATAGCAAGCACTTCCTGGTATAACTCATTCGCCTAATTTAATTTGTTCATATCCAACAGGTATAGTAAATGGAAAACTAACCTGCGCATTCAGGTCTATATCCTTGTAAACCACTTCTATTCGTGTTCTGGAATCCCCATCGGTGGTGTTAATATTAATTTCTGAAGGGTAAAAATCCTCTCCAAGTGCCTGGTACGGCCCGTATTGAATCGCAAATAACCGGTCTTCTTCGGGTTGTGATACCGAGGCTGAAGCTACCTTAAAATTATCCGGGTTCAAAATTAACGCATGGATAAAGTGCTGCAGTGGCTTTTTTGGCTGGATTCGGTAAAAATTATTGTACACGGTCGAAGTATAGGTCGTCCGGTCGAGTTGAAAGATAGACTGACCCAGTAATATGGCCTGAGTTTTATCGAAATCAACTTCGGTGCCCAGCCACTCACTTAGTAAAGAAAAGTCCCCGTCGAAGTAAGTATTGGAAATGGTTTCGTAAAAACTAACGCGGGTTGGGGTAATATAAGCCTTGGCCAGGGTAATCCCCAGGATAGAGGCCTTGATCCAGATCTGTTTGTCCTTTTCCATGCGCAGACTTACCGTAATACTCTGCGTTTTGCTCTCGTCTTCGTATTCTACTTTTACCCTACCGGCAAGGGTTTTGAATTTCGGGCTGGCCATTTTATGTGATTCGATAATATCCTTTGTAGCCAAACCAGGAATAGCTGTGGTAGAACCAACAACCGATCTACCACTTTTGCAGGCGGTAAGCAGGACAAGCATGGAAAGTATATAAAGGTTCTTCAGCCTCATCAGTTAATTTGCTATGGTAATTTCGGAAGCTCTTTTTCTAAAGGAAGCCGCCCGGGAGGTATTTCCTTTGCGTTCATAAGCAATTGCGAGCTGCTCGTAAAAGTCCTTTTCCATCCTCGGGTCGTCGAACAGGTAATCCAATCCGGTTTCCATGGTTTCGATTGCTTCATCTAAATTTGACAGTTCCAGATTCGAAACCCCGTTCAGTAAATATAAGAGCGCCTGTGCGGGAAAGATTTCCAATGCCCTGGAGCTCAAAGCGGCGGCTTGCTCGAACTTGCCAAAATCTATTTGAAGAAGCAAGGTGTTCTTTAAGAGGCTGTAATTTTCAGGATCCTTTGTGGTTCCAATTTCGTAAAACCGCAGTGCTTTTTGCTTCTGATCCTTTGCCACGAAATAAAGTCCGATCTTCTCATAAACCGCTCCCGAATTCTGATTGCCGAATTTCTCCACAACAGCTTCGAGTTTGTCTTCATATTCACTGTTATTGTTTACAAAACCGATAAAATCGCCCAGGACTCTATATTTACTTTCTTGTTCGATCTCGGGACTGCTGAAAACCACGTCCATAGAGTTTAATGCTTTTTCCGTCTCCCCATTATCGAGGTAGAATTTATAGAGGGCCAGGTGAACCAGTTTCGAATCGGGCTGCTCTGCCAGCAGTTGTTGGGCGGTTAAAAAAGCCTTTTCCGTATCGCCCTGTTCGCTGTATAAAAATATTAGGTTGAGATAATCTCTCTCATTTTTCGGGTTTTTATCGATTTTCTCTTCCAGGTTGCTAATGGCCCCTTCAGAATTCCCCGTAAGCTTGTATATCTGTCGCCGTAGAGCATTGCGATAGTCACTCTCTCCCCAGCTCTCATCCAACTCATCGAGCAATAATAAGGCTTTATCATATTGTTGTGTCCTGCTGTACAAATTCGCGAGGTCTTCTTTATAATCTTCATCCTGATTAATCAGTTTTTCCACCAAGGGAATTGCTGAAGTGTAATTTTGCTGCTGATAATACACCTCGTACAGGGCTTCCAAAACATCGAGGCGGTCGCCCATAAGATCGAGTACTTGTAAATATCTGGTTTCAGCTTCATCGTACCGCTCTAACTGAGCAAGATTCTTTCCCATTTCAAAATGCACCACTGCTTTGTTTTCGAGATTGGTGCCGGCTGCCATTTCAGCTTTTCTTAGCGCGACAATTGCCAATTCATAATTCTCGATCCCCTTCTGTTTTAATGCTTCAAAAAAATTATCCTGGAAGGCATCGGTTACCTCCCCCAGATCATCCGTGGGGGGATCGTCTTCCTGAGAAATGACCCATGCGGGGAACAGGAATATTCCCAATGCAGCTATTAAGAGAGATATGCGAAATTGTTTCATATTAACTCGGAGTAATCTCCTATGCTTACCGTAGAAAAGTTGCCGTTGAAGGTGGCGAAATTGCCTATCATAGCCTTATCTAAAGTAGCGTTTTTAATTGTGGCCTCAGTCTGAATTATACTATTCTTAACGCTACTATCCTCAATTATTGTGCCTTGCCCGATCGACACATAGGGACCAATGGTACTATTGATAAGTTGAACCCCCTCGGCGATAAAACAGGGCGGGATGATTTCAGAGTTGGTTTTGGTAATCGAATTGGATACAAGATCTTCCCCGGAATCCTCCAGAAAGCCCAACATTTTGGCATTGGTTTCGATGGTTACCGCCTTATTACCACAGTCCATCCATTCGTCGACCGTTCCTGTTTTAAAGATCTTTCCCTTAGACATCATCCTGAGGATACCGTCGTTGATCTGGTATTCACCCCCGTTGATAATTTCATTGTCGAGCACATGTTCCAGCTCTTGCTTCAGAACGGAAACATCCTTGAAATAGTAAATTCCTATAACCGCTTCATCACTCACATAGTCTTTCGGTTTTTCAACCAGGGCAACAATCTCATTTCGGTCATTTAATTGAACCACTCCATAGGCTTCAGGATTGGCTACCTTCTTGGTCCAGATAACTGCATCGGCATCTTTGTCCAGGTTAAAGTCTGCTCTAATCAGGGTGTCGGCATAAGCGATGACAGCCGGGCCACTGAGGGAAGGCTCTGCACACATAATGGCATGTCCGGTACCCTTGGGGTCTAATTGTCTGTAGATACTCGCTTTTGCTCCAAGATTCGAAGCGAGTTCTTCCAGGCTTTTAACAACCTCATCGCCGAAGAAGGCGGGGTCGCCGAGGATAAAAGCAATCTCTTCAATCTCATCGTCCAGGATGCCAACGATATCGGTAATGAGGCGATGTACTATAGGTTTCCCCGCTACCGGGATAAGCGGTTTAGGAACAGTAAGTGTGTGTGGTCTTAATCGCGAGCCTCGTCCGGCCATTGGTACAATGATCTTCATAGATGTAGGTTTTAATTCAATTAACTCCGGTACTGCCAAAGCCGCCACTTCCTCTTTCGGTTTCAGACAGTTCTTCTACCTCCTCCCATACGGCTCGTTCATGTTTGGCAATCACTAATTGGGCGATCCGTTCGCCATTCTCTATGGTAAAGGGTTCGTTCGAAAGATTAACCAGGATGACCCCAATCTCACCGCGATAATCTGCATCGATGGTTCCGGGAGCATTTAAGACACTGATGCCTTTTTTAGCGGCAAGGCCACTTCTTGGGCGAACCTGTGCCTCGTAACCTATGGGCAATTCTATAAATAAACCTGTTTTTACGACCGCCCTTTGGAGGGGCTGTAAGGTTGAAGGCTCGCTAACATTGGCCCTGAGGTCCATACCGGCAGAAGCTATGGACTCGTAATCGGGTAAAGGATGTTGTGATCTGTTGATTATCTTAATCTTCATGACTTGGCAATTCGTTTTAATTCGTCTTTTTCAGCAAAAAATACCCAGAACAAAAATACCAATAATAATGCACTCCCTATGATTAAATTTCCTTCGAAAACGTAGAAGGAAAGTGCCGAAAACACCACTGCCAGCATTAAATATCCACCAATCTTCCTGATGTCGTATGGAATAGCGTAGTTGCGCTGCCCCAGAAAGTAAGACAACACCATCATGCTGCCGTAAGCAGCCAGAGTGGCAATGGCCGATCCCTTATAGCTTATCAGAGGAATCAGAAGAAAGTTCAACACCAGGGTGATAACCGCACCGGCCACTGAAATATAGGCCCCGTACCTGGTCTTATCGGTCACTTTATACCAAACCGAAAAATTGTGATAAATCCCCAGGCAGAGGTTGGCGAGTAATATAAAGGGAACCACTACCAGGGCGTCCCAGAATTTCGGATCGGGGATAAGTATCAATTTGAAAATATCGATATAGACTATCACAAACAGTAAAATACAACTGCCAAAAATGGTAAAGTACTTGGTGATCTTCGCATAAGTTTGAGGTGCACTGGCATTAGCGGCATGATTAAAAAAGAAAGGTTCTATCCCCAGTCGGAATGCAGTGGCAAAAAGTGTCATAAACACCCCCAATTTATAACAGGCTGCATACACGCCCACCTCTGTTTCAGCAATATCTTCGGGCAACAGGTATTTCAATAGAATTTTATCGAAGGCCTCGTTTATAGAAAAGGCTATTCCCGCAATGAGCACCGGCATGGCATAACGCATCATACCTTTCCAAATAAGCCTGTTGAATTTAAAGCCAATACGAACATATCTCGGTAAAAGAATAAGCAAGGTGACTGCGCTGGCTATAAGGTTTGCTATAAAGACATAGGCCACCTTGTTTTCAGTAAGGTTGATAGTATCCCAGAAGGAGCCGGGTGCAGAAGCGGCCAATTTAGGCAGCCACAGGAAAAAGAAGAGGTTAAGCCCTAAATTAACCAATACATTAAAGATCTTAATAACAGCGTATTTCATTGGCTGTTCATTGGCCCTGAACCAAACGAACGGTAACACACAAAGCGCGTCCAACGCCAGGATAAGCAGTCCGTAGGTGATGAATTCGCTTCTGAAGTCCAGAAACTCGGCTATGGAATCATTAAACAGAAGTGTAATTCCGAGAAAAATGAAGGTTGTAACGGTAAGGGACGTAAGTGCTGTAGACTGCACTTCGGACTTTTGCTCTGCATGCTTATTGATAAATCTGAAGAAAGCCGTTTCCATTCCATAGGAAAGCAGCACATTGCCAAGAATAAGAAACGCCATTAAGGTAGCATAAATCCCGTATTGTTCTCTCCCAAGTACCGAAACATATAAGGGTACCAGTACGATGCCAAGAGCTCTGGGCAATACGGTAGCCAGTCCGTAGATTAGGGTTTGTTTAAAAAGATTCCTGAAAACACTCATTGACGGGCGGGGTCTAAACTCCTTACAAGATTACGAAAATACCAACGAAAGTATGGCTTCTACCCATTAATTCTCGCCCTTGGGTGCCGTAGAGGGATAGGCCAGCATTTCTTCCTTGCGCAGGTTTACAACTTTGGTATAACGCATAGTGTCGTCCTGTAAGTAGCCGATGACGGCTTCATCCGGTTTCAGCTGAAATGGAAATTCGGCGGGGGGTGTATTCCCGGCCTCCTTTAGAGGGTCGATATCCATGATCACGTCCGGCTTGTCGCTGTTTTTGAAATAGCCCACATACTGTTGTCTGTACTGAGGAGATGGTTGCACCTGCACCACCTTGTACCGGAAATAGAATTCCTCGATCACCACGTCTTCGGTAAACGATTCGAAAGTGACATGAAGATTGATCCCGGAGCCTCCTTCCTTAACGCCTGCCACCCAGTTTTGATAAAAGGCGTCTGAAACTTTAAACGGTGGGTGCTTGACCAATTTGTAATTACCTTCAGAAGATTTTCCGCCACCACAGGATACCAACAATAATGATATGAGCAAAAACACGCAACTGGAACTATAATTTGTAGGTTTCACGTTTCAGAAATTACAAAAGTACTGCCATAAAGGTACTAAAAAAGCCTTCCAGAAATCTGAAAGGCTTATTGAATATGTTATTTAGGAGTCCTTATCCGGCCAATGCCTCTGCTCCACCAACAATCTCCAGGATCTCACCGGTAATGGCGGCCTGACGAGCCTTGTTATACTGAAGCTTGAGCTCGTCGCGCAATTCGGTTGCATTATCCGTAGCCTTGTGCATGGCGGTCATACGAGCCCCGTGCTCACTGGCAACACTGTCGCGAATCGCCTTGAATAATTGTGTCTTAAGGCTCTTCGGAATTAGCTCCTCTACGATCTTTGCTTTGTTCGGTTCGAAGATATAATCTACAGCTCCTTTAGCGGTTTGCGTATCGTCCGACTTAGGCGGAAGAATAGGCAAATATTGTTCATTAATGATAAGCTGGGTAGCTGCATTCTTGAACTTGTTGTAAATGAGTACTACTTTGTCGTAGTGACCCTTAGCGTACTGCTCCATCAGGAAGTCTGCTATCTCCGATACATTTTCGAAAGTAAGATCGTCGAAAATTGCATTGTTATTCTGCAGCACTTTGGCCGATTTTCGGAGAATATCATTTCCTTTTTTACCGATGGTTACAAAATCTACCTGTTTTCCTACAAAATCTTCAGAAAGGGTGCGTCTTGCCTCCTTGATGATATTACTGTTGAACGCTCCTGCCAGACCTCGATTGGAGGTAATGGTCACGACCAATACCTTCTTTACTTCTCTCTGGTCTGCAAACTTGCTTCCACTGTCATCATCCAGGGTCGCACTGAGGTTTTGGAGTAGTTCAGTAAGCTTATCGGCATACGGGCGCATTGCTGTAATAGCGTCCTGGGCTTTCTTCAACTTGGCAGCAGACACCATTTTCATGGCGCTGGTTATCTGCATGGTTGAACTCACCGAGGAGATTCTGTTCCGTATTTCTTTAAGATTAGCCATCTTTTAGGTTATAGTTCTAAAATTAGATTATTTGTATTTGGCCGAAAGGTCCTTGGCAACCGTGGTAAGCACATCGATCACTTCGTCGGTTAGTTTCCCGGCTTTTAGCGTGTCGAGCGTATCACGATGCTTGGCATTCAGCAATTCAAGATAATCACGTTCAAATTCTTTTACTTTTTCAACAGGAACCGATCGCAACAGGTTTTTAGACCCTGCGTAAATGATCGCAATCTGGTCTTCAACCGTGTATGGGTCATTCTGAGCTTGTTTCAGAATTTCCACGTTTCGCTTACCTTTTTCGATCACGTTCATTGTCGCTGCATCAAGGTCACTACCAAACTTGGCAAAGGCTTCCAATTCACGGAACTGTGCCTGGTCAAGTTTCAATGTACCTGCTACTTTCTTCATCGACTTGATCTGGGCGTTACCCCCTACTCGTGATACAGAGATTCCTACGTTAATTGCGGGTCGTACCCCCGAGTTAAACAGGTCCGATTCGAGGAAGATCTGTCCGTCGGTAATGGAAATTACGTTTGTTGGAATATACGCCGATACGTCACCTGCCTGTGTTTCAATAATAGGCAGTGCAGTTAGCGATCCGCCACCTTTAACCATTGGTTTTAGGACCTCCGGCAGGTCGTTCATGTTCTTTGCAATAGCGTCGTCGTTGATGATCTTAGCCGAACGCTCAAGCAATCTTGAGTGAAGGTAAAATACATCCCCGGGATATGCTTCCCGTCCCGGTGGACGACGAAGTAATAATGATACCTCACGATATGCAACCGCCTGTTTTGAAAGGTCATCGTAAATGATCAAAGCAGGACGACCTGTGTCGCGGAAATACTCTCCGATAGATGCTCCTGCCATTGGGGCATACACCTGCATCGGGGCAGGGTCGGAGGCATTAGCGGCAACGATAGTTGTATAAGCAAGCGCACCTTTGTCTTCCAGTACCTTTGCAATGTTAGCAACGGTAGAAGCCTTTTGGCCTATTGCAACATAGATACAATAAACCGGCTCCCCGGCATCGTAAAATTCTTTCTGATTCAGGATGGTATCGATACAAACGGTAGTCTTACCTGTTTGACGGTCACCAATAACCAATTCACGCTGTCCACGTCCAACAGGAATCATGGCGTCAATTGATTTAATACCTGTTTGTAATGGCTCACTAACCGGCTGACGGTAGATTACACCCGGAGCTTTACGTTCCAGCGGCATTTCGTAGGTTTCACCGGTAATTGGGCCTTTCCCGTCTATAGGCTGCCCAAGGGTATTCACCACACGGCCTACGATTCCCTCACCCACATTGATGGATGCAATTCGCTGAGTACGCTTCACCACAGCACCTTCTTTAATTTCTTTTGAAGGCCCTAATAATACAACCCCAACGTTATCTTCTTCAAGGTTAAGAACGATCCCTTCCAGGCCGTTCTCGAATTCAACCAATTCCCCGTACTGAACGTTGGAAAGACCATAGATACGTGCAATACCATCTCCTACTGTTAGTACCGATCCTACTTCATCCAAAGAAGCGGATGCTTCAAATCCTGAAAGTTGTTTCTTTAAGATTGCTGAAACTTCAGCTGGTTTTACTTCTGCCATTTTAGTATAGATTTAAATCAGATCCCAATAAGTTGGTTTCTAATTAACTGTAAATTCTCTTTTTAGTTTACTCAAATTATTCGCGATACTCGCGTTGTACTGCAGGTCCCCTACTCTCAGGATGAACCCGCCAATAATGGAAGCATCGATTGTGTTATTAAGCGTTACATTCGCGCTTCCCGTGATCTGTTTTACCTTCGACAACACCTGCTCCTCCAGTTCTTTTGAAAGAGGAACGGCCGTTGTTACATTAGCAACTTTAACACCTTTGGCGTCATTGTAAAGGTTTACGTAGCTTTCAGCCACATCTCCAAGGGCATCTATTCTTTTATTTTCAATAAGCACATCAATAAGGTTTCTTGTGCTTTTCGATTGTTCACTGAAAATACTGTGTAGCGCTTCCTTTTTATCGGAAAGCTTTATAACAGGACTCTTTAAAACAGATCGCAGCTCCTTGCTGGAATTGATGGTTGAAGCTACAGATTGCATGTCGCCAAAAACGACTTCCGCGAGATTGTCCTCGGTAGCTTGTTGCAACACTGCCTTTGCGTATCGATTTGCCGATTTGCTTCCCATGTTTCTTAGTTTAAAGTAGCGTCATCCAGCATATTCTCTACGAGCTTCAGCTGCCTGTCCTTATCGGAAAGTTCCTGCCTAACCACTTTTTCGGCGATTTCAACAGAGAGAGATGCTACCTGATTCTTTAGTTCGGCTATAGCCGATTTCTTTTCATTTTCGATGGCTGCCTGCGCATTTTCAATCATCTTGTCGGCCTGAATCTTTGCCTCATCCTTTGCGTCAGCGATCATTTTCGCCTTGATTTCCCTTGCTTCCTTCATCATGGCTTCACGCTCTACGCGGGCTTCCTTGAGAATACGCTCATTGTCTGCCGTTAGATTTTCCATTTCCCTTTTGGCAGCTTCGGCCGAAGCCAGTGCAGCTCTAATCGATTGCTCTCTGTCGTTTACAGTCCCTACGATAGGTTTCCACGCAAACTTCTTCAATACAAAAAAGAGGATCGCGAACGAGATAAACGTCCAGAAGATCAATCCAAAATCAGGAGTTACTAAATCCATTTTCTTCTATGTTTTAAATCTTTAAGTAATTAATTTGAAAAAGGCGGTGCAACCAACCGTTGCACCGGGCCTTTTTTACTTTGCAATAAGTGAAACTACCACCGCGAAAAGTGCTACCGCTTCAACGAAAGCGATAAGTACGATTGCAGAAGCCTGTATCTTTCCTTGCATCTCCGGCTGGCGCGCAATAGCGTCCATTGCAGATCCTCCAATTCTACCAATACCGATACCGGCACCGATAGCTGCAAGACCAGCACCAATGGCTGCGAAAGGAACGTAACTTACTACGTCTTGAATTAATGCTAAACTACTCATAGTGTTTATAAATTAAAGATTAAATTAATGTTCGTGTTCGTGTTCGTGCTCTTCCATGGCTGCACCTATATATAAGGCAGACAGCATGGTGAAAATATAAGCCTGAATGGCTACAACCAATACTTCAATTAAACTGATAAATACCGAGAAAAATACCGAAGCGGGCGACACCCACACGGATTTGGCGATAAAAATCAGGGAAATAAGGCTGAGTACTATAATGTGTCCCGCCGTGATGTTTGCGAACAAACGAATCATAAGCGAGATTGGTTTAATGAATATCCCCAGGAATTCGATAGGAGCTAAAAATATCTTCATTGGCACAGGCACCCCCGGCATCCAGAAAATATGCTTCCAGTAATCTTTGTTTCCTACCAGGGTAGTAATCACAAAAGTGATTAGCGCCAATACGAATGTGAACGCGATGTTACCACTCAGGTTAGCGCTGAAGGGAAAGAAGGGGATAAGCCCCATAATGTTGTTGATCCAGATAAAGAAGAACAACGTAAGCAGGAAGGGCATAAACCTCTTGTAATGCTTCTCTCCTATATTAGGTATGGCTACATCGTCCCGGATAAATAATACCAGGGGTTCAGTAAATTTCGCTATTCCCCTTGGAACTCCTGAAGCGTCATACTTACGTGCCGAAAGACCAAAAATTAGTAATAGCAGTAAGATTGAAAGGAACATCGAAAACACCAATTTGGTGATTGAAAAATCTAAGGGCTGAGCGTTTACAGGGTGAGCTTCTGCATCTAAATTCACAAAGGAACCATCCGAATTTGGTGTATCAGAAGCGTAGTAAATCTCTTCGTGATATTTTACGAATTTTTGGCCGCCTTTTTCCACAACCACAGATCCCGAATCGTCGTGGTGGAATTCGCTGGACATAAACGTAACCAAGCCATTGTCCGTCCATAAAATAACAGGTAGCGGAAAAGAAACCGCATGGCCGTTCCAGTCTAAAATATGAAAATCATGCGCGTCCTTTACGTGGTGCATGATCATATCTGTTACGTTGAACTCCTCTTCCTCTCCTTCGGATTTAGTTTCTGAATCGGCAGAAATTGCTAAAACCGGAGACGCTGATAGAATAAAAAACAGCCCGAAAATCAGGCTCTTAATGACGTTAAAATTCGTTGTTTTCAATGTAGTGCTTTTGCAGTTCTGAAATTCGGTGCAAATGTACTAATAGTAAATGAATTGACAAATTAAAAACTATTTTGTTTCCTGCTTCTTGAAAAAATTATTCAGCTGGAATATTTCGAAGCCGAGAAACAAAAAATACGGGATAAAAAAGTTGATAACATCGGGAATGGGGTGTTCCGATTTGCCTGCAAATAAGGGTAGTAAAAACACGATTGCAAGCGCCATTTTGGAAATGGTAAGTACGAGAAAAAGATTGTACGTTTTTGTACTGCCGCGGGAAACCTGGTAGTTGATTATAAAAAATACGACTAACACCAATCCGGCATTAAAAAGATAGATGCTCCACAGCGGAAAATAGACCTGAAGGTCTGCAAAAAAAGTTTCAAAAACATAATAGTGCACCCCCAAAACCAAGGCGGTGAATCCCAGCCATTTTATCAGGAATGTACTCATTTGTTTATTCATCGTCTTTCTCTTGTTTCTTTGAAAAATCTGTTACCTGTCTTACCACGAAATACATAGATATTCCCACTGCAACCAGACTTAAAATAATTGTGAATGCCGAATACTGGTTTGGGAACAATTCATCGAGCTTTATTCCGCCGAAAGTTCCCAGCAGAATGATCGCTATCATTTGAAAGGCGATCCCCGAAAAGCGGGCATAATTATTTAGTCTGTTGTTCCGCTTTGGGTTTTTGGAGTCTTTGTGTTCGGTCAAAGAGATGATTTTGAGATGGGTTCGAATCTGAGGACTTTTCCTCTAAATCTTTTTTAGGAGTGTTTTTTTCCGAGCCCTTCATAACACAAGATGCATTGAAAGTAGCCCCCGGTTCCACTGCCAGTTTCCCAACCACCACATCACCGGTGATGTGTGCGGTCGACTTAAGCGTAAGGGTTCCGCTTACATCCAGTTTTCCTGAAAAGGTGCCCTCGATATCCGCGTTCTCGCATTGGAGGGTTCCCGTTATCACACCGGTTTGCCCCAGTACTACTTTGGAAGGGGTTTTAACGTTGCCGTCGATCTCTCCATCGATTCTGAAAAATCCTTTGGACTCTACATCTCCGTTAAGTTTTGTGCCTTCGTTTATTCTGTTTTGGCTTGCTGCTGGTTCCATACTCTTTCGGTCTTTTTTATCTGAAAACATATCTGATTAAATTGTGGGGATTGCTGTTTTCTATTCTACGTTATCCGTGTTTAAGTAGGCGTCCAGATTCTTGTGAATCTGAATTATCTTATAATTTGGCGACGAAATCTCAAAAAACGGGTGTTTTATCTTGTATTTCTTCTCTTCCTTAAGCACCTGCGCAAGACCTCTGCCACCCATCCTGGTATTCAGCCCGTGTATCACAACAAAGCGCGTTCCCGGATTGTAATAGTCTATGGAAGTAGACATATTGAAATAACCGCGTTCCTTCAGAAACTGATCGAGCTTTTCTTTTAGCTCCTGCATAGCCTCGGTCTCCTCCGCATCGAAACGGTACATTACTTTCCATTCGTCGCTGGCCTCATCGTTCACAAACTCCTTTACCGCCAGTTTTGGCAACACCCTCGAATAAATCTCCTGTGCTCTTTTACCCTCATCCGAATTGGGATAGTTGAGGGAAATGTAGTTCAAGGCCTTCTTATAGGCTTCAAAACCTTCCTGACGGGCCAGGGCGGTAGCTTTCAGCATTTCAAGCTTGGGCACTATTTCGTTTCCGTTATAGATTGTGATATACTCATCGGCCGTTGCAATCACCTCCGGAAACTTATTCGCTTCGAACTCCCTGTAGAGCGCGTTGTATTTAAATTCCGGACTGGATTCGTCTGTGGCCAGAATAGTATTCGGGTTCAAAAGAATTTCGGCATAACGCGAATCCGGATGATTGTTTATAATGTCGTTTTTGTATCTGTCTGCCAGCTCAGGACGCTGCAACTGCTGATAGATCTTGTGCAGGTTATACTTGGCCGGCAGGATTAATCGATCCTCGGGGTTGTAAGACAACAGCTTCTCCAGGCGATTTGCCGCCAGGCCGTATTCCTTGAACTTTTCCTTGTAGATCAGTCCCAATTGGTAATAAGCGAAATCACGGTCTCTGGTGATACTGTCGATGACCTTTGGATCTGTTGGAATGGTAGAAATGTAGGTTTCGGGCTTGAACATTTCGTTTTCCGAGATTGGCACATTATCCAATGCAATAATCTCCTCCGGATTAATGCCTGTGGCCTTCTTATCTGAACGTCGCCAGTTATCCTCTAATTGGCGATCCCCCCAGACTTTTCTGAATTCCTGCTTTCCAAATGCAACCGTACTCGAGTTGTAAAAGTAAAAGCTTCCTTCGGCCTGTCCTTTTACTTGTTTGGTAGTTGAATTCTTTTTATAAAACTCGTTGTTGGCGATTTTCTTTTCAAGTTTTACACTGGCAATCGAATCTTCTATTGCCTTTTGCTTGAGTTTATCGGTATAGTCGGTAAAATATGCCAGCTGCTGGGCTTCCGACATAGCAGCTATTCTAAGGACACTGTCGTTAAGGGTTGCTATGTCCTCGTATTTTATCACATCGTCAAGATTCTCTCGCTTTTTTCTGAAACGTCTCCAGTCGCGTGAGTTTTCCTCCAAAAAGGTAAGCGTGCTGTCGTAGTATTTACCGGCATCCTTATAGGCAGCCCTGTCGAAATTAATCTCGGCAAGGGTGGAATAGTTTACTGATTGAAGAATTGGATCCTCTTTATAGTTTCTGATGGATTTGTTGTAATAGATTACAGCGGTGTCGATATTCTCGGTGCTGCGGTAATATTCGCCTATCTGATTGTAGATGCGATCCAGGAAGGGACGGTTCTCCCGGTTCTCTTCCAGTTCCTGAAGCAACTCCAGAAACGCCACTCGGTCTTCTTTGTCGTAATTGAAATTCCGCGCCTTCTCGATATAGGCATTGATCATATATACCCTGGGCGATTTGCGGTTTAATTCGATCACCTCGTCGAAGGCCATATTGGCACTATCCTTCATTTCGAGTCGGTTGTAAATCTGTCCTTTGATAAAGGCGTATCGCCCTTTCAGTTCATTGTCGCGGGTGTATTCGGAAGCCAGTTTAATATAAGGCAGCGCCGCGTCGATGGAATCCAGGTTGATATAGGCCTGTGCCAGGATAGCCGATGCTTCGGCCAGCTCCTCCTCTTCCAGTTCGGCTTCCTCCATCATCTTTTCGAGATTCTCGATGGCTACATCCTCGTTTTTCAGGCGGATATTTGCCTTGGCCTTCCAAACCTTCGCCCGGTTGATATTATTGCTGGTGGGATATTTATTCAGTATAAAGTTGAATGCGTCCATTGCGGGAATAAAGCGCTGATCGAAATAACGCGCTTTCCCCAACATCATATAGGCCTCATCTATCTGGGGGTTGTATTCCTTGCCATCCAGGTAGATAGAATGCTTTTGGATCGCCTTAGCCGCCTTTTCTTCCGCCCTTTCGAAATCGGCGTTTTTGGTTTCTCCCGGAAGACTCATGCTTTCTTCGAGTTCCAGTCGTTCAACGGGAAGTATCTCCCAAAAATTATCGCGGTATGTAAGTGCCAGTTCTTCTTTCCCGTTCTCCAATGCCACACCACCATTATACAATGCGTTGTATTCGGCCGTAACAGCGTGATAATTCCTGGTTAAAAAAGTGTTTTTCTTACGAGAACAAGCTGCGACTAAAATAACAGTGAGAAGAAAGATGGTAATTTTATAGATGCCCTTCAAAATACTTACGGTTTATATGATAATGTAACTTAAAACCTTCGCTTTTAGTATGTAAAATATGAAACGAACCGTAAAAATACATTTCTTTTTAATAACTGACTGTGTAAATAGGTTAAAAATTCAGTGATATTGCAGTCTTAGACTGCCTTATTCTGTTCTCAGATTTGTATTTTTGCCCAAAATAATTTCTATGAGCGACTTTTACAGGTTGAGGGTTTCAGAAGTGAAAAAAGAGACTCCAAATTCGGTCTCGGTTTCATTCGAAATCCCCGATGACCTCAAAAGCATATTTACATTTAAAGCCGGGCAATATATAACCATTAAATACATGGTCGACGGGGAAGAGATCCGTCGGGCATACTCGATTTTTACCAGTCCGATGAGCGGTACCCTGGCCGTTGGTATAAAAAAAGTTACAGGCGGTATTTTTTCCATGTTTGCCAATACCGGCTTGCAGGCAGGCGATGTTCTGGAGGTGATGCCCCCGGAAGGCAAATTCGTGCTCGAGCCCGATGCTTCAAGCCGAAAGAACTATATGGCGCTTGCAGCGGGCAGTGGAATAACCCCGGTTTTATCTATCGTTACCACCATTCTTGAAGAAGAGCCCGAGAGTACGGTTTCGCTGGTTTATGGAAATAGATCGCTGGAAGAAGCCATGTTTGCCAACAACATACTTGAGCTTCAGAAGAATTACCCCAACCGTTTCTTCCTCGAATGGATTTTCAGCAGGAAGAAGGAGAATACCGGTTTGTTCGGGCGTATAGAAAATTCAACGGTAAACTACCTGCTTAAAAATAAGTTTGGAGGTAAATCGTATGATGCTTTCTACCTGTGTGGACCCGAAGATATGATTCGTACAATCGAAACCCTTTTACTGGAGCGAGGAATCGACAAGAAGAAAATTCATTTTGAATTGTTCACCACATCTGAAGAAGGGAATCTTACTCAGGTACACGATGGCTTTACCGAAATTACCGTTACTCTGGATGATGAAACCACCACTTTTGTGATGCCGCAAACCTCATCCATACTTGACGCAGTCTTAAAAAAAGGCCTGGATGCACCGTTCAGTTGTCAAGGTGGAATTTGCAGTACTTGCATCGCACGTATGTCCGGTGGAACTGCTGAAATGCGAAAGAATCAGATCCTTACCGATGATGAAATCGAAGAAGGCCTGATACTTACCTGCCAGGCACATCCCGGCTCGCCATCACTGAATATAGATTACGACGACGTTTAAAGAAGGCCGAGGATCTTATCTACTACTTTTTCGGCCGGTATGGTTTTCATGGAATCTTCGTATGATTCGGGAAATCTATTCCCATAAACCGAAGTTGGAATCTCCGGATACTGTTTTCTGTCGGCCATCAGGTGATTTGCCGCATCTTGGTTAAATGGTGCGAAGCCCGCATACGGGTGGGTTACACCCCAAAGCGTAACCACCGGAACGCCATACATAGCCGCCAGGTGCCCGTTACTGCTGTCCATAGACAGCATCAGGTCCAGGTTTGAAATCAGTGCCAGTTCTTCTGAAAGGGTTAACTGCCCCGCAATGTTGGTCACCGATCGAAACTCGCTTTCCAACTTCCTCAAATGGTCTATCTCCTTCTTTCCTCCTCCGAAAAGAAATATTCTAAAGTTCTCCGTGGTGTCAAGCAACCTGATAACTTCTTTGGTTTGTTCCAACGGATACATTTTACTCTTATAGGCTGCAAAGGGTGCAATCCCAATTGCCTTCTTTGGCTCGGTCCCCATAAGACTGTTCAATCGCGGTGTTACCGGAGCCGGGGATGGAAATTCGTGTTCAGAAAGATCGAGAGTAAAGCCTAAATGAGTGAATACATCGGCATACCGCTGATGCGTAGTCTTCAGCTGCTTAAACCATTTGTCGTCACCTGAGGTAAGTAATTTCTTTTCCGCCCGGCCCTTGTCGATCACAGCTGTTTGAAGCCCTGCAATCGATAAATAATTCCTAATCACTTTGGTACGTATAACATCGTGCAAGTCTGCCACCGCATCTATACCCAGTACCTTGGCTTCAGCAGCCAGTTTTAACAATCCGAAGCCTTTGTGCTCCCCTTTTAAATCGGCACCAAGAAAATCTATCCCCGGAATATCTGAAAACAACGGCTGAGCGTAATTTCTGGAAAGTATGGTAAGTTTTGTGTCGGGGTATTTTTTCGCCATCACCCGCAGCACCGGCACCGTCATGGCGATATCTCCCAAAGCGGAAAGGCGGATTACTAGGATATGTGAGGGTAGTGACATATGCAGTGGAGAAAACCTTAGGTTAATAATTCTCCCGGTTTTTAAGGCAACAAGCGAACTACTTCTGGTTTCTCAGAACAGGGTTCATCTCATCGTCATTGTACATCTTCATCTGTTTGTAAACCTTCATATATTTTCGACCTTGAGCAATATCGTCCAGCAGCTGATCTATGGCCGTACTCAGGTCCACCCGTTGCTCAAGTAGAACCTTCAGTTTGGCTTTGCAGGCTTCAAGGTGTTCTTCAGACGCATTGGTACGCGTGGCCTCTTCGTTCATATGATAGATCTTGAGCGCGAGTATTGATAATCGATCGATTCCCCAGGCAGGGCTTTCAGTGTTAATCGTCGCGTTTTCCGCTACCTCAACATCCTTGTACTTTTCCAGGAAGTAGCTGTCGATGTATTCAACAGTGTCGGTGCGGTCCTGATTGGAAGCGTCTATCTTTCGTTTTAAGCTCAGCGCGGCAACCGGATCGATATTCGGATCCCTGATTATGTCCTCATAATGCCATTGTACCGTATCTATCCAACACTTGCGGTAAAGCAGGTGTTCCAGCAACCGGGTATCGCCCGAATACGGGTTGTGAAATGGCTGCTCGACACTATCTTTGATATGGTAGGTGTTGATAACTTCTTTGAATATGGTATTGGCCTTTTCGCTGAACATAGATACGAATTATAGTGCCGTGTAAACACACGGAAGATTAGGCTGCAAAGGTATCACATTTCAAATAAATAACAGCCCGACCGGTATTAGTACAATTAGCCATAATGATATTTCCCTACTGAATACTTTCTCGCGCTTTTCTATAAATCCCGTAACTGCAATTGCTGTTGCAGGAAGAGTCAGTAATAGTTCACTGCCGTCTTTCACTTCCCCGATAAAAGCAATAAAGAAACTCCCCAGCATGATAAGGGTAAGAATAAGATAATTTGGTCTTTGTTTACGCTTTACTTTCGATATTCTCAGTATCCTATATACCCCGATCCAGATTGCGAGTGCGAGGATGATGGTGGTAGGGATAAGCAGTTTTACTGAATTATAAGCTGAAAAATCCATTTCGGCCTCCGGCAGATACCCGGTGAACCAGCCAAAAGAATCGTTCACCATATACTGATAAGCAGTGGCCAGTAAGAAGACCGCCATCAGCCCAAGCGGGGGGATGAAAAAATGCCTGAATGAAACCCTAGGAGTTCTAAGGATGGCATAGTACAAAACTACTACATACAATATGCTGTAGAAATAGAAGAAGGAGGCCAGAGCCAGCCAGATGGAAGCGTCCAACACCTTCTTTTCAATATTCTTATCGGAAGTAAGGCTAAAAATTCTGCGGAATGCGAGAAGGCAAAATACCACGGCCACGATCATATTGCCATTCTGCAATATCACCGGAACCATCAGCAGAAAGAAAGCAAAGATAAAGATGGCATAGGTGTTCCTGGCGGTAAGATTGTTCTTGCGAACGATAAAATCCACCAACATCATCATAAAGACAGCCAGCCCGGTCAGGAAAATATGCTTTATGAGGTTGAGAACATTAAATTCCGGGGTTAAGCTAAAAATATGTACGGCCAGGTAACCAATCCCGATAAGCATCCCGATAATTAAATAATTCACCGGACTAGATTTGCCAAAAAAGCTTGTAAGCATGAAGGGTAATTTATACTTTTGCAGTATAAAGATACAGTTATGAAAGATTTCTTCTACGGTATAGAAACACTATTTGTCGATTATTTCTTTGCTCCATACGATGCCTTACGTGCAATGGAACTGGACAGTTGGTGGGGTGCCAACATCATGAGCTGGTTGTTCCTCGCAATAGGTTTTGTGGCGTTTGTTTACTGGATGAAGAAGTTGGCGGAATTCAACGACAGGGGTGAAGAGGACAAGACCTCTACTTCCCACTCATTCTTAGGATAGATCAAAACCGATATCGGTTCTGTAATACATCCTGTCGAAAGATAGTTTTTCTATATTTTGATAGGATTTTTTTAGTGCCGTCCTAAAATCGTTGTCCAGGGAAGTAACGGCAATGACACGGCCGCCGTTGGTAACCAATTCTCCATTTTTCCTGGTGGTTCCTGCGTGAAATACAATCGAATCTTTTATGCTGCCGGCCCCTTCTATCACTTTGCCTTTTTCATAATTTTCTGGATAGCCCCCGGAAACTACCATAACAGTAGTGGCAGCACGCGCATCGATGTCCAGGGTAACGGTATCCAATTCCTGATTAAAAGTTGCCCGAAGCAAGGAAACAAGATCTGTTTTAATTCGCGGTAAAACCACCTCAGTCTCGGGGTCACCCATTCGTACATTGTATTCTATCACATAAGGATCGTCGCCCACCTTTATCAGTCCGATAAAAACAAATCCTCTATAATCGATCGCTTCCTTTTGAAGCCCCTTCACGGTAGGCTCTACAATTCGTGCCTTTATTTTCTGCATAAAGGCCTCGTTTGCAAAAGGTACGGGGGAAACCGCACCCATTCCGCCGGTGTTGAGACCACTGTCTCCTTCACCAATCCGCTTATAATCCTTAGCCGTAGGCAGTATCTTATAATTTTTTCCATCGGTAAGCACGAAAACACTCAGTTCAATTCCATCCAGGAATTCCTCGATAACAACGGTAGAACTGGCATCCCCAAATTTGCGATGGCTTAACATATTCTCCAGTTCATTTTTTGCTTCCGCCAGGGAATCGAGAATTAAAACTCCCTTACCCGCAGCCAGGCCATCAGCTTTAAGAACATATGGAGGCTTAAGCGTTTCCAGAAAGCGTTTGCCCGCAGCTAGTGATTTTTGAGTGAAACTGGCGTAGGCCGCCGTTGGAATATCGTGAGCCATCATGAATTCCTTGGCCTGTTCCTTACTTCCTTCCAATAAGGCTCCTCTTTTTGAAGGCCCGATTATCATCACATCCTTAAGGGAGGTGTCTTCCTTAAAAAAATCTGTTATTCCATTTACGAGCGGATCCTCCGGACCCACCACCACCATGGAGATGTTATTTTCGAGCACCGCCGCCTTAATCGATTGGAAATCGTTTACTGAAACAGGCAGGTTTGTCGCTATCATTTCGGTGCCGGCATTCCCGGGAGCTACAAAAAGTGAGTCGCAATGTTCACTTTGTGCGATCATATGTGCAAAGGTGTGTTCCCGACCTCCGGAACCAAGGATAAGGATGTTCATGCTGAGCGGTTTTAATTCGCCTTCAAAAATAATTGTTTGTACCTTGAAGCCCTAATATTTTCGTGTTGAATTTGTTCGAACTTTCACTCACTTTAAACCGCTTTCCAATTTCGAAGGCTAAGACCGAATTGAAACGCATTCAGGCTATTCCTGAGCCTGATTACAACAACTATATCGAATCCAAACGCCGGGAAATTTATAAGTATCATTTCTCCAATAATCCCTTCTACAAACAATTCGCCGGCAGGGCGGTGAAACATTGGGAAGAGGTGCCTGTAATGCTTAAATCCCACCTTCAAAAGCCATTAGAAGAACGCCTGTCGGCAGGGTTTACTTCCAAAAACGTTTACGTAAATAAAACCTCCGGCTCGAGCGGCCATCCCTTTATCTTTGCTAAGGATAAATTCTGTCATGCACTTACCTGGGCTGAAATACTCGATCGCTTTGGTTGGTACGACCTCAATTTTCACAACACTCTCCAGGCGCGTTTCTACGGCATCCCCCTGGATGGTCCGGGATACTACAAAGAGCGCTTCAAGGATTGGCTGAGCCACCGGTATCGCTTCCCTATTTTCGACCTTTCAGAAGAAAAACTAAGTAAGTATTTGGATGTTTTCCGAAGCAAAAGATTCCACTACATAAACGGCTATACCAGCGCAATTGTACTGTTTGCAAAATATGTACGCTCACAAGGTCTTATGCTGAAAGACGTTTGCCCCAGTCTTCGGTACTGTGTAGTCACCAGCGAGATGTTGTACGACCTTGACAAATCCCTTTTGGAGCATGCTTTTGGTGTTCCTGTAATAAATGAATACGGAGCCAGCGAACTTGATCTCATCGCTTTTACCGACCAAAACGGGGACTTCAGATTGAACAGCGAAACCCTCTACGTTGAAATACTGGATAAAGATGACAGGCCTGTTCCACATGGCAAAGAGGGTCGAATTGTAATCACTTCACTCTATAATAAAGCCCACCCTATGATTCGTTACGACATTGGCGATACAGGGATTATAGCGGATGGAGGTACTGATAAAGCTCCGGTTTTGAGAAAGTTGCTTGGCCGGACCAATGATGTTGCCAGGCTACCCGGCGGTAAAATTGTTCCGGGGCTTACCTTCTACTACGTCACCAAAAGCGTAATAGAAGACGATGGCAATGTAAAGGAATTCGTGGTGGAACAAACGGCTCTCGATACCTTCAGAATAGTATATGTTTCTGAAAGAGAATTAAGCTCGAAGGAGAAAGAAGGGATCAAAACGGCTCTATACCGCTATCTCGAGAAAGACCTCAACCTGGTCTTTGTGCGAAAATCTGCCCTGGAGCGAAGTAATCGAGGAAAGCTGAAGCAATTTATTTCCAGCTTATAGTTGTTGAATCTGCTTGGGGCGAACCACAAAATATTCATAGAAAAAGCGCAGCAAGCAAATAACCGATTTTAACCGAGAAAAGCGTAAATGCTCTCGGTAAAAACGGAAGTTATATTGTACGAGTTTCCATTTATTGGAACTCATGGAATCCTGATGCACCCGATAATATGCCAAGTCCTCCTGCAATCCCTTTGCCGGTTTCCAGCTTCTTTTTATCGCTTCCAGCCAAACCGCCCAATCCTGTCGCTTGCGAATTGATGGCGCTATGATCTTCCCCAACGTCGCAGCATCGTAAATGCCGGTGAGATTCCCTATATAATTGTTCCGAAGTTGCCTGGAATAGGGTAATTCCTTTAAAGCTACCACTCTCTTTCTCAAAGAGTTTCCGGAGGAGTCGATATGAAGATAACTGGTATATGAGACCGGACAATCCTGCTGCTCCATAAAGCTTAACTGTTTCAGCAGTTTCTCCGGATGCCAGAGATCGTCGGCGTCGAGAAATGCTATATACCTGCCTTTGGCCTGTTCTGTAGCGAGGTTTCGGCAAACAGCAGCTCCTTCGTTCGTATGCAGGGATGTAATTTTAATCCTACGGTCCCCTTCAGCAAAACTCCGGGCAATGGCCAAAGAATCGTCGGAAGATGCATCGTCCACGATGAGGTGTTCCCAGTTTTGAAAGGTTTGTGTTTGTACACTCCGGATCGTTTCGGAAATAAAGCTCCCGGCATTATACAGCGGGGTGATAATGGAAACTAGCGGTTGGTTATCGCCATTAGTATGCTTTTTTGTCTCCTCTAACGGCATTGTAGATGGTTTGAAATACTATTTTGATATCGAGAAATAGCGACCAGTTCTCCAGGTAAAAAATATCGTACTTCACCCTATTGATAATATCGCTGTCGTTCTCTACCTCACCCCGGTATCCGCTTACCTGTGCAAGCCCGGTTATTCCCGGCTTAACAAAGTGTCGCACCATAAACTTATCGATCCGTTCGGCATACATATGGGTGTGACTTACCATATGCGGGCGTGGCCCTACCACCGACATCTCTCCTTTTAAAACATTTATGAATTGTGGCAGCTCGTCCATACTCGTCTTCCTGATTATCCGGCCAACCCGTGTTACACGCTCATCGTCCTTCCGAACCTGGTGCAGGTGGGCCTCCGGGTTTGGTCTCATAGACCTGAACTTATAGCAGAAAAATTCCTGGTAATCCAGACCGTTTCGTTTCTGTTTGAAGAAAACCGGGCCTTTGGACTCCAGTTTTATGATAAGGCCGAGCAGCGGTGTAAGCCAGGATAATACCCCGATTATAATGACCAGCGACAGGATTACATCGAAACTTCGCTTGATGAATTTATTGAATGGCTCGTCCATAGGGATCTTCCGAAGGGAAAGAATAGGCAAGAACCCATAGTATGTAAAGTCCAGTTTTTTGCTGTAGATCTCTTTGTTGTCCGGAAGGAATTTGAGAATCTTGAGGTTGTTGTCTGCAAAATCGATTAGTTTGAGGAGGTCGGGGTTTTTAATTTCAGCGACGGAAGAATAGATCTCATCGATATCATTCTCGAGTATGTAATCGAGGCATTCCTCGATGGGCACCTTGTTCTTACCTGCGATATTGAAAGTACGAAGCAGGTTGTACCCGTATTCAGGATTGTTTTCGAAGAAGTTTCGCAACTGATCCGTTTTCTGGTTAAGGCCTATAATTACAACTCGTCTCAGGTTCCCGCGCAGTAGCAGCCGGTATTTCTTCAGAAGGTAATAAACGGTGAATTTCACGACTGTTATATACAGCATCGTAAGCAGCACGTATTTTATAATGGAAAGCGGATCGGTCTTCACTTGGTTGTAGTAGCCGAAAAAAGCAAACACGATTAAAAAGAACACTACTCCCTGTTTCCCGATAAGAGACATTATTTTGGCAACGTGGGTAAAGCGATAAATTTCGTAGAAATTCGATCTTAACGACAATATGATCCAGGCCAGGGATACAAAGATGATATAATTGAGGTATTCGAAATTCTGATCGAAGAACTGATGTGCCAACACATGAATGATCACCAGGTCGATAGTGTAGGAAATGGGTCGAAGAAACCCCGAGTATCTACCTTTTTTAAATATCATTTAGCGTCTGTTGTGCTTAGAAAAATCCTTGTGTTCACTCTTAAATAGATCTTCTTTTGTAAGTCCTTTAAAGTATTCGAAGGTTTTTTTCATTCCTTCTTCCCGTTCAACTTTTGGCTCCCAACCGAGTACTTCCCGTGCCTTGGTAATATCGGGTTCACGCTGCATGGGATCGTCCTGTGGCAAGGGCTTAAAAACTATTTTTTGTTTAGTGCCTGTAAGTTTTATGATCTCCTTTGCAAAATCCAGTATGGTGATCTCTTCCGGATTACCGATGTTCACCGGGTAGGTGTAATCGCTAAGCAGCAACTTGTAAAGTCCGTCTACCTGGTCGTCTACATAGCAAAAGGATCTGGTTTGCATCCCGTCTCCGAAAACCGTGAGATCTTCGCCTCGCAATGCCTGTCCGATGAAGGCAGGGATCACACGCCCGTCGTTTAAACGCATCCGTGGACCATAGGTGTTAAATATTCTCGCAATACGTGTATCGAGATTGTGAAAACGATGATAGGCCATTGTAATGGATTCCTGGAATCGTTTTGCCTCGTCGTAAACCCCGCGCGGCCCTATGGTGTTTACATTGCCAAAATAATCTTCGCTCTGGGGGTGGACTAGCGGATCGCCGTACACTTCCGAAGTGGAGGCTATAAGGATCCTGGCATTCTTTTCCTTTGCAAGTCCGAGCAGGTTATGAGTCCCCAGGGAGCCTACTTTTAGTGTTTGAATTGGGATTTTTAAATAATCGATCGGACTGGCGGGAGAAGCGAAATGGAGTATATAGTCTACGTCCCCGGGCACGTGCACAAACTTAGTGACATCGTGATGGTAGAATTCGAAATTTTCCAGTTTAAACAGGTGCTCGATGTTCTTGAGATCTCCGGTGATAAGGTTATCCATTGCGATCACCTTAAAGCCTTCATCGATGAATTTATCACAGAGATGAGAGCCTAAAAACCCGGCAGCGCCTGTTATTAAAACCTTCTTTTTCATTTTTCTGAATTTCTCCCTATCGAAATATAGTTAAATCCTTCCGCTTTCATATCTGCAACATTGTACAGGTTCCTGCCGTCGAAGATGAGATTGTTTCTAAGCAAGCTCTTCATCTTGTCCAGATTTGGTGTCCTGAAGATACTCCATTCGGTACAGATAAGTAGCGCATCGGCGTTTTCCAGTGCCTCGTACATGGACCCGGCATAATTCAGTTTATCACCAAATTGCTTCCTGATATTCGGCATGGCTTCAGGGTCGAAAACCTGCAACTTACACCCTTCTTCAAGCAGGGCGTTCATCATATCGATGGACGGCGCCTCCCTTATATCGTCGGTTTCGGGCTTGAAAGCCAGTCCCCAGACTGCAATTGTCTTATCGTCCAATTGGTTGTTAAAGCTGGATTTGATCCTGGGCATTAAAATGGTTTTCTGAACGGCGTTCACGTCGATTACCGAGCCCAGCAACTTAAAGTTATAGCCTTCATCTTTGCCTGCCTTTTGCAATGCTTTTACGTCTTTAGGAAAGCATGACCCGCCATACCCGATTCCGGGGAAAAGGAATCGTTTTCCGATTCTCGAGTCGGTTCCCATACCCACTCTTACTTTGTCCACATCGGCGCCTACCAGCTCGCAGAAGTTTGCGATCTCGTTCATAAAAGTGATCTTGGTGGCGAGGAATGAGTTTGCCGCATATTTGGTAAGTTCGGCTGAACGCTCGTCCATTACGATCACGGGGTTACCCGATCGTACAAAGGGAGCGTAGAGTTTTTCCATCAGCCTGGTGGCCTTCTCACTGCTGGAGCCTACTATAATGCGTTCCGGTTTTAAAAAATCGTCTACTGCAAATCCTTCTCTCAGGAATTCTGGATTGGAAACAACATCGAAATCCGCTTGGGCATTTGCCGATATCACTTCGCGAACCTTGTCGGCTGTGCCTACCGGAACCGTACTTTTATCGACGATTACTTTATAAGATTTGATTTTTCGACCTATTTCTTCTGAGACATTGAGAACGTACGAAAGGTCTGCAGACCCGTCTTCATCTTCAGGTGTAGGGAGGGCAAGAAAGATAATATCCCCATGCTCAAGGCCTTCATCCAGCGAGGTGGTGAAGCTTAGCCGGCCGGCGTTAATATTGCGTTCGAAGAGCACATCCAGGTGGGGTTCATAGATAGGAACCACGCCCTGTCTCATCTTCTCTACTTTTTCATGGTCTATGTCTACACAGATCACTTCATTACCGGTTTCCGCCAGGCAGGTTCCGGTGACCAATCCAACATATCCTGTGCCAATTACAGCTATCTTCATTTGCTATTTGCTTTATATATCGCTTCCAGTTGGGCGATCGTTTGCGTGATATTAAATTTTGAATTAAAGTATTGAACCGAATTGTTTCCGAGCCTTTGTCGCAGTCCATCATCCTTTAAAAGCGCAAAAATACGATTTGCCATACTTTCTACCGAATTTTCTTGGACAACATATCCGTTATATCCATTGTTTACAAGGTCCCTGTTTCCATCGCAGTTGGTCACCACACATGCTTTCCCCAACGCCAAAGCCTCGATAACCGAATACGGAAGTCCTTCATAGCGCGCTGCCGAAACATAAAGTTCACACTTGTCGATTATACTGAATATCTGTTTTCTATCAATCCATGGTACCATCGTAATGTGTTCTTCCAGATTGTATTGTGCAACGAGGCTCTCAACACGGTCTTTGTTCGGACTGTATTCACCAACACCTAAAACAACCAGGTGGATAGGAGCAAGTGACGGATTGTACTCTTGCTTTTGTCTTTCCACAATTACTCTCACCACTTCTACCAACATTTCAATGTTCTTCTGATAGCTTGGCCTTCCAACAGTGCAGATGTATTTTTCCGGAAGGCCGAGTCCGGCTGTAAGCATATCGGAGGGGCCAATTGGGTGGATTGAATTGTTAAAACAAAGTGCTTTATCCTGATTATAACCAACTTCTTCTATTGCTCTTTTACGCTCAGACTCCGAGCAAGCAACCAGCACTGAATTAAAATGTTTGAATATCCGTTCAAGGCCAAGAAATAAACTTCGCTTAAGATTACCCGCGGCGCTTAAATACGAAAACGCGTGTGGTGTATACAAAACTGTGGCGGGATACCATAAGGATGCGGCCCTAGCAATAATACCTCCCTTAGCACTATGGGCATGGATCACATCCGGTTTCTCGCGTTTCAATATGAAGATGGTATTAATCAATGCCTTTAAATCCTTAAACGGAGAGATAGATCTTTGGATAGTGGTTCTAAACTCGGGAACAGCTTTTCCATTCTTATCGAGGAATGGGGTATGGGTGTCGTCGTACCCGTGGATGATTACCGACTCAATTTTCTGAGTGTCAAATGCTCCGAGGATTATCCTAAGATGTACATCCACTCCTCCAACAGAATTTAAAACATGAGCCACTTTAATCTTCTTCATGCGGATTTAATTCTATTTCGGTTGAATCGGTTTCAGATTTGGGGAACAACATAAAGATGAGAACGATAGCGAAGAGATAAGCTCCAAGCTGTCTTTGAAATAAAGATTCGATAAAGACAAAGGTTGCGATAGTAAGTAAAAATGCCACCCGGTAATACGACTTTCGTTCTTTGAATAGGGAAACTAAAAGCGCAATGAAAAGCAGCACGCCAATGATTCCGGTACTAAGGTAGAAATCCATGTATTGGTTGTGCGGATTAAATCGGCTCTTGATATAATAATTCCTTTTATTCTCTCTTTGAATTGAATCGGCATAACAATCCACGAGCAGATCCTTTGTGTGATAAAACCCAAGACCGGTTAATGTCGGGTTCTTATTGACAGCTATTTCGTAATTGCACTCCCATATCAACACCCGAGGCTCCCATTCTTTAAACAATTCGAAATACGATTTCTCTTTCTTCTGCGTACTATGGGAGTAGAAAAAACGTTCGTTCAGGTTCTTATTAATAGCAAAGGCCAGTAAAACCAGACCAACAACTCCGAAAAAGAACAAAGCGTATTCTTTCTTGCTCTTGGAGTAAAATATCTTCAGAAAGAACAATATTAACAATAAAATAATTGCTGCACGGGAGGCGATTAACAACACAAAGCCAATGCAGAGCACAATATTGGCGAAATACCATTTATTGTATTCGTTGTATTTGTTTCCAATTAACGCGATTGAACTGATAATACTAAGAACACATAGCAAACCAAGATAGAGCCTGTCGATTATTAGCACTTCATTAATCGCGCTTCCGGACGAAAAATTGAAGGCTTCCTCTTCCATATAAAAGAAGTAGAGATTATACAGACTAATAATAATGCACACCAGTACAGATGCAACAAGTGTCTTCATTAAGTTCTCTGTACGTTCAACCGGGATAAAAAGCACTAATAATAGCAGGGCCGATGCTATCTTACTAATAATAATCATATCGTTGGTGAAATCCTGAAAGAAAAAGCTATTTAAAGTCACATACAGCACCAAGGCGGCAAAAAGTATGGTCTCCTTTCTTAATAATTTCGAAAAATCTTGTTTTTTAACTACGAAAGGGAATATTACGATTAGTGAGATCATAATAATATTGGGCACGGCGGTAGCGTACTTATCAAGCGGCAGCACAAAGCAGAAAAACAAGTACAAATACGGGTAAATAGATGACAGTATTTCCTTCATAGTTTCAAAATTAACGTAATTAATCCGGGACCTATTATCATGTGGTTTTTTTCTGAAGAATTTTCTTCGCCTTGGTTGTAACCCACCTTGGGAACAAAAGCAGAAAAGCCCCACGTACTAGTCCTGCAATTGGATAAATGCCAAAATAGAAATTATCCATTACAATTCGAATCCGGTTTTTTACCTGAAGCCTTCTTTTGGTGGTTGAAATCGATTCCGGATCAACTACATAATCCATCAGTACCTCGGGCAGGTTTTCAGCTTTGAACTTCCTGATTACTTTAAAAAAGAAGGCGTAATCCTGGGCCGCCCTGCGGTATTTGTAAGGATAATTTCCTACCACTGGAAGGATATCTGCATAAAACACAACCGAGGGGTTTAAAAACATACTGTTGAGATACATTTTCTTCTTAATTTCCTCGTACTTGGGCGGATGTTCCAGCATATGAAGAAAATTTCCTTCATGGTCTATAACCCGCGCCCATGTTCCCAAAAGTTTTACTTCCGGGTTGTCTGCCAGGTACTCAAGCTGTCTTTTGTACTTTCCCGGATAATTAATATCGCCGCAGTCCAACCGACCAAGAAATATATAGTCCATCTCTGTGGCCAGCTCCAGGGCTCGGTTAGCAGCAGCACCAACTCCCAGATTCATAGGTAAAGCGTCGAAATACAACCGGCCGTTTGTATAAATCGAATGCAGATGATTCTCGTTGTACGTCTTTTCGCTACCATCATCTACAATTAGCACATCGACCTCAAACTTCTCATCTATCGATCGCAGGGAATCTTCCAATCCTTTAGGATTGTTGTAGTGAGCTATAAGTATGAGTAGCTTGCCGTTCATTTATGAGATAAAGAGTTTAATTCGATCTTTTCTATAGGTGTAAATCACTGCCAGTGCGTTCCATAATGCCATACTGATGGCGGTTGCCCATGCAGCCCCTTCCATACCGTATTCCGGAATTAGGTACCAGTTTAAAATTAAGTTTACCATGAACCCGAGGAAGAGGATTTGCTGTAATTTATTTTGTTTGCCCGTCATATTCATATAAACGCCTACCGGACCACAAAGGGTATTAATTAACTGTCCAAGTAATAAAATTAACAGAGCAGATTTTGCCACAATATATTCTTGACCGAAGAATCCCAGGAAAAAGCTGGTTAACGCTGCCAGTATAGCCAATGCGGGAAGGCTTAGAAAAAAAATGAGCCGTGTGCTCTGTCTAACAACCTGATTAAGTGCATGCTTGTCGTCGCGATTAAACTCTTCCGCTACTTTCGGTGCAATGATAACATTTACCGACTGTAATGCAAGGGAAGTTACCATGGCAAGCTTAACAGCTACCGCATAGAAAGCTACCGATTCAAAATCAGAAAACTTGCCTAAAAGCACAATGTCTGTACTCTGCATAAGGAAATAGGTTACGGCACTTAGGGCCATAGGGTAAGACCGCTTCAATATATTCTTGTAAGATACAGCCGGCTTTGTAGCGGGTAAATCCCGCTGTTCTTGAAATGCAAGGTATACATGTACAGAAGAAAACACAGCCAGGACAACAAACCCCAGCAAGTATACCTCAACCAGCCAGTTGGGGTTCCCGGTAAAATATAGTAGGACAGCTGCCAGAAAAAATGGGGTATAGCGAAAGATATTGCGGTATAATTCTGAAAACAACGGATATTTCAGAGCTCTTAAAGTGTCTATGTTCAGCAAGGAAATTGCAAAAGCGCTCAAAGCGAGTAATATTTTAAAAATAAGTTCCCCGGCATCCGCTTTGGCGAAAAAAGTATTGAAGAATTGTTCGGGCACCAGAACTCCCACAAGCACGAACACCAATGCGATAGACAGGATAATAAGTATCATCTTTATGTAGACACTTTTTAGTCTGCTCATGCTTTCAAGCGCTGTGAATTCTCCGGAATAATAAATTATTGCCTGGTTCGTTCCCAGCATGCAAACTCCGCCCAGAACCAGTAACGAAGCACGGGCAAAATCGTACTTACCTACTATTTCAGGGTCAAAAAAATTGGTTAGAAACAGCGAAAGTGCAAAAAAAAAGAAAACACCTGCTATTCTTAATAAAAGCACTTTCATGCTTTTATTGACAAGGTTATCCTGTAAATATGTTAGTAGCTTATTTATCAATTTGGGTCTTCTTAGTTCTGAAAGTAAATGTGCTTTGAGAGCTCATGCGCACCAGAAGTGCGAAATTGATCCAAAACCCAAACACTCTAATAGTATCGGTTTTCAGCCAATTGAAATAAAATCCAATCATTGAAATACAGATAACTACAGCCAATAGATAGCGGTCGTCATTTTTCTTGAGGATTCCAAAAGTGGTAGCCAGAATGGCCGCCAGCAACAGCAAAAATATTCCGGTGCCTATAAGTCCGGTTTCGGCCAGAAACCTGGTGTAGATGTTGTAACCGGGCGGAAACCTAGGATCGTTTTCGTTGAGATATTTTAATTTAAATTCCCAGTTACCCACCGTAGCCCATTTTGGATACTTCTTCCTACCTTCATACGCCTGCATCCCATAGCCTACACCCGTGATTGGGTGCTCCTGAAATACGGCATAACTCGCGTACTGTATCCCAAATCGGGATCGGTTGGAGATACTGTGCTTGCTGTCTCTCACATCGAAAGACGTTATTTTTTCTTGTATGTATGTGGCTATCTCTTTTCCTTTCGCAAATCCTATAACCATCATGGCGATAGCACTCAGCGCAATTATCTTTATAAGCAACTGATGGTGTTTGCGCTTTTTAATAAGAAGCATCCCAAAAAGCAGTATTTGTACAAAGATCACGATTAGGCCGGCGCGTGAATCGGAAAACATTGCCAATACGATTGTGACCAGGGAAGGGATAAATCGCTTTAAACCTTTTTCAGTAATAACATAACTGAACATCCATCCCGAAACTGTAAAAAGGTAGGTTGCAAGTGCCGGTGCCTCGAATGTCACCGATGAAATCCTGTTAACTCCATAGAAAAGATACACTTCGGTAAACGGGAAAAAATTGTAAAACCAAAGAATATTGTACAGGAAACCCATGTTGAACACCAAAATGAGAATTTCAAGAATTCCATAAGAGGTGACAATGATCATACTGTAGAAAAAAACCCGTCTTACCTTGTAGAAAAGGGTTAAATTATCATATCGCCTAAAGACATTAAAATAGGTGAGAAATAATACGATCCCCGATATGATTACCACCGAATACTGCCTTATGAATCGTTCGTATCCTGTAATGCCTTTAAAATAATAGTCCTTTATAGTAGGAAGGTTTATTAAGCTGGTGATAAAGAACCACGCGAAAAGAAGGAGCAACAGTTGAAATAATATGTTCCTAAAAGGAATTGCTATTTTGCCTGTCAGTGCAGAATGAATCCCGAGGCCAATGGCTGCCAACGCAAAAAAAATGAAACTTGCTTCCTTGGCATATTCACCCAGAAAATCCAATCCTTTCCATGAGGTGAAAGGAATAAAGAAAATCCCCAAAAACACCAAAGATGCAATGATCTGTTTTAAGGTGATCGCTTCACTTCTCGATGATATTTCAGTTGATATATTCAATAAACTGTTAGTTATTTATAAAAGATTTGTTCCAGAGATCGGTTTTTACCCCAAATTCGTTTAACCGCATTACGTCGTCCTTAAAGATCTCAACCAGGTATTTCTCGCTTTTTTCATCAATCTGTGGAGTCTCCTCCTGAAACCGCTTAATTAACTGAATCTTCGCACGCTTAACATTTGTATTTAAAGGAACTATTCGCTTAACGGCACTTTTAAACTTACTCTGTTTAAAGATAAAGCTCGTAATCGGGTTCTTTTTGTAAACTCCCCCCGGGTTAAAGTGAGTTTTAATATTATCCGGGGAAAAATCTGGGTTAACGCCTAAATAATCATAAATATCCCGAATGTAATCCTGAGGATTTCGAATAAAATCTTCAAATGTAATTAGCCGCACATTATTAAACTCCTTGGTCATACGTTCGATTTTGTCGGCGTAAAGTGAGTTAAACGTATAGTACCAAAAATCTGAATATTTGTTTGCCCTGCGTTCTTCTTCCTTCATTAGCGCGTCATAAAAAGACAAGGTCTCTCTACCTTCACGCAACAAATGCAGGTAATTTGAGTAGGCCCGCTTAATAGGGTCTCTTAATACGATAATAATTTTAACGTCCTCTCCCAACACTTCTTTTATCTTCGGAATAGCAGATTCGTAGTTCGCATAAGATGGAGATGCATCACCAACAGCAATCTCCTTAGAGGCACGCGAATAACACGCCTTGTACTCTTTAAGCGTTCCTATGTGGAACTTTTTCACTTCCTTATCATCTTTGCCTTTATTCTGTTGTTGGAGAACATCGTATGTAAAAAAGTGCAGTTCCTTTTGTGCCGGCATAAATATTTCCGGATGCTCACTAAAATAGTAATGCAGGGAAGTGGAGCCGCATTTCGGAAAACCGGCTACTAAGAAGTTCGGTAATTTCATAACCGTTTTAGCTGTTTACTGTCTTTCCATTGCATATCGCTCTCCCTTCTTGTAGAGACCGTAGAGAACTACGAGAAACACAAAAAACAAGATTAGAAACAGCGGCACAATTAGGCGTTTATTATCCCAAAAAGTAAAAGTAAAGTGCAGCTCCGGTGAATTTATAACAGTAACCACATTGTCATACTTAATTAGTTCTTTCCGAAGCATTTCATTTTCGGAGATAAGGATGTTCTTCCATTCAATGAGCTGATGCAGATTGTTGTTTTCCTGCGATTTAAAGAATACCTGGCTGGGGTTGGGCTGACTGTTATTGATCTTGCCTACGTATTCGTCGAAAACCGCATCGATGTTCTCAATACTGGTTTCATTTTGTTTTATGCGATTCGTAGTTTCTGCAATCATCAGTTCTTTTGTCTGCTGGAAGATCTCATTGCTGTTCAGATAGGCCAAAACCTTATCCACAGTTTCCATACTGCCCTCAGCCGTGGTATAGACGAACATCTTGTGATACTTGTATTCGGTATAAAAAACTTCCGAAAGTAAAATGTCTTCCTCAAAATCGCTCTGTGCAAGATACTGTTCAAGATTTCGGTCGTTGCTTTCCGACTTCTCCATCAACTCCATGATATTCACGATAGGCTCTATCTCGATGGTTACCAATTCGGGCGTTTCGGGATTAAAACCGTAACGCTTCAGAAACCGACCATCACCCTGTTTCATCTTGCGATTTAATAATTCGATTGCATTGTACACATAACTCGAGCTTCCAAAGTTATTCTGTACAATAAGTGTAGCTAATTTGTCCGCTTTGTGGGCCTTCTGCCAAAAATGACCGGCTATAACACCGCCAATTATCAATATAAGCAGTACGATCCAAAATCTTTTAACGAATTGAACCCCCTTATAGCCGGATACCAACAGACTGTGGTAACCCTCTTTCATTTTTCTGAAGACCAGGCCTAAATCAATTTCGTCATTGTGTTTATCGGTCATATTCTATAATTTAATCGTTGGTTAATATCGTTTTCAGGCTGTCTCGCCAGTGTATTATCTCTATATCAAACTCGTTTCTTACCTTTTTGGTATCCAGCACACTGTATTGAGGCCTCGCTGCAAAAGTACGGTAATGCTCGGTTTTGGCAAGTTTAGTTTTTTTTATTTGATCGGTCTCCTCCAGGATTGCTTTTGCAAAATCGTACCAAGTGGCTTCTCCCGCGTTACTGAAGTGATATATGCCATATTGCCGACTGTTTGAATCTGCACATTTCAGCAACAGCTGCGCCAGGTCATTGGCATTGGTAGGGGTTCCGGTTTGCTCGGTGGTGATGGTAAGTGGGTTTCCCCCACCAGCATGCTTCTGAATTGTTTTTAAAAAATTATGCCCGTACTCCGAGTACAACCAGGAAGTCCTGAAAATAAAATGCCGTGGACAAACGGCAGCAATCTCTTTCTCCCCGGCTAATTTCGATTCCCCGTACACATTCAAAGGGTTAGGACCATCGGTTTCCACATAAGGACTTCGTTTTTTCCCATCGAATACATAATCGGTTGAAATATGAATTAGAAGCGTGTTGGTTTCCGCACAGTGTTTTGCAAGCCTGCCCGCAGCCGAGGCATTCACTTCAAAGGCTTTATCCCGCTCCGATTCTGCCTTTTCAACATTGGTATATGCGGCCGTGTTTATGCATACATCAAAATTGTGTAATTCAAAGAACTTGCGAACCGCCTCCTCGTTTTCAAGGTTGAGCGTGTCCTTATCGCTGTACGACAGTTCTAATTCCGGATAATTTGAGGTCGCGGCCCTAATACACTGTGCTAATTGACCGTTCGCCCCCGTAACCAGTGCTTTCTTCATGAAGTAATATTCTCGAATCCCGGTAACTGCAGGTCTTTTTCTGAAATAATAAAATTCTCTTTCGGAAGATGCCAATCCAGGGATAAGGTTGCGTCGTTATAGATAATTCCGCTCTCGGAAGCCTTGTCGTAAAAATTATCGCACTTATATGCGAAAATTGAAGTTTTTGAAAGCGTTATAAAGCCATGTGCGAATCCACGAGGGACAAACAATTGCAAATGATTACGGTCATTAAGTTCAATACTGAAGGATTTTCCGAAGGTATCCGAATCTTTGCGAATATCCACCACTATATCCAGTACGCTCCCCTGAACCACACGAACAAGTTTGGCCTGTGCCATAGCTCCCTCCTGGAAATGCAGGCCCCGAAGGACACCATAGGTCGACATAGACTGGTTGTCCTGGACAAAGTTAATATCCAGCCCGGTGAGATTCTTAAAATTCCGCTCGTTATAAGATTCGTAGAAAATTCCCCGCTCGTCCTCGAAGACGTCGGGTTTAATGATAAAACAATCTTTTAATGGCGTTGATAGTTTTTCCAAAATCAGTCTAATTGTAGCAGGTGTTTTCCGTATCCGCTCTTTAACAAAGGCTTTGCCAACTCATGAAGTTGTGATTTATCTATATATCCCATCTCATATGCCGCCTCTTCTATGGAGCCAATCTTCAGGCCCTGGCGTTCCTCGATCACTTCCACAAACTGGGCAGCCTGCATTAGGGAGGCAAATGTTCCTGTATCCAGCCATGCTGTACCCTTATCCAATATACTTACACTTAATCGACCTTGCTTAAGGTAGGCGTTATTTACATCTGTTATTTCCAATTCGCCCCGCGCACTGGGTTTTATGCCAGCTGCAATATCGACCACAGAATTGTCGTAGAAATAAATTCCCGGAACCGCATAGTTCGACTTGGGCTTAGAAGGTTTCTCTTCTATTGACAGGGCCTTACCCTGTTTATCGAATTCAACAACTCCGTAACGCTCCGGATCGAGAACGTGATACGCATAAATGATACCTCCAACGGGGTCGCTGTTAGCCTGCAGCAATTCTTTCAAACCCGAGCCATAGAAGATGTTATCGCCCAGTATGAGGGCCACCTTATCACTTCCTATGAAGTCTCGCCCTATGATAAATGCTTCGGCCAGGCCCCTGGGCTCATGCTGAACGGCATACTCGAACCGACAGCCGTACTGTTTCCCATCTCCCAATAATTTTTCAAACAAAGGAAGGTCCTGGGGGGTGGAAATGACAAGAATTTCCCGGATTCCCGCATACATCAGGGTAGATAAGGGATAATAAATCATCGGCTTGTCATACACCGGCATAAGTTGCTTACTCACTGCCAGGGTTATAGGGTGTAATCGGGTGCCGGAGCCTCCGGCCAGAATGATTCCTTTCATCGGTTGAAGTTCATTAATTAAAGTCGCTCCTTATTGGCTAAATACCAGTCTATAGTTTTGTCAATCCCGGACTCGAAGGTTTCCTCTGCCCGCCAACCCAGATCAGTCTCGATCTTGGAAGCATCGATTGCATAACGAAAATCATGACCCGGCCTGTCTGTAACAAAGGTAATCTGATCTCTATAAGAACCCGTTTTAGGTTGCTTTCTATCAAGGATGTCACAGATAGTTTCAGCAATATACAGGTTTTGACGTTCATTTCGCCCTCCGATATTGTAGGTTTCGCCCAGCTCACCTTTTTCCAAAGCCAGTCTGATTCCCCTACAATGATCACGAACATAGAGCCAGTCTCTTACATTGCTGCCATCTCCGTAAATTGGTATCGGATTTCCCCCTATGGCTTTCCTGATTATAGTAGGGATTAGTTTTTCCTTATGCTGATTTGGCCCGTAGTTATTGGAACAATTGGTCGTTACCACCGGTAAGCCATACGTATGGAAAAAGCTTCTAACAATAAAGTCTGAAGACGCCTTCGACGCACTGTAAGGACTGTTTGGAGCATACGGAGTCTGTTCGGTAAACAGCCCTGTCTCACCAAGGGTGCCATACACTTCATCGGTAGAGATATGTAGAAATCTCGCGTTCGAAAATTCATCCTTAAGTTTTCCCGGGCCATCCATCCAGGTCTTATAAGCCGCCTGAAGTAGGTTAAAAGTCCCTACTATATTCGTTTGGATAAACGCAGCCGGACCCGATATAGAATTGTCAACATGCGATTCGGCCGCAAAATGAACCACGCGGGTAAACTTATGTGTTTGGAACAAGTCTTCCACTAAACCGGCATCACAGATGTCTCCCTCAATAAAATGATAGTTCTTATACGAGGAAGCAGCCTCCAGATTCCGCAAATCTCCGGCATATGTTAGCTTGTCCAGTACGAAAATCTCATCAGAAGTCGATTCTAACAAATAATCGACATAATTGGAGCCAATAAACCCGGCACCGCCGGTAATCAGTACATTACTATTCTTCAAAATTAATTTTTAGGTTCATCTAAAATCTGTTTTAACATTTTTTCGGTGATGGCGTATGTAGGTTTCACCCCTGTTGTGCCTAATCCGCCTGAGGCCAATGTACTTCCGCTTTCCAACGGATTATCGGAAGCATAATAGGCATATCTCACAGCAATTTTCGGGCTAATACTGCCTCTTATCCTGGAGGCCGACTGTATGGCCTTCTGATAGTGTGCCCCTTCCATTTCCAAACCAATCACATTCCAGGTAGAGGTGTTGAAAAACCTAAGGATATCGCGGTTCTGTAAGGAAGTTCCCAATACCGTGATCATGGTCCCCGAACAGACCTTCAAATCCACATCGTTAAAATCGGCCTTCTTCAGTTTATTCTTAAATGGGTAATTATCTGCTGTTCCCTCAAATACATGCGCATTCGGGATCATTATATCTCCTTTCTGCCCGTTTAAGATACCTGCTTTACCCATGATGGAAATTGAAACGATATTCAAATAATCTCTATTCCCTTCAGCTAAATAAGGCTTTAACAGCTCATCCATGGTCTCATAGGCCTGCTCTCCAAACGCATAATCCATTACGATGATCACAGGTTTGTCGGCATCGGCCACATCTCCCTGAAATTCATAAAACTGTGCTGTGTCGAAGATTTGGACATCGATGTTCGTCCCGGAAGCATCCTCGATAAATTGCATTCCGTTGGCCAGAGCCTTTTTCCACACCTTTTGCTGAAGTTTTAAGCTTGTGGAAAGGCTTAGTTTCTTATAAATATCCAGATCGGATAGATCCTTGAATTCAGTCCCAAGTGCCTTTCTCGCAAACAAGCTGTTGAGCACGCTGTGCATATTGGCACTTATGATATGGAGGGGTCTATCCATGAAATCTGCATCTTTCAATGCCTTTTTTACCCGCAGTGCCCACTGCTCGCCGTGAATATGATGGCCCAGGCGTTCCCTGAGCACCGGACTGAAAGTAATTATACGCTTGTTCTCCTCAAGCACCTCTTCAATGGCCAGCTTCCCCAGATAGTAAATGATATTGAGGAAGCGGTTCTTAATATGCGGCGATTCGAAGTGAGGATAGATCTGGTTTACCTCTTCAAAGGTTCTACCCAGGAAATTCGCGGTGTGCGTAAGTGCTATTTCTTTGTCTTTCTGACTGAGATCCCGTTTTACCAATACGGCCTCTTCGAGTTTCTTCCAGTCTCTGATCACATCTCCTTCATCGTTTATCACGACCTGTTTCATGATCTTGTGCGATTCTATGTAAAGAAAGGTGAGGTGGGTAAGTATGTCGTAAATTTCCGAGCGACCCCTTGTAATCTCTATGTTCATCTGCTCTTCATCTATACGATAGCAGTTTCGGCGGCGTTTGGGAGGGATAATCGGCTTAAAATGTGAGTTTTTATACCCTTCATCACTGGTGAGATTAATATACCTGCATTCTTCAATTCCGTAAGGTAATCGGTCTATTACGTAGAGCAACCCTTCCAGTTCGATCTTTTCGTCTGAAATAGACCCATAGATCTCCGGACTAAGAATTAGCAGGGATTCGCGCAGGGTTTCCCCGGAAATACCCATTGGCTTGTAAAACCCACGGTTAAAGAGGTGGCGCATGGTAATATACATACGCTCTATGGCGCCGGAACTTTCCTGTGCCCTGGTTCTTTTATGTGATGCTGTTGGTCTCATTGGAGTGCAAAGATAGCACTAATTTTATGGTTGAATCCTGTACAAGCCCTCTGCTATCTTACGGTCGTTGGAAAGACGTGGCACTTTGTTCTGTCCTCCAAGTTTACCCTGCGACTTCATCAAGCTGTTAAAGCTATCCTTCGCCAGCACCTTTATCTTTAAGGGCTGGAGAATTTTTCCCTGTATAAGATCATAATAGTAACTGTTCTGATCCTGCATAGCCTTGTCCAGGGAATTTTCAACTGCTTCCAGGTTGTCCGGTGGGCGTTCGAATTCTACAAGCCATTCGTGGTAAGGCAGTTCCCCGTCATTTACCTGGGTCATGGGAGCCACTGTAAACTCTGAAATGGAGAAGCCGTGTTGCTCTTGTGCCTGCTGCATGGCTTCTTCTACCTCTTTTCCTATAACATGTTCGCCAAAAGCCGAAATAAAGTGCTTAATCCTGCCGGAAACCACCACCCGGTAGGGATTTAGAGAGGTGAATTGTACCGTATCGCCCAGGTTGTACGCCCACAGCCCTGCGTTGTTTGAAACAATCATCACATAATTTACCCCTATTTCTACCTCGGCGATCGTGATCCTGGGCGGGTTCTCCTCGTAGAAATACTGTGCTTCAACAAATTCATAGAAAATCCCCGAATTAAGTAACAACAACATGCCTTTCACATCCTGTTTGTCCTGGAAGGCGAAGAATCCTTCACTGGCGGGGTACAATTCGATACTATCCACTTTCCTGCCGATAAGTGCTTCAAACTTGGCCCGGTAAGGTTCGTAGTTTACGCCCCCGTAAATAAACAGATTGAAGTTTTTGAAGAGATCACCAATTTTTTTCCCGGATCGCTGTTGAAGTTTTTCAAAGTACATCTGTACCCAGGATGGAATGCCTCCAATAATGGTCATATCCTCATTCATAGTCTCCTTTACCACGGCATCGACCTTGGTTTCCCAATCCTCGATACAGTTCGTCTCCCAGCTTGGCAACCTGTTTTTCTGAAGATATCCCGGCACGTAATGAGCTGCTATTCCGGACAAGCGGCCTACTTTAATCCCGTTCTTTTCCTTTAGTTCCGGGCTCCCCTGCAGGAATATCATCTTTCCGTCCACTAATTCGCTGTTCCCTGTTTCATCAATGTATAACAGTATGGCATCGCGGGCGGCGTTGATATGATTTGGCATGGAATCGGCCGTTAACGGAATATACTTAGCGCCAGAAGTGGTGCCGGATGTTTTTGCAAAATAAAGTGGTTTGCCCGGCCAGAGTACGTTGTCCTCACCGTTTAATACCTGCTCTATGTATGGTTTTAACGCTTCGTAGTCGCGTATGGGCACCTTTTCCGCAAAATTCTTATAGCTGCGTATCCCTTCAAAGCCATGGTCCTGCCCGAAGCTGGTGTTTTTCGCCTTTTCAATAAGTTTTTCGAATACTTTTTGCTGAGTAATTACAGGGTTTCGGGCCCAGGCATAGGTACGATAGGATACGATCTTTGCAAAAATACGGCCGGCTAGTGCTTTTAGTGACATACTCCCTTAGTCGAAATCTATAAAATTAGCGGGGTTGATTGGGTATCCTTCGCTCCATAATTCGAAATGCAAATGCGGCCCGGTGGAGTATTCCCCAGTATTGCCTGCGGTTGCAATCACTTCTCCGGCCTTAACCAGTTCTCCTTGCTCCTTGGCAAGAGAAGCGTTGTGTTTGTAAACCGAGATCAGGTTATTCCCATGTTCCAGCAAAATAACAAAACCTGTTTCGGCCGTCCATTCGGCAAAGATCACGGTGCCGTCTGCAGTTGCCTTGACGGGGGCGTTCATCGCGGTGACAATATCGACAGCGTAATGTTTTTCCCGAGGTTTATAGGTTTCGGATATGGTGCCTTTTACCGGTGGAAAAAGCACAAGATTCAGGTTTTCGGAAGAGAACAGCGGATTGTATTTGTCTTCCTGCAGTACTTTTTCCCTCAGCAGGGAATCCTGCCTGGAAGGGGTTAGATCGAGGCGGCTGGCATTTACGTTTGCAGCAAGCTCCATCATGGAATCCTTGTTGAACTCCACGGTTTTAACATCCCCACTGAGCACTTTGCGGATAGAGGCGATATAGCTTTCGTTAATAGAAATTACCTGTTGCAGGGAATCTGTTTTATATGTAAGGTCTGTGGCTTGCTTTTTAAGTCTGGCTGAAGAATAGCCCGGGATATATTCGCGAAGGGGTGTAAAGGCGATAATCAAAGTGGTAAGGGCAATAAGAAAGACCGCGAAAACACTGCTGAATACAAATACGTTAAGTCTGTTGAGTTTAAAGGAAAATCGTTCCTCGAAAGTAGCTTCATTTAGTACGACAAGGCGGTACTTATGAAGTAATTTTTTTCTGATTTTTTTTGCTCGTTTTTCTTTTTCAGCCATGATTGCCCAACTTCAGGGAATACAAATATAAAATAAACGCCTCTCATCCACGCTAAACTTAAGTTAGAAACGTTCTATCTGAGGAATTCTTGTTACCTTTGTTCAATAAATTTCTGAATGATGAGTATTGTAATTACATCTTTAGCCTTTTTCCCCTTAGCGATAGGCCCGTGGCAGATTGCCTTAATTGTCGTAATAGTATTGCTGTTATTCGGCGGGAGAAAAATTCCTGAATTAATGAGGGGTCTTGGAAGCGGAATCAAAGAATTTAAAGATGCGTCCAAGGAAGATCCCAAGGACAAAAAACTGGACGAATAAAATTGAGTTTATACCTATTTAAACGGCTTCCAATGGAAGCCGTTTTTCGTTATAGTATCTTTGCTGAACGCAGGATGGCCTCGAGTTCAAACTGCAGATCGCGTTTACTCGTAGCCGGCGCATATACGAATCCTTCCAGAATTAAATAGCGGTCGTTTATGCTGTCTCGGACGGCGTAATTGATGAAGGGCCCACCCATAAACTGTGTCTTCACTTCCCAGATTCCTTTTGTTTCATATGCAAAATGCCCATCGATCTCGGTGGTGAATAAGTAAGGCGCGTAGGCTTCTTCCGTGATAAACCGCCCTCCTTCCTCTACAGGCATATAATCTCCTCCTATAAGATCCCGGATTTCTATAATATCGTTGACTACGGTGCTGTCGCTCTCGATATATGAAAGCGGAACTTCATACACAATAATATTGGTCTCCCCGGATTTCAGCGCCTTGCGATACCAGAAGAAGTCTTCGGTCTCCAGGGCCGTGCGATAAGCAGTTGGAATGTTCATTGTAACCCGCATACGCTTTTCCAGCGTATCCATTTTTTTTAGGGAATTGTTGATCCTGCTCTGTTTCTCGGCTATTTCCGACTTCTTGAAGGCCGAAATAATCCGCTGGTGGTGTTCGCCAAGCAGCTCTATGATTTCCTCTTTGGAGGTGCCAATGATAAACGCTCCTGTTTGAGGTTTGGCGTAGGGGTTCTTCTTAATGGAAACGGCGGCTGAATCTCCAATTGAAACATGCAGGAATGTCCTGTATTTTCTCGCAAAATCAGTATAGGTCGAAGGAGGCATCTGGTTCATGGAAAACAATGGTTCCTCCTGCGGAAGCCCGTCGACAGGTGCGGCGAAATACTTCCTGATCTCTTCTCCAACATCCCCGTTCCACAACTCATTCTCGGTAATTACCTGGAGCGTATTGATGTTCCCGAGTGATTTTAATAAATAGGTCTCCTTACTCCCGGAATTATTGCAGCCGGAAAGTACGAGTACCAGGCCTGCCAGTACCGCAATAAATGATTTCATTTAGTGATGATTTTTTGGGAGAATTAGCTCTTCTGAATCTTAAGCTTCATTCCCGGTTTCAAATTATTACCACTAATATCGTTCCATTTTCTGATATTGTCCACGGTAACGCCGGGAAATTTTTGAGAAATGCTCCACAGAGAGTCGCCGTTTTTCACCGTGTAAACGCGAATCTCTGAACTGCCGGCTGCCGTCGAACTGCTCGCCTGGCTGCCCGAAACTCCGTTCTTCGGATAAATAGTTAGACGTTGTCCCACTTTAAGTGTAGTGGATCTCAGGTTGTTCCAGCGTTTAATCTGGCTCACAGAAACACCGTATTTCGAAGCTATTCGCCCAAGATAGTCGCCGCTTTTAACCCGATAACGAATCCTGTCCGATTGCTCGAAGAATTGTGGAAGTGGTTTTTCACGTTCGTTTAGTTCACTTTCGGTATAGGCGTAAATAGCCTCTTCATTCTCAACAAACTTACCGATGGCATCCACCGGTAATCGCAATACGTAATTCTCGTCCTTAACCACCGGGATTATATCCAGCTTATAGGACGGATTAAGGAAAGCTATTTCTTCTTTGTCTAAGTTGGTGAGCTCTGCAATGTGGTCGAAGGAGATCATTTTCTTTACCCGTACCGTGTCAGTGGCTACATAGGGATACCTTGGCCCATTGCTTTTAAAGCCGTGTTCTGCCGCAAACTCGAAGATATACATGGTCGCCAGGAAAGCAGGTACATAGCCGGCTGTCTCCCTTGGGAGGTGATGTCTTATATTCCAATAATTAGTGTGGCCGCCTGCTCGTCGTAAGGCTTTGGCCACATTCCCAGGTCCCGAATTGTAAGCCGCCAGAGCCAGATCCCAATCTCCCAGGCTGGCTTCAAGGCTCTTCAGGTATTTGCAGGCTGCTTCCGTAGCCAGGATGGGGTCTGAGCGCTCATCGACATACGAACTCACTTCAAGTCCGAACATCTTACCAGTACTGTACATAAACTGCCAGAGTCCGGTTGCTCCAACCCTGGATTTTGCTCTTGGATCAAGGGCAGATTCTACTATAGCCAGGTATTTCATTTCCAGCGGAAGCCCAAATCTGTCCAGCTGTTCTTCGAACATAGGAAAATAATACTCACTTAGCGACATCAACCGTTGGATGGTACGCCGTCTGTTTTTCAGATATCCCTTGATCACATTTTCCAGCGAAGGGTTGTATTCAACATTAAAAGGAGTGCGCGCGTTTAGTTCGGCTAATCGCTCTTTAAGAAGCTCGGTTGGAAGCTCTTCATATTCCACAGGCTCATAGTCCTGGTTTTCTATAGCCCCGTACATCTCTTCGAATCTTCCGGTGCTGTATAACTCTTTTAACCACAAGCTGTCAATGGCTCTTGCTTTAGCGTTGTCTTCCAGAGCAAAAACCACCGTATCTTTGGTGTTTGTGAAGATCGTTTTGGTGGGGAGGTCGCCTACGGTGCTGCTAACTGTAATGGTATCGACAAATTGCACTTTTTTCTTTTTGAGTGCCTTGTTCTGGGTATCGTTCTGACCAAAAACAAGGCCAGGCACCAACCACATTAAACTCAGAGCAATAACCGCAGGTTTCATCATTTTGGAATATTGGGGATTCGTTCTTGTCTTCAAATGTAAGTAAATGACCGGATTAGGCAAATTTTTAACACAGTAACTCCATTAACGAATGGCCGCCGGATTTATTTTAGAATGGCTTCAATTCCTGGCAACGATTTTCCTTCCAGCATTTCCAGCATTGCTCCGCCACCGGTGGATACATAACTCACTTTATCCTCCAGGCCATATTTGGTTACGGCAGCAACCGAATCACCTCCGCCAACCAGAGAATAAGCTCCAGCTGCTGTAGCTTTTGCGATGGCATTGCCGAGCTGCTTTGTTCCTTCCGCAAAATTTTCCATTTCAAACACACCAACCGGCCCGTTCCAGAGGATGGTTTTAGATTTGGCTATCACTGCTGCAAAGTTCAGGTTGCTGCGCTCGCCTGTGTCCAGCCCCATCCATCCGTCGGGTATGGCATTCACTTCAGCTGTATTGGTATTGGCCATGTCGCTGAAACTATCGGCTATGACTGCATCAGTGGGTAAATGTACTTCCACCCCCTTCTCTTTGGCCTTTGCCAGGATTTCGAGCGCAATCGCTTCTTTGTCTGTCTCCACCATTGAGTTCCCTACATTGCCCCCCTGGGCTTTGATAAAGGTAAAGGCCATTCCGCCTCCAATGATGAGGTGGTCGATCTTATCGAGTATATTTTCAATAACTGTAATCTTTGAAGACACCTTTGCCCCTCCTATGATAGCCGTAACCGGGGATTTGCCCGATTCGAGCACTTTTTTCAGGTTTTCAATTTCAGAAGCCATCAACAGGCCGAAACATTTATTCTCCGGAAAGAAGTCTGCTATAATTGCTGTGGAAGCATGTGCGCGGTGGGCGGTACCAAATGCGTCATTCACATAGTAATCGCCCAATCTGGATAATTTTTCGGCAAAATCCCGGTCGCCTTTGGTCTCTTCCTCGTAATACCTTAGGTTTTCCAAAAGAAGGATTTCTCCCGGCCGAAGGGCTGCTACGGCTTTCTCGGCCTTCGGGCCGATACAGTCTTCGGCGAATTTCACATTAACACCAAGGATCTTCGAGGCTTTGTCGACCACATGCCTTAAAGAAAATTCTTCCTCCCTGTTTTTTGGTCGGCCGAGATGCGACATCAAAATACAGCTTCCGTTGTCCTCGAGTATGTTGATAATAGTTGGAACAGCCGCCTTTATTCGGGTCGCATCGGTAACGTTCAGCTCCTCATCGAGTGGTACATTGAAATCTACCCGGATAAGTGCCTTCCTGCCTTTAAAATTAATGTCCTTTACAGTTTTCATGTGGAATTTTTTCAAAGGCAAATATAGTTTTTTCACGGCTTATTTTGGCCGGAAAAAACCGTAGTTTTGTATATGGATCTAAAGCAACCGATAGGCCAGAAGCACCTGAAGAGCTATTTTAAAAAAACCATACAAAATGGGCGTGTTCCCCACGCACAGCTCTTCGTGGGCGGGATGGGAAGCGGAATTCTACCTATGGCTATCGCCTACGCCTCCGAGTTGTTGTGCAACCACTATGATGAAGACAGCCCCGAACGGAAACTCTGCGCTCAGAAAGTAAGAAAACTGGCGCATCCGGATTTGCATTTTGTTTACCCCATCAATAAAAAGCATGCAAGCACACGGCCGGAAATTTCAACAGATTTTATCAACGAATGGCGGGAATTTGTGGTAAAAAACCCTTATGCATCGCTGTTCGAATGGCTGCAGCATCTTGGTATCGAGAACAAACAAGGGTCCATCAAGGTATATGAGGCCGCCGAATTGCTTAAAACTTTATCACTAAAATCATACGAAGGCGGATATAAGGTTGTAATTATCTGGGCAGCTGATAAAATGAATACTCAATGTGCCAATAAGTTGCTAAAGATTATCGAAGAGCCTCCAAAGAAAACGGTTTTGCTGCTCCTCACTGAGAAAGAAGAACAAATACTCAGCACCATTCATTCCCGTTGTCAGAAATTGCATTTTGCCATGCTTTCTGAAGAAGATATTGCCAATGAGTTGGTGCAGGCCAAAGGAGTGGAGTTAAGCCTGGCCAAAACCATTGCGCACCGAGCCGAAGGTGATTACAACAAAGCACTTCATATACTGGAATACAATGAGGAGGACGCCGAGTTCGAGGCCTGGTTTATTCATTGGGTACGTACAGCCTTCAGGGCAAAAGGAAATAAAGCGGTGATCTCCGATTTACTCTCCTGGAGCGAGCAAATAGCCTCACGCGGACGTGAAACTCAGAAAAAGTTTCTCAACTATTGTATTGAGGTATTCAGGCAGGCTATGCTAAAGAACTATACGGCCGATTCGTTGTTGTATTTCGTAGCAGACGACCCTTCCTTTAAAATGGAACAATTTTCTCGCTTTGTTCACCAGAACAATATTTTCGAAATCGTCGAGTCTTTGGAACGCGCCGTATATCATATTGAAAGAAACGGAAACGCCAAGATAATTTTTGGGGATTTGGCAATTAATCTTACCCGCCTGATTCACCGCAAAGAACTAATATAGACATATCTTATTGTTTTTTTTCAATCAGTAAATAACGTTTATAATTCTGGAGGCGCATAAATAGCTTTTAACGAGACTTCGTTCAATAGCACGGGGTTTTCCTTCATTGCTGCTAAAGTGGGCTCTAAACGGCTTTAAATCGGTTTAAGCTGGCTTTTGAAAGCAATAGATAAGAGAGGAGTATTCTTTCGAGTTTAAAGCTTTGATATTCGACCACAATCCGATAAAAAGTGCTTTTATGGAAAACGAGTTTCCCGATTTATACTTTTCAGATAAAAGACTTACATAAAAAGCATCGAACCACATCGGTTTCACTTTAACCAAATGCATTGAATCGGAAAAAATAGTGATTATGGACTTGCGGGAGAAATGCCATAAATGCCTTGGAACGTCGAATGCCGCCCAATATTCTTTATAATAGGCTGCGTCGTACGATTTGTAATTAGGAACTGCAATTATCAGGTAACCTCCCGGCTTTACCATGCGCTTTAGCCGATTAACTTCTGTGTCGAGTTCCGGCAAATGCTCTAAAACATGCCATAAGGTTACTACATCGTAGGTTTTATACGATAGCTCGTCTATAGACTCAACAAGATCGATTCCTTTATGGGAGGCGCGTTTCCTGGCTGCTGAATTAGGCTCTGCGCCCTTCACTTCCCAGCCGTCTGTTTTAACGACGCCTAGAAAATCACCGGTGCCTGCTCCGATGTCGGCCAGGGTTCCCCGCTTTTTAGCAAGCTTATTAACCAGTTTTACTTTCCGCGACAACGTAATTGACTTCACCCGCTGATACATAAAAGCCATAAGACCTTTGTCCGCATCGGAATGAGAAATATATGCCTTGCTATCGTAATACTTCTCCAGATCCTCCGTGGCCGGTTGAGGACTGGTGACCAACATATCGGTAGTGCTGTCGTATAATAAATCGAAGGATTCCCCTGTTTTAAAAAAATCTCTGGTGCTTATATGCTTTTCGGCCTGTAGACTCAATCTGTGTAATTTAGGAATGTTTCACGTGGAACAATTTGTTATCGGCCCATATAGACCAATAAAACCGAAATATCGTTCGGAGAAACCCCGCTAATACGACTAGCCTGGGAAACCGTTGCAGGTTGAATGGCCTTGAGTTTTTCCCGCGCTTCAAACGATAAAGACTTAAGCTTGGAGTAATCGAAACTCTCGGGAATCTTAATTCCCTCCAGTCTGTTCAGTTTATCGGCATTGTTTTTCTCTTTTTCAATATACCCCGAATATTTTACCTGAATTTCGGCCTGCTGCAGCACTTCGGTGTCCAGTGAATTCGCGTCGATGAATTGTTCTACCGCGTCGATCTTCCTCATATCCTCCATGGTAATTTCAGGCCTGGAAAACATTTTAAACATCTTATCGCTTTGATGTACAGGGGAAGAATCTTTTGCCAATAGAATTTCATTTGCGAGCTCGGGCTCCACACTGGTTTCCTTAAAGAATCGAACAAAAGCCTCCGATTTATTCTTCTTATCTTCCATCTTCTGCATCCTTTCATCTGAAGCCAGTCCAATAGCATGCGATTTGGGAGTTAAGCGGAAGTCTGCGTTGTCCTGTCGCAATAAAGTCCTGTATTCGGCCCTGGATGTAAACATTCGATATGGTTCTTCCGTTCCTTTGGTAATAAGATCATCTATCAAAACCCCAATATACGCTTCGCTTCGGCTTAAAATAAATGCCTCTTTTTCCTTTACACGCAAATGGGCATTTATACCGGCCATAAGTCCCTGTGAAGCTGCTTCTTCATATCCGGTCGTCCCGTTAATCTGTCCGGCAAAGAACAGTCCTTCCACCAATTTGGTCTCCAGGGAATGCTTTAACTGAGTAGGTGGAAAATAATCGTACTCTATTGCATAGCCGGGTCTGAAGAACTTGACATTCTCAAAGCCGTCACATTCTTTTAGAGCTCTGAACTGCACGTCCTCCGGCAGGGAAGTAGAAAATCCGTTCACGTAATACTCTACGGTATTCCATCCTTCGGGTTCGACAAAAAGTTGATGCCTGTCCTTATCTGCAAATCGATTTATCTTATCCTCAATTGACGGACAATATCTGGGTCCCACACTCTGAATTGCTCCATTAAACATGGGCGACCTGTCAAAACCTTCACGCAATAAATCGTGAACTTTTTCACTGGTGTACGACATATAACAAGGCATTTGTTTACTCAAGGGTTGTGTGCTGTCCAGAAAGGAGAATTTCTGCGGATCTTCATCCCCGGGCTGGATTGTCATTTTAGAAAAATCCAGCGACCGTCCATCCACTCTCGGCGGTGTTCCGGTCTTCATCCTCCCGGAATCAAATCCCATATCAACCAGGTCTTTAGTAATTCCCGTTGCCGCCTTCTCGCCGGCCCGGCCGCCACCAAACTGCTTCTCACCAATATGGATTAAGCCGTTGAGAAAGGTTCCGTTGGTTAACACCACAGTCTTAGCTCGTATCTCAAGCCCTAAAGAAGTACGGACTCCCTTTATTTTATTTCCGTCTACGATTAATCCGGCAACCATCTCCTGGTAAAAATCAAGGTTTGGGGTTCGCTCCAACATCAATCTCCAGGTTTCAGAAAATCGCATGCGATCACTCTGAACCCGCGGACTCCACATTGCTGGTCCCTTCGACTTATTTAGCATTTTAAACTGAATAGCCGTCTTATCTGAAATTATACCACTATAACCCCCAAGGGCATCGATTTCACGAACAATCTGCCCCTTAGCAATACCGCCCATGGCTGGATTGCAGGACATCTGTCCGATATTCTGAAGGTTCATTGTAACCAACAAAGTGCGAGATCCCATATTCGCAGCGGCGGCGGCGGCCTCCGAACCGGCATGTCCGGCCCCGACAACTATAACATCATATTCCTTTTCAAACATAATCACAATTGTTCCACGTGGAACACAGTATAATTTAAATTAGTCGGCAAAGATACGTAAATAACTCTTAATCAGGAAGTTAAACCTATAATAATCTGAATATCAGGGGTCTACAAAAAGGAGCGCAATTGTAGCGCAGCATCCTCTGCCTTGCGCATCGCTTGTTTTGAGGTTTCAGATTTATCCCCATACCCGCAACAGTGAAGTATGCCATGGATGATCACCCTGTGCAATTCATCTTCAAACGAGGAGGAAAAACGCTCCCGGTTTTCGGCCACCCTGTCTGTAGATATATATATTTCAGCATGCACCTCCTTGTTCAAAGAATAGTCGAAGGTAATTATATCGGTATAGGTGTCATGGCTTAGATACTGTTTATTCAGTTCCAGTAAATACTGATCGCTGCAAAACACAAAACTAATATCTCCTGTCTCATATCCCTCCTTTGCGATAATTGCCTCGACCCAGGTCCTTATTTCGTTCTCAAGAGTTATACTAAAATCATTTTCAGAAAAGAACTCAATCATCAGTACGCTTAAAATAAGATTGGACCTTTTGCTTGTATTCGGGCGACATGGGTAATGCCTCGCGGTTGAGAATCTCGGTGGAGTTAAAGTACTTCTTTACATCTTCCGGACTTAAGCGCAAATCGTTCGAATATATATTCCTGTTGGTTTGCGACTCCCTACGGCTCTCCTGCCCCTGCTCGAAATCGGCCTCTTCCAGTTTAAGCAATTCATACTTCAGGTTTAGCATTTGCTCCAGGGTTCTCTCGTTAAAGCCTTTGTCGAGTAACTGTTGTTCCACCTGTTCCATCTTCCGAAGAATATCACCGCCATTACCCCGAAGACCTTCTTTGCTCAATTTATCCTGTAGCTGCTGTCTTAATTGTTGCTGTTGTTTATAGATCTCGTATAACAGCCCGTTCATATCCTCGCTGTCACCCTGTCCGTTATTCTCTCCTTCTCCGTTGCCGCTGCCGCCATTTCCATCTCCGTCACCATCTCCATCTCCGGCTCCCTCTCCATTACCTTCACCTTTCTTGCCATTCCTTCCATTCTCTCCTTTCTCTCCATTGCCTTCTCCCCCTGACTCTCCTTCTGAGCCTTCGCCATTCTCACCTTCCTTGGTGCCCATGCCCTTTTGCATTTCTTCCGACAAACTTTCCTGCTTCTTAATAATATCGGGCAACTGAAATCCTTTTCCCTGACCGCTTCCCTGGCCCTGGCCCTGCCCTTGTCCCTGGCCGGCTCCCGAGCCCTGCATCATCATATTCTGCATATTATTAAGCATATCGCTTAGCATAATCGCCAGTTCATTCGCGCCGGTAACAGTGTATTGCTGGCTTGCCAATCCCTGCCTCATCTCATTTTCGGCCAGCCTTTCCAGTGCCTTGTCGAGATTGTACTGCACCTCGGTAATACTTTCATTTATCGGGGCGCTAATTAGGGGTTGGCGCAATGATAAGGCAAACAAGCTGTCGTCTATATGTTGAAAGTTTTGCTTGAGGTCGTTCTGCACATTCAGCTTTCTTCCGAAAACCGGATTGCCGTAATCTATCACTTTAAAGTCTTCCATCAGGGATTCCTGTTCGAAGGAAAACACCACCAGGTTGTCAAGGATCTGTCGCAACATTTCCACGTCTTCATTCATGGCTTCCATGCCGCCGGACATCATGTTCATCATCATTTGCTTCCCCATTTCCTTCATCTTTTTCCCCGCGTTCTTCTGGTTCTTCTTTGCATCCTGGGACTTTTGCTGCTGAAGGTTCTCAGTTGCTTTCTGCTGTTCCTTGTCCACTATTTTTTCGCCGGCCTCATCAGTGGGGATGTCCATTGGTTCTTTTAGTTTCTCATTCTCCTTTTCCAACTCATCCATTTCCTTTTTAAACTCTTCAAACTTTTCATTGAGCTTTTCCTGCGCTTCCTTAGTATTCTCCTCTTCCGGCTTATCCGCTAATTGTTCCTGTTCTTCTCCCAGTTTCTGGATCTCTTCTGAAAGTTTCTCAGCCTTTTTGGTTACGTAATACCGCTTGGTGAGCTCCAGTAATTGTTCGAGGTTCTTCTCCTGATTCTTATTCTGCTTTGCGAGTTTTTCAAGCTTGTCTGTCAGTTCTTCTTTCTGAATTTTATCCTGTAGTTTCTCTAGCTCTTCCAGAAGGCGTTCGTTTTCCTTAAGCCGCTCCTCGTTCTCTTCGAGTCGCTTATCAAGCTGTTCCTTAAACGGGTCGTTTTCGCTGTTCTCCGGCTGGAATTTTTCAAGGTTTTCCTTCATTTCCTTCGAAAAATTCTTCATCATATCCTCCTGCTGCTTCTGTCGCTTGATAAAATTCTCAAGCTTCTTCTTATCATTCCAGTTAAGCTCCTTTTTTTCCTTCTGAAGTTTACTGAGTTCCTCCAGCGTCTTGTCCTGCTGTTTTAACTGATCCAGGGTCTTGCTTAAGTCCCTGATCGCATCTTCCTGGTTTTTAAGTTGTTCTTTTTCCAGCTCATCTCCCGTGAGTTTCCTGAAGGTGAAAGTCCTGGACTTACTCGACTTATATCGGTGTATTGCATCATTATCGAACACTTCGAAGTAATATTCATAGCTCATACCCTCCTCCAGTGGCAAGGAGCCGGGAAAGGTATAAACGAACTGGTCTACCGTATTCTTGTTTACCGGAATTGGGTTTGTCTGAGCCTCCGATTTTTCTCCTACGGGAAAATACACCAGTTGTAATTTGGTAAGCCCGTAATCGTCACTTATCCTCCCTAGAAAATACGTTGTCTGGACGTCGGTTGTGTCCTGTTTAGACTGAACGTCGATCTCCGGATACTCGTCCTTTATCACCCCCAGTGTAAAAGAAAGATTCTCGTAGTCCTTTAGGTTATCGTTCGATGTGGTTATGGCATAATCGAGTTTCCGAAAAATGCCCATATTAAACGAATAGTTCTTTTCCGAATTCGCGAACAGATACGAGCTGTCCCGAGTCCTCAGTGCCACCTCGGTGGTATTGTCGGCAAGCACATTCCAGGTTATCCGAGTCCCTTCCGGTACCGTCGCACTTCCGGTGCTTTTTAAAACCTCATCCCGTTTTCCGGTATATGACGGATAGTCAAGGCGCATCTCGAATTCGCGCATAGCCGGGGTTTTCAGCACGTCGACACTATAGGCCTGCGATACTACCTTATTGGCTTTTAAACGGAATTCAAAGTCTTCGAGGGGTTGTGTAAAGGTATATTCGAATAACCCGGGTGCCGATTGTTGTAAATAGTACGTTTCGTCCTTATACTCTATGCTTGCATTCTGCGGAAGAAATTTTCCCTCGGTTCGGACTCTTATTGTAAAAGGTTTGTTCTCTATCGCCTGAAGCGATTCGTTCATTACCACAAATGAAAAGGGAGCCGGAGGCTCATAAGCTGTTTGATAGTTTACAACCCTCTTATAGCTGCTGGAGAACAGGTCTTTTTCTCCAAGGACACTTATCAGCAGATAAATAAGCACCGGAATGGCAGCGTATTTCAGGTATTTGGCATTCTTTCTGAAATTTACTGCTCTTTTAAAAGGGATTGGTTGTAGTTGAGAAGCCTTCTGATCGATGCTGGCCGCCAGGAGTTCGGATTCGCGTTGATTTCTATTCAGCTGAATGACATTGAGTAGCTTATCACTCACTTCAGGGAAGTGATTTCCAATAATACGGGAGGCTTCTTCGTGCGAAATTCCCTGCTGAAGATTAAAGAGTTTGAGTAGCGGAAAGGCAATAAAGCGAATAAACAACCCGGTTTCCACGGTGACGAAAGCCCAGAATAAAACCGTCCTGCCACCAGGTTCCAGCCAGAGAAAGTATTCCACCAGGACCGTAATGATAAAGTACAGCAGGCCAATGGCAAAAAAAAGGATTGCTCCCTTTATCAGCTCATTGGTGTAATATCGTCTTACAAATTCCTCCAGTTTCTGGCGGATGATCTTGAATGTACTCATTACAAGGTTTTAGCTGTTACTCAAACTTCTAAAATACAATTTTATTTCGTTAACCAATTATCAAAAACCACTCCAAAACAAGCGAAACAGCAGCCATTGATCATTTCCTGTTAATTCTCTGTCTTAATTAGTACCTTTGCAGCCTTATTAAAACTCCATTTTATGCCCACCAAGGTACGCGTACGATTTGCTCCAAGCCCTACCGGCCCACTCCATATAGGAGGGGTTAGAACGGCGCTGTTTAATTATCTCTTTGCCAAAAAACACCGGGGTGATTTTGTGCTTCGCATTGAAGATACCGACCGAACCCGTTACGTTGAAGGCGCTGAGAACTATATCGTCGAAGCCATGCAGTGGCTGAGCATTCCATTCGATGAGGGACCCCATATTGGAGGTGAATACGGGCCATATAGGCAGAGCGAGCGAAAAGGGATTTACGAAAAATACGCCTTACAACTAATAGAATCCGGGCACGCATATTACGCCTTCGATTCAGCGAACGAGTTAACCCAGCTACGAACAGAATACGAAGCCCGGGGTGAGACCTTTATCTACAACTTTAGCAATAGAGATCGGTTAAACAATTCGCTCTCCATGGAGCAGGAAGAATTGCGAAACAGGTTGAATTCAGGGCAGGACTTCGTTATTAGGTTCAAATCGCCTCAGAACCGAATTTTGAACCTTCGTGATCTTATAAGGGGGAACATACAGATAGACAGCAACACTCTGGACGATAAGGTGCTTTTTAAAAGCGACGGCATGCCAACCTATCATTTAGCTAATATCGTGGACGATCACCTTATGGAAATATCGCATGTTATTCGAGGTGAGGAGTGGCTGCCTTCCCTGGCACTCCACTATTTGCTTTATGATGCCTTCGGCTGGAATACCCCGGAATTCGCTCACCTCCCGTTAATTATGAAGCCTGTCGGGCAAGGTAAACTGAGTAAACGCGATGGTGATAAAATGGGGTTTCCGGTCTTCCCTCTTGAGTGGGAAACCGAAGAAGGTGAAGTATTCTCCGGCTATCGCGAAGATGGATACTTGCCCGAAGCTGTTGTTAACATGCTGGCTCTGTTGGGCTGGAACCCCGGTACCGAACAGGAGTTGTTCAGTTTAACAGAACTGGTAAATGCCTTTCAACTGGAGCGAGTCAATAAAGGAGGTGCGAAATTCGACCCGGATAAAACGAAATGGTTCCAGCACCATTATTTTCAGCAGTTAAGCAATGAGTTCATTGCTGAAAAATTTTCGCCAACCCTTCAGAAGAAAAACCTGGAAAAACCCGTAAATCTCGCAGCTATCGTAGGAGCAATAAAAGAGCGCGCAACCTTTGTCGAGGATATATGGGAACAGGGAAGTTTCTTCTTCGAAGCGCCCGCTACTTACGACGAGAAAGCTGCGGCAAAGGCATTTAAGCAGGATACGCCCCACCTACTCCAAAAAACCTGTGAGATTATTTCAGGACTAGACACCTTTACAGCCGGGCATATTTCGGAAGAGGTAAAGGGGTGGATTGGCAGCGAAGGCATAGGTTTTGGAAAAGTCATGATGCCGTTGCGATTAGCTTTGGTAGGTGAAATGAAGGGCCCAGATGTGTTCGAGATCATGGCGCTGCTAGGAAAACAGTCTTCACTTGAGCGGATAGAGCGGGCTATAAACGCAATGTCTTAGAAATAAACTACTGCAGCAAATACGATTGTACTGCTCTTGCCTTCAAAATCTGAGTTTTCAAGATCCAGGTCATTGAGGTTTTTTAGCATATTGGTTAGTCCGAATTGATACTGGGCCATTAACCGGAAGTTTTCAAGACCTGCGGTGATTCCCCCCATTAATCTCGCATTTACTTTTGAAATATCCTCGAGATCATCTGCTTTGAGTGTGTTGTAGCCCTCGATAATGTGATTTTTGTATGCGTTCTTATCGAGCTTCATACGCCCATTGATGTTCAGGATAGGCCCAAACTCAACGCTCAGGTGGTGTCGCACTATGTTGAAACTTCCCAGAAAATTAAGTTGTACGGCCTGTATGCTGTATTCGATAAACTCTTGTTGTACTCCACTGCCATGAGGGCTAACACCTCTTCCCGAGATCCCGATGTTGCTGTTATAAAAACTCAGGCCGTAAATCAGGTCGAACCGGTTAAAAAACGAGCCCCGTGTGGTAAAACCGGCCATTAGTCCGTTGCCTTGTTCGGTAACTAAATCCGTAGTATTTATATCGAAGAGAGAAAATCCCCCGTTAATTCCCAGTCTGTTGTATTCCTGATAGTTTCTTTGCGCTTGTATTTGTGTGATAAAAAATAAGGTGAGAGTAACAAATGCGAGGTTCTTCAGACTCATAAATTGGATTTAAATTGGCCGTAAAAGTATGGCTAAATTTGTATCTTCAACAAAGTTTCTAATTTAAATTTCGACACACTATGGGCGCCTTTTCTCTTTTCCTGATTCCAATAGGGATTATACTCTTTTTTATTCTGCTTTCTTCCTTCTTCACGGTGAAGCAGCAAACTGCGGCAATAGTGGAGAATTTTGGAAAATTCAGCAGCATCAGAAATTCCGGTTTACAATTTAAAATCCCTATCGTGCAGCGTATTGCCGGCAGGATTAACCTTAAGATTCAGCAATTGGATGTATTGGTTGAAACAAAGACCAAAGATGACGTGTTTGTTCGACTGAAGATCTCGGTTCAGTTCCAGGTGATTTACACCAAGGTTTACGATGCCTTCTATAAGTTGCAGAACCCCCACGACCAGATAACATCCTATGTGTTCGATGTGGTCCGTGCCGAAGTGCCCAAGATGAAACTGGACGACGTATTCGAGCGTAAGGACGATATTGCCATCGCGGTTAAGCAGGAGCTCAACGAGGCGATGATCAATTATGGTTACGACATTATAAAAACCCTGGTAACAGATATCGATCCCGATGTACAGGTAAAAGCAGCGATGAACCGAATTAACGCCGCTGAGCGTGAGAAGGTTGCAGCCGAGTATGAAGCGGAAGCTGAACGTATAAAGATTGTAGCAAAGGCCCGTGCGGAAGCCGAAAGTAAACGGTTACAGGGACAGGGTATTGCCGATCAGCGACGGGAAATTGCGAGGGGCCTTGAAGAAAGTGTAGACGTGCTCAACAATGTTGGTATCAACTCCCAGGAAGCGTCAGCACTTATCGTGGTCACCCAGCATTACGATACCTTGCAATCCATAGGTGAAGAAACAAATACCAACCTCATCCTCTTGCCGAATTCACCACAGGCGGGCAGCAATATGCTTAATGATATGATTGCCTCTTTTGTTGCAAGTAATCAAATTGGCGAACAAATGAAAAAACAAAATGAGGCCAAAGGACTAACGGGATCATCAAAGCCTAAACGCAATCGCCCCGGGAAGCAGAGCCCTGAAACAGGTTACGAATAAGGGGGGGTTATTAAACCTGGCCGGGGGCACTAATTAGACACCCTTGCGCGAATGATATCGAGCAGGGTGTAATAAACACTGTCTGTAGTAAGAGAATCGTCTTTGGATTCGATCAGCTTCCTGTATGTGTCGGGGTATTTTTCCCGGTAGGATTCCGAAAGCCAAATCATATAAGCGGGATTGGTCAGCGCTTTTCCTTTTTGGGCGTGCAGCCATCTTCCGTCTTCCCCAAGTAGTTCCCCGTGGTCGGAAATATAAACCATAGCTGTGGGCACAGCCTGTTTTTCCAGGCTCTTGATTATCTCATTCAGAAAAAAGTCCAGATATACGATGGTGTTATCGTACGAATTGATCATTTGCTCCCTGCTAAGGGAAGGAATATACTTGCTGTCGATAACCGGCGTAAACTTTCTGTGCTCGTCCGTATAACGATTCTCGTACCACCAATGGCTCCCGATCATATGAATGGTTATTAGCTGACTATGCGGCTCCCTTAGCAGCGAGTCCATTGGCTTCAGCATCACTTCGTCCAGTTCTTTATCAAAGCTGAAGACTGACCGGTACTTATCCACCAGAATGACTTCATCGTTCGTTTCTGTAATTGGCAAGAATGATTTTTCCAAGGTCTGGTTGCCAATCCACACCGTGCGATAACCTGTAAGCTTTGCAGGATCGTACACAGAAGTCAGGGGCCTGCTCACATCTTCCAGTTCCTGGTCGGTTAATAATTGAGGAACGCTGGTAGCCGTTACGGTTTTGCTTGTATATACATTAGGAAAACTTATCAGGCCCGGGCGTCCGGACAGAAGTTCGGTAGTATTGCGTGCATACCCGTTAAGCCCCAGATGATCTGCTCGTACAGTTTCCCCAAGCACAAAGACGACTTTCACGCTATCCTGAAGCCTTTCAAATTTGGGAAATCTCTTGTTTAATTCCAGCGGGGGCTTTTCGTAATACTCATGAACTCCGGTTATCACATTATAAGGCAGCCGAAAATTCAGAATTCCATACTGCGATCTTTCCATGACAAAATACAGGATCACACAACCAAGGGCAGGAAGGATTAAAATTCGCCATCCGTCACGGGGATTAATCCGGTTATAGTATTTTAAGATCGCCGTTAAAACCAATACGGCCACTGCATAAAACAAAACGAAAGGCCATGTAATTATATCGATTGCTATATCCGGTTTTGTTTCGGCCACGCCCTGTATAAGTGCGGGTGTAATGGAGATATCCTGGGAATAAGCCCAAAATGAAAATCCGCAATAGATCAGGAATAAGGCCGAAAACACTATCCTGAATAACCATCGGGAGAGGGTTAAGAAATATAGAAATCCGGCTACGGTAGTTTGAAGGACTGCCAGGTGTATAAAATACATAGCCCGATCCCTGAAACCTTCAAAAGGCACATGATAATAAGAAGCGCCTGTAATAAATAAGACTATCAGGACATTGACTATCAGGTGAAAACGGATGAGGGGCTTAATCTTTTTTAATCTTTCCATCAAGTATAGGAATGTATTTGTTCACCAGCCAAATGAAAGGGATTACCATAATAACCTGAATCACTGATAATATTAATTTTTCAACTTCACTGAACTCAAACACTGTAATCCCCAGCACAAGCACGGCAAATAATTTAATAACTGTTAGCATGCGTACATGTGTAGCCAGAAGTACGATGGTGTGTCTGCCAAGATAAGAGAGAAAGCGGAAAACCGGCAGGACGCGGAAAAACATCAGATATGCCACAGAACCGGCCAGGCCGCTAATAAAAAAGAGAAGTTGAGACCCATAAACGGATCGATACATGTCGACTTTCTGATAGTTAAAATAATAGGCTGTAATGTTTATTGCCAGCATTACAGTCAAAATTATGACAGCCCTGCTTCGCGATAAACTTAAAAGGTTGTTTTTCAGCACATTACCCAATCCATAAAATCCTGTGGCCACCAATGCCACATCGAGACTCCACGCTAAGTGTATGTCGGCAAATTCTGCCCACAAGAACCCCAGCGCGCAACAAAATGCGATTCCAATAAGTACTAATTGCTGTTTTTGCAGCCGTTGAACGGCGCTGAATATCATAAAGACCAGAAAAATGCATGGAAGAAACCACAGGGGTATGCCCCATTCCATATAAGCAGATCCTCCCTGGGCATAAAATATGCCTACAAAATTATCAAGAGGAGAGGTTTTCGAAACAAGGCTGTCTCCGTAGTTCCTGCCCAGAAAAAGCCAGAACAGATAAAGTGCGGTGGCCCAGACAAAATAAGGTATAAGTATCATCTTTGCCCTTCGCTTAATAACCTTAGCGTTGACTGCTTTCGGATGAAACATTCCTGCAATAAAAAAGAATAATGGAACGTGAAAACTGTAGATATAGGGCTCTGTAACCGGAAAATTATGACCGTAAACCACGAGAAAAATTGACAATCCCCTGGCCTGGTCCACCCAATCGAACCTGGTTTTATTATTAATTCTATCTACTACGGTCAATTACTGTTATAAAGTTTAAAAGCCCTAAAGTTATTGTTTTTATATTTTCCAAGAGCAGGCCCTTGTTCTCCATATAATCAAAATAAATTCACCCTGTTTTCATGAAATCAGACTACAACAGCATTTTTTTTGCTTGCGGTGGGTTAAATATATAATACTTTCACAGGGTCTACGGTAGATCACTCAGTTGCTAACCCCCTCATTTAAAAACTATTATAGATGAAAACAATTAGAACATGCTCCGCCTTTATATTAGGAGTGCTTTGGTTCGGGGTTGTGGGCGCTACTGCAAATCCCGTTTTTGAAACTTTTACAAACAATAAGAAATGTCCGGGTGAAAAAAGCTCCTGCGAAGTCACAGATGAGCGAAAGGAGTACGACTTTTCAGACTACGCCATTGGTCAGTTTACGGAATTCGCCGGTTACGACGCTCGCGGGAATGAATTTACATATAGGGTAACCCGCGTACACGGGGGAATTGATGTTGCCGTGAAAACGAAGACCATTGGCAAAGTGGATAGGAACACAACTATTGTATTCAAAGGCCCAAAAGGTGTTGTTAAAACCGTTAGGCTGGCAGATCAGTCCAGTCAGCGTTGTGGTTTGATTTGCGTGCTGGCACATATCTGCTGCATAAAAATCCATTTAGGACCTCCCGGAAATACATGGGAGTGGGACTGTGAATGTACATATTCAAACGAATAGAGCATTAAAGCCAACTAGTATATTGATATGAGTATAATCAATAAAATAAGAGAAAGTGTGGTTACAAAATGGATCCTTTTGTACCATACTTTCTTCTTTATCCTGGGAAGTTATTTATTACTTCAGATCGTTTTCACCTCACTGATGTTTCTCTTCTTTAAACCGGCATCGGATACGGTGATCAAAATTCACGGATTCTACATCGAAATCGATGGAATTACATATCAGATTTGGGATCTGCCCGAATTCTATATGGCCATTATGGTAAGCACAGTGCTTATCTTCGGAATGGTTTATTTTATTACATGGCTTTCAGTGAAAAAGCGGCCGCTATGGTATCTGGGATTCAGACCAATGAGTATGGAATTTTTTGTCTGGTTCATCTACATTACTGTTGTTCTGGGTGTTGGTATCATCATTAAAGAATACGTAATAAAAAGCACAGAAGTATTAATTCGAGTCGTTACGCTTAAAGAAAAGATAATGCTTATACTGGGGTTGGGGCTCTTCGCTCCTTTCGTGGAAGAACTGATTTTCCGCGGATACCTCATAAGCCGTATGGACGACTTTCTCAATGATAAGAAGCGATGGATTACAGTGGTGGTTTCGTCCCTATTGTTTGCCGGCTTCCATTTCCAGTACAACCTGGCAGAGCTCAGTTATATTTTTGTAATTGGTGTTTTCCTGGCAATGATGCGTCTCAAAACAGGGTCCATCTGGTTTCCCATTCTATTTCACGTGCTCGGTAACCTGTATGCGGTGTCGCTTATACTAGCCTAAGCCTTGTCTAGTTTTGCCCAGGAATCCCTTAACGGTACTGTTCTGTTAAAGACCATCTTGTCTTTGGTCGAGTCTCTGTCGACCGTAAAATAACCTATACGCTGGAACTGCACTTTATCTTCAGTCTCCAGGTTCCTCAATCCGGGTTCCCCGTAAGCGGTAATCACTTCGAGAGAATTGGGGTTGAGAAATTCCATAAAATCCTTGTCTTTGTGGGTGTCGGGGGCGGGATCTGAAAACAAACGGTCGTACAGCCGCACTTCGATTGGCAGCGCGTGTTTGGCTGAAACCCAATGAAGAGTGCCTTTCACTTTTCGCATAGAGGCCTCGGTGCCACTGCCGCTGCGACTTTCGGGATCGTACGTACAGTGAATCTCTGTAATATTCCCGTCATCGTCCTTAACTACGCTTTCCCCTTGAATGATATAGGCATTCTTAAGGCGCACCTCTTTCCCTAAAGTTAACCTGAAGAATTTTCGATTCGCTTCTTCTTTAAAATCTTCCCGCTCAATATAGAGCACCCCGGAAAATGGAATCTCTCTGGATCCGGCGCTTTCATCCTCAGGATTGTTCTCGGCTTCCAGCATTTCCGTCTTCCCTTCCGGGTAGTTGGTCAATATTAGTTTTACCGGGTCCAGCACCGCCATTACACGAGTAGCCTTTTTATTCAGGTCTTCCCGAACATTGAATTCCAAATGAGATACATCGATAAGATTTTCTCGTTTCCCCACGCCTATACTATCGGCAAAGTTACGAATGGACTCCGGGGTATAACCTCGTCTTCTCAACCCGGAAATAGTGGGCATCCGCGGATCATCCCAGCCCGACACTACACCCTCCTCTACCAATCGCGCCAGTTTTCTTTTGCTCACCACCGTATGACTTAGATTTCTTCTGGCGAACTCTCTTTGCTTTGGCCGCAATTTATTGATTTCATAAACCTGGTCCAGAAACCAATCGTATAGCTCGCGGTGGGGTAAGAATTCCAACGTACAAAACGAATGAGAAACCTGTTCTATGTAATCGCTTTCCCCGTGGGTCCAATCGTACATTGGGAATATTTTCCAGTCGGTGTTGGTCCGGTGGTGATGTTTGTGAAGCACCCTGTACATCACAGGGTCGCGCATAAGCATATTTCCGGAAGCCATATCGATCTTTGCTCTTAAAACGTGTTGACCTTCTTCTACCTCCCCGTTCTTCATTTTTTCGAAAAGCTCCAGGCTCTCCTCTACCGGCCGATTACGATACGGGCTTTCAATCCCTGCTTCGTTCGGACTGCCTTTCTGGCGCGCAATCTCGTCTGAAGATTGAGAATCAACATAGGCTTTGTCGTTCTTTATGAACTCCACCGCCCAGTCGTATAGCTGCTGAAAATAATCGGAAGCATAGCGCTCTTCCGCCCAGCTGAAACCCAGCCATTCGATATCGCGTTTAATCGCATCTACAAATTCCTGTTCCTCTTTGGCGGGGTTGGTGTCGTCGAATCTCAGGTTTACCGGTGCGTTGTATTTTTCGCCCAAACCGAAGTTCAGGCAAATAGATGAAGCATGCCCAATGTGCAGGTAACCGTTGGGCTCGGGAGGAAACCTAAACCTCAGATCCTCTTTCGAATACCCTTGCTGCAAATCATTTTCAATAATGTGCTCAATAAAATTAAGCGAATCTTCTTTCGACATAACATTTTTCTAAAGTTCAGCTGCCGCTACAATTGGTTTGTTAAACACTTACTGTTCCGACTTCTTCGTTTTGCAAACGACTGACAAAGGTAAAAAAAGTATCTTTGCCGAAAGCATTTATTGATGAGTACAATTCGCTTAAAGGACATTCGTATCTTCACCAATCACGGATGTCTTTCAGAAGAAGAAAAAATTGGGAGTGATTATCTGGTTGACCTGGTTGTACGAGCCGACCTGTCCCGGGCAGCAACCACAGACAACCTTAAGGATACCATAGATTATGTTCATCTTAACCGGATCGTAAAAGAACAGATGGCAATTCGATCCAAACTGCTCGAACATGTGGGGCAGCGTATAATAGATGCTATTTTCAACGCCCTGCCGGAAGTGGAGTTTGTTAAGGTGCGTGTTTCTAAATTAAACCCTCCAATAGGTGGTGATGTGGCCGAAGTAAGTGTAGCCATGTCTTCCTCCCGCTAAATTTGTAATAATGGGCCGAAATTAAAGTTAAACTTTTATATTTGCGGTCTGTAAGGGCATCGTGGCCGAGTGGCTAGGCAGAGGTCTGCAAAACCTTGTACAGCGGTTCGAATCCGCTCGATGCCTCAACATCAAAAGCCCCTCTGAAAATGGAGGGGTTTTTTTATTTGTCCTTATCTTCCATTGGATTGGTCACAGAAGGTATTCGGTCCAGCCCTTTCTGAACGTCGTGGGGAAAGATCCCCTCAACCAGTAACAGCACCCCAAAACCGATAATTAGGATGCTTATCCATTTTTTGGTTTTAAAGATAAACCTTGGGGTCATCTTATTCTTAAGCTTCTTTGCGAGAAAGATCTTCAGCAGGTCGGTGGCAAAAAAAGTTGCGAGGACAGTTACTAAAAAAAGGATTACGCCGTTGTCGGAAGTGGTAAGGGCATTGGCCATAATAATGGTTCCTATCCATCCGGCCAGTACGCCGAAATTAACGAAGTTTAGAAGAAACCCTTTTAAGAACAGGCCTCCAAGATCCTTTTTCACTTTTACGGCATAATGCTCCCTGGCAATCTTGATAAACGATTTTGCCGTTCGTATGTAGGATATGAGCCCGTAAGCGATAAGGATTACGCCTCCAAAAATAAGCAGGCCTGGATCGTCTTTTACTTTTTCAAGAATTTTGCTGGTACCGTATAAGGCGATGAGAATAAATATTATGTCGGCTGTAATTGCGCCCAGATCGAAAAACAAGCCTGCCTTAAATCCCTTGGTAATGCTTGTCTCGATGAGTGTAAAAAAAACAGGGCCGACCATAAAGGCAAGTATGACCCCGTAAAGTGCCGCAAATAATAAACCATCGAACATTATGTAAAAATACAAATTCCTTTACATCTGGTCGATGGTTCAAAAAGTTAATCGGTAGCTTATTCTACATCTTTTCTGTGACCAATCATGGTAAAGTCCAGGTGTTTCTTTAATAGGTCGGCGTTCTTTACCTTCACATATACTTCATCTCCCAGCTGGTACGCCTTTTTGGTTCGCTGACCAATAACCGCATATTCATCTCTGTCGAAGATATAGCGGTCGTCGCTAAGATCTTGAAGGCGGACCATCCCTTCACATTTATTACTGATGATTTCCACATAGATACCCCACTCGGTAACCCCGGATATAACTCCGAGAAACTCCTGGTCTTTATGGTCGATCATATACTTCACCTGCATGTATTTAATACTATCTCTTTCTGCTGAAGTAGCCAGATATTCCATATCGCTGGAGTGTCGACATTTCACTTCGTATTGATCCTCATCGGCCGAAGGCTTGTTGTCCAGATACCGCTGAAGTAACCTGTGTACCATGACGTCTGGATACCTCCTGATGGGCGAGGTAAAATGGGTGTAGTAATCGAAGGCCAAACCGTAATGCCCGATGTTGTTTGTGGTATATACGGCCTTACTCATACTCCTGATGGTTAGGGTATCGATAAGGTTTTGTTCCTTCTTCCCGTGTACATCATCCAGTAATTTGTTTAAGGAAGCTGCAGTGCTCTTTCTGTCGCGGGTATTTAATTTATACCCGAATCGCTTAATGATATTTTCAAGTTGGGCAATCTTCTCATCATCGGGTTCGTCGTGAACTCTGTAAACGAAGGTTTTATTTTCCTTTTGTTTGCCGATAAACTCTGCAACACTTCTGTTGGCTAACAACATGAATTCTTCAATCAACTTATTGGCGTCCTTGCTCTCTTTGAAATATACACCCTCGGGTTCATTGTGTTCATCCAAAATGAATTTCACCTCGAGTTTATCGAAAGAGATGGCCCCTTGGTTCATTCGGTTCCTTCTGAGAATTTTAGCAAGCTTATCCATCTTCAGAACAGCTTCAGCAATAGGTTCGGATACGGAATACTTTTTTCCGGTGAGTGAAATTCCCGCCGGGATCTCCCTTGTTTTATCGTTGGGGTTTTCAATTAAATGCTGGGCTTCTTCATAAGCAAATCTGGCATCGCTGTACGTAACGGTTCTTCCAAACCATTTATTGATTACTACGGCCTTATCGTTTAATTCAAAGACAGCTGAAAAGGTATATTTTTCTTCGTGAGGCCTCAGCGAGCAGGCGTTATTCGATAGAATTTCAGGTAACATTGGTACCACCCTGTCTACCAGGTAGACGGAAGTCGCCCTTTCATAAGCTTCATCGTCCAGTACGGTGTTCGGTTGTAAGTAATGTGCAACATCGGCGATATGAACCCCTATTTCGAAGTTGCCGTTATCCAATTCCCTAAAGGATAGGGCATCGTCAAAATCTTTTGCGTCTTTTGGATCTATAGTAAAGGTAAGGACATCTCTCATATCCCTTCGTTTCTTTATTTCTGAAGGTTGAATCGAGGTATCAATATTGTTAGCGTAACGTTCAACTGCATCGGGAAACTCGTATGGAAGGCCGTATTGCGCCAGGATAGCATGCATTTCGGTGTTGTGCTCGCCGGGTTTACCGAGAACTTTTACAACACTTCCTACCGGTGATTCTGAATGCTCTTCCCAGCCTTCTATCTTCACCAGAACCTTATCGCCGTTTTCAGCTTTTTTGATCTTGCTTTTCGGAACAAAGATATCAGTGTACATGTTGTAACCACTGGTTTCCACAAAGGCGAACTTTTCTGAAATCTGAATAGTACCTACAAACTCGGTTCTTTTACGTTGAAGAATCTTGGTAACTTCACCTTCGGTCTTACCATTTTTGCGACGTTTAAATACATAAACCTCAACCACATCCCCGTTCAGGGCTTTATTTAAATTCTTATTCTTAATAAAGATATCATCTTCGAGATCTTCAACTATCACATATCCTTCTCCTCTTCCGGTAAGGTCGATTACACCGGTATAATAATTCATCGAAGGAGTAATTATATATTTTCCTCTTTCTACCTCTTGTATTGTCCCTTTAACCTCGAGACTCTTTAATTTTTTAATTATCTGGTTTCGACTACTTGGATCATCTACTCCAAGTTTGGAAGCAATTTGTTTATAGTTGGAAGGTTGGGAGTTATTGTGTCGAAGTATCTGTAAAATGCTTTCGGTAAGATTATCAATACGTTGGTTTCTTTTCTTTCTCGTTTTTCTTTTTGGCATATTGTTATTTATTCCGCAAAAGTACGTTATATATCATAATCGCTATCAGTAATTTGCAAAGATTTAATACATTAGTAAGGATCTATGGAACGTTTCGAGACAATTGCTATTTTCACCTATCCAAGCGAATACGCTGTACTCCGATTATTATTTGAACAAGCTGAGATAAGACATGTATTCCAGAATGAAACCATGATAGGTGTTCTTCCCTTTCATAGCAACGCTATCGGAGGTATTCGTTTAAAAGTTCACCCGGATGATATTCAGGAAGCCAGGGAAATCCTGGAAGATTTAAACCGTGAATCCGATCTCAGAATAGTTTAAACTTGTGAACACTATATACCAATATTATTATTTCTTTTAAATTTTTTAAATAAAAATAATGATGATTATAGCTTGTTAATATCCACAATAACTTTTCATCTAAAAATTTTGAATTTGTTTTGTTTTGAATTATCGATAAGTTTTAAACACTTTTTAAGCATCTCACTTACTTGGAAAACAAGGTAAAATTGAATTCAATTAACAGTTGTCAATAACTAAAATAAACCGACAGGTTTTAATATTTATTTAATTTTTTTCGGTTATTAAAATTCATTTACATATTGATAATATCCTTAAAATTTATCCATAAAAAAATTGCTTAATTGAAATAAATTCCCATATGAATTTCTTTTCCCTATCCTCCAAAAAATTTTATAGATAAACAACCACGAGATATAAACAACTTTGTTAACTAAACGTTAAGATACAACCAACAACTTTTTTCCGACAGGTATGTTTTTAAGCTGTCTGTTGGTTGTATGGAATTAGTATCTTTGTTTAAAAGCAATATTATGAAGATCGCTATTGGAAATGACCACGCGGGTACCGATTATAAGCAGGCTATTGTAGATTTTCTGAAGAAGGAAGGACACAGTGTGGAGAATTTTGGAACCAATTCTAATGAAAGTGTGGATTACCCTGATTTTGTTCACCCTGTGGCTGAAGCTGTCTCGAATGGGAAGGTGGATTTTGGCGTGATAATTTGCGGAAGCGGTAACGGCGCTTCCATGACCGCTAATAAGCACCAAAAAGTTCGGTCGGCTCTTTGTTGGAACAAAGAGATCACTGCTTTGGCCCGTGAGCACAACGATGCTAACATCCTGAGTATTCCGGCTCGCTTTACCAGTTTACCACAGGCTGTTGATATGGTTAAAACTTTTTTGAATACATCTTTTGAAGGAGGCCGACATCAGCGAAGAGTGGATAAAATTGCCTGTACGTAATAGAATGTCATGGCTCACAACCACGCCCATCACAACCATCATGATGTAAAAGGAAGAAACCTTCTAATTTCAATCATACTGAACCTGCTTATCACAGTGGCTCAGGTAATAGGTGGGGTGCTGTCCGGAAGTTTAGCGTTGATTAGTGACGCACTTCACAACTTCAGTGATGTATTGTCATTAGCAGTTAGTTATATAGCCGATAGATACTCTCGAAAAGAGGCTTCCATAAACAAAACCTTTGGATATAAAAGGGCGGAGATCATTGCTGCCTTTGTGAACGCCTCCACTTTATTAATAGTTGCAATTTATCTTATTTACGAAGCAGTATTAAGATTTATTTCCCCAGAAGAAATAGAAAGTGGCCTGGTTATATGGCTGGCAGTTTTAGGGATTTTAGTGAATGGCTTCAGTGTGTTGTTGCTGAAAAAGAACTCCAGGGAAAATATGAATATGCGTTCGGCCTATTTACATTTGTTCACCGATATGTCTGCTTCAGTTGCCGTGCTTATTGGCGGTCTGCTGATGAAATATTACGGATGGTTTTGGGTAGACAGCTTGTTAACAGTTATCATCGCAGCCTATCTTTTAATTATGGGTTACGACCTGCTAAAAAGTTCGTTCCGGGTTTTAATGCTTTTCACACCCGAGGATATCGACCTACTCAATTTAGAGCAGGCCATCAATTCACATCCGGAGATAAAGAACGTTCACCATGTGCATATATGGCAGCTGAATGAACAAGAGATTCATTTGGAGGCACATATGGATTTCCACCGAAATATCTCCTTGTCTGAATTCGACGAGATCCTGGAATCGATCGAACTGATGTTACATACAGAGTATGGGATAAACCACGTGAACATTCAACCGGAATTCAGGAAAGACGACGCCAAGGATATAATTGTACAGGATTAGAAATGGAGATACTTGTCAAGAAATTTTCGGAACTAACAATCGATGAACTTTACGAGCTGCTTCGGCTTAGAAGTGAAGTGTTTGTGGTGGAACAAAATTGTGTATATCAGGATATCGACAATAAAGACCAGCTGGCCCTGCACATACTGGGAATAAGTGAGCAAAGACTCGTTGCTTACACCCGTTGTTTTCCGCCCGGAATTTATTTCGAGCAAGCGGCAATTGGAAGGGTTTTGGTAGCCGATTCTGCCAGAGGTTCAGGGCTGGGACATTCTATTATGGAAGCCTCATTAGCGGCCATAAAAAAAAGGTTTAACACCACAACAGTTAAACTGTCGGCGCAAACCTATTTAAAAGAGTTTTATACAGCCCACGGATTTACCGAAATTGGTGAGGAGTACCTGGAAGATGGAATCCCCCATATTGCAATGCTACTTAAAGCTTGATTAGTTTCTTATTAAGGTTCAGGTCTGAAAGCATCTCTTCTGTAAACTTATAATGACCTCTTCGCGTAATGATCTTGAACCTGTGGTTCTTCATTCTGGTTAGAACATCGAGAAATCGCCACTTCGATTTTAAAAGATGCGGCTCTTCACTCTTAAGGCTAATCTCGAAATAATGCTTAATGCCGGCACGTTCGGCTATAATGTCCGGGGTGATCGTGACATCACTATCTTTCTTCAGATAGCTCTTAGGCGTTTCATAACCTTCTACATCGGCTTTGATGTTTTCAAAACCCTTGTGTTTCAGGTAATTGATGGAGTCGATTAACGCCTCCTCGTTCTCTTTTTTATCCAGATATATCATAACCTTAATGATAAGGAAAAAACCCGAATAAAACAATTAAAGTTTTGTTAATCAGTAAGTCAACGAAGTTTCCTAACCGTTTTGTTGAAGGGTATAACAAGTTGAGTTCCAAAGTTTTCATCATCCGTGTGATCGGCCACATCAATGCCGTATTTTATTTTCGCCACATCATCGTACACAAAGGTGCCGAACAACCGATCCCAGATTGACAGCATATTTCCGTAGTTGCTGTCGGTCCACGGAAGCTGATAATGATGGTGGAACTTGTGCATTTTCGGGGTGACAAAAATATAACTCAACCCCTTGTCGAGCCAGCCGGGGAGCGCCACATTGGCGTGGGTAAAATACGTAAACAGAATACTGAGGATACGATACAGGAGATAATAAGAAATAGGCATTCCCATAATCACCACTGCGAAAATCGCAAAGGTTTCCCGAATTATAAAATCAAGAGGATGATGGCGTGTTCCGGTGGTTACGTCTACGTTTTTGTCTGTGTGATGAACCAGATGCAGCCGCCACATAAAGGGAACTTTATGTAACAGATAATGGACGGTATACTGGGCGATTAGATCGAGAATCATGAGGGATAAAAGCAACTCGATCCATACCGGCGCTTCAAAAAGATGTAGGATACCAAACTGAGAATCTTCCAGCCATACAAAAACACCAAGTGTAACTAGTCCGAATGCCGCATTGATCAGTAAGACGAAAATCAACAGATATAAATTGGTCTTCGCGTGTTTCCACTTCTTGTATTTCAAATGAAACTGACTGTAATACCCTTCCAGCATCCAGAAAACTGCAAGCAACAGGAACACCCACCCGGCCTTCATCCAGGTTGGCATCGCTTCAAAAAAGTCTAAAAAAGCTTCCATTTATTAGTTCTGCAAAATCCGGCTGTATCTTTTCGTATCGTTTAAGACGGCAATCGCTTCTAAAATCTCGGGATTGTTCTTTACCTGATAGTTGTACAGCCCGTCCCTGTAAAAATACCGCTTAAGGATCTCATCGGTTATTAGCGAACCTATCTCCGCTTTCTTTTCAATTAGGGCGTTTTCCTTCGCTTTATCGATGGAGCTCATCAGCTGTGAATAACTGCTCTCAATGGCGGATTTAAGATCGTCGTCTTCCGCTCGTCTAAGTGCTTCAGCAAATTCCTTTTCGGTCTCAGTTTCATAACTGAAGTTGTTCTTCTTCAGAAATGACATAAAGTCCCTGAAATCATTTTCGGTAAATTTAAAACTTTCGTAATCCTCAAGTTGGTTCGCATAATAATACTGTGTTGCGAAATCAAAGATCGCATTGTCCTTCAGCAATGCTGTCGTTACAGGGCTGAACTCGGCTGTTTCCACCTTTATATCAGGCAGTATCCCACCCCCGTCGTAAACAGTTCTTCCTCCTTTGGTGGTGAATGAATTATACTCTTTTGGATCTAACCTTATAGGATCCCCATTCTCGTCCCGATTCCAGTAATCCAGGGCTTGTATGCAACGTCCGCTGGGCGTATAGTAACGAGAGATGGTAATCTTTAGCTGGGTGCCGTACGTGAGTTTCTTTGGGCGCTGCACCAGTCCCTTTCCAAAGCTTCTGGCACCAACTATAACCGCCCTGTCCAGATCCTGTAATCCCCCCGATACAATTTCACTGGCAGAGGCACTGCGACCGTTTACAAGCACAACCAAAGGAATCTCCGTATCCACCGGTTCATTCTGAGTTCGATAGATTTTGTTGTATTTTTCTATAACCGACTTAGTCGTGGTGATTACTTCTCCTTTGGGAACGAATAAATTAACTACGTCGATGGCCTCCGTTAGTAAGCCGCCCGGATTGCCTCTCAGGTCCAGGATAATTTTGGTTGCACCGTCGGCCTTAAGGGATTCCAGGGCTGCTTTGGTTTCCAGAGTGGTTTTCCTGTTGAACTGGGTTAATACTATATAGCCAATGTTGTTTTCCAGCAGCTTGTAGAAGGGCACCGCTTTTATTGCCATTTTCTGCCGAACCAGAGATGTTTTCTCTGTTTTACCCTGTCGAATATAGGTTAGTTCGACACTGGTTCCGTTTGCGCCCTTCAATAACTCTCCCGCATCATCATCGAAATCGGCTAGATTTGTGCTTCCTATTCGTATAATCTCATCACCTGCCTTGAGCCCGGCTTTATCAGCGGGGGAATCCTTATATGGCTCAGTGATGATAATCCTGTCCTTAAGGGTTTGAACTGAAGCTCCAATACCGGTATAGGTGCCGGAGTTCTTGATTCTGGCATCCTGAACCTCCTGCTCGTTATAATAATTCGTATAAGGGTCGAGATCTTCAAGCATACCCTTAATTGCCTTATCCATTAATGTTGCAGGTGTTACTTCATCCACATAATTCATGTTAAGCTCTTTAAACATGGTCGTGAAGATTTCAATTTGCTTGGCAATTTCAAAGAAGTCGTTTTTGAAACTTACTGTTGTAAAAAAAATGCCAATTGCGGCTGCAGTGATAAATAATTTCTTTCTCATTTTTGAAGATTTTGAAGGAGTGCGACCATGGATGAATTAATAGCTTCCCATGTCGCTTCTTCTTTACTGACGTATAAAACTAACAACGCGAAATTTCCTTTCTTATTGGTAATCAGCTCGCTTTTATGGAGCCGATAGGCTTCCCTAAGCTGTCGTTTAATCCTGTTGCGGTTAACGGCTAATTTAAAATTGCGCTTCGGAACAGCAAAGGCTGCTTTATGTTCTCCCATGCCTTCTATCTGAAGGTAAATTATTCGCAGCGGAAATTTTGTAACCGATTTACCCTCCTTGAAGAGTTGATCGATCACCTTCCTGCTTTTTAGTTTTTCCTCTTTTGGGAAGCTAGGGCTCATAGGGTAAATGTATATTATTTGAACTTTTCCTCAAAGCGAATAAAATACCCGCCTGGATGAGCGGGTATTTACATTCGACGAAACTTCGATATTTTTTAAACCGCTATTCTGAACCGGGAGCAGTTGACAGTTCAACGCGGTTGTTCTCCCTGTTGATATCGGCCATTAGTTCTGATGGATCGATTTCAACGGAAGCTACTTTCTTACCACTGGGAATACTCAGTTCATAGGTAGGGTGGGCCCAGGCCCAATCGGATGCAATGCTGCGTTTTATACCCGGAGTGGGATTTGGTTTTTCCATTCGCGCCATACGAAGTGGAATGTAAAAATATTCCCGGGAACCATCGACATAAGTAACATACAGGTCTATAGGCATTGGCATTAATCCAATTCGTTCTAAGGTTATGATAGTCGCATCCTTATTGGTCTTAACGTCCGAAATCGCATAGTCGATGGTGTTTGTGGTTTGTGTAAAATCGGTTAAATACCAATCCAGCTCGAACCCTGAAACTTTTTCCGCCACCCGAATAAAATCATTTGGGGTTGGGTGCTTGAATGCCCATTCGGAATAATATCGTTTAATTGTCTTATCGAGGTTTTCCTCTCCAATTATATAGCCGAGTTGAGCCATGAATACAGCGCCCTTGCTATAGGCCGCCCTGCCGTAACCGCGGTTGTTTGCATACCTGTCGGCATGAGTAGTAAGAGGCTGTTCCGCTCCGCTGTTTGCCGTTGCAAAGTATCCTCGATACGAGCCTTTCCAGGGATTGTCTATTTCCTCGCCTTTAAGATGCGCCATGGCTCTGGCAGAGATATATGATGTAAACCCTTCGTCCATCCATTCGTGTTTAGCCTCATTGGTGGCAAGCACGAACTGAAACCAGCTATGCGCCAATTCGTGTGAAGTGGTACCGAGCAGGCTTCCGAAATTCTGTCCCCCGGTTATAAGCGTGCTCATCCCGTACTCCATTCCGCCGTCGCCTCCCTGTATAACAGAATATTGCTTATATGGATACATGCCTATATTCTCGTTGAAGAATTTCATAAGCTCGGCAGTAAGGGGCTGAACTTTTTTCCAGTTCTCCACAACTTCCGGATCGTTCTTATAAAGAAAATGCAGGGTAACGCCATTTGGACCGGGGTAGGTGTCGTGAATATAGGCATCGTCTGCCGCCCAGGTAAAATCGTGAACCTGTGGAGCCACGAAATGCCAGGTGTACTTACCCTTTTTTGGCTTCATAGCCTTGGTGTTTTCCGGCCCGTAACCATGCCCCACCTCCTCAGGATTCTGCAGATAGCCGGTTCCGCCAAGGGTGTAATCCGCGTCTATGGTGATCTTTACATCGAAATCGCCCCAAACTCCGTGAAATTCCCTGCCGATGTAGGGGTAGGCATGCCATCCCTCAAAATCGTATTCTGAAAGTTTCGGGTACCACTGAGCCATAGAGAGGGCTACACCGTCCTTGTTGTTTCTTCCGCTCCGCCTTATTTGCACCGGAACCTGGGCGTCCCATTCCATATAGAGTTCTGTTGTTTCGCCCGGTGCTATTGGCGAGACCAATTCGACCTCAAGTATGGTTTCGGCAACCGTAAAACGAACGGGTTTCCCGTCCTGGGTAAGTAATCGCGGCTTGATGAAACCTATTTCTGAAGGAGATAATTTAGAGATTCTGTCTCCAACCCGGGGATCCGGGTCCTGAATTGTTCTGGACCTCACATCCATTTCACTGCCGGGCTGAAAGGCGTTAAAGAACAAATGATAAAACACCCTGTTTAGTTCATCCGGAGAATTGTTGGTGTACGTTATGGTCTGCTTGCCTTTATACTGAAAGGTCTCAACATCCACATCGATCTCCATCTTATAATCGGCCTGCTGTTGCCAATAGGAACAGTTGTTTTGTGCTATAATTGAGCCTACGGTAAGCAATACCGCGGCGATTAAAATTCCTTGCTTCATAATCTTGATAATTTATCTGCCATGATAAGTGCGTTGTATAAGTTCACCATTTTCCCCGATTTTGAAACTTCGCTGAAATTACTTTGTCGCGAAGGGTCTCCCCCCAAAATCACGGGTGTGTTGGATGTTAATCCGCTGTCCATTATAACCTTCTTCACTTCTTTAGCCGAAAGCTGGGGGTAGTAAGAACGAATTAAAGCGGCTACGCCCGCAACCGCAGGAGCAGCCATTGAAGTACCTTGCTGGTATTCGTACGTATTGAGAGGGGTGGTGGAGTAGATTTTAACTCCCGGAGCGAAGACATCTACCGATGTTTTCCCGTAATTTGAGAAGTCGGCCACTAACTCACTGCCGTATTTATAATTAATTGCACCCACCATAATCACATTGCCGGATCGTTCCGGGCCCGCTTTATCCTGGTCGCTCGGATAGGTTATGGTTTGGTCCAGGTCCAAACCGTCATTTCCGGCTCCTATTACAAGCAATACATCTTTGGATTCTGCATATTTTATTGCGTCGTGCACCCATTCAGGATGTGGTGAAAACTGCTTTCCAAAGCTGGCATTGATCACTTTTGCACCATTGTCCACGGCGTAACGTATGGCCAATGCCACATCTTTGTCGTATTCGTCTCCGTCCGGAACCGCGCGTATGGGCATTATCTCCACGTTTTTCGCCACCCCATCTATTCCTATGTTGTTGTTTCTTGTTGCTGCAATTATCCCTGCAACATGTGTTCCGTGCATTGAATGAGCTTCATCGGCTTCCGGCCCGTCGACATCATTATTTCCGTAATATTTGGAAGAAAAATCATCGGGATCATCTCCAAGGACCGTTCTAAAGTTCTTATCGAAGTTGAAATGGTTCTCCAAACGGCTGTCGAAATAAGCAACCCCGTCTTTTAGTTGTTTTATTACATCGGGTACAGTATCGCCGAAGTTCAGCATTTGGGAGAGCATCCCAATATACTGTTGTTCGGTTGCACTAGCTTGTTTAATACCCGATAGATCTTCCTGGGAGTAATCCTCCTTGCCAAGTTTTGCAGCTATAGCCTCATGTGCAGGCTTAAGCTGTTTAAGGAGCTGCGCATACTGAAGTTTATTGCTCAGGGCTTGTTGATAATCTGCCTCATATTCGGCCATGGCCCTGGTATAGATCTCGTAATCTGCCCTGTTTGCTGCACTTATTGAGCTCTCTGTCTTGTCCTCGAACTTAGGTTTAAGTTTCTTGAGAAACCGAATATATTCCATGTTTTCGGCCACGATATCTCCAAGGAAGTTCCAACCGTGAACATCGTCCACATAGCCGTTATTGTCATCGTCTTTACCGTTTCCCGGAATTTCATCTTCGTTTACCCAGATCACATCCCTAAGATCTTCATGTTCTATATCGACTCCACTGTCGATGACACCTACGATAACCGTTTGACCCTTTCGTTTATTCAGGAATTCGTTATAGGCCCTTTCTACACTCATACCCGGTATGGTATCCCTGGTGAAATCGGCCAGCATCCAGTTCTTATACTGCGCCTGGCTAAGCGGAGCTGTTTTTATCGGCAATGTATCGATATTCTCGATAGGAGTTGAGACAATGGGCGCCACTGCGGTGTTGCAGGAAACTAAAAACAACCCAAGGAAGGCTGTTAAGAGAGATATTTTAATTGTGTTCATTTTATATAATTAGTTAAACAGTTCGTTAAATGTAAATGCCCGATCCATTCGAACTCCCTTTTCGGTGTGTTTCACGGTGATGATCTCGTTATGAGCATCGTGTTCCAGGAAGAGATAGTAATTATTATCTGCCGCTGCGTTGAGAAATTTTTCTTTTTCAGGCAGGGTGAGCAAGGGCCGGGTGTCGTAACCCATAACATAGGGTAATGGCAGGTGTCCTGCAGTTGGAAGCAGATCGGCTACAAACACCAGGGTCTTCCCCTTGTAATTGATGTGTGGCAGCATTTGCTTTTCTGTATGTCCATCGGCAAAAAATATTCCAAAATCCAATTCACTTGGTTCGGCATAATCGGTGTTAGGTTGTACCACGAACTTCAATTGTCCGCTTTCGTGCATGGGAATGATATTTTCTTTAAGGAAGGAAGCTTTTTCACGTCGATTTGGATTAACCGCCCAGTTCCAGTGCGACTGGTTACTCCAGAAGGTCGCATTTTTAAAAGCCGGTTCATAGCCGGTACGATCTTTATTCCATTGAATACTTCCGCCGCAATGATCGAAGTGAAGGTGGGTCATAAAAACATCCGTAATATCGTCCGGGTGAAATCCATGGGATTTTAGCGATTTTTCCAGCGAGTAATCCCCCCATCTGTAGTAATATCCAAAGAACTTTTCGCTTTGTTTATTCCCCATTCCGGTGTCGATCAAAGTAAGCCGGTCTCCGTTCTCTATTAAAAGACAACGAGCCGCCATATCGATCATATTGTTACTGTCTGCAGGATTAGTTCTGGACCACAGGCTTTTAGGAACGACGCCAAACATCGCTCCGCCATCCAATTTAAAATTACCCGACTCTATGGGAAATAAATTCATAGCAGCCGCAAAATAATAAAAGAAAGAGGATTGCACACAACTCTTAAGGGAATATTAAGAAATCGATCGTTTGTCGATTACTTCCTTAAGTCTTTTACCAAAATCAAGCATGGCTTTAATCTCTTTAATTCCGGCCAATCGTTCTTTTCCGAAAAGAAGCAGGGAGTGGCCATTGGACTCTATATGATAGTAAGGGTTACTTTCAAAAAAATGAACAAGGGTATCATCGAAGAACTCCTTAATAGCGCTTTCGTCCTCACCCAGCAGGTAGAACCGTTTCGAAAAATCGCTGTGATTTTCGATGGGAATATCTTTAAAGCCGGCAAAAGCGTAAACTTTTTCAAGAAAGCCTTCCCTGTCCAGAGTAAAAATTGGAAGTTCCTTTTCAAGTTCGATGTGCAACATGGTGGTTCGCACCACTTCCCGGGCAATAAAAGCTCCTTCAGAAAAGATGAGGTCGAAAATCCGGAAACTGGCCATATCGTTAAACAACTGGTTGTAAACCTGCTGAATTTGTTTAGTCCTGAAGTATAGAAAATCCTCGATGAAGCTAACATCTTCAATGCTCTCGAAGGCATAATTAAGTTGATAGTCATCCGCCACCTCTTTAAGGGTATATTGCCTCTTGGTAAGGTTCTTCTCTATTGAAGGCCGGCCGGGAATCAATTTTCTCAAGGCAAATGGATGTCCCGATTTGGTGTCGTGCAAGTCGAGCCCGATTACCTCGAAATTTCCACCGCGACCCGCGAAATCACTTTGGTAGTCGTTCAGGTTTTCCATCACGGTGTGATCTACGAATTTGCACAAGCTAAAATCAACCACAACATCCGATTGTTCCGGGATGATATCGAGCTTTTGTTTCAGCTTAAAGAAGTTTAAAAAAGAACAAAAGTGTTTAACGCTGACATAATATCCTCTGGAATCCATTTCCTTATACATAAGCACATTCGGCTTTTGCAAGTTTCGAAAAAACAGGCCGGGGTTTTTTGCGATAATTATATGAATTATCAGGGTCATGACCACCCCGGAGAGGATCCCCATAATAAGATCCACAGTTAAAGTAACCAGCAGGGTAGTAAAGAAGATAATGAGCTGTTCTTTTCCAATCTTTAAAATTCTGCCAATATTCCCCGGTGAAGCTAATTTGTAACCGGTGAATACGAGAATAGCCATAAGTGCAGGCAAAGGGATGCGATACAGCTGGGCGCTGAAGAGTACAATAAAGATGGTGAGGAACATCGCCTGGAATAGATTGGAAGATCGGTTGCTGGCTCCATTGTTTACATTAACCGAGCTTCTCGCGATTACCGTTACCACGTTAATTCCTCCGAGAAACCCGCTCCCTACGGTTGCAAAACCCAGAGCCTTGAGATCCTTGTTAACATTGCTTCTACGCCGTTGCGGGTCCAGCTTGTCGACTGCTTTAATGCTGAGTAAAGACTCAATACTGGCAATTAGCGTTAAGGCAAGTACGCTTAACCAGAATGGAGGTCCTCCAATTTTGCCGAAATCGGGAGTTGGCAGCTGGGAAAAAATTTTGGCCGGTGGAGGAATCCCGGACAACATATAATCCGGATGAATAGGGTTGGGTGCCTTAAGCACAAGTTCCATAAAATAACTAAATGCCACTGAAAGCAGCACCAGCCACATGGGAGCAGGAATTAGCTGCAGGTATTTATTTCTGATCTTAGGGTAATACACCAGGATGAGCAGGCTTATAACACCCACCAGGGCGGCATATATCAGCCCGGGCGATTCGAAGGTAAAGACCGAAATAATAGTTTGTGGAATTTCAACGATATAATCGATACTGCTTGGCCTACTGATTCTGTTCCCCAACATCACGTGAAACTGTTTCCCCAGTATTATAAGACCTATGGCTGCCAACATACCTTGTATTGCAGTAGAAGGGAAAAAATCGGCCAATTTTCCCATTCTTAGAAACCCCAGCAACAGTACCAGCACTCCCGATACAATGACTGCAGCATAGGTGGCTTCGAGCCCCAGGGTGGTTACCGCAATAAGAATCACGCCCACCATTCCGTTACCCGGCCCGGTAATCGTTACATGGCTTCCACCAAGCATCGACACGATCACTCCGCCAACCACGGCCGCTATTATTCCGGCAATCGGAGGGGCATCGCTGGCCATTGCCAGGCCAAGACACAAGGGAAGTGCGATTAGGCTCACTACAAAGCCCGAGAAAATATTGCGAGGAACTGCTTTTAAAAAGGTCGCGAATTTGTTGGTTTTTGGGGTCATGGTAAAATAAGTACGTCGGTTGGCAGGTCTTTCAGAATATATTCATTGTCATGGGGAAACAGTCTGTCGATCAAAGCACTTTTCCCCGGGGAATTCAGGATAAGCAGGTCTGCCCTTACGAGCTCGGCATAATGCCCTATTGAATACCCCCTGCGGCCAAAGATGGGTTGTGATGTTATTGTTACCCCCTGTTTTAATTCGTCGGGAACACTTTCAATAATCTTAGCCACCCTCAAACTTTCCCTTCGTCGCAGCCGTTCCCGTATGAGCGTCGATTTTCGTAAAGTTTTGTCGTCTTCTACTTTTACGGCTACCTCCTCCTGACTGATTTCCTCTACTATTGTTAATCTGTCGGAGCCCAGCCTGTTTGCCACATAAAATGCGGAAGTTATGGTTTTTGCAGAGGCTTCCGATTTCATGCCGTTAACCACAATGTGCCGGCAAGGAATTCGCTGCACAGAAGGATTTATATGAAGTAAAACTGCGCACCGGGCTTTGCGCGTGATCTTCCGGGCGATGGACCCTATATAAAACTGAATGAGTTTTTCCCGTTGCAGCGCACCGAGGATTAGAAGGTCGATATTTTTTCTGAAAACCGTCTCAAGGATTACGTTAACAGGATCTCCGGGCTCGAACAGCACCTCATAGTCAAGCTCGCGATCGCTGAAAGCACCCAAGTGGGTTTCGATAACCTCGAGTTTAGACGCATCACCTTCACCAACATGGATAAGAATGAGTTTAGACTGAAAGAAAACGGCCAGTCTCGCCGCTTCGTAAATGTTTGCCTTCAGGTTGGGCGAAAAAGCCACCCCGATTCCTATGGTTTTAAACTGGTGATGTTTCAAATAGTGCGATTTAGCAGATTGGGAATATACCATTTTTAGAACACATAGCTCGTTGCGGCTTCCGAACAAAGGCCGACAAATAAACTCCAACTTTTTATTTTCGGACTAATGTGTTTTTAGTATTTTCACCAAAAAGATTCGTATATGATTGAACTTGCGGGGATTATTGTGTTGGGCATATTAGCACAATGGGTGGCTTGGAAATTTAAAATGCCGGCAATACTCCCGCTTATTCTCATAGGTCTGTTTGTCGGGCCCGTTTCAACCCTTATATCGGAAGACGGCTCTCAATGGATCAAACCAATCTACGACGGTGAATCCGGACTGTTTCCGGGACAGAATCTTTTTTATTTTGTATCCCTGGCAATTGGGATTATCCTTTTTGAGGGCGGACTAACGCTTAGGCGAGGAGAAGTTTCCAAGATAGGGCCGGTAATTGGAAAACTTATTAGCCTCGGATCGGCAGTTACTTTCATTGGCGCAGGTGTGGCAGCCTATTACATATTTGGCCTGGACTGGCGCATCGCATTTTTATTTTCCTCCTTGATTATTGTAACCGGCCCCACGGTTATTACACCCATACTTAGAAACATCCCATTAAAGAAGGAAGTTTCGGCGGTGCTCAAATGGGAGGGAATCCTTATCGACCCCATTGGAGCGTTGGTAGCGGTACTGGTGTTCGAATTTATCAGCGTTGGCGGTGATGCCGGTTATACGAAACAAGCGCTGGTCGATTTCGGAAAAATTGTACTTATAGGGTTTGCCTTCGGAATTACAGCCGGCTATGCCTTATACTTTTCAATAAAGAAAAAGTTTATTCCTCATTACCTACTGAACGTGGTTGCACTGTCGACCGTATTGCTGGTCTTTGTGTTAAGCGATTCCTTTGCCCACGAATCGGGATTGTTGGCCGTAGTGGTGATGGGAATGTTCCTGGGCAACAGCGACCTTCCTAACCTGAAGGAGCTCCTTTATTTCAAGGAATCATTAAGTGTACTGCTTATCTCCATACTCTTCATTTTGCTGGCAGCAAATATTACAATCGAGGATATGCTGCTGGTATATAACTGGAAAACGGCCCTGCTCCTGGTAATGATTATTTTTGTGCTACGCCCCATTGGAGTGTTCTTAAGCACCATAGGCAGTTCGTTAAGCGTGAACGAAAAGGCATTTATAAGTTGGGTAGGCCCCAGAGGTATCGTCGCCGCAGGGATTGCATCCCTCTTTGGCACCAAGTTGGTGGAACAGGGAATCCCGGGGGCCGAGTATATTACCCCTCTCGTTTTTGCCGTAGTATTAGTCACAGTGTTGTTAAATGCTGCCACGGCCAGATTATTTGCTTCGGCAGTGGGGGTATTCTTAAAATCCTCGAACGGAATTCTAATTGTCGGGGCCAGCAAGGCATCCAGGCTTATTGCCTCCTATTTGGCGAAGAACGACCGTCATGTGGTACTGGTGGACACCAATCGCCACAACATAGAACGAGCAAGAGAACTAGGCCTCGAAGCACTTAATGCAAGTATATATGCGGGAGATCTCACCGACAACCTTGAACTCAATGATGTGGGGTATCTCATCGCCATGACAGGAAATGATGAGATCAATCGGCAGGCTATCCTTAAGTACGGAAAAACCTTAGGCGAGAACGGATCATTCCGATTGATGAATACGGAAGAGTTTCAAAATGACAGCAACGGACAGCTGCCTAAGACCGAAATTTTGTCGTCTACTCACGATTATGTAGGACTTAGTAGATTGGCAAGCGAATACCCTTCTATGCAGGAATTGCCGGTGGCTTCTAAAGAGCAATTTTTAAATCTTGTGGACCACATAAGGGAGCGGAAAGAAACTGTAGCCTTGTTTCTGAAGAATGAGAAAGACGAGATTCACTTTATCACCAATCCCTCGGAAATGGAGGCCGAAGCCGGGTCTCAACTGGTTTACCTCGGCAAACCTATAGATTTTGAAGGAGTTGGACGGAATAATAATTCAGAACCCCGCGCGACAAATGGAAGCGAGTAATAATTCCATTCTTCTGTCGTTCTTCCTTAGATGACCCGCCGCCTATGAAAAAATACGCTCCAATATTCTTTTCCCTCTGTCTTTTTATTAGTTCCTGCAAAGATGACGATAGTCGCAGTTGCACCACTTGTTCTTCTCCCCAAACGGTAGAATTTCAGCTATGCGAGGAAAGTGACGGGAATGCTTCAGTAAACGGGGAAAATACCGGCACCCAATATGATATTTATCTCGCCGATCTGAAAGAGGAAGGAACGGTTTGCGGCAATTAATCGTTTAGTTTTAACACAGCCATAAAAGCTTCCTGAGGAATCTCCACGTTACCAACCGCACGCATACGCTTCTTACCTTTTTTCTGTTTTTCCAGCAGTTTTCGTTTTCGGGAAATATCACCCCCGTAACACTTGGCCGTTACATCTTTACGCAGGGCCTTTACGGTTTCACGGGCAATGATCTTGGCACCAATAGCAGCCTGGATAGGGATATCGAATTGCTGGCGGGGGATTAGTTGTCGAAGCTTTTCACACATCTTTTTCCCTATATCGTATGCATTATCCTGGTGTAATAGAGCGGAAAGCGCATCAACAACATTTCCATTTAGCAAAACATCCACCTTCACTAACTTTGAAGAACGCATGCCAATGGGAGAGTAATCAAAGGATGCATATCCACGAGAAACGGTTTTAAGTCGGTCGTAAAAATCGAAAACGATTTCGGCCAAAGGCATGTCGAACGATAGCTCAACACGCTCCGGCGTTAGGTAAGTTTGATTCGTTATCTGCCCTCGCTTCTCAATACACAGCGACATTACGGGACCCACAAAATCGGACTTAGTAATGATGCTCGCTTTAATATAAGGTTCTTCTACCCGATTCAGGGATGAAGGTTCCGGGAGATCGGAGGGGTTATTAACAAGAATAACCTCGTCTGGCGCCCTATTTGTATAGGCGTGATATGAAACATTGGGAACCGTCGTGATTACGGTCATGTCGAATTCTCGTTCCAGGCGTTCCTGGATAATCTCCAGATGTAACATACCAAGGAAACCACAACGGAAGCCAAATCCCAGGGCTGCAGAACTTTCGGGCACAAATACCAGAGAGGCATCGTTTAGTTGCAATTTTTCCATTGACGCTCTTAGTTCTTCATAATCTTCAGTATCTACGGGGTAAATTCCCGCGAACACCATGGGCTTTACATCTTCAAAGCCCTCAATCATATTGGTGGTAGGGTTCTTAGAGTCGGTGATGGTATCTCCTACTTTAACCTCCTTAGCTTCTTTAATTCCGGTAATTAGATAACCTACATCCCCGGTTTTTACCACTGGTTTCGGTTGTTGTTTAAGTTTCAGCGTGCCTACCTCGTCTGCAAAATAGGATTTACCCGTAGCCATGAACTTTATGTGCTGGCCTTTTCTTATTTCACCGTTTAAGACGCGAAAATAGGTTTCAACACCTCGAAACGGATTGTAAACCGAATCGAAGATCAGTGCCTGAAGCGGTTCGTCCGGCCCCCCTTTTGGGGGCGGAATACGCTTAATGATGGCTTCGAGTATTTCAGTGATTCCTATTCCTGTTTTAGCACTGGCAGGTATCACCTCTTCAGCCTCACATCCAAGTAGGTCAACGATATCGTCCGTAACTTCTTCCGGATTCGCCGACGGCAGATCGACCTTGTTTAGGACGGGAATAATCTCCAAATCGTTCTCAAGGGCGAGGTATAGGTTTGAAATTGTCTGAGCCTGTATGCTCTGTGCGGCATCTACTACAAGTAAAGCCCCTTCGCATGCGGCTATAGACCTTGAAACCTCATAGGAGAAATCGACATGTCCCGGGGTGTCGATAAGGTTGAGGATATAATGCTCACCTTCATACGTATACTCCATCTGAATTGCATGACTCTTTATGGTAATCCCACGCTCACGCTCCAGGTCCATGCTATCCAGCAGCTGGGCCTGTTGCTCACGGGCGGTTACCGATCCGGTGGCATCCAGCAACCTGTCGGCCAAAGTGCTCTTACCATGATCGATATGTGCTATGATGCAAAAATTACGGATGTTCTTCATAATATCTTTTCCGAAGCAATTAGGCTGCAAATATAACGTAAAAACATTGCTTTCGAGCGATATATAACCGTTCATCGAAAAAACTATAACTTTCTCTTTTTTTTACAAAAGATTCAAGACATTTGAGTAGTTGAACCTTAATTCAGGACTAAGATTTTACAGATCTTCTTCACTTTTCATGATGACCATCCCCGCGCATATTAGATGCATTTTAATAGTAGTTCTATTTTGCGGCTTATACGGTTATGCTCAGGAGTATAGCATCACCGGTACTGTGATCGACACAGAAGACCAACCAATTTCATTTGTAACTGTTGTAGCCAACAAAGCGATCGTTGAAGGCGAGGGCAACCCGGGATTCGAACCTATTCAGGGATCCTCTACAGACGAAGCGGGGAAATTTACGTTAGATGGCCTGGAAACGGGAACCTACCTCATCTCTTTTCTATATCTGGGCTATCACGTAAAGAGTGTGAATGTTAAAATAGACGGTAATATAGACCTGGGAATGGTCCGGTTAGAAGAAAGCCGCGAAGATCTTGATGAGGCTGTCGTTACGAGTAAAAGGCCTGCCATCGTAAAAGAACCGGGGAAGCTGGTATTCAATGTTGAAGGAACTTCGATTACAAATGGAAATGTAATTCAGTTGCTGGCCAAAACTCCAGGCGTACTGGTATTGCCCGAAAGCATTTCTGTTAAGAATTCAACCCCGGTTGTGTATATAAACGATCGGAGGGTGTATTTGTCCAGCTCGGAGGTTTATTCCCTGCTTACAAATACTGATGCAGGCGTTATCAAGGCTATAGAAGTTATAACTAATCCCGGTGCGCAGTATGACGCGGAAGGCGGAAGCGTACTTAACATCATTACCTCCAGGGCCATTTCGGTGGGGTATAAGGGAACGGTAAGTACCAATTACCAGCAGGGCGTCTACCCAAAATATTCCTTCGGGACCTCCCAGTTTTATAAGAATAACTGGCTTAGCCTTAGCGGCGACTATACGTTCAGCCCAAGAAAGGAATTTAAGGACCAGGAAGATATGATAAGGTATTTCGATCCTTTTTTAAATGTACAGTCCTTATGGGAGTCGGATTTTAACAGAACCACCCGTTCATACGCACATCAGGGAAATGTAAATGCAAATTTTACGATAAATGAAAAAAACAGCCTGAGTGTGGTGGCCAGCGCTTTTGTAGCACCGGACACGGAATATAACAACCGCGTGGATGCCGAGATCAGAAATGCCAATCGCGAACTGGACTCGACCTTCAACACCATGAGTTTTCTGAATAACACCAAATCCAATTACAGTTTTAATGCCACCCACAGGACGGTTCTAAACGAAAAGGGCAGTTCGCTTAAGACATCCGTAAACTATATTTTATACGACGATGAGCAGTTTCAGGAAGTGGCGAGCGATTATTTTGACGCAGCAGGCGAATTTATACGAACGAACAGCTTTTTCACCAATGCGATGCAGAATTCCGATATTATTACCGCACAGACGGATCTGTCCATTCCCATGCAGGCCGGAGATTTTGCTTTGGGTGTAAAATATTCGAACATAGATACAGACAGCGGCCTGGAATTTTTTAACACAAATTCAGGAACTGCGGAGTTTGAACCCGCACTTTCAGATGAATTTCTTTATGAAGAAGCCATTTATGCCGGCTACCTGGAGTATTCAGCCGGTTGGGAAAAATGGGCTTTGAATGTTGGTGTAAGAGCTGAAAAGACAGTCATAGAGGGGACCTCAAATTCACTGGGAACAGTTAACAACCAGGATTATTTCGAACTTTTTCCATCCATTTCCCTGGACCGCACCCTGGACGACGGAAATGTACTGGGCCTGAGCTATGCAAGAAGAATTACCAGGCCCCGATATCAAAGCCTGAACCCCTTTAAATATTTTCTTAACGAGAATAACTTCAATGCCGGCAACCCTAACCTGGTGCCTGCCATCGACAATAAGATAAAGTTGAGTTACAGCTATAAGAACCAACTTTTTTTCGACCTCTATTACCATCATACCGAAAATGTGCTCAGTATACTTACCTTCCAGGACAATTTAAATCGGGTGATCAGGAGCGTAGATTCCAACCTTATCCAGGATTTCCAATACAGCCTCGACGTAATCTATGCTGCTTCGGTTACACCGTGGCTGTACCTGAGCATATACTCTTCGGGCTTTTACTTTGAAAATGAATTCTATTCGGTGGAAAGTGTTCAGGAAACCTATTCGAACAGCACATTTGGTGTGTATGGCCAGCTTTACGGCGGATTTACACTGATAGAGGAAAAACAACTAACCGCCGATTTAACCGCGGTTTACCTTTCGGATTATATCTACGGGTCTTACGATTACGGGAATCAACTTAGTGTTTCGCTGTCTTTTCAGAAGAAGTTCTGGAATAACAGAGCTCGGCTTTCCGTGGGGGTAGACGATATCTTTAATTCCTATAATGTTCCCATAGCTTCCAAGTATTACAACCAGGACAATTCCTACTTCCCAATGCCGGAATCCAGGTTGTTTACCCTTGGCTTCAGGTACTCTTTCGGAAATATTATTCTGAAAGAGAATACTCGTAAAATTGAACTGAACGAGACCGAACGGCTTCAGAAACAATAAACCGCCTGCGCCCTCACATCCGGAATTTATGTATTTTTGCAGCAGTTATGGTAAAGATTGGTGATATAGAAGTTGGGGAATTCCCGCTTTTGCTGGCTCCAATGGAGGACGTAAGCGATCCTCCGTTCAGGGCGCTTTGTAAAGAGCAGGGTGCAGATGTGGTGTATACCGAATTTATTTCTTCTGAAGGGCTTATCCGCGATGCCGCAAAAAGTGTTATGAAGCTGGACATCTATGAAAAGGAACGTCCGGTTGGAATCCAGATCTTTGGAGCGGTGCTCGATTCCATGTTGCAAAGCGTCGAGATTGTAGAGGCCAGTGGCCCGGATATCATTGATATTAATTTTGGCTGCCCCGTAAAAAAAGTTGTTTCAAAGGGAGCAGGGGCAGGGATACTCAAAGACATCGATCTAATGGTATCCCTTACTGAAGCCATGGTGAAACACACCAGACTACCCATTACTGTTAAGACCCGTCTGGGTTGGGATCACGATTCGATCAGGATTGTTGAGGTAGCAGAAAGACTTCAAGATGTTGGGTGTAAGGCAATTTCAATTCACGGCAGGACCAGATCTCAGATGTATAAAGGGGATGCCGACTGGGCTCCTATTGCTGAAGTAAAGAATAACCCAAGAATGCATATCCCGGTGTTTGGCAACGGCGATGTCAATACCCCGGAACGCGCAATGGAAATGCGTGATAAATACGGCCTGGACGGAGCGATGATAGGTAGGGCGAGTATTGGCTACCCCTGGTTTTTCAAAGAGGTAAAACATTATTTTAAAACAGGAACTCATTGCGATCCACCATCCATGACCGAAAGGGTAGAGGCTGCCCGTCGGCATCTAAGCATGGCTATCGACTGGAAAGGAGAGAAATTGGGCGTTTTTGAAACCAGAAGACATTACACCAACTACTTTAAAGGAATCCCGGATTTTAAACATTACCGGATGAAGATGGTTACCAGCGATGACGCGGCTTCAGTTTTTGAGGCCTTCGATGAGGTTCTTGAAAAATTCGGCGATTTCCAATTTGCTTAGTGCAACAACCTTCCTTTTACTCTGCTAGAGGCTATCTTCGAAGCCAGCAATCCCAAAGCTGTTATAGTTATAAACACAACCAGGATGTTTATCGGGTTTAGTTTTACCGGATAGGGAAGGGTGGAGGTGATATAAACGAAAGGCGACCTAATCTGAATCCACACCAGTATAAGACCAAGTGATATTCCAAGAATTCCTCCCAGGGCTGTCATCAGGGAGCCCTGAAGGAAGAATATTCTTCGGATAGCCGGAAGTGTGGCGCCAAGGTTATAAAGAGTTTTTATGTTTCTGCGTTTATCGAGGATCATCATGATTATGGAGCCAATCACGTTGAAAAGGGCAATGATTAGCACTAGGGTGAAGATTAAGTAAACCGCAATATTCTCTGTATTCAGCATTTTGTAAAGGGCGTCATTTTGCTGAATGCGATTTTTGATTACGATATCCTGCCCCGAAAACACCGTTTCGATTTTTTCTCTTACAACATCTTCATCGCTGAGCGGGTTCAGCTTAATTTCAACCGAAGACACCAGATTGCTATCCAGAGAAAGAAGAGAGCGAGCCAGCTCGAAGTCGGAGAAGATGTACTTGCTGTTAACGTCTTCGTTTACCTCGTACATTCCCGAGGCCACCACCTGCTTTTTGTTAAAGGCCGAACTGATGTTCAGTTCGGTGATTTGGCCTTGCCCGGGACGAGGCACGTATATTTCCATCGGGTTGCCGTAATCGTTTATGCCAACCGACAGTTTTTGAGAAGTTCCCGTTCCAATCACAACTTCATTCATTCCGGGCTCCATCCATTCACTCAGATATAAGAGGCTGTCAACAGGAATTACACGAATATAATTGGCGTCCACCCCTTTAATATACGCAATATGGTTTTTACCTTTGTACTGAATAAACGCGCGTTCTTCTATAATCTTCGAGTGAAAAGAGATCTCTTCTAGCGCGGCAAGCTTCTCTGAAAGGGTTTCGCTAAACTCCAGAGTTTTGCCTGTAGCCGGCATTACCTTCAAATCCGAATCGAAAACATTTGTGAACTGAAGACTGAAATCCTTCAGGCCTGAAAAAGCGGAGAGCACTATAAAGAGCGCAAAAGCACCAACCACCACACCTGTGGCGGCAATAATTGTAATTACGTTTATAGCATTATTGCTGCTTTTTGAAAAAAGATATCGTTTAGCAATATAGAAGGGATAGTTCACTTCAGCTCTTTTTTCTTTTCGGAAGCAAATCCGGATTCTCCAGTGGGTTCTCTTTTTCTTTAACGGCCTTTTCTATGGAATCGATATATTCCAGGCTGTCGTCGTTATAAAATATCAGGTCGGGCATTCTTCTCAACTGATTTTTGGTTAAGAGTGCCACCTGATGCTTTATCTGGGGCTTGAGCACGTTTAATTCCTCAACTACCGCAGTTGCATTTTTAGAAGGAAAAACACTCACATATACCTTAGCGATCGACAAATCTACCGTAACATTTACCTTGGATACCGAAATGATGATTCCCGTCTGTCCCGACTCCCGAAGTTTAGCTTGCAGCACATTGGCCAGATCTTCCTGCAATACTCCCGCAATTTTCTTTTGTCTGTTACTTTCGTTCATACTGCAAAAGTAGCACATAAAGATTTGTTATTTTTGAAATTGATAAAAACTAATACATGGTAAGGATAGAGCATATAGGAATAGCCGTTAAGGACATTGCGGCTGCAAACAAGGTGTATGGAGCCTTATTGGGATATGAGCACTACAAGACGGAGACTGTCGCTTCTGAAGGTGTAACCACATCGTTCTTTAGATGTGGCGAGAGCAAGATCGAACTATTGGAAGCAACCTCGGCTGACAGTCCGATTGCAAAGTTTATCGAGAAAAGAGGAGAGGGAATCCACCACCTGGCTTTTTACGTAAATGATATTAGAGCGGAGATGAAGCGGCTTAAAGACGAAGGCTTTACCCTGTTAAGCGAGGAGCCTAAGCGAGGAGCCGACAACAAGCTGGTGGCATTTTTACATCCGAGATCGGCCAACGGAGTTCTGGTTGAACTTTGCCAGGAAATCGATGCCGAGCTTATGGAACAGTAATATTAAGGTAAATTGTTTGTAGTAATTACAAAGAGTTTTACCTTTGCGACTTGTCGGTCCCATAGCTCAGCTGGTTAGAGCACCTGACTCATAATCAGGGGGTCCTTGGTTCGAGCCCAAGTGGGACCACTTAAAAAAATTAGCTTAGCAAAGCGTAAAAATCAATCATTTCATCGATGATTTTTACCGTTAATTGATTTTTAAGTGTATATTGCTAAACTATTTGCCAAAAATGTTAAGGTTTGAGTTTTTGGCGGAAGTAAGAAGAGAATTGAAAAACCAGCGCAATAATTGTGGGAAGTGTGCAGTTATAAACATTCTTGTAAACTATTGAAACCTTTGTTGTTAAAAAAAAATTATTACTTTAGCCCCTGAATATGCGACCCCAAATCGTAGCCATACTAGCCATTCTATTTAGTGCGCTGAGCAGCGTGACTATGCATGCGCAGGGTTCAGGCGGCGGCGCTCCGCCACCACCACCGCCCACTCCTCCGCCGGAACTTCCTTTGGACAGCAGTATCATACTATTAGTAATAGCCGGAATGCTATATGGCTGTTATATAACTGTTCGGAAAATAAAAGGCTCTAGTAGCCACTCATAATACGCTTCACGTATTTTCCTACAACATCAAACTCCAGATTTACGCTCGATCCTAATTTTATATCTTTAAAATTTGTGTTTTTATAGGTATACGGAATTATGGCAACCGAGAATTCATCCTTTCTGGAGTTCACCACAGTAAGACTTACACCATTTACGGTAATCGATCCCTTTTCAATTGTAATATTATCGGTGTTCGAACTGTACTTGAATGTAAACACCCAGCTTCCGTCCTCTTCCTCGATCTTAGAACAAACAGCGGTTTCATCTACATGTCCCTGTACAATATGACCGTCCAGCCGTGCTCCCATTATCATGGCTCGTTCCAGGTTAACCAGATCCCCCACGCTTAAGTCATAAAGATTACTCTTATCCAGTGTCTCTTTTATTGCTGTTACTGTATAACTTGCGGGACTTACCTCCACCACGGTTAAACAGACCCCATTGTGGGCAACACTTTGATCGACTTTTAACTCGGCTGCGAGAGAACTGCCTATTTCGAAATGCAGGTTCTCTCCTTCCTTTCTGATTTTTTTTACCTCACCAAGAGTTTCTATTATTCCTGTGAACATGAATTCAAATACTTACATTTGCATAACAAAAATACGAATATTAGAACGGGCTGAATGGGCAATAAAGAGAAATTAATTGTGGGAATCTCTATTGGAGACCTCAATGGCATTGGAAGCGAGATCGTTTTAAAAACGTTTGAAGATTCCAGGATGCTGGAATTTTGTACCCCGGTGATATTTGCTTCGGTAAAGCTGATGTCTTACTTCATAAAAGAATATGGACTGGACATGAATGTCTACGGAATAGACAATCTCGATGCGGTTGTTCCTAAAAAGATCAACGTTTACAATGTTTGGAAGGAGCCTGTGGATGTACAATTTGGAAAGGAAGAAAAGATAATGGGGGAATATGCGATAAAATCGCTCGAAGCTGCCGTCGCTGCCCTGAAGGACAAACAGGTAGATGTACTGGTTACAGCACCTATAAATAAGTCTAATGTGCAGTCGAAGTCATTTAAATTTCCCGGACACACAGATTACCTCGCAAAGGAACTGGGAGGGGAGAGCCTTATGCTCATGATAAGTGATGACCTGAGAATAGGATTGCTTACAGACCATGTAGCCGTTAAGGATATTTCGAGTAGTATAACCAGTTCGCTGATAGAAAAGAAAATTGAAACGATCCACAAGACGCTCATTGAGGATTTCGGCATCTCCAAACCTAAGATAGCGGTTTTAGGCATTAATCCTCATCTTGGAGACAATGGGGTAATAGGAACCGAAGATGATGAAGTGGTAGCCCCCACCCTTGAGAACATTCGAAACAATGGAAAGCTGGTATACGGCCCCTATGCTGCCGATAGTTTCTTTGGCTCGGGCAATTATAAGAATTTCGATGCTGTAATCGCCTCTTACCACGACCAGGGATTGGTGCCTTTTAAAACACTTTCCTTTGGTAATGGTGTGAATTTTACTGCCGGATTGAACAGGATTCGCACCTCGCCGGATCACGGAACTGCCTTTGATCTGGCAGGCAAGAACGAAGCCAATTACGAATCGTTTAAACAAGCGGTATTCGCAGCTATAGAGATCTACAGAAAGCGCAATGAATATAAGGAGTTGGCGCGCGAACCTCTCAAAATAAGTAAGAAGAAGAGTTTTGCGAAAAAGAAGCAGTAATTCAATTTTCAATTGAAATAATTTTTTATCTTTGCAGCCCTTTTAATTAGGGATTAGCAGATTAACTGGTGTGACAATGGAGGAACTGAAAGAATTTACTATTCCTTTTATAGGACTCAAATTAGGAGAACACCGGTTTAATTTTGAATTGACAAACACGTTCTTTGAGCATTTTGGATACGATGAGTTTGATCATGCGAAGATCAATCTTGAAGTATTGCTTGACAAGAAGACCACCTTGCTGGACATTAATCTAAGTTTTGAGGGTGTTGTAGGGGTTTCCTGCGATATCACAAATGAGCCTTTCGACCAGGCGATTTCCGGCACCTACGATTTTGTAGTAAAGTTTGGGGAAACCTACGATGATGAAAACGATGATCTTCTTATTTTACCCCATGGTAGTCATGAGGTGAACATCCAGCAGTACATATACGAATCCGTCGTTTTAGCAGTGCCCACCCGAAGAATTCACCCGGGAGTTATAGACGGGACACTGAAAAGCGAAATACTCGATAAATTAAAAGAACTCAGCCCGAAGAAACCGTTAAACAGCACAACGGAGGGCGAAAATACAGATCCCAGATGGGACGAATTAAAGAAACTATTAACGGATAAATAAAGAATAGTAATGGCACATCCTAAAAGAAAAATCTCCAAGACCAGAAGAGATAAAAGACGCACGCATTACAAAGCATCACATCAGCAAATTGCTACCGATCCAACGACCGGAGAAGCACATTTGTATCACAGAGCTCACTGGCACGAAGGTAAACTGTATTACCGAGGTCAGGTGGTAATCGATGCTACTGAAGAAGTAGAGGCGTAAGACTTTGCATCATAATATATAAACTCTCACGAAATATCGTATTTGTGAGAGTTTTTTTATTTACCTTAAATCACTCAAATTATCTTAAAACCGAAAGGATTTTGATGATTTTTTAGTAATTTTCGCAACTTTTAAGGTGTTTTTCAACCTTTTCAGTGAATTTAAGATAACCGTATGGGCAAAATCACAGCAGCCATCACAGCTGTAGGCGGGTACATTCCGGATTATGTATTGACAAATCAAATCCTGGAAACCATGGTCGATACAAACGATGAATGGATCACAACCAGGACCGGAATCAAGGAACGAAGAATTTTAAAGGAAGAAGGCAAGGGCACCTCCTTTCTGGCTATTCAGGCAGCTAACGACCTGATAAAGAAAAACGGCATAGACCCCGCAGGTATTGATATGGTCATCATGGCGACAGCCACACCGGATATGCCGGTTGCCGTCACCGGAGTATATGTTGCCACTCAAATTGGCGCTGTTAATGCATTTTCCTACGATCTTACTGCCGCATGTTCGAGCTTTCTCTACGGCATGTCGATTGCCTCATCGTATATAGAATCCGGTCGCTACAAGAAAGTTTTACTTATCGGTGCCGATAAAATGTCCTCCATAATCGACTACGAAGACCGAACAACCTGTATCATCTTTGGTGATGGCGCCGGAGCAGTTCTGTTCGAGCCAAACCCCGAGGGTTACGGGCTGCGCGATGAAATATTAAAGAGCGACGGAATAGGAAGACAGAGCTTGAAAATCGACGCCGGAGGCTCAATCCTGCCGGCCAATGAAGAAACGGTTCGGAATAAACAACATTATGTCTTCCAGGATGGAAAGACTGTTTTTAAGTTTGCCGTCTCCAACATGGCAGATGTGAGTGAACGTATCATGCAACGAAATAATTTAACCGGCGACGACGTGGATTGGCTGGTACCCCATCAGGCTAACAAGCGCATAATCGATGCAACCGCAAAACGAATGGGGCTGCCTGAAGAGAAAGTGATGATTAATATTCACAAATACGGGAATACTACATCGGCCACTTTACCCCTCTGTCTGGTGGATTACGAAAAACAACTTAAAAAAGGTGATAATCTGGTATTCGCTTCCTTTGGTGGAGGCTTTACCTGGGGATCGGTCTATCTAAAATGGGCCTATGACCCTAAATAACAATTGAATCTGAAAACCAATCATTATGGACTTAAAAGAAATTCAAAATTTAATCAAGTTTGTCGCTAAATCGGGAGCGAACGAGGTAAAGTTAGAGATGGACGATATAAAGATCACTATCAGAACCGGTGAACCGGATGGTGGGAAGACCGAAACCACTTACATTCAGCACGTACCCTCAATGCCCAGTACTCCTCAGCCACAACCTTCTGCAGTTCCTGCGGCAACAGAAGCCGCGGCTCCAAAGGCCGCTGAGGGTTCCGAAGAGAATTCAAAACTAATAACCGTTAAGTCTCCTATAATTGGTACATTCTATCGCAAGCCGGCCCCGGATAAACCCGTTTTTGTGGAGGTTGGAGACAGCGTGGGGATAGGAGATGTATTGTGCGTTATCGAGGCAATGAAATTGTTTAACGAGATTGAAAGTGAAGTGTCAGGGAAAATAGTAAAAGTTTTAGTGGACGATTCGAGCCCGGTAGAGTTCGATCAGCCATTGTTCCTGGTGGACCCTTCATAAGTGATAATGAATAATTACGCTTGCTGTTTATACAGATAGTTTAGTTCAGAAATTTGAGAAAATATGTTCAAAAAGATACTAATTGCCAATAGAGGTGAGATTGCGCTTAGAATTATACGAACCTGTAAGGAGATGGGAATTAAGACCGTGGCAGTATATTCCACGGCCGATCAGGAAAGTCTTCACGTAAAGTTTGCTGATGAAGCGGTTTGTATTGGGCCTGCACCCAGCTCTGAAAGCTATCTTAAGATGGTAAACATCATTTCGGCTGCGGAGATCACCAATGCAGATGCCATTCACCCGGGCTACGGATTTCTTTCTGAAAATGCCAAATTCTCCAAGATCTGCGAGGAACACGATATTAAGTTTATTGGTGCATCCCCGGAAATGATCGAACGAATGGGTGATAAGGCAATGGCCAAGGCTACAATGAAAGCAGCAGGGGTTCCCTGTGTGCCCGGTAGCGATGGCGTTATCCCGGATTTTGAAACCTGTAAAAAGCTTGCAAAGGAAACCGGCTACCCGGTTATGCTGAAAGCCAGCGCCGGAGGAGGAGGAAAGGGAATGCGAGCCGTATGGAAGGAAGAAAAACTTCAGGAAGCTTGGGAATCCGCCCGGCAGGAAAGTAAGGCTGCCTTTGGAAACGACGATATGTACATGGAAAAACTCATCGAAGAACCAAGACATATCGAGATTCAAATCGTGGGCGACAGCACGGGAAGAGCCTGTCATTTAAGTGAGCGAGACTGCTCGATCCAGAGACGACACCAAAAACTCACCGAAGAAACACCCAGCCCGTTCATGACCAAGAAACTTAGGAATGACATGGGTATGGCAGCGGTGAAGGCCGCCGAATATATCAAGTACGAAGGCGCCGGCACGGTCGAATTCCTGGTCGACAAGAACCGGAATTTCTACTTTATGGAGATGAATACAAGGATACAGGTAGAGCATCCTATTACCGAACAGGTGATAGATTTCGACCTAATCCGCGAGCAGATCCTTGTTGCAGCAGGAGTACCTATTTCAGGTAAGCATTACACTCCAAACTTGCACTCCATCGAATGTCGCATCAACGCAGAAGACCCTTATAACGATTTCAGACCGTCACCGGGAAGGATTACAACCTTACATGCGCCGGGAGGCCATGGCGTAAGATTGGATACCCATGTGTATGCGGGCTATGTAATTCCTCCAAATTACGATTCGATGATCGCAAAACTCATCACGACCGCTCAAACCAGGGATGAGGCTATCAATAAGATGAAGCGAGCCCTGGACGAATTCGTGATAGAAGGCATAAAGACCACCATTCCGTTTCACAGGCAATTGATGGATCACCCCGACTACGTAGCCGGAAACTATACAACTGCTTTTATGAACGATTGGAAGATGGAAACACCTTCCGAAGAGGACGAATAGTTTTAAAACATTCAATTTTGAGCCAAATTCAGTGATTTTTAAGCTAAAATCGACGAATTTGGCTCTTTTTTGTTGATATTTCGCGCAAATTACCACTATGAATTTATCCTATTGGGAACGAAACAGCTGGTTTGAAGATATCGACTACGCAATAATAGGCAGTGGGATCGTGGGACTTAATTGTGCATTAGCCCTCCGTAGCCGGTTTCCCAAAGCCAGGATTGTAGTCTTCGAACGGGGAATGTTACCCAGCGGAGCAAGTACCAAGAACGCAGGCTTCGCCTGTTTTGGCAGTGTTTCTGAAATCCTTGAAGACCTTAAAACACATACAGAAGAAGAAGTAATTCAATTGGTGCGCGACCGAGTGGCCGGGCTACAACTTCTTAGGGATAATCTCGGAGACAGCGCGATTGGATTTAAAGCTTTTGGAGGATATGAACTTTTTCTGAAGGATAAGCCGGAGTTTTTCAACCTATGTGTAGAGGCGATTCCGAGAATCAATGAAATGCTAAAAGAAGTGTTTTATGGCCAAAATGAGGTGTTTTCAGTAAAAAAAGACCATTTTTCTTTCAAAAACACCCAAAAAGAACTCATTTTTAATCGTTTTGAAGCTCAGCTCGATACTGGCGCAATGATGCGGGCGCTCATAAAAAAAGCATACGAAAAAGACATTTTAATAGTCAATAATGCAAAAATCGAGTCATTTTATGCCGAAAATGATCAAATTTTGCTGAAAATGGACAGTTTTGACCCTATTTTGGCTAAAAAGTTATTCATCGCCACCAATGGCTTCGCAAAAGAGCTTATTGATGCAGCGGTAAGTCCGGCACGAGCACAGGTTTTAATCACGAAACCCATAAAGGATCTTCATATAAAAGGGACGTTTCATTTAGACAGAGGGTATTACTATTTTAGAAATATAAACGACAGAATTCTACTGGGCGGTGGCCGTAACCTTGACTTTTCAGCAGAAGAGACCAGTGAAATGGGAGTTACAGCGCTAGTTCAGGAACACCTTACTGAGTTGCTGCGCACAACAATTCTACCGGACAGCCCGTTTATCATAGACCGGCAATGGAGTGGAATCATGGGCGTGGGTAGTCGTAAAAAACCCATAATTAAGAAATTAGCCACAAATGTTTACTGCGGGGTGCGATTGGGTGGAATGGGAGTGGCTATTGGCAGCTCTGTTGGTAAACAACTGGCCGATCTTGTAAATAGCTGATGATAAAGAAAATTCTGCGATTCCTGTTTAAGACCTTGTTGTGGTTCGTTGGCCTCAGCGTGCTGCTGGTGTTAATCTACAGATTTGTGCCGGTACCATTTACTCCTTTAATGGGAATTCGCTATTTCGACTCAGATTCCAATAAACAAATACACCATGATTGGGTGCCTATTTCAGATATTTCCAAGGCTATACAACTAGCGGTAATCTGCTCAGAGGATCAAAATTTCTTACAGCATAAAGGCTTTGATTACGAGGCCATAAGAAAGGCCTACGACAACAATAAAACAGGCAAGCGCTTAAAAGGAGGAAGTACTATTTCACAGCAAACCGCCAAGAACGTATTTTTATGGCCAAAACGGAGTTGGATGAGAAAAGGTATGGAAGCATATTTTACATTTTTGATCGAACTAATCTGGAGTAAAGAACGAATCCTGGAGGTATACCTTAACAGTATCGAGATGGGAGACGGGGTATACGGGGTGGAGGCGGCTTCTCAATACTGGTTTGGGAAATCGGCTCACAAGCTCAGTTCTCACGAAGCTGCTTCGATAGCAGCCATACTACCTAATCCAAGGGTATACAAGGCTTCCCCGAGATCTCCATTTTTAGAAAGAAGAAAGCTGTGGATTTTACTTCAGATGCAAAATTATGGTACATTTACTCTAGTGAAAACACCTAAATGACCACCCGGGAACTCAAAGCACAATTACTGCAGCATTGTCAGAACTTTTTAAATAACCGCTTTATGAAGGTTAAGAAGAGTATTGCCGATATTGAAGAATCCTTACTCGAAGAAGATAAAAGTTCGGCGGGGGACAAACATGAAACAGGACGCGCCATGTTGCAGATAGACAGAGAAAACGCCGGGAAACAGCTAATGGAGATAGAAAATGTTCAGCAACTCCTGCGAAAAATTGATATCACTATGACTTCAGATTACGCGCGCCTGGGCAGTCTCATTTACACAAACCAAGGCAATTATTTTATCAGTCTATCCTTAGGAGCAGTGACCATAGGAAAGACTCCTTATTTCTGTATCGCGCTCAATTCACCAATCGGCACATTAATTTCCGGAAAACGTAAAGGTGACGAATTTTCCTTTAATGACAGAAAATTTGTCGTTTCCGGGGTAAAATAGCTCAGTTTTGAGTCAAAAACACTGTTTTTCCATTCAAAATGGCCGTTTTATTAATAAAAAACACCTCTTTGTTTTCCCACATTGCCCGGATTAAATAATGGGAGCCCTGAAAATAGCTCTCGATTGCTTTGACTTGCATGGCAGTTTTCTCTGCGGAAACTATTAGTTGGTGTGGAAACAAAATAAGTTTCTCAGACCCGGCCTTACCGGAAAACAATGCTGCCGGCAACTCATTTACCTCATCGAAGAACCCCCCCTGGTATTCATTCTCCACATTGTGATATATATTTTCGGGACTTCCGAATGCTTCGATCCTGCCTTGTTTAAGGATACATAAGGTATCGGCATAGCCAAGGGCTTCCGAGGCATCGTGGGTTGCCGTTACACAACTGATATTGTTAGCTTTCAAGTAACTGTAAATACTTCGTCTTAGTTTATTTTTTCTGAAGGTGTCTATATGGCTGAAAGGCTCATCCAACAGCAGTAACTGAGGTCTCTTAGCCAGGGCTTTGGCAAGGGCCACCCGCTGCTTTTGTCCGCCACTTAAGCTTTTCACTCTGGTGTTAATAAAATCGGAAAGGCCAACAATGGCAAGCAGCTCCTCAACTCTGGCCGCATCCTTTTCGATTTCTGTTCGGCCGAGGTGTTCAGCAATATTTTCGGCCACAGAGGTAAATGGCATCAGGTCGAATTCCTGGGGAACAAATTTTATAAATGATTCCCCGGGAACAAGATTATAGTCTGGCCCGAGCAAGGCCGTATTGTCCCAATGAATAGTACCATGCTTTAAGGTAAGCAATCCAAAGATCAATTTTAGAAGCGTTGTTTTACCGCAGCCGCTCTCTCCCAATACGGCCAGCTGCTCTCCTTTCTTTAATTTGAAGGAGACATTATTTAAAACCTCCGCAGAGGAATAGGAAAACGAATTGATCGCTACTTCCAGCATTTGAAAAGGTTAAAGAGACCGTCGCGATTCACACTGATGAAATCGGGCGGCCTCTGCTACGTTAGTGAATAATTTAAACGGAATTATTCTTTAATCTTGTTGTTTACCTGTTCCGGCAGCACTTCATAACCCATGTTGTAGAGGGTGAAGCCGAAAATATCGGCATACTGCTCGATGGTTTTGCTCACAGGGGTACCGGCTCCATGCCCTGCATCCGTTTCGATCCGGATAAGGGTGGGGTTGGGCCCGCTTTGTTTTTGTTGTAATTCGGCTGCAAATTTGAAACTGTGGGCCGGCACTACGCGATCATCGTGATCGCCTGTAGTAATGAGCGTAGCAGGATACTCCACACCTTCCCGCACATTGTGAACGGGCGAATAGCCTTTGAGGTATTCGAACATTTCCTTGCTGTCTTCAGCGGTACCATAGTCGTAGGCCCAACCTGCACCGGCGGTAAACGTGTGGTAACGCAACATATCGAGCACTCCTACGGCCGGTAAGGCGACCTTCATAAGGTCGGGGCGTTGGGTCATGGTGGCACCCACCAGCAGGCCTCCGTTAGATCCGCCTCTTACAGCAAGATAATCGGAGGAAGTATATTTATTTTCGATAAGATATTCGGCGGCTGCAATAAAATCGTCGAACACGTTCTGCTTGTTCATCTGGGTTCCGGCCTTATGCCATTCCTTGCCGTATTCGCCCCCTCCGCGGAGGTTAGGAACTGCGAAAATACCCCCTTGTTCCATCCAAACAGCATTCGCTATACTGAAGCTTGGTGTGATACTGATGTTGAAACCTCCGTATCCGTAAAGTATGGTAGGGTTTTGCCCGTTTAACTCCAGGCCTTTTTTATGAGTAATAATCATAGGCACCCTGGTGCCATCCTTGGAAGTAAAGAAAACTTGCTTGCTTTCATAGGCCTTTGGATCGAAATCAATCTTCGGTTGGTTATACAATTCAGAAGTACCCTTTTCCATATCGAATTTGTAGATACTTCCAGGGGTTACGTAATTGGTGAACGAATAATACAATTCGGTATCCTCTTTCTTGGCACCAAAACCACCAGCACTTCCAACTCCCGGCAGCTTTACTTCACGGACGAGCTTTCCCTCCATATCGTACTGCAGCACTTTTGAGACTGCATCGACCATATACTCGGCAAAAATGTATTTACCACCGCGTGAAGGACTGAGCACATTTTCAGTTTCGGGAATAAAATCAACCCAATTGTCTGGAGTCGGGTTTGAAGCATCCACGGTTACTACTTTTTTGTTTGGCGCGTTAAGATTTGTATTCAAATAGAGTTTGGAGCCGATATTCTCCATGACATAGGTATCGCTATCGGTATGATCCAGTATAGTCACGAAGGGAGCATTGGGCTTGTCTAATTCTTTAATAAACAATTTGTTTCCTGAAGTTGAAACGCTGGCAGACACGACGAGATATTTGTTGTCCTCTGTAACATAGCCGTTCACATATCGGTGTTTTTCTGAAGGCGTACCGCCGAAGATCACCTTGTCATCCTTTTGGGAAGTTCCCAGTTTGTGATAATATAATTTATGCTGATCTGTTTTTTGTGAAAGCTCGCTGCCTTTCGGCTTGTCGTAGCTAGAATAATAGAACCCATCATTTCCTTTCCACGATAAACCGCTGAATTTTATATCGACCAGGGTGTCTTCAATCAATTCTTTAGTTTCGGTGTCCATAACGAGCACCTTTCTCCAGTCGCTCCCGCCTTCAGAGATTGAATAGGCCAGAATCTTGCCGTCTTCGGAAAAACTTACACCTCCCAACGAAATCGTTCCGTCTTCCTTAAAGGTGTTGGGATCCAGAAAAACCTCGGCGGTTTGAGGGTCCTCACCGGTTTTATAACGGTAGAGAACCGATTGATTCTGGAGTCCGGTATTCTTATAGAAGTAGGTGTAACCTCCTTCTTCATAGGGTGCACTTAGCTTCTCATAGTTCCACAGTGTCTCCAGTCTTTTACGGAGTTCCTCGCGGAATGGGATTTTATCGAGATATCCGAATGTTACTTCATTTTGTCTTGCTACCCAGTCGGCCGTCTCCTCACTCATATCATCCTCCAGCCATCGATAGGGATCTTTTACTTCAGTTCCGAAAAAGGTATCAGTAACCTCGATTTTTTTGGTTTCAGGGTAATCCACGACAATTGCTGTTTTTTTTGGTTCCGATTTACATGCAAAAAGGGCAATGGAAATCAGTACTAACGAAATGCTTTTATTCATCTTTTCTAACGATTTTTTAATTAATTCCTGGCTGTACACGGGGAGAATTACAGCTAATCAGGAGTACTATAACAGAAGGTTCATTTAGGCAATAAATTATTAGACCGTAAATGTACTAAAAAGCACTCAGTCAAAATGTTAAAGAATAAGTTTACCGGCTTCGGATTGTGTTACTGGAATAACGGCCTGTAGGCTTTCCAGTATTTTATAATAAGTAGTGCGTTAAATACTACTATGATTATTGCTTTCAGGATATCCGGCCGATCGAGAAAAAGGTGAAACAGCAGAATATTCACGGAGATTGGGGCTAAGACCAACAAAGCAAATGGCACCCATTTTTTAAACACTAAAAGCAATCCGATCATGATTTCGAGAGCCCCTACAAAATAAAGTACATAACCGGTAGCCGTAAGGGAACTCATAAAATCGGAAGCAGCCGGTGATAATTCGGGGGAAGGGAAAAACCCGATAAATTCATTTAGTCCGAAAACGATCAGACCGAGCCCGAGAATTAAGCGAAGGATGGTAGTAAAATTCGAATTCATAAGCGCGATGGTTTAGGTTAGTAAATCTAAATATACTGAAATAAAGAAATCCCGACAGCTCTGGCCGCCGGGATTTGTTATAACCTCATATTATTTCTTAATGAACTTTTGTGTCTGCACCCTCCCGTTGTCTATCAATTTTATAAAATAGGTTCCGGCCGACAAACCGCTAACGTCTATACTGCTGGTTGAAATTATCCGGTTGGTGAGCATCCGGCCGTTATTGTCGTATAGGATATAGATGGCATTTTTCGGGATATCGGAACCGGCGATATTGAGGACATCACCTGCCGGGTTGGGATACAGGGTAAATGACTCTGTCAGCGTATCCCCCAAACCAAGAATTTCTTCTTCAATTATTGTTATTGGCTCGTTGATAGCAGGATCCTCATTTACGGTGACGATTCCGGAAGGCCAAACGATAGTGATCGAGCTAATTTCGGTGTCCGTACCAATTCCGAAGTGGGTGTTCATGCTGCTCATCTTACTAAACCCATCCCCCGATCGCACTTCGCGAATTTGTGTTCCGGAAGGGGTTTCAATTATCACCCGTGCACCTATGCCGTCAATATTGCTAACAGTTCCCACGGTATTTATCGTAATCCAGTTATTGCCGTTACCGTTGTTTCTATACCAGGTATTTCCCGAGTAGGAGTCCAGAAAACCATCGTTGTTCAGATCGCCGATGGAACCGTTGCTGCCTGGCAGAATTCCACTTAGTAATGTGCTAAAGGTTAGATCGCCGTTACCAAGGAGAATATTTCCATTCGAAACGATGTCCAGATTGCCATCGTTGTCCATATCGTGGGTCACGTTTTCAATTCCTGTTGCGGTAAGTGCCGAAACACCAGACATGGCTGTAATATCCGTGAACGTACCATCGCCATTGTTTTCCATCATTTTATGTGTGCCGGAACTCGCTCCTACAAACACATCCATATCTCCGTCATTGTCGAAATCGCCCCAGGCGGAAGACCAGGTTTGCATCGGATCGGCCAGTCCTGCCGCTGCCCCAATTTCTGTGAAGGTTCCATCCCCATTGTTTCGGTGTAGCTGATTTGTCCGTCTTGCCGGCTCGCCACCGCATTTTGCTATAAAAAGGTCTACATCACCATCTCCTTCAAAATCTACCCATATAGAGCCATAGTTTCCTCCTGAGGGGTAATCTCCAAGCCCTCCCTGCACAAAGGTCAGGTTTCCGTCGCCATCGTTGATATAATACACATTAGGCTCTACGTCGTGACATACAAAGGCATCCAGATTTCCGTCATTATTGATGTCAACAAAATTAGAACGCTGGGAGAAGACATACTCGGGCCCCGAAATTTCCGTAAAGCCGTCGCCGGTTTCGTTTGCCCGCATAAATGTTACGCCGTTCCCCGCTCCGTATAAGAGATCCGTGTATCCGTTCGCATCATAATCGGCGGCCGCCAGACTCCAGGAAGCCGGGAAATCGGCCGGGGTAGTGGTAATATTGATTTCGGTAAAACCACCGGCGGCCAATTGTTGCATAATCTGAACATTCGTCGCTGTTACCGATACTATATCATCCAGATGATCGCCGTTCATATCCACCACGGCCATACTATTGCCCGAGGTAGGTACGTTTTCGCTGGTGAACGACAGTACGCCGTTTTGTGCTGCTTTCTGACTCATGACCGAGCCTGCAGCCAGCAGAATAAAAGAAGTGAGTATTAATTTTTTCATAACTGTTAAATTAAATTATTCGCATGTTTCTGTTAATGAATCGATCCATTCTTCGACCAGCGCCAGGGCTTCGTCGTGGACCAGGGTTCTGCCAAATAATGGCATTCTGTATTGTTCTTCTGTTGTACTGAATCTAAAATGCAGCACCGATGTTTCTTTGTCTCCCGGATTAACAATCTTGGTAAATGGCGGAATGTTGGTGTCCGGATCCACACAAACGCCCAGGTTTACCGGGTCTGCACTTTCTTCGAAAGCGAAGCGCATAGGACGGTAATCGCAATGTTTCACATCCGAATGACAATGAGCACAATTAATGTCGAAATAAGATCGTACCCGTAGATTCAGCGAAGCACTGCTGTCTTGCCAGTCGACCACAGTATTGATATCGGAAGGATATGAGCTGTCGAGATAACCCATTTCTGCAAATTTATTCAGTTGATTCCTCGGGCCTTCAGGATAGTTGTAACTCCCATTTAAATTTTGCGGTTTAAGGCCAATAGGCGTACTGTCTGTATAATCTTTATGGCAGGTAAAACACTGGCTCTCGGTGGGGATTCTGTAATTTACTGTTCGCTTTACCCCATCTTGCAGCCAGGTGACTTCTACCGGGCCGCCCTGGAGATTAAAAAAAGCTTCGTCCTGAGCTTCATTCCAAATATAGTTGGCAAAGAGCCATTGCTGATCCTTTCTTATCATGAGTCGCGTTTCTATCAGCTGAGTGCTGTTGGCAGGCAGCACATTGGTGTAATAGAAATTCTTGATTAAAATAGTTCCTTCCGGAAAATCCAGTACCTGGTGATCTCCCGCATATTGCGCACTTGCGTTATTAGGCATCCAGATAAACCTGGCCTTGTGTGCGTAGTCTGAAAACAGCGAAGAGATGGGTTCATAGGGCAGGACCCCAAAGACCGGTATGAGGGCTGCCAGTTCACCATTGAAAAAGTTATAATCCGAAAGTTTATCGTAGGGCAGTTCTTCCGGCACATAACGTACCGGGGAGGCAGATTGTACAGTAACCCGCACATTTGCCGAACTACAATAAGAACCGTTGCTGTCGCAAATGGTATAGCTGAACGTATCCTGGCCGGTAAAGTTAGCCGCAGGAGTATAGCTTATAAGGTCGTCTGAAGGGTTGGAGGGGGTGTTTTCGGGATCTGTAACCAGAATAGTGGCATTTGCCGACGCAGCTACGCTCAGGCTTCCTGTTTGCGGAATGTTCAAATCGTTGCCCAGCACATCGATTTCAATCATTTCATTTTGAAGCACGCTTACCGCATCATCCCGGGTTTCGGCCGTTAAAGGCATATAATCGTCGTCCGATTTACAGGATGAAAATAAGACGGCAAAAAGAAAAATTAAAATATAAAAGTACCTTAACATAAGTGTATTCCTAAACAGGGCTGTGCAACGCAGCATAAAGATAGGAAAAATAACTTATCGCAACTGATATTTAGGTAATTAGCAATCAGGCATGTTTGCCTGCCTTTTTGCCGATCAGCTCTTTTGCCAGCAGATACTCGGCAATCTGTATGGCATTGGTGGCGGCACCTTTTCGAAGATTATCACTTACAATCCAGAGATTTAACGTATTGGGCTGCGTTTCATCGCGCCTTATCCTTCCCACAAATACCTCATCCCTTTCGTGAGCGTACATCGGCATTGGGTAGGTATTGGTCGCAGGATTATCCTGTACGGTAATTCCGGGCGTTTGATGGAGCAACCTACGAACTTCCGATATGTCGAAATCGTTAACGAACTCCACGTTAACAGCTTCACTGTGTCCTCCGGCAGTGGGTATTCGAACGGCGGTAGCAGTTACCGAGAAACTGCGGTCGTCGAGAATTTTCTGAGGTTCACGGGCAAGTTTCAATTCTTCTTTGGTGTAGCCGTTGTCTTCAAAGGTATCGCAATGCGGAATGGCATTCTTATGAATCGGGTAGTGGTAAGCCATCTCCCCCTTCACTCCGTTTATTTCATTTTCGAGCTGTTGTACGGCCGCTGCACCGGTGCCGGAAACCGACTGGTAGGTGGATACGACTACGCGTTTCATTTTGTACTTTTTATGTAAAGGAGCCAAAGCCATAACCATCTGAATGGTGGAACAGTTGGGGTTGGCAATTATTTTATCTTCTGAAGTCAGAGCGTCAGCATTTATTTCAGGGACTATCAGCTTTTTTGACGGATCCATCCTCCAGGCAGAGGAATTGTCGATCACCACAGTCCCTTTTTCAGCAAATTTAGGCGCCCATTCCAGGGAGGTTGATCCCCCTGCAGAGAAGATGGCGATATCTGGCGCCTGCTCGACGGCATCCTGCATACCTTTGATGGTGTATTCTTTCCCGTTAAAAACGATTGTATTCCCTACAGATTTTTCGGAAGCGACGGCTATAAGTTCGGAGACGGGAAAGCTACGTTCTTCAAGTAATTTCAACATAACAGAGCCCACCATTCCTGTGGCTCCAATAACGGCTACTTTCATAGTTTAGAATTATGCTGCAAAAATAGGAGTTAGAATCTAGAATCTTTCGAATAATACTATAAAAAATACCCTCCGAAACTTCTGCTCCGGAGGGTTTGGTTAAAATTAGCAGCGTAGCGGTGACGCTTATTGTCTCTTAAGAATATCTCTGATCTCTGCAAGTAATTCTTCCTGAGTAGGACCAGCGGGTGCGGCGGGAGCCTCTTCTTTTGGCTTCTTGGTTTTGTTATATGCTTTTACAATTAGGAACAATACAAATCCAACGATAACCAGGTTGATAAGTGCATTTATCCACCGCCCGTACATAATGGCATTTTCAGGCGTAATTACAGTTCCGTCATCGGCCACAACGGCATCATCCAAAACTACTTTCATATCTGCAAAATCTATACCTCCCGAAAAATGCCCCACGATTGGCATCATTATATCATTGGTAAAACCGCTAACTACTAGCCCTATAGCCCCGGCTAAGATCACGGCAACTGCAAGATCGATAACATTGCCGGTTAAAATAAAGTTCCTGAATTCTTTTAACATGTTGATTGGTTTTAAAGTTACCTCGCTAAGTTACACAAAATGAGAACTTTTAGATCAAAAATAGAATTTTTCTAATCAGAAGCGTTTTTAATAACTCTTCGGATACGTTGTGAAATTCCTGTTAACAGCTCATACGAAATGGTGTTTGCGGCTTGAGAAAGTACTGTTGCCGGGATATTTTCACCAATGATTATAACTTCGTCTCCCTCTTCACATTCTATCTGTGAGACATTCACCATTAGCATATCCATACAAACATTGCCAATGATGGGGGCTTTTTTACCATGGATCAAAACGTGACCTGCACCATTGCCCAGCGACCTCGGAATTCCATCCGCGTGCCCTATAGGAATGGTGGCCGATTTTTCGGTCGCCTTGGCCGTGTATGCGCGGTTGTAGCCAACGGTTTCATTCGGCTTAATGGTATGGATCTGCGAAATTACCGATTTCAGTATGGCTACCGGTTTTAACTGCCTGTCCTCGTCCGGGTGATTGGCATACCCGTAAAGCCCAATTCCTGTTCGTACCATATCGAAGTGTGCTTCGGGAAAATTTATAATGCCCGAGGTGTTGCTCTGGTGTAGCAGGGGGGTATAACCTAAAGCCTGCTGAAAGTCGTCGGCAAAGGATTTAAACCGCTGTATCTGTTGCAATGAAAACTCACGCTCCGAAGCGTCTTCACTCGCTACAAGATGCGAAAAGAGACTTTTTATACGAATAGCTGGAGTTTCTTTCAGGCTATCAACTATCCAGTTCAGATCGGTTTCCACAACTCCCAGCCGGTTGAGTCCGCTATTGAATTTAAGATGAACCGGATACTCTTTCTGCCCGAACCGCTCTGCACTTTCAATAAAGGCTGTTAAAATACGTCTTGAATACAGTGCGGGTTCGAGACAGCGTGAAATTATTGCCTCGAAATTATCGATTTGCGGGTGCAGTACCAGAATGGGGGTTTCAATACCTCCGTCCCTAAGGGTGATTCCTTCAGAAACATAGGCCACTGCAAAATAATCTACTCCGAGCCCGGCGAGCTCTTTGGCTACAGCCACCGGTTCGCTTCCATATCCCGAGGCTTTTACCACCGCCATGATTTTGGTTCCCGCATGTAACCTGAAAGTTAAATACCGATAATTATGACGGAGGGCCTGCAGATCGATTTCGAGGATGGTTTCAGTGGCTTTGGACATTGGTATCAGGCTTGCTTTTTAGAAGGGACCTCTTCAGCATCCTTTACGTCCATTTTCTTTACCTTTTCTCTCAAGACAGCCTTGTAATAGGCTGCACGGCTCAAAGGCTCGTACTCGTCGGTTTCCCCCAACAACACCAATTCGTCACTATTGGCTTTTCGAAAACTGAAATGTGCCAGGTTTCCCGTCCTGGGACAGACGGCGTGTACTTTTGTGACATATTCGGCGGTAGCCATAAGATTGGGCATGGGCCCGAAGGGGTTTCCTTTGTAATCCATATCCAGTCCGGCTACAATAACTCGAATTCCGTTATTGGCCAGATCGTTGCATACCTTTACGATTTCCTCGTCGAAGAACTGTGCTTCATCAATCCCCACCACATCACAGCCATCGGCCAGAATTGGAATATTCGCTGCCGCCGGCACGGGGGTCGAACGAATTTCGTTGCTGTCGTGCGAAACCACTTTATCGTCATCGTACCGTCGGTCGACCATAGGCTTGAAGATCTCCACTTTTTGTCGAGCGAATTTAGCTCGCTTTAAACGTCGGATTAGTTCTTCAGTCTTTCCCGAAAACATAGAACCACAGATAACTTCAATCCAGCCGAACTGCTCTTTCTGATTAACTGTATTTTCGAGAAACATATGGTAAAATTAGAATAAAAAGTAAATCTTTGACGTTTACATATAGGTTGCGTAAATTTAACAAAACTAAGTAGAGCACAATCATATCAATATAAAAAATTATGAAGAAGAAACTTCAGAAGGAAATCTCTGAATTGGCGTTAGAACTATCGAAAATTGAAAATGATTTTAAAGTATCGGAGGTTAAACATAGCCTGCGCCTGCTGTATGAAAAATTAGCTGTGCTGGAATATCTCGAAGGCCAGCTGGAAGGTGGTTCACAATCCTTCGATTCTAAATCCTTTAGGGAACAGAACTGGTTCACTGAACCTGAACCTGTGCCGCGGCCGGAACACGATGAAGCCATCGTAGAACCGGTAATAGAAAAGATCAAGGACCTGGTAGCGCAGATGCCACAGGATAGTCAGAAGGTAGACGAACTTCTGGAAGAAGTTCTTCCCCGGAAGAAGTACATAAAGAACGACCTGGAAGAATTTGCTTCCAATTACAGGGATACTCCTGTGTTTGAACGTAAAGAGACCTCAGATTCCACGACCACTTCTACACAAACCACCGCCAAATCGCAAACTTTTGCCAAAAGCAACTCAGAGTCCGATAGGCCACGATCCATTAACGATGCTGTTAACAACGGGTTGAACATTGGCCTAAATGATCGCTTGGCATTTATCAAGCATCTGTTCAACGGAAATGCGGAAGTTTATGCTGAAACCTTATCGACCATAAACAAGATGCAGTCTTACGATCATGCGGCGGCCTTCATAAAAGGCAAGGTGAAACCGGAGTACAATTACTGGCTGGAAAAGGATGAATACGCCGAACGGTTTATGGCAGTTGTTGAAAAACGCTTCAAATAGATTTACATGGGAAAACTCTATCTGGTTCCCACCCCTATAGGAAATCTCAAAGACATAACTTTCAGAGCTATTGAAGTGTTGAAAGAGGCCGATCTTATTCTTGCGGAAGACACAAGGACCAGTGGTAAACTCCTTAAACATTACGCGATTGAAACCCCCATGCAATCGCACCACATGCACAATGAACACAAAACCACCGAACAGCTTGTAAACAGGATAGTTGCCGGCGATATCGTTGCTTTGATCAGCGATGCAGGGACCCCGGCCATCAGCGACCCGGGATTTTTGCTTACCCGGGCGTGTATAGAGCGGGGGGTAGAGGTCGACTGTCTTCCCGGAGCAACAGCTTTTGTTCCCGCACTGGTTAATAGCGGGATACCAAATGATCGTTTTGTATTTGAGGGGTTTTTACCGGTGAAGAAAGGCCGACAAACACGCTTACAATTACTGGCCGAGGAATCGCGGACGATAGTGCTGTACGAATCTCCTCATAAGCTCGTGAAGACGCTTGCGCAGCTTGCAGATTACTTTGGCGAAGAACGAAGAGTCTCTGTGTCCAGAGAACTCACTAAGGTTTATGAGGAGACCATTCGCGGCACCCTAAAAGAAGTCGAGGATCATTTTCGCAATAAGCCACCTAAAGGGGAAATCGTACTTATAGTGGAGGGAAAAAAATAAATTGATTATTCCGGTTTTTACTTCTGAAGTTCATGGATTGGCATCAGTCGCTGAATCGCATGACATCAAATGCATAAGCGGCTTTCACCTTTGCCTGAAGTAAGATTATTGGCTCCAATTTATTGTACTCTTCGTCGAAATAAAAGATCTGTTGCTCATCGCTGTTTTTCTTTTTGCCAAAAATAGCATCCACTGATCCGAAAGCAGTGTAGAGAATTATGATATCGTAGTAACTTCCATCGATTACTTTGCTGAAACGACTGCCACGGCGATCCCCGTTTATGTAGAAATGTTCATACTCCCGGTGGCCCTCCCGGGTCAGTCTGTAAATAATTGTACCATCCTCTGCATAACCCAATTTATCCGATTCTCTGCGACCTTCGATATATGTTACTTCCGATTTCAGCTCCCCGGTGGGATAAAAGGATTTCTGTACGCCATCCCTAATATTATTACTGAAATGCCTTTCCCAAACCAGCGCACCTTCTCTGTTATAAAAACGGTGCAGCCCGTTAAGAAATCCATCTTTCAACTGAAACTCCTCTGCTTTGATGCTATCGTGCACCACAATAAAGTGACCGGTCATTGGCTTATTTTCCTTATCTAGAAAACCCTTGCGATTTTTAGAATCGATGTCGTAGGTGTAGTCTGAATAGGTAATCGTTTCGATCTGCCGCTGTCTCACTTCCTCAATGATCTCATTACAGGATAGTGTAAGCAGAGAAAGAAAGCCGAGGAGCATAAACCTTGCGTTCGTTGAATGGATCATGTTATAGATGTTTACCCTGATTCCAACCGTGTTTTCCCAGGTATTTTTCTCCGCTTTCTACCGCCCCGTCCTCAATAGAGGTACCCATAGAATCGTTCCAGCGATTGAGGTATCCGAACAGGGAAATAACCCCGAGCATTTCAACGATCTCCCCTTCGTTCCAGTGTTCATACAGGCGATTTTTAATTTCCTCGTCTACAGCATTCGGAACCTGGGAGGCAGCAAGTGAAAAGTCGAGAGCGGCCCGTTCGGCCTTGCTGAAAGCAGGATGGGTACGATATTCCCAAATATTATCCAGTTGTTCCTGTTCGGCACCATAGCGTTCTGCAGCTCGAATGGCATGCGCCTGGCAGTAGCGACAGCCTGTTGCATTGCTACTTACCCAGGCAATCATCCTCTTTAGTGCTGAAGTTACTCTTCCTTCATTGGCCATGACCGCCTTATTGAGGTTTATAAAGGCCTTACTGATGGCCGGACGGTGTTGCATGGTAAGCACACTATTGGGACAAAAACCCAGAGTTTCATTGAAGAATTCTGCCAGTTGCCTGGTTTCATTATCGTGATTGGGGGAAAGGGGAGATACAAGAGGCATGAAATGGTTTTTAGGAGTTTTCTAAAGTACGAAAACTGCAAGTCAATTTCCAAAATCATTTAAATTTGTATTTTTACACAACAGTTCAACTCCTCAATCAAATAAAGCAGATAACAGTCACAGAATCACTTTCACAATCTTCAATACGAGCTTGAGTTTGTGCTTTTTATTTGTTGAACACCCATTATGCGCTGGAATCTTAAACCTAAACCCGACCCTGATAAAGTCGAATCGCTTTGTAATTCATTAGAAGTTGAACCTGTAATAGCCGCTTTACTTATCCAAAGGGGGATTGAGACCTTCGAACAGGCGAAGGAATTCTTTAGACCCCAATTGTCCGATCTTCACGACCCGATGTTAATGAAGGATATGGATCGTGCCGTGGCACGAATAGAACGAGCTGTTGCCGAAGGTGAGAATATTCTAATTTACGGAGATTACGATGTAGATGGCACAACCAGTGTTGCCCTGATGTCGTCATATCTCCGTACCTATTATCCCCATGTGAGCACCTATATTCCCGATCGTTACGAAGAAGGATACGGGGTTTCTTTTATGGGAATCGATTTCGCGGCAGATAACGATTTCAGCCTGATCATCGCACTGGATTGTGGAATAAAGGCCATAGATAAAGTTGAGTATGCAAGCCGGAAGGGAATCGACTTTATTATTTGCGACCACCATCGCCCCGGCGATGTGTTGCCGGCTGCCGTGGCCGTGCTGGACCCGAAGCGACTCGATTGCAACTATCCGTACAAAGAATTATGCGGCTGCGGGGTAGGATTTAAACTGGTGCAGGCACTTGCCAATAATAAGGATCAAACTATTGAAGACCTGCTGCTCTACCTCGATCTTGTGGTTACAGCCATTGGTGCCGATATTGTTCCAATTACCGGTGAAAACAGGGTACTGGCCTATTACGGTTTGAAGGTAATCAATTCGAACCCCAGGCCGGGGTTTAAGGCCATTGTAAAACAGCTGAAAAAAAAATCCCTGAATATCACCGATGTGGTCTTTATCATTGCTCCCAGGATAAATGCCGCCGGCCGAATGAAGCACGGCAATCATGCGGTATCGTTGTTGATCGAGACGGTCCAGGCCAAAGCAGATGAATTTGCAAAGGATATCGAAGAATTCAACACTGAAAGACGGGATACGGACAAGCTTATTACCGAAGAGGCCTTAAAACAGATTAGGGAAAATAAAGAAGAAGAAAGGCTCACGACGGTAGTTTATAATGAAAACTGGCATAAGGGAGTTATCGGGATTGTAGCTTCCCGACTCACGGAAACCTATTACCGCCCAACCCTGGTATTTACGAAAAGCGGCGAGAAACTTGCCGCATCTGCCCGATCGGTACGGGGATTCGATGTGTATAATGCGCTTGAAGGTTGCGCCGATCATATCGAACAGTTTGGAGGACACATGTATGCGGCAGGTCTAACCCTAAAAGAGGAGAATTACCCGGCCTTTAAAGATAGTTTCGAGCGGGTTGTTTCAGACACCATTGACCCGCTATTGCTAACGCCCGAATTAAGAATCGATGCCCGTATTGATCTGGCTGAAATTAACCCGCGATTCTACCGAATACTGAAACAATTTGCGCCCTTCGGCCCGGGAAATCAAAACCCGGTCTTTATGTCGGAAAATGTAATGGATACCGGGGCGGGAAAATGTGTAGGTTCAGACAAGTCGCATTTACGCCTGGTAGTGAGACAGGGAAGCAGCAGGCCTTTGACGGGGATAGGGTTTGGATTGGGCGATAAGGAATCCGTGGCCTGCGGGGGGAAACCTTTTAAAATAGCCTATAGCCTTGATGAAAATGAATGGCAGGGAATTGTAAACCTTCAATTGCGTATAAAGGATATTAAAGAATAAAGTATTATTCGAATTCTTTAAGGCTGAAGTTTTCTCCGTCGAACTCGCCATAGGTATAATGACTTATCCAGTCGCCGAGATTGTAATAGACCGATTTTTCCGAAACGTTAATTGTCATAGGCATATGTCGGTGACCGAACACGAAATAGTCGTAATGCTTGCTTTCAAGTTTGCGTCTGGCATATTGAGCCAGCCACTCGTTTTCTTCCCCCAGGAATTTCTTGTCCTCTTCCCCGGAGATCAATCTATTCTTTACCGACAAATGCTGGGCGATTCGCATGCCCAGTTCGGGATGAAGCCACCTGAATAGCCATTTGAAGAACGGATTGGTGAATACCTTTTTCATTCGTTTGTAGCCTACATCCCCCGGCCCTTTGCCGTCACCATGGCCGATAAGGAATATCTTGTCATTAAACTGAAATTCTTTAGGTTCTCGATAGATAGGGATGTTGAGTTCAGTTTCGAAATAATCGCGCATCCACAGATCGTGGTTTCCCACAAAAAAGTGAATCGGGATGCCGCTGTCGCTTAGTTCCGCGAGTTTACCAAGCACTCTCACAAATCCACGGGGGACAACCGTTTTATACTCGAACCAAAAATCGAAGAGGTCGCCTAATAGAAATATGGCTGCTGCATCTTCTTTTACGGTGTCGAGCCAGCGTACAAATTTCTTCTCCCGCGGCAAACTGGCTTCAGGAGTAGGAGCACCCAAATGGTTATCGCTTGAAAAGTAAATTTTTTTACCTGCTGGGATCTGCATGGTTCAAAGATAGAGAAAAACAGTCTGAGTTAGGACGAATGGGATTGCTTATGACTTTACAGAGACAGTACATTCCATTAATTCTCGGAAGCGAACCAGGAAGCATAACTGGATTCGGTTTCCTGCAGTTTTAAGGAGTGCAATTCCACATTTTCAGGCAGGCGTTGCTTTATTTTTTGTGCGAAATCAATCACCATCATTTCGCTGGTAGGTTGGTAATCGACCAGAAGAACATTGTGCCCACGTGATTCGAGCTCTTGCGCTAATTCAACATGAGGCGTATTTTTATTGAAGACGGTCGCATGGTCGAACACATCTACTATTTCTTCTTTGACGATCCTTTTCAAATCGCTGAAATCGATCACCATTCCATACTTTACATTAGCCGAATCATCGATTGGGTTGCCGATAACCGTTACGGACAATTTATAGCTGTGTCCGTGCACATTTCGGCATTTGCCATCGTAACCGTATAATGCGTGGCCGGTTTCGAAATTGAATTGTTTGGTGATTCGAATTTTATTCATATCGACTTCAGAATTATGTAAAAGTATTTATTTTTCTACTAAAGGCAGGTATTTATTCCTGTATTTAATCAGCAGTGCAACGGCCCTGTAGCCAATCCAAATCAGTATGGCCAGCCATACACCGGTTAACCCCCATTCAAGATATCGGGCCAGATATAAGACGGGGATAAAGCCAAACAGCGTGGCCCCGAGAAGTACGTTTCGGAGATATTTCATCTCACCCAGGCCTTTAAAGATCGCGTCCAGGGTAAAACCGAGTGCGTTAAGCGGCTGACTGATAAGCACCATAAAGAACATGCCGTAAAAGATCGTTAAGACCTCGGTGTCCTTATTAAAGAGCCTGCCCAGCGGCTCATAGAAAATCAGCCCGGCCACCACCAGTATACTGGTTACTACGAGATTGTAAAGATTAACGCGTTTTGTGAGCTTCCAAAGAGAGTTGTAGTCCCCGGCTCCAAGCAGTTTACCACCAAGAATGTTGCCTGCTGCCCCATAACCGTCTATAAAGAATGCAGAAAAGAGCCAGATATTGATTGCAATGGCATGGGCTGCGATGTATTCCTTACCAAGGCCTGTGGCCTCCCTCACTGCCAGCATCAGGGCAGCGTTTAGGGCCAGGGAACGAACAAAGAGGTTAAAACTCATACTTACCAACCTGTTGATCTCCGGGTGTAGCGGAAACCTTAATCGCAAAGAAACTTCGGTTTTTTTGAGTAAAAGCACCAAAGACATCAGCGCCATGATTGCTTGTGCGATCAGACTGGCCCAGGCAGCGCCCTTGATGTTCATCGGTTGTAGAAACCCCTCGATCCCGTATACCAGGGCAAAATCCAGGCCTATGTTGATCACCGCCCCTGTTATGGCTATTGTCATAGGCCAATAGGTGTTTTGTAAACCCCTAAAAATGCCAAATACTGCGAAAGTGAATAAGGTTAACGGAAAGCCCCATACCCGGATATAATAATAATCCAGGCTAAAATCGAGAATAAGACCTTCGGCATTCAGCAGTTTAAAGATAGCTTCGGCAAAAAAATAGGTAGAAGAGAGTACAATGATACTAAGCGCGATGTTAAAATAAATGGCCTGTGCAGGGAATTTGTTGAGTTCTTTAAGTTTTCCCGCTCCCAGGTTTTGGGAAACGATGGCCGAGATCGCACTCCTGCTTTGTGCAAGGATCCAGATAAGCATGGATAGAAATGATCCTACAATTCCCACTGCAGCCAGCGATTCTGTACCAAACTCAGGAATATTACCCACTATGGCAGCATCAGTGCTCGACAGGACGGGTTCTGCGATTCCGGATAAGATTGCGGGTATGGCAAGTTGCTGAATCCGCTTGAAGGAAATATCGGTTTTTAGTGCTTTCAAGTTGCAAAAGTAACCATTACTTCAGAAATTAATCCCGAAGGTCTGATTTGAAAAATACGTGAGGACCGTTCATAGCACCAGTTCATAACAGTAAAAAGGGTATTCGCTTTGCTTGGGAAAATGGATTTCTTCCAGTCTTATGTATTTTCTGGCCTCGTAAAAACGCTGATTTCTATGGTTTTTACTGAAGGTGTCCAGTCTTATTGAAACGCCCTTGTTGCGTAGAACGAGGGCTTCGGCAAAATCCATGGCTTTTCGGGCATAACCCTTCTTCTGATGTTCGGGATGTACTGCAAGTCGGTGAATGTAATAGTTGTTTCCGTCGGCTGTTAGCCATTTTACCTGTTTGTACACCAGGTCCTGAAATGTTGATATCACGATACATCCAACAATCGATTCTTCAGAAGTTATTACATACAATTCTCCACGATTTACATCGTTTTCCAGGGTCTTCCTATCTGGATAGTGTTCGTTCCATTGGTAAATTCCCCCTGAGGCCATTTTTTTACCACAGGCCTTGGTGAGATCAAGTATAGTATCGATTTCGGAGGGTAAGGCTTTTCTTAACATTTTAAAGCGTAATTTTGCTAAAATAAAGAAAATCGAAATTGAGTTGGGTATGAAAAATATTTTGGTACCTGTAGGGTCTACAGAAAACGGGATAAATAATCTTAAGTACGCGGTAAACTTCGCTACTATGAGCGGGGCCACGGTGTATTTGATCAATATCTATAAAGCAATGTCCAAGGCCGGGGGAATGAGTAAGGTAACCCAGTTTGCCATGGAAGAGAACGAGGCTCAATTGGAGGAAGTGCTTAATGCAGTGGACACCCAGGGGGTTGAGGTAATTGCCAAACCCATCAAGGGAGATCCGTTTGAAGGAATTGCCAGAGTGTCCAAACAACTCAATATAGATCTTATCATACTGTGCCCACAGAGTGTGGACATCAGGGATGAGGTGTACCTGGGCAGTGTCACGGGAAAATTGGTGAAACAAACAGAGATCCCTTTGTTGATCGTCCCCAGAAATTTTTTATTCCGAAAGGCCGAGTCCATTTTACTGGCGGTTAAACAACCGAGTTTTGGAAGCCCGAAAGAGTTAAAACCCTTGCGCGACCTGCTTAAATTGTTTTCTGCCAAACTGCATGTGCTTCGGGTTAAAACGCCGGATAGTGCCAACAGAGAAATGGAAATAGATCCCGACTTGCGCGAATTAGCTGCCTCGTTCAGGGAAACAGATAATGCAACGATCTATCACGGGGTGCTGGAACACTTTCAATCTCATAATCCCGATATTTTATGTGTTGTAAGGAGAAAACGGGGCTTTTTTCAGAAGTTGTGGGAAAAGAATACGGTACTGAAAAAGGAATTCTATACATCCAAACCTCTGCTTGTTATAACAGGGTCTTAGTCTGTGAACTAAAATTCAGTCCTCGATCGCAAAAGCGGAAAAATCTATACTTCTAAAGTCGTTCCTTGATCTCTATAAAGAGCATCATAAGAAGACAAAATAAAATGCTGGCTACGGCAAGTCCACCTACTCCCATATTCAATTATTTGGTTTGGAAATTAAAGATATAAAAAAACCAGCACTTTCGTACTGGTTTTCTGCTTGATGTGGAGCATATCGGAGTGGTTTTACCCGGCCTCACAGCCCCGCTGCTGCAAATAGAAAACCGGCCATTGTTCCAATGTCCTTTCTTTAGTTCCTTCGAATACTCGGGCCAGCCCGGATTCTCCGGAACTAAAAAAACCAGCACTTTCGTACTGGTTTTCTGCTTGATGTGGAGCATATCGGAGTGGTTTTACCCGGCCTCACAGCCCCGCTGCTGCAAATAGAAAACCGGCCATTGTTCCAATGTCCTTTCTTTAGTTCCGTCGAATTCTCGGGCCAGCCCGGATTACTTCGGAACTAAAAAAACCAGCACTTTCGTACTGGTTTTCTGCTTGATGTGGAGCATATCGGAGTCGAACCGATGACCTTTTGGCTGCCAGCCAAACGCTCTAGCCAGCTGAGCTAATGCCCCAATCGGGATGCGAAAATACTAATTTTTCATTAATTCTGCGCATTTACAAAAATTAAACTTCTTTTTCCGTGAACGGTATCCCGGGATTAAATAGTTCGGAGACCAGCTTCCGTAATTCCCGTTCAAAGTCCTTCATCGTTTCATCGGTAAGCTGTTGTTGCTTCACACGACTGTGAGAGCTCGATTTGGTCGCGAATTTGAGAAAACCACCACTCATATTCCTAAAGGATATAATACCGGCTTCCATGCTGTTAACTTCCCTTTCTTTGCTGATCATATAGGCATACGCAAGTACCTGAAAGGCCTTGCTGTATTTATAATCGGAGGTAAGCTCATCCCAGCTGATAAGTTCCACGTCGCCTTGTTGGACATTGCCGGTTTTATAGTCGATCACCCTGAGGGTACCGTTAAATTCATCTACACGGTCTACAGTCCCCCTTAGGAAAACCCCGGCCTCCAATTCATCTGTTTCTATACGCGTATGGAATTTTTTTTCGATCCATAGGATTTTAATCTTGTCGCCATTGCGTATACAGGCTTCGTCAAGAGCCACCATGTTTTCCAGATATCGCTTTGCCACCTCGAAAATCAACAGGTTCTTACCTTTGGAAAATGTTCCTTTTTTGAATATTTCATGAAACTGTCGTGTTACCTCTTCATGTATATTTTGTTTCATCCCGTCCAGATGATGCAGCTCAAGGTCTGATCCCTCCAGGGGCTCATAAAAACGCTGCAATGCGTTATGCACAATGGTGCCCAACGTATTATAAGCCACTGTTTCTTCAAGCTGGTCGTTCTCCGAAATACCTAGGATGCGTTGTAGATAAAAATCGATTGGATTACGTATGTAGGCAGTAAGAGCAGAAGGTGAAAAACCCTTTTGCGCTATTTCCTTGATTCTGTCCAACACATCGGCTGTTTTCTCAATGGTTCGCTTAGTTGAGGTATCGATCCCTGTTTTAGGTGTTAATACGGATGTGTGAACCGCATGCTTAGGATGACCCTCAAGCTGTAATTGTAGTACGAACCTGCTTTTCTCTCCCGCATTTAGCCCTTCAGAATGATTGTTGTATAACAACCAAACCCTGGACGATCGATGCAGTAAATGGTAGAAATGATAGGTATAAATGGCATCCTTATCGGAATATGACGGTAGTCCGTATTGAGATTTAAGGTCGTAGGTAATAAAAGAGGCCTGCGATTTACCCGCCGGCAATACACCTTCATTAACTGAGGTTATGATAACATTTTCGAAATCGAGCACACGGGTTTCCAACACTCCCATAACCTGAAGCCCAGAGTAGGCATCTCCCTTCAAATCCATACTTGCGCTTCCTATGGCCTCCAGGAATAAAGAATTAAGGGTTTTAAGGGTTTTTATATGGGGGTAAGAACTACTTTGCTTCTCTAACGACAGGAGGATCTTATGTAATTCGAAGATCAGTACTTTTTCAAGAGGGTTATTGTTAAGGCGATCTTTTGCGAGTAAAAGTATACTTAAACAATTTTGTATCGCAGTCTCTGCCTTATTGGCCCAGTCCCCGAAAATAAGTTCCACCACCTTCACCTTATCGTCTTTAAACAAACTTTGCAGGTCTTCTTTGCTGATGTAGGTCCGGTTTTCTGAAGAAAGTTTTTGCACCACGAAATTGGTATCGCCAATGAGGGTTGCTGCTGTCGGATTGTTTAAAAGCGTGAATACATCTTTGTAATAAAAATCTGAAGGGCGTTTGGCATGGATTCTCAATAAGGCCGCAATAAAATTTGTTGCTGGCAGATTCTTTAAGGGCACACCCATTGTAACGTTTACCGTGTCCACATTGGCGGGTAGAGAATAGAGGAGGGGAATCAGCAAGCTCTCGTCTGCCAGGACAACAGCAGTATTATTTAATTGTTCTTCTGAAAACCGGGAGAGAATTTCGCCCACATATTTTACCTGGGCGATGTTTTTCTGGCATTCGACTAGCTGAATGGTTTTGGGTTTTTCAAAATTAGTTCCGAGCTGAGGTTTGTGGGTGCGATAGTATTTCCACTTTTTAAAATAATCCGACATGAACGAAGCTGCGCTGTGTTGAGAAGCTTCAAAGAAATATTTTTCGGCATCGAAATAGATTTCCGAGTTACCGATTTCGAGAATCTCTTTAATAATGGTTTCTTCTGCGGTATTCAGCGCGTTAAAACCAATGAATATGTGGGTTTGGTGGCTGTGGGAAGCCAGGTAGTGTTCGAGTTCTTCGGTGGCTTTTCGGTAAACCAATCCCTGGTATCCAATTCCTTCAGAAAGTAAAGACTGCTGAAGGTTTTCGTAGAATTCAGGCAGGCTTTTCCAAAAGGACAGATAATTTGTAATAAGATCGCTTTGCTGGTCGTCGACCTTCCATTTTTCAAGCGCCTTGATGCTGTTCAGATAATCGAAGAACGATTTAGTGTCCACCAGATAGCGGTCAAGTTCGTTGAAGTCATTCAGCAGGGTTTGTATCCAGCCGACGTAGGTATCGAACGCTTCCTTTTCTTTAATTGAATCGGTTTGTAAGTACGCTACATAGCTTTTCAGGATTACCTGGGATGAGTCAATGATGCGGAGGTCTGCTATAGATTCCACGAATTCTTCGATGGAGATGATCTTCGGAAGAAATGTGGTTTTGCGAATCTTTTTTCGAAGGATATGTTTAAAGAAAGCACCTGCTCTTTTGCTGGGAAGTACGATGGTTAATTCCGAGATTTGAGCGTGTTTGCCCAGTATTGAATCGATAGTTTCATCCAGAAAAGATACCATGGCCTAAAAATAAAAAACGCCTCCGTTATCGGGAGGCGTTTTCCAATTTATTTAGAGGTGATTATTTCTGAAGCGAAATTTCCACACGTCTGTTTTGTTGTCTTCCGGCTGCAGTATTGTTAGTTGCAACTGGTCTTGATTCACCATAACCTGCAGAAGTCAATCTGTTTGATGGCATACCAATAGTAGTTAGATATTGCATAACTGAGGCTGCTCTTCTTTCAGACAGACCTTGGTTATAAGAATCACTACCTCTGCTATCTGTGTGTCCTTCAATATGGAAAGTAGTATTTGGATACTCTTTCATAATGTCGGCGATACTCTGAAGCGCACCGTAAGATTCCTGACGGATTGTAGCTTTATCGTAGTCGAACAGAATAGTTTTAGAGAACTCGTTCAATTGTTTGATGATCTCTACGGTTACTTCAGGACATCCGTTGTTAGCAACAGTACCTGGTACATCCGGACACTGATCGTCTTTGTCTAGTACGCCGTCACCGTCACGGTCTGGCCATGGGCAACCATTGTTGGCTGCAGGACCCGGAGTATTAGGACAAGCATCTTCAGCATCAGTGATTCCATCACCGTCTGCATCAGGACATCCGTTAAGTGCAGCGATTCCTGCTACTGTAGGACATGCATCCTGAGGATCTGGGATACCGTCACCATCTGTGTCAGGACATCCGTTGAATTCAGCTAGACCAGGAGTGTTAGGACAGGCATCTTTTCTGTCTTCGATTCCGTCACCGTCTGTGTCAGGACAACCGTTGAATTCCGGAAGACCGGGAGTCTCCGGACATTCGTCGTCTTGATCGTAGATTCCATCGCCATCTGTATCTTTTCCACCGAATTTGAACATAACACCTACAGAATGCTGGAAGTGCTTAATACCGTAGCTATCTTCGAAAGCATGCTTATAAGCAGACTGGAAGCTAAATGCAAGGTTTTCAGCAACCCAGAAACGAACTCCGGCCAAAACGTTAGCCGTACCGAATCCGATGTCGTCAACCCATGTGTAACCACCACCAACACCAATAGTTGGATCGAACCATCCGCCAGGACCATTAATTAGGTCTCTCATGCTGTACTCGATTTCACCATCTACGGAGTAATAGGTTACATCGTCAATTCTAAAGTCTCCAATCTTGTCGATCTTGTTTACAGATCCAGCAGCGGTGAATACAAATCCACTACCGATGTATCTACCAACGGAAACTCTAGAAACTGAAGGAAGGATATTCCAGTGATCTGTGGCATTGAAATATTCGTCAAATAATTCACCCTTCACAGGAAGGCCATTAATCATACTAGGAAATCTTCCCTCTTCCTCTATACCAACCGGGTAAACATCAACTGCGTTTACGCCAACTTCGATAGCCCAAGGGTTATTTTCGTCTTGTGCATTTGATACCCCAACGCCTAAAAGCAATAAGGTAGCAACTAAAAAAGTGTTAAGATGTTTCATATTCGAATGTTTAATTTTAAGTGTTAATTAGAGCAAAAGTAAGTTGTTAAAACTTATAAACAAAAGCAAATCTATTAAAATTTTTATAAATTAATGCGGAAATCGTACTAAATATAGGTGCTGAAAGCTATATAACTTCCAGTTTCTTACCCACTCTTACAAAGGCACTTATGGCCTTGTCGAGGTGTTCGCGTTCGTGTGCTGCCGAGAGTTGAACCCGTATTCTCGCCTTACCCTTGGGGACTACCGGATAAAAGAAACCAATAACGTAAATTCCTTCTTCCAGAAGCATATCTGCCATGGTCTGTGAAAGCTGGGCATCATAGAGCATTACCGGCACTATGGCCGAATCCCCGTCTATGATATCGAAGCCTGCCTCTTTCATTCCCTTTTTAAAATATTCGGTGTTTTCGGCAAGTTTATCTCTTAGTTCGGTATTGGTGGACAGCATATCGAAAACCTTGATCGATGCTCCCACAATCGCGGGGGCCAGCGAATTTGAGAATAAGTAGGGTCGCGAGCGCTGTCTAAGCATCTCTATTATTTCCTTTTTACCTGTCGTATAACCGCCCATGGCACCCCCCAGGGCCTTGCCCAATGTGCCGGTGATAATATCAACTCTACCCATTACATTCTTCTCTTCCAGCGTCCCTCGGCCCGTTTCGCCGATGAATCCCGCCGCATGGCATTCGTCAATCATCACCATAGCGTCGTATTGCTCTGCCAGGTCGCAAATTGTGTCGAGTGGCGCAACCAGCCCATCCATGGAAAAGACACCGTCTGTAACTATAATCTTAAAACGTGCTCCGTTCTCATTTGCTGCGATCAGCTGTTTTTCCAGGTCCTCCATATCGCTGTTCGCATAACGATATCTCGCCGCTTTACACAGTCGCACCCCATCGATAATCGATGCGTGGTTCAGCGAATCGGAAATAATAGCATCTTCAGGGCCTAATAAAGGCTCGAACACTCCGCCGTTAGCATCGAAACAAGCGGCGTATAGTATAGTGTCTTCGGTTTGATAATAGTCTGCGATCTTTTTTTCAAGGGTTTTGTGAATGTCCTGGGTTCCGCAGATAAAGCGAACAGAAGACATCCCGAAACCATGAGAATCAAGGGTGTCTTTGGCGGCTTTGATCACTTCGGGATGAGACGACAGCCCCAGGTAATTATTCGCGCAGAAATTTATAACCTTCTCGCCGGAGGAAATAGTGATTTCGGCATCCTGAGAAGACGTGATAATCCGCTCTTTTTTAAACAATCCATTCTCCTTTATTTCCTGCAGTTCAGCTTGCAGGTGTTCTTTTATTTTTCCGTACATAGTCTATGGTGTTTTGCGACCCAAATTTAAAGTTTATTTATCAGAATTTGCTGGTCGGAAATATATATAATCACCATATCCCTCACAACAAATCCCATCTCATTAATAGCAGCTGCGTACTGTTGTAATTGTTGTGTATGCGCAGGATTTTCCCCGCCTGTCTTGTAATCGATCACCGTAACCGAGCCATCGGGATGAAAATTCAGGCGATCCGGCCTTAAAATCTCTCCGCCCGAAGTAATAATATCGCGTTCGTTCTCAACACGGTCGTTTCCATCGTAATAATGACTGAGCTCTGAGTGATCGGTAAGGGTATTTATTCTGGAAATGAGGGAATTTATTTCTTCCCGGGTATAGAGATTAGACTCCCGGAGTTTTTCTGAAAGGACCTCAATATCATCTTTTTTTTCGATAATGGTCATCATATCGTGCAACAGAGTGCCTGATTCGATTGCTTCGGAAGCGGCGCTTTGCCACAGTGAGGCTTCTCGGGAGCTTACGGTTAAATTGTGTTCGTAAGGAAATGAACTTTGAAAAACAGGCTCGATTTCAGCTACAGCCGCTATATCTGGAGAAATATTCGCCTCTTTTGCCCGGCCAAAAGTATAGACCAGTTGTTCGTCTTTCCACATTTCACGGTATTTCAAAAAATCTGAAAAGAACTGGTTATACTTCTTTAACTGGCCGTCTTTGGAATCCTTGGGATAGGAACAGAAGATATGTAATTCGTCTACTGCCCTCGTTAAGGCCACATAAAGCAAATTCAGGTTGTCGAGCTGCAGTTTATTTCTACGCAAAGTGTAAATTTCGTTTCCCAGGCTGCCGTAATTCGCTACCTCCTTTTTAAAATCGATCTGAAAACATTCCACATCCTGTTTAAGATTATCGGCCGGATACCAGGTTTTTGGCTTTATTTCCTTGTAAATATCCAGGTCGGCGTACGGAAAGAGCACCACGGGAAACTCCAGGCCTTTTGCCTTATGTATGGTCATAAGTCGTACAGCATCTACCCCTTCCCCCGTACTTATAGCCGCCTTTTCTTTTTTTTGTTCCCAGAACTCGGTAAAGGAAGTTTTGAGCACCGAAGCTTGTCCTTCGAACTCATGCACAAGGTCTAAAAAACCGTCGGTATAAGCATCGATCCTCGGTTGAAGTTGGAAAACAATGATCAAATATTCGCATAGTTCGTAAAGCGAGAGGGAATTCATGCTGTCGAAGCTGAAACTTATACCGAAATCCGCCAGTACAGTCTCGAAATCGGCAGCTTCCGAAGGGAAGAATTTTTTTAAAAAAGCGTGAAGTGGGAGCTCTGGTTGTAAATGATCGTAAAGAAACATCAGAATTCTTGTTTTTACCTCATCATTGCCGGGAAAGGTTTTTAACTGAAGGCAGTCTGCAAGAAAATTTACCAATGGTGAATGTCGCAACATCAGGCTTTCTGAAGACACCACGGGTATTCCTTGTTCCATAAGATGCTCCCCTGTGCTGATACCTTCCTGCTTGGTTCTGGTGAGGATACAGATATCGGAAAAACTGAATTTCCTGCGTCTCAAGGCGTCAATTGTGCCTACGATTTTCTCCCCGTATGCTGCGGCCAAATCATCCTTTGTTTCGGTCTGAACAAATTCAAGGTGAACGAAGCCCCCGGTCTTGTCTGTACTTTGTTGCCGATTGCCAATCGTGTACAATTCATTGTGCAACTCATCATTAAAACAGTTGGCGAGCCTGCTGAAGAAGGCATTGTTAAATTCTATGATCTCTTTTTTACTTCGGAAGTTGGTCTCCAGATTTTCTATGTGTTTGTCTTCCACCGAAAAGGGGTTCCCCTTGTTGTACAATGCAATAAACTGCTCCGGCAGTCCCCCACGCCACCTGTAGATAGATTGCTTTGCATCTCCAACAAGCAGCAAGCTACCCCGCCTGCCATCTGTATATTCCTGGGAAAGTGCATTGTCGATAAGGGGAATGAGGTTTTCCCATTGCAGTAAGGAAGTATCCTGGAATTCATCGATAAAGAAATGCTTATAACGCTCTCCAAGCCGTTCATATATAAAGGGAGCCGGCTGGTGCTTTATTTCCTTATTGATGATTTGGTTGAATTCGGAAATTGGCAGGATGTTTTCTTCTTCCTTAATATGGTCAATTTGCTGCCTGACCAGATTTATGACCGATAATGGGATGAGGTTCTTTAGTATGTTCTCCAGCAGTTTCCTTCGAAAAACAAGTTCTTTACTCCGCTGAAAGGTCTCTGCAAACTGTGTGGCTAACTCATCCATCACCTGGGCGGTATGCGGGTCGTTTTTCAGCACCCTGCCGGGGTAGAGCGGTTTTTCCCAAAGCTCCTGCTGCCATTTGGCTTCGTAGCGGTCGGTTTTTCCCTCGCGCAGGTTAACAAAATACTTTGGGAAATATCCTCCGCTAAAATCGTCATGCTGCAAGCCACTCTCTTCTATAAGCTGCAGCGTTTGAGCGGCGATACGTTCGATGGAGTTGGTTAGATCTTCGATGTCGGATCGCAACGAGTTTTCGATGGCGACAAAATCGGCAAGAGACATTTCGCGGAATCCGTTCACTATGGCACTGTCGTTTTCGCTAAAGAGAATTTTGGCGGCTTCAGAAATATCCCTGGAAATATCCCAGGACCGATCATCGTCTGTTTTCTGAAGTGTGAACTCAACCAGTCTGCTGGTTATTTGTTTATCTTCCCCGGCTTTGCTCAATAGTTGATCTACAGCTTGTTCCAACAGTTGATCTTCCTCCAGCGTGACTTCAAAATTGGAGGCGATATGAAGATCTTTTGCAAAGGTGCGAATAAGTCTGTGATTAAAGCCATCTATGGTTTCAACGCTGAAGCCGGCATAATTATGTAGAATATGATGTAGTATGGCCTCAGACTTAACAGCGATTTCTTCAAGACTCAGATCGCATTCCTTTGCCAGCTGTAACATGATAGCCGGGGGCTTAGACAAAGAGTCCGTTTTTGAAAATTCGGTGAGATGTCCGATGATTCGCTGTTTCATTTCGGCCACCGCCTTATTTGTAAAGGTTATTGCAAGCAGCGATTTATAGTAATCGTTGGAAGTGGCTTGCAGCAGCTGTTTTAAATACTCCCGAACCAGGGTGTAGGTTTTTCCGCTGCCCGCGGAAGCGTTGTATAGTTGGAAAGCGGGTTTAGTGGACAAGCTTATAGTTTTTCACTAAATTAAATAAAGGAAATGGTTCTGGCGAACTATAATTTAAATCTATTCAGGAATAAAAATCTTATAAATTCTATAACAGTTTACAACTACAAGATTGGCTACCTTTGAATATCAATAAAATAATAACCAAAAAACCACATATTATGTCATTCGAACTTCCAAAACTTCCATACGCATATGATGCACTGGAACCTCATATCGATGCCAGAACGATGGAAATCCATCACGGAAAACACCATCAGGGCTATACAAACAATTTGAACGCCGCTATAGAAGGTACCGAAAACGAAGGTAAGACCATAGAAAACATCCTTATTAACCTGGACATGAAGAACAAGGCATTAAGGAACAATGGAGGGGGTTATTACAATCACAACCTCTTTTGGGAAATTATGTCTCCAAATGGAGGCGGTCAGCCGGAAGGTGAAGTAGCAGATGCTATTAAGTCGGCATTTGGCAACTTTGAAGCGTTTAAGGAAGAGTTTTCCAATGCAGCGAAATCGCGTTTTGGTTCAGGATGGGCCTGGCTGTGCGTGCACAAGGGAGGAAGGGTAGAGATTTGTTCTTCTCCTAACCAGGACAACCCGCTCATGCCGGATGTAGGTTGTGGCGGAACGCCAATTTTAGGTCTTGATGTTTGGGAGCACGCCTATTACCTCAACTATCAGAACCGACGTCCCGATTACGTAAACGCATTTTTTAACGTGATCAATTGGGAAGAGGTAGCTGCGAGATATCAAAAGAATAAATAACAGCACGCAATATTTCAGATAATTGGCCGCTTATTTTTGTAAAATAAGCGGTCTTTTTATTGCAGAATGGTGACCATTGAGAGGAAACACACATTGATTCAATCGGAACCATTGGAATGATAACGGGGATTAAAGGCGGGCGTAATTTTGTCCTTCTAAGTGAGGAAAGTTGTATACTTGAATTGAAATTAATAGTTAGCAACAATTAAAACTGAAATATGAAAACTATAGTTTACATCGGAATTTTTGCATTAGTTGTTTCGTGTTCTAGTACGAAGCGAACAGTTCAAACCAAGTTGAAGAATAATCAAACTTTTGAATTAACAGAGATTTCGAATGACCCTACATATGGCTTTTCACAGAATAATCCGATTCAAGTTGGTGGGGTCGATAAAAAAGAAGGGCCGCTTAATGAAAGAAGATTTCTAAATGCTTTAGCTGGTCCAAATGGAGAAAGCATCTCATATTATAGAGCTGGAAGCTGCTGTCCGATTGAAAGTAAAAATGACCCTTTTGGTTTTGGCGCTGTTATGTTAGATAATTATCGTGTTACATGGGAGGGAGCCAGAGATACAATTTCGATTTACATTAATATGTATGACTATGGAACTTTAAAAGCCCCGGTTGGATTTACCATAAAAGAATAGTTTCTAACAACAAGCAGCAAATAGGATTTAATAACTTGATTTTCAGAAATTTTGACGTTTTACATTAAAAAAACGGACTTTTTGCCTTATTTCTATTGTTTTTAATTTTCGAATCCTTACGTGAGTTTATTGAAGAAGGCACACTATTAATAGAAGATAAGTGGACATACATCGGGGCTATCTCGACAGGAATTTTATATATCATCCTCAAATATTTAAAAAAGTATACTTCGGTATTGAATGAGGTAGGTAGATAATAATTGCATGCAGCACCAGTCAGGATAAATTTGATAAGGATAACGAGTATTCAAGGCGGATGTGATACGCCTCGCCACCCCGGAGATTTGGTGCAATAAAAAAAGGTGAACAAGAGTTCGAGAGAGTGGGATACGACTCGCTGTGAAGCAGTGAATATTAGTAAAGGGAACGAAAGTTTTGTATGAATTTGATACAGCTCCTTACTGACCTCTCAGCATCCGGGTAATAAAACGTAAGGTGAACAAGTGTTTGGAGAAGAGGTGATACGGCTCGCTGCTCCGTCAACACCTTTGAGAGTTGGACATAAAGTGAACGAGTGTTCGAGAGGGTGGAAAGCGCCTTGCTGTGAAGCAGTGAATATTAGTAAAGGGAACGAAAGTTTTGTATGAATTTGATACAGCTCCTTACTGACCTCTCAGCATCCGGATAATAAAACATAAGGTGAACAAGTGTTGTGAAGGATGTGATACGACTGCTGCTCCGTCAACACCTTTGAGAGTTGGACATAAAGTGAACAAGTGTTCGAGAGGGGGTGATACGACTCGCTGTGAAGCAGTGAATATTAGTAAAGGGAACGAAAGTTTTGTATGAATTTGATACAGCTCCTTACTGACCTCTCAGCATCCGGGTAATAAAACATAAGGTGAACAAGTGTTTGGAGAAGAGGTGATACGGCTCGCTGCTATCGCAGCTCGCCACCCCGGAGATTTGGTGCAATAAAAAAAGGTGAACAAGAGTTCACCTTTTTTTGCCCCAAATCTACCATGAACTTAACCTACTTATGCTATGGTATAATTCAAATATATGTGAATAATAATTTTGAAATTGTAAATTTTAGACCAAGCACCTGTTTTTTCGTTGAAAAGACAAATTTATTAGGAATATCCCTCAATTTTAGTAGTATATGGTAATAAATGTAGGAGTTTTTTATGATTTTTACTGAAATATTCGCAAAGATTCTTAGCTGAAATAACCTTATCCGATACATTTTGTAATCAATTTATTATACCAGCCGAATGTAGCGCACTTTCCAAACTGGGATAACATCTTATCCCCAATTTTGTATTAATGATAAAATGGTGAGCCGGTGTTCGAAAGGGTATGATACGTCGATTACGGCAGCTGGTTTTCGAGTGAGTGGGAAACGCCTCGTTACGAGACCATGGAGAATAGTGACGGCATTGAGAGTTTTCTGTGAATGTGACACACCTCGCTACTGATCTGTCTGCACAGAAAGAGAATAATAGAATATCATAAAATGAACAAGTGGTCTGAAGGATGTGATACGGCTGTTGCTTTGCCAACACCCTTGGGAGTTGGACATAAAGAGAACAAGTGTTCGAGTGAGTGGGAAACTTTGGTTGCAGCACCTGGGGAAAAAGATAAATGAGTGAACGAGAGCGTGTGATATTGGTTGCAGCCTCCCCAGGAGAGTGAAGTAAAAAAGATGAACAAGTGTTTGAGAGGGTGGGATACGGCTCGCTGCTGTCGCAGCTTGCCACCCCGGAGATTTGGGCCAAAAAAAAAAGTGAACAAGTGTTCGAGTGAGTGGGAAACGCCTCGCTGCTGTCGCAGCTCACCACCCCGGAGATTTGGGCCAAAAAAAAAGGTGAACAAGTGTTCACCTTTTTTGCCCCAAATCTTACCATGAACTTAACCTACTTATGCTATGGTATAGCGCAAATATAGACGATAATCCGACAAATTAATAAGCCTTTTCCTACTTTTAGATGAAGTCCTCGAATCTTCGTTGAACAGCACTTTTTTTGAGAAAAGATGTATGGAGGAATTGTTAATAAGCCCGCTCCGGATTCCCTTCGTAAAAGTGAACGTAAGCCCTGTTCACAACTTTTCTACCTCCATCGGTAGGATAGTTGCCGGTAAAATACCAGTCGCCGAGATTCTTCGGACAAGCCTTGTGAAGGTCGTTTACAGACTGAAATATCAATTTAACTTCGGCACCTATACTTTCATCACTTATAATAGTCGCAATCTTATTAGATATTTCCTCGTCTGTAAACGGATCGTATAATTCCTTCACATGATTTATTACTTCCGAACTTTCCTGTGTAAGCGCCTTTTTGGCCTTTTTATATATCTTTTCCAGAATATCTTCCGTTCCGCGCTCTTTGTGTAATTGCAACGCAGCCTGAAAAGCGACCAGATCTTCCAGCCTCGCCATGTCAATTCCGTAACAATCCGGATACCGTATTTGTGGTGCTGAAGACACTACAATGATCTGCTTAGGATGCAGTCGGTCAAGCATTTTTAAGATACTCTTCTTTAAAGTAGTACCTCGCACTATACTGTCATCGATTATTACCAGGTTGTCATTAGGCCTAACAACGCCATAGGTAACGTCGTATACATGAGCAACCAGGTCATCTCTACTACTATCCTCGGTAATAAACGTGCGAAGCTTAACGTCTTTTATCGCAATTTTCTCGGTGCGTATCTTATGGGCCTGGATTTCTTCCAGTCGCTCGTTGGTCAATCCGGCACCTTCTTTTAAAATGGCCTCGTTCTTTTGTTTATTCAGTTCGTTCTGCGCCGCGTCGAGCATTCCATAAAAAGAAGTTTCAGCGGTATTGGGAATAAACGAGAAGACAGTATTTTCGGTATCCCTGTTAATCGCGTCCAACACCCTCGGCATTACCAGTCTGCCTAATTCTTTTCGTTCCTGGTATATTTCAGTATCACTTCCCCGTGAAAAGTAAATTCGTTCGAAAGAACAGGATTTTCGCTCCAGAGGTTGGAGGATTTGCTTTTCTGAAAACTCCCCGTTCTTCTTAATGATTACGGCATGCCCGGGGCTGATCTCGTGAATATCCTCGAAAGGAACGTTAAATACTGTTTGAATGGCCGGCCTCTCTGAAGCAATCACTATCACTTCATCGTCTTTGTAGTAATAGGCCGGTCTTATCCCGGCCGGGTCGCGCAGCACAAACGAATCTCCATGGCCCAGTAAACCCGCCATGGCATAACCACCGTCCCAGTCCCTCGCCGACTTTTTCAGGATCTTTGCAATATTCAGTTTTTCAGCTATATAGGGGGAAGCTTCCATTTTATTCATCCCATTGGCTTTGGCCTTCTTATACAGTTTTCTTACAGCATCGTCCAGAAAATGTCCTATTTTTTCCATCACTGTAATCGTATCGGCTTTTTCCTTGGGATGCATCCCCAGCTTGATCAAATTACTGAACAGCTCGGTGGTATTGGTCATATTGAAATTCCCCGCAATGATGAGGTTTCTGTGCATCCAGTTATTCTGCCGGAGGAAGGGGTGCACATTTTCTACGCTGTTAATGCCAAAGGTTCCGTACCTCACATGGCCTAAGTAGAGCTCACCAATGTAAGGGATGTGTTTCTTTTGTGCGCTAACATCTTCTATGTATTCGGGATGGCTCTCGAACTCGAGGTTTATACGCTCGTTGATCTGAGCGAAGATATCCTGAATGGGCTGAGCCGCGTTACTCCGAATTCGACTGATGTATCGTTCGCCGGGTGAAACATCCAACTTGATGCTGGCAAAACCGGCACCGTCCTGCCCGCGGTTATGCTGCTTTTCCATCATCAGGTACATTTTATTCACCCCGTAGAAAGCAGTGCCGTACTTGTCCTTGTAGTAGTCCAGCGGTTTTAACAGCCGTATCATTGCGATACCACACTCGTGTTTTAAAGCGTCACTCATGATCTGCAGTAAAGGTTAAGTCTAAAGCGCCCCGATTCCTCAGGGCGTGTATTTAAGTTAATTCAATGTCAAATTGTGTGAGCTGCTGGAATTGCCGAAGCCTTTTCCTTACCTCGGGCGCCTGAAGATCGACTAACCTTTCGGTTCCAAATCGTTCAACACAGAATGATGCCAGCGCCGCTCCGTAGATAATTGCATTCTTCATGTTCTCATAGCTGTAATCACCCGTTTTCGCAAGGTAACCTGTAAATCCACCCGCAAAAGTGTCTCCGGCCCCCGTAGGATCGAACACCTCTTCAAGCGGTAATGCCGGTGCGAAAAACACGTCATTCTGATGAAACAACAGCGCTCCGTGTTCCCCTTTTTTAATCACGACGAATCGCGGCCCTTTCTTCATTATCTCCCGCGCGGCAACAACTAATGAATATTCCCCTGTAAGTTGCCTTGCTTCCTCATCGTTAATAGTTATTACATCCACTTCTGCAATTACCTCCAAGAGTTCTTTCAGCGTATTATCCATCCAAAAGTTCATGGTGTCGAGCACGATGAGCTTGGGGTTAGACATCTGCCTGATCACACTAAGCTGCACCAACGGATGCAAATTACCAAGCATCACAACTTCGGCGTCTGTATAATTTGGAGGGACCTTAGGATCGAAGTTTTCCAAAACATTCAGTTCGGTAACCAGTGTATCCCTGGAATTCATGTCGTTGCGGTACTTTCCACTCCAGAAAAATGTCTTACCCTCCTGAATAATTTCCAGTCCGTCTACATTCATTCCCTTTGCCCTGAACATATCGATATATTGCTGCGGAAAATCACCCCCAACTACCGAAACTATGGCGCCATCGGCTTCAAATTGTGAGGCCGCAAGTCCGATATAGGTAGCAGCACCCCCCAGGATTTTATCTGTTTTTCCAAAAGGTGTCTCAATGGCGTCGAAAGCAACAGTTCCAACGATAACTAATTTACTCATAAAGGGTGTTTCAACGAAAGTGCAAAGATATGTATTTGGCTTCGATACGACAACTGCTTGAGCCACCATAATTGTCGGTAAATAACCGGGAATTGACAGGATTAATTTCGGACCTTTTTATTTTCGGCCAAAATCTGCCGGTATCTCCCCCCAGGCCTTTGTCTCCCATTTAGCGATCTTGGTTTTATACGAATTTGTCTTTAACCAGGATTCTGCTCTTGCAATCAGGTCGAAGAGGGGTGCATTCTTAGAGGTTCTCTTGAGCTTGGTATTGCATTTCTTCTTCTTCACCCACCCCATTGCAATTCGGCTGTCGCTGTAAATAAGGCGATCGCTTTTAATTTTTTTCAGATATGCGAGCCCGTGAACCAGGGCCAAAAATTCTCCAACATTATTTGTTCCCTGTTGAAAGGGTCCCTGGTGGAATAACTGCTTATGGGTTTGGGTATCGACCCCCCGGTATTCCATTTTACCGGGGTTGCCGCTGGAAGCCGCATCTACCGATATGGAGTACAGGTCGGGTTCGCCTATCTTTTTCAGATCTGCCTCGGATAGCTGTCTCTTCTTCTTACCACCCCGCCCTTTGTACTCGGAATACTCACTGTTATAGGCTTTTTTTGCTTCGGAAAAAGTATCGAAGGACATATACTGGGCTCCTTTCACTCCTTTGATGGAAAGCTGACATTCCTCCCAGCTTCCGAAGATACCTGCCGGGTTTCCATACCAGACTACGTAGAATTTTTCCTTCTTTTTAGCCATTGGTTTCAGCAGTTAATAATTGTTCGATCACCTCAGGAAAGTGGCGGTGTTCAAGGGTTCGCACTTTTGCTGCGGTAGTTTCGGGATCATCTTTAGCAGTGAGGGGCGTAGTTGCCTGGAAGATCACTGCCCCTTCGTCGTAGTGTTCATTCACAAAATGGATGGTGATTCCAGTTTCAGTTTCCCGGTTATCGATCACGGCCCGGTGCACGTGCTGTCCATACATACCTTTCCCGCCGTATTTCGGCAGTAGTGCAGGATGAATATTAATCACTTTCCCCGGAAACGCATTCAGAAGAAGCCGTGGAACCTTAAGCAAAAATCCTGCGAGTACAATGAGATCCGGCTTGGTTTCCTTTAAAATTCTCAGCACCCCATTCTCTTTTGAAAGCATCTCTTTTTTGAAAGTATACGTCTTAATGTTTTCACTTCCAGCTCTTTGTAAAACCTCGGCCTTTTCGTTGTTCGAGACCACGAGAACAACCTCCGCTATGGAAGATGATTTAAAGTAGTTAATTATATTTTGAGCATTGGTACCGCTGCCCGAAGCAAAAATTACGATGCGTTTCTTCATCTGCTCTGTTCCTTGTTCATAGAAGTGCGACAATATTATTCACAAAAGTAAGGCAATAGGGTTTTACTTCGCTTAAAAATTGTTAAATTGGTATTCACATTTACAGGCTAAAGTGGGGTTTTAATTTAAAATATTTTATTTTTGCCACTTAATTAAATTCTAAAATCAAACATTATGTCAGACATTGCATCAAGAGTAAAAGCAATCATCGTAGACAAATTAGGCGTTGACGAAAACGAAGTTGTAAACGAAGCTAGCTTCACTAATGATCTTGGGGCAGATTCCCTTGATACTGTCGAGCTAATTATGGAGTTCGAAAAAGAATTCGACATTCAAATTCCCGACGATCAGGCTGAGAATATAGCAACTGTTGGTCAGGCTATTTCTTATATCGAAGAGGCTAAGTAAAAGAACCTCCTTATGGAATTAAAGCGAGTTGTAGTTACAGGTCTTGGTGCCCTGACTCCCATTGGTAACAGCATTCCCGAATATTGGGAGGGATTGAAGAATGGAAAAAGTGGCTGTGCACCCATAACCTATTTTGATACCGAAAAGTTCAAGACTAAATTCGCTTGTGAAATCAAAAATTACGACCCACAAGAGCATTTTGACAGGAAAGAAGCAAGGAAACTGGACAAATTTGCCCAGTATGCGCTGGTTTCTTCCGACGAAGCAATTTTGGATGCCGGAATAAACCTGGACGACGTAGATAAATTTCGCGTCGGGGTGATTTGGGGAGCCGGAATTGGTGGATTGGAAACCTTTCAGGATGAAGTCATAAATTTTGCAGAAGGGGATGGAACACCACGTTTCAACCCCTTCTTTATTCCGAAGATGATCGCTGATATTGCCCCGGGTAATATTTCTATCAAACACGGATTTATGGGGCCTAATTACACCACTGTTTCAGCCTGCGCTTCATCGGCAAATGCCATGATCGACGCCCTGAACTATATCCGCCTGGGACATTGTGATATAATTGTCACGGGAGGAAGTGAAGCAGCAGTAACCAAAGCCGGAATGGGAGGATTCAATGCCATGCATGCGCTTTCCACCAGGAATGAAAGTCCCGAAACGGCTTCGCGGCCTTTCGATGCCACCCGCGACGGGTTTGTACTGGGAGAAGGGGCAGGCGCTCTAATTCTGGAAGAATACGAACATGCAAAGAGCAGAGGAGCAAAAATATACGCTGAGGTAGTTGGTGGTGGAATGTCTAGTGATGCATATCATATGACGGCACCCCACCCGGATGGAATTGGTGTTGAGCGCGTAATGCTGAATTGTCTGCGCGATGCAGGTATGAAGCCGGAAGACGTTCAGGCCATAAACACTCACGGTACGTCCACCCCCCTTGGTGATGTTGCCGAACTTAAAGCGATCTCCAATGTTTTTGGAGAACACGCAAAAAACATTAATATCAACTCAACTAAATCGATGACTGGTCACTTGTTGGGAGCTGCGGGAGCAATAGAGGCAATAGCTTCCATCCTGGCATTGAAACACAACCTGGTGCCACCTACTATAAATCACAGTACGGTGGATGAGGAAATCGATCCCACTCTCAATCTTACACTCAATATCGCACAAGAACGAGAGATACAGGTAGCAATGAGTAATACTTTTGGTTTTGGAGGGCACAACGCTTGTGTGCTTTTCAAAAAGGTTGACGAATAACCCATGTAAATGGCATCCATTAAAGACATATTTAATCCTCGTGCTGAAAAGGACGAGGATTTTTTTGATGCGATAAAGAAGATACTGGGGTTTAAACCCAAGAACATCACTATTTATGAAGAGGCCTTTACACACAGGTCGATGAACGAAACCAACAGCCAGGGCAAGCGGCAAAATTATGAACGCATGGAGTTTCTCGGCGATGCCATGCTTAGTGCTGTTATCGCTTCTCATTTATACCGGGAAGTGCCGTCCGGGGATGAAGGCTATCTCACCAAGATGCGCTCTAAAGTGGTGAGCCGGGAACACCTAAACGAATTGGGAAGAGATCTAAATCTCATCAGCCTACTGAGAACCTCAATTCCCACTGAACAGTTTGGTGGAAATATTCATGGAAATGTGTTTGAAGCACTTGTGGGAGCTATATATCTTGACCGCGGATTTAAATTTTGCGAAAAATTCATTCACAAACGCGTAATTAAACCCTATGTGGATATCGAACGCCTGGAGGGGAAGGTAATAAGTTATAAAAGCCTGTTCATCGAGTGGTGCCAAAAGAACAAAAGAGTATTCAAATTCATAGTGTACGACGATACCGGAGCCGATGAATTAAAACATTTTGCCGTAAAATTACTGCTGGACAACGATGTGGTAGCCAAAGCCAGGGCAACCTCCAAGAAAAAGGCCGAAGAACGGGCGGCCAAAAGAGCCTTCTATAAACTCCAATCGAAAATCGAAGGAGATTTAAGTTAACACCCCTTCAAACTTTCGAAATTCTTTCCGATTCGCTTAACTTATTATAAATTTAAAGCTATCTGAACCTACCATCAGTAAACAATGCCTATTTTTATTGAGTATTTGAACATATGGCGAACTATAAACTGATTTTAGATGAAGATTTCAGGGAAGATTTCATCCTGATCGCAATCCACTGTAGTGTGGAAGCATACAAGATGGCATATCTTCTCAATAAACACCTTCGCATTCGGCTTAAACGCAGACCGGTGGATCTCGATTTTTCCATCGACGGACTGGAGATTACGTTTCCCCGTTATGAGTTTGAAGATGAAACAGATTATATTTCCTATAACCTGCTTGCCAACAAATGTAAAACCGAACGGGCCAGAACAGTTGCAAGCGGAGGTTTATTCGGAAACACGAAAGCGGGAGAGATCATTACGGAATATCTAATTCCGGAGAACAAACAAGTAGATTATTTTTTGAAGGTCTTTTCCGATGATGATAAAGTGCCATTGCGGAAAATGTTGGCTGAAATCAACGAGATTAACGAAGTCATTTCAGCCTATACCGCCGATACCGATAAATTAAAATCTAAGAATAATTTAATATTCGACTAATGCCAAACCGAAAGAAAACGAAAATAGTAGCCACCCTGGGGCCATCAACCTCCGATAAGGAAATTTTGCGGAAGATGATTGTTGAAGGGGCAGATGTCTTCAGAATAAATTTTTCGCATGCCAACTATGAGGACGTGAAAAAACGCATCCAAATGATCCGAGACCTGGGTGATGAACTAGGGACCTCCACGGCAATACTTGCCGACCTGCAGGGGCCTAAACTTAGAGTAGGTATGATGAAAGAAGAGGTTGTGGTGGAACCCGGGGATATGCTCACCTTTGCCACGGGAAAAGAATTTGAAGGCACTAAAAAGAAGGTGTACATGAATTATGACGACTTCCCAAAGGATGTGAATCCAGGTGAGCTAGTGCTGCTGGATGACGGAAAACTTATTTTCGAAGTTATTTCAACGAATAAAAAGGATTCGGTGAAGGCAAAAGTGATACAGGGTGGACCCCTGCGTTCTAAGAAAGGGGTGAATCTTCCAAGCACCCGGATTTCCTTACCGGCAATGACCAATAAAGATAAGGATGATGCTATTTTCGCCATCGAACAACAGGTCGATTGGATCGCATTATCGTTTGTAAGAAATTCGGATGACCTGAAAGAATTACAGTCTATAATAGAAGCGCATAGCGAATACAAGATTCCTATTATCGCCAAGATCGAAAAACCGGAGGCTGTCCAGAACATAGACAAGATAATTGCTTATTGCGACGGCTTGATGGTGGCCAGGGGCGACCTTGGAGTAGAGGTGCCGGCCGAAGAAGTTCCGCTTATCCAGAAACAACTGGTGCTTGCCGCAAAACGCGCCCGAATCCCGGTAATTATAGCCACCCAAATGATGGAAACCATGATCAGTTCACTAACGCCAACCAGGGCCGAGGTAAACGATGTCGCCAATTCGGTGATGGACGGTGCGGATGCAGTAATGCTTTCAGGAGAGACCTCGGTGGGAAAATACCCGGTTGAAGTAATAAAGAACATGGCAAATATCTGCAAACAGGTGGAGAACAGCGAACTTATCAGGGTGCCCCAGGAACCACCCCACGTTCGGACGAACCGCTTCATTACCAAATCTGTTTGTTATCACGCAGCGAAGATGGCCGATGAGATCGAAGCCACTGCAATATGCACCTTGACCAATAGCGGATATACGGCCTTCCAGATCTCGGCATGGAGACCCGATGCCCATATCCTTGTTTTTACCTCGAACCGCCGCATCCTATCCAGATTGAATTTGCTTTGGGGCGTGAAATCCTTTTATTACGACAAATACGTAAGTACCGATGAAACTGTGGAAGACGTTAACCTGATGGCGATAAACTCAGGGTTTGTTTCTTCGGGAGACTACCTGATTAATCTGGCAGCCATGCCTATTGCCGAAAAGGGAATGGTTAATACGCTCAGAGTTTCACAGATGAAATAAGAAAGCGGAGCTAAACTCCGCTTTATACTTTATTTAATGATTTCGATCCTGGAGAGCTTCATAGAATTATCTTGTTTTTCTATGCGGACCGTACTGTCGAATTTTTCTGAATTATAGACATACAGAATATGTTCAAGCCCGTCGTCATTACGGCTTATCTGTAGCTCGCTTTTCCACACATTCTTTTTTGGTTTCTTATCGGCAATCACCTCGGTTTTCTTGCCAATTTGTGGTGGAAACTGAAACTCTTTCGGAAAGTCGAATAATCGTTGGGCTATATAAAAAGCCTCGTGCCACTCGGCGTTTGGAAGAATAAGAGTTTCGGTGGTAGATGGGTTGGTAACCGACCCCCCTGTTTCGTTCGAATAGCTTACTTCAGGAAAGTACTGTTGTAATTCGGAGGCGTACCCTTTCGCAGAAATATCCAATTCGGGCGGAAAGTATTTCGACAAGTAGCCGTTAAAAGCGTACCCTTTTTTGTGGTTGTACTCTATTTCATGCATACCGCCCCTAATACCGTCCACCGTCATGGTGGGGTTGATCTCGGCATTGACGATTTTCACTTTAGTACCGTATGGCATCCGGGCCAGCTTTTCACTTTGCAGGTTGTTAAATTCACGTAAGCTGAGTCCGCTGGGAGCCGTAACATACAAATATTGTGAGCTGTTAATTTCGGCGGACGTACCAAGCGCCAGGTCTTCGGCAATGGTTTCAGGATCGTTGAGTTCTGAAGGATTTTTTTCTGAAGAGTCGTTCTTACAGGAAATAATAAGGGTGGTGAGGAGGACAGCGGTGAATACAAAAACTACTTTTTTCATGATAGTAAGGAATTAAGTTAATAATGAAATGAAAGTAGTTTATCGCATGTCTAAAAATCGAGTTTTAATTGAACGTCTATCGCCTTATCCGAAGGAACAACATCTTTGGATTTTTCTGTATTGTTCAGGTTCGATATTGAAATTCCCAACAAGCGTACCGAATTTTTCATTTCCGACTGGAATAACAAATCTTTAACGTTTTCCATGATTAATTCTGAAGATGAAATATATACGGGCAGCGTTCTGCTCCTTGTTTGTAACGTAAAATCACTGTATTTAATTTTAAGCGTTACGGTTTTACCCGCTATCTTACTTTTTTTTAACCGTCGTTCCACTTCGTTTGCAATTTCACTCAATCGCTCCATCATAAAGATCTCGCTGGTTATATTCTCGTTAAATGTTCGTTCGGCTGCTAGCGATTTTTGCCTGCGGATGGGCTTCACTTCACTTTCCTGAATCCCTCTAACGATGTGATAGAAGAAGGCGCCGCTTTTTCCGAAGTGCTCCTCCAGGAATTCCAGCGATTTCTGTTTGAGATCCTTTCCCGTAAAAATACCGTGTAGGTACATCTTTTCCTTCATCACCTTTCCAACCCCGTAGAATTTCTTTATATCCAGGGATTCGAGAAAGCCGAGCACCTCCTCCGGGGGTACCGTCTTTTGTCCATTGGGTTTGTTAACATCACTGGCTATCTTGGCGATAAATTTGTTGATCGAAATTCCCGCGGAAGCCGTTAAACCGGTTTTTTCCTTTATGGTTTTTCGTATTTCTGAAGCAATAAGACTTGCACTTGGATTGCCCTTTTTGTTTTCGGTTACGTCCAGATAAGCCTCATCCAGGGACAGAGGTTCCACCAGGTCGGAATATTCATGGAAGATGCTGCGTATTTGCTGTGATATGTCCTTGTATCGGTCGAAACGGGGTTTTACAAATACGAGCTCGGGGCACAGTCTTATGGCAAGCGCCCCACTCATGGCCGATCGCACCCCAAATTTCCTGGCTTCGTAGCTGGCGGCACTTACCACGCCCCTTACTTCACTCCCGCCAACCGCCACCGGCTTACCAACCAAGTGCGGATTATCGAGTTGCTCTACCGAAGCGTAAAAGGCATCCATATCCACATGGATGATCTTTCGTATGGGAAGCCCGTCAATCATCCGGTAAAATTATAATATCTTAGTAAGACTTTTTCCGACTTCCGATATTTATGACAAAGACCGCCATTCTTCTGGGTGCCACCGGCCTTACCGGTGGGAAGTTACTCGAACTGTTGATCGAGGATAGAAGCTATTCGAAAGTTATTCTTATCAGCAGGAATTCGGTAAATAAAACCCATCCGAAAATAGAAGAACACCTTATTGACGTATTGCAACTTGAAGAAAATGATGGTTTGGTTAAGGGAGATGTATTATTTTGTTGCGTTGGCACTACTAATAGCAAAACCAAGGACAGGGAAAAATATAAGGCGATAGATCATGGGATTCCGGTATCGGCCGCCAGGATCGCCAAAAAGAACGGAGTGAAGGTATTTATGGTGCTATCTGCAATAGGAGCTTCCAAATCCAGCCGGGTTTTTTACAATAGGATAAAAGGGGAAATGGAACGAGACGTATTGGCCGCAGGGATTCCTAAAACGTATATACTTAGGCCTTCTCTTATTGGGGGATCAAGGGATGAGTTCAGATTGGGTGAAAGTGTAGCGAAGTTTTTTATGGAAACATTCTGGTTTGCCATCCCTGCAAAATACCGAGTAATAAGCCCTCAAACGATTGCCCAAGCGATGCTCGAATTAAGCCGGAAAGATGAAAGCAGTGGAGTAATTACTTCCGATAGAATCGAGGAAATAGCCAACAATGATTGAAATAGAACGAAAATATTTGGTAATATCGGACGAGTTTAAGAACGAATGTCGCTCCCGTACATTAATAAAACAAGGATTTCTCAATACAGACCCCAACCGGGTAGTACGCATTCGCCAGCACGGAGAGGTGGGCTATTTAACCGTAAAGGGCAGGTCTAATGAAAGCGGAACCACCAGGCAGGAGTGGGAATGGGAGATTGCGCTAAAGGATGCCAATGCCCTGTTACAAATTTGTGAACCCGACATCATCGAAAAGGTTCGATATGAAGTGATATTTGAAGATCAAAAATTCGAAATTGATGAGTTCCGAGGAGCCAACAGCGGATTAATCTTGGCAGAAATCGAGTTAAAGACCGAAGAAGACTTAATAATCAGGCCAAATTGGCTGGGAGAGGAAGTTACCGGCGATATTCGTTACTATAACTCGAATTTAAGTAAGAATCCTTATAAAAATTGGCAATATGATACGTAGGAAGTTAATGTTATTACTGGCTGCAACATTGGTTTTTTCGGCTTGTAAAGAACAACACAAAGAAACCAATGATCAGGGGAATAATTCAGAAGAAGCGGTCCACGATCATTCTAAATTGGGGGAAGAGTCTGTTGCAGAAATAAAGCAGCGGTTAACCGAGGAGGGGTATCAACTGTTCGACTATGTGGATCCGGAAACGGGCGATACATTGATAATGCAACAGTATTTTATGGCGTTCCTAAAGCGCGGTCCGGAGCGAAGTCAGGATTCCGCTACGACCGCAGCATTGCAGAAAGCACACCTGGATCATCTGGCACGAATGTACCGGGAAGGCTTTGCCGATATTTCCGGCCCCTTTGGAGACGACCAGGAAATCAGGGGAGTTACCATTTACAATGTGCCCACCCTGAAGATGGCCGACAGTCTTGCAAATCTCGACCCTATGGTAAAGGCAGGAAGGCTGGTTATAGAAATTCGACCCTGGTGGGCGGCAAAGGGGTATCCGTTGCGTTAATTCAATCTACCCATGTGAAGCGATATCGACATGGAAACTAATAGGTTTACGGTTTCTTACGGGAATGTATTTTTGAACAGTTTTCTGTAAGCCCTGTATTCTGCTAAGTTCCAGGAAAGCAAATTCTTAGACTCCCATTTATCCTTGAACTGTCGTTTGCGGTGTGCAATCCGTAATAGGTACTCTTCGTTCGTCATATCCCGGTCGTAGAATCGAAACTTCTTCTTCTGAAGTTCTGAAAGTAGCATCATTTCTGAAGCAGATCGATCGAGGTAGGGCAGTGTTTTGTCTGAAAGTTCCACAAGATATTCCAAATGCAGGTAGGATTGATCGGCATGTGCAAAATTGTACTTTACAATAAACGGGTCCCAGTTCACAACAGAAGTGATCACGAGGGCGATAAAAATTGCCAGGGCATTTGTTCGGAAGAGGTAAAATGGAGATTTTTTATATCGGATTTTCTTGAAAATAGTATACAGTCCAAACAACGTAAGCAAAAGGAATACTACAACTCCAATGCGTTTATAGGCCAGGTTGTAATATTCTATATACCAGAAATTGCGCATTCCGGCGGAAAGGGCCAGGATCCCATTCTGAAACAGCCAGATATAACTCAACACTTTTAAGGTTTGGTTATTTCGGTAGAAGTTCAGTTTTCCCCTGAAAAAATACAGTATAACCGCCATTGATATTAAAATTGATGTAATGAGCAAATAGGTCCCTTCATGAACAAATTCTTTTAAGGTTTCACCCTTCCATTCGAAATTAAACCATACCCAGTATATGTCCATTCCATTCAAAACCAACAACATGAGATTCAGTATTGTCAGGAGAAAAATTGCAGCTTTCAGTTCATTTTTCAAAGCGGTTAACCTGAAATGCCTCCTAACTCTCACCTTTATGCGATGCAAATAATCTGAAGCAGTTAAATCCGCTTTTTCCAGAGGAATGTACCTTATTCGGATAAACAGGTAAGCGCTTATTAGAAGCCCAACAATAAATGTAAGAATCAGGGCCAGATCGAAAACTGAAAAGATATAATCCAGCGCACTCCAGGTTTTGCGGAATATTGTGAATACCATGTCGGCGAAGACCGGGTTGGCTAAGCTATAGATCACAATAAACACCACAATAATGGAGATGGGCGCAATAAAGATCCTGGACTGCCATACGAGCCTTCCGGTCTTTCTTCCGTTTATTTTTGAGGCGGCTAACTGTGAAATCAGCACCTGAGGGGCCTTAAACAAGCTTCGAAAAGATATGCCTAAGGCTGTTAGAAGGGATCTTGCATTGGCGAAGTTTAAGACTCCTACGAAGATGACAAGACAGATAAAATGCACCCAGTAAGTATAGGTGGAATAATTAACAACAGTTGCAATTGCAGTTATACAAGTGGCGATTGCTGTTACGGTGAGATTTTTATTCAAAAAGTTTATCTGCCGCGTAAAAAAGAGCCAGCTAATGAAGAGTATTTCGAATATCAGGAGGTTAAGTCCGATACCCTGCTTGTAAAAGAGGGAAGTCAGTAAAAAAGCACTGAGTAATACAGAAGGGAGTAACATCTTTTTCGACATCTATTCGGAGGTTTTAGATTAATAGATGTAGAAGTGCTCCTTCTAATTACAGATTTAAGAATTAAACAAAAAAATTGTCTAATCGAATTAGTACTAATTAGAGTATGAACATTTAAAAAGGTTGCGTCTTTATTTTTTTCTGAAGGAATATTCTCTTTCCACCTTACAGATACGCACGGTATATTGTTGGTACCACCGACTGCGACCAAATTTCTGGGCTTTTAGATGCTCCAGTTGTGCCTTCCAGGCCTTAATGTCTTCAAGGCTTTCCCAGTAACTTACGGTAATGCCAACTCCCTCCCGCGCCGATTCAAAGCCGAGGTAGCCGGGTTGCTTTTTTGCCAGGTCTTCCATTTTCAATGCCATTTCCGAATAGCCTTTAGTGTCTTCCGAAAGCAGGGAAGTAAAAATTACGGCGTAATACGGTTTCATGCGTTACTCTTTATAGATACCAATACGCAGTTCTCCATCCGCGTTCATATGCGCTCTGTACATGCCGGCGGTATTGAATTCCATACTTACATTGCCATTCTTATCGATTGCAACTATTCCTCCGTCACCTCCCAGAGCGGCGACCTTCTCCTGAATTACAAGCCTGGCTGCTTCCTGAAGCGAGAGGCCTTTATATTCCATTAGTGCAGAAATGTCATGAGCAACCATCGCACGAATAAAGTATTCGCCCCAGCCGGTGGAAGAAACAGCACAGGTAGCGTTGTTGGCATAAGTGCCTGCCCCGATTATGGGAGCGTCACCGATTCGGTTCCAGCGTTTGTTGGTCATACCTCCGGTAGAAGTTCCGGCAGCCAGATTGCCATTCTTGTCGAGCGCTGCACACCCAACAGTACCAAATTTTGAGTCATTGATAAACGGGTCATTTCGTGAAACCGCTTTGGATTTTTTCATTTCTTTTACCCGTTTCAGGGAATTAAATCGTTGTTCGGTAAAAAAGTATGAGGGGTCTACTAATTCGAAGCCCTGCTCTTGGGCAAAATTTTCGGCGCCTTTACCACTCAACATTACGTGAGGGGAGTTAAGCATTACTTCCAGAGCGAGATCGATGGGATTCTTAATCCTCGTTACCCCGGCCACTGCTCCTGCGTTCAAGGTGGCTCCATCCATCACGGAAGCATCAAGTTCGTTTGTTTCATCGTGGGTAAAAACAGCGCCCTTTCCGGCATTGAACAAAGGCGAATCTTCCATTACGTTTATGGTTTTTGTAACAGCCTCCATAGCCGAGCCTCCGTTTTTAAGAATTTCGTGTCCAACCCGTATAGCCTCTTCCAGTTTAGCGGTATAGGCTGCCTCCAGGGAATCGCTCATATTTTCCTTTAGTATTGTACCGGCACCACCGTGGATAACGATTCCAAAACCGGGCTCATTTTGCACTTCAGTTACCGGCTCGGAAGAAGATTTTTCGGTTGTTTTATCCTGCCCGCAGGCTAGAATAAACATTATAAATGTTAAAAATGTTAAAATTTTTCTCATGGTACTAAAACTTATAAATCGTGCCTAAGATACTATAAAATCTGATGGTTTCAGGAGACACCTCCTATTTCAAAGGTGGATAATTCCTACATTATAAACCATTAAAACCGATTAAATGCTGAAAAAATTCGATGAAATGCATTTTTTTTGAATTTATTTTCTATATTTGACTCAGCATCATGCCCCAAATTTGATGCCCCCCGCTTATGAACCTACTAAGAACCAGCCTACTGGCTATGGTATTTTGTACAAGCTTATTGTCTTGTGCAAAAGATGAAATCGAAGAAATCGACTCGGTTAATTATTCAATTGATCTTAATCTTGCTCACGAAACCAATTGGGAACTGGCAGATTCGATCTTAATTCTTGTCAATCAGCATCGTGCATCCCTGGGTTATGCCGCTTTGAAACGCGATCAGCAGTATGGTTCTGCCTATGCAGTAGATCACACTAAATACATGATCGACCAAAAGCGCATCAGCCATGACAATTTTGAATTTCGGAAGAACGCCCTTAAGAACAGAGGTGCATCTACCGTAACCGAAAATGTTGCCTTTGGATATCAAACGGCTGCTTCAGTTGTTAACGCATGGCTTAATAGTCCGGGTCACAGGCGAAATATAGAGGCCGATTATACACATTCCGGATTTGGTATCATTGCCGACAATCGTGGAAATTACTATTTCACAAACATATTCTACAGAAAATAAGATTACTGTTTTCTAAAGTTGAGCAATTGCCGTATTTTTATACAAACACATAAAAATACGGCAATGGCTATTTCAAAACCTTTCAATCTTACCAAATGGGTAGAAGAAAACCGGGATCTGCTAAAACCCCCGGTGGGAAATAAGAACCTCTACAAGGACGCTGAAGACTATATAGTCATGGTCGTTGCAGGACCCAATGCCAGAAAGGATTATCACTACAATGAAACCGAGGAACTCTTCTATCAGCTCGAAGGGAGTATTAAGGTAGTCATCCAGGAAAATGGAGAGCGTAAAGAGATGGCCTTGGGCCCCGGAGATATGTACCTGCACCCGGCAAAGGTTCCGCATTCCCCTGTACGGGAGGAAGGTTCGATCGGGCTGGTAATTGAACGCAAACGAGACGATCTGGATGCTAAGGATGGGCTTTTATGGTTTTGCGACAACTGTAACAATAAGCTCTATGAGGTCTATTTTCCCTTAACCGATATTGAAACAGACTTTCTGAAACACTTCAAACATTTCTATAATTCGAAAGAACTTCGTACCTGCGACAACTGCGGGACGGTTATGGATACCGATCCCAGATTTACTTCCGATTAATCATCGGGAAAAGCTTTAGAATCCGTTTCACTTTCTGTAAGCGAATGCGTACCTTCGCGCTTACAATAGCAGCATTAAAAAAAATTAAATATGATAGCAGCAGCGACTTCCTTTGGAATCGAAGAGGCCCTGAAAAAATTGGGTATTGAAGAAGTTAATTACGGAACCTCAACAGGTACTGAGTGGATGCCGGGAGGCGAGGAATTTGCCTCTTATTCACCCGTTGACGGAAAATTAATTGGTAAGGTGACCACCACCACCAAAGATGAGTACGAAAAACTGATGAACTCTGCTACCGAAGCATTCAAAGAATGGCGGGTAATGCCCGCTCCCCAGCGTGGAGAAATAGTAAGACAATTTGGTGAGGAACTTCGCAGATTAAAAGAACCCCTGGGAAAATTAGTCTCATACGAAATGGGCAAAAGCTATCAGGAAGGTCTTGGTGAAGTCCAGGAAATGATCGATATCTGTGATTTTGCCGTTGGATTATCGCGCCAGCTGCACGGGTTTACCATGCACAGCGAACGCCCCGGACACCGTATGTACGAACAGTATCACCCCCTGGGCGTGGTTGGAATCATCTCGGCCTTTAACTTCCCCGTTGCCGTATGGAGCTGGAATACGGCCCTGGCATGGATCTGTGGAGATGTATGTGTGTGGAAGCCTTCTGAAAAGGCCCCGCTCTGCGGAATTGCCTGCCAGAAGATCGCCGCAAAGGTCTTTGCCAACAACAATCTGCCGGAGGGAATTTCCTGCCTGATAAACGGCGATTACAAAGTTGGAGAGTTTATGACAAAGGACAAAAGAGTACCCCTTATCTCCGCAACAGGCTCAACCCGTATGGGGAAGATCGTTGCGAGTACGGTAGCCGAACGCCTGGGACGCTCCCTGCTGGAGCTGGGAGGCAACAACGCCATAATCGTTACTCCGGATGCCGATATTAAAATGACGGTGATTGGTGCAGTATTCGGTGCCGTAGGAACTTGCGGACAACGCTGTACTTCCACTCGCCGACTCATTATACACGAAAGTATTTACGACCAGGTAAAGGATGCCGTAGTAGATGCCTATAAACAGCTTCGAATAGGAAATCCGCTGGACGAGAAAAATCACGTAGGGCCCTTGATCGATAAGGATGCCGTGAAAATGTACCAGGATGCGTTAAAACGAGTGGTTGAAGAAGGAGGTAACATCATTGTTGAAGGTGGTGTACTGGAAGGTGAAGGTTATGAAAGCGGCTGCTATGTTAAGCCGGCCATAGCCGAAGCTGAAGGACATTACGATATAGTCCAACACGAAACCTTCGCCCCGGTTCTTTACCTTATAAAGTACAGTGGTGATGTGGAAAATGCCATCGAAATTCAGAACGACGTAGCCCAGGGCTTGTCTTCAGCAATTATGACCAACAACCTCCGTGAAGCTGAACGTTTCCTGAGTCATGCGGGAAGTGACTGTGGTATCGCCAATGTGAACATCGGAACCAGTGGCGCTGAAATAGGCGGTGCTTTTGGAGGGGAAAAAGAAACCGGTGGTGGTCGTGAAAGCGGCAGTGATGCCTGGAAAGTCTATATGCGCAGACAGACCAATACGATCAATTATACTACCGAATTACCATTAGCACAAGGTATAAAGTTCGATCTTTAATTTTTAGTGTTTACAGGAGTACCGCCCCGACAGGGGCGGTGCTTTTTTAATTCCTTCCTTCCTCTTCGGGATACAACGTCCACACAGGGTCGCTTTGCCAGATTTCCTTGGTATTTACCTCCATAATTGTTAGCGGACCTTTAAAGGCGGCACCCGTATCCACATTCCACACATTGGCAAAATTAACCGGTTTTGTATGTCCTATTCGCGTAACCGGAGTATGGCCAATATAGATTTCAGAAAAAAGTTTGAGACGTTTTGGATATTTCTCATCCGATTCCGAAAGCGTGTCGTCAAGACTACAAACCATTTCCCAAAGCGTTCGGTCCCAGTACACATTGTGTGGTGCGAATTCGTATTGGGGTCCTTTCTGATCGGTAAACCCGGCGTGCAGGAATAATCGGTTATTAGTGTCGATATAATAATTCTCAAGGGCTTCATAAAAGTCGATATGCACTGCTATCTCTTTCCTTGAAAGCCGGGCATAACTCTGCCGGGAAGATTCACCCCCGTGCGCCAGCCACATGGGTCGGTCGTCGTCAAACTTCAGATAATTATATACCAGTTCATCGTGATTTCCACGCAGAAAAATACAATTGTAAGTTTTAGAAAAATCGATCAGGAACGCTACGGTCTCGGCGTTGTCGCTCCAACCATCCACATAATCACCCACATAGATAAACCGGTCTCCCACTTTAGGGGAAAGTCGGTCGAGAGCTTGCTCCAATCCCCGCAAACCTCCGTGAATATCACCTACTACCAATGTTCTCATGCATTTATAAAATAAACAATCAACACAAAAATGACAATAACGGCGAGCACAAAAAGGAAAATCTTCCAGAAGGAATAGGGCCTTTCGCCTGAAAGCAGGCCATTCTCACCATTCACAAAGAAGTTATAGCGTTTGCCTTTATAGCGGTATGCACTCACATATACTGGTAGCAAAATGTGTTTAAAGGTTTCCTCCGAAAGCTTCATATCAATGCTATGGATTCGCTGTGTATCCCCGCCTATGTCCCGGCGAGCCCATCGATCGGCAATACGTTCGGCCTCTTTCTTCGCATCCAGGTGACCGTCCTTCAGGGCGATGGTGTACTTTTCAGTTACGAAGCCGGCGAGGTAACTACTGTCGAAAGGAACTAATTTCTTTAGGTTCCAGCGGGCTATTTTGGCCGGGATGGTTCCCGAGCGTTGCCGGGAAGCCTGGATGAGGGTATCATCCACAAAGCCCGAAATACTTCCTCTGGCCGGAGTCCAGCGGGTTCGTCTTTCCCGTCTCATTTTAGTAACGGTTCTGCCGTTTACAGTGGTTGTATAGGGTACGGAAACATAATAATAATCCCCCCGCTGTCCGGTATAATCGGCATAGAGCTGTGCGTCGAAGGTCCAGTAAGGGGCATAAAGGCCCTTTGTATGCTGGGGATCGAGACTGGCTTTTTTCAACTTGTCCGGAGCCCACCACAAGCCTTTTACCCATTTCTGAAATATGGCATGGGCTTTTTTCTGATCCAGCTGAAATGGCAAAACTGCTCCCGGCAATATCCATTCTTCCTTTTTCGCATCGTCAATAATTAATGGCGAATTGCAGTACACACAGTGCAATGATTTGTAGGTCTCTTCTATATGTTGATTAGCACCACAGTTGCGACACTGTATCATGAGAATATCTTCGCTGTGCGAATGCATTCCCATTGAATCCAGATACGATTTTAGTTCGAGTTCACGGAAACTATGCTCCGCCGAAGGAATGGTTTGTGCATATCCGCAATACTCGCACTTTAATTCGGTAGTACCGGGTGCATAAAGCAGCTCTGCCCCGCAGTTAATGCAGGATTTCTTTAATTCCGATTTTTTCTCGGGAGCTTCGTACATTTTGGATCTTAACTCCGGCCGGCATTGCAGATTGTAGCAATACCTGCCCGGCTGGTTAACATTTTAAACTTTTAGGCACCGGGGAGTGGAGGCGGGGTATTTCCGCCCAAAAAGGCTTTCAGCTCATCAACGTCTTTAAGAGGAGTCCAGTCCTTCAATCCCTGCTTCCATACAAGTGAATCCTTGTTGATGGTCCGATTAGCAAAAAGCGCACTCAGCTGTTCGATGGTTACCGGCCCTGCTTGTTGTCCATTGGCCGCGTAATAATATTGAGTAGGCTGGGGTATTGGTGGCGGCATGCTAGTGGCTTGTTGAGCAGGGGGTTGCTGCCCTCCCATCTGCGGATTCATCATGCCTCCCATCTGTTGGGCAAGGACAAAGCCCATTCCCATTCCCATTCCGGCGCCGGCTGTACCACCTTCGTTGGCCGCGGCGGCTTCGATGGCTTTGGCAGTTTTGAATTTGGTGAGTTTGTCGAGGTCCAGCTTATCTATTCGGCTGTATTCGAAGATTTCCTTTTTGAGATCCTCGGGCATGGAAACGTTTTCAATAAAGAATTTCTCGAGTGAGATTCCTACACTCTGAAATTCCGGTTGCATGACTTCCTTACAGGTTTCGCTGAGTTCGGTAGTATTGGCCGCATAGAGCTCTATCGGAAGATTTGCCTCCCCCACGGTATCGGTAAATCGAGTGGCAATAAGGCTTTTAAGGTGTTCGTTTATCTCGAAGTTGGTAAAGTTGTTGTCGGTTCCAACAATGTCTGTAATAAACTTTCCGGCGTCACTTATTTTGAAGGCATAGGTTCCAAAAGCTCTTATCTCAACCAGCCCAAATCGTTCGTCATTTAAAGTAATTGGGTTTTTGGTTCCCCACTTCTCATCGGTAAAAAGGTGGGTGTTTACAAAGTATACCTCGGCCTTGAACGGACTGTCGAAACCATATTTCCATCCCTTGAGGGTGGTTAGGATAGGGAGGTTCTGGGTGTTAAGGGTATATGTACCCGGTGTGAAGACATCAGCCAGCTGCCCTTCATTTATAAAAACAGCAGTTTGTCCTTCCCGAACGATCAACTTGGCGTTGTTCTTTATTTCATTCTGATAACGCTCAAAGCGGTGGCAAATGGTATCCGGCGTATAGTCCAGCCATTCGATGATGTCGATAAATTCGTGACTTAGTTTTTCTTTGATCTTGTCGAAAATGCCCATGTTGTACTAGATTAAATTTTATAAAATAAAGATACTAAATATAGGTAAGGCTTAAGTTAATTATACTTTACCTTCCTGAGGATCCGTTGTGAATCTTTGAAGGATTGGTATACCTTTCCTCCAATTTGTTTCAAAAATGGTTGCGCTTTCTTGAGTTTATCGATCGCATCCGAAAAATCATTGAGATAACAGATTAGGTAGGTGGCCGGCAAATGTTGTAAATCCTTTTGTTCGTCTTCGCGCAATGGGATATTCTTTTGAAGCTTCTCTACCAGTGAATTGTTGTTGTTGTAAATATGAAACAAGGTCTTTTTGTTGAATTTAGGGGGCTCGAAGATCAGTTCAGACTCCATATTGTAGAATCCGTTTTCCCGAAAGTTGATGGTTAATCGTTCCAACGGATAGTAGTGATAGTTGTTGTTCAGTCCCAGATGTACATATTCCTCGATTCTGAAATAATCTTCAGTTACACTTATGGTAATTTCATCCAATGCCGAATAGAACAGTCGGACTTGTTCGTTTATTAATTCGATATCTACCCTCGAATAATAGGTTTTCCCTTTCACTTGTTTTGGAATACCCGCCCAACAAAGCACGAATTGTTCCTTAAAGACCTTATATTCTGAAGGCAGGTCACTGTGTCTGTTATTGATAAAATCGAACACCCCGTCCAGGGTAAGCTCTATATTATTCTTTGCCCTGTTCTCAATCGCTTTTACGATCTCCGAATTTACATCCTTGATCTCGATATCGAAATCCTTTGGCATGGAGATACTGCCATCCCGGAGGAAGATGGAGCCACCCCAATACTTCCAGATATTCTTCCTTAATGAGGTGATCTCTCCCGTAGGTCGGATAGTTACCAGGCCTACAACCTTATCTTCGGGCAGGTTAGGAAACATGATATTCTCGTAGGCGATTAGCGGCGGATTGGTAAGATAGGCGTTCACCAGGTTTTGGATCTTGCTGTCGTCGAAGAAATCAACCCCCCTGATCTCGTTGGTTTCGTCTTCAACTCCAATCACTATATAGCTGTTATTCCTGGGATTGCTGTTACTGAGCGCACAAATGTGTTTAAGGAATTTGGCCTTCCCCTCCTTACTTCCCAGATCGATTTTTCGCTTCTTGTCGTAGAAACTGCTCTCGTCGTTATGGGCGAGCAGGTTTTTTATCAGAAGTCTTTTATTGATCATGTTTTATTCACTATGGTGGATGAGGCTTGGTCAAGGCACATTACCGTGAGATCGGCAATATTTACATGTGGAGGTCTGGAAAGTGCAAACCAGATTATTTCGGCTATATCTTCAGCTTGAAGAGGGGTATAACCCTGATATACCTTTTTAGCTCGTTCGGCATCCCCTTTAAAGCGAACTTCGCTGAAAGCTGTCTCCACGAGCCCGGGGTTTATCGCTCCAACACGAATACCTTTTCCGTTCAGGTCGATTCGCATTCCCTGGTTAATTGCATCCACGGCAAATTTGCTGGCGCAGTAGACGTTCCCACCTGGATATACTTCTTTACCTGCAGTGGAACCTATATTTATTACATGACCGTTCTTTCGTTCGATCATCCCGGGGATTACAGCCCGGGATACATAGAGTAGTCCTTTTACATTGATGTCCATCATAGCATCCCAGTCGTCGGTGTTTCCTTCCTGAATCGGGTCTAGCCCGTGTGCGTTTCCGGCATTATTTATAAGGATGTCGATTCTTGAAAAAGAATGGGGCAACGAATTGATATTTTTAAAAACCGCTGTTTTGTCTCTTACGTCAAAATTAAGTGTATGAACACGAACACCTTTCGAAAGTTGATCGGCCAGGGCCTGCAACTTTTCTTTTCGCCGGCCACACAAGATGAGGTCTATTCCTTGTTTGGCGAGTAAGATTGCGGTGGCTTTTCCAATTCCGGAAGTCGCTCCGGTGATGATTGCAGTTCTTTTCATTACTAAAGAATTCTAAAAAATAAGCCAAAATCACAGCAGTTGTGTTAATCGCTGTTAATTCTGCGATAAAGTGCTGTTAAGGGCCATTTGTGTGAAAGTTACAATTTTTATGTTTGACCCGAACAAACCTAAATATAGAATAATTATGAAGTTAATGTTAAGAAAATTTGGAATACTACTATTGGCAGTAATTGGATTTGCTGCCTGTAGTGATGACAATGGAAATGACACAGAAGGTACCGCAAGAATGTCGGTAAAAATGGTTGATGATCCCGGTGACTATGATGCGGTTTATGTAGATGTACAGGACGTGGTTGTTAAGTACAATGGAAATGAGAGTGAGGTCTCTATCGGTGAGATCAACACCGGGGTCTACAACCTTTTAGAATTAACCGGAGGTGTTTCAGCCGAACTGGCAGATGCTGAAATCGCTGCAGGAACCGTTAGTCAGATTCGACTGGTACTTGGAGACGACAACAGCATCGTTGTGGATGGTGAAACCTATGCCCTTGCAACGCCCAGTGGGCAGCAATCCGGTTTAAAGATTCAGCTTAATGAAACGCTGAGCGATGGTATCTCTTACGAGTTTATCCTCGACTTTGATGTTGAAGAATCGATCGTTGTAAACGGAAACGGTTCGTACACACTCAAACCGGTAATCCGTGCGAGTGCAGCTGCTGAAACAGGTGCTATTTCAGGACTTGTTTTACCGGCAGGTATGCAAACACTTATCACAGCCAGAAGTGGTTCAACAGTGATTAGTTCGTATACCAATGCTGAAGGAGCCTTCAAGCTAAGCGGAGTTCCGGAAGGAACCTATGAGCTTACGCTGGAAGCCGATTCGGCTCTGAATTTACCACCGGTTGTAATTCCTAATGTACAGGTTGAGATAGGTGCTGTTACTACGATTGAAACGGTCGAGTTTTAAATTGTAGTTAGAAATTTATCTTGAAAAGCAGGCTTTAGGGCCTGCTTTTTTAGTTTCTGAAAGGCGGAGTTAAAGTATGGTTAAATACGATGTTAAGCTGTGTTAAGCTGTTGGGCCAGCCTCAGTGTTCTTCTTAAATTTAGTATAGAAAATTAGAAATCATGATTTGGAGAATATTAATAATATTGATACTGATCGCAGTTCCGGTAAGTGGGCTGGCGGAGTTTAAAGAGAGTAAAATTGCAGCTGCAGACAGGGATGACGTTCTTCTTAGTACAAACGAAGCACCGGAAGACGGAGCCATACTGGGAAGTGTAATTTCTCCTGAAGGAGAAGTGACAATTTGTGCCGTTAACGATTCTTCAGAAATAAAAGGTACAGTAAACGAGGATGGTGAATTCTTTATCAACGGCTTTGAACCGGGAGTATATTCGGTGACTATCAGCAGTAAAATCGATGATGAGATCAAACAGCTTACCTATGAAGATGTTGAAGTGAGAATTGGAGAGGTTACTGCGCTGGGAACTACAGACCTGGAGCACGAATAGAAAAACACTTATAACTTACGTACTTAATACAATGATTAAGCGCCAAATGACAGGATTTGGCGCTTATTTTTTAACCAATCATTAACAGTATTTACTATAATAAATAAGCAATTTGCGAGACAAATACAACCACTCCAATTTAGTTTAAAGAATTGTTTAAAAATGGAAGAAGTAACTACTGCACTCGATATAGGTGCGTTAAATGAGAAAATTGAGAAAGAAAGTGCCTTTGTAGATATTCTTACCCTTGAAATGAACAAGGTGATCATCGGGCAGAAACACATGGTCGAACGATTACTAATTGGCTTATTGGGCCAGGGCCATATCCTTTTAGAAGGGGTACCCGGCCTGGCCAAAACCCTGGCAATTAATACCCTTGCCAAATCTGTACACGGCACCTTCAGCCGGATACAATTCACCCCCGACCTGCTGCCTGCCGATGTGGTAGGAACCCTTATCTACAATATGAAGGTGAACGATTTCAGCATTAAAAAGGGTCCGATATTCGCTAATTTCATTCTTGCAGATGAGATCAACCGGGCGCCGGCAAAAGTACAGTCGGCTTTACTGGAGGCGATGCAGGAAAAACAAGTTACAATCGGGGAAGATACCTTTGCCCTGGACAAACCCTTCCTGGTGATGGCAACCCAGAACCCTATTGAACAGGAAGGAACTTACCCATTACCCGAAGCTCAGGTAGACCGGTTTATGTTAAAAACCGTAATCGATTATCCGAAACAGGCCGAAGAACAACTGATAATTCGTCAGAATATGAAAGGTGCTTACGAGCAAGTGAAAGCGGTAGTATCGCTGGAACAGATTCTTAAGGCACAGCAATCGGTACGAGAAGTTTACATGGACGAAAAGATCGAACAATACATACTCGATATAATCTTTGCTACCCGTGATCCTGACAAATACAATCTTTCAGACATAAAACCACTCATTAGTTTTGGCGCCTCGCCTCGGGGAAGTATTAACCTGGCCCTGGCATCCAAATGCTACGCTTTTATTAAACGAAGGGGCTATGTAATTCCGGAAGATGTAAGAGCCGTAGTGCATGATGTGCTTCGTCACCGGATAGGCATAACCTACGAGGCCGAAGCCGAGAATGTAACTTCAGAAGAACTTATCAATAAGATCGTAAACGTAATCGAAGTACCATAGCTAGTAGTCAGTATCCAGTTTCCGGGCACCGGGGCCACTGGACTTCAATTAATACGCGTTTCTGCCAACCGCAAACTGCTTACTAAAGAAATGGACACAAAAGAACTTCTCAAAAAAGTACGAAAGATCGAGATCAAGACGCGCCGGTTAAGCGACCACGTGTTCGGAGGCGAGTATCACAGTACCTTTAAAGGTCGGGGAATGACCTTTAGTGAAGTGCGCCAATACCAGTTCGGTGACGATGTGAGGAATATCGACTGGAATGTAACGGCGCGATATAACGAACCGTTTATTAAAGTATTTGAAGAAGAGCGTGAACTCACATTAATGCTCATGGTGGATGTTTCCGGGTCGGAGTTCTTCGGAACCGATACCCAGTTTAAGAATGAAGTGGTTACCGAAATAGCCGCAACCCTCGCTTTTTCGGCTATGCAGAACAACGATAAGACGGGTCTTATCCTCTTTTCCGATGAAATCGAGTTGTTCATCCCACCCAAAAAAGGCAAATCGCACGTACTTCGTATAATACGGGAGCTGATCGAATATGAGCCTAACAGCAGAAAAACCAATGTCGCTCAGGCGTTGAAATATATGACCAATGTGATGAAAAAGAAGGCAATCGTGTTTGTGCTTTCCGATTTTATTACAGACAACTACCGGGATACGCTCCGCATCGTGGCCAAAAAGCACGACGTTACCGGAATTCGAGTTTACGACGCGCGCGAAGAATCCATACCCAACCTGGGGGTGGTGCAAATGCAGGATGAGGAAACCAACGAACGCCTGCTGGTGGATACAAGTTCGAAAGCGGTGAGAGATAATTATAATTCCTATTTCCGTGATCGTTCCGATTATTTTCAAGAGGCCTTTACAAAAAGCGGGGCGGGAGCAATAAGCTGCCGGGTAGATGAGAGTTATGTGAAAAAGTTATTAGGCTACTTTAAAAGGAGATAACCGAAAAATGAAAAGAAGAATCAATCTGTATAGCGAGTCGTTCAGCCTTTTGCTTTCAATGGGAAGACAATGGATTGTATTGCTCATTTTAGGGTTGAACTTTAGCCTTTACGGCCAGGTAAAAACCTCGGTCGACACAACGACCATTAGAATAGGAGAAGAGATACTTTACAGCCTGGAAGTAGAGGCCGATTCTACAGAGCTGGTGTTGTTTCCCGAAGGGCAATCGTTTCTGCCACTGGAAGTCATCGAATCCTATAAAGTGGACACTGCCTTTGGGGAGGCTAAATTCCGACTGATAAAAAAATACGGGTTAACTCAGTTCGATTCGGGCGCTTATACCATCCCTTCGCAAAAGATCGTGATAAACGACCGGGTTTACAGCAGCGACTCCATAAGGGTAGAGGTAAGAGATGTACCTGTGGACACCAGCAAACAAAAAATGTTCGAGATAAAGCCTGCTATTGAAGTGGGTAATCCACCCTTCGATTTTATTACATTGCTGTATTGGCTTATTCCGCTCCTTGTTATCGGAGCGCTGCTGTTCTATCTTATACGGAGAAAGAAACGCAAGGACGCCGAAGAAGAAGAACTTCCACCATACGAAGAAGCCCTGGTCTCACTTAAGAAATTGGACAGCTCCAACTTGCTAAAAGAACAGAAATCGAAGGCATACTATTCCCAGTTAACCGAGATCGTAAAACGGTATCTCGACAGGGAGATCGATGACACCGCACTTGAAAGTACTTCCGACGAACTTATTGCGAGGCTGCAGTTGCACAAGGATGCAGGGAATTTCGATTTTGATCTTCAAACCATCAAAAAACTCGATAGTATTTTGAAACGCGCCGATTTGGTGAAATTTGCGAAAATGGACATGGCCGAGAACCAGGCCGTTTCAGACCGGAATACCATTGAGGAGATCATCACCGAAACACATGATGCCGTTCCCGAACCTACTGAAGAGGAACTCCTTCAGGATGAATTATACGCCGAAGAATTGCGGAAAAAGCGACAATTCAGACGCGTGCTTTACGGAAGTGTGGCCGGGCTTGTATTGCTGGTCATCACTACGGTAGCACTGGCGTCGACTTTTGGCTGGGATTATCTTAAGGACAATGTTATCGGGCACCCTACCAAAGAACTGGCCGAAGGTGAGTGGTACAGAAGCGAATACGGGATTCCGGCAGTTATAATTGAAACTCCGGTGATCCTGGAACGAAAGGAAGTGGAGATGCCCGAGGCGATAAGGGAAAGCATACAGGCGAGTAACTTTTTTGTCTACGGAAGTATGCTCGACCATTTTTACCTGGTGGTCAACACTACCTTATATAAACAAGCCGTAGACGTCGAATTGGAGAAGGCTTTGGAAGGAGCCTTATCTGCATTTGAGCAACGGGGCGCAAAGAATATGATTGTAAAGACCGAACAGTTCGAAACCAACCAGGGAATCAAAGGTATGAAGGCCTTCGGTAGTTTCGAATCTGAAAACCCCTTGCAGCAGAACGGAGTGAAGCAAAATTATGAATTGCTGGTCTTCGGACAGCAGGGTGCAGTTCAGCAAATAATCGTTGCATACATGGAAAGTGATCCATATGCCGCGGAAATGGTTGAGCGTATAATAAATTCGATAGAGCTGGAAGTTCAACAAAATCAGAGAACACCCTAATGAACAGATTTGAATACGTACATCCCGAATTTTTCTGGCTGCTGTTGCTAATCCCGCTGCTTATTGCGTGGTTTTTCTGGAATCGCAACAAACAAACAGCCACGCTTTCCATGTCAAGTTTAAAGGGATTTAAAACGGGGAAGAACTGGTTGGCAAAGCTGAGACCTGCACTGTTTGTACTTCGCTTACTGGCGCTTGCAGCCATCATTGTTGCCCTGGCGAGGCCTCGGATGGTAGACGAGTCCACAAGAATAAAAACCACCAAGGGGATCGACATAGTCATGGCCATAGATGTTTCGGCAAGTATGCTGGCCCGCGATCTGAGACCCAGCAGGCTGGAAGCCCTTAAGACCGTTGCCGCGCGATTTATCAGGGAACGTCCTAACGATAGGATCGGGCTGGTTGAATACGCCGGGGAGAGTTTTACGAAGACACCGCTTACCAGCGACAAGAGCATAGTGCTGTCGTCTTTAAAAAGCCTGAGTTATAACACCATAATCGATCCGGGGACTGCCATTGGAATGGGGCTTGCAACTGCGGTAAACAGGCTGAAGGAAAGTAGGGCAAAAAGTAAGGTTATAATATTGCTTACAGATGGAGTAAATAATACGGGTTTTATAGACCCAAAAATCGCAAGTGAATTAGCCGTGGAATACAGCATCAAGGTGTATACCATTGGTTTGGGAACCAATGGAATGGCCCAATCGCCAATAGGAATAAGGCCGGATGGAAGTTTCCAGTACGGCAGTATTCAGGTAGAGATTGACGAGGAGTTGCTTAAGGAAATAGCGGCAACTACCGGGGGGCAGTATTTCAGGGCGACAAGTACGACAAAACTGAACGAGATCTACGACGAGATCAATAAGCTTGAAAAAACGGATATTGAAGAATTTAAATATACCAATTACGAAGAGCAGTTCAGGCCACTTGCCCTGTTGGCGCTGGCGCTGTTAGGGCTGGAGTTTTTGTTGCGGTATACGCTGTTTCGAAGTTTTATTTAGAAAAGAGAGATTATGTATCAATTAGAAGAACCAATTTACTTTTATCTGCTGTTTGCGCTGCCGGTGGTGTGGGTGTTCTTCCTGTTGTTACAATACTGGAAGATAAGGACTCAGCGCAAATTCGCCGACGCTCAACTCCTTCGAAAATTAAGTCCGAATCGCTCGGTATTCAAATCCGTGTTGAAATTCATTGTCTTTTCTCTGGCCATCGCCTGTTTAAGCTTTGCCCTTGTCAATCCGAAGATTGGAACAAAACTGGAAACGGTTAAGCGGGAGGGTGTGGATGTTGTTTTTGCACTGGATGTGTCTAAGAGTATGCTGGCCGAGGATATCGCCCCCAACAGGCTGGAAAAGTCGAAGCAGTTGGTAACTCAGATCATAAATAGCCTGGCCGGAGATCGGGTAGGGATAATCGGGTATGCGGGGAGTGCATTTCCGCAGGTGCCTATCACTACAGATTTTGCCTCGGCAAAATTGTTTTTGGCGAGTATGAACACCGATATGGTTTCATCCCAGGGAACGGCGATTACCGAGGCCATCGAACTGGCAAAAACCTATTACGATGATGACGAACAGACCAACAGGGTATTGTTTATCATTTCAGACGGAGAAGATCATATTGGCAATGTTTCAGAAATTGCAGGCGAAGCCGCTTCAGAAGGAATAAAGATATTTACTATAGGCGTTGGGACCGAAACAGGTAGTCCCATTCCCATTAAAAGAAATGGGGTGCTGCAATATTACAAGCGCGACCAGAACAATGAACAGGTTATAACCCGGCTCGACAAAGGGATGCTTACGGAAATCGCCGAAAATGCCAATGGGGTGTATATAGAAGGTAGCAGTACCAAGGAGGTGGTGGAAGAAGTAACCGCAATCCTCAATGGGATGGATAAAAAGGAATTCGACGCCAAGCAATTCACCGACTTTAAAGACCAGTTCCAGTGGTTTCTCGGCGGGGCATTATTTTTGCTGGTATTCGATATACTGTTGCTGGAGCGAAAAACAGCCTGGCTAAAACGATTAAATTTGTTCAATGAAAAGGAAGGATAGCATGGAAAATTGTAATTATACGTCACGGTTTAAAGTAAGACGGTTTGTACTGTTGGGACTACTGTTGTGGGGTTCGGTTGTGATGGGACAGACGAACAAGGATCAGCATAAGATTGAAAAAGAAACTTCGAAACACCTTAGGGCGGCCAACGAAGATCTTAAATCGGATAAGTTCACCGAGGCCGAGGTCGATCTGCGAAAGGCGATTTCACTTTCCCCTACCGATGAGACAGGTAAATATAATTTGGGGAATGCTTATTACAACAAGGCGCTTAATGCCGAGGCGATGAGACGTTATCTGCAGGCTGCGGAAGTTGCTGAAACCAAACCGGAAAAACACAAGGCCTATCACAACCTTGGGAATACCTTCATGAACGAAAAGAAGTATCAGGAAGCCGTCGAGGCCTATAAGAATGCCCTTCGGAACAATCCATCAGACGACGAGACGCGTTACAACCTGGCCCTTGCCAAGGACTTGCTGGAGAAGAATCCTCCCCAGGGCGGCGATGATAACAAGGACGACGAGAATAAGGATAAGCAGGAGCAGGACAAGGAAAACAAAAAAGACCAGGGGGAGAATGATGAAGGAAATGAAGGTGACGACGAAGACAATAAAGACAAGAAGGAAGAGCAGGACGACAAAAAGGAGGGAGATAATCAGGACAAAGGTAAACCCGATCAACCAAAGGATGAGAAAGAGGGAGAAGGCGACAAACCAAAACAACAACCTGTTCCCGGCAAATTATCTCCTCAGCAGGTACAGAATTTGCTGGAGGCCATGAACAATGAGGAGAAAAAGGTGCAGGATAAGATCAATGCCAAGAAACAAAAAGGAGCAAAGGTAAAATCTGAAAAAGACTGGTAAGAAATGAAGCGACTGTATATTCTATACACATTCTTTTTTATTATGGCTTTCGCCCCTATTCAGAGCCAGGTGCGTTTTGAAGCCAAGGTGAGCAAAGACAAACTTGGAATTAATGAACGCCTGAGAGTAGATTTTGAAATGAACCAGGACGGAGACAATTTCAATCCGCCCTCCTTCGAGGGTTTCAGGGTGGTGGGTGGCCCCAACCAGGCGATAAGCAATTCGTATATAAACGGGAAACGAAGCTACTCTAAAACCTACTCTTATTTTCTGGCGCCCCAGGCCCGGGGGACATTTTCCATAGGCCAGGCCACGATCGAGATTGAGGGGGAGACCTACAAGACGTTACCCGTAAGGGTGGAGGTCACTGCCGCCGTTGATAAACCGAAGGATGGGAATAATGCAGATTATGTGGCCAGCGAGAACGTCCATCTAGTTGCGGATGTTTCGAACGCTAATCCCTATCTCAATCAGGCTATAACTGTGCAATATCGTTTATATGTATCGAATGAAGTGAACATCACCAGAGGATGGCGCGAAATTGATACCCCCAAGTATGCCGATTTCTGGAGCCAAAATATCGATACAAGAGGAAATTTTAAAGTGTACGAAGGCAAATACCAGGGACGCGACTACCGCTATGTTATCCTGAGAACCACTGTGCTGTATCCTCAGAAGACGGGGGAACTCAATATCGAGCCATTGACTTTGGATATTCCCATCGATGTCGAGACAAACAAACGCGACCTATTTGGCAGGCGGTTGATGACCCGCGTAAACAAGACTATTTCGGCCGGTAACAGAACTATAAATGTAAAACCATTGCCTGCCCAGGGGCGTCCTGATAATTTCAACGGGGCGGTTGGGGATTTTTCTTTTAACGTCAGTGCCGACAGGACCGAGCTGGATGCCAACGAATCCTTGCGATTAAGCGTGCGTGTTTCGGGCCGAGGTAACCTAAAGCTCTTCGAATTGCCCGGAATTAAACTCGCCAGTTCCCTTGAGCAGTACGAACCTGAACGCGATAATAATATTACTACCCAGGCTGAAGGAATGAGCGGATCGGTTACCGACACCTATACCATAGTGCCACAGTTTAAAGGTGAATACCCGGTAAGGCCGTTGTCTTTTTCTTATTTCGACCCGGTAACCGAGCAATATGTTACCCTGAGTTCGGACGAGATAATTATCAATGTGGAAAACGGGCCTGTTACAAACCGTACTAATGGTGAGCTTAGCGGAGAAAATAAAGGGCCGGTAACTGTATTGTCTGAAGAGCAATTTAAATATATCAAGTTAAATCCCAATCTCCGGGAAATGGAAGAACTTCCGTTTTTTAAGTCAAGATTATTCTGGAGCTTGCTGGGAGGACCTTTCTTGTTAATACCGCTCTTTATCCTAATAGGCAGAAAACGTCAAAAACGTTTATTGGATGTTGAAGGGAACAAGATTAGAAAAGCAGACAAGCTGGCAAGGAAATACCTTTCAGAAGCCAGGCGTTCCATGGGAGATAAAGAACATTTTTATGAAGCACTTGAGCGTGCACTCCACAACTACCTGAAAGCGAAGCTTTCTATAGAGACAAGTGATTTCAGTAAAGAAAGAATTGCCTCCCTTCTGCGTGAAAAGGGGGCCGAAGAGCAAACAGTGCACGCATTTATCGACCTGCTGAAGAGTTGTGAGTTTGCCAGGTACACACCCTCATCGGCAGTTACTATAAAGCAGGATTACGACAAGGCCGCAGGTATAATTTCTTCTATCGATAAACAACTTTTGTCATGATCAAGCTAGTGAACATAAAACCATTTGTTCTGTTGCTGTTGTTGACTTTTACTGCAGCGGCACAGAACGAGACGCTGTTTGAAACCGGGAAGCAGGCCTATAAAGAGGAAGCTTACCAAGAGGCCATCGAGAGCTGGAAGAAGATACTGGAAAACGGTCAGCATTCGGCGGCTGTTTATTTTAACCTGGGCAATGCACATTACAAGAGGAATGAAATAGGTCCCAGCATCTATTATTACGAAAAAGCGCTACAGTTGTCTCCATACGATTCGGATATTAAGAACAACCTCGCATATGCCGAGAACGCCAGGGTTGATGAGATAGAGCCCCTGCCGCGAACGGTTTTTGCCTTATGGTACGATACGATCTCCGGGATATTGAGTTTCGATGGCTGGGCATGGACCGCGGTAATAGCCTCTGTTTTGGCCGTTGGACTCTTCTTGTTTTATTTCTATGGAACAGCCGAACGTAAGAAGCGGTTGTATTTCGTTTCCTTCCTGATTGCTATCTTTGTCATGGCCGGTTCTTTATCGATGGCCTTTATGACTTATGCCGATAAGCAAAAGGACAGACCGGCAATTATCTTTGCTGAAAGTGTAGAAGTTCGGGATTCGCCTTCAGTAGGAGGTGAAATCTCATACATCATACACGAGGGGACAAAAGTTCAGCTGCTTGAGGAGGATACCGATTGGGTACGAATTCGCCTGGCAGATGGAAAAGACGGGTGGATTCCGAAGGTTACAATGAAACCACTGTAGAATTAATATAAAATTAACAATCTGATGTCCTTATATTTATATTTTTGACTGTTTAACATTTTTATACAAAAGCTAAACTAAAACCAACCCTATGTTCAAGAATATCTTTACCAATGTAAGAGGAAATCTATTTGGAGGAATTACCGCAGGAATTGTAGCACTTCCGCTGGCCCTGGCCTTTGGGGTGCAATCCGGATTAGGACCGGATGCCGGTCTTTACGGTGCGATTTTTATAGGGTTCTTCGCCGCTTTGTTCGGGGGTACCAATACCCAGATTTCGGGGCCTACGGCGCCCATGACAGCCGTTTCAATGGTAATTGTTGCCGGAATAGTTGCTGCCAACGACGGGGATGTACAAAAGGCATTGCCGTATATCTTACTGGTGTTCTTGCTTGCAGGCTTGTTCCAGATCGTACTAGGCGTGGCAGGCATAGGAAAGTATATCAAGTATATCCCTTATCCTGTTGTTTCGGGTTTCATGACAGCAATTGGGGTAATTATCCTGATTACACAAATTCTTCCGATGCTCGGTTATTACACCAGCGACGACAGGGAGTTTATTGAAGAATTCAAACCGCAGGCTGAAGAAGTATTACTGGATAAGATATTAAAAGAAGAAGCCGGTGAAGGGATACTGGTGCTGGAGGATTTCAGGGAGACAATAAAACGTGCTGAACGCATAACCGAAGAACAGATCTGGCAGGAATCTGTGGTCCTGGCTAAAAGTGAAAACTCGGGAGTTTTGGGTACCATTAACGCACTACCTCGTGCCTTGCAGAGCATAAACTGGTTGGAACTCGTTCTTGGGCTGCTTACAATCATCATTATTTTCGGGTTTAAACGGATCACCACGGCAATTCCAAGTACTTTGGTCGCCTTACTGGTAGTATCGGCAGGAGCATATTTCCTTAATTTGGATTACAGACCTATAGAGGAGATCCCCTCCGGATTCCCGCTACCTAACCTCGATATCTTTGCCAACTTCAGTTTCGGACAAATCTCTCCTTATGTGTTTACGGCATTAACGCTGGCATTTTTAGGAGCAATCGATTCGCTGTTAACTTCGATTGTGGCCGATAACATGACCAAAACAAAACACAAACCAAACCAGGAATTGATCGGACAGGGAATTGGAAACAGTATTGCCGCGGTCTTTGGAGGTATACCGGGCGCCGGGGCAACTATAAGAACAGTTGTGAATATCAATTCGGGTGGAACTACCAAACTATCGGGAATGGTGGCCGCTGTCTTACTGCTTATCGTATTACTTGCAATGGGGCCTGTGGCTTCACAAATTCCGGCAGCCGTCCTTGCGGGAATTCTTATTACGGTCGGTATAGGGGTAATGGATTATAAAGGATTGAAAGCCATGCCTAATATGCCGAGAACCGAGATCGTAGTGATGCTGGTGGTGCTGATATTATCTGTGACCTGGAATTTGGTATATGCCGTAGGAATCGGTCTTGTACTGGCCTCGCTCATCTTTATGAAGAAGATCGGGGATACCACTGCCGCAAGGTCTAAATTGGTGCCCCTGGGTGTGGCCGATGAACTCTCTCTTCCCTGGCACGATGAGAAGAACTTCCCGAAAAACCTGCATGAGGAAGTCTTTATTAAGCGACTTGACGGGCCTATGTTCTTCGGTAACACGGAAGACTTTCAGGAATTGGCAAAGGGAGTTCCGCATACGGCCAAATATGTTATTATTAGGATGGGTAAGGTGCCGTATATGGATCAGTCCGGTTTGTATGCCATGGAAGAAAGTCTGTACAGGTTTAACAAACAGAACATCAAAGTGGTATTCATAAACCTTCAGCAACAGCCTAAGGTAATGATGGAATCCATAGACATTATCCCTGATTTAGTTGCATACGAACACATATTCCCAAGGTTCGAGGATGCCATGCAGTTTATACAGGAACACGTTAAAGACGAAGTCTAATACTAACTTTTAGCGAGCCTGATTTTCTTCAGGAACCGATTCAAGATCAGGCTCAGCTTCAATGTTAAAGTCATCAATTTCCCTTAAAATATGTGGAAGGATCACAGGTGCCAGGGAGGCAACGGGATCATAGAGCACAGATTCCTGGCGTTTTTCAGCCGTCATTATGGAGTATTTTTCTGAAGCGTCCACATACATAAAGACTACGCTCACAATAAACGCGTATTTCAGGACATTGAAGACACCTCCCAGCAGCTTGTTGAAAACCCCAAGCATGGCGAAGTCGGCTATCTTGGTAAGAAACTTTCCGGCCATTGAAACCAATATCAATACTCCCAGGAAGGTGATTGCAAATGCAACCATGTTTACGGTTTGTTCACTCCAGTCGAACCAGCGGGAAATATAAGCGGCTGCAAAATCGGAAAAGTAAATTGCACAGTAAACTCCGGCGATCACCCCAATTAGTGATGCCAAAGCCAAAAAGAAACCACGTTTAAAACCTATATAGAAGGCGATAAGGAGGATGGCTCCCAGAACAATATCGATGAGGTTCATGTTGTTTATTTGCCCTAAAGATACTATATATCTTTCAGGAGATGAAGGGGCCGTATCGTGTTGTATTAGCTTCGTACACTATTGGATATTCGAGATTATATAAAGTATCTTTGTACCCGATACATTATGGCAAGAGACGAAGACTTAAAAAAACGATGGGAAAGCGTGGTAAGCTTATTGAGCGAGCAATTTGCCGATGGCCAACCCCTGGACCTGGACGCAGTAATCTATCTGGTGGGGGTTCAGGAATTAGGGCAATTACACCGTAAATTTAAGAAGGACGAGAAGCTCGATCTCATGCATATTGCCATTTGTCGCTTGCTGGAACCATATGGGTATTACAGCTTCGAGTATTTCGATGATGACGGCTGGCCCCATTATAAGACCATAGAGCAATTACCTTCACTCCGGGCAGGTGAACAAAGCGTTTTAATGAAAGAAGCCATTGTACAATACTTTTTGGAAAAGAAAGTGATTGAATAGAAATTACGTAGTTTTGCCAACTCGAAAAGTTTTGGGGAATGATTGAAAAGATCAAAGAACATATTGCTGAAGTTGAGGCGTTCTCAGCAGCTACCAAAGAAGAGGTAGAAGCATTCCGTATAAAATATCTGGGCAAAAAGGGGTTGCTTACAGGATTTTATGCGGAGTTAAAGAATGTTCCGAAGGAGGAGAAAAAGGAATTCGGGCAAGTGGTGAATACCCTGAAGAATGCAGCACAGCAAAAAGTGGACAGCCTTAAGTCGGCTCTGGCATCTACCGAAGATTCGCAGGGAGTTTACGGAGACCTTACGCGACCGGGTGAACCCGTGATGCTGGGATCCAGGCATCCTGTGTCCATAGTGAAGAACAAGATAGTCGATATCTTCTCCCGGATTGGTTTTAATGTTTCTGAAGGGCCGGAGATAGAGGACGACTGGCATAATTTTACCGCTCTCAACCTCCCGGAGTATCACCCGGCCAGAGATATGCAGGACACCTTTTTTATCCAGACCGATCCTGATGTTTTGTTACGTACGCATACTTCATCGGTACAGGTGCGCTATATGGAAAATAACAAGCCTCCTATTCGTACTATTTCGCCCGGGCGGGTATACCGCAACGAGGCAATTTCAGCGAGGTCGCATTGCTTCTTTCACCAGGTGGAAGGCCTGTATGTGGATAAAGGAGTGAGTTTTGCCGACCTGAAACAAACCCTGCAGTATTTTACAACGGAGATGTTCGGAAAATCTAAAATTCGACTTCGCCCGTCTTACTTTCCATTTACCGAGCCAAGCGCCGAGGTCGATGTTTACTGGGGTCTGGAAACGGAAACAGATTACAAGATGACCAAGGGAACAGGATGGCTGGAGATTATGGGGTGTGGAATGGTAGATCCCAATGTACTATCTAACTGCGGGATAGATCCTGAAATCTATTCAGGATTTGCCTTTGGAATGGGAATCGACAGGGTGGCACTCCTGCTTCATCAGATCCCCGACATCAGGATGCTCAGTGAAAACGATATACGATTCCTGGAGCAATTCAGAAGTTCGCTTTAGTATGCGAAAGGATATTACAATTCCCGAAGTTAAAGAAGTCTATATTGCGGCCGTATTGGAATTCAATAAGAAATACAATACAACCGACTGGAACGCTTATATCATAAACAATAATAAGGTTCCGCTGGAAACGGTCATCATAGTATCCCAGGGGTACGATGATAAGGATTTAACGGCTCCCATGCGACATACTATCAAATCTATTCCTGCGCAGGGGTATGCCCGGATAGAATTCCTGGAGGAGAGCATATTAAGGCTTGATAATTTCTTTTCGGTAACTTATTTCATAGGGAATACCTTGTACGACAAACGTTTCGAGCTGCCTGCAAATTCAGTGATCGAAGATAACCGTGTAGACCTGCCCGTCATGGAACAGCAGGGAGTACTGGCTCGCTAATTTAATTTTTCAGTAAGTTTTTTAAACACTGCCTTAGGCTCTTTTCCCTCGTACAGTACTGCGTAAACAGCATTGATAATCGGGGTCTTGGCCTTCTTCTTCCCCCTTTTCTGATTGAGCTCATAGGCACTTTTAGTGGCGTAATATCCCTCTGCCACCATGCTCATCTCCATTTGAGCACTTTTAACCGTGTAGCCTTTTCCGATCATATTCCCGAACATACGGTTTCGACTAAAAATAGAATACCCGGTTACCAAAAGATCACCCAGGTAGGCAGATCCATTGATATCGCGTTTCATCTTGTGAACCTTCTTTACATAGCGTTTCATTTCGCGAATGGCATTGCTCATCAGCACCGACTGAAAATTATCTCCATAACCGAGGCCATGGGCGATCCCGGCCGCCAGGGCATAAATGTTCTTTAACATGGCAGCGTATTCGGTTCCAATGATGTCGTCGCTGGTGGTCGTCTTGATGTAGTCGCTGGATAATTTATCGGCTACAAATTTTGCCTTCTCCTCATCGGCACATGCAATTGTAAGGTAGGATAGACGTTCCATGGCCACCTCTTCTGCATGACAAGGCCCGGTGATAACGCCTATATCCTTAAAAGGAATGTTGTAATGGGTGAAAAAATGATCGCCTACAATCAGGCTGCTTTCGGGAACAATTCCTTTAATGGCAGAAAAGATGATCTTTCCTTCCAGGGATTCACTCAGTTTGGCCAGTTCCTGTTCCACGAAGGCAGAAGGAATTGCAAAGATGAGGTAGTCTGCATAGGCCACCATTTCGTTGATGTCGTTACTGAGTTTCAACTGGGAGGTTTTAAACTCCACCGACCGCAGATAGTTTGGATTGTGCTGTTCTCTCCGTATATGTTCCAAAGCATAAACGCTTCGCATATACCAGCCAACTTCCTCCAGATTTTCGCACAGCATCTTAACGATTGCAGTTGCCCAGCTACCCCCGCCGATTACGGCGAATTTTACAGAATCCGACATCTTGTTTGATTATAGAATTCAAAAGTACTGAATATAAAGAATATCGTAAAATACTGTAAATTAAGCGATTAAGACTTTGGCACGCTTTTAGATTTTAGCCTTCCGAATTTGTAAACATCGAAGTTATGAGGACAATTAATTATTTTATCGGAGCCATTATGGCGGTAATGCTGTTTACTTCGTGTTATACCGAAACCGTGATCGAAGATCCAATTGTAGAACCCGTACAGTCTGTTTCCCTTGGTGAATTATTGCAGTCTTACGAATTGTGGTATGTGGATATCAACCGAAGTTCGGGGAATGGCTATATTCCGTTTATGCAAAAGGCGTTCACAGTATCTTTCCAGAATGGAGTGCTATATGCCAATAACAACCTCACAGGAATCGGGGATCAGGGATATGGGTTTGGACTGGATGTGGGATTCTACGACACCTTCGATTTTATCCTGGATGTATCGCACGATATCGACGGCTTCTATTCCTTCGATGTCCACCAGCTGAATAACCGCGAGATTGAGTTATATTATCCTGCACTTAATCTCAGTTATATCCTGGTGGGATATCAGCGAAATAATTTCGACTACGACGCCCTGTTCTATGAGAATATTCATTATTTCCTTCAGGAATACGTTACATGGGAAAAGACGTTTACAAGCCCAGAAGGAATTCCGAATGAATTCGACAACGAGAACTTTTTACAGTTCCTCCCGGGAGGGGGCCATGGTAATTTCCAGAGTTCACAGGATCCCAACGGTACGAACATTAATACTATATATTGGGATTATACAGGCATTTACAACGTGGACGATGTACCCGGAAATCCCTATCTGAAATATTTAACATTGGATTATGATTATCTGGGCAATGAATACTTCGAGTTAAACGTTATTAATGATCAAACGATAGAGCTCTACCATGAATACTCGGGTACGACCTACAGATTCAGGGGGAAAGGCTATATACAGTTTAAGAACAAAGAGGGAAAATTGCGATTATCTAAGTCGGAAATCGACAAGCAAATGATCAAGATCTCTAAGTTCTGAAAAATATAGATTACAATTTTTTTTGGTTGGTTATGAATCGCTCTGTGCCCGCTTCTTGGGTTTGCAGGGCGGTTCTGTTTTTAGGAAGCAGGGTTTTTGTAAAAATTCATTTCGTCCAGATATTTCCAAACAGCCGCAGGAAGTAAGGGCATCATATTCTTGCCGTTGCGGATGCCTTTTCTGATAAAGGTCGAAGAGATCTCCATAATCGGGGCCTTTACCTTTACGATACCGGGATGATCATCGAAGCGTGTTTCGGAAGCACCTTCCGAAATCCTCGGATAAATATAAATGGCATACCGCTGCTGGATTACTTCGAAATTCTTCCATTTGTGAAAACTCTTCAGGTTGTCTTCACCCATGATCAGGCAGAAGCTGTGGTCGGGATATTTTTCTTCCAGATGTGCCAGGGTGTTTACCGTATAATTAGGTTGTGGCAAGTCGAATTCAATATTGCTCGCTTTTAATTTAGGGTAGTCTTCCGTAGCAATGCGTACCATCGCCAAACGATGAATATCGTCGAGCAGGCTTTTCTTCTTCTTGTGGGGGTTATGAGGGGTCACAACCATCCAAACCTCGTCCAGATCGCTGTACTCCACCATATGGTTGGCAATAACCATATGTCCGATATGAATGGGATTAAAGGTGCCGAAGTAGAGTCCTATGGTTTTGGCCTTTGCCATTATTCTTTTTCTTTTGAAGGCTCCGAAATAAACCGGGCAACCAGTTCCTCCGATTCTTTCAGGGCGGTTAACAGGTCGTTGTTTTCAATGATATAGTCGAACTGAGGTGCTGTCGCCATTTCAATGGACGCCTTGGCAATGCGCATATTGATCTTTTCATCACTTTCCGTCTTGCGTTTCTTAAGCCTGATCTTCAGTTCTTCAACGCTGGGAGGTTTTACAAACACCGCCAGGGTGACGTCGGGATATTTTTTCTTAATCCTCAGCCCGCCTACCACATCTATATCGAAGATTACATTTTTTCCCATCGCCCAAATTCGGTGGACCTCGGTTTTCAGGGTTCCGTAGAAAATATCTCGGTATACTTCCTCCCATTCCAGGAAGGCACCATTTTTAATATTTTTTTTGAATTCGTCTATGGACATGAAATAATAATCCTTTCCGTCCTTTTCGGCTCCCCTTCGTTCGCGGGAAGTGGCAGACACGGAAAACTCCAGATTCAAATGTTCCTGTAACAGCAGGTGCCGGACAATGGTTGTCTTCCCACTGCCGGAGGGTGCAGAAAAAACTATGAGCTTACCCCCTTCCATTACAATACATTTAAGGCTTGCTCTTTAATCTTTTCCAGTTCGTCCTTCATCTGGACGACCAGCTGTTGCATTGGGGCAAAATTCGCCTTGCTGCCAATGGTATTTATTTCTCGCCCAATCTCCTGGGAGATAAACCCCAGTTTTTTCCCGTTGGAAGTGGGGTTTTTAAGGGTTTCTTCAAAATAATTCAGGTGATTCTTAAGTCTTACATGCTCTTCGGTGATGTCGTATTTTTCCAGATAAAAGATCAGTTCCTGCTCAAACCGATTTTCATCCACATTCTCTTTCATGTCCGAAACGGCCTTTCTAAGTCGCTCCCTCAGGTTCTCTATACGTTGAGGATCGATGGCCATCACTTCTTCCAGTAGTTCTGCTATTTTGGCAATTCGCATAAGAAAGTCTTTCTCCAGTACTGCCCCTTCATTACTTCGATATTCGTGTATGGACTGGAGGGCAGTGTCTACGGCATCGGTAATTGCATTAAACTCACTCTCATCGATCTCTTCCCGTTCGGTTTTCAGCGCATCGGGTAAGCGGATTGCCATTCGGAGCAGTTCGGCATCCTTCACTTCGGAAATCTGCTTTAATTGCTTCATATATTCCTTAACAACAGCTTCATTTACTGAAGCACTGGTCGCTTCCCCGGTGAGTTCCACATAAAGGTTGAAATCCACTTTCCCCCGGGAAAGGGAAGTTGCAATGCGGTTTCTCAAGTCGAGTTCTTTTTCGCGATAGGCGGAAGGAACTCTGGCGTTGAGGTCCATGTTCTTGCTGTTGAGGGATTTAATTTCTACGGTGATTTTTTTCGAAGGCAGTTGCACGATGCTCTTGCCATAACCGGTCATAGACTGGATCATATGCTATCGTTTATGCCAGCAAAGGTAATGAATTTACATGTTTGAGCCGGTATCATCTGCTTTTCTGTTCCCGTGTTCATCGAAGTGTTTTTTCAGATAGTTCTCTGTATAATACAATATGGAAATTACCAACAGGGTGTTTATTATAATAGTTATAAGAAGGTTGTATTCGGGCAGGAACACATAACAGAATGCCGGAACAAAAAAACAATAAATACACAACCGAAGCATCAGCAGTCCGGAATATGTATTTGCCGCTTTCCAGGTCTCATCGTTCTTCATGGAGCGTTTTGACCTGTAACCGTAGATGTAGTTTATTTTTTTCGGGGGAAATTTATACAGTATAAATGCCAGAGCAAGCATAAAGGTACAATAGCCAAGCGCCCACCATAATTGTTCATCGGGAGTGTCCATTCTTGATCATTTTTAGTTGTCAACCCACATAGCGATAATTTCAGATTAATAGTTGAAAGTTATGAATTCTTATAGTCTAAGATAATTCTTCCCTGCCGAAATTTCAATCTGAACCCCTAAATTTCAACAGCGGATACCTCCCATGCTGTGGCTTTCGCCGGTAAAAACCTTATAATTCTTTTAACCATTGAATTTTGTTAAATCGAAAAAATTAATGGAAATTAGACCGTATAATGCCTTGCGGTATTCTGCAATCATTGATAGAAACCTAAAACGCTAAACCGAAAAAACATTATGGCTAACCCGAATGAGATGTATGATGCGATCGTAGTGGGTTCAGGAATTAGCGGCGGTTGGGCGGCAAAGGAATTATGTGAAAACGGATTGAAGACCCTGGTCCTCGAACGCGGCCGCATGGTGGAACACATCAAGGACTACCACACCATGAACACCGATCCCTGGGAATTCGAATTCAGGGGTAAATTAAGTCGGGAAGAACTTCAAAAACAAGAGAAACAAGCCAGGGCAGGTTTTACCGTCCATGAAGCACACCGCCATTTTTTTGTAAATGATACCTTACATCCTTACAATGAAGAGAAACGTTTCGACTGGATACGGGGATATCACCTAGGAGGGCGATCCCTGGTGTGGGGCCGACAAAGCTACCGCATGAGTGACCTGGATTTCGAAGCGAATAAAAAGGAAGGTATTGCAGTAGACTGGCCCATTCGTTACAGTGAAATAGCTCCCTGGTACGATAAGGTGGAAGAATTCATAGGCGTGAGCGGAGAGATCCTGGGATTGCCCCATTTGCCGGACGGCAAATTCGGCCCTCCAATGGAATTGAACTGCGCCGAAACCGATCTCAAGTTCAAGCTTTCAGAAAATTACGACGACGGCAGGCTGCTCACAATTGGGCGGGCTGCGCATATCACCGGGGACGGCAGTTATTTCGGAAGGTCCAAATGCCAGTACAGGGACCGCTGTATGCGAGGATGCCCGTATGGGGGTTATTTCAGCAGCAATTCTTCAACCCTGCCGGCAGCGGAGCGTACGGGAAATCTCGAAATACGACCGCATTCGGTGGTAAGTAGTATAAATTACGACGAGAAGAGCGGAAAGGCCACCGGGGTGAATGTTATCGATGCCGAAACCAATGAGAAATTCACCTATAAGGCCAAGGTGATCTTCCTATGTGCGTCTGCCATTGCATCCGCCAGTATTTTACTGCAGTCGAAAAGCGAGCGGTTTAAGGAGGGCATGGGCAACGACAGTGGAGAGTTAGGTCATAATATCATGGATCATCATTTCAAAGCAGGTGCACGGGCTACAGTGCCGGGTTTTGAAGATAAGTACTACAGTGGCCGACGCCCCAACGGGATTTATATACCGCGTTTTCGGAATCTGGGGGGAAAGACAGATAGGCCTAATTTCAAAAGAGGATACGGGTATCAGGGAGGAGCAAGCAGAAGTCATTACGAGGAGATGGTAGCCGAATTAGCCTATGGCGAAAATTTGAAACAAGCCATCCTAAAACCCGGCGACTGGCAATTCATGTTGATTGGATTTGGCGAATGCCTGCCCTATCACAGCAATAAAATGACCCTTAACTATGAAAAGCTGGATAACTGGGGCTTACCTACGGTAACTTTCGATGCCGAGTGGAAACAGAACGAATACGAAATGCGCAAAGATATGGTAAAGCAGGCCGAAGAGATGTTGGCCAATGCCGGCTATACCAATATTGAACCCATCGACGAACCCGGAGCTCCGGGCCTGGGTATGCATGAAATGGGCACGGCCAGGATGGGAGATGATCCAAAGACCTCGGTTCTAAACAAACACAACCAACTCCACGCCGTACCCAATGTGTACGTTACCGATGGCTCGTTTATGACCTCTTCCGGCTGCGTAAGTCCGTCGTTAACCTATATGGCCTTTAGCGCCAGAGCAGCCAATCATGCCGCACGGCAAATAAAAGAACAAGCATAGGATGGACAGAAGAAAAGCATTGAAAAATATCGGATTAGGAGCCGGGTTCCTGGTGGCTACACCTTCAATAGTAAGCCTGTTGCAAAGCTGCAGCAGCGAACCCGAATTTACCCCTGTGTTCCTTTCAGAGGGAGAAGGCCATGCCCTTCGGAAGATGGTCGACCTTATTATTCCATCAGAGGGGAATGTTCCGGGGGCGACAGAATTAGGGATACACAACTTTATCGATGCATATTGGAATTCAGTCTTATCTGCGAAAGATCAGGCCCATGTTAAAACAGCTTTCCGGATGCTGGCGGGAGAATTCCGAACTACCTTCGAAGAGGAACTCAGAGACGGCAAATCGTCCGAGTTCGACGCCATACTTGCCAAATATCTCAAATCTGATGTGGAACAACAGCAGCTATGGAAGGAGGACATGAACACGTATTACACTGCTTTTTCCGAAGACAATATGGTAGAACCGGATGTAGAAGCCAATATTTTCAGCCTGTTAAACAGCATACGGGAAACAACTATTTGGAGTTGGAAGACTTCCAGGGAGATCGGGAAGAACGTATTGTGGTACGAACCCATTCCGGGGAAATTTCAAGGATGTGTTCCGCTCAGCGAGGCAGGAAATGGCAACGAAATGGCACTGTAGCCTCAGGACTTGTCAAGAAACTCCAGGGCTCTCTTTTCACTGTAAAAATGATCACCCTTTTCATAGAACCCCACATGGCCGCCCCAGGCGGGAATTTCAAGGAATATGTCTTTTGATCGGGCGGCGAAGTCGGCCGGAAAACATTTCGGACTCAGGAAACTGTCGTTTGTTGCATTCAGGATAAGTACCGGAACATCAATCTGCGGCAGGAATTGTAAACTGCTGTTTTTTTCATAGTAATCATATGCATCTGCATAACCATGCGCCGGAGCGGTGTAAACCGTGTCGAATTCGAGTAGGGAACCGATTCTTCTTTTGTGTGACTGAGAGGTTTCGGAGGGAAAGCGGGATACCTTTTGGCGATATTTGCGCTTTAAGTCGAAAAGAAATGATGTTCGGTAGATCCAGTTATGGTACTTATTTAACTGCTCCAGCGATCCATCCAGGCGCAAGGGAGTGGAGACTGCGACCGCCTTATTGATCTCTTTGGGGAGCTGTCGGCCTTCTCCCAAATACTTCAGCAATAAATTTCCGCCCAGGCTGAACCCGATAAGGGTTATGGCTTCGTAGGTATCCTTTTGAAGTAAATGGTCAACGATTTCGGCCAGGTCGTCTGTGGTGCCGGCATTGTAAGACCTGTACAACTTATTAGGTTCACCGCTGCATCCGCGATAGTTCACGGCGCAGACATCCCAACCGTTCTTAATGAGTATGTCGGCCTGCCCTTTCATATAGCTTCGCTGCGCATTGCCTTCCAGTCCGTGTAGAAGTATTGCTATCCTGGAAGTAGCAGTGCGTGAAAAGGAAAAATCGAGATCGATAAAATCCCCGTCTGAAAGTATTAAGCGTTCGCGTTCCTGCTGAAGTCTTGGGGTTCTTCTGAGTTTGGCGGAATATATGGTGGAAAAATGGGCGTTCCGAAAGAGACCTTTTGGCCGGTATAAGGATTTTATTATAGGCATTAATGAGCGAAACGAATCAAAAAATTAGTACTAAAAAGGATTAAAGATACTGGAATTTTAAGAAGTCGCTGAAATGCTTCCATGAGAATTTGGCCATTAAGATACCGTTCGGTATCTTTGTATTATGAGAAATTCGGAAGCCACCAGAAAAATATTAATTCAGGAGAGTGCCAACCTGTTCAATACCCAGGGATATAAGGCTACTTCAATTAGCGATATCACCAGGGCTACCGGTTATACCAAAGGGGCTATTTACCGACATTTTGAGAATAAGGAGGACCTGGAGCGGCAGGCGCTTGCCAGCTTGTCGGACCTTATGTTCGATCGTTTGGGCACCTTGGTGCGGGATGCGCCCACCTTTCAGAAGAAATTCGATGCCGTATTCTCTTTTTTCGAAAATTATATGAATGCTCCGCTATATGAAGGCGGTTGTCCTTTGCTGAATGCAGCTGTAGAAACCGACGATTCCGACCAGGTTCTTCGGGAGCAGGCCTGTAAGATGCTTCAGAAGCTAAAACAATCGTTGATTAAAATGTTTGAAAATGGCATTAAGAATAAGCAGGTGCATCCCGATATAGATATTCAGTACTACACTAACCTCTTTATATCCGCGCTTGAAGGGGCGGTGATGATCAGCAAACTGGAGAAGGATCCTAGCGCGATCAAACACGCGGTTACCCATTTGCGAACACAGGTCGATCAAATTTCTCTGTAAGCAATTCACTTAAAGATCATTCACTATGAAAAAATATACTCCCAGGATCCTGGGCGCCTTATTAAACCGGCTTACGCCCATTGCTCCGAAGCCCATCCGAAATGCTGCTTTCGAGTTACTGAGCAAGGTAAACACCGTTCCGGTCACGGAAGAGGGAATAGCATTCTTTAAGAAAGGAAGAACCCACTGGTTGAATGTGGATGGAATAAAGACTGCCCTGCATCAGTGGGGAAAAGGGCCTGTAAAGATACTATTCCTTCACGGCTGGATGAGTAACTCCCAACGCTGGGAAGGCTATGTGGAGGCGCTGGATCCGGACATATACAGCTGTTATGCCCTGGATGCCCCCGCTCACGGGCTCTCCGCGGGCAAAAAACTCAACCTTGAGTTGTTCAGGGAAGCGGTGGAACGCGCTTTGGAAATAACGGGGGAAGTAGACACGATAGTGAGCCATTCCTTCGGAAATATGGCTGTCTATTATCACTTTTTGTACCGAGGGGAGTTGCCGATTAAGAAGTATGTTATCTTGGGTACGCCTACGGGGATGGATGCGATACTTTATTATTTCAGAACCACTTTTGGAATATCAACCTCTATGCTTAACAATCTGCTGGTTAAAATAAACGAGGTGTTAAAAATACCACACAGTGAGATCTCAGTCGCCGAATTCCTAAAGCAGGTAAATAAGCCTGTACTGCTTATACACGAAGAATCGGATGCCATTACCCCCATTGAACCCATACGATTTGCTGTGTCCGGTATAGACAGAATTGAGACCATGTATACCACCGGCCTATCGCATACGCTGAAACACCCGGAGGTGATCGATCGTGTTACTGCATTTATAAAACAACCTCTTAATTCATTAAAAATATGTACATAAAGGAATTTGAAATACGCTGGAACGATCTGGATGCAAACAGGCATCTTGCCAATAGTTCCTATATTAATTATATGAGTCATACGCGAATGAGCTTCCTGATTGAAAATGGATTCGATCAGAAGGTTATGGCTCAATATAATATTGGCCCCGTAGTCTTTAATGAGCACATTCATTTTTTCAGGGAATCCATCAAAGGTAAAGTGCGGGTGAGCTTCCAACTGGGAGGGGCGAGTGAGGACGGCATGTTCTTTAAGTTCATCCATAATTTTTACGACGAAAAAGGCCGCAATATGGCGTATGGCGAAATGAAGGGTGGATGGATGAACCTGGAAACCCGAAAATTAACCGAATTACCCGAAGAACTCTTGACGAAACTGGCCAATGCGCCGAAATCCGACGATTATATGCAACTTACTTCAAAGGATATGCGGGTTCCGGGAGTGTCGCCAAAAGACCTAGACAGCTGAGGTTTTCCGCTTGCGAGTTGAAAGGAAGACACCGGTAAATATCAGCACAGCCGCGAGCACCCTGAGCGGGGTGAGTTGGTCGGCTCCCATTAATATCGCAAATGCAGTGGCTATCAGGGGTTGTAAATAAATAAATGCGCCTATGGTCGACGGACTCAGTTGTTTGAGGGCGTAGATATTAAACAGATAGGTGAGCACGGTCGTACCGATCACCACAAAGGCCAATTTAATAATATCGAGTTGCGATAAAGAGAACCAGCTTACCTCGCTGAATTCAGAAAAACCAATAGGAATGTTCATCAGCAGGGCAAATAGGAAGAAGAGTTTCATAAGGGTTATGGAGCTGTACTTTGCTACCAATGGTTTAACAAAAATGAGATAGAAGGAATAGGAAGCGGCATTTATCACGAACAGCATATTTCCCAGCGGTATATTCGGGGCGTTAGGCTGAGTCTTCAGGCCGAAGATGATAAGGGTTAGGGCGCCCGCAAGTCCGATCCCTATGCCTATGGCCTTTAGCCAGGTGATCCGTTCCCGGAGGATAAGGGCCGAGAGCACCAGCAATAACACCGGGGAGAGCGTAATAACAACCGAAGAATTTATGGGAGTAGAAAGTTCAAGTCCTTTAAAGAACATATTCATGTTCAAAACCATTCCAAAAAAGGCACAGGCTATTATCCTGAACCAGTCTTTTCGATCGATCTTTTCCGATTTATAGAACAAACTGATTATCCAGAACACAACCGCCGCCCCACTCACCCGAAGCAGTATAAAACCAAAGGGACCGATTATGTTTGGCATCAGGCCTTTTGCTATGGTGTGATTAATTCCATAGATCCCGCTTGCGGCGGTGGCAGCAAGTAGCGCTAAGAGTCTGGCATTCATTTCTCCTGCTTTATCGCGGCCCTGGCAGCTTCAACTGTTTTCGGGCTGTTCCCAATGAAAATGCTATTGTTAAAAATAAGCACAGGTCGTTTCAGAAAGGTGTAGTGTTCAAGGATAAATCGGCGAAAGTCTGCCTCATCCAGGTTCTCATCCTTCAATCCCCGCTCCTTGTAAAGCTTTGCCCTTCGGCTGAAAAGCGCTTCGTAAGAACCGGCCAGCTGCTGCATAATATCGAGTTCCTTAACGGTAAGCGGTTCTTTTTTTATCTCCCTTAAGATTACATTTTCGGGAAGATTGAGGGTTCGTAGGATTCTTTTACAACTGTCGCAGGTGGCTATGTAGTAAAATTTGTTCATTATAACTGAATGGCGAGAAAGGGTGAGACTTCTTTTATAGGGATTTCAAGATTTATAGGGCCGGCGGCATAACTGGCTACCTCATACTGGTTAAAGATAATAATTAGTGAATTTTCGGTGAAGCCAAGGGCCTCGGGCAGATAGAATTCGTCTTCTTCAAACCAGAAACCTGTGGAGTTAATACTGTCGTTTTCCAGGATGTCGTTGGCACGTCGAAACCGGGCTTCCACAAATTTTTCGAAGGCCTCGTAATCCTTAAACAAGTTTTCAATGGGAATGGGCATCCCGGTGAGCAGGTCGAAATTAGTGAAGGAAGTCGCCCCGTAACCGTGGGCCCCACCTGTGAACAGATATTGATTCATTCGGAGCGACAACAGGTTTTTAGATTTATAGGTTTCCTTTACCTTTATGTCGGCAAAATATTCCATTTGCATATCGGGAAATTCGGCGCTGTGCGTTCGGTACATTTCTACAAATTGTATTGCGGCCTCGTCGATATTTTTAGCGGAAGGAGGCATGGTCTCATCGCCAAGATAAAGTGCTTCGACAATGAAATTCTTTACATGGTCGTTGATTACGGCCGAGATCTCTTCGTCTCCCGAAACGGTTATATAGTTAATATTGATCTCCGGACAGCTCACATCCATACAAATTTCGAGTTCTTCTTCGGAAAATGAAGCGTCCGCAACAAGTATTTCAGTGGTATTAGAGCAGGCAAGTAATAGGAAAGTGCAAGTTGCGTAAACGTAGGATCTTAACATTCGATAAAAGTACAACAGAATTCTCTTTCACGTTCTAATGTGTTACTTTTGTTTTTCAGAAAAATTAATACAACATACATGAAATTCAACACCAAAACAATTCACGGAGGCCAGCACAATGTAGATCCTGCCTATGGTTCTGTAATGCCTCCTATCTATCAGACCAGTACCTATTCTCAATCTACGCCCGGGGGGCACAAAGGGTTCGAGTATTCCAGGAGCGGAAACCCTACCAGGGCCGCCCTTGAACGCGCCTTCGCCAGCCTGGAGAGCGGGGAATACGGACTTGCTTTTGGAAGTGGTCTGGCGGCTATTGATGCGGTGATAAAATTATTGAATCCCGGAGATGAGGTGATTTCCACAAACGATCTTTACGGAGGTTCATACAGGTTATTTACCAAGATCTTTGAAGGATTTGGCATCAAGTTTCATTTTATAGGAATGGAAGAGGCTTCCAATATAGAAAACTTTGTCACCGAGAAGACCAAATTGATATGGGTGGAAACTCCAACCAACCCTATGATGAACGTGATCGACATTAAAGCGGCTTCAGAAATTGCCAAAAAACACAACTTGCTACTGGCGGTAGACAACACTTTTGCAACTCCGTATCTGCAACGCCCGCTTGAATTGGGTGCAGATATTGTAATGCACAGTGCTACAAAATACCTTGGAGGCCATAGCGATGTGGTAATGGGGGCCCTGGTGGTAAAGGACAAGGACCTTGCAGAGCGACTTTATTTTATCCAAAATGCCAGTGGTGCGGTTTGCGGGCCTCAGGATAGCTTTTTAATGCTAAGGGGATTGAAGACCTTACATGTGCGCATGCAGCGCCATTGCGAGAACGGAAAGAAGATAGCCGAGTATCTGCTGGGCCACCCGAAGATCGAGAAAGTATATTGGCCAGGCTTCGAGTCGCACCCCAATCATAAGATCGCCAAGTCCCAAATGAAGGATTTTGGGGGAATGATTTCCTTTGTAACCAAAGGGAACAACTATGATGAGGCTATTCGTATAGTTGAAAACCTCAAAGTATTCACCCTTGCCGAAAGCCTTGGAGGAGTTGAAAGCCTGGCAGGTCATCCGGCAAGCATGACTCATGCCAGTATTCCTAAGGAAGAACGGGAAAAAACCGGGGTTGTGGACTCTCTCATCCGACTAAGCGTAGGAATTGAAGATGCCGACGACCTTATCGAGGATTTGAAACAGGCCATCGGTTAACCACACTTTTAGCCATAAATAAAGCCCCGAATTCCATCGAATCGGGGCTTTGTATTTTATAAAGGGTCGATTAATCCAGGTAATAGATATAGCCTACATTTAGCCAGTAGATCCAGTCGTTTGCCTTGTTTTCAGGAACCGGAAAGCCGCCGTTGAATTCTTCCGAAGGATTAAGGCCGTCCACCCAGTTGCTGAAATAATATACCCAGCGACTATCGAGCATCAGGTCACTTAATTCGGTTAGTTTGTATCTTATACCAACACTCATGACAATCCCCCAGGTACTGTCGCCTTCCTGTTGAAAGGCATTTCTGTATTTGGGAAAAGGCGTGGTTGAGGGGGTGTTTAATTCGCCTGGAAGTTCTGTATAGACTTCAGGGTCGAAACTCACCCAGTGTACACCTAAACTCCCGAATGGGGCGATTTTATATGCACCTGCCGCAAAATCACGGATACTAAGGGGAAAATATTCCAGTTGCGAACCTATCTCGATCACACGGCTCTTTCCCTTCATACCCCTTAGCTGGTCGGCAATTACCGACGTTTTATCAGGGTCTACCCACTCTCCGAAATGTTCGAAATTGGTAACGTGATAATCTATTTCGTTGCGAATCTTGAAATGGTCGTTAAAATAGACGTCCCTGGTGTAACAGTTACAGTCTGCCCGGTATGAGAAGTTTATATAATGAATAAGACCAACTCCTATCCCAATATTACCGCTATTGGTTTCGAAGTCATTCCGTTGCCCGAAGTCTGAGTAGAATGCTACAGGACCGGTTATTAACCCAAGTTCATGGGAGAATCCAAATTGGCTTAATACTTCCTGTTTTGCGGTTACTAAAAGCAGAAATACCAATAACAATGATCTGGTATTCATCATAGAATGGTTTAGATTGAGACTTAACAAATATATAAAAACATATCTAACGGAGAAATATAAGGGTTATTTTTAGCTATTTCCCCAAAATATGTACGGGTTTTTGGCAGATGGCTTATATTTGCAACCTATTGTGAAAACGTTTTAAGTTAGATAAAATTATCCTTCGGAAAATGCTTTTTAATCGCAATAAGGGATATTCATTTTAACCAAAATTTTATACCAGTGAAACAAAGTATAAAAGATTTCATCGCCAAAGTAGAGCGAAATAATCCAAATGAGCCGGAATTTATGCAGGCCGTTACCGAAGTAGCGGAAACAGTGATTCCATTTATTGAGAAAAACGAAAAATATCAGAACAAAATGTTGCTCGAGCGCATGGTCGAGCCTGAGCGCACCATCATCTTCAGGGTGCCGTGGACAGACGACAAAGGCAACACCCAGGTCAACAGGGGCTACAGAGTAGAATTCAACTCGGCCATCGGACCTTATAAAGGGGGACTTCGTTTCCACCCCAGTGTAAATCTTAGTATCCTGAAATTCCTCGGGTTCGAACAGACTTTTAAGAACAGTCTTACTACGCTTCCCATGGGAGGCGGTAAAGGAGGAAGTGATTTCGACCCGAAGGGCAAAAGCGATTTGGAAGTAATGCGTTTCTGCCAAAGCTTTATGACCGAACTCGCCAGACATATCGGTCCCGATACCGACGTGCCGGCAGGCGATATTGGTGTAGGAGGACGAGAGATCGGTTATATGTTCGGGCAGTACAAACGCCTGAGAAACGAATTTACGGGAGTGCTAACCGGAAAAGGGCTTTCCTACGGGGGATCATTGATCCGTCCGGAAGCTACCGGTTACGGAAATGTTTATTTCGCACAAAACATGCTTGAAACTCAGGGCCATAACTTCAAAGGAAAGATCGTGGTGATCTCGGGATCGGGTAATGTAGCGCAGTTCGCGGCACAGAAAGCCATGGAGTTTGGAGGCAAGGTTGTAACCCTGTCCGATTCCTCAGGGTTTATCTACGACGAAGAAGGCCTGAACAAGGAAAAACTGGCCTTTATCATGGAGCTGAAGAATGTAAAGAGAGGTCGCATAAACGAATATGTGAAGAAATATCCTTCGGCCAGATTCACCGAAGGGGATCGCCCATGGAGTGTACCCTGTGATATAGCCCTGCCATGTGCCACCCAGAATGAACTGAATGAAGAGGAAGCACAAACCCTGGTTGATAACGGTTGTATCTGCGTGGGTGAAGGGGCGAACATGCCTTGTACGCCCGAGGCTATCGCTGTTTTCCAAAAAGCGAAGATACTGTTCTCGCCCGGGAAAGCGTCTAATGCAGGAGGGGTAGCAACCTCAGGCCTGGAAATGTCGCAGAACTCCCTGAGGTTAAACTGGACCGCTACTGAAGTAGATGGTAAATTACACGGTATCATGAACAACATTCACGCTGCCTGCGTAAAATACGGCAAGGACGGCGATGGGTATGTAGATTACGTAAAAGGTGCCAATGTTGCCGGCTTCGTTAAAGTGGCCGATGCAATGCTTGCCCAGGGTGTGGTTTAACATCCATAATAAACTGTCGAAAGGCTGCCTATTCCGGCAGCCTTTTTAGTTTGTATACAGCAATAAATAGTATTTTAGCGTGTTATAATACAAATTGAAAATTGCATGAAACAGGGATTATTCGCACTGTTTTTCTTATCCTGCCTGCTTTTAAACGCCCAGAACTTTGAAAACGAATGGGTAGGCCATTATTCGTATGTTTCGGTAAAGGCAATATCACAGGGGAATGACCGCATCTTTGCAGGTGCCGAAAACGCAGCATTCTCATACGACCTTTCCACTATGGAGATTGAAACCATCTCTTCGGTTAACGGTCTTTCAGGCGAGTCCATTTCAACTGTTTACTACAGCGAAAACTTCAATTTATTCGTTATCGGTTATGAGAACGGCCTTATAGAGATCGTTATCGATGGGGAGGAAAACATCCTGAAAGTGGTTGATATACTCGAAAAACCCACCATTCCGCCCGATCGGAAGCGAATAAACCACTTCAACGAATACAATGATAATTTGTACATCGCTACCAATTACGGGATATCGGTTTACGACCTGTCCGCACTTGAATTTGGTGATACCTACCTTATAGGCGATTTTGGTTCCCAGATCGAGATCACCCAAACCACCATCTTCGGCGATTTTATCTATGCTTCTTCCAACGAAGGCGGTATTCGGCGTGCCCTGGTGGCTAATGAAAACCTTATAGATTACGAGGAATGGACCACTATAGCAAACGGGAGTTTTTTGGGGATACAGGCCCTGGGCAGTGAACTCTATGCAGCCAGGTCCATAAATAATCGCGTATTCCGCTTTGTGCCCGGCAGCGGCTTTGTGCCCGTAATGGACTTTAATAATCCGCTTACCGATTTTGGAGTTCAGGGGGCTTATCTCACTATTACAACTGAAGCGGGAATACAGGCTTATACCGAAGGTTTTGTACTTGCAGCTTCCGCCAATAACTTCCCCGATTTCGACCTTGTTGGTCAGTCCGGATATACTTTTAATAACGCGCTTTATTTCGGTACTGCAGAGGACGGTCTGCTCGTGATTCCCTTTGGAACCAGCCAGGTGGAGCAAATTTTGCCCGATGGCCCCATCGCCAATCAACCCTTTACCCTCGACACTTCTGCCGGACAATTATGGGTGGCATTCGGAGATGTAGATGTGGACTACGACCCCTTTCCTCTTACCCGTAAAGGGATAAGTAACCTCCGGGAAGGAATGTGGACTAACATAGCGTTCGAAGACATCTTCGAGACCAACGATATTGTAAATATTTCCATCAATCCCGAAAATTCTGAAGAAGTCTATATGACCTCTCATAATAAGGGCTTGTTAAAGATTGAAGGGCAGCAGCCTCTTATTCAGTACAACGAATCCAACAGTCCGCTGGAACTCTTCAGGCCCGAACGCGATATCAGGTTATATGGGTCCGATTTCGACAGGGAGGGAAATCTGTGGTTTGTGCAAAGCCGGGTGGGCGACGGATTAATTCGCCTGAGTCCCAACCAGGGTTTTCGGAAACACGATCTCACTTCCATCATTCCCGGGGTAGAAGATGGCGGAGCCCTGGGGGAGTTGCGTATTAGCAGGGAAGGCTTTGTTTTCTTCGCTTATAACAGGGACGGACTTATAGGCTTTAATCCTCAGAACGGGGCTCTGAATAAGATTTCGGAAGATGCCGGGGACGGAAACCTGCCGACCAATAACGTACGTGCGTTGGAATTCGACAACCAGAACAGGCTTTGGATAGGTACACTGAAAGGACTTAGGGTGCTGTTCAACGTGGGCGGATTCTTTGAAGAAGGTGCAAATATTGAATCCCAACCCATCATTATCCTCGACGACGGCGTACCCCAGGAATTGCTATTCGAACAACCCATTACAGATATCGAGACCGACGGATCGAATAACAAATGGATCGCTACAGCCACCTCGGGGGTGTTCTATTTGTCTTCCAACGGGCAGGAGACCTTGCTGCGATTTACGAAGGACAATTCCCCGCTTCCTTCCAATAACGTGCAGGATATCGCCATAGACCCCTTTTCAGGACTGGTTTATTTTGCCACTATCAACGGCCTTGTGGCCTATAAAGGATCCTCCACGGCACCTCGCGAGAATTTGGATGAGGTTTATGCCTACCCCAATCCCGTAAGACCCGGGTTTTCGGGAAATGTAACCATCGACGGGCTCACCGCCAGAGCGAACGTAAAAATCACCGACCTGGAAGGAAACCTGGTTCATGAAGAGACCAGCCAGGGAGGCAGCATCCTCTGGGATACATCGGCTTTTGGTCGTTACAAGGTTGCTTCAGGGGTGTACCTTGTCCTTATCACCACGGAAGATGCCCTGGAGACCAAGGTGCATAAAATTATGATCATCCGCTAATGATCGTTTCAACCAAAGCCATAGTGCTGTCTGCGATAAAATATTCGGAAGCAGACCTTATTGTAAGTTGTTTTACCGAAAGCGCGGGGCTTAAAAGCTATTTGCTTCGGAATATACTAAAATCCCGTAAGGGGAAGCTGCGAGTATCGCACTTCCAGTTGCTTACACAGCTGGAAATTAGTGCAATTCATCGTGATAAAGGTACCCTGGAACGCATACAGGAAGCCAAAGTCATCAATTCCTATTCCAGTTTGCATACAGATGTAGTAAAAACAGGACTGGTAATGTTCCTGGCAGAGATGTTAAAGATGGCAATTCGGGAAGAAGAGGCAAATCACACCCTGTTTATTTACCTGCAACGCGCATTAGATTGGCTGGACGCAAATGATTCTGTGGCCAATTTTCACATCCTATTTCTGTTAAATCTTACGTCTTTTTTAGGCTTCTATCCTGATATGGTAGATTCGGAACAGGAATACTTCAATTTACAGGAAGGAAATTTTGAACATTCGGGTACGGGACTTACCTCCGTAAAGGGCCCGCAGGTGGAGGCTTTAAAAGAGTTCTTCGGCATGGATTTTGATGACATTGGAGGAATCAAATTAACCAAAACCATGCGTTCGGAAGTACTGAATTTGTTATTGTCCTATTATGAATTACATTTGCAGGCTTATAAAAAACCGAAGTCCCTTTTGGTCTTAAACCAACTATTCAATTGATGAAACGAACTTACTTCTTTTCAGTATTCCTACTCATTTCAATTTCCATTTCAGCACAACAAATCCAGGTTCTGGGAGAACTGGACCAGCAACCCGTTTCCGGAGTAGCAGTTTTTAACGAGGATTCATCGAAAAGCGGGATTACAAGTTTCGACGGACTAGTGGATATCTCCCGTTTTTCCGAGAATGAAAGAATTGTATTCAAGCATATATCACATCTAACCAAAACCCTTACAAAAAGCGAGATCATCGCAAACGGGAATGTCGTATATCTGCAGGCCGATGCAAGTCAGCTGGATGAAGTGGTGGTTTCCGTTTCTAAGTTCGGACAAAGTAAAAAGGACGTCCCCCAACAAATAGTTACACTTACTTCGGAAGACGTGCTGTTTAACAATCCGCAGACCTCGGCCGACCTGCTTGAGAGCAGCGGGCAGGTGTATGTGCAGAAAAGTCAGTTGGGAGGCGGAAGTCCGCTTATTCGCGGTTTCAGCACCAATCGGTTGCTGATTACCGTGGACGGAATACGATTTAACACCGCAATTTTCAGGGGCGGAAATGTTCAGAATATCATATCCATCGATCCGTTCTCTATTGAACGAACCGAGGTGATTCTCGGGCCGGGATCGGTGGTTTACGGAAGTGATGCCATTGGGGGGGTGATGAATTTCTACACCAAGAAACCCAAGTTCTCTTTTGAAGAAGGGGTGGCCTTTTCCGGAAGTACTACCGGGAGATATTCCACAGCAAATTCAGAAAAAACAGGACATATCGATTTTAATATAGGTCTGAAGGAATGGGCTTTTCTCACCTCGGTTACCTACAGCGATTTCGATGATCTGAAGATGGGTAAATACGGCCCGGAAGATTATCTGCGCTTCGAATATGCCGACCGCATCAACGGCCGGGACGTTACCATACCCAATCCCGATCCGCGGGTGCAGGTACCCACCGGTTACGACCAGATCAATGCCATGCAAAAGATCCGGTATATGCCCGGTTCAAACTGGAATTTCGATCTTGGGTTGTTCTATACAACTACCAGCGATTATCCGCGTTACGACAGGTTGTACAGGAAGCGGGACGGAGAACTGCGTTCAGCCGAATGGTATTACGGGCCGCAGGAATGGCTTAGCGGGAATTTTCAGGCTACAAACCAATCGGATATGGGAATCTACGACGACAGCAGGTTTACCCTGAGCTATCAGCAATTCAAGGAAAGCAGGAACGACCGAAATTATGGCGAAACCATTTTGTTTGAATCCGATGAGCAAGTAGATGCCTATTCCGCCGGACTCGACTTCACCAAAAAGCTGAATAAAGCGACAATCTTCTACGGTCTGGAGTATGTATACAACAAGGTAAATTCAGAAGGAAGACAAACCGATATTACCACCGGAAGTTCGGTTGCCGATATTTCCCGGTATCCCGACGGAGCCACCTGGCAGAGTTTGGCGGCCTATAGCAGTCTGCAGTTAAAGCTAAGGGATAATCTGTCCTTCCAGGGCGGATTGCGATATAACCATATCCTGGTGGATGCCTCCTTTGTGGGGCCTTTCTACGATTTTCCCTTTACGGAGGCAAATATCGATACCGGGGCGCTCACGGGAAGTGCCGGGTTTGCCTGGCAGGCCAGTGATATCCTCGGGTGGAAGGTGAATTTCGGAACGGCTTTCCGAGCCCCTAACGTGGATGATATTGGTAAGATCTTCGACAGTGAGCCCGGGAGTGTGGTTGTACCTAACCCCAACCTGGATCCGGAATACGCCTACAATTACGAACTGGGAGCGCTGCTGAACTTCAATGAAGTTGTAAAGCTAGAGATGGAAGGGTATATCACCCAGCTAAAGGATGCGCTTGTTCGCAGGGATTTCGACCTGGACGGGGTAACCATGATCGAATACCAGGGAGAGCTCAGCAGGGTGCAGGCCATACAGAATGCCGCTAAAGCCGAAGTTTACGGATTTGAAGCCGAACTCGAAGTAAACTTTACGAAGAACCTTCAGCTTACTTCACAATACAATATCACCGACGGCTATGAAGAAGACGAGGACGGTAACCGTAACCCCATTCGCCATGCTGCACCTCAGTTTGGGAATACGCACCTTATCTGGAAGTGGAACAAGCTGAAGTTCGATGCCTTTGCAGAATACAACGGCCAGTTCGATTTTGAAGACCTGGCACCATCGCAACAGGCTAATGACTTTCTTTACGCTCTCGACAGTAACGGTCTGCCGTATTCCCCCAAGTGGTACACTCTCAACTTCGGAAGTCAGTATGCGGTTACCGAAGCCCTTACCTTAAATGCCGTGATCGAGAATATCACCAACCAGCGATACCGTACGTATAGTTCTGGAATCTCGGCAGCGGGAACAAACCTTATCGTTGCAGCCACCTTTAAATTTTAAAGGGCGCAGCGTAACGAATCGTCTCCAATAAGTAATAGGAGATTATAACGCGATCGCCGAAAACACAGCGCTTATTGTGGGATTTATCAGGCCTATAAGTTGTACGAATACTCCTATTTTCCACCCGGTTTGCTGAAAATTACCTATTTTTAGAATATATGCGATTGTAAATCAATCCATTACATACTACACAACCCTTTCTACCTTTGCCCCTTTTTAATTCTATTGATACTTGGTATTGCGTTATATGCATTAGGTTTCGAATACTAACTAAATCAATATAATTATGAAAACTACAAATTTCTTAGGCAGGTTTGCACTGTTCTGTACCCTGCTGCTTTTTCTATTACCATCAACCGGTGCCGGGCAGGAGACCTCCGACAGAGTTTATGTGGAAGTGGGGTGCTTAAAAGCCAAGAGTCCCGAACTGGGAGCTTTTATGATGAATGAGGGAATGCAATTCAATAAGGAGGCTCAGGCCATGGGAATGCTGGAGGATTTTATTGTGCTGAAAGTAATGTATCCCAATGGGGAAGACTGCAAGTGCGATTACAGGGTAGTTACCGTATTCACAGATATGAAGCAGTTGGATATGCTCACGGCCTCCGATACCGGGCCCAAGGTTGCTACCAAAGCATTTGGCGACAAAGCCATGGAAGTATACGAAAGAATGCAAAGCCTCACCACGAATAAAGGCTCTGAAATCTTCGAACTTTCAATGTCTGCTGTTCCGGGTCCTGCCAACGCAGCAATTTCCATGGTTAATTTCCTGGAAGTAGAACCGGGGAAACAACAGGAATTTGAGAAAATGGAAAAGGAAGTCTGGCTACCTGTTGTAAGGGAGGCCATTAAGGCCGGTATGCTGAAGGATTTTACTATTTGGAGCCGGGTTATGCCCAGCGGGGATGCCTTTATGGGCGATTATATTCAGGTTTACGATATTAATAATTTCGCCCAAATGGAAGCCTGGGAATGGGAGGAATTCGGTAAGATCTTTCAAAAGGTCCATCCGGAAAAAGATATGATGAAACTGATCGAGCAGTCGGTTGCCCTGTCGACTGTAGTTTACAGCGAAACCCTGAAAGTAATGGGAAGCCTTAATCAAGGTCAGTAATCAACTAACCAACCAGTTGAAATGCACCGGGGTTCGCTCCGGTGTTTTTTTATTTCTTATCTGAAATAATCTCGTCCACCACCTCGGGATTCAGCAGGGTGGAGGTATCGCCAATATCCTTGGTATGGCCTTCGGCTATCTTCCGAAGGATGCGCCTCATGATCTTTCCGCTCCTGGTCTTGGGCAAGCCACGGGTGAATTGAATTCGCTCCAGTTTAGCGATTGGCCCTATGCGTTCGGTAATCAACTGGTTGATCTCTTTCTTTAGATTTTCCTGCTTCCGTTCTTCCCCGGATTCCTTCAGAATAACAAACCCGAAAAGCGCATTGCCTTTGATATCATGAGGGTATCCCACAACGGCACTTTCGGCCACGGCGGGGTGCTCGTTAATGGCGTCCTCTATGGGTGCAGTTCCCAGGTTATGGCCCGAAACGATGATCACATCATCTACCCGCCCGGTGATACGGTAATAGCCGGTCTGATCGCGCAGGGCGCCGTCCCCGGTAAAATAGTGGTTCTTAAAAGTTGAGAAGTAAGTATCCTTATAGCGCTGATGGTCGCCCCAAATGGTCCGTGCCATGGCAGGCCATGGGAATTTTATACAGAGTCGACCGCTGGCCGGATTGCCTTTGATCTCCTTCCCTTCCTCATCCATTAAACAGGGCTGAATGCCCGGAAGCGGCAGGGTGGCAAAGGTTGGGATGGTTGGCGTAGCAAAGGGAATGGGTGAGATCATAATCCCGCCGGTCTCTGTTTGCCACCAGGTATCGACGATGGGACTATTCCCTTTGCCGATATTCTCATCATACCAGTGCCAGGCTTCTTCGTTGATGGGCTCGCCCACGGTGCCCAGCACCTTTAGGGATGATAGGTCGTGTTTGGTTACCAGATCCAGCGATTCCTTGGCCAAAGCCCTGATGGCTGTAGGCGCCGTATAGAACTGATTCACCTTGTGTTTTCCCACGATTTGCCAGAAGCGGCCCCAGTCGGGATAGGTGGGCACGCCTTCAAACATCACCGTTGTGGCCCCGTTTGCCAGTGGTCCGTACACAATATAGCTGTGGCCGGTGATCCAGCCTATATCGGCGGTACACCAGTACACATCGCCGCGGTTGTACTGAAACACATTTTTAAAGGTATAGGCCGTATAGACCATATAGCCGGCGGTGCTGTGAACCATTCCCTTGGGGTTGCCGGTGGAGCCGGAGGTGTACAGTATAAACAGCGGGTCTTCGGCTTTCATTATTTCGGCAGCACATTCGTCTGAAGCATCATCCAGCAGCGGTTGCAGCCAGTGATCTCTTCCTTCCTTCAGTGTTATTTCTGAATTGATTCGCTTGGCGACCAGTACCGATTCCACTCCTTCGCAGGACTTAAGGGCTTCATCGACGATTCCTTTGAGGTCGATGGTCTTTTTTCCGCGGAAAGAACCGTCGCTGGTAATCACGAGTTTGCAATCGCTGTCGTTGATTCGGGTAGCCAGGGCGGTGGAAGAGAAGCCTGCAAACACCACCGAATGTATCGCGCCTATACGCGCACAGGCGAGTACAGCTACGGCCAGTTCGGGGATCATGGGCAGGTAGATACAAACCCGGTCTCCTTTTTTAATGCCTTGAGCCTTGAGAACGTTGGCAAACTTACAAACCCGTTTGTGTAATTCTTTATAGGAAATATGTTGGGGTTCCTCATCGGGGTCGTTGGGTTCGAAAATGATGGCCGTACTATCCCCTTGTGCGGTGAGATGCCTGTCGATACAGTTTTCGGTTATATTGAGTTCGGCCCCTTCGAACCAGCGCAGCTCAGGTTTTTCAAAATCCCAACTCAGGACCTCATCCCACGGCTTTCGCCATACGAACTGCTCTTCGGCCACTTCGTGCCAGAAGGTCTCGGGCTGCTGAACGGATTTGCGGTAGACCTGGAAATACTCCTCGAGGTTCTTAATATGGTACTGACTCATGGATACGCGATTTAAGGCAAAAAGTTACGAATTTTCGGAGGAAGCGTTTCGCTGATGCTGTTTGATCGCCAGGCCGGTGAACAGCAGAACAAACCCGAGAAAAATAATGCTAAGGCAAAGCACAAAGGTGCTGAGAAAGAAGTTCTGTCCGGTGAAATTAAAGAAGTAGGTAATAAATGCGCCGAAGAGGATAAGCAGCAAGGCTGTCCATATCGGTTTCCGCTTCACAAAGAATAGCAGTATGAGCAGCAAAAGCCAGGGCAGGCTGTTGGGGCTGTTTTGAACAAACCCCTGTAGCCCGCTGCCATAGGTTTCCGTTCCGGAAATAAAGGAAAAGATTAGTAATAGGATCGCCAGCACAAACAGCAGGCCGGTAACCACCTTTCTAATTGTATAGAGTATCTTGAGTTGATTCTTGGCTTCCATAAGTTTATAATTTTTCGGCTATTACCTCCACCATAAGTGGGCAGCAGAGGGTGGCGCCGGGTGTGCGTTCCAGGGCCTCCAGGTCTGTAAGCGCCTCCTCCATTTGTTGGTCGCTGAGGTAACCTGCGCGCACCAGCCTGGGGAAATAGCTGTGATAAAAAGTCTTGGGCCACTGCCAGGTGAGAGTTTTTGGCTGAGCCAGTTTAGGCATGAGGCGGATGCTGTTAACCTTCATTCCCATGGCATTCAGCATACCGGGCAATTGGCGGCCGATGTCGATCTCACCTTCAGACTCTTTAAAACTGCGAAGGGCGGCCGCGATAGCGGCGTTTAACCCTGCCATGGGCGGTTGAATCTGGTGGGTGGACCAGTCGTAGTATTCGTGAATCACCATCCGCCCTCCCGGCTTCAGGGCTTTAAACACCTTTTCCAGGATGGCTTTTGGATCCGGCAGCCAGGCCAGGGCCCAGCGGCAGTACATGCCGTCCAGGGAATTCGCTTCCAGCATAAGCTGGTCGAAATCTATGGCACGGGCATCGATATTGAGCTGCTGGAGTTCGCTGAGTTTATCGAGGTGATTTATAAAACTTTCCGACTTATCGACTGCTATCACCTTGCCGTTTTGGCCGGCGATATAGGCCAGTTCCAGGCTGCAGTAGCCCGGGCCGGAGCCCAGGTCGATCAGGGTTTGTCCGGCGGAAAAGCCTGCCAGTTCCCAGCCTTTTACGGCCTCTTCGGCCCACACCTGGTGTTGTATACCAAGGCGCAGCAGTTCTTCCCGGTCGGTTCCCAGGATATACGCTTGTTGTTCTTCACTCATAGGGATATGCTATTACCGATTAAAGCTACGAAGAAAGTTGGAGAGTTGGGCGTGTTTTTATGCGTGCGATTTTCACTTGCGCTATCAATTTGAGAGCTGCGGATTATTAACGCTAACGTTCCGTAGCATCGTGAATCTCTATATCGAATGCCAGTTTAAAATGATCTGCAACCTTAAAGGCATCTTCTTTCTCGAAAGTGCGATAGAAGGTTAGATGTTTATTCCTGTCGTAGAACAGGTTCACAAGAAATATGTCGTCCGAAAAAGTAGTGGAGGCACCCAGGGAATTCACTCGTTGTGACTGCTTTCCTTTGAAAACTGAAATGTATTCGAATTCAGGGCTGGGGTGCCATTTCCCAAAATGAAGTCCGAAGATCGACCAGATGTTCCTATAGCTGTGGTCATCCATGTTGAATTGAGAGCCTGTCGTTGACGCCAAATAAATGGCAAATCCGATCATAAAGAAACCGAACAACGGACTTTCATAAACGATAATATAAAATGAAAACAGGATTGTTATGGCGCTGAAGATGGTCTTTAAGGTAGAGACGGGCTTGGTGTAGGTAATGATGTTACTCATGAAATCGCGATTGAAAGTATAGATTTTTGATACATGATCCTTTTGGATCGGTCGAGGGGTTTTCGGCTCAGAAATTAAAGCTACGAAGAATTTTGGAAATGCTTAGCGATAAAATAAGCGGGACAAGAGTGAAGTTCTATTTTAATAGACGTACATATTCATCCAGGTACTGGTCTTTTTGTTTTGACTTGTACTGAACGATATATCTGGGATGATCGAATACCACTATCCGGTCAAACAGTTGTTCTTCTGAATTGATCCGTCTAAAGAAGATAGCATTCTTTTTCCCCAGTATATAAACAACTGAAGTATCTATCCCGAATGCTATTTGTTTTTTCAGACTTGTGATAATAAACTTCTTTGCTGAATTAAACAGGGCTTCATAGTCGTAATAATTGCAATTCACCCAGTTTCCTTTTTCATTCTTTCGTATAAATCCCAGGGGGCAAACCGAATTGATATAGAAGTCCTTATAAAACCGATCGCTGCCGCCATAGGTATCGATCAGATCGTAGACAAAAACGGAGGAGGGCTCATGAGTTTGCACCGAGGCAATGTTTATTCCGCAGATCTCCTGCAAGCGTTTGGTATCGGTAAAGGGGATACCCGTAACCCCCGCTCCCAATCGTCCCGGGTTGATTCCCAGTATTAATTTACGCGGTTTCCTGTCTGAATAATACTTTTTATAGAATAGTTCCGAGGTGGCAAGAATTTCCGGATTCTCCTTAAACGGATTCATCACCCTGATATTTGGCAGGAGGGCACCGGTATAGCTGAGGTTTTTGTTGAATTCGAGTACGTTGTGAGCGAAGGTTAGCATTGTGGGGAAATTAAGGAAAATAAATTGGGGGGATGATGTGGGAGGACTTTAGAGATCAGTTGTCAGGCCGCCTATCTACTCTTTATTCTGTTAATATTTGTTTCCATTTATCCGATTCCGCAAACGCTTTTACAATTCTGTTTCTTTGGATAAGTAATTCAGTCATATATTTTTTTAGAAAAAATTTGTCGGCCAGTTTGCCCAAAATTCCAAAAGGGGATTTGTAGTCAAAGACATCAGTCATTAAGGTTCCGCCATTTAATTCCGCAAAGTGATGTTGGTGTTTAAATTCCCTAAACGCTCCGCTAACCATTTGGTCGGCAAAATAATTGGGGCGATCAAATTCCGTGACTTTAGAGGTTAGGTTTTGGTAAAACCCAAAATGTTTGGCTCTCCAGGTTACACTTTCATTTAATCCGATTAATCCACGGGTTTTTCCGGCGATCGCAGTTTCGTTGGTATGATCAGTCGATATTATATGCAGATCGATGCTCCGGGCAAGGTCGAAAACTATTTCTTTTCTGGCTTTTATATGAGTTTGTAATTCAATTCGCGGCATTTTGTTTAGTATAGATGGTGGCTGGTATCATTTATGAGTAGGAGCGGGATTTATTGCATGTTGTTCCGTTTATGACAAAGTTAAATTAAATGAAGAAACTTTGGATTTGCCAATTTCTCCGTTATTGCTAATGCTCTATATTGGCGCATCGTTCTTTTTTATTCATTTGCTTGCCATTTCAGATTTTAGTTCTAAATTTGTAACCATTGTATAAGGTTTAATAACTTGGTTATATGAAAGACTATTTAACGTTGGCTGAAACATCAGAACTTATTGGCAAGTGTAAAGAAACATTGCGTAGATGGGATAACGAGGGCATTTTAAATGCTGTTCGAGAACCTGTTTCAAATTATCGGATGTACAGAAAATCTGATGTTCAAGCCTTATTGGGAAGTCTTTTTGATGATATAGTCGTGGATGAAGTTTCCAATTTTGTTGAGCCTGAAAAAGAGTATTCGGTGTTGGAACTATTTGCCGGAGCCGGTGGTTTAGCAATCGGTTTGGAAAAAGCCGGATTGAAATGTGTCGCATTAAATGAAATTGACAAATGGGCCTGTGAAACATTGCGAAATAACCGTCCGAATTGGAATGTACTAGAAGGAGATATTAGAAACTTTAACTTCACGGAATACAAAGGCAAAGTCGATGTAGTAACTGGTGGTTTTCCTTGTCAGGCGTTTAGTTATGCAGGTAAAAAATTGGGTTTAAATGATGCAAGGGGAACGCTTTTTTATGAGTTTGCAAGAGTGGTTAAAGAGGTTCAACCCGCTATTTGTATAGGCGAGAATGTTCGTGGATTATTAAGTCACGAAAAAGGTAAAACACTTGAAGGGATGATTTCTATTTTAGATGAGATTGGTTATAAAGTTGTTCCTATCCAAGTGTTGAAAGCTATATACTACCGTGTTCCTCAAAAGAGAGAACGATTAATTTTAGTTGGCGTACGCAAGGACATTGATCTGGATTTTGAATATCCAAAACCACACAATAAAATTTACAATCTTGAAGATGCCTTGAAAAAGGGTGAACTTTTTGATTGCGATGTTCCAGAATCCAAGGGAGCCCAATATCCCGAATACAAAAAACAAGTTCTTGATATGGTACCACCAAAAGGTTATTGGAGGGATTTACCTATTGATGTTCAAAAAGAATATATGGGAGGCAGTTATTATCTTGGTGGAGGAAAAACAGGAATGGCTCGTAGAATTGGTTGGGACGAACCGTCGCTAACATTGACTTGTAGTCCTGCTCAAAAGCAAACAGAACGTTGTCATCCGGATGAGACCCGACCCTTTACAGTACGGGAGTACGCTCGTATTCAAACCTTTCCCGATGAATGGAAGTTTGCTGGTTCTATGGCACAACAATATAAACAAATTGGTAATGCTGTACCTGTTAATCTTGGACAAGAAGTTGGTTATTCAGTTGTTAAGATTTTGAATGAATACTATTCTGAAAAACAAAAAGACTATTGATATTTCTCAGCAATTTCTTTTGCCAGTTTTTGTATTGTGCTTTCTACAACTTTACTAGCATCGACTTCTAATGCAACTTCTCCAATTGCGTCTATCAGCTCGAAATAAAAATCATCTTTACCAGTCAATCGATGCCAAAAATCCTGACCAATATATACTGGGTAGTTTTGACCAATTCGCCTATAATGTGAGCTTAACTCTTCTGGTTCACCGTAAACAACTCCAACAATCATATCATTAATACCAACATCTAAATTGTTTGTTCTCGCCAAACTCCGTACCCCATTAAAGTGATTTACAATTGTTGTAACATCATCGTGATTGATTGTATTTGGACCAGCTTTTAATTGGCAATATTTTTTTCTTCCGTCAACTTCATCAATAAATTCGATATCAATCCCCTGCGTAGTTGAACCAAGCCCTTGAAAAAGAGTACTAATAAGACTTTGAATTTTCATTCCGAATGAGGTCGTAATAGATGAACCTAAAATCCTAGGTAAAACTAAAGCCCTTGCAATACTTACTGAATCATCATTACCAGTCAAAAAGTTAGCTAGGTATTTAAATAAGAATGGATTAACATTATACTCTGAAAGCTTACTTGCTCTTTCACAGGCACCTTTTATATGACTTTGGACAATTTCGTTTCTGAAAAATTGTTTAGCATTCTCTATTATCTGTTTCCTTTGTTCTTTATCCATTCTTTATTTGAATCTGTTTCTGCAAATTTATCAATATTATTTCTTGCTGAGTCGTTTTAGGGTGACTCAGAATGATCTCGGCTATGAGTAGTTGCGTGGTTTAACACTTAACTTTGTGCGCCAGATCCGCCTGTAGGCAAATACCCACCACTTTGAAAATTCCGCAGGAATTTCAAATTATGTGATAGTAAGCAATTAAATAACCAATGTTCCGCATATTTATTCCCCTTTTGTAGTTGCACTTTTTATTATTTCAATAATCTTACTATTAGAATCAGAGTCGCCTTCGTTTTTTAAATATCCTGTTTGTTGATTTGAAAAAATAGAGTGAGTGGTTTCAATTAAAACTGCATTTTTTGTTTGGTCATCAGCACTTGCCGCACTTGTAAACGTTTCAAAAGTACTCAACGCATTTTGTCTGTGTTTATTCATAATTGAATTATGCTTATGTGCTTTGTAATTTCTATTAGTGATAGATAGTCCATAAAATAGAGCAGTAAGAACTACAACTTTTGTAATAGTGAATTGTATAATTTCAGCGTTGTCTTTAAATAACCTTCCGAGAAATGCCAAACCAATTGCGAAAACTACAATTCCTACTAAAAGCCAAGTAGTATAAGCTAACCATTTTTTAGATTCAGTTTCGTGAAATTCAGATTCAGCTTGAAACACTTTAGAGTGTTTAGAAACTCCGATTTGTGTTGCAGCACTTTTAGCACTTTCAAGTATATCATTTAGTTCTTTTAGTTTTGATTCACTTTCTAATTCCGATTCTTCTCTTTGTTTATCTAATTCAGTTATTAGTTGATTCATTTTTGAGCGTTCAACTGAAAGATCATTACTATTTAAAAGTCCAATAGACAAAATCGGAACAGAATGAGTATAGTAGCTGTCGTATTTATTTTGTATGTTGTTAATTAAACCTGTTCTTGTGTTAGCAGCATTGTTAACGGTTGGATCAAAAGTTTTAACTTGGTCAAAATAAGTTATGGCTTCATTAATTTGCGCATTTATTGCGTTTAAAAGGCTGTAGGGAACTTCTTGTAGGTTTACCTCTTTTACTCGTTTAAATAAGTCAATTATTTTCACGAAATCCTCTTCAATTTCTTTAAAGCTGAATTGAGTTCCGAGTTCTTCTTCTCGAGTCAATTCCTCAATTGAATAAGATAACATCTTTTCAAGTCTTTCATTTACTTGATTGAGTACAGTTTCAAATTGTTCTTTCGTTGCCATTTATTTTGGTCGTCTATAAATTATGCCCAACCCCCAATTTCCAACCAATATTCCATATACAAAAACGGAAAACCATAATGGAAATCAAGAAAAAAATCTTAGCATCTTCATAACTACGACCGCTCGGCCTCTTCCTTTATTATTTTCCAGAAACTGCCGGAAAAAAAGATAAGTACTACCAGGGATATACAAAACAGGATCAGTTTTCGGATCAGGGTTTTCATAAGTAGCGATTTTAGGTTTGGAGGCTGGTTTCGTTAAAAACGAACAAGCCAAATTTCGGACATTTACCCAAACTTAGCAAGGGGAAAAACCCTGTTTTCTTCCCGGATATACCCTAATTTTTCTAAAAAGAGGTTAAAGGACCAAAATCCCTTTAAGTATTATAAACAGTAGGATGAACCCATTTACAAACGGTTACAAACATTTATAAACGAAAGTAAATGTTTCCCAACCGAATCGGCGGGCCCGGCGCTCTTATGTTTGTGGTGTCGGATAAGGAATATTCGATAGTATCAAGTGTTTAACATTAAAGTATATTACGATGAACGGACTTAGAAACAAAGTACAGTTGATAGGACGATTGGGGCAGAACCCCGAAATTATTGACCTGGACAGCGGAAAGAAACTGGCAAAATTCTCCCTGGCCACCAACGGAAGCTATAAGAACGCCCAGGGCGAGCGGGTGGAAGATACCCAATGGCATAATGTGGTAGCCTGGGGCAAAACAGCGGAGATCGTGGAGAACTATGCCGAAAAAGGCAAAGAGGTCGCGGTGGAAGGTCGGCTTTCACACCGCTCCTACGACGATAAGGAGGGCAATAAACGCTACACCACCGAAGTGGTCTGTAACGAACTGCTGCTGCTAGGGAAGTAATCCCAAATCTATCAAAGGCTGTCCCCTTTCCCGCTATTGCCTGCCGGGTTGGGGATGGCCGTATTATACCCGGGACTGGGAACTTTTCCATTTGCACAGTGAAACCGAATGCGTTTTAAAAATTCGTTTATATTTGCAGCATCGTGAACATCATGAGCATACATAACTCACCGGGACTGCAGAGTCAGTTCGAATATCGTACAGCCAAAGACTGGTTGAAACGATACAGGGCGTTATGTATTGAATTTAGACGATAAGCAAAGCTTAATCCATACAATTTTATATACGCCCGATCTGTTCGGGCGTTTTTTTTTAATTTTTTTTAAATCAAATATGAAATTATAACATCAATACCTGCTAAAAACATTTGGAACATAAACAATTGAAAAACAAATCATTCCAAATACTATCGGAAATCTGCCAAGGGCGGACAGGGATACATTTGTTCAAAAATTAACATAACTACCTGATAATCAAATAAATAAAACGAAAAAAATGTTTGGATTATTAAAAAATGTTTTCATCTTTGCACCGCAGTTGAATAAATGCAACGCATCAATAAAATAACAATTTAAAAACGAAGACTATGTGTTTATCGAATAGTAAACCACGATTTAAAGGAGATCAGTTTCTCCCATCGACACAGCTTCGCGATCATGAATAGCTAATAATACTTCTATGATAGATCCGAAGCACACCTGACTGTTTCGGATTTTTTTATATCCAGCCGGATAGCCCGATCTCTGTTTCAGCAGGAAGAAAATTAACTTTTAACTTAAAACAGAATGGAGGCAAATACGTCTAACATCTATTTATTTAAAGCGCTTGAAGCCTACCCTTACGAGTTGGCCAAAGCAATGGAGGCACTGAACTACGCCCTGTCTTACGACCCTGAGAATGTTCGCGCATTATGCCTTATGGCAAAGATTCAGGATGAGCAGTTGGGCGAGTTCGAACTGGCGAGATCATACTACGAAAAGGCGCTGGCCCTGAGGTTGGATCTACCTGCAATTTACCCGGACTTTATCCGGTTGCTGGTAAACAACGAGGAATTCGAGGCCGCACAGCGACTTATCGAATTCGCGAGAACCGTTAAGGGAATCGACAGTGCGGTGATCGAACTGGCTCAGGCAAAACTATTTGAGGCCACAGCAAGGTATGATGAAGCGCTTGATGCCCTTAAGGAAGCCAAACAGCTGGCCATGAACGGGGATTTCATCATGTATGTTGATGAGGTAATCGGACGGGTAAAGAAGAAGCGTGAATTTGCAAATAACAAAAAACGCAAACTTCGTGAGACCCAGCCCGAACCCGTAAAGGAAAGTACCGGTGTAAAATGGTTTTCCGGCAGGCTTAATAACCTGTTGTAATTCTCCCGCCTGATGAAGGCGGGAGATCCTATGGGAGTGTGCGCCCCGCGTGTCGCCCGAACATTTCAACCTTCGGAGGCAAGACAAGATGGCGAAGGAAGGAAGCAGAGGCGAAAGCTAAGAGAGCCGGGGAAGTCTGCAAAACATTAGCACAATTGCTGAGTACGTTACAATCGTACCACTTCCACTACAGTATCGTAGCTCAAAGGCTAGAGCACCCGGTTGTCTCCCGGGCGGGTACGGGTTCGAGTCCCGTCGATACTGCGAAGCAGTGAGCCGGGACGAGAAGTTTATCCCGCCTGTGGCGGGAAGCATCGTCGATACTGCGATATAGGAAGGACAAGTGACGAGTTAAGTCATCGGCTTGCTTGGATGAGGTGTTGGTTTAATTCCGCTCCCTTCCGCTAAATATTATGTAAGACAAGTGTTTGCAAGAGTACAAACTGAGGCATAGCTTAATTGGTAGAGCACCGGACTTTTACTCCGGGTGATGCAGGTTCGGATCCTGCTGCCTCAACAATGCAGGAATGGCGAAATGGCTAACGCAGCCGATTTAGGATGGGGAGACCGGGAGTTCGAAATGCGAAGCATTGACGAACACAAAAGTTTAAAATAAAAGTTTAAAATAGTAGAGAGTGAGCAAATCTCCCTCTCTGTAACAGACCCCTCTAATCCAACGGGCAGAGATGACAGATTTAGAATCTGTACAGTCCCGGTTCGAATCCGGGGAGGGGCACAAAAGGGGTATGGTGTAAGGGAGAACATTTCCGGCTTCGAACTGGAAGATACGGGTTCGAATCCTGTTACCCCTGCCACAAACCCGTAGTGTAATGGCGAGCATACGAGACTTTGAATCTCGTGGTACAGGTTCAAATCCTGTCGGGTTTTCATTTCGGAACAGTAGCATGGCAGGTCTATGCGTCCCGCTGAACACGGGAAGATACAGGTTCGATTCCTGTCTGTTTCACATCGGGCGAGTCCGGTTAGGTGTTTCTGAATGGCACCAATGTATAAGCAATTGCAGTGATGTATGATCTGCTTATGTACAACCCGACCCGAAGGTAGGCTACAACCAAATGTAGACGCTATAGTCGCCGGTTCGATTCCGGTCTGTTTTTCGGGGAAATCCCGTGATTACAGTAGCTCAGAGGTTAGAGCAATAGCTGAGATGCGCAGGTTCGATTCCTGCCGGGGTTACCGGGATATTTCCGGGCACTCCGTAGCTCAGATGGTAGAGCACTACGCTTTTAACGTAGGGAATGGTTTTATAAACCATCATCTCAAGAAGGGTAACTTGTTAAATGCCCACCAGGGCCGTTATGCCAAAAAACTGACAAAAAACAACCGGGGGCGTATCGGTTTGGTTTTTTCGGAAACCGGACAAGTCCAGGAATGACCTTGAAATACAATTGCCGGTTTTCGAAAGCGAATGCTTAACCCGGACGAAACTCAGGACAATGGAACCTTGTGTTTATTCTCTTGAGCTTTCCAGGGGATAACCGTTTTGCCGCAGATTGCAGGCCTTGTATTTCCGGCAGGAAAGGATGATATGCCTCATGTTGTTTTAAACTGAAATACTGCGTTAGGGATAGAAGCAGGCTACCCCGTCCCGGCACGAGAGTGACGGGCGTGTAGCGCGGATAGCCCGACCACGCCCTTGGCGTGGGAACGCCCAAAATAAATTCCTGAACAGAAGTGAAGGAAAGAAAGTAAACTTCAACGACGGCCGGCACCGGTAGGTTGTTTTGGAGCGAAGCAGGCCTTAAGGGCCATTATTTAATGTTGAATTTAAAATAGAATGAAATGAAAAGAGTACGAATTAACGCAGGACAGGTAGGCCTTGTTTTTCGCAAGGGCGATTACAGGCGGGTACTCACTAAAGGTGTTTACTGGCTTCGACTGAACGACAAGGTGCTGAGATACGATCTGGCATATAGGTTTGTTCAACTACCAAAATCCCTGGAATTACTGTTGCTGGACACCGAACTTGCTGCTATGCTGCAAGTGGTTGAAGTGAATGATGGCGAACTGGTGATCGTTACGAAGAACGGACGATTCAGCGAAGTGCTGAGCACGGGACGCTATGTGTTCTGGAAAGGCCTGGTGGAATTCGATTTTACCAGGGTAGATACCAGTAAGATCTACATCACTGAACAACTGGATAAGGCCTGGTTCAATAAAACCGAACTGAACGCTTATATACGGTTGTTCGAGGTGGCTGCTTTCGAAAAAGCGGTACTTATCGTGGACGATGTCTACGAGAAAACGCTTGAAAGCGGTACGTACAGGTTCTGGCGAAATGATACGTCCATTAAGGTTGTAAAGGCCGATATGAGGCAGTTGCAGCTCGAAATTGCCGGACAGGATCTGTTAACCCGAGACAAGGCGGCGATAAGAATTAACTTCGACCTGCTGTACCGCGTGGTCGATATTGAAAAAGCGTTGCTGGGGAGCAAATCTTACGAAAAGCAATTGTACGTTGCAATGCAGCTTGCGCTGCGGGCCTATGTTGGAGCCTACAGCCTGGATGAGGTTTTGGAAAACAAAGCGCAGATCGCTCAGGCTGTCTTTGAAGACACAAAGGCAGCAGCGGCCAAACTTGGTGTCACGGTCCTTGACTGTGGTATTCGCGATGTCATCCTAACCGGTGAGATGAAAGACATCATGAACCAGGTGCTGGTGGCACAAAAGAAGGCCCAGGCGAATGTAATTACAAGGCGTGAAGAAACGGCTTCTACCAGGAGCCTGATGAACACGGCCAAATTGATGGAGGAAAACGCAATGCTCTACAAATTGAAAGAAATGGAATTTGTAGGACAGATCGCCGACAAGATCGGGGAGATTACGATTTCCGGAAACGGTCAACTGCTCGAGCAGTTAAAGGATATCTTTACTGTTGGTAAGCAGGCCGATTAAGATAAACGTCGGGGGAACTCCCCGGCGTTTTTTATTATGGATTATTGATGGAAAGTTAATTAGCTTATCGTAGCCCCGTTATCCACATCCGGAAGGTCGGGATTTAGAAATACCAACTTCCCGTCGGCAGTCTCGGTCATCAGGATCATGCCTTCACTATCCACCCCCCTCAGGGCCCTGGGAGCCAGGTTGACAAGCACTGTTACCTTTTTTCCAACCACCTCTTCGGGGCTGTAGCTCTCGGCTATTCCCGACACTATAGTGCGGGTATCCAGTCCGGTATCTACTTTCAGCACCAGCAATTTCTTTGTCTTCGGCATTTTTTCGGCCGAGATAATAGTCCCCACCCGCATATCGAGCTTTGTAAAATCATCGAAGGTTATAGTCTCTTTCTGCGGACTTATAGTTGCATTGTTCATTTCGTTCTCTTTTTTACTCTGCCGGAGCTTTTCCAGCTGCTGTTCGATCTGTGAATCGTCTATCTTACTGAATAATAATTCCCCCTGCCCGATTTTATGCCCCGGAGGCAGCAATTCTTTTTCGTCGGTTATCGCATCCCAGTTCAACGCGTCGCCCAGCTGAGGAATATTCAAGACTTCATTTAACTTCTCCGAAGTATGCGGCAGGAAGGGTTCGCTCAATACCGCCAGGGCCGCAGCGATCTGCAAGGCCACGTACATGATGGTTTTGGTACGTTCTTCATCGGTCTTTACGGTCTTCCAGGGCTCCTCATCGGCCAGGTATTTGTTCCCAAGCCTCGCAACTTCCATCAGCCTGCTTTGGGCTTCCCTAAATCGATAGCGTTCTATGGAATCGGCGATTACCGAGGGATAGGTCTTGAGCATTTCCATAGTGTCCGTATCCACCTGGTTGCGATAGGCAGGTTGGGGAACCAGGCCGTTGTAATACTTATGGGTAAGGACTACCACCCGGTTGATGAAATTCCCGAAAATGGCCACCAGCTCATTATTGTTCCTGGCCTGGAAATCGGCCCAGGTAAAATCGTTGTCCTTGGTCTCGGGCGCGTTTGCCGTTAATACATAGCGCAACACATCCTGTTGGCCGGGAAAGTCCTGCAGGTATTCATGCAGCCAAACCGCCCAATTCTTGGAAGTGGAGATCTTGTTGCCTTCCAGGTTGAGGAATTCATTGGCAGGCACATTTTCCGGCAGCGTATAACTGCCGTCTGCCTTAAGCATGGAAGGAAAAATGATACAATGAAAAACGATATTGTCCTTGCCTATAAAATGCAACAGCTTGGTATCCTTATCTTTCCAATAGGGCTCCCAATCCTTGTTGTATTGTTGGGCCCATTCCTTGGTGGCAGAAATATAACCAATGGGTGCATCGAACCAAACGTAGAGCACCTTGCCTTCGGCACCCTCCAGGGGAACGGGAATTCCCCAGTCCAGGTCGCGGGTAACCGCACGAGGCCGGAGCCCGTCGTCTATCCACGACTTACACTGACCGTAAACATTGGTTTTCCAGTCTTTCTTATGTCCTTTTAGAATCCAGTCTTTTAACCATTCCTCGTATTCATTTAGCGGCAGGAACCAGTGTTTGGTCGATTTGGTAACAGGCTTGGCTCCCGAGATCGCACTTTTAGGATTGATGAGGTCGGTGGCATTGTGGGAAGTACCGCAATTCTCGCACTGATCCCCATAACTCTCTTCATAACCGCATTTCGGGCAGGTCCCTACAACAAAGCGATCGGCGAGAAACTGTTCCGCCTCGGGATCGTATAGTTGTTCGGTGATCTCTTCTTCAAATTTACCGTCATCGTATAGTTTTGTAAAGAACTCGGAAGCGGTTTTATGATGAATCTCTGCCGAAGTCCGGGAATAATTGTCGAAGGAAATCCCGAAGTCCTCGAAGGATTTTTTTATGATAGCGTGATACTTGTCCACCACCTGTTGCGGACTCACCCCTTCCTTCTTGGCCTTGATGGTAATTGGCACCCCGTGTTCGTCGCTTCCGCAAACAAATAACACATCCCGTCCCTGCAGGCGTTGATAGCGTGCGTAGATATCGGAAGCGACGTAAACTCCAGCCAGGTGGCCTATGTGGACGGGCCCGTTGGTATAGGGCAAAGCCGCGGTAATGGTGTATCGTTTGGGATGGTCGCTCATGTTTTATGCTAAAAGCACAAAAATAGCGATTTTATCTTCGGAAGTTTAAAATCCCTTTAAAGAATAGGCATTACTCACATCGGTATTTTAGAAAAATGCAGGTTTCTAACCTACTTTATGATTAGCGATTTACTGTAGAACTTTCCACCCATTCCTATTCGATAGATATACTGGCCGTAGCTGAGTCTGGATTTTATTCCTGCCCTCACGTCTATGGCGTGTTGCCCGGGGAACAGGATTTCGTTTTTCAGAGTACCCAGTTCTTTGCCCATGATATCGTAGAGTTTTACATCCACATGGGCCGTGGTGGTCATATTCATTTCGATGAACACAGTGTCATTCCTGTATACCGGAGCGTGAATAAAGGTGCTCACATTACTGAAATCGGTATTGCCCAGGACATCGCAGTTAAAGCCAATATCAACTACCGGGTGATTTTGTCCCAGCATGATAAGATCAATCACCGTAGGATCCAGACAGAACCAATTGGTGAGTACGCTTGAGTAAACCGATCTGAAATCGGTAGATGGGATGAGGTTATCGTTATTGTCCCAGACCGTAAGATCGGGATGGGTACCGACGAATCCGCTTCCGTTCAACCCGGGGCCGAAAAGCATTACCGGCGATGCAGCTCCATGGTCTGTTCCCGTGGATCCGTTCTCGTAGGGCCTTCGCCCGAATTCAGATATCGTCATAGCAAGGACCTTCTCCTGCATGCCCGCAGCTTCCAGGTCGGTGTAGAAATTCTTCAAAGTATCGCCCAGGTCTTCCAGCAGGGTGCGATGTGCGTCCGGCTGATTGGCATGGGTGTCGAAACTACCCAGGGTTACCATATAGACCTTGGTGCCCAGGTTTCCTTTTATCATCCGGGCGACAATCTTCAGTTGGTTGGACAGTTGTTGGTTGCTGTACGGTGCCTGGTTGGAGGAAGAGGTGTAGGCATCGTTGATCACACTGGCGTAAGTAAATGTGGTATTGGTGTTCGATCTCATAAAGAACAACTTGTCCCCATAGACACATTCCGGGAGGTTCATCAGGTCGTGTAGCTGGCCATTTTCGGCTATATCCTCTAATTGCTCCGGATTCGCTACCGAGAAGGCGTAATTTGTTTCCTGTCCGTCGAAGATCAGGTTCCCTATACTGCCAATCTGGATAGCCGGCGGTACTTCGGGTGGGTTGATGAGGTAGTCGGGGTACAGGTGTTCGTAGTATCGGCCCCACCAGCCGGTTGGTTCGAAATAGGTGTCTGCTCCCGACGCCCAGATTTCCGATGACCGGAAATGCGACAGGTTCTGTTGCGGATATCCTACCCCGTGCACGACTTTCATTTGTCCTTCTCCCCAAAGTTCTTCCATACTGTCTAGGTAAGAGGGGATGGCAAAGTCGTCGTTCAGGTTTATCAGGTCGTTCTCCTGGTGTCTTATAGTCGGCCGAAGGTTGGCATAGGTGGCATAGTCGTAAACGGGTACGATGGTGTTTAGGCCGTCGTTTCCGCCTTTCAGACGAATGATTACCAGGATGCGGTCGGTTTCACTTTCAGCAAGTGCTACGGATAAAGGTGAAGGTTTTGAAGCTGTTACTGCGGCATTGCCAAGCATGATGCTTCCTCCGCCTACCAGGCCCAATGCCTGGATAAACGACCGTCTGCTCCAGGTTGCATGTTCCTGGTCGTGAACAGATTTTTCGTCCTTTTTGGGTTCTTTCTTGGGTAATTTATGATCGTTACACATGTGTAGGTTTATTTTAGTTGGAATTCGGGCATTCGGGCAATATGTATCAGCAGCAGGGAAACCTGTAGTGGCGCGGTGGACCAGCTGAGATTCCAGCTGCCGTCGTCGTAATAGTTCTGTGGGATCTCCCATTTAAAGATATCGGTAGCTGTATCGTAATCACTGAGAGTATGCAATCCCCTGGGCACAAAATGGTCTACAAGTACCTGGGTAATATACTCAGGATCATTGCTGTCGTTGGTGAGGTCGCGCGCCAGGTCGGTTAGTGTGAACTCGTGATTGGCATAGATATAATCTATGTAAAGTTCCATTAGTTGCCATCGGCCGGTAAGGGTAGCCGTGGATATCCAGTCTTCATCACGTTGCCAGCCGGAGACATCCGGCGGATCGTAAATTTCCTGTCCCATCAAGGTGGCGTAATAGAGAAAGGCATCCATGATATCGTTGTCGTAGTAAAAGGTGCTTTCCTTCACAAAGTTAAAAATGATGTCCATCGGACTCTTGATAACAACACCTACCGCATATTCATCAAAAAAATGCTCACTCTTGAACAATTGTTTTAACATAGGCACCATTTCAAAATTGTTTGAAACAAGCGTTTGAGCAAGCGGTGCGATTATATCCTGTTGTACCATGGCGTCCACAGTCGGGCTAACAAAGAACCTATACAGTTTCTCACAGATAAAGTTTGCGATCTCTGAACTGCGCTCCTGGAACAGTATGTTGATTACGTCCGTATAACCCCAATTCCCGGTTTGTCCGAAAATTGTTTTGGTTCCGGTATCATGAGTGCTCACATCGAAATAGATTGCAGCTCCGGGCTCGCTCCAGTGGTTATATCCGGTAAGGGCTCGGGCAGTCTCTGTTATATCGGTTTCGGTGTACCCATTTCCCTCTCCCAGGGTAAACAGTTCGTATAATTCTCTGGCGTAGTTTTCGTTGGGAGTAGTATTTGTATTCTCGAAACCGTTGAGATAGATCAGCATCGTATTATTGATTCCAATGGCGTGTACAAAATCCTTGAAATTGCCCAGAGCATGTGTTTGCAAGGCGTTATAATACTGGAAGAGGTAAGGGGAATAGAAATATACTTCGAGCTCGGTTACAAAATGATTCATCCAGAAGAATGCAAGCCTGCCTCTTAGATCTTCTGTGATAAGGTCGTTTCCGGTCTGGATTCGCCAATCCATGATGTATTGATCGTTCTGTGGCCCGTAATCGGTGAAGTCGCTTACCGAATAATATCCCCAAAATGGAGCGGGCGTTGGTGGTAATGCAAAGGCCGTGTCGACCAGGGTATCGATAAACTGGCCGGGGCTGAGCGCCAGAGCAGCATCGATTTCAGCTTGAGAAGCACTGAAACCCAGTCTTCTGTACACATGTTTAACTTTTGCAGCCGACCAGGGATTTTGTCCGCTGGGCACGTATGGAGCCAATGTAGACGTGTTGCAGGTAGGTGATGCAATGGTTTCCATAGACAATTTTTTAAGGTTTGAGACCTCTAAATATATTGAAATCTAGCAATTTACGGGAATCGGGGTCTTATTTTAACGTAATATACTCACTTTGATTATCTTAGATTCTTCAATATTTTCTAATGATCACACCTCCATTTTTAACTTCCGGCGATACTGTTGGGATTGTTTCAACTGCCCGAAAAATAACTGCTGAAGAATTGACCGTTGCCCTCGATTTGCTGGATCAATGGGGGCTGAAAGTACTTCTCGGACGTACGGTAGGAGCCGCGAGCAACCAGTTTGCGGGCAATGACGAAGAGCGACGAACCGATTTACAACAAATGCTGGACAATCCTGAGGTAAAGGCTATCTGGTTTGCTCGGGGTGGCTATGGCACGGTGCGGATTGTTGATGGACTCGATTTTACACGATTTTTGGAAGCGCCCAAATGGTTAATCGGCTATAGCGATATCACGGTATTACACTCGCATATCCACAAGTTGGGGGTGGAAACGCTGCATGCTCAAATGCCGCTTGAGATCGAGAAACGATCGGTAGAAACCGTTGTCTCCCTCCAGAATGGACTTTTTGGAGTCCCTCCGGACCTGGAGTACAGTTCAGATAATAGGCTAAATCGCAGGGGAACCGCCGGCGGACAACTGGTGGGTGGGAACCTTTCCGTATTGTATTCCCTATGCGGGAGCCCTTCAGCATTAAATACCGAGGGAAAGATCCTCTTCCTGGAAGATCTGGACGAATACCTTTATCACATCGATAGAATGATGCAGAACTTAAAACGAAACGGGTACCTGGATCGGCTTGCCGGACTGATCGTTGGGGGAATGACACAAATGCACGATAATGCCATTCAGTTTGGCAGCACTGCTGAACAGATCATACGGGAGGTAGCCGATACTTATGATTTCCCCATAGCCTTCGATTTTCCCGCAGGGCATGTCACCGACAATCGCACCCTCATTTTCGGAAGGAAGGTTTTGCTCGAAATTAATGAAAACCGGGTACAACTCAAGTTTTAATGCCTTAATACCGGTACAATAATGCTATTTTCAGCCATATAAGTATTCTGCAATATGGCTTATCACAACGATCTGGGAAACGAAGGTGAGAATTTGGCAGCCGCTTACCTGCTAAATCACGGCTATGAGATCCTGGAACGTAACTTTTTCTTTCGCAAAGCCGAAATAGATATCATCGCCCGAAAAGGAGAAATGCTGGTGATTGTTGAAGTTAAAACCCGCAACAGTTCCTTTTTTGGTGATCCGCAGTCCTTTGTTTCCAAATCCAAGGTGAAATCTCTTGTGAAAGCCGCAAATGAGTATGTGCAGAGGCATGAGCTCGATCTCGAGGTGCGCTTCGATATAGTGGCTGTCTTAAAGAACAATACAATTGAACGCATCGAACACTTTGAGGATGCTTTTTATTATTTCTGAAGAAACCGATACTGTAACTTTATTCTGAAAAAGGCTGAAGGGCGGCAAGTGCCTTATCCACGCTGTCTATTCTGTCAAAAGTAAGCAGTAACCGCAGGCCGGTCCGGGTTTGTTTTTCCTTCATTTTTACCTGCTGCGGATGGGACTGAACATACTGAAGCACCTTTGAAAATGCGGGACTCTGGTAATAGGCACTTTGCTGGTCGCTGACAAAATAACCAATCAGGCGATTCTTTTTCATCACCACCCGTTCCAGTCCCATTTCGGCCGCGATCCATTTAATCCGAACACTGTTTAGCAGATCCTCGGCCTGATCGGGCAGATCCCCGAAGCGATCGCGAATCTCGGCTTCGAATTCCCGTAGTTTTTCTTCCGAGTTAATGGTGTTCAGTTGCTGGTACAGGTTCAGTCTTTCGGTGATGTTATTTACATAATCGTCCGGGAACAGTAACTCGAAGTCGGTGTCGATTACCGTGTCTTTGACGAACTTCTTAACTTCATGGTCTGTACCTGCGTAGAGTTCTTTGAATTCTTTTTCCTTCAGTTCGTCGATTGATTCAGCCAGGATCTTCTGGTAGGTTTCAAAACCGATCTCGTTAATAAACCCGCTTTGCTCCCCGCCAAGCAGGTCGCCCGCACCCCGTATCTCCAGGTCTTTCATCGCTATATTAAAGCCGCTGCCCAGGTCGCTGAATTGCTCCAGGGCCGTGATACGCTTCCTGGCCTCATCGGTCATGGCAGAGTAGGGAGGGGTGATAAAATAACAGAAAGCCTTTTTGTTACTCCTTCCAACCCGGCCCCGCATCTGGTGCAGATCTGATAGTCCGAAGTTATTGGCATTATTGATAAACATGGTATTCGCATTAGGCACATCCAGTCCGCTTTCCACTATGGTGGTGGATACCAATACGTCGAATTCATTGTTCATAAAGGCCAGCATAAGATGTTCGAGTTTTCGTCCTTCCATCTGCCCGTGACCCACACCTATCTTTGCATCGGGAACCAGGCGTTGAATCATGCCTGCCACTTCCTTTATGTTTTCTATCCTGTTATGCACAAAGAATACCTGTCCGCCGCGCGAGATCTCATAACGAATGGCATCCCGGATGGTTTCTTCCGAAAACCTTATGATATGGGTTTCCACCGGGTAACGGTTTGGGGGTGGAGTGTTAATCACCGACAAGTCCCGTGCTGCCATCAGGCTAAACTGAAGTGTTCGCGGAATGGGCGTGGCCGTAAGGGTAAGGGTATCCACATTCTCCTTAATGGTTTTAAGTTTATCCTTTACTGCCACCCCGAACTTTTGTTCTTCGTCGATGATGAGTAAACCGAGGTCTTTAAATTTAACTGCCTTGTTTACCAGTTGATGTGTCCCAATTACGATATCAAGCGAACCGTCGGCCAGGGTGTCCAGCACCTTTCGACGCTCTTTGGCCGAGCGAAACCTGTTGAGGTAGTCTACGGTTACCGGCATCTGCTCCAGGCGCTCGGTAAAGGTTTTAAAATGCTGAAAAGCCAAAATGGTAGTAGGTACAAGAACGGCTACCTGTTTGCCATTGTCCACGGCTTTAAAGGCCGCGCGTATGGCAACCTCTGTCTTTCCGAAGCCAACATCCCCGCAAACCAGCCTGTCCATAGGTCGTTCATTTTCCATATCGCATTTTACATCTTCGGTAGCTTTAACCTGGTCCGGGGTGTCCTCGTAGATAAAGGAGGATTCCAGTTCGTGCTGTAAGTAGCTGTCGGGCGCAAAGGCCTCTCCCTTTTGAAGGCGGCGTTTTGCATAGAGTTCTATAAGGTTGAAAGCGATCTCTTTAACCCGCTTTTTCGTCTTTTGTTTAAGTTTCTTCCAGGCCGCAGACCCCAGTTTGTAGATCTTGGGCGGGGTACCGTCTTTGCCGTTGTATTTGCTGATCTTGTGCAGTGAGTGAATACTCAGATACAGTATGTCGCGCTCGCCGTAGATAAGCTTAATGGCTTCCTGCTGCTTGCCTTCTACGTCGATTTTCTTCAGGCCTCCGAACTTACCGATTCCGTGATCGATATGGGTTACATAATCTCCCACTTCCAGGTTGGTGAGTTCCTTTAGGGTTATGGCCTGTTTTTTTGCGTAGCCGTTCTTTAGCTGAAACTTGTGGTAGCGTTCGAAGATCTGATGATCGGTATAGCAGACATTCTTCTGGTCGTGATCTATAAATCCACGGTATAAGGGAAATACCACGGTCTCAAACTGACTTACATGCTGCTGTGCATCTTCAAAAATATCGTGAAAGCGTTTGGCCTGCTGCTCGGTACTGCAGAAGATATAATTGCGATATCCGTCGGCTGTACTGTTGTTGAGGTTCTCTATTAACAGATCGAATTGCTTGTTGAAGGAAGGCTGGGGTACGGTGTTGAACTGAACGCTACATGTATCCTTCTCGAGCTGTTTCTGCCCTCCTATATCGACTGTGGTAAAGGATTCAAGTTGGTTTTTGAGCAGCTGGGAAGTACAGAACAGCGCTTCCGGAGCACTCATCCTCACCTCTCCCGTAGTTGCCGCGAAGGCTTCCACGGCTTTATCGAACAGTTTATCGATCCCTGCGTAGAGCATTTCGCGATTACGGAGAAAAACTACGGTCTTAGAAGCTATATACCCGAGGAAACTTTCCCGGTCTTCCTTCAGTAGTTTGTTTTCCACATTCGGGATGATGGAGATTTTCTTATGTCGGTCTACGGAAAGCTGGGTTTCCACATCGAAGGTTCGGATACTTTCAACTTCATCCCCAAAGAATTCAATACGGTATGGCTCGTCATTGCTGAATGAAAAGACATCCAGAATACCACCTCTCACCGAGAATTCCCCGGGTTCGGTAACAAAATCCACACGTTTAAAACGGTATTCGAACAGGACCTCGTTTACAAAATCTATACTCACTTCTTCCCCTACATTAAGCTTAAGCGTGTTTCGCTCGAGTTCCTTGCGGGTAACAACCTTCTCAAAAAGTGCTTCGGGATAGGTGACGATGATAGCAGGCTTTCGTCGCGAATTGATCCTGTTGAGGACTTCACTGCGCAATAGTATGTTGGCATTGTCGGTTTCCTCTATCTGGTACGGACGCCTGTAGCTCCCCGGATAGAAAAGGACATGCTGTTCCCCAATAAGATTCTCAAGATCGTTGAGGTGATATGCGGCGTCTTCCTTATCGTTAAAAATGAGCAGATAGGGAAGTTCGGAATTGTTAAAAGCGGCAGCGATTACAATGGAAAGTGAGGAGCCGGCAAGTCCGTTAAGATGTATGCTGTCGCAAGCGGTTTCGGCCTCGGAGTTTTGAGCCCGGGCAATAAGTTCCCACAGTTTTCGAGTGTTCGAAGACTGATTAAATAGTGACCTTACAAGCGGTTTGCTCATCGGCGGCAAAGATACACGCTTCCGCAAAAATTCGGTTAATGAGAAGGGAGATTTATCGTTTTACTAACATTTTCCGCAGACGCATTTCCTTAACTTAACAGGATGGTAAAAAAAGAATACGATGTATTTGTAATTGGTACAGGAACAGCGGGAAAAACAGTTGCCTACGATTGCGCCGCGGCGGGAATGAAAGTCGCCATTGCCGATAATCGGGAATTTGGCGGGACCTGTGCGAACCGGGGTTGCGACCCTAAAAAAGTGCTGCTCGCAGCGGCAGAAGTAGTTCATGTGGCCAGTAATCTGCATGGTAAGGGTATTTCTTCAGTCCCTGAGGTTCGCTGGGGTGAGCTGCAGCAATTCAAGGCGAAATTCACTAAGGCCGTACCGGCTGCCACCGAACGGGATCTAAAAAAAGCAGGGATCGATATGTTTCACCAGTCGCCTGCCTTTATCGATAAGAATACACTAACGGTGGAAGGAAAGACCGTTGGGGCTAAGAAGATCGTCATCGCCAGTGGAAACAGGCCCATTGAATTAAAGATCCCCGGGCGGGAGTATTTTATTAACAGTGATGATTTTATGGAGCTGCCCGAATTGCCGGATGAGATCGTATTTGTGGGCGCGGGCTACATAGGCATGGAGTTCGCACAGCTGGCTGCGCATTGCGGTTCACGGGTTACAATGGTTGAAAGAGCATCGGCGCCACTGCAAGGTTTTGAACCTGAAATAGTCGAGGAATTAGTGGAAGCTTCGAAGGCCATAGGGATAGAGTTTATCTTTAATGCGGAAGTAGTCGAACTGGAAAAGCTTCGGAAGAATATTAGGGTTCATTATAAGCGAAATGGTCGCAAAGGGGAAGTAAAAGCGGGGATGGTAGTGAATGCAGCCGGGCGTGTTCCGTCTATAGACGAACTGGATCTTGAGAAGGGAGGCGTGCAGTTTGAAAGGAATGGTGTAACCGTAAATGAATACCTGCAAAGTGTATCGAATCCGTCGGTCTATGCCTGTGGGGATGTATCTGCAAGCGGCAGCCTGCAACTTACTCCAACATCTTCTCAGGAGGCGAGGATAGTTAGTTTAAATCTTCGGAAGGGAAGAAGGACTAAAATGGATTTCCCGCCGGTACCCACAGTAGTGTTTACAATACCTCAACTGGTTTCGATCGGGCTAACGGAAGAAGAGGCACGAGCAAAAGGCTATTCGATACGGATAGAACATAAAAGTGTTCCGGGTTGGTTTAATTCGAAGAGGATTAGTGAACGGACTTACGCCTATAAGACCATAGTGGACACCGAGCGTGACCTCATACTCGGAGCTCATATCATCTCTGCCCAGGCCGGTGAAATGATCAACCTGTTCGTTCTGGCCATGTGTGGGAAACTGAGCTGTGCCGATCTCAAGGCTATGATCTTTGCCTATCCAACCTGGGGCAATGACATTAAGGGAATGGTTTAGTAGAAGCATGCGATAAGTCGCTTCATGTCTTCTTCTGAATTGTAGAGGTGTGGAGAGACCCTGATGGCCTTTCCCCGATAGGAAACATGGATGTTTGCGGCTTGTAGGCGTTGTTTTATGGGGTCTATCCCGGCGTTGTCTTGCAAATAGATTCCGAATAAATGTCTGGCGCGCTGCGTTCCTTCTTCGATAAAATATCCTTTTGAGATTAACTCTTCTATGAAAGGCGTCGTAATCGAATCACAATATTCCTGAATGGCGGTCGGTTGCCATTCGAGGATTTGTCTTATGCCTTCAGATAACATCGGGACATGTATAAAATTACTGGATTCGCCCATATCGAAACGCGATGCCTTCGGCTTAAAAGACTCGTTGTAATTTACCAGTTTTGTAAAATCTTCGCTGCCCTCGTGGTTGATCCAGTTATTTTCAAGCGGGCTGCCATTGTGAAATCGTTCACTAAAATATGCCATTCCCAAGCCGTAGGCTCCCATCAGCCATTTGTATCCCGCACATATCAGGGCGTCCGGCCGGATATCCTTAACAGAGAACGGTAAGGCCCCCACGCTCTGGGTTCCGTCGATTATCAAATAAGCTCCTACATCTGCCGTACGTGCTCTAACGGCTTTCAGATCGAACAGGGTCCCGTCGGCCCAATGCACATTAGGTATGGCGACAACCCGGGTTTTCGTGTTTATGGATTCGAGTAGTTGTTCGTTCCATAGCTTACCGCGGCCGTTGCCCACGGGAGGAGCAGCAATCACTCTTAGTTTCACGCCATGAGATTTTTCCAGAGCCTTCCAGGCGTAGAAATTACTCGGGAATTGTTCCTCAAGCAGCACGATCTCATCTGCTTTTTCAAAGGGGATATTTTTTATTACCGTGGCAATCCCGTAGGAAACCGAAGGGATGATGGCAGTGGAATGCGGATCCTCTGCATCTATCAACTCGGCGAATCGTTCCTTCAGTACAGTTCGGTCACTAAAGAAATGCCCGGATTGAATGTGCTGGGGCTGCGATTTTCTTATTAGGTTCTCTATACCCACCTGCTCCACACGCTTCAGCTGAGGAGACAAGGTGGCACAATTTAGATAGGTACAATCCTCGGAGAGTGAAAACAGATGTTTTTGATTGGTTAGCATAATCGAATTTAGGTTTTAAGTTTCCTGAGCGGACTTGTTGCCCTGTTTAAATAGCCGTGAATACCACTGCTCGAAATCAGGATCACGGCAGTAATCAAAGCCGAATACATAACTGCAGGCGAGACATCCCAATTGGCCACGGCAATTGCAATAAGGGCCCAGGCTCCTACCAGGGCAAACTCCCTCATATTTCGAATCCAGGTTACCAACAGGTTAATTATGCCCGCAACGATAATCATGCTAACGGCCCAAAAGGCTTCAGAAAAACCAAATCCACTCCATTCAATTTTTTTAAGCCAGGCCGAAATGTTAGCTATACTCGCCACGGTTACCCATCCGCTGTACACCACGAACGGCCACCACAGGAAAGCTATAACAGACAAAGGTGCGTCCCATAATTCCATCCTGTTGTTCAAAACGATCTTAATGAGCGATAGCAGCAGTACCAGTATGCATACCACTGAAAGTGCGGTGTATTCATACAACCAGGCAAAAACCCAGGCAGTATTGGCAATACAAGATAGGATAAACCAACCGCCGGTGCGCAGTATAAAGTCGTCATCTTTTACCCTCACAAACAGGCTTCGCCCTTGGTAGATGATAAAACCTAATAACAGCAAATAGATCAATCCCCAGATAGCGAATGCATAACCGGCAGGGGTAAACAGTGTATTAAGGTTCTTTGAAACATCCCCTATGGTGGAATTGTTAATTAAGCCCGTGTTCGAAAGATAATTTATTAGTACCATGGCAACAAAGGCCACTATATTGCTTAGTTGTAATATTTTTTTCATCGCGCAGTTTTCAGCCTATACATAGTACTTCCCCGGAAGATGGCATAAAACTCGTCATTTTCCCCGGGACGGATGATAAGCTTTTTTGGATAAAGTTACCAAAAGCCGGAAGAATTAACTGATTGGCAGGCTTGTTAAAATAGGGAAGTCGAACACCCTCTTTCATTTTTAATTCGGGCTGTAATCCTAATATGCGATTTTACCGGTTGTCCACAGCGACTGTGATCGGCATGTCCGTGGGTTACGATGCTTTTATTCACTGCGTTCCAGGCATTGATATATATTTCTGTGTGCCTTCAGAAAAAGCCTTTTTAATTAAAGATTTGCAGTGGATACCTCATAGAATAATGATTAAACAGAAAGATGTGCAATTTTTAATAAGTGGATTAAGAAAAGTATAGATAAGTAGTTTTTTCCGAAGAATTATTCAGCTAAAAACATCGAATAGTATTATTTTTGTTCCATAAATTACCATTATGACATTTACAGACCTTTTCGAGAGTGGAGAACACAGCAGAAACCTGGGACATTTTGCTTCAATTGTAAGAATGGCAGCGGTTGACGGAGACCTAAAAGATGAGGAGATCGTACTGCTTAAGCGATTTGCGAAAAAGCTGGACATTACCGAAGAAGAGTATAAAATAGTACTTAAACACCCTACTAAATACCCTATAAGCCACCAGTATTCGGCAGACGCCAGACTGGAACGCATGCTCGACCTGTTTAAGATAATCTTTGCCGACAACGAGATCGATGAAGAAGAGCACAGGCTTATAGAGCGTTACGCTATAGGACTTGGTTATACCGAAGAACTCGCGGCCAAACTGATAAAACGCTCAATTCAGATATTCAGTGGAGGTCTGGACCTGGAGGATTACCGCTATCTCCTGAACCGAAAATAGAAAACCACATTTAAAGCTCTTCATACAACTGAGGAGCTTTTTTTATGTCTAAGCGGTTCCGGATGAAGCGATTTTCATAAATTCTTCGGCTTTTTCCACCATATTCCTGCTTCCGCAGAAAAACGGTACCCTTTGATGTAATTCGGTGGGCTGGATATCCAGGATGCGACTATAGCCGTCACTGGCCTTTCCCCCGGCTTGTTCAGCAATCAGGGCCATGGGATTACATTCATAGAGCAAGCGGAGTTTTCCCTTGGGATCTTTTGCTGTACTGGGATAGATATAAATACCACCTTTAATCATATTCCTGTGGAAATCGGAAACCAGCGAGCCGATATACCGAGAGGTATAAGGACGGTCGCCTTCTTCCTGCTGACAGTATTTAATATAATCTTTCACACCCTGTGGGAAATGAACGTAATTGCCCTCGTTAACCGAGTATATATGGCCGTCTTCAGGGAATTTCATGTTGGGATGCGAGAGGTAGTAGGTGCCAATGGCGGGATTCAGGGTAAAGCCATTTACACCGTGACCTGTTGTATACACTATCATGGTAGAAGTGCCGTAGATTATATAGCCGGCTGCTACCTGCATGTTCCCCGGTTGCAGGAAATCGTCCAAGGTTACCGGAGTGCCCGATGGCGTGATCCGTCTGTAGATAGAAAAAATAGTCCCTACGGAAACATTTACGTCTATATTGGAAGAACCGTCGAGGGGATCTATAAGCACCACATATTTGTTATCGTTTTTTTCGTTCCGGCCTTTTATGGTAATGAAATGATCTTCTTCTTCGCTGGCGAGCCCACAGATGATCTCGCGATTGGTGAGCGTTCTAATAAAGGCGTCGTTGGCGTACACATCGAGTTTTTGTTGATTTTCCCCCTGAATATTTGTGTCGCCCGCACTCCCAAGAATGTCTACCAGCCCGGCCTTATTTACTTCGTGATTCACAACCTTGGCTGCCAGACGGATTGAATTTATAAGCCGTGATAATTCGCCGGAAGAGTACTTAAATTCTTCCTGATTTTCGATAATAAATTCTCCTAGGGTTCGGTTCTTTTGCGACATCGCGGTGTAGAGTGTTGTAGATTTACCGCAAATATCGTGAATTTTAGAAAATTGAACCGATATTTGTGACGCAAAACCACAGTGATGAAAGTAACTGTTCGAAAGGCTCTGAAAACGGACATGAGTTCCGTATTAAAACTGATAAAAGAACTTGCACTTTTTGAAAGGGAACCGGATGCGGTTGAGGTTAGCGAAAAGGAATTGATCGAAGCCGGTTTTGGTCCCTCACCACAGTTCAACTGCCTGGTAGCTGAAGTTGAGAATACCGTGGTTGGGATGGCCTTGTTTTATCCCCGTTTCTCAACCTGGAAAGGCCGGAGTATTCACCTGGAAGACCTTATCGTGACGGAGGCTATGCGTGGAAAAGGTATAGGGCGTGCGCTTTACGACAAAATACTCGAATTCGGTCATGCCGAGGGAGTAAGACGCGTACAATGGGAGGTTTTAAACTGGAACGAACCGGCAGTGAAGTTTTATGAGAACAGTGGGGCCACTATCTTAAAAGATTGGTGGCTGGTGCACATGCAGGAAGACGCATTAAAGAATTATATAGAGAATAAGGAATGAAAGTATTCAAATTTGGCGGTGCTTCGGTAAAAGATGCCGAAGGGGTTAAAAATTTAAAGAAGGTTTTGGACAAGACCGGAGAGAAGAATCTTATCATTGTGGTTTCAGCCATGGGGAAGACGACCAATCTGCTGGAACAGGTTGTAACTTCCTATTTAAAGAATACCCCCGACTTAAAGGAGTATCTCGGGTTATTTCAGTCCTACCACAAATCCATCATGGACGAGCTCTTCCCCAACACATCGCATCCCGTATACGGGGAAGTCCGCAAATACCATGAATTGCTGGAGACTTTTCTGAAGAATAACAAATCCACCCGTCATCCCTTTGTTTACGATCAGGTTGTAGGTTATGGCGAATTGGTTTCCACCACCATTGTTTCGAACTTCCTTCTTGAGAACGGGCTAAGGAACACCTGGCTGGATGTTAGAAAGTGTATAAATACAGATGCAAATTACCGGGACGCTCTGGTAGACTGGTCCCGGACGCAGGAGTTGATCACAGCACAGGTGGGTAAAAAAGGTATAACGGTTACCCAGGGCTTTCTTGGGTCGGAAAGTGAAAACAATTTTACCACCACCCTGGGCCGGGAAGGTAGTGATTACACCGCCGCTATCTTTGCGTACTGTCTCAATGCAGACAGTGTGACTATTTGGAAGGATGTGCCGGGCGTATTGAATGCAGACCCCAGGTATTTCGAGAAGACTACCCTGCTTCACAATATTTCGTACAGAGAAGCCATAGAACTCGCCTTCTACGGGGCTTCAGTTATTCATCCCAAAACGTTGCAGCCCTTACAGCGCAAAGAGATACCACTGTTTGTAAAATCATTCCTTAAACCGGAACTCCCCGGCACCTGTGTAGGAAAAGGGGTAACCCTTAATCCGGCTACTTCCTGCTTTATTCTGAAACGGAATCAGGTATTAATTTCGCTGTCTTCCCTGGATTTCAGTTTTATGATGGAAGATAACATAGGCGATGTGTTTAAATGGTTACACGAATACAAGATGAAGGTAGAAGTCATTCAAAACTCTGCTATTAGTTTTTCGGTCTGTGTGGACGATAAGTACAACCGGCTGGAGGAGCTGTTGGCCAAGCTGAGAGAAAAATTCAGGGTTACCTGGAACGAAAGTGTTACCCTCTATACGGTAAGACACTCGAAGCCTTCAGAAATAAAGGCATTAACCAATGGTAAGTCGGTTTTACTCCGACAGGAAAGTCGTGATACGGTGCAGGTGATTGTGAAGGAATAACTGCCGTTGATTCCCTATATTTGTTTAAATCGTTGAGAAACGACACACTTAACAACCAAAAAATGGGATTAGTAAATGCCAAAGAAGTGGCCAAAGCCATTAATGTCGATAAATTTGGCTTTATCGGCACCTTTATGGGTTGGACTCTGATGAAAGTCTTGAAGATCTCAACCATGAACCAGATCTACGATAGGAACAAACACCTGAGCGATCTGGAATTTATCAATGCTTTACTGGACGAATTCGAGATCAATTTCGAAATCCCGGAAGAAGACCTCAAAAGAATACCTAAAACAGGGCCTTTTATAACGATCAGTAACCACCCATTGGGTGGAATAGACGGGATATTACTTTTGAAATTATTATTAGAACACCGTCCCGACTTCAAGATCATTGCCAATTTCCTCTTACACCGAATCGAACCTCTTAAACCATATGTAATGCCCGTGAATCCGTTTGAAGAACGGAAGGATGTCAAGTCGAGCATAAGCGGATTTAAGAATGCCATATCCCACCTCGGCAACGGACATGCGCTCGGGATTTTCCCTGCCGGGGAAGTTTCAACCTACCGCGACGACAGGTTGCTGGTAGACCGACCATGGGAGGTTGCGGCGATGAAACTTGTGAAGAAAGCCTCGGTCCCTGTGGTTCCCATATATTTTCACGCCAAGAACAGCAAGATGTTCTACCGACTGGCGAAACTGAACGACACTTTAAGAACGGCTAAATTACCGTCTGAATTGCTCACCCAGCGAGATCGACTGATAAAGGTTCGGATAGGTAATCCAATATCGGTGCAGGACCAGGCTGAGCATCAAACCCTGGAGGAGTTTACCGATTTCCTGAGGCGTAAGACCTATGTACTGGCCAACCCTTTTCAGAAGAAAAAATTACTGGAGAATATCCCGAAGACACTTAAGATCCCAAAGCCGCCTAAGAAAATAGCTGGGGCAGTTTCCATCGAAATGATAGAAGCCGAAATAGATTTATTGAGGAAAGAGGATAAACGACTGCTCATTAGCAAGAATTACGAGGTTTTTCTGGCGCAGGCAGAGAAGATCCCAAGCATACTACAGGAGATAGGGCGTTTGCGGGAAATCACGTTCCGGGAAGTAGGTGAAGGGACCAATAATGCAACCGACCTGGACAAATTCGACAGCTACTACCACCATATGTTCCTTTGGGACGAGGACGCTAAAAAGATAGCCGGAGCCTACAGAATGGGCCTCGGATCCAAGATCTTCCCTCAGTACGGGATCGATGGATTCTATCTGCAGGACTTGTTTCGCTTTGAGCCCGAATTATACCCGATGATGAGCCAATCCATAGAAATGGGACGTGCGTTCATTATTAAGGAGTATCAGCAACGACCCATGCCTTTGTTCCTGCTGTGGAAAGGGATTGTACATACAACCCTGCGTTATCCGGAGCATCGCTACCTCATAGGAGGAGTAAGTATAAGCAACAAGTTCTCTGAATTCTCCAAATCGCTGATGATAGAATTCATGAAATCGAATTATTACGACCCCTATGTTGCCCAGTATATCAATCCTAAAAAAGAATTCAAGGTTAAACTTAAAGATGCGGACAAGGATTTTATCTTCGATGAGACCGAGGCCGATCTGAATAAATTCGACAGGCTGATTGATGAAGTAGAACCCGGGAGCCTGAGGTTGCCTGTACTTATCAAGAAGTACATCAAACAGAACGCCAAAGTTGTGGCCTTCAACGTAGATCCTCTATTTAATAATGCCGTAGACGGACTGATGTACATTCGAATTGCCGATCTGCCCGAGAGTACCGTAAAACCGGTGATGGAAGAGTTCCAGGCCGAGCTGGAGAAAAAGTATCTCAGCAAGAACGAAGAGGAATAAAGGCTTATTTGAGCGGTCGTTTTTTAATCATCCCTCCTTTGGCGTCTTTAATGCTGTGCATAACGAGAAAGGCATTCTTGTCTATCTTATCTACCTCGGTATGAAGGGTGGCAAGCTCGAGACGGGTAATAAGCGTATAGATTATATCGGTCTCATTTAGTTTTTCACCGCGCTTTCCGTAGCCGCGTTTGCCGTTATAGATCGTACAGCCCCGGCCCATTTTTTCGATAATGGCGATGCGTATATCTTCACTGTAATCCGAAATAATAGTGACCCCAACATACTCTTCGATACCCGAAACCACGAAGTCGACCGTCTTGGAAGCCGATAAATAGGTAAGCATGGCGTACAATGCTGTTTCCACCGAAAAAATGTAGGCGGCCACCCCGAAGATCATTACGTTAAAGATGAGGATGACGTCTCCTATGGTTACATGTGCCTTTTTACTGAGAAAGATCGCCAGTACTTCGGTCCCGTCGATCACGGCGCCCCCTCGAATTGCGAGCCCTATTCCTGCTCCCAAAAAGAATCCTCCGAATACGGCGATAAGCAACTTATCATCGGTGATGGTGGGAAGGCTGATAAAATGAACAAGGATGGCCAGCAGGAAGATAGCTACCAGGCTCTTTAATGCGAATTGTTTACCGATCACCGAAAAACCCAACACTACAAAGGGTACGTTTACCACGACCAGGAGTACAGAAAGAGGAATCCCGGTAACATCGGTAAGGATAAGAGAGATCCCGGTGGCACCCCCGTCGATAAACGAATTGGGAAGTAAGAAACCATTAAGGCCCACGGCTGCTGCGGTGATTCCGAGTAAAATAAATCCGCTTTCTTTCAGGAAATGCGTGAATTCTACGGCGGTTTCATTGAGTTGTTTTTCAAAGAGCTTGCCCGACCTTCTTCCGAGCTTACGCCGAAGGCGCCATTCGGCGATCGTTTTGGCAATATTCTGAAAAAGGAGCTTCATTTTTATTTTTTTACGAAACTACTAAAAAGTTAAACAGCAAACCCTTTTTATGGGAATCATCCCTGATGGAATTAGTAAAAAATTGTGCCGTGGGGAAGGGGCTTTGATCAAAAATTCACAAAACAGGACTTTTTAACGTCTCAATGGAAGCAGTGAGTCGTCGATAATTTACAAAAATGGTTGTTTTGCTGTGTTAGTTAGAGTATGAATTTAAATTAGAGTTAAATGAAAATTAGTAAACTACTTTTAGTTAGTATTGTGGGATTGTGTACGCTTGGTTCGCAGGCTCAGGAATTTCAGTGGGGCGGTCGCTTTGGAGGAATTGGAGAAGATGTGGTTAGAGCTATGGAGGTTGACGACCTAGGAAATACATATACCACCGGTTATTTTACAGATACCGCCGATTTCGATATAAGTTCGGGGGAGGCCATGTTGACCTCACAAGGATTTTACGACATTTTTGTGTCTAAACACGATTCGGATGGAAATTTCGAATGGGTGCGTGGCATAGGCGGTGCAGGTTTCGAATATGCCGTAGGAGTGAGTTTCGACCCTTTTGGAAATGTTTTTGTGACCGGGGTCTATGAAGGCACCGTGGATTTCGATCCGGGAGCGGGAGAATATCTGCTGAGTTCATCGGGCGGTCTCGATATTTTTATTCTGAAATTGAACTCCCAGGGAGACTTTGTATGGGCTCGAAGCGTGGGAGGTATAGATTACGAAGAATCCACCGATATCGCCGTCACTCCGTCCGGAAAGGTTATTGTTTTGGGATATTTGTATGAAGAAGTTGATTTCGATCCGGGTCCCGGAACTTATTTGGTAAGCAGTGTTGGAGCAAGCGATACTTTTATATTGACATTAACGGAAGCGGGAGATTTCGAATCGGCAAGGAGATACGGGGGTGTGGACCTCGACCTGGGAATGGATATGATTATTGCCGACTCCGGTGAGATCTATATAACCGGATTCTTTGAAGGGACAGCCGATATGGATCCTCATGACCTGAACGAATTTAACGTAACTGCCGAACCCAACAGCCTGGCAGCCTATCTCTTGTACCTGGATGCCAACGGCGATTTTGCCAATGTGGTTCATACCCGTGGAGGAAATGCCTTAGCCCGAGGTCTTGACGTTGACGGGAATGGCAACGTGTATATAACGGGCTATTTCGATGGCACAACAAATTTCGACCCCGATCCGATGGCAGGGAATGAATTCGAATTCGAATCGCTCATGGCATCTAATGCCTTCTTAATGAAATTAGATCCAACGGGCGACTTGTCATGGGCAAGCCACATAGCTTCCGATCTGCCGGTATTTGGCTATGATGTTGCCGTAAATAGTTCCGGATATGTATATTCCACCGGGTATTTTGAAGGCTCGGCCGATTTTGATCCTTCAGCCAGTGAATTCCTCCTTTCGCAGGAATCGGCAAATGCCATGGATGCCTATGTCTCTGTGTTGAATTCGGACGGAGGCTTCGTTGCAGCCCAGGCTTTTGGAGGGATAAATTTTATCGACACCAATGAAATTGCTATCGACGATTCGGACAATATCTATCTGGCTGCGCATTTCGAAGACACTGTGGATCTGGACCCAAATCCGTCGGAACAGATGCTAGTATCCAGTGAGGCCTTCAGGGACAGTTATATAGTAAAATTAAACGATGTGATTCTTGGGGTGGAGTATCCAATAGCGCATTCATATTTCCTCGCTCCGAACCCTGCTTCAGACCATATAATGCTTTCGAATGCGGATAACCTTTTAACGACCTCATACACTATAACTGATATTCAGGGGAGAACAGTAATGGTGGGTAATTTCACCGATTCAGGTATTATTGATGTGTCATCGTTAAAGGCGGGAGTTTACATTCTTAAGACTGAAGATACCCTGGGAATCAAATTCTTAAAGAACTAGGAAATTTAGCCGGCCTCCTGCTGTTGTAAATCTAAAATTTATGCCCTAATTTTCCGCCGTGGAAAAGTGGGGCATGATTGTCGATTTTATGATGATAGGAGGCATGGTTATAATGGCCTCTATAATCCTCTTTTTGCTGAAGTCGGGCAAGCATTATTCGAAGAGATTATTGGTTGGATTCTTTGTAAGTGCGTTCTTTTTCTTTCTTTATTATTATGCATTCAGTCATAAAGCACGCCTTTTAGGAGCCATCGCTATTCTTTTCGGAAATGGGATGGGATTCTATCTGGGGCCGTTAACCTATTTCTATATAAGATCCTTATATAAACCTGCTAAGGAGGTTGTAAATAAGCTTCTTCTAAGTCTTATCCCGTTTTTTATATTCTGGGTATTTATAAATGTTCCGGTGGCATTGAGTATAGCCACAAATGCGTTCAGAACCTATGGCAGTAATTATGCTGCCGTTGCAGATTATATCAATTTGTTCGAGAACCTGTTCTTTATTTCCTTCCTGCTGTTTTCCTTAAAAGCCATGAAGACCATGAAATACAGACTTCATCAACATTATTCGGAAATCAGTATCGGCAACTTGTCCTGGTACAAATCCTTATTGGGAGGGTTGATTTTTATCGTCATTCTTGACAGCCTTTTTTCGGTATATGAGCTTATTTATCCGCCTATTCCGTGGAATATTGGTACAGTGATCGCGTTTCTGTTTGTGATATTTTACAGCCTGCTGGGATACCGTGGAATATTTCAGAATAATTTGCGTATAACCGATGACCATTCCAACCACAGCGAAGATCAGGAGGAAGATGTTCAACAAAAGAACCCGTTAATTAGCAGTCCGCCGGCAGTACACAGTACTTTATCATCAACCGAAGTGCTGCATTACAAACAGAAGCTCAAAGAATTAATGGAGCGGGAAAAGCTTTATATGAATGAATCTTTAAGTCTTAACGATCTCGCTGACAAACTGGGAATTGGTGCTAAAAAACTTTCCGAGTTACTCAACCAGCACATGCAGACCAGTTTTTACAATCTGGTAAATGAATACAGGGTTCTTGAAGTGCAATCGAAATTAAAATCGCCCGATAATGCTCAATATACCCTGGTTGGAATAGCATACGATTCAGGCTTTCAATCCAAGGCCAGCTTTAACAGGGTTTTCAAAGAAAAAACCGGGATGTCTCCCAGTACATACAGGAAGAAACATCTGGTAAAGATGTCGTAACCCATTATTTAGTGTGGGACGGATTATTTATATATCGCTCGGACTGGTGTACCTGGCCCGAATAAGCATTGCGGCGCCATAAATAGCTAAGCCGATGGCGATCACCCCCATGATGGTGAGCCCGAATTCGTTTTCGATAAAGCTAAACGCTTCTTTTTTGCCTATGTTCTCGGCATTGCCTTTAATGGCTGCTTTTAGAATCATATAACCCATAAAACCACTTACAATTCCCCTGGCTGTTAGTCCGATCTTACCTGATCGCCTTAGCAGTTTGCGCTTTTTGGTTCCAAGACTTCCCATGTTGAGCTTCTCCTCGAATTTCCCCGAATAGACCTGATAGAATTCGTATGCGGCTTTTAAGAACAAAATAACACCTACGAGACAAGCCAGAATCACTCCGAGAGACGAAGAAAACAATTCTGCCAGTAAGTTGCCCGTATTCCCGGACTCCGATCCGTTTCCAAAAATAATTACCAGGGAGGTATAGACCAGGAAGAGGTAAAATAGTCCACTTCCGAAAGTAACAATACTCTTTAATTTGCTTTTTTTTCCCTTGGACTTAATTGCCTGGTAACTTTGATTCCAACGCCAGAACACATAGCCCGATAATGCCACCGCTATTGCGAAGAGCAGGATTTTACCAAAGCTTTGTTGAGAGATAAATTCCAGGGCATTCTGACTGCCGGCCTTTTGTCCGCCAACTCCAAAGGCGGCAAAGGCCGTTAACGATCCTATAAGCAGATATACAATACCTTTGGCGCCTATCCCCAGGCTGGAGAAAATTTCTTTCTTGTCCATAGTGCGTTTACGCTTTACCTATATAATTAGCGATATTCCGGATTTTCGAAACTCCACCTACTGCCATCATCCCAATCTTCCCGCGAGTTTCCATAAGCAGGGTATCCTCCCTGATCTTTAAGCATCTTAGCCAGATGGAGAAGGTTATAAGTCATAAATGTTGTATTCCTGTTTGTAAAATCGTTGTCCTTCGCGCCGCTTTCTTCATCGTTGTAGCTGGGTCCCGGCCCGGCTTCGCCAATCCAGCCGCAATCGGCCTGCGGGGGAATGCTGTAGCCAACATGCTGCAGGGAATATAAAATCCCCATGGCTACATGTTTAATGCCGTCTTCATTCCCTGTAATGATGCACCCTCCTACCTTACCGTAAAAATAATACTGCCCCTTGTCATTTCGGTTACCACTTTCCGCATAGATACGCTCGATGAGTTTGGAGGCTACTGAAGATTTCTCCCCCAGCCAGATAGGGGTGCCTATAACCAGGATATCCGCAGCGTCTACTTTTTCCCAGATTTTAGGCCATTCATCTGTTTCCGCGCCATGCTCGGTCATATCGTGATAAACCCCATATGCCACATCGTGATTAACGAACCTGAGGTATTCAACAGTTACACCTTCGGCTCTCATGATATTTATCGATACATCCATAAGTGCCTTTGTATGACTCATTCTGGGGGATTTCTTCAGGGTACAATTTATATACAGGGCTTTTAGATTTGAAAAGTCTGGCTTCATGGCACTTATTTTTTGATTACAATTTTGTATTAAAGATTATCCTTATCATATCGTCAGCACGGTTCGAATTTCCGCAATATTATATCCTTTCTCAATTAGCTGTTGATAAGCCTTCGACTCCTTATTGAGAACGGGGTTGGTGTGGTTGAAATGGATAAAATAAATCTTAGATCGCTCTGAATGAGGCAACGAATCGAAAGTATTCATGCTTTCCACGATAAAGGGATGGGGGATTGTAGTCATATCCCTGTTGTTAAGTTCTTCAGAATCGAAGAAAGTAGCATCTAAAAAAGCAAAATCAACTTCGGCTAATGCCTGTACAATCGATGAGTCCCATTTTTCCCATTTGTCGATATCTGGTATAAATAGTACCTTTTTTTCCCGTCCTTGAATGTGAAATCCCACAGTTTCAGAGAATTCATCTCTGTGTGGAACCAGAATGGGCGTTATTGTAAAATTATCTGAAAGTTTGATTTTTTCTCTGTCTCTTATCGAAATCAGCCGAATATTATTATCACTTACAAGCTGGCTCCAGGGACCATTATCCTCTAGATAGTTTTGCATACGAGGCATAGTGTATATGGGGATTCCCGACGCATTGAAGGCCTCTTTACCCAAATACATAAGCCCGGTATAATGACCCACATGAGCATGGGTTAAAAGAATGCCGTCGGGTAGTACCGTTTTACGTGGCGAGAGTTCATTCAAAATTTGCAACTGCGAACTTAAGTCCGGACTAGCTTCAATTAAAAATGCCTTATCGTTGTCGGGATCCACCAGTCCGAGTGAAACCACCTTTCTGCCGGGATCGGGAGCAGCAAATAATCGTTCACAGCAACTTTTTTGGCAGCCAATCTGAGGGGAGCCGGCGTCCTGGATAGTACCCAGAATTACCAGGGAGGGAACTTTTAAGGGTTTAATATCCAAGTCCGGGGAAGGCAGTACAACTTCTTCGGTTGTGGTATTGTCGCAGCCGATAAAGATTATCAGAAAAATAACAAAGAGGCTCCGTATCATTCCTTGGGTGTATGTTTTAGTACTGTCATATACTTTGTCCACGGCCCAACTTCTTCCATATACTGCTTTGCCATTACCCGTTCAATTTGTGTAAGATGCCCCAGGTCGTGGACCACCCATGCCGACAATAGATTCTGAAGAGTTACAGTTCCCAGGGAGGGATGAATCCCTGTACGTTGCAAATCGGATTCAGTGATGCCATAACCTTTAAGGAGCTCGAGGTTTTTGGCCCTTAAGGATTTAAATTCATCCAGTAAATCACTCATGCTCTTGCCTTTACTCATCCGAAATTGAGCGAATCTGTCGTACGGTTCGAAGGTCTTGTTATCACTGTCGTTTAAGATAATCAGGATTCGCGGGATCCAATCGGTCTGCTCTCCGTGCACCAGGTGTCCAAGTACGTCGAAAGGGCTCCAGGTATCGGGGCCTTCGGTGGCCCGGATCCAGTCGTCTGAAAGACGGTTTAACAACGCACTAAGTACCACCGGAGTGTTTTCCAGGATAGTTATCGCTTCGGATAATTTAAAGGTCAGCATCTTTTTCTTCTTCTTTGATTTTACGGTACCTGATAAACAATCGAATTCCCAATCTGGCAAACAGGATTATGGCGATTAAGGTAATGAGGTCTATCGCATCCACGGTCAGTCATGTTGTAATTCCTTGTAAATGTCTTCCTCTAATGAGCTCATGAGCTCGATCAGGGTTCCCAGGTATCTTACTTTGTCCCTGTCTACTTCTAGTTTAAGATTAACGATATTTTCAAATTCGAGATCATTGGCCAATGCAGAATAGTCGGAGACGGGATGAACCTCGATCAAGCCAGGATTTCGGGTTATCTGGGCGTAATTAACCTTTTTCATCAGAAAGGGTTCAATGATAGTGTGTAATTGTTGGGTTGAATATTCTTCAAGTATGCGGGAAAAGGAGAGCGCATTTTTAAGGTTGAGTAATTTGGTCTTGATCTCCAGATTTTCAATTCTGGCGATATGTCCGTCGTTGATAAAGGCTTCAGAAACAGGCAAATTGAAGTTAATGGCGATCACCTGTGGCAGGCCAGAAAGCGTATTATTCAGTTCGGCCAGGGAATCTGAGCTGCCATGTTGCAACAGCCTCAACGTTCGTGTATTATTTGCAATTAGCAACGTATCTATAAACTGAATCCTTTCATTCATGAGCAATGCAGTATGGGAAAGCTCCTCATGAATGCGTTGGTAACGTTCCTTTATATCTTTTCCGGCTATGCGTTCCGAATTCCAGTTGTTTACCTGAAGAGCAATAAGAATACCGATTACCACGAGTAGAATCTCTCCCAATGCGTATAAGATATATCTTGAAACCCTGTTTTCATTAAGCATATTTAATCGCAGTTTTCTAAAGAAACGAATCATTTTTCAGCAGTTAATAAACTAGTAATTAAAGATAGGTAAGAATTGCGAGCCCTTAAAACTTTTCATGAATGACTGTTCCGGGTGTTGGATTTATTTTCGGTTCTATAGTACTTATTTACAAAACTTTATAATTAGATTGTTCATACAACTCATGTAATTCGGACACGAATATTTTGTACCTTTAATCATTAATAACTAACTAAAATTAATCCTTATGAAGCCTTTGTATTTATTGCTTATTATTGCCGTAGCATTTACAGCCTGTAAAACAGAACCCGAGACCGATCCCGCTGTTAACGCAGATATGATGTTTACGGAGAATTCAAAAACCGTACTGGCCAATGTCCAGGGATGGGAAAGTGAGAGCCTCGATTATTCGATGTACGCAGACGATTTTGTCATGCTGGAAACAGCTTTTGGTTCCGAAAAGGATTCAATCGGCCTTGCAGAAATGAAAGGATACGACAAACAGATGTGGGAAGCTTACGATTTCGAAATGGTTACCGATCCGGTACTGTTACCCGGGGTGAATCCCGACACCAAGGAACCGGACGGTTCCGTTCGTCATTACAGTACCTGGAAGGTCATTAAACCCGCAACCGATTCAACCGAAGCCCGAAGTGGTGAGATAAAGTTATACGAATCCTTCGATTTCGATGAGGAAGGCAAGATCATCTATCAGCAGATCTACGGAGATTTTACCGGTCTGATGATGCACCTTCACAACATGGATATGAAACCGAAAATGGAAGAGGAAGAAAAAATGTAATCTCTAAAAGTACATGAACAAGAGCCTCCTCATAAAGGAGGCTTTTTTGTTTCTTATCTGAAATTCGAATGAACGGGTAAGGGCCCGGTTATTACCTAATCCCTTTGCTTTTGTTTTCTTAGAGATATCCTTGTGCGTTTTCAATTCCTTCGGTGGCCAGTCTTCTTTTTGGAGCTCGTTTCAGCATATATTCATATTGAGCCAACGATTCCTGATACCTGCCTTCTTTAAGCAACCAATCGGCATACAACTCGTGGGTGGGCTTTTGAATTTGAGGAGGCCCGTAACTATAACTGAGCAATTCCTCCAGTTCTATTGATTGCAAGAAATGCTGTTCGGCCAATGTAGGATTATTGTTGAGGTCGGCCATAAGTGCTTGCATCTGATGCTTGCGCACCAGGACTTCGGTGAGGTCTGAACTGGTAATTTTGCCCCGGTCTACGTTCGAACATAACTTGGAAGCACCTTCCTCTACAACAAAGCTTCCACGCCGGTGTTCCTTGTCGGCCAGTTTAATAAGGCTGTCGAGTGTGGTCTTGTCTTTCGCTACATATGCCTTCATGCCCTCGAGAAAATGGTATTGGGAGCGTACCGAAATGTTCAGATCTGAAATATCTACGGCTATTTCGGAAATGTCGCTTCCCCAGGCATTTGTATCTACCAAATAGGTTCCTTTAAGAAAAACAAGGTGCACCCTTGCTCTTTTCGACGGGGTTTCCCGGGCAAATTGTTGCATTTCGCGTACCATCTTTTCCGCTTCTTCAACCTGGTTCTTTTGCAAATACCCGTATTCCAGCCAGTGATAAGCATGGTACCCGCGGGCATCATTATCCAGGTTCTTTGTATTCATTCGCTGTACACTGGCCTCATAGGAATCGATGTTGGAGGCGATTACCTTATCCCACATTCCCATTGCGACAAAAATATGAGATGGCATATGCAGGGCATGACTTGCATCAGGAGCTACTTTGGCGTAGGCGTGGGCGGCGTCCAGGGCCAGCATGGCGTGGTCTGGATCGTCGTACGAATGGATAAGGTAATGCAGGGCACCGGGATGATTAGGGTTCTCTTCCAGGATGCCCTGGGCTATTTCGGCTCCCATGCCGTAAATCTGCTCATCCCTACCTTCCGGAACAGAGCCTAGCAATGACAGAGCATAGAAGGCAGCCACCTCGTGATTGTTAGGATATTTTTCAGATAGTTTTTGCATATACTCCGCATAGGCCACATCCCGTTCTGGTTTATCCTTTTTTGGCTGATATAATAAAAATACCGCTTCGATGAGGTCTCGCTCAAGATCTGTAGCCTTGTTCCGGTAGTCAAATGCTTTTAATTCAGTCAATACTTCAGAAGCTTTTTCAAAATCCTGTTCGGACCACAGGCTGTGATTATAGGTCATGGCCTCCCCCCAATAGGCCATCGGCATTTCGGGGTCCTGCTTTTTTGCTTGCTGAAATGCATGGCGAGCATCTTCGTATTCGAATGAATGCAGCAACAGCAGTCCCCGTTCGAAATGTGGTTTGGCATCGGCCTTGCCTGTAACCTCTATGCGAACCTCTCCGAGGTTTTCTTTTTTTTCAACAGGGGTATTACATCCAATAAGAAGGACTAGGATAAGTACAAGAAAAATTCTCATGATTTTAAGGTGTTAGTAATCAGGGTGTAGTAAAAATACGCATTCTTCTTATCATTTCCGCAGAGTACTGCTGCAACCCGGGATAAAGAATTACTCTGAATCGCGTACTTCCAGCGCCGTGTTCAGTTTTTCCAAAAGTTTTAGGATGTTGTCTTCCACCCGCATTGCCCTGTTCTGCACGCCGGAATTTTCGAAAGCTATGGCTTTTACCACTTTCTTGAATTGATTATCCATCTTCAACCTTTCATAATCGTATTGCGAGATCTTAAATCTGTTGTAATGAACCTCAGTAGTATCGAATTCCATTTCAAAATAATCGATTAACACCGGTTCGCTATGCAGGGCGTGAAACCGTATTCGCTCTTCCTCATAACGCCGGTAATATGGGTAAAGACGTTCGTAATGAACGGATATATCGTTTCGCAGGCTGTCGTTGGAAATAATGCCAATTCCTTTGGAGACTAAAAAATCGTATCCACTTAAATTCGGATCGAAATGCGGGGTGGTTCGCAACTGTGATGCGTAATACTGTAGCGAATCGACGGCGTATTCAGAGGTTGCGATATATGTATATACCTTACTGCTCGACTTGGAAATGGCATTCATCAAATCGATATCCTCCCGTATTTCCTCGAGATCAAGCAGCAGGTTACTTCTTAGTTCTTTTATGATCTTTACTTCCAGCGACCTGGTTTCTCTTTCATTATTCCATGTATTAATTTGAAGTGCGATAAGAATTCCTATCACCACCAGCACGATCTCCCCAATTGCGTATAGAAGGTATTTACTGAACCTGCCGGCCTTGCCGGAAGGCAGGTCGGTAAGCAGATGCCTTCGAATATGTCTGAAAAATTTGATCATTGCCTTCTTTTTATTGAATAGAATAGGTTTAGCCTCAAGATTTCAGATTAAATCCTGAAGAAGTGGAACCTGATTTCAATTCGAAATCGTCTTAAAAGATAAATGGGATCGCAACCGAAATAAGGCGCTGCATACAAAATTATCCGGCATTTATTAGTTAGTTTAATTTAAAGGTAATAAAATTAACGACTTACATTACAGCTGCATATCGAATACGAACTTAAGAATGATTAGAAATACAGAACAGCAAGTATAGCCAGGAGAGCCGGTAGGGCCTGTACGAAGAAGATTTTCTTACTAGCCGTCAAGGCTCCGTAAATGCCTGCTATAAGAATGCAAACAAGAAAAAACAGGGCAATATTTGTACGCCAGGTCAGGCTGTCGATAAAGAAGGTCCATATAAGTCCGGCCGCCAGGAAACCATTATACAGACCCTGATTGGCTGCCATGGTTTTTGTAGGTTCGAAGAGTTCGGCCGGAAAATTCCGGAATACTTTACGCCCTCGAGTGGTCCAGGCAAACATTTCGAGCCATAGGATATACAGATGAAGGGCGGCAATAAAGCCGATAAGCAGATTGGCGGAAAAGGACATGAGTTTAGAGGTTGGTTTCAATAAAGTTACGACAATATTCCTTTATTGAATCCCTGGTGGATTGAAATGCCTTATGGATTTCCTCCTCAGTTCCTTTCACTTTTGAAGGGTCGCTGAAATTCTGGTGCAAACGCTTTGCGTTAGGTGCCGGAATAAACGGACAATGCTCATTGGCGTGGTCACAGACGGTAATAATAAAATCCCAGTTTATCCCCTGATATTCATCCACGTGATTGGAAGTATGATTCGAAATATCAATCCCATCTTCGGCCATGATGGATACGGCGCCGGGGTTCAATCCGTGGGTTTCAATGCCGGCACTGTAAACTGCTGCGCCTTCGCCTACAAAATGTTTGAGATAGCCTTCAGCCATCTGACTGCGGCAACTATTGCCGGTACATAATACTAGTATGTTTTTCATCTAAAATATCTTTTTACTGCGTCTTTCAAGAAATATATTGTCATACCATTCCCCATTGCGTTTACCGATCTTTTCGCGAAGCCCGACAACCCGGAAACCGCAGGCCTGGTGTAACTTGAGGCTGGCCGTATTCTGGGGAAAAATGGCTGCCTGCAGGGTCCAGAACCCTGACTTTTCACTGGCGGTTACCAGGTGATTGAGTAATTTTCTCCCTATGCCCGTGGATCGCTGGGATGCTGCTACATACACTGTATTTTCTGCTACCCCGCTATAAACCAGTCTTTTGGAAACCGGGTTGAGAGCCGCCCACCCAATAACCTTTTGCCCGTCTACTGCTACGAACCTGCATGTTGCCAGGAACTTTTGGTTCCAGACTTCCCAGGATGGCACTTCTGTTTCAAAAGAAGCAAATCCTGTATCCAGGCCTTCCCGATAAATAGCGGCCACTTCCGGGTAATGCGACTCCTTAAGCTTACAGATCTCCATTTTTAGCAACAACCGCTTCCAGGGCTGCAACAGGCTTCAGCAACTTCAACCACAGCGGGTTGAGGTACACCGCAACTGTCTTTGGCTTTACAGTCTGTTTTGGTCACGGCCATCTTTACAACCAAGCGGGAATCATCGGCTTGTATATCATTAACAAAAAAGTGGGCCGTATGAAAGCTGTTGTTGCCGTATTCGAACTTCAGTTCTGCATCCGGATCGAAGGCTTTAAGCTTTGCTACTTTATTGAGGATGCCCAAAGCTTTGTAAGTGCTCATATATTCTGTCTTAGCTGCTTCGGAAGGACTTTCCCATAGCTGAATGAGCGTTTCGTTCCAGCTGTCGGAGTTGGCGCCACAATCCACCGAATCGATATGGATGTGTTTTACTTCAGTTATGTGGTAATTTGCTCCAACAAAACTCCCATTGCTGTATTCGAACAGCAGCGATTTGTCCCGGTTTGCATTTAAGATATCTAAAAATTCTCGCGTTTTCATATAGTTTGTGTTAGGTTAACAACATTTTTGTTCGGTTACCTCAAAGAAGTCGGTAAATAGTTCTTTCAGATCGGTAAGTTTTTCTTTATCAATAGTGTAATACTGGGCGTTTCCTTCGAACCTGCTATTAAGCAGCCCCGCTTTTTTTATCACTTGCAGATGTTGAGAGGTAGTAGGCTGTGCCAGTTGTATGGTTTCGGAGATGTCTTTGCACAGGCAACCGTCGCAATCGCCTATATAGTTAAGGATTGAAATACGCGCAGGGTGCGATAAAATTTTAGCGAGATCGGCAAGCTTGTTTACCTGCTCCGAATGAAGGTGTCTCTTTGATACGCCCATATCTTATTATTTGAATATAGCAATATTACGATATTATAATGAATCAAAAAAGCTTTCGGGAAAAATTTTTATCGCGAAAGCTCAATTTTTTATCAGAACCATCCTCTCTTACCTACCTGATAGGTTTGATAGAACTCTTCATCACTTTTAGTGAGATAGATAATTCCTTCAATCAGACCGATAATTCCTCCAAGCCCGCAGGTAACAATGGTGATGATAATCTGGAGTACCCCCTCCTGGGTATATCCAAGGATGAATTTGTGAATTCCCAGAGAACCGATCACGATCGCCAGAATCCCGGCAATTAGCTTTTTGTTCTCCTCTGTGTGTGGCCTGTTCCAGTCTTCATTCTGATTGGAAGCGGTGTTCTGAGTATTGTCCCTTGTACTGTCAAAGGAATCGTGGTTAGTTTCTTCAGACATAATTGGCTAGTTATTAAGGTTTGCCATAAAATTATAAAAAATAATATGAAGTAAACTAACTTTTTTCAGCCTTATACCTATTCGAAAGCTTTATCTACCGGTTCCCATAACTCGAGTTTGTTGCCTTCGGGGTCCAGAATCCATCCAAATTTCCCGTATTCATACTCTTCCACTTCCCCCACTACGGTTACACCTTCCTCTTTTAATGCCTTTAGAAGTCCGTGAAGGTCGGCTACCCGGAAATTCATCATAAATTGTTTTTCGCTCGGACTGAAATACTTGGTGTCTGCCGGAAAGGGGCTCCATTGGGTTGTACATTTATTTCCGTCCTCATCGCGCCACCAGAAGGTCCATCCGTACTGGTCGGTTGGAATGCCCAAATGCTTTTTGTACCATGATTTCATGGCGTCGGGATCTTCTGTCTTAAAGAAAAACCCACCAATTCCTGTTACTCTGTTCTTCATAATTATTTTTTTATTTGCGATTCGTAAAGAGAGATCCAGTCGCTCATTGACATTTTCCGCGTGAGCTCGGCAATGAGCTCGTATGGAATATCCTCGGGTTTTTTAAAGCGCACACAACTTTTACCCATGTCCAGTTTGTATTTGCAGTGTTTGGGGTATTCGGCCACAAACCAATCCAGGATATTTTTTTCGGCATACATGCCCATATGATAAAGCGCAACAAAATTTTTTTGCGATGCAATGCTCATAAAAGGCAGCGGTAGTTTTGGATCGCAGTGATAGCCGGGCGAATATTCCGAATGAGGCACCACATACCCTATCATCCCGTAAGACATGGTTTCTTCAAAGCCTTGAGGGAGATTATCGTTTATAGTTTTTCGCAGCTTCTCCATTGGAGCTTTTCGGTCTTCCGGAATTTCCTTTAGGTAAGCTTCAGGACTGTCGGCCTTATATTGCATAAAAATTTATTTTCGTTGAAGGATTAAGGCTGAAATTAGTGAGATCACCAAACCAATCATTACAACAGTTGCAAACATAAGCGCTGCCATAAACCCGGATCCGCCGTAAGCTTCCATCTGCTGTGTGAGTTCGACTTTTTGTTTTTCATACTCTTCCGCTGAAAGATTGGCCTCCATGCTTGCCAGGGTCTGACTGAGATACTCCTGCGCAAAATCGGGGTTGATCACGGTGGTGTAGATATAATCGATAATACCGATACCCAGTCCTGCAAATGCCGAAATCAATAAGCCTATCAGCATGGCTTTGCCGAAGGTCACCGAACCTCCGTTGTGTTTGTCGCGAAAATGCCGAATTCCAAAATAGACGAACAACAGGGAGACTACCATGGTGGTATATCCCATTATTTCCTGTGTGCTGAAATCCATTCCCTTGCCAAATACCAGCGCCAGGAGGAAAAGCAGCATGGCTGTTAATAAACTGAATATGCCGTATTTTAAAACTGTGTTTTTCATAATAGTAATTGTATAATTGACACAACAAAACTAAGCAGTACGTGTCAGCATGAGCTCATACCAAAGTACTAAATTGACCGGAACTTTAGTACGAATTGCTGTTTAATGAATAATCCGGAACTCCTTGGCACGCTGAATGGCCTGCGTTCTCCGTTTTACCTGCAGTTTTACAAAAAGATTGGAAATATGTGTTTTTACGGTACTTTCAGTGACAAATAATTTTTCTGCTATTTCCCTGTTCGAGAGCCCCTTCGCCACCTCCTTCAAAATTTCGTATTCACGATTGCTAATTCCCAGTTCAGAAATTTTAGATTCGTCTACTTCCTTCTGTTGAAATTGAACTTGCTTTTTTTGCAGACTTCTTTTATTTAGAAAGATTCCGACGAAAAAAAAGACCAGAGCGATTGCCGCAATGGTGATCTCGGATCCAAGGTCGCCCGAAAACACCGAATACTTACTTAGTTGAAAAAGAGCTAAGAGCGCAATTATCAGCACAGTGAATATGAGGATGGTCTTTTGCACCTTCTAAAAATATTAAAACTATTGTATTGGCAGAAATTGCGAACTAAAAAAACCTGCCTTACTTTCTGCGGCCTTTATTCAGCGCCAGGATCTTTTCCACTACTATTTGGGCAAGTTTTTTCTTGCTTTCAACGGTCCAGCCTGCTATATGCGGGGTGAGCTGCACATTATCCATCTGTAGTAATTCTTTTAATGGTTTGGGAACTTCATCGTCAGAAAAGAGTAATTCGAAGGAACTGTGTTCATATTCCAGCACATCAAGCCCCGCCCCAAGGATCTTTCCATTGTTTAGTGCTGCAACAAGATCGGAAGTAACCACACTTTTACCCCGGGCCGTATTTAAGAACCAGAAAGGTTTACTAAAAGCTGAAATAAATGCTTCGTTAACCATTTGATTGGTTCGAGGAGTCCACGGAGTATGCAGGCTTACTACGTCCGACATCTCCTGTAATGTTTTTAATGAGACCTGTGTAGCATCACTATTACCTACTCCTTCAAGTATGTCGTAACATAAAACCGTGCAATTAAAACCGCGCATGGTCTTGGCGAAGGATTTACCCATATTACCATAGCCGATGATACCAACGGTCTTCCCATCCAGCTCGATGCCGCGATTTGTTTCCCGGTTCCACATGCCCTCACGGACTTCGGCGTCTGCCCTGTTTAGTTTATTGAAAAGAGAAAGCAGCATCCCAAGGGTGTGTTCACCAACAGCCTGTCGGTTTCCTTCCGGGGCCGAAATGAGTTTTATCTTTTTTTTCCTGGCGTAAGCCTCATCGATATTTTCCAAACCTGCACCAACTCTGGCGATGAATTTGAGGTTTTTGGCGGCATCGAGAAAGTCCTGGTCCAATAGAAAACGAGAGCGGATAACGATTCCGTCGAACTCATGTAGCATTTTTTCTATTTCCTCCCTGTCGCCCGTATAGTTCTCTACATTTTTATACCCGGCCGAATTAAGGGATTCGAGCAGTAAGGGATGATTGGTATCCAGGTGTAGAATTTTCATCAGATCTTGGGATATTCAGTTTGTGTTCGTTCACTAATCACATTGCCGGTATGTTGTGTTGTTAATTTTTCGAATAGCAGTACCTGCACCTCTTCCTCGCCCACGCTTCGAGGGCAGTGCTCTACGCCTTTGGGAACTACGATAAGTTCGCCTGCGCATATGGTTTCCGTTCGATCCCTGAATTTTATTTCCAGGGTGCCCTTCTGAACAAAGAACAATTCGTCCTCATCCTCGTGTTTGTGCCAGACAAATTCTCCTTTCAATTTAGCAAGCAGAACCTGCATATCATCCACCACGGCAATTTGTTGCGGATGCCACTGTTTGGAAAATTTTCCAAATTTTTCGTTGAGATTAATAGGTTTCACAGCAACTTACTTTTTCAGAAACAAAGTACGAATTTCCTCGCTAATTTTAGCAGGTTTAAGGGATTTTGCGTCGAGCAGACACCAAAGTGTACGCGCCGCAACAAGGGTTTTTCCGTCAGCCGGTCGCAGGATGCGGTAATGACGTTCACTTTTAACTCCCTCAGCAGTTGTCACCCAGGTTTCGACTTTTAACGAGTCTCCTTCAAAAGCCTCTGCCTTGTATTCGATATTGTGACGAAGTACATACCACACAAACAGTTCCTGCAGGGCTTCGGGGGCGTTTCGCTTCCAATGCGCTTCAGCTGCATCCATACACCATTGAAGGTAGGCGAGATTGTTTACATGACCCCGTTCGTCTATAGCGGATGCTTGTACTTTAAAGTGTGTTGAATAAATTTCAGAGTTCAAAACCCTAGAATTATTTTGGAAATATAAAAGAACAGGAAGATCCCGAAAATATCATTGCTGGTCGTAATAAATGGTCCCGTGGCGATGGCCGGGTCTATTCCTCGTTTGTTCAGAATAATAGGAACAAAAGTGCCTACCAGTGCCGCTACAATAATTACAGACAGCATGGAAACTGCAATGGTAATGCTTACCAGGTGGTTCTGTCCAACCAGAAATCCGAAGATCATAACGAGCAAAGCCAGGGCGATGCCATTTATCAGGGCGAGGCCTACTTCCTTCAGCAGTCGGTGAAACAAACTGCCTTTAACGTTGTCGTTGGCAAGCCCCTGCACTATAATCGCACTCGACTGCACCCCTACATTCCCGGCCATAGCCGCGATAAGCGGGGTAAAGAAAAAGAGGATAGGGAAACGGCTCAGGGCCTCGTCGAAGCCCTGCATGATATAAACACTGCCCAGACCACCGAACAGGCCAAGTACCAACCACGGCAGCCTTGCCTTGGTGAGCCTCAATATACTGTCATCGGCCTCTACGTCCTGGGATATACCCGCAGCCAGCTGATAGTCCTTCTCGGCTTCATCCTTGATAAAATCTACAATATCGTCTATGGTGATCCGCCCCATCAGTATACCTTCTTCGTTCACTACCGGAATGGCTTCCAGGTCGTATTTTTGCATGATACGGGCCACTTCCTCGTTGTCGGTATGCACGGTTACATAATCTACTTTTGGGATATAGACCTCACTGATATGCGTTTTTTCTGAAGCCGTTAGCAGGTCTTTTAGAGAGAGCCGCCCTTTAAGCTTTCCTTCTTTGTCTGTAACATAGATGGAGTGCACCCGGGTCACATTTTTTGCCTGTCGGCGCATTTCCCGGACACAGCCTGCCACGGTCCAGGTTTCCTTCACCTGTACCAGTTCCTTGGCCATGAGTGCTCCCGCAGTGTCTTCATCGTATTTCAGTAATTCAACGATGTCTGCAGCCAATTCGTCATCGCCTATGGTATCGATTACCCGCTGCTGCATTTCGTCGTCCAGTTCGGCAACGATATCCGCGGCGTCATCGGTGTCCATCTCAAGAAGTTCCCGGGCAATCTGATTTGGCGACAGTCTGTCGAGAATCTTCTCCCGCACATCGTCGTCCAGTTCCATCAGCGCTTCGGAAGTAATCCGGCTTTCCAGCAAGTTAATCAGATAGGTTGCTTCGTCGAAACTCAGCTCTTCCAGTAGTTCGGCAACATCGGCAAAATGCAGGTCATTCAACAGGGCACGCAGCGCTTTTCCATCCTTTTTGGAAATGAGCTGTTCGATGTGCTCGATAAATTCACTCGTTAGCTGAAATTGCATCCTGTTCTATCTTTTGGGTGAGCTCAATAAATGCCTTTACCGAAAGTTGTTCCGGTCGTTGCCCAAAGATAGTATCTTCTTTTAGTTTTTCAGAGAGATTAAAGATTTTTAAAGAATTACGCAGGGTCTTGCGTCTTTGTTGAAAAGCGGTTTTAACCACTTTAAAGAATAATTTTTCATCGCAGGGCAGGCTGTGATCAGCTAATCGTACCAACCGAAGCACTCCGCTGTCTACTTTTGGAGGCGGATTGAATACGCCGGGTTTTACGGTGAAAAGATATTCGGCCTTGTAAAAAGCCTGTACCAACACCGATAAGATCCCATACGTCTTATTGCCTTCCTTTTCGCAGATACGCTGAGCCACTTCCTTTTGAAACATACCTGAAAGTTCAGGAATCTGCTCCCGCCATTCGAGCATCTTAAATACGATCTGAGAGGAAATGTTATAGGGAAAATTCCCAATGATAGCAAAAGGGGCATTGCCCATGAGATGGCTGAGATCGTATTTCAGGAAATCTCCTTCTTCCACCCGAAGACTCGGGCTATTAAAATGGGTTTCGAGATAGGCTACAGATTCGCTATCCAGTTCCAGGGCTGTGATTGTTATGGATTTTTCAAGCAAGTGGCGCGTAAGTACCCCCATGCCGGGACCAATCTCCAGGACATTCGAATATCCGTCCAGAGTTAGCGTATCGGCTATTTTCTTCGCAATTGATTCATCGTGAAGGAAATGCTGTCCCAGGTGTTTTTTAGCCCTGACATTTTTACTCATTACTGCTCACTGATTACCTGAAGTTCGGTTCGAAAGGCGACAAATTTGCCTTCAAACTGTTTGCTTTGCGCCCGCATCCCATCTGCATCCTCTTTATAATAGCGATTCAGGGTTTCTTTAGAGTCGGTCCTGTATTGGACCGAATAGGTGATACCTCCCATTTCTTCCTCGACTTCTACTCTGGTCATAAGTGCCTTGCTGAATTTACCCGTTTTAAGCATGGCCGGGATGTGTTCGCTTTTCATCCAATTCAACCAGTCCCGGTGGATGGATTCGTCTATATTGATGGTTACGTTGTATATATACATTGGTAGTTTCGGTTTACAGAGGTACATTGGCAGCAGCCTGTTGATCTTCGGTATCAATATTCTCTTCAGCGAGAAAATCGTTCGCCTTTTCAAGCAATTCGCGATACTTGCTCAATCTGAAGTTCATCATATACGAATAAGTAGCCAGTATATTTAAATAACGCTTATTATCGTAAATTTTGATATCCTGTGGCTGTCCCTCCACAAGGTCAAGGTTTTCCACCACATAGGGGTAGAAATAGTCTGTGTAATTTTTAAGCGTGGCTTCATCCAGTCCTTCAGCCCAGGCATAATATTCGTACAGCTGAATAATTTCATCTCGTTTCGAATAGTCTTTGAAGTGACGCACATCCCCCGATTCGATCAAAGTGTTATAAGCCACCTTTTTATAATAACTTGAGTTGAACTGCAACACCTCCAGACTAAGCGTATTTACAGTGGAGGGGTCTTCCTGTGTCTGAATTGCAACGATAAGACTGTCGATCTTCAGCTTAAGGGTTTCAGTAGCTTCTACATTCGCGCGAATATTGCGTTGGTTAAACCTTGTTTCTTCCATTATGTTCGCAAGATGCCTATCGATAAGCCGCTCTTCCTTGCGCTCTTGTGAACAGGTGTTTAGCTGAAATGCGATGAGAATTCCCACTATCACTACGATAAATTCCAGGAATAGGCTTAACCAGTTTATCTTTGTTTTTTCGGCCATATCAGTTTATTGCATCTCCCCTAAGCATTCTGAAGCGTTTTCTCGCTTCCACAAAATAAATACTATCTGCGAAGTTAAAGATTATAGCCTCATAGAGTTTCCTGGCTTTTTCGGGCTGAAGTAATACGTCCTCGTAGAGTTTTGCAAGCCTGAAGTGGGCATCATCCGAAAGAATATCGCTGCCGTAGAATTCGATGAGCTTTAAGTAACTGGCTTCAGCTTTTTCATACTGCTTTGTCTCTTCGTATAGCTTACCGAGCTTCAGCAGAACTTCGTCTTCTATCTTTTCTCCTTTATGATTTTCAAGGATCTCATTCAGGGCGAGGATGGCTTCCGAATTCCTTTTTTGCAAGGCCAGCAGATCGGCTCTGGCAAATTTCTTAAGGGCTGTTTGTGTAGAATCTTCCAGCGAATTATCCCGAATCATCAAACTGAGTTCCATGGCGTCGTTGGAGATCAATTGCGAAGCCGATTTCTTTAACACATCGAGTTGTAACTGAGCCCATTGGAAATCACCTTTGTAATAGCTGGTCTTGGCTACCTTGAAACGAGCCTCTTGTGCCAGTATATCATTCTTTACATTCTTCTGGATCTGGGAATAGTAAATAAGCGCCTCATTGAATTTTTCATCGAATACCAGGATATCGGCCAATTCCATTTTTACCCGCGCCTGTTGATAGATAGTCAGGTCCTCCCTGGCAAGCGCTTTCAGATTTTCGATCGCCTGCTGTTTTTTGTTCGAACTAAATGCCAGGAAATGATTGTAGTCTATCCTCAACGAATAGGTTTGAGGGCTCCTGCCATATCCGTCCAGCAGGGATTGGAACTCCTTTTCGATTAAAGGATAATCCGATTTTTCGGATGTTTCCAGTAAGATTCGCATTCGGTATTGTTGTCCCTGTAAAGCCAGATCTGTAGTAGGCGCTTCCGATATGATAAACTCCACGATCTCCCGTGCCTGTTCATAAGACTCTTCCGAAATAGCTATCAGGGCCAGATCGATAATGCCGCCGAGATCTTCATCGTTGCGTTTATATATGGCCTTTTCCTGGGCAAAGGCTTTTTTAAAATCTTTTTGTTGAATAAACAACCAACTCAGCAATTCATTGAACAGCAGATCCGGCTCTGCCTGAGACCTTTTCAGCAGTATCTTTCGAAGGAGCACATTGCCTTCGTTCTCCGGATCTTCGGTGACATACTGACTGAAATTTCGTTTGGCCAGCGGACGGTAGGCCGGATTCTTGCTCATCAGGCTTAGGTAGGTGTCGAACATCTTTTCGAGATTGCCCAGTTCTCCGTAAATTCGCGCCAACTGTACGTTGTAGTCTTTGCCGGGATCGAGTTCCATGGCGGTTTCGTAGACATTCACCGCCTGATCCAGCAGGCTGTATTCTTCGAAGCTCTTTCCTACGATATAGGCATAGACTGGATTTTCCTTAACGTACTGTATAGCCTTGTTGTAATTAACTTCCGAGAGCGAATCCTTGTCCTGCAGGGAATAATTATGGCCTAACTCGACGAATAACTGCGGGTTGACCCTACGGGAATTTAACTTTTCAAGCAACATGCGTTCGGCCACTTCAAAGCGTTCCAGCTGTTGGTTGGACTGCAGCACGAACATAAAAAAATCGAGCCGTTCCGGGTTGACCATATAAAGTTTATCGAATAGGGTCAATGCTTTTTCGTATTCTCCCCTGTCGAAGTAATTCTTGGCCAATAGCTCGTTCTGCCCATAGGAACAGGCAGTGACTAAGAGCAAACTAATAAAGAAAAACTTCCGCATCGGGTAAATATAACGAATTGATCGTGTAAACGGTATATCAAAAATAAAGCCGTTCTCTTAAGAGATCATATCAAAACCGCAGTAGGGCACAAGAACCTCGGGAATTCTTATACCTTCCGGAGTTTGGTAATTCTCAAGAATCCCGGCTAATACCCTCGGTAAGGCCAATGCGCTGCCATTCAGCGTGTGTACCAGTTTGTTGCTGCCGTCTGTATCTTTAAATCGAAGTTTAAGGCGATTGGCCTGGAAGGTTTCGAAGTTGGAGACTGATGAAATTTCAAGCCAGCGGTCCTGGGCCGTGGAAAACACCTCGAAATCGTAAGTGAGGGCAGAAGTGAACCCAAGGTCGCCGCCACATAGTTTCAAGATGCGATAGGGTAGTTCCAGTTCCCTGAGAATTTGTTTTACGTGCTCCACCATCCCATCAAGGGCGGCATAGCTGTTATCAGGGTGTTCAATACGGACGATCTCCACTTTATCGAATTGATGAAGGCGGTTAAGCCCTCGAACATGAGCCCCGTAACTTCCTGCTTCACGTCGGAAACAAGGGGTATATCCCGTGCACCTAATCGGGAGTTCGTTGTGCATGAGCAAATCGCCCCTGAACATGTTGGTAACCGGAACTTCTGCCGTTGGAATTAGATAGAGGTCATCGGCCGTAATGTGATACATCTGACCTTCCTTATCGGGCAACTGACCGGTGCCAAATCCACTGGCTTCATTTACCAGGTGTGGCACCTGATATTCGGTATAGCCCGCCGAAGTATTCTTGTCGAGAAAATAGGCGATCAATGCGCGCTGCAGTCTGGCCCCCTTACCTTTATAAACCGGGAAACCCGCACCGGTGATCTTAACGCCCAGTTCGAAATCGATGAGGGCGTATTTTTTTGCCAGTTCCCAATGAGGCAAGGCATCTTTTTGAAGTTCGGGAATTGTACCCTCTGTAAAGACCTCTTCGTTGTCGGTTTCATCAGTACCTGCCGGGACACTGCTGTGCGGGATATTTGGAAGTGTGTATAACAGTTCTTCCAGCCGTGATACGGCGGCGTTCAATTGATCCTGGAGTTGCTTGGAATTCTCTTTTAGGGTTGAAGATTTTTCTTTTAATGCGTTCGCCTTATCGGTAGCCCCACTTTTAAAAAGCATTCCAATTTCCTTGGAAAGGGTATTGGCCTGAGCGAGTGTTTCGTCCAGTTTTGCCTGAGTATTCCTTCGCACTTCGTCGGCAGCTAGGACCTTCTCCAGCACTGCTTTTGCATCCAGCCCTCGTTTGGCCAGGGCCGTAATGAATTCTTCCTTATTATCGCGTATTTCGTGTACCTGTAACATCTTCAATGGAAATTTAACCCTCCCGCTTGCTGTGGCTACCGGGAGCAGCGGCAAAGTTAGGAAAATTGCCTATTTATCCTCTTGTTTTTTAGTATAATCCTGAGGGGAAGGAAGTATCCAGTCGTGGTGTTTAAAGTGATGCCAGCGTTCGTTGGCAAGATCGGTTTTAAAATCTATCAGCCGGTGGAAATCCCCTCCATTCACCCTGATTTTTACATCCATATAAACACCCACTTGTCGGCCTTTATTGTTTTCTATTTTTTCGATCTTTTGCGCCAACTGCCAAAGCATATCGGGTTTCGACTTAACATTCCTGGCTTGTTTTGCACTGAGGATCTCGGTATAATTAAACCGTTCCCGCTGGCCCGTAGCTTTATCTTCAACCCAAACAGTTAACATTCCGCTTTTGGAACGCAGCATCATCCGCCAGCTAAGGCGATGCCCCTCTTCGGTCCAGAGCACATCATCCTTAAAGAACCAATGGCGCAGCGGCAGCGCAATTTGCACAATAAAATGTATGGAAAACAATGTGATCAGCAGACGTTTATAATTTGGAACCTTGATTTCCCCTGAGGTGTACAGCGGTTTCTTCGGAAGGAATCGCTTCCGCAGGACTTCAGGAGAAAAGAAAAAGAAGGCAAATGCCAGCGACATATAGGGAAAGATCCCGATCTGGAAAACAAAGGAATTAAAAAGGTGAAAGAAAATGGATACGAAAAATACAAAGAGCCGGGTGCGTTTCCAGAGAAATAAGGGTATCACCAGCAGGTCGAAAAGTATACCCACATAGGCAATACTCCAGTGTACCCAGGACTGTTGCAGGAATCCGCCAATGAGCCAGTAATCGCTCTTCCCGCTCATAAATAGAGCGGGCACACTTGCATCCAGCCAGTCGGGATATAGTTTGGCGACGGCTGCGTAGGTATAGACTATCCATACCTGTAGAATGAATACCAGCAGCACCCACCGTGGCATAGAGGGGGATTTTATCTTTGGATTAATGCGCGCATCCAGGGAGAACCAGCGGTTGGCCGGCAGGAACACCATTAACCAGCAAAGCAACATCATCAGGTAGTAATGATTGTTGTAAGAGGTCTTTTGCATCAGGTATACCGAGGACCACAGCACCGCATAGGCAACCATACTCATGCGGTATTTGTAGCCCAGCATCACGAATATCCCGAACAGCCCCATAAGGGCGAATAAAACGTAGGTAAGGTCTCCCTGTAGCAGTTGTAAGAATTCGAAGCCGATAAAGTTAAAGGTGAATTCCGGCTCGGCCAGGGTACGTCTAACCCAGCCCGTGGCTATGGCCCCAAAGCCCTCGATAGCGATTAACAGGCCAAAGGCGATCCGCCATAGCACCAGGCCGATATTGTCGATATGTTTGAATAAAATCCTATCCAAAATGTTTCAGGTACGTCCGGGCGTAATCTTCATCCTGCTTGATGGCTTCTTTTAATGCGTCCACATTTGTAAACCTTTCTTCAGCACGAATGTGTTTAATAAATTCTATGCGTAGCGGCTGTTCGTAGAGGTCGGCGTTAAAATCCAGGAAATATGTTTCAATGGTTTTTTGTTTTCCTCCTACAGTAGGGTTGGTACCAATACTGGTGATGCCGTAAACCAGTTTGCCCTGGATCTCCGCAAAGACGATATACACTCCATTTGCCGGGATGAGCTTATGAGGTTCGTGTATTTTAAGGTTGGCCGTGGGGTAGTCGATGGTTCTCCCTATTCGCTGGCCTTTTACTACGGTACCGCTTAACATAAAAGGGTAACCCAGGTAGTGATTGGCAGTAGTAATATCACCTGTTTCCAGGGCTTTTCTAATTTTGGTTGAACTCACTGTTACTTCATCCAGTTCCTGTGCGCTGATCTCTTCCACTTCGAAATTGTACACGGTTCCGAACTCGCGCAGATCTTCAATGGTAGCTGTGCGGTTTCGCCCGAACCTGTGATCGTAACCAATGATGATTTTCTTGGCCTTTAAAGAATTTACAAGGATATCGCGTACAAATTCTACGGCGGTAAGGCGCGAAAAGGCTTTAGTGAACGGATGAACGATGAGGTGGTCGAGCCCGGTTTTTTCCAGTAATTGTTTCTTTTCACTCAGCGTGTTAATGAGTTTAATTTCGCTGTTCTGTTGTAAAACCATTCGGGGATGCGGGAAGAAAGTAAATACGACGGATTCGAGGTCGTCATTTTTAGCAGTAGACACCAGACGGTCGAGTATTGCTTTATGGCCTATGTGTACTCCGTCGAAGGTTCCGATAGTGACTACCGAATTCCGCTCATTCTTGTAGGAGGCAGCCGAGGTGTATTCCTTCATCCTATTTTCCGTTAAAACTGTTCATGGTAAGTTTAACACCCGCGAGCCCGAAACTCTCGATGATCTCACTTGCTTTTTTTAGTCGTTCGGGCAGTTTTTCCAATTCTTCTTCACTCCATTCACCCAGTACGTAATCCACCTGTCTGCCCTTTGTAAACTCATCGCTTATCCCGAAGCGGAAGCGGTTATAGTTGGTGGTTTGCAGAACGTTCTGAATGTCGTGCAAGCCGTTATGCCCCCCGTCGCTTCCTTTGGTCTTAACCCGTAGGGTTCCGAAGGGAAGATTGAGATCGTCTGTTATAACCAACAGGTTTTCCAGGGGAATATTTTCTTTCTCCAGCCAGTATTTTACAGCCTTTCCGCTCAGGTTCATATATGTACTCGGTTTAAGAAGGATAAAGCTGCGGCCTTTTTTCTTGTGTACGGTTATATCGCCGAGTTTTGCGGTTTCCCATTCCAGCGACTCTCTTTCTGCAAGAAAGTCCAGGATCTTAAAACCGATGTTATGTCGGGTATTGTGATATTTAGGCCCAATATTTCCCAGGCCTGCGATCAGGAATTTTTTCATAGGGTCACCTTCAGCGATTGGGGTGTTGGAGCTTAGTCCAAATAAGTTCTTTAAAAATGCGAACATCCAGTTGTTTCTTCAGTAAAAATAAAAAAAGCATCCCGATTTACACGAGATGCTTTTTAAATATATTTACGAAAGAGGATTACTCTTTAACTGCAGCCACATCGTCGGTTTCAGTTGCGGGAACTGCACCATCGTCTGTGCCTTCTTCGCCTTCAACTCCTTCTTCGTCCTCTTCTTCTTCTTCCACTTCGTCAACGATAGCGGTACGTGAAGTTCTCACCTGACAAATCACTGTGTTGTCCGGGTGAAGGATTTTATAGTCGTCTGATGTTACTGAAGTAACATATTTCTTGTGTCCGATCTTCATCTCTGTGATATCGACTTCGATAAAATCGGGAAGATTTTCCGGGATTGCCTTAATACGTAGCTTTCGGGTTACGATACGTAACACACCACCGTTTCGAACACCTTTTGCGTTTCCTGTTACCCGTACCGGAATCTCCAGCATCACTTCTTTATCGTCGAAGATTTGGTAGAAATCCATGTGAAGGATTCGGTCTGTTACAGGGTGAAACTGAATGTCCTGAAGAATGGCATTGATTTTACTGCCGTCTTTTAGGGAAATTACAACCGTATGTACATCCGGGGTATACACAAGGTTTTGAAACTCCTTTTCTTCTGCTGAAAAGTGAATAGGTTCGTCTCCTCCGTATACCACGCAAGGAACCTCTCCAGCATTACGTAGGGCTTTGGTCGCTGCCTTGCCCACGCTTTCTCTTTTAGATCCGTTGATTGTAATTGATTTCATTACTTTTTTAAGCTTTATTTATCCTCTAAACTTCTTTGTTTAAGAGGGCTGCAAATGTACTGTTTTTTCTGAAAAAAATTAAAAAAACCGACGAAAGATTAGGAGAGGGTGTCAATTGTGGAAACCGGACTTGTATTTTGAGGGCAGACAAAAGGTGGAAATCAGTGGCCGGGTGTTTTACATCAGGAACTTTGAACTGATGGATTTGTTTTCCTGAACACTTAACATAACTTCTGCGAAGAGTTTGGCGCAGGTTAAAACGCGAATCTTGTCGCTTTGCTGTTTTAAAGGGATGGAGTCGGTAACAATGAGTTCCTCCAGTTTGGAATTTTCCAGTTTTTCGTATGCTCCGCCGGAGAGGATGGGATGAGTACAAATTGCGCGTACGCTCAATGCCCCCCGCTCTATCATAAGATCGGCGGCCGTGGTTAGTGTTCCTGCGGTATCCACCATATCATCGACAAGGACCACGTTCTTTCCGTTTACATCGCCTATGAGTTCCATATGTGAAATGATATTGGCTTTCTCCCGTTGTTTGTAGCAGATAACTACATCACTTTCCAAGGCTTTAGAATAGGCATAGGCTCGCTTCGAACCACCCATGTCGGGGGATGCAATAGTAAGGTTATCGAGGTTCAGGCTTTTCAGGTAGGGCAGGAAAATGGTGGATGCAAAAAGGTGGTCTACCGGTTTTTCGAAAAAGCCCTGAATCTGGTCGGCATGGAGATCCATGGTAATGATTCGGGTCGCTCCTGCGGTTTCCAGCATCTTAGCGACAAGTTTCGCGGCGATGGGAACCCTGGGTTTATCTTTTCTGTCCTGTCTTGCCCAGCCGAAATAGGGGAGCACGGCTGTGATATGTCTGGCGGAAGCGCGTTTGGCTGCGTCCAGCATGAGTAACATTTCCATGAGGTGATCGCTGTTGGGAAAGGTGGAGCCGATGATAAAAACGCGGCTTCCACGCACCGACTCTTCGAATGAGGGTTGAAATTCACCGTCGCTGTATGTGGAAGTAATAATCTTTCCCAGCGGGATCCCAAAGGCATCGGCAATGTCCTGGGCGAGTTTCGTACTTTGTTTACATGGGAAGATTTTCGGTTCGGGAACAGCTACTGACATGGATTAGATTGCTTTGTTGTTGCAAATGTAAAATTATCGGGAGCGTTTTCGCAAAATTGCAGGCGTGAATTACTAACAATTTTCAATTTATTGTTTATTTTTGCCGTCCTCCCTGCCTCGGTGGCGGAATTGGTAGACGCGCCGGATTCAAAATCCGGTTCCGCAAGGAGTGTGGGTTCGATTCCCACCCGAGGTACAATAAGAAACAAAAACAGTAAAACACGAGCGAGCTTCAAAAAGAAAGCTCGCTTTCTTTTTGAGGTGAGTCGAAGTGTTTGTTTTTGTTTCTTTCAAGCGGAGCTTGAAGGGAACATTTGCTCTGCAAATGAATCCCACCTGTGAGGTTGAAACATATTATGAGGTGAGTCGAAGTGTTCGTTTTTGTTTCTTTCAAGCGGAGCTTGAAGGGAAGCCGAGCGTATAGAAAATGTCCGGTGGACATTTTTAGTGAGGTGCACGGCCTGCCGCGCGGGTGAACCTTCCATACTAAGTACAGAAGCTCAAAAGTCAGGGGTATAACCAAGTATGATACTGGCTCTGCAAATGAATCCCACTCTAGGGTAGAACCTTTCTTTTTCACGGTGAAGCGGTGCGTTCGTTTTTGTTTCTTTCAAGCGGAGCTTGAAGGGAAGCCGATCGTATAGAAAATGTCCGGCCTGTCCGCCGAAGCTTTTCTCTATCACCTCAATGTTTCAACTCCACCTAATTCCGTATTTTTGCGTAACTAATCCAGAAAGCAAGATCATGAGAATAGAACAGATATACACAGGATGTCTCGCACAGGGAGCGTATTATATAGAAAGCGAAGGAGAAGCTGCGATCATCGATCCGCTGCGGGAAGTACAACCCTATATGGATCGTGCCGGGAATGATAATGCAACCATAAAGTATATTTTCGAAACTCATTTCCACGCCGATTTTGTGAGTGGTCACCTCACCCTCTCCAGGAAGACCGGAGCCCCTATTATTTTTGGTCCTAACGCCAATCCATCCTTCGATGCAACTATCGCCAAGGACGGACAGGAATTTAAGTTGGGAGAAATAACAATCGTTGTTTTACACACACCCGGCCATACCATGGAGAGTACGACTTACCTGCTGCGGGACAAGAACGGAAAAGATCACGCCATCTTCAGTGGGGACACCCTTTTTCTAGGGGATGTTGGCCGACCGGATCTCGCCCAGAAAAGTGCCGATATGACGCAGGAAGACCTGGCGGGAATACTTTACGACAGTTTGCGGGAGAAGATCTTGCCCCTGGCCGATGATGTTATCGTTTATCCGGCCCACGGAGCGGGCTCGGCCTGCGGAAAGAACCTGAGTAAGGAAACAGTGGGTACCATAGGCGGACAAAAACAAACCAACTACGCCTTAAGGGAGGATATGACAAAAGAAGAATTCATTAAGGAAGTTACCGACGGCCTGTTGCCACCACCCCAGTATTTTCCCCTGAATGTAAAGATGAACCGTGAAGGTTACGAAGACATCGATACCATTGTAAAACGAGGTACCCATGCCTTAAACCCGGCCGAGTTTGAAGTGGCCGTTAATGAAACCGGCGCTGTGGTACTGGATGTGCGTCATCAGAATGAATTTGTAAAGGGCCATATTCCCAGGTCTATCTTTATCGGACTGGACGGTGGTTTCGCCCCCTGGGTAGGAGCGCTGATCGGGGATGTGGAGCAGCCTATACTATTGGTCACTCCCGAAGGAAGGGAAGAAGAGGCTATCACCAGGCTATCCCGGGTGGGCTTTGACAATACGCTGGGTTATCTTAAAGGCGGCTTTTCAGCATGGAAAGAAGCCGGGAAGGAAATCGACAGTCTGAGTTCGATCCCTGCCGGGGAATTCAAACAGCGGCTGGACGCGGAGGACATCCCCGTTTTCGACGTGCGAAAGCCCGGGGAATACGAGAGTTCACACATCGACAATGCAAGCCTCACTCCGCTGGATTTCCTGAACGATCACTTGGCCGAATTTCCCGAAGAGGAGAGCTTTTATCTGCATTGTGCAGGAGGGTATCGATCGGTGATCGCAGCCTCCATTTTAAAAAGCAGGGGAATTCATAACCTTGTGGATGTGGCCGGCGGATTTAAAGCAATTAAAGAAGCAGGGATACCTGTAACCGATGAGGCCTGTCCCACTAAGTTGAAGAATTAGTACTGCGTTTTTTTCTTTTGAAACCGTAGAGTACCTGGCCTTTAAAGGATTTGGGAATCTCGTCGTCTCCTTCAAACCCCAGCGGAATGGTTCCGCTGTCCTCCGGAATGTAGTTGGTGCCGAAAAGATAATCCCACAGACTGAGGCTAATCCCGAAATTCACCCCGTACCGGCCTTCGGGCAGCACATACGAATGATGGTACAGGTGCATTACCGGATTGTTAAAGACGTATTTTAACGGTCCCCAAGTAATTTTGATATTGGCGTGATTAAAATGCCCGATCGAGATGGCCAGGAAGTGAACGATATAGGCCTGCTCCGGTTCAAAGCCACCCAGCAGCATCACTCCGAAGGTCTTTAAGGGTTTATAGAAGATGTTTTCCATCCAGTGATATCGCAGGTGAGCGGCAAACCCCATTTCCTTAACACTGTGATGTATCTTGTGATACTGCCAGAAAAAGGGGTATTTGTGCAGCAGGATATGGGTAAACCACTGAACAAAGTCGAGGAGCACGAAGAATACAAGTAGCTGCAGCCACATAGGCCAGGAACTCATATCGATAAGCGCGAGGGAGCTCATACTTACTCCAAACTCTCCAAAGCCCAGTTCCAGCAGTTTGTAGATACCGCTAATCGCTATGGCGAAGATGAAGAAGTTAAAGAACATATAGAAGCCGTCCAGCCAGAAGTCTTTTCTGAAGATCGCCTGTTCCTTACGCCAGGGAAAAAGGATTTCCAGGCACCAGACAAACAGTGAAATGGCGATCAAGCCCCAGAAGTAATTGGTGTACCAGGGCACGCGAAACAGTATGGAATCCCAGGTCCATTGCAGGGTTCCGGTAAATGCATTTAATATGGCGTCAAGGTATTCCCCCATATTGCAAAGATACGGCTTACTGTTTTATGAATTTGTGCAGTAGTTTTCGATCATCCCATAGGATTTCGAGAAAATACATACCATCCGAAAGCCCTGAAACATCGATCTTATCAGTTGGTGAATAATTTGAAATAAGTTGTTGTCCGTTGAGGTCGTAGACGACAAGTTTATCTACGGTTAATTTTTCAGAAGTGATATTTAGAATATCTGAAACCGGGTTGGGGTACAAGTTAATTGTGGGATGTTGAGCCTGGCCGGTAGAAAGTATTGGCGGGAAACTATCATAATATAAATTGTCGCCATTTGGAAGGAATAACCACAGGGATTCAACACCATTGGTGTCGTAAATAATTGCGTAATGGAAGGAGTTACCCTCGGCAAAAAGGCTGAAATAATCTGTTTCGAAATCGGTGTGTGATTGGAATCCGCAGGGATCGGATGTGAATGTTATGGTATCAACTATCAATTCATCATTAGCCTGATTATAGATGAAATTACCGCTATAGTCGTTGCAGGCAGCTGTTCCGTAAAATTGAAGATCGTTTTCTATGGTTAAGGAGGGGGAAACAGGCGGTGTTATTTGGCTAACCCCATAGTTTATACCGTCAAGCTCGTAATTAACAAGATACCACTCATGGTAAATACCTCCGTGCTGGCCAAAACCGAGTTGGTATATCAGGAGGATGATTAAAATAAACAAAAACTTTTTCATCTTATGGTTATTCAGCAGTTATATAAATATAACAATATTCGACTGCGTTTTCCTATCTTTACCCAAATCATTGATCCCCAATACTTATGACGGATTTCTGGCTTTATGTAAAATTAGGACTGGATCACGTCCTGGACCTGAGCGCCTACGACCATATACTCTTCTTGATCGTATTGTGTGCGGCATATACGTTTAACCTCTGGAAAAGGCTGTTGCTGCTGGTGACCCTTTTTACGATTGGACACACCATATCCCTGCTCTTAGCCCATTACGAAGTAGTATCGGTAAGTGGTACTTATATCGAGTTTCTTATTCCCATAACCATACTGGCAACGGCTGTTTATAACCTATTTACCGCCGGCACTGCAGCGAACAATCAGAAGCACGCCCTTTTGTATGTGGTTACCGTTTTCTTCGGACTCATCCACGGTTTTGGATTTGCTAGGTATTACGAAATGATCAGTGACGAAGAGAGTATTGCCCCCTTGTTGGAGTTCGCCCTGGGAGTAGAACTGGCCCAGGTGATCATAGTGTTGCTTACCCTGATCCTGGCTTTTGTGATCCAGGCTGTATTCAGGTTTAACAAAAGAGACTGGGTGTTGGTGATTTCTTCAGTAGTAATAGGAATGGTGATTCCGATGCTGGTAGCTAACTGGCCCTTCTGAAAATTTAATTACATTTAGTTCCACAAGTTTTTGTGATGCTGTAACATCCTGCTAATTTTGCCACTTATCTGTAACCGCATGACGCAAGAAAAACAAACCAAATACGACACTGCCTATCTAAGGATGGCCATGGAGTGGAGCAAACTTTCTTATTGTATCAGAAGACAAGTTGGCGCACTTATTGTTAAGGATAAGATGATAATAAGCGACGGCTATAATGGAACACCTACAGGTTTTGAGAATATTTGCGAAGACGATGAGGGCTATACCAAGTGGTATGTATTGCACGCCGAGGCCAATGCCATTTCGAAAGTAGCGGCTTCTACACAGTCCTGTGAAGGGGCCACCCTGTACATCACTATGTCGCCCTGCCAGCAGTGCAGCAAGCTGATTCACCAGGCCGGGATAAAACGATTGGTATACCTGGAGGAGTATAAGGACAACTCGGGTGTAAAATTTTTAAAGAAAGCCGGCGTTAAGGTAACACACATAAAATCTATTTAGTCCCTATGGGCATTCAAAAGAAATATTTGCCTCTAATCATATCGGTAGCCATCGCTACCGGTGTTTTTGTAGGCTCTAAACTGAACTTTCAGGACAGTAACGAAAAGATCTTCGCCACTAATTCTAAAAAAGACAAACTCAACCGACTCATAGATTATATAGATTACGAGTACGTGGACAAGGTGAATACCGACAGCATAGTAGATGTAACCGTAAACGGGATACTTGAAAACCTGGATCCGCACTCGGTATATATTCCGGTTGACGATTACGAGAAGAATGCCGACGATATGCGCGGGAACTTCATAGGAATCGGGATAAGTTTCTATCCGTACAGGGATTCCATAGCCGTAATAAGGGCCATCGAGGGTGGTCCTGCAGAAAAAGCAGGTATCAAAGGGGGAGATCGAATATTATATGCAGATGGCCGTAAATTATTCGGCCCCGATGTGCATCGCGACAGTATTTCGGCCTTTTTAAAAGGTGAGATCAATTCGAAGGTTAACCTGAAAGTGTACAGGCCTTCAGAAGATAAAATGATCGATATCAGACTTAAACGCAAGAATGTACCGCTTGTAAGCGTAGATGCTTCCTATAAACTCACAGAAGACATTGGATATATCAAGGTGAATCGTTTTTCAGAAACCACCTACGGAGAATTTCGGGATGCCTTGGACGAACTTGTCGATTCGGGGATAAAATCCCTGGTGCTTGACCTGAGAAACAACCCAGGCGGATATATCTATGCTGCGGAGAAGTTAGTGGACGAGTTCCTCGAGAAGGATAAGCTTATAGTTATCACCAGAAACAAGAGCGGAGAAGAGAGCAAAAGTTATGCTACCGGCAAAGGCTCTTTTGAAAAAGGTCATATCTACGTACTCATCAACGAGAATTCTGCCTCGGCAAGCGAGATCGTTGCCGGAGCCCTTCAGGACAATGATAAAGGCACCATCATAGGGCGCAGGTCTTTTGGAAAAGGCCTGGTGCAAAGGGAAATGGCGCTTGGCGACGGCAGTGCGGTGAGGCTTACCATCGCAAGGTACTACACCCCTACAGGAAGATCCATACAGAAGCCTTATGGAAACGGTAATGGCGAATATTACAGCGATTACGAAAAGCGCTACAAGAACGGGGAATTAGAGGATCCGGAGAACATCCGGGTGGCCGATTCCCTGCGGTATGTAACACCCAAAGGAAAGGTAGTTTACGGGGGAGGCGGTATTATCCCGGACGTGTTCGTGCCTAAGGATACCAGTGTAGAGAACGAGACCCTGGAATACGTTTCCAGGAGTAGTTTTATGAGCTTCTTTATTTTCGAATACCTGGAAAACAACCGATCCTTTTTTAACGGGATGACCTTCAAGCAGTTTGCCCGGAATTACGAGATTCCTGAATCACTTAAAGAAGAGTTTATTTCGTACTCGCGATTCGAGGAAGCACAGATCGATCTTTCCAGCTACAAGGAACAATTGGGAGTTGCCTTAAAGGCGAACATAGCACAACAACTTTTCGGCCCGAATGCCTTCGAATTCTTTATAAATGACGGTGACCCCATGCTTCAGAAAGTGATAGAGATCGAAACAGGATCCGATTCAGATTAATTACTTCTTCGCGGCTATCTTCCGAGACATCAAAAGAATGATCATAAGCAGGATCACACAGGCAGATGCCAGCACACTTATGGCGGCGATCAGGCTGTCGCCTTCGAATAAGGCATCGAATTCGAGTTTTGTGGCATTGAACACCAGCAGGGCTGCTGCCAGTACTATAAAAATATATATTGCGATTTTCATGGGATTTAATTGAATAGTTCCTGAATATTCGACGCAAACAGCTTAACGGCAATTGCCAGCAGTATCACCCCGAAAACCTTCTGGATAACACTTATACCATTCTTGCCGAGAAATCGCTGTAATCTGGACGATGTTTTAAGTACGATATAGATCACGACGGTGTTTAGCAAAACCGCTATGATCACATTCTGAATTTCATATTCTGCCCTTAGCGACAACAAGGTGGTAAGGGTGCCCGGGCCGGCCAGCATGGGGAAGGCGAGCGGGAAAACCGAAGCGACCTTGGGACTGCTGCCATCATCCTTAAAAAGCGTAACTCCCAGGATCATCTCCAGGGCTATAAAGAACAGCACAAAGGCACCGGCCACGGCAAATTCGTTCACATTGATCCCGATTAATTTGAGGATGCTTTCACCCACCCAAAGAAATAAGATCATCACAACTACCGCGATCAGAGAAGCTTTTTCACTGTGAATATGCCCGGCTTTTTGCCGCAGGGAGATAATGATGGGAATGTTCCCGATAATATCGATCACCGCAAACAGGACCATACTGGCTGTAAAGATCTCCTTGGCGTTCAGCGTCATTGAAAATAGATTTAAACGGCAAAATTAGAGAATAGAATCAAATTAACGGGTACCCGCACTCATAAATCGAGTAGCGGTTTGTCGATTGTCTTTAGGAAAGAGATTATCTTTGCCGGATGTTTCAATTGGGAAAGACAATAGTATCTGAAGATATCCTGGAGAAGGAATTTGTATGCAACCTAAGTGCCTGCAAAGGCGCTTGCTGTGTGGAAGGAGAAGCCGGGGCACCACTAACCCGGGAAGAAACCGGGATACTGGCTGAGATCTATCCCGACATCAAGGGGTTTTTAAGGAGTGAAGGCATAGCCGCTATTGAAGCCCAGGGAACTCATATAACCACTTCGCAGGGAGAATTGGAAACTCCGCTGGTAGGCGGTAAAGAATGTGCGTATGCCACCTTTTCCGACAATGGAACGGCGGCCTGCGGTATCGAACAGGCCTATAACGAGGGCGTTGTTGAATTTCGCAAACCGATCTCCTGTCATCTGTATCCGGTAAGAGTTCAGGATTACAGTGAATTTGCTGCGGTGAATTATCACAAATGGCCAATATGTAACGATGCCTGTACTTTGGGAAAGGAATTAAAAGTTCCGGTCTACAAGTTTGTAAAGGAGGCGCTCTTGCGGAAATTCGGCAAGCACTGGTATTCCGAGCTTGAAAAGATCGCAATTAAGCAGCAGGAAAGTCGGTAATACTTCTCGATTCCGTATCACTGACTGCGGATATACATTACTTAAACTAACTTATGGGTTGTGATAGTTGATTGATATTTAATAAATTAGTATGTTGTAATTACTACTAAAACAAATAAATATTTCAATTATGAAACAACTACTACTCATCATTGCAGTCGTTGGATTGCTTTTCGCCTGCGACAATCCCGTGTCCAATAAGATTAAAGAGACGAAGGAAAATGTTTCCAATACCCGAAATGCGGTAAAGGAAATGGAGAATATGCAGGAAGATATGGAGGACCTTCAGCAAATGGAGCCCTTAACAAATGAAGAATTAAAAGCGTGGTTGCCGGAAGAGATCAACGGAATGAAGCGAACCGGTTATAAAGCGGGTCAGACAGCATATATGCAGATAGCCCAGGTAGAGGGAACCTATCAGAATGAAGATAAAACCAAGCGTTTAAGAATACAGGTGATCGACGGTGCCGGACAAATGGGTGCTGCGGCAACGGCCGGCTTCCGATTGGTGTTTTCTCAGGATTTCGAAGAGGAGGATGAGTATAAGATCAGGCGGACCGTTCGAAAAAATGGAATGAAGGCCATAGAGGAATATAAAAAGAATAACAATAACAGCGAAGTACAGTTTATGCAGAACGATCGCTTCTATATACAGGTGAACGGAACCAATATGGATCTGGATGAAACCTGGGAAGCGATAGAAGAAATGGATGCTTCAGACCTGAGTTAAGGAAGAAAGGTCCGCAAAAAATGCTACGCGCTCTTATCGGGGCGTGTTTTTTTATTTTTTAGCTGAAGAATGCTTTTTTATTTGAAATAAGTGTTAAAGTTTCTATCGAATTTTTGTTGAAAATTTAAGTTTCATTTTGGTATGCAAATCGACGAGCAAGTGCGGTAAAACGGATACCTGTCGCAGTTTTCAACGAGCCCGCCAACGAATTGTTCATAACTTTGAAACATATTTATAAACAACTGAAAAACAATAATATAACCCTCTATTTTAAGATAAATATAAGAACAGTTTAAAAATAGTCATGTTGAAAACTTTGTTGAAAACCAACATTCAATTCTAACTGTTTTCCTTTCAAATTTTTTCATATTTGTTAGTCCCGAGTAAGCACAAATTTTCTAATAAATTCAAAAACGAAGGACATGAGCGAAGTAGAACCCATTTTAACTGAAAACGAAGGCAGATTTGTAATTTTTCCAATAGAGCATCACGATATTTGGGAATGGTACAAGAAAAGTGAGGCTAGTTTTTGGACTGCGGAAGAAATCGATTTACATCAAGATCTATCCGACTGGACCCAAAAACTAAACGACGATGAACGCTATTTCATCAAACACATCCTTGCGTTCTTTGCAGCTTCAGATGGGATTGTTAATGAGAACCTGGCCGAGAACTTCGTAAATGAAGTACAGTACAGCGAAGCCAAATTCTTCTACGGGTTTCAGATCATGATGGAGAACATTCACAGTGAGACTTACTCCTTGTTAATTGATACCTATGTGAAGGACGACAAAGAGAAGGACCAGTTGTTCAATGCCATCGAAAACTTCCCGGCTATCAAAAAGAAAGCAGACTGGGCGCTGAAATGGATAGAAAGTCCAAGTTTTGCCGAACGGCTTATCGCTTTTGCTGCCGTAGAAGGAATATTCTTTTCAGGAGCCTTCTGTTCCATTTTCTGGCTAAAGAAAAGAGGTTTAATGCCGGGACTTACTTTTTCCAATGAACTGATATCCCGGGATGAAGGTGTTCACTGCGACTTTGCGGTACACCTGCACAACAATCACCTGGTGAATAAAGTGCCAAAAGAACGTATTCGCGCTATTATCGTGGATGCGCTTAACATAGAACGTGAGTTCATTACCGAATCGCTGCCCGTAAGCCTAATCGGTATGAACGCCAAGCTCATGACTCAATACCTTGAGTTCGTTACCGACCGCCTACTGGTTGAACTTGAATGTGAAAAGGAGTACAATGCTACGAATCCGTTCGATTTTATGGATATGATATCCTTGCAGGGCAAGACCAACTTCTTCGAGAAACGCGTTTCCGAGTACCAGAAAGCTGGTGTAACGAATATGGACAAGGAATCGAACAAGATTAGTTTCGACGCAGATTTCTAAGATCGTATAGCGCCAAGGGCGAATCGCCGGCGCAATTTCAATATATCGCTGATAATGTGGCGTTTAACAACGACCAAACAGCACCCTTTTACAAAATACTAACCTCATTAAAAAAAGAACAGATGAATGTAATTAAAAGAGACGGCCGGAAAGAACCGATTATGTTCGACAAGATCACGTCGCGCGTACGCAAATTGTGCTACGGGCTCAATGAACTTGTCGACCCGGTAAAGATTTCAATGCGGGTAATAGAAGGATTATACGATGGTGTTACCACCAGCGAACTGGATAATCTCGCCGCTGAAGTCGCAGCCACGATGACGACCTCTCACCCTGATTACGCACGTCTGGCCGCAAGGATCTCTGTTTCTAACCTTCATAAGAATACTAAAAAATCATTCTCGGAGGTCATGACCGATCTGTACGAATACGTAAATCCGAGAACAGGTAAGAAGGCTCCGCTGCTAAGCGATGAGGTTTATGAAATTATAAAGGCAAATGCCGATGAGTTGGACTCTACCATCATTTACAATCGTGATTTCGGTTACGATTATTTTGGATTCAAAACCCTGGAGCGTTCTTATTTGCTGAAACTGAACGGCCAAATAGCAGAGCGTCCTCAGCATATGCTCATGAGAGTATCGGTTGGAATACACCTGGATGATATGGACGCAGTTAAAGAGACATACGAGCTTATGTCGAAAAAATATTTCACCCACGCGACACCTACTTTGTTCAATAGTGGTACTCCAAAACCACAAATGTCGTCCTGTTTCCTACTAACGATGAAGGACGACAGTATCGACGGTATCTACGACACACTGAAGCAGACTGCGAAAATCTCACAATCTGCCGGGGGTATTGGGTTGTCTATTCACAACATCCGAGCAACCGGGTCGTATATCTCGGGAACTAACGGTACATCAAACGGAATAGTTCCCATGCTTCGTGTGTTCAATGATACCGCGCGATACGTAGATCAAGGTGGAGGAAAGAGAAAGGGATCCTTCGCTATCTACGTCGAACCATGGCATGCCGACATCTTCGATTTCCTTGATCTTAAGAAGAACCATGGAAAGGAAGAAATGCGTGCCCGCGATCTGTTCTACGCCATGTGGATCCCGGACCTCTTTATGAAAAGAGTTCAGGAGGACGGTGAATGGACGCTGATGTGCCCCAATGAGTGTCCGGGTCTTTTCGATACTCATGGAGATGAGTTCGAAGCGTTGTATACCAAATATGAAGCTGAAGATAAGGGCCGGAAAACAATAAAAGCCAGAGAGCTTTGGGAGAAGATACTGGAATCTCAGATCGAGACCGGAACTCCTTATATGCTCTATAAAGATGCTGCGAATAGGAAGAGTAATCAGAAAAACCTGGGAACCATCCGCTCGTCTAACCTCTGTACGGAGATCATGGAGTACACCTCCGAAGACGAGATTGCCGTATGTAACCTCGCATCCATCGCTCTACCGATGTTCGTGAAGAATGGACAGTTCGATCACAAGGAACTTTTCAGGGTAACCAAGCGGGTAACCAAGAACCTTAACAAGGTGATCGATCGAAATTACTACCCTGTAAAAGAGGCCGAAAATTCGAACTTCCGTCACCGTCCCGTAGGATTGGGAATTCAGGGATTGGCAGATACCTTCATCTTGATGCGCCTACCGTTTACCTGCGACGAGGCGCAAAAACTGAATCAGGAAATATTTGAAACCCTTTATTTTGCAGCCGTAAGTGCTTCAGTAGAAGAGGCCAAAGCCGATGGGCCTTATGAAACCTATAAAGGATCTCCTATTTCGAAAGGTGAATTCCAGCATAATCTGTGGGGAATCAAGGACGAAGAGCTAAGTGGCAGATGGGACTGGGCAAAACTGAGGAAAGACGTGAAGAAACACGGAGTACGTAACTCACTGCTGGTAGCACCCATGCCAACGGCTTCAACTTCCCAGATCCTGGGGAACAACGAGGCCTTCGAGCCGTACACCTCGAATATTTATACCCGCAGAGTGTTGTCGGGCGAATTCATCGTAGTAAACAAACACCTGCTTGAAGACCTGGTAAAACTAGGTTTGTGGAACGATGATCTGAAGGAAGAGATTATGCGGGCAAACGGTTCAGTCCAAAACGTGGATGTTATACCTCAGGACCTCAAAGAGCTTTATAAAACCGTATGGGAATTGAGCATGAAAGATATTATAGATATGTCGAGGCATCGAGGTTATTTTATCGATCAGTCTCAATCCCTCAACCTATTCATGGAAAACGCAAATTTCGCAAAACTCACATCCATGCATTTTTATGCCTGGAAAAGCGGCCTGAAAACGGGCATGTATTATTTGCGAACAAAGAGTGCAGTAGATGCCATTAAGTTTACCCTTAAACAGGAAAACAAGAAAGAACCTGTGGCGGCAGCGGCCGACACAGCGGTGGAAGCGACAACAGTTGCTTCCAACAAACCACTAACACCGCAGGAATTACGGGATATGCTTGCGAAATCGCGCGATGCGGAAGACGATGATTGCCTAATGTGTGGTTCTTAATTTTAAGTGTTATTAATTTAGAAAAAGGAAGGCATAAGTCTTCCTTTTTTTATGGATTAAACTATATTCGCTTCACAATTTCAGCTATGGATAACCCTATCGATTTAATCGACCATACCAGAAGATGTTCTCTCTGTGAAACTTCCATGGCGGAAGATCAGAAATTTTGTGTGAATTGCGGATACCCCGAGGGCGGTACAGAACAGCAGCAGAGCAGCTACCATGCAAGGCGCGTTTTAAAGAAGAGGCGAGGTACTGAAGCATCTAAAAAGATCAGATCGGGGCGTAATAGTTTATTTGTAATCGCAGCGTTTACCCTTGCAATCGGGGTGTTCTACTTTATTCGGTATGGGGATAATGCCACCCTAATCACAAATGCCATACTCGCTATAATCTATATGGTGTTGGGGTTCTGGTCGCAGAAACGGCCGTTGATCGCACTAATACTCGGCCTGCTGGTTTACTTAACCACCATAGTCCTCAACGGAATTCTTGAACCTGAAACCATTTACAAAGGGATTATTATCAAAGTTCTGATTATACTGTACCTGTCTAAAGGAATTAATTCGGCGCTTCAAATTAGAAATACTCTGTAAGCTATGAATAGCTGTAAGATTTGCCAAGCAGTTTTAAACCCCGGCGATATCTATTGCGGTAACTGCGGCACTAAAAGAAGAATCGACCGCTCGAAGAAGGAAAACGACAGCGTACGTCAGGTAATTGTCTTTTATATCACGTTCCTCATCTTCGCCGTTGTCTCTTATGTTACCTACCTCGAGAACAATTCACTTCTCACCGAGATCGTCCTGGAAAGTATATTTGTTCTGCTTACGCTGGGGTTCAGTCTTTTCGATATTAAAGGTATATTGGCATTATATAGGTTCGACAGGATAAACTGGAAGAACCTGTTATTCGCCTTCATCTTCCCGCTTTTCTCTGCCATCGCAGTCTATTTTGGAATGGGGCTGTTGAATGAGTTGCTGTTCTTTGAAGATTACAACCTGTTTTACGATTACATAAGCTACGACAATCCCTTTTTATGGGCTTTTATCTTTTACGCAATACTTCCTCCGATATTTGAAGAACTCGCTTTCAGGGGCTTTTTATTCAATAAGCTTCGCGATGTTGCCTCTGCGAATGTAACCATCCTAGCCACGGCATTTATCTTCGCCCTCGTTCATTTTTCGTTTATCTCCTTCATCTGGATCTTTCCCTTCGGAATTGTTCTGGGTTATTTACGACACAGGTTTAAAACCTTATGGCTTGGAATGATCGTCCACTTCATCCATAACCTGCTGGTGGTGCTCATCGAGTATTATTATTTCTACCAGGATCCCTGGAATGTTTTATTGGAATAAGTAAAAAAGATAACCCAGGATCAGCCCCGTAATAATCACCATAACAGAATTGACTCTTTTAAACCCGAAGAATAGAATTCCACAAATGGCAACTATGACCATACTCTGAATGTCGACAAGAGTTTCCCGCGTCATTAGGATGAGCACTGCAATCATAACAGCTACCGCGGCGACGTTCACACTATCCAGAAACCCCCTAAGTAGTCGGGAACGTTGCATTTTGGGAATAAGGGGGTTCAGAATCCATACAAAAATAAAAGAAGGTAAAAAGATCCCTGTCGTGGCGGCGAGGGCACCCCAGAAGCCTCCCAACTGATAGCCTATAAAGGTGGCGGTCGACAACACCGGTCCGGGCGTAAACTGCCCTATTCCGATGGCTTCCATCAGGTCGGGCCTACTTAACCAACCATTCGAAACTAATTCGGCATCGAGATAGGCGAAGAGGACATAACCACTTCCGTAGAGAATACTTCCAACCTTGAGAAAGGTCCAGAATATCTTGGCAGTACTGAGCTTGGCTACGATGGTTGAGGAAAGGAAAATCGGCAAAATTGGCGCAACCCCTGCAAGTCGGTTAGTGGAGGATTTAAAGTAGAAGTACAGCCCGCCGAGCAGCCCACCAAGAAGAAGGGCTATGATCTCATTCACACCCAAAAGGCTGGCAACCAGAACTACTATCCCAACCACAATAAGTTCAAGGTTCTTAAAGGCTTTCTTTCCAAGCTTGAGGATGGCGGCTGCAATAATGACCAGCACGGCCGGTAAAATCCCCGATATCAGGGGCTGAATTTCGGGAAGACTGCCATATTCAACATAAATCCAGGCCAGGAAAAGGGTAATGCAAACTGCCGGGAATATAAAGCAAAAACCTGCTACAAAGAGACCCAATCGTCCGCCGCGTTCGTATCCGCAGTGCATTGTCATTTCGGTCGAATTAGGCCCCGGGATTAAATTGGTTGCTCCTATAAGATCAAGAAAATGTTGTCTGCTCATCCAGCCCCGGCGACTCACTATTTCCTCTTCCATCATCGCGATATGAGCAGCCGGCCCTCCAAAGGCAAAAAGCCCTAGTTTTAAGAATACTGCGGCGATTTCTTTGAGTACATTAAGTTTTGCCATAAGCTAAAACCGTTAATTGACGCTTTCGGAGAGTATATCCCCATGCCTCAAGGCCGATTTGAATGTATAAAACCGGCACATGCTATCAGGGTTCAATAAAAAAACCCCCGGCTAGCAGTAGACAGGGGTTTCTAAAAAGGATGTTTATTTCCTCGAACTCTTATAGTATTCCTCCACCAGGTTCATCAGTGCCGTAAGCAGGTCTTTTGTTTCCAACAACAGACTGAAATACAAGGTAGTATTCTTCGGACTGGATTCCTCGTCCCTGGTGCGCTTGATCTGTTTCTCGATCATTTCAGAGATATCGGTATAGGCCTTTTCCTTTCTGATAAGGATATCATCGAGTTTTTCGAACTCTCGTTTTTCAAAGATGGCCTGAATATCTACCAGCAGATGGTCGAAAGACGAATCTATCTGCTGAAGGTCTTTGATCTGATTAAAACGAAGGCCTTTGTGTTTGTTGTTAACGTGCTTGTAACTGGCCTTGCCCATATACTCCAGCGACTGGGTAACATCGGTGAGGTAACCCAAAATAAGGATATAGAAATTACTACCGCGAACACTGGACTCATCGAGGTTCTTGATAAAGTAGAAGATATTGTTCCTCAGTTCATCGACCTCGTCACTTAGTTTGTCTATTTTTTGTCTGCTCTTCTTCAATTTCGAACTGTCTTCTTTTGCCAGTCCGACGATGATAGACGAATAGATCTTATTGGTGCGGGCCACGGCTTTGGCCACATTATCTGAAGTTTCTTCTATAATCCCCTGAACGGTACTGCTTTCAGCTTTTTTCAGCTTATCCGGTTCGATAATAACATTCGATTTCTTTTTATGTGAAATATAATTTCTTACCAATAGAAGAATTGCCAACAGCAATAGTACGGCGATCATGGGCGCTTTTCCGATGTAAATCAGGTATGCCAGAACACCCGCTGCAACAAAGGCACTAAAGGCAGTAAAGAACCACCCGCCTATTACGTTGAGTACTCCTGCAACCCTGTAAACTGCACTTTCTCGTCCCCATGCCCGATCTGCGAGAGAGGTACCCATGGCGACCATAAAAGTTACATAGGTAGTAGAAAGCGGAAGTTTCATGGATGTTGCGATAGATATCAGCACCCCTGCTACCATGAGGTTTACAGAAGCACGGATCATATCGAAAGCCGGCAACTGATAGGTTTTGTGTTTTGGCAGATTAACTACCGGTTTTTCAAAACTCGCGTTGATTTTATCCTGAGTTGCTTGTGGTATGAATGCTCCAAGTGCTGAAACCAATTTTGTTGAACCGGAAACAACGGCTCGGGACAGCATATTTGGCTTGAATTTTTCATGACCTTCTCCCTGTCGTGAAAGCCCGATTTCTGTTTCTGTAACAGTTTTAGCTTTTTTCGAGAACCATAAGGTGAGTACCATCACCGCTCCTGCAATTAACAGCAGTATGGGCTCCGCAGGGACTTTCTCCTCCAGAATACTCATTGAAAAAACATTGGCGGCTTCACCTGATGCGGCCCAGGCTTCGTATGAATGGTAGGCAGCCATGGGTACACCGATAAAGTTTACCAGGTCGTTACCCGAGAATGCCAGTGCGAGGCCAAACGTTCCTACCGCAATCACGAATATGAGGATGCTCTTTTTGAATATCTTCATAAACAAATACGAAAACAGGGTCCAGAAGATAAAGCTACCTATAACCAACCACAGCACCTGCTCTTCGAGTATATCTTTAAAATCGCCGTAATAGGGTGTTCCCTTTAATCCTTTGAAGAAAATAAAATAAGCAATTGCCGTAAGAGCGATGCCGCCAAACAGGGTCCCGAAATGTCTGATCTTTTTCTCGTAGTGAAACGTAAATATCAAGCGGGAAAACCATTGTACCAGGGCACCCACCGTAAAGGCGATTACTACAGAGAGCAGGATACCGGAAATGATCTCGGTTGCTTTTTCGGTGTTGATATATTTAGCTAAATCGGCAACGGATTCGGTATTCGAGACGCTTATCTTAATAAGGGCCATCACCACAGCCGCTCCCAACAATTCAAATACTATGGAAACCGTGGTGGAAGTAGGCATCCCCAGCGTATTAAAGAAATCGAGCAGGAGAATATCCGTGATCATTACTGCCATAAAAATGATCATAATCTCTTCAAAATAGAACTCACCCGGAACGAAAATTCCCTTTCGCGCCACTTCCATCATCCCACTCGAGAACACAGCCCCGATAAAGATTCCCAAACTGGCAACGATCATGATCGTCCGGAATGAGATAGCTTTCGATCCTATAGCCGAATTTAGGAAATTAACGGCATCGTTACTCACTCCAACTACCAGGTCGGCGATTGCAAGACCGGCAAGGGCAACGATCATTAACAGATATATATTTTCCATTTAACTTATTATTAAGTTGCGACAAATGTCTAAATTAATACAGCTTCATTTGTTACCAAATTGTTATCTCTTTTTCTTCCTTAAAAGTGCAGGTCGAATCCAATTCTGAACTCTATAAAATCCTCATTACCTCCGGCTGTTGCATACGTAATATCAGACTGAACTTTTAGTTTATGACCTACTAAATATTTTGAAACACCCAGGGTATATTGCTCTTCTTTTGCTCGGTTTGTAACAGATTCGTATGCGGCGGTAGTAAATCGTCCTGCAACTTCATAATTATTTTTAAAGAGATAACCTGCCTGTAGGTTAAATGCGTTGCCAACTAATACGACATCTCCGGTGGGATCGCCATCTTCGTCGGTAGTACTTGTACCGTCGGCTTCAGTTGCTATAGGAGCCTCGGCGTCTCGATTGGCGAATTCACCCATAAACGAAAAGCCCTGATACTTGAACATAGCATCAACGAATATGGAGGTAATATCGGTTTCATAAAGTGAGCCGTCACTGCGGAACATATAGTTACCCAGGTTTGACCTAGTTTTTACGGCGTCCTGATTAAAGTCGTAGGTTACCCCCATCATAAGTTTTGGAGCAGGTTCACGCTTCAGGTCGGACTGGGAATAGTCTCCCTTAGATGCAAATTCTCCGAAGGGCAATAGTTCCAGGCGACCGGTATACTGCAACCCGCCTTCGTTTCCTTCAGTAATATTACGTCCTTCTCCCTGGGAGACGGCTAATTTCTCCCTCATAACCACTTCTCCGCCAAGGCTGGTGTGGTGACGCAGCTGGATTCCCATATCGCGGTCTATATTGAAGCGACTGTTGAGAATCGAGCGGTCTATGAGCTGCATGTTGGCCGAAGAAACAACGCGTTCCACGTTTCCGGGCAATTTTGTTTGTCCCGCCCAGAGTTCGAAATTCTCATAGAAATTCCACATGATGACTGCGTCGAGAATGTAACGGGGTGTATTCCTGTTAAACTGGTTGGCTCCTGAGAGATCCCTGTTAGAAAGTCCTAGTTCTATTTTATATTTTAGTTTTGGAGAGTAGGCAAAACCGTCGAATTTCAAGCGTGCCCGTCTTATCAGGAAGTTGGTTTCGCCACTGCCGTAATCGTTTCCGTCGTGATTCCAGGCCACCATGTATCGTCCCTGGATCCGAGGGGCAAATTTCACACTGAACGAGCTGTCCTTGGCAACATAATTAATTATTCCTTTACCGAATGAAGTGTCACTTATTTCCTGGGCATTTACTGAAAAGATGGTCAGTAGGATTGCGGCAACGAATAGGCGATATTGTCTCATGAAAGAATCGTTCTAAGTTTTTGTCGCTGCAAAGAACCAACCTTAATGTTAAGTGAATGTTTCCTAAATATTAATTTTAGAACCTCAGCAGCTCTAAATTAATGAAATGTAACCAAAAAAAAGGGCCGCTTTTTCAAGCAGCCCTCCCATCTTAAAAATCCAGTCGACAAAAACTTAACGATTTTTCAAAAGATGTAATCGTCTTAACGACCTGGTAAAGAAAGCAATCTGCTGTGGTGTTAATATGAAGCAAATATTAAATTAACATTAAGAAAGAACATGATAAATGCTACGATTTTATCTTATTAGGATGAATTAAGTATCTGGATTTCAACGAAAAACCGCTTTAATGTTAATTTAATGTTACCTAAACATTTCTTAATTGTTATTTCTTCCTTATCTTTACTAAGTCGACAAGAGTAAATCAAAATTCATATGAAAAAAGTAATCGCATTATTCGTAATGATCCTTGCTGCAAATGCGACGTTTGCACAGGAATGTAAAAAGACGTGTACAAAGAATGACTACGTCATGGTCGACGGCCTGATTAAGGCTAAACTGTATCATGATAATGGAGTAGTAGCTCAAACCGGCTATTATAACCAGGACAACAAGTTGCAGGGTGAATGGATTAGTTATGACCCTCAAGGAAACAAGACTGCCGTTGCCTATTACGACAACGGTGCTAAGGTAGGGACCTGGTACTTCTTTATCGACAATGAAATCAAAGAAGTTCTGTACGACAATTCAAAAATTACAGAAGTTAAGACCTGGTCTGTAGCAGACACCAGAGTCGTATCCTACCGTTAAGTATAGGTTTAAAGAAAAAGTAAAGCCCTGTTCAAACAGATTGAACAGGGCTTTCTAATGGTCATATGTCACGTATAAATTAGAAATTTATACTGTAACCGAGACTAATTCGCTGACCCGGATTCCATTTGGAGTACAGTTGATCTTCTGTACCGAATGACTGATACACACTTTCAATATCGTCATCAAGTAGGTTGTCAAATGAAAGTGATAGGGTTGAATTCTGTTTGTTTCCGAAGGTTTTGGAAAGATTTAACTTCACGTTGTGGAAGGGCAGGGTATACACATCTGCAATATCCCCGGCTCCCACTATTTGAAGGGTTTTACCCTGAACGTTGTAAAAGATTCCTCCTTGCCAGGTCGATTTTTCCGAATCGAAGGTGAACCCCGCATTCAGGAGATAGGGGCTTTGCCCCTGAAGTTGCCTGGTATCGTCTAAAGTCTCACCTTCCCGAAGATTATCAAGTCGCCCTTCGCGCTCATCATCACTGTATTCCTGTTTCGAATCGATAATAGATACGTTGGCGACAAGTCGAATATTTTCGAGGCCGCGAATAAAGTCCAGTCTTTTCCTAAGTTCAAATTCACCTCCGATGACCTGGGCGTCGCCGAGGTTCAGGGGTGTAAATTGGCCATATGCTCTGCGTATGAACGATAATTCAATCGGATCATCGAAGGATTTGTAGAACCCGCTGAATGCAATGAAATCACCTTCGGCGCCGTACAACTCATATCGCAGGTCGAAGTTATCGATATAAGTAGGCTGTAAATCCAGGTTTCCTATAAAGGTATTACTGCTGATGGGATCGAAAATTTCAGCCAGGGAGGCTTCTTTAAATGAAGGTCTGGCCGTGGTTCTTGAATAGGAGGCTCTAATCTTTGAACTTTCATCTTCGTTTAGATCGAAGATTAGGTTGGCCGATGGGAAGAAATCCGATTTGTCTAAGATTTTTGCGTTTCGAAACGATGATCCGTCCTGGCGTTCACCGGTATAGGTCAAATCGAACTTTTCGAAGCGAACTCCCAGCACAAGTCGCATCCAATTTTTTAGTTTAAAGGATTCTGAAACATATCCTGCCGTTATGATCATTTCAGATTCGAAAGAATCTGAATCGCCAGAATCCCGTCTTACATAGACACCAGAGTTTGTTTCAGGATCGTAAATATTCTGATCGAGCAGCAATAGATCGGGGTTTCCGTTGAGCACCGAAGATTGAAAATTCAAAAAAGGAAATGAATACCGGACCACATCGAAGGTTCGATGTTTTAGGGTATAAGCAGCTCCTATTTTCGATTCGGCATCGAATCCGAACAGCTTGTGGTCCAAACTCAAATCAACTCTTCCGGGCAGGGTGTATTCTTCAAGGTCTCTCCAAAACCTTCCTGCGTCTCCCGATTCGCTGGGCTCTATAACAAAGCTCTCTTCTCCTGTTATATCATCTGTGATTACGCGGAAAGGGGTAACCCGAAAATCCTTATCGTAGATGGTGGCGAATGAGGGCGAAAATTTCCACTCCAGTTCGAGGTTTCCATCTTCCAACAGGGTGTGCAATCCTGTAATGGAGGCATTGCTCACCGATCTTTGAGTATAGATTAAATTATCTTTTTTTACTTCATTCGAACTTATAATACCGTTTACCTGCCTGAAAATGGAGGATTGTGTTTCTCCGTTTTGTATATGCAGGGCATTGAAACTATATTTCGATTTTTCAGATTTAAAGGTAAGGCCAATCAATCCGCTAACCAGTACGTTGTTGTTGCCTACTTCTCCGTTCTGACCTCTATCGAGCAACAGATCGAAGTTCGATTTATCGGTTTCATCTTTTCTATAGATCTGACCGTCTATGTATTCATCGAAATAGCTGGTTTCATTGCGATACGCCAGGGACGCAAAGAACCCTAATGAGTTATCGCCTATGTCGTATCTGTTTCCTGCGGTAGCGGAGAAATTCACATCCATCAAACTGGTTTCGCGTTGAGCCGCCAGGTTTTCTTCAAACCTCCGGGTTAAGATAGATACTACTTCCCCGTTTTGCTGAGGAAAAGGAATTTCCTGGGCGTCGGGGATGGGATTATTCCTTAGTCCGTTATCAAATCCAAGCACATCCGTAGCACTTCTGTCCTGGGTTAAATAGTTGGAATTGAAGTGAAAATCGGGATTATAGGCAACTCCTAAATTAACACTATATTCGGCCGAACTTGGGATGGAACGGGTTACGATATCTACCACCCCGCCTGTAAAATCGGCAGGTTGATCGGCCGTAGCCGATTTAACCACAACAATATTTTCAAGTATTTTGGTAGGAAACAAATCCAGTTGTAAGGTGTTTCTATCGGGATCTAAACCGGGAATATCCATACCGTTGAGAGTGGATTTGGTATACCTGTCGCCCAGGCCTCTTACATAGACGAATTTTCCTCCCTGAATTGAGACACCGGGCACATTCTTCACCGCTGCCGCGATATTACTTGCGCCTGTTTTTTTAATCGATTCCAGGGAAAGGCCATCCAGCAGATTGACCGAGTTTTTTTGAAAACTCAGTACAGCAGATTCGGAGTTTTTCCTGGCGGTTGTTTTGATGATTATCTCATCCAATTGGCCTGCTGACGGATTTAGGGTAACATCAATTCTCAGTTCCTGGCCGGCCACGATTTTAACTTCGGAAACCTCTTTGGTCTGATAGCCCACAAAGGAGTAAACAATGGTGTAAGTGCCTTCGTCCAACTCGAGTGTGTAACCGCCTTCGAAATCGGAAGTGGTTCCGATACTGGCATCCTTTACAAAAACATTGGCAAAAGCTAAGGCGTCATTGAAGTCGCCGTCTATCACATTTCCTGTAAGCGTTCCTTGTTGCGCAAAGAGTTGTACCGAAGTGCACAGGATCAATAAAGCGAAGAATTTTTTCATTTAAGTTTATCTAAGTAAGATGCTCGTATACACTTTAATGTAGACGAGCATCCTTATTATATTATAGTTATTTTGACTGCTGATTATAGTCCTCCTTTAAGACTGGTAAAGGTCCAGCTGAAAACATTCAGGTCTGCACCACCGTTGTTGCCGGTTGCAGTCCAGTTAGCTGCACGTGTAGGGAAATCGGGATTAACGATTATTTGTACTTCTCCGTCGGCCGTCCCTTCAAGGAAAACTTGGTTTGGGTTATCGCGATCGAGAATCCAGTTTTCAAATACAAGGTCTCCGTCTAGGAAATTTTGAGCAACAGCGTTGTTGTCCAGTTCCACGTCGGAGTCGGATTTAAAATTCAATGCAAGCACGTTTTTTGTAGTACCCATTGCGTTGTCTCTGTAATCTGCATATTCGCCTCCTTCAGTATTCAGGTTGCCGATGATGGTGAGTTTATCAATGGTGAATTTACCTTCCAGTGATCCGGCAGGCCCGTCGATTTCCAGTGCGTGATCTGAAATATTTCCGAGGATTACAGCCGAATTGGTAATGGTGCCGCTATAGGCTTCGTCGATATCCAGGCCATCATCGCCTTGTGCCCAAACCACGATGTTAGAGCAGTTTACACTTCCGCCGAACCATTCTACTCCGTCGTCTACGTTTGCAACCACTTCAATATTCGAAATAGTGGTTCCATTACCCACAGCGCCAAGGGTTAAACCGTTGATTTCATTCCCCTCTCCAATAAGTGCACCTCCATGTCTGATTGAGATATAGTTCAGGGTTCCGGAATCATCAGCATCGTCGTTACCACCGTATAGTCCGTTGGTGTCCGAAGCAGGGATTCCTTCAATTTGATTTTCAGTAGCATCTCCGGATAAGGAGGCTCTGGCGTTTCCAAGTACAATTAGTCCACCCCACAGGCCTCTGTCGTTCTCATTAAGATTCGAACCGGCGGTTTGGCCAAGTTGTATGTTATCGGCAATCGAAGTAAATATTATAGGTGAGGCGGCGGTTCCGTTTGCTTCAATCTTTGCCCCTCTTGCAATAATAAGAGCTGATGCATTGGCTCCTGTCCCGGGCAATGCCTTTATAATGGTTCCGGGTTCTATTGTAAGTGTAGTTCCTGATGTCACTGCGACACGTCCGCTGAGCTCCCAGATCACATCGGAAGTAAGCGTCATATCGGCAGCAATATTGCCCGTAAGTACATTATTAACCGGATCCGGATCGGGATCGACGGGGATAACCGTATCGTCATCTGAACTACAGCCGGTGATAAAAAGTGTAGCTGCTATGGCCATGAATGGTAAAAAAAGTTTTCTCATTTTAGTGCTATTTAAGTGTTTTTTGTTTTCAAAATGAATCACAATGGTTCATCTTTTTTTGCATGACAAAGAAACCCTTACAATGTAAAGTCGGTGTTAGCTGCAGATTAAAATTGTGTGATAAGAAGGTTAGTTAATTGTTAACAAGAGAGTGGTTTCGGCTTTAGAGCGTTTAGCTTCATTTTGGTATCTTTCGCAGACCTAAAACACCGGGTTATGATGCAATGGGAAAAACTGCTGTCACTTCAGAAACAAGGGGACAAAAAAAAGCGCTTACGTATTGAAGAAAATCAAACCAGAAGCAGCTTTGAGGTGGATTACGACCGGGTAATATTCTCGGCTGCATTCCGGAGCCTGCAGGACAAGACCCAGGTTATACCCATGTCGAAAACGTCTTTTGTACATACCAGGTTAACACACAGCCTGGAGGTTTCGGTAGTGGGTCGTTCTCTGGGAAGACAGGTAGGGCAGGCTGTTTTAAACAAGCATCCTTATCTGCAAAAAGTACACGGCTATGAAGTGAACGATTTTGGAGCCATAGTGGCAGCTGCGGCCCTGGCACATGACATTGGAAATCCTCCTTTCGGGCACAGTGGTGAAAAAGCCATTGGCAACTATTTTAAAAATGGCAATGGCAAGCGGTTTCGAGACCGTCTTAGTGAAAAAGAGTACCAGGACCTGATTGATTTCGAGGGTAATGCAAACGGGTTTAAGATCCTTACCGAGAGCAAATACGGGGTGGAAGGTGGGCTCCGATTGACTTTTGCCACCTTGGGTGCATTTATGAAATACCCCAAACAATCGCTTCCAAAGCGACCCGATGATCATATAGCGAGTAAAAAGTTCGGGGTATTCCAAAGCGACGCCGACTTCTTTTCTCTGGTGGCCGACAATTTAGGACTGTCGAGGAGAGGGGCGGATAAAGATGAGCTTTATGCTCGTCACCCGCTCGCATTCCTCGTTGAGGCTGCCGATGATATCTGTTATTCGATTATAGATTTTGAAGATGGGATCAACCTGGGGTGGATACCGGAAGAAACGGCATTGGAATTCCTCATAAATCTGGTAAAAGACACTATCGATACTGCCAAATATCATGAGCTAACAAGGACCAAGGACAGGCTGGCATATTTACGATCTTTGGCAATCGGCACCCTTATTCAGGAAGCAGTGAAGGTCTTCGTCGAGAATGAAGACAGCATCCTGGACGGAAGCTTTTCAGATTCTTTATTGGACCGAAGCAGGTACAAGGCGCAAATTGGTGATATTCTCTCGGAGAGCATTTCGAAAATCTATAAGAACAGGGAAGTGATCGATAAGGAGATTGCGGGTTATGGGATATTAACCACTTTGCTGGACGGTTTTACCACCGCTTTTGAGAATCACTATGAAGGAAAGCCCACTCATTTCGATAAATTATTGCTGAAAAGTATAGAAGCTCCTCTGCCGGAAACTGCAACCGCTTACCAATATGTTATGGACTGCTGTAGTTTTGTTTCCATGCTTACCGACGGGAATGCGCTCTTACTGCATCAAAAGCTGTCCGGCACGCTTTAAAGCAATTCTTTTAATGTTTCTGCCAGTTTTTCAGCGGAAAGACCTGCCAGGTCATGAAGTTCGGCTGTACTTCCATGTTCCGGGAAGACATCCGGTATCCCCAGCATTTTAATTGTTTTCTGAACAGTCACTTCTGTGGCCAACTCGGCTACAGCACTTCCAAATCCTCCGGCTATCACTCCATCTTCAACCGTTACCAGAGTGTCATAATTCTCAAAGATGGCCATTAGTAATTCTTTATCGAGAGGTTTAACAAACCGTAGGTCGAAGTGACCTATCCGTTCTTTTTCATCAAGCAGATCGATTGCTTTACTTACATTATCGGCAATAGGGCCAATGGAAAGCACAGCTATATCGCTGCCGTTCTTCAGCACTGAACCTCGGCCAATATCCATGCGCTGAAAGGGCTGTTGCCAATCAACCATAGTGCCGCGACCACGAGGATAACGGATGGCGATGGGCCCGTGGAGGCCCAGTTGGGCGGTATAAAGAATATTGCGCAGTTCCAGCTCGTTTCGGGGCGACATAATCGCTATATTGGGGATACAACGCAGGTATGATATATCGAAAATGCCGTGATGGGTTGCCCCGTCTTCACCTACTATGCCTGCCCGGTCCAAACAGAAGATAACGGGGAGATTTTGAAGGCATACATCGTGTATCACCTGGTCGTATGCTCTTTGCAGGAAAGTAGAATAGATATTACAGTAAACCATCATGCCCTGGGTTGCAAGCCCGGCCGCAAAGGTTACGGCGTGTTGTTCGGCGATTCCCACGTCGAATGCCCGTTCGGGGAATTCTTCCATCATGAACTTAAGAGAGCTTCCGGTTGGCATGGCCGGGGTGATCCCTATGATACGGGGGTTATCCCTTGCCAGTTCCACTATGGTATGTCCAAAAACATCCTGGTACTTTGGTGGCAGGTGGGCCGTTTCGGTTTTAAGAACGTCCCCGGTAAGGGCATTGAATTTCCCCGGAGCATGATATTTCACCTGGTCCATTTCAGCCTGGAGTAGTCCTTTACCTTTAGTGGTTATTACGTGCAACAGTTTAGGGCCTTTTACCGATTTCAGTCGATTGAGCTCTGAAAGAAGCGCGTTTAGGTCATGGCCGTCTATCGCCCCGGAATAGTTAAAATTGAGGGCTTCGAATATATTATCGCTGTCCGGGACATCATCCAGGGTAACTTTGGTGAGATAATCTTTTAAAGCACCTACACTGGGGTCTATTCCAATGGCATTATCGTTAAGGATAACCAGCAGGTTAGTGTTGGTGACCCCGGCGTGGTTTAGCGCTTCGAAGGCCATACCGCTGGCAATGGAAGCGTCGCCCACCACGGCAATGTGCTGCCGCTCGGCATCAGATGTCAATTGCGCAGCAATTGCCATTCCCAGCGCAGCTGAGATTGCCGTGGAGCTATGACCGGTGCCAAAGGTGTCGTATTCGCTTTCACCTCGTTTTGGAAAACCGCTTATGCCTCCCAATCTTCGGTTTGTATGAAATTGCTCTCTGCGGCCTGTAAGTATCTTATGCCCGTAGGCCTGGTGCCCAACGTCCCAGACCAGCAAATCGTCGGGGGTGTTAAAAACATAATGCAGGGCGATGGTGAGCTCTACTACTCCGAGACTTGCGCCCAAATGTCCTTCCTTTACCGCAACTATATTGATGATAAAGTCCCGAAGTTCGGCCGCGAGTTGTGGCAGATCTTCTTTTGGAAGTCGACGCAGGTCTGAGGGCTTGGTTATAGTATTTAAAAGGTTTTCTGACACTCTGTAAAGATACATTTTCGCCTATAATCTATGCTTCTAAACACTAAATAATTATGCGGTTTCATACATAGAGAAATACGCATTTTGTAACTTTACACCAATTAGAATCATTATATGTTACAACCTCCGGACGATACATTTTTTATGAAGAAGGCTTTGCAGGAAGCCGAAGCCGCTTACAAGAAGGGGGAGGTACCCATAGGCGCGGTGATAGTGATACACGATCAAATCATTGCCAGGGCACATAATTTAACCGAAACCCTGAATGATGTTACTGCACATGCCGAAATGCAGGCCATTACTGCTGCGGCCAATTACCTGGGAGGTAAGTACTTAATCGATTGCACCTTATACGTTACCCTTGAACCCTGCCAGATGTGCGCCGGAGCCCTGTATTGGAGTCAGATTTCCCGGGTTGTGTATGGAGCCCGGGATGAACAAAGGGGATGTATAGAGATGAAAACGAAGTTACATCCTAAGACGGCCATGACGGGAGGCATACTGGAAACCGAGGCCTCCGATTTATTGAAGCAATTCTTTATTGAGAGACGGAATTTGAACTAATAAAAAAACCCTTCGAAATTCGAAGGGTCTGTTCTGGTTTGGTTGATTAAGATATATCTTAGTCGTGAATTACGCGTACCTGAGCAGCAACCATTCCCTTGCGGCCTTCCTCTTCCACGTACTCCACTTTATCACCTTCATTCAGGGCTTCTCCGTTGAGACCGGTAACATGAACAAAGATATCTTTGCCTGTGTCATCGTTAGTAATAAAGCCGTAGCCTTTCGATTCGTTAAAAAACTTTACTGTACCTTCCATTGTAATAAAAAAATAAATTAATAAAAATCAAAGGTAAGAGATTTCTGTTTTTGTACATTATGAAAATTAAACTATTTTGTAAAACTGCCTGATTTACAGTTTTTTCTTACGCCCTTCCTCACGCATCTTTTCGATGTTTTCCTTGGTAAGCATATAGTCCTTAAAACTTCTTTTATTCCACCTGAAATAAATAAACAAGGGGATCAAAACGAAAAAGATAACTACTACGGAAATTCCAATAATCAGGTTTCCGGTGGCTTCATTCTCGGGTTTGATGTAAAATCCGGTTGCAGTTCCGCCAATGACGGCTATCAGTAATATTAGCAGCAAAGTTCTCATCTATTGTTCTGTATATTCTATTAATTGTCTTCTATAAGCGGTAAGCAGTTTCGATTTGGATATAAACCCGTGGTATGTTCCATTCGATAACACCGGAAGGTTCCATGAACCACTGTCCTGAAATTTTTTCATCACCTCCGTTGTCTTATCCAATTCGAGATTTATTACGGTTGGTGGATTTTTCATCAAATCCTCCGCCTTCAATTCTTCGTACATGCTCTGATCGAACATAACTGCCCGCAAATCGTCCAGCAGTATTATGCCTTGCAGTTCCTTTGTCTCGCGATGTACCACCGGGAAGATATTCCTGTTCGACTTAGTCACAGCCTGATGCACGATCTCGCCCAGGGTCATTTCCGGTGATATGATAACGAAATTTTTTTCAACCACATTTTCCAGATCCAACAAGGTGAGCACTGCGTGATCTTTGTTGTGGGTAATCAATTCTCCTTTTCTTCCCAATTCCATGGCATAGACCGAATGCGGGGCAAAGGATTTAGTAATTGTGAAGGAAATGGCTGCTGTTATCATGAGCGGAATAATGAGTTCATAACCGGCAGTTACTTCTGCTATGAGGAAGATAGCCGTAAGAGGAGCATGAAGTACTCCGGCCATCAAGCCTGTCATACCCACAAGGGTAAAATTGCTTTCCGATACCGGATTAGTCAGTATATTGGTGGCATTGATGATCTTGGCAGTACAAAAACCCATGATACTTCCCATAAACAGGGTAGGTGCAAATATTCCTCCAACCCCTCCGGCACCAAATGTAAGAGAGCTGGCGATCACTTTAAAAAGAACCAGTCCTGCGAGTAAACCTATCATGATCCAGACGTTGTCGACATCCAGTTGGAAGATGTTGTTCCTCAATGCCAGATCGGCATTGCCCTGCACCAGGTTATTTATTACATCGAAGCCTTCGCCGTATAGCGGAGGAATAAAGTAGACCAGGACCCCAATTCCGAGGCCTCCAATGATAAGTCGTTTTATGGGCGAACCGAAGCGGTCGAAGAATTTCTGTATGCGTTCATAGGTAATGGTGAAGTAGATAGAAACCGCACCCGCGACTGCTCCCAGCAGTATATACAGAGGAATATCGGAAAGGGCGAATTTATCCGTAATACTGAACGGCAGTAAAATATCATTTCCGAAGAAAAAATAGGAAGTGATAATGGCCGAAACAGAAGCAAGCAATAAAGGGATAAGAGAAAACAAAGTGAGGTCCAGACTGAATACTTCCACTGCAAAGATGATGGCCGCGATTGGCGCTTTAAAGATGGACGACATAGCACCTGCTGCCGCACAACCAATAAGCAGGGTACGAGTAGACTGGTTCATATGCAACAGTCTCGATAGGTTAGAACTAAGAGCAGACCCCGTTGCAACGGTTGGGCCTTCCAGTCCTACCGAGCCTCCAAACCCAACAGTGATGGGGGCCAGGATAAGGCTGGCGTACATCTGGAACGATCTCATGATTCCTTTTTTCTTGGAGATTGCAAAAAGCGTGGCCGGTATTCCCTGGGTAGGTGTATGTTTTATCAGGTATTTAATGAGGAAATAAACTATGGTAAAGCCCAGCAGGGGGAAAATAAAATAGAATGCGGTTTGGTAGTCGCGTATCAGAGTCCCTTCGAGCACAGACTGAATGATATGCGTTCCGTTCTTTATAACCACGGCGCACATCCCGGATAGAAAACCAACAACAATACTAAGGATATACAGGAATTGCCTGTGTGATATGTGCTTAAGGCGCCATATTAGAAAACGAGCCAGAATCGTCCGATTATGTGCAGGCATAGTATTACATTGACAAATCCCGAATATATGAAACCAGGTCTATTGGTTCTCTATATTCAGCTTTAAATGTAGTTCTTTTAGTTGTGATTCGTCGATTTTGGCCGGGGCGTCGATCATTACGTCCCTGCCTGCATTGTTTTTCGGAAACGCGATAAAATCCCTTATTGTTTCCTGTCCGCCGAGTATAGCTACCAGTCGGTCCAGGCCAAAGGCGATCCCGCCGTGAGGAGGTGCTCCGTATTCGAAAGCATCCATAAGGAATCCAAACTGGGCTTTAGCTTCTTCTTTACTGAAGCCGAGGTAATCGAACATTTTCGCCTGTACTTTTTTGTCGTAAATCCGTATGGATCCACCACCGATCTCATTGCCGTTCAGCACTAAATCGTAGGCATTGGCTTTTACGGCTCCGGGATTGGATTCGAGTAGTTCCAGCTGTCCGGGTTTTGGGGAGGTAAAAGGGTGGTGCATGGCGTGGTATCGCGATGTTTCTTCGTCCCATTCCAACAGGGGAAAGTCGGTTACCCAAAGCGGAGCAAATTCGTCGGCTTTTCTCAGGCCAAGTTCCTGGGCAAGGTGCATTCTAAGGGCACTCAATTGAGTGCGTGTTTTATGTACGTCTCCTGAAAGCACACAGATAAGGTCCCCGGGCTTGGCGTTGGTTTTTTCTGCCCACCTAGCCAAGTCCTGCTGATCGTAGAATTTATCGACCGAAGATTTGTAGGACCCGTCTTCGTTACAGCGCACATAGACCATCCCCATGGCTCCTATCTGGGGGCGTTTCACCCAGTCGATCAGGGCATCTATCTCCTTACGGGAATATGTATTTCCGTTAGGAACAGCAATTCCCACCACGAGTTCGGCGCTGTTAAATACATTAAAATCTTTGTGCTGAGCCACCTCATTCAGTTCACCGAACTCCATCCCGAATCGTATGTCCGGTTTGTCATTTCCGTATCGCCGCATGGCTTCGTCGTAGGTCATTCTTGGGAAATCGGTTACGGTAACTCCGTTTATTTCTTCGAGCAGGTGCCTGGTAAGACCTTCAAACATTTGCAGTATATCCTCCTGTTCCACAAAAGCCATCTCGCAGTCGATCTGGGTAAACTCGGGTTGCCTGTCGGCTCTAAGGTCTTCGTCTCTGAAACACTTTACAATTTGAAAATATTTGTCCATCCCGCCTACCATTAGCAATTGCTTAAAGGTTTGGGGCGATTGGGGCAGGGCGTAGAATTGACCTTCGTTCATTCGTGAAGGAACCACAAAATCCCTGGCACCTTCGGGGGTGGATTTAATAAGGTATGGGGTTTCCACTTCCACAAAATCTTTCTCGGAAAGATAATTTCGCACTGCCATGGTAACCTTGTGGCGAAACACCAAATTCTGGCGTACGGGTTTTCTGCGTATATCGAGATATCGGTATTTCATACGGAGGTCTTCCCCGCCATCGGTTTCATTTTCTATGGTAAAAGGAGGTGTGAGCGACTCATTAAGAATTTGAAGATCTGAGACTAGAATTTCAATATCGCCTGTGGGCATGGCCGGATTCTTCGATTCGCGTTCAATTACCTGACCGGTGACTTGAATTACGTATTCACGGCCAAGGCTTGCAGCAATTTCCATGACCTCAGGAGATGTGCGTTCTTCATCAAATATCAATTGGGTAATACCGTATCGGTCGCGCAGGTCGACCCAGATCATAAATCCTTTATTACGGGTTTTTTGTACCCAACCGGCTAAAGTAACCGTCTTATTGACGTGTTCAATGCGTAGTTCTCCGTTTGTATGCGTTCTGTACATCTTTGCACCTGAAATTTAGGCTGCAAAGGTAAGAAGAACTGGCATATTGGCGGATATAATTGCCGAATTATTGGTATATATGCCAAAACAATTTTAAATATCTACGTAATTCATGTATTTAATAATTTTTTTTCAACAAAACTTTAGTAATTTAGAGGACTTAACAAAAACTTAAACATTATGAAACAAAACAACTCTTACCGCAGGATACTTCTGCTCTTTTTATTTGTTTTCCCTTGTTTGGTATTTGCACAGAATACCATAACAGGAACGGTGAATACGTCGAGCGGCGAGACCCTGCCCTTTGTTAACGTTGTTGAGAAAGGAACTAGCAACGGAACCACGACCGATATCGATGGTAACTTTACAATTGATGTTGCGAGTATGCCGGCGACATTAGTGTTTTCATCTTTAGGGTTCGAAACAGTAGAGCAAGTAGTCAATAGCTCGACAGTAGTGGTTGAGATGAATGAATCAGCTGAAGCCCTTGACGAAGTAATAGTTACGGGTCTTGCAACTTCAACCAAAAGATCCAATGCCGCAAACGCCGTGGCATCCATTTCTGCTGAACAACTTGTAGGTATAACTACGCAGTCCAATTTGGACGGCGCTTTATACGGAAAATTTACAGGTGCGGAAATAAAATCGAATTCCGGGGCTCCGGGAGGTGGTATATCCATGCGATTACGAGGGGTGACTTCCATCTTTGGTGATCAGCAGCCACTGTTTATCGTCGACGGAGTTTATGTCGACAATTCATCAATCGGACTGGGAAATAATATTGTTAGTGAAGCCGCCGGGGGAGGAAACCCTTCCAACAACCAGGATGACGCTTCAAACAGGATCGCCGATATCGATCCGGAGGATATCGAGAATGTCGAAATCCTTAAAGGAGCATCTGCAGCTGCCATTTATGGTTCACGAGCTGCCGGAGGTGTAGTTATTATCACCACAAAACGAGGAAAAAGAGGAACTCCTAAAGTTTCGTTTTCTCAAACTGTGGGACTTCGTTCTCCAACACAGCTTCTGGGACTCAGAGACTGGGACCAAAGTGAAATTGAAGCTTTAGGCGGACCAGCCAATTTTAATCTGAATAACTTAAGAGATTACGAAGCAGAGCTTTTCGATCATACCAGAGTATCGTTTACAACTCGTTTTTCTTCTTCAGGTGGTAGCGACAAGACCGATTATTTCTTCGGGGTTACTCATAAAGAAGAACCGGGCTTAGTAGATAATACCGGCTATGTAAAAAGCGCCGTACGACTTAATGTAGGGCAGCGATTTACGGATTGGATGGATCTTTACGTCACTACGAATTACATTAATTCGAAGGCAGACCGAGGGTTCTTTAACAACGGTAACGCCAACAGAACTGTAGGTTACGCGCTTGCGTTTACCTATCCATGGGAGAATTTATCCCCACAGGATGGAATCTATCCGCAGGGTGGAGCCGGATCGAACGTGCTTGAAACTGTTGCTCTTACTACCAACAGAGAAAAAGTAAATCGTTTTATCGGTAGTGCGACTTCGAATATCAAGATGATCGATGGAGACATGAACCGACTGAAGTTAGTGCTTCAGGGTGGTTTCGACCAGTATACCTTACGTACAACTACTATCTTCCCAAGAGCACTGTCTTATTTCAGAGACCCGTCTTCTTTGGGTGGTGTTGCTATTTCAGGTACAACGGTTAATACAAACTTCAACCTTTCTGCCTTCCTGGTACACAACCTGGATTTCGAAAACGGACTAAGCTTTACGACCCAGTTCGGTAATTTCTTACAGAACTTCGATCGTAATACCGTAATCACGGTTGCAACAGGATTGAATGGTTCTCAGACCAATGTCGGGCAGTCTTCCAACGTTCAGACAAGCCAGAATATAGTACCTCAGGAAGATACAGGATTCTTTGGTCAGACCGAGATCAACTACGACGATAAAATTATCGGAACCGTGGGTATTCGAGGTGATAAATCGACCAATAACGGAGATGTAAACAAGACTTATTACTATCCAAAAGCCAACTTAGCCGTAAACATTCACAATTTCGGCGTGTTTGGTGATGGCGAAGTAATTAGTGTCCTTAAGCCACGAGTTGCTTACGGGGAATCGGGTAGATTCTCAAACTTTGTGGACAGGTTCTCTCTGATGAATGCACAATTCATCGATGGGGTTTCAGGTTTAAGTGTAGCTAACCTAAGAGGTAACCCGGATGTTGGTCCGGAACGCCAGAAGGAATTAGAGTTCGGACTTGACCTCGAATTATTCAGCAACAGAGTTCGAATCGAAGCGACAGCTTACAACAAAGCTATTGACGACCTGCTGCTAACAACCAACGTTCCTACAAGTTCAGGGTTTACCACCGCAGTGAAAAACGCCGGTGAATTCGAAAACAGAGGTATAGAACTCGGCCTGATGGCAAACGTTGTGGATGGTGCAGACTTCAAGTGGAACACCAACCTTAAATGGTGGAAGAACGAGTCGGAAGTTACCAGACTTGACGTACCGTCATTTACGGTAGGAGGCTTTGCATCGGCACTGGGTACCTTCCAGATTCAGGAAGGAAAAAGTGCTACGCAAATCGTAGGTACTTACGATCCTTCACAGTATACAGAGGAGGAGATCGCAAGATTAGACCCTGAAGGTGACGGATTCTTTGTATATGGTAATGCCGAACCGGATTTCCAGGCATCCTGGTATAACGAATTCAGCTATAAAGGCTTCGATCTTACATTCCTATGGCACTGGAAAGAAGGTGGTGACGCGATAAACCTTACGACCTTACTTTATGACCTTGCCGGAACAACCTGGGATTATGACGAATTCGGATTAGATCCATCAGGTCAATTGGCAAACGGACCATACAGGGCCAGCCAGGCATTTGTTAATCCTGATCCTGTTATTGAAGATGCGGGATATATCAGATTAAGGGAAATTGGATTGTATTATACGCTGCCCGACGGGTGGATTAAATACACAGACAAGATAAAAGTGGGAATTTCAGGTAGAAACCTGATCAACATTTTCGACTATAACAGTTATGACCCGGAAGCATCTAACTTCGGTAATAACGTATTGGCCAATAACGTTGAGGTAACACCTTATCCTGCTTCAAAGTTTGTTAATTTCCATTTAAACGTTAATTTCTAAAAAAATGAGTATGAAAAATATAACCATAAAATTTATTCTGTTTGCCGCCGTGATTGTTCTTTCCGGCTGTGAACTGGAAGAAATAAGCAATCCAAATGCACCCACCGTGGAGAGCTTCGATGAAGGTGCAACCCAAGCCGACGTGCAGTTACTGGCCGTAGGTATGGAAGCAGTTATGCGTAACGACCTGGAGTTTCACTATGATACCATGAGTATACTGGCGCGTGAATACTACGACCTAACAGGGGTAGACCCACGTTACACAGGAGAACTTCTTAAAGGACCTCTTGACGACAACGGATTCTTAACTACCAGGGCTTTTGCTGCCTGGTATAAGATCGTTAAGTCGGGGAATGTGTTGATTACCGCAGTGGAGAATTCTGATGCGGGATTCAGCAATGCCGTTAAGAACAGTTATTACGGATATGCTAAAACATTAAAGGCGTATGCATTGTTGATGGTGGCTAACAGACAGTACACCAACGGAATTCGTCTTGATGTGGCAGATCCTGACAACCTGGGACCAATCGTAGGATATTCAGAAGCACTTGAGGGAATTATGGCTCTTTTAAATGACGGATTAAGCGACTTGAATAATTCATCAGCCGAATTCGATTTTCCTTTGAGCAGTGGATTCGCAGGATTTGATACTCCGTCTACGTTTGCAAGGTTCAACAGAGCCATCGCTGCAAGAGTAGCACTGTATCAGGGGAACTATAGTCTCGTTCTTAATTTGCTGAATGCATCGTTCTTCGATCTCAATGGCGATTTATATCTTGGACCTGCTCACGTTTTCGGACTTACAGGTAACGATATATCGAACGCCCAGTTCCATGTTCCTAATCAATCAGGTCAGGAGTTCATGGTACACGATTCGTGGATTGATGATGCAACTCCCGGAGATGCACGTGTGGCCGAAAAGGCATTGCTATTCGACTCAGGTACGGTTACCTTCGATAACCTTACTGCCGATTATCAGATCGCTGTGTACGACAGCAATGTCGATCCGGTTTATCTGATACGTAATGAGGAACTAATCCTAATGTATGCTGAAGCCTTGGCTGCGAGTAATCCCGGTGAGGCCGTTAATGCTATTAATATCGTTAGAAATGCCGCCGGAATAGGCGATTATACCGGTCCTACAGATACTAACGCTCTTATCACTGAGATCCTGTATCAACGAAGATATTCTCTGTTCGCAGAAGGACATCGCCTTGTGGATCTTAGACGATTGGACCGTCTAAACACCGATAACGTGCCGTTAGATCGTCCCGGGGATAACATAATTCCTATGTTCCCTACACCTTTTAACGAAGGATTATAATTTAATTAGTGCAGTTTTATCTGCTGAAAAAACCCGCTTCTTCGGAAGCGGGTTTTTTATTTATGCGGCACCGGAATACTCCTGATCCCTGTTGCTTACTTCGCTTTTTGTTCGCCAACGCCTGATGCGTACTTTCAACTTGTGCACCAGGTAAAACATTACCGGAACTATTATTAGCGTGAGGAAGGTAGCAATTATCAACCCGTAAATTACAGCCCATGCCAAAGGCCCCCAGAAAATCACGTTGTCACCTCCCAGATAGATCTTCGGATCGAACTCCCCGAACAGGGAGAAGAAATCGAGATTGAACCCAATCGCCAGAGGGATCAGCCCCAGGACAGTGGTGATAGCGGTAAGCAGTACCGGTCTTAAACGAGCCTTACCACCTTGTATAATGATGGCCTTTACCTCTTCGTTCGGTAGCAGGGCGTCTTCTTCCATATCCAGTTCAACCATTCTTCGGTCGATAAGCAACTGGGTATAATCCAGTAACACCACCCCGTTATTCACGACGATACCCGCCAGTGAAATAATCCCCATCATGGTCATCATGATAACAAAAGAAGCCCCGGTTATCAGTATTCCGCCGAATACGCCTATAAAACTCAGGAAAATAGCGATCATGATTATGGTGGGCTTAGAGATAGAACCAAATTGAAAGATGAGTATCAACATGATAAGTCCCAGGCCGGTAAAGAAAGCACCCATTAAAAATGCCATCTGTTTGTTCTGTTCTTCGATTTGTCCCGTATAATCTATGGAAACCGAATCGGGCAGATCGTTAAAATTGGCCATTTCAGACTGAATTTGCGCCACTACGGCCCCTGCATCGGTATAGCCCGCTTTCAGTGCCGAATATACCGTAACAACCCGTTTTGTGTCCCGGTGTTTTATCGCGCTGAAGGACGAAGTATTCTTCTGGGTGGTCACCGCTGAAACCGGGATCTCCTTTATCTTTCCGGTAGCCTGATCCCTGAAAATTATATTCTGATTGAACAAGGCACTTTTATTGTACTTCAGGTCTTCATTGAATCGAACATAGATATCGTAATCTTCTCCTTCACTTTTATAGATACCCGCTTTCTCCCCGAATAAAGAACGCCTCAACTGGTTGCCCACCTGTCCGGCCGATACGCCCAGAGCTCCTGCTTTTTCACGGTCTACATAGACTTTCATAGAAGGTTTCCCCTTGTTTACATCGATCTTTAATTCATCAACCCCGGATATATTCTTCGAATTGATGAAATTCCGCATCTTTTCAGCGGTTTGGATAAGCTCGTCGTAGTCGTCGCCTTCAAGCTCAATATTGATAGGATATCCCGCCGGAGGCCCAACAGGATCTTTTTCTACCGAAATGGCTACGCCCGGGTAGATTCCGTTAAGAGCCTGTTGCACTTTCTTCCGAAGGATTTCAGAATCCTCACCTCTTCTGAATTTATATTCCCGCATGGTAGCCGTAATCTTACCCCGGTGCGGCATTTCAGCAGCCGAACCTCCGTCGGTTTGAGGGTTACCCGCCCCTTCACCAACCTGTGATACGGCAGATTCGACCATAAAGTTATAGCCGTCGTCCATATACTGCTCGGAGTTTAGCACGTCGTAAACCCTGGTTTCGATTTCTTTGGTGATCTGGTTGGTCTTGTTAATATCTGTACCTTGTGGATATTCGATATATACTACAATCTGATTTGGTTTATTGTCCGGGAAGAATTCTACACTGGTTCGTTGGGTAGCTACGGACGCCCCGAAAAGCATAAAGACGATTATCAGCAATACAAAAGTACCAACTACAAAGCCTCCGGCACGCCACCCTGTTAGTGCCATGGCGAGGAATTTTCTGTAGCGCTCTTCCATCCAGCGCAGGACATTCCGCTGAAAATACGTGGCAGCTCGTCTTAAGAAGTACCTGTAGATCCAGAACATTATCGCTACAAAGATCATTAACGTGCCTAATGCTCGCATCTGTCCTCCGAAAACTAAAATAAGAAGTCCGAATCCACCTAATACAATCGAGACTCTGATTAGTTGCCGGCGCGTTAGCACTTTTTCGCTGGTTTCCATAAACTGGGATACCAGCATGGAGTTAAAGAAAATAGCGACAAACAAACTGGAGCCCAGCACCACGGAGAGCGTTATAGGGAAATAGATCATAAACTCGCCCATAACCCCCGGCCACATTCCCAGGGGAACAAAGGCGGCTACCGTAGTTGCGGTAGAGATAATGATGGGAAAAGCAATTTCCCCAATTCCTTTTTTGGCCGCTTCTATCCGCGACATGCCCTCCTCGTCCATCAGGCGATACACGTTCTCTACGACGACAATCCCGTTGTCAACCAGCATCCCAAGTCCCATGATAAGACCGAATAAGATCATGGTGTTCATGGTGTATCCCAATGCCGAAAGGATCATAAAGGACATAAACATGGACATAGGTATTGCAAATCCTACGAACAACGCATTGCGGAAACCCAGGAAGAACATCAGGACAGTTACTACAAGGATAATTCCGAAAATAATATTATTCACCAGGTCGTCCACCTGGTTGATGGTCTTGGCAGACTGGTCGTTTGCGATGGTTACTTCGACGTCGGGAGGAAACACATTTTCCTTTGCGTCTTCCACAATGAGTTCGATCTTCTGTGCAGCTTCCACCATGTTCTTACCGGCTCGTTTTTTAACATCCAGCATCACTACCCCTTCACCAAATTCTCTGGCGTAGGTGGTGCGTTCTTGCTCCTGAAAATTGATATCAGCGATATCCCTCAGGTAGACGGCCCCGTTTTCCGATTTTACGACGAAATCGCGTAAGGCAGATGGTTCCTCAACTTCACCCAGTATTCGGATTGTTCGGCGCTGGCCACTTGTTACGAGATTTCCGGCCGACATAGTTACATTTCCATTTCTAATGGCATTCAGGACATCGTCGAAACTAACTTTGGCCGCCATCATCTTATAGATATTCACAGCCACTTCCACTTCCCTGTCCTGAGCCCCGCGAATATCGGCCTGTTTAATTTCGGGCAGGTCTTCGATCTTGTCCTCAAGATACTCGGCATACTCTTTAAGTTGTTCGGTAGTGTAATTCCCTTTAATATTGATATTGCTAATAGGGACTTCCTCGGAGAAATTGAGGTCGAATACATTTGGTTCTACCTTTGCATTGTTAAAAGTGGGCCAGTCTTCACTTGCCTTTTCACTGTCCACCTCATCCTTTACCTTCTGTTTGGCTTCTTCAACCGTAATATTTTCATCGAATTCGATGGTGATAATGCCGTAATCTTCCTGCGAAGTGGATATTATCTCCACCACATTACTCAGATTCCTAACTTTATCTTCAAGCGGATCGACGATAAGACGCTCAATATCTTCAGCGGTATTGCCGGGATAGGGAGTGCTAATATAGATCTTGGTTTCCTTGATTTCGGGAAAACTCTCTCTAGGCATACTGAAGTAGGCAGAAGCTCCCAGGAACAGTATGATGCCGATCATTACATAGATAGTGGTCTTGTTGTTGATCGCCCAGGAGGAAAGACGAAATTCCTTGTCGACATTCTTAGTCCTTTTACTCATCGTTGGAAACGTTTAAAATTTTTACTGTTTGTCCGTCCTTCACGCTTCGTGCTCCTTCGTTTACTATGGTGTCTCCATCGGAAATACCGCTTATTATTTCTACATAATCTCCCTGTGTCTTTCCGGTACGGACGATCTGCCTGGTGGCAACGGCTTCATTCTCCTTATTCAGTCCTTTGGTTATAAACACGTATTGTTCTCCATCGGCGTTTTCAGACAGCACACTTTGCGGTATTAGAATAGCTTCGGGATTGGTATAATCGTTAATCTGTAATCTGGCGGTCAGATTCGGTTTAATCATCTTCTGGTCGTTGGGAACAGCAATTTCTACCCTAAACGTCCTGTTTGAAGGATCGATGTAATTCCCAACCTGTCGAATTTTAGCATTTACAGTATCCCCCAGTACAGGAAAATAGGCAGCCACATCCTTACCGGTGGTCACACTGCCCAGGTAGGATTCGGGAATGTCTGCGACTATATACATATCGCTAAGATCTACCAGCCGGATTACCGGCGTTTGTCCCGCACTAACCACGGTGCCTTGTTCTGTCATTACATCGTCGATTATACCCGAAAATGGCGCGGAGATTCGTGTTTTTCCAAGCTGTGCCTTTAATTGGTTTACGGCGTTTTGCTGTGCTTCATAATTGGCCTTGGCCTGCAGGTACTGAATCTCACTGCCAATTTTCTGTTCCCACAAGCGTTGTTGTCGTTCGAAAGTTGTTTTTGCCAGGCTTGCCTGAACTTCTATCTGGGCCAGTTGCTGGGACAGACCACCGTCATCTATAGAGGCCAGAGTTTGTCCTTTTCGCACCCTATCGCCTTCTTTCACATAAATTCGAGTAAGTACACCGTTGTATTCCGGGTAGATTACTATGTTCTTCTTGGTGTCCACATCTCCCTGAATCTCGAGGAAGTGATCGAAGGTTTGTTTTTGGGCGGCAAAAGCAGTTACCAACGGAAGTTTTTTAACCGAATCGAGTTTAGATATCACTGCGTCGATCTCAGACAGCTGTTCGTTCAACTCCTGTTGTTTTGCGACCAGCTCTTCTCGTTTGGTCCTTATATCATCAAGATTCTCGCTTTCAAGAACAGATTCTAGAGATTTACCATCGCCACCGCATGAACTTAAGATCAGGGCGACGAATAGAAGTATAACTGTGTTTTTCATGAGTACGGGATATGGTAGTTTAGTTTCTTAATTGAGGTGTATTGAGAACCGTTTCCAGTTCGGTTTTAGAGTTTATAAGGCTAAGCATGGATTGGAAATATTGCTGCTGAGCCGTGTAAAGTTGTGTTTGTGCCTGCCGCAGATCGAAACTGCTGGCTATTCCTTCGCTGAATTTTATCTGATTCTTTTGCTCTATCCGTTCCGCCAGCGCTAGATTCTTTTTGGCGTTCTCATAGTTTTCCACGCTGAACTGGTAATTACTTAAAGCCGTATCGAATTGCAGCCTGATGTTTTGTTCTGCTTCCTGAAGTTGAGTCTCGGCTTGGTCCAGCGCTATTTTTGCACGTTGCGACCTTGCGCTTCGCAGGCCACTGCTGAAGATGGGGATGTTCATATTTACGCCCAGAACAGAATACTGGAACCAACGCTGGTCATTATCGAAAAAGCTAAATTCATCGCTGTTTCCCTGAGTGCCGTAATTCACGAATGCTGAAATACTCGGCAGGGCCCGGCTCTTTTCCAACTTTAATTCCAGGTTTCGCTGCTCGGTAAGGTTGTAGGCGATCTTATAATCCACATTCTCTTCTACGCTGAGGTTGGAATTCATTAGTCCGAGATCGATCCTTGCCTGTGCCAGGTCGTCCAGGTCGTCGGTAAGAACAACGCGTTCGTCCAGATCGAGTCCCAGTGCTACCTTAAACATCTGGCGTGCTATCTCGTTGGTGCGTCGGGCGTTGTTCAGCTGTGTATCCACGTCGAGCAGGGTAATTTCCAATTGCTCGACATTCTCTTCTTCGATAAGCCCGTTTTTAAATATTTCCCTGGTTTCGAAAAGGTTGTTTTCTAAGGTTTCCTTGTTGCGCTGAAAGGTCTGCAGCAGTTGTTCAGAAAGAAGTACACTTCCATAGGCATTGATAACACCCTTGCGCACTTCCAGTCTAACTTTTTCATTCGAATTTTCTGAGTAATCCAGAAATGCTCTGGCAGCCTGGAGCCCTACCAGATAACTTCCGTCGAAAATAAGCTGGTTTAGGGTGGCCACAGCAGTTGCACTTTGTTTGGTGCCAAAAACCACCGGCACGAAAGTTCCGGGTTCACCTCCCGTAAATTCGGCCGGGATGAGCGATACAGGTTGTTTTAAATTATTCTGATAGGATACCGCCCCGTCTATCTGTGGCAGGCCGGTTGCGGTGGTTTCCCATTTTTGTTTGATAGCCTTGGCTATTTCCCGCCGGGCATTAATAGCTGTATAATTGCTATCCAGGGCAAATACAATGGCTTCATCTAAAGAAAAACTATACTCAGCAGAAGTTTGTCCGTAAAGGGAAATTGCTGAGAAACAGAGGGTGAAGAGTAGGAGAAAGTTACGCATTCTGCACGTTGGTTTTAATGAATTTGTTGAGGGTTTGTAAGCCTGTTTTTGTGACAATTCCTCTTAGGTGATATTCGAGATAATCCTCCATGAGTTTAACCCTGTCGAAAGTCTCCAGAGGAAACAATTGCTCATCCTTAAGTCCGTTGACCCCGATAAAATAGATCCGTGATACAAAGTCGATGTCGAGGTTTTCGCGGTATAAACCAAGCTCCACTCCGCGCTGTAAGTTTCGAAGGGTGCATTGGGTCATTTTTGAATAGTGGAGCATCTTTAATTCTGAATAGATCTGTGGATAATATTTTTGTAATTGGAACTGGGGGGATGCCCGCTCATTTTTAAGATGAAGCATTACCAGCTTCTTGATTTCGTATAATTCTTCAATGGGGTCTTTCTGCAGATCGCAAATACAATCGATACCGTGGCAAATTGTATCGAACACTCCAAGGGTCACCGCCTTCACAAGGGCTGTTTTATTTTTAAAATGGGTATAGATCGTCTTTTTCGATATGGCCAGTTCATTGGCGATATCGTCCATGGTCACACTTTTAAAGCCCAGAGTGAGAAACATCTTGGCGGCTTTTTCTATAATATTTTCCTTCATAATGAAGCGCAAATGTATAACGGAAACTATAAAAACCTAAAAAGTTTCCAAAGTTTTACATTTTTTTAACATTTATGTAACATTGAAACTTTTTTGGAATGCCCTTATCGTATTTATCATTACAAACAGTATTTTAGCGACAAATCTTCCTGCATGCAACTACTAGAGAAATACAGCAAATCCCTCGAAATCCGTTTGTCTGCGGCTATAAAAAAGGAAGAGCCCTCCTCACTTTACGAACCTATTAGGTATATACTTTCACTAGGAGGAAAACGCCTTCGCCCGGTTCTAACCTTAATGTGTTGCGACTTCTTTGGTGAAGATCAGCTGAAAGCCATGAATGCCGCACTGGCAGTGGAGCTCTTTCATAATTTTTCGCTTATTCACGACGACATTATGGATAATGCACCCCTGAGACGGGGGCAGGAAACCGTACATGAAAAATGGGACTTGAACACCGGGATTCTTTCCGGAGACGCCATGCTCATCCTGGCCTACCAGCTCTTTGAAGCCTACGAACCAAAATTATTCGTGTCCCTGGCTGAACTTTTTAGCAAGACAGCGATCGAGGTTTGTGAAGGCCAGCAATACGATGTCGATTTCGAGAATCGCGACGATGTAAGTATAGCCGAATATCTGAAAATGATCGAATACAAGACCGCGGTTTTAATGGGAGCAGCTATGAAGATGGGCGCTGTTGTGGCAAATGCGCCCGAGGCAGATGCAGATAGGATATACGAATTTGGGAAAAATCTCGGCATTGCATTCCAGTTACAGGACGACTACCTCGATGCCTTCGGAAATCCGGATTCCTTCGGAAAACAGTTAGGAGGGGACATTATCTCGAACAAAAAGACCTTTTTGTACCTTCAGGCGCTAAATTCCGGAGCTAAAGAGGATGCATATAAACTGAGGGAACTTTACGGCACTCAGTCTGAAAATCCTTCAGAGAAAATAATTATTGCCAGGCAGATATTCATCAATTCCGGCTCTGTAGAGGCTACTAAAAAAGCTATTAATACATATACCGATACCGCCAATTCGGTCTTAAACGATATCCAATTACCGGAGACCCATAAACAACAACTTCGCGATTTCGGAAAGTGGCTGATGACCAGGAGAATTTAAAAGTACACTCTTACAAAAGGCAGCCAGGCCGTTCCGTAAATACTCTCACCTTCTTTATAAAGTACGTCATATCGCAAACCCACGGTAACATGCTGAAGCCGATAACCCGCTCCTAAAAACAAGGCCGTGTACCAAAAGTTGGTTTCAGGTTCCCGCACAAATATAAGCCGCTGGTCGTATCGTCGATTTTCATTCAGCTGTTCCAACTCGGCTGAAAGCTGTATAGCCTGAATTATATTGTACAGAGCCAGCACGCTTCCACCCAGGATGGTAGAGCGGTAAAAATCCTTCTCACTGCGATAGGTGGCATTAAGGCCTAAGCCCGCTGCAAATTTTTCATCGAATTCGTAGATAGCACTGGGAGCCAGGGTCCCGCTGAAGTAATCACTCCCGAAACTTAATCCGACACCCCCTCCAAAGCGGACCTTACTCCAAAATTCATTTGGTGTTTCCTGCCCGTGAGTTGTATTAAAATACATACACAGGAGCAAGAAATTAAGTAACAGGAACTTTATCTTGGGAAGGGGGATTTTCATATGAAATTCTCGTGTCTCGACGATTATAAATATATAGATTAAAAAGGTTTAGTTATTTGATTTGTTGTAAATTTGTACCGTTTTATCATTTAATGACCCTCGGTTTTCCAATTATGGATCGATATTCTTTTCTCAATGCGGTACATCCTGCATATATCGCAGAACTTTACGACAAATATTTGCAATTTCCCGATACTATTGAACCCAGCTGGAGGGCGTTTTTTCAGGGTTTCGATTTCGGTATAGAACACGGTTCCATCGAGGCCCTTGGCATTGAAGCTGAAGCCAGGATCCCGGAAAACGTGCTCAAGGAATTCCGGGTTATCCGGTTGATAGACGGCTACAGAACTCGTGGACACCTCTTTACCAAGACCAATCCCGTACGCGAAAGAAGGAAGTATACCCCTTCGCTCGATCTGGAGAATTTTGGTTTAAGCTCCGGCGATCTGCAAACAAAGTTCCAGGCCGGCGAAGTGCTTGGAATCGGAGAAGCTACCCTCGAGAATATACTGGTTCATCTCAATAAGATCTATTGTCAGAGTATTGGGATCGAATACATGTATATCAGGAAACCTGAGGAGATCGAATGGATTCAGCGGAAGCTCAATATAAACGACAATCAGCCAAATTTTTCCGCAGATCAGAAGCGATACATTCTGAAAAAATTAAACGAGGCGGTGTCCTTCGAAAACTTTCTTCACACTAAGTATGTGGGGCAAAAGCGATTTTCACTGGAAGGCGGGGAAAGCCTGATCCCGGCACTGGATACACTTATTGAAAGTGCGGCCGCTAAGGGCGTGGAACAATTTGTAATGGGGATGGCGCACCGCGGCCGCCTCAGCACACTTACGAATATTTTCGGGAAAAGTGCCAAGGACATCTTCAGTGAATTCGACGGCAAGGATTACGAGCAGGATATTTTCGACGGGGATGTGAAATACCACCTCGGATGGACCTCGCATCGGGAAACCGATGGAGGAAGAAAGATCAACCTCAACATAGCGCCTAACCCTTCTCACCTGGAAACGGTTGGTGCCGTTGTTCAGGGGATCGCCAGAGCTAAACAGGACAGGCACCACAAGGAAAACATCAGTAAAGTACTCCCAATTGTTGTTCACGGAGATGCCGCAATTGCCGGTCAGGGAATTGTCTATGAGGTCGTGCAGATGGCACAACTGGAAGGGTATAAAACCGGAGGAACCATACACATCGTGGTAAACAACCAGGTTGGGTTCACAACAAACTACCTCGACGGACGATCATCTACCTACTGTACAGATGTAGGTAAGGTTACGCTCTCTCCAATTCTCCACGTTAATGCCGACGATGTAGAAGCCGTGGTACACGCCGTATTGTTCGCCCTGGACTTCAGGATGGAATTCGGCAGGGATGTATTTATCGATTTACTGGGTTACAGGAAATACGGGCATAACGAGGGGGATGAACCGCGATTTACGCAACCTAAATTATACAAGGCGATTGCCAAGCATAGGAATCCGAGGGATATTTATGCGGAGAAATTGTTGAATGAAGGCGTCATCGAAAAAGGACACACCAGACAGCTGGAGCAGGAATACAAAGATAAGCTGGAGGAGAAACTGGAAGATTCACGCAAGGAAGAGAAGACCGAGATTACCGCCATCATGAAGGATGAGTGGACCGGTTTTACCTATGCCGAACGCGATAGTATGGTGAAACCCTTCGACACTACGTTCAAAATGAAAGAGTTGGACAAGGTGGCCGAAGTGATTACCAGATTACCGGAGGATAAGAAGTTTCTGAGGAAAATATCAAAACTTATCGAAGCCCGGCATACAATGTACTTCGAGGATAATCGCCTGGACTGGGCTATGGGAGAATTACTGGCCTATGGCACCTTGCTGAAGGAAGGATACGATGTTCGTATCTCCGGCCAGGACGTTGAGCGAGGCACCTTCTCACACCGGCATGCGGTGGTAAAGGTAGAAGATAGCGAAGAAGAAGTTATCTTACTGAATGAACTTGACAGGGAGCAAGGAGATTTTTACATTTATAATTCACTGCTTTCCGAATACGGTGTAGTAGGCTTCGATTACGGGTATGCAATGGCGAGTCCGAAGACGCTGACAATTTGGGAGGCACAGTTTGGAGACTTTAGCAATGGAGCGCAGATCATGATCGATCAGTACATTTCCGCTTCCGAAGACAAATGGAAACTACAGAACGGATTGGTGATGCTTTTACCGCACGGATATGAGGGGCAGGGTGCAGAGCACTCTTCAGGACGAATGGAGCGTTATCTGCAATTATGTGCCGTGGACAATATGTTTGTGGCCGACTGCACTACTCCGGCTAATTTTTATCACCTTCTCAGAAGGCAGATGAAGGTGAATTTCAGAAAACCGTTAATTGTATTTACACCTAAAAGCCTGCTTCGACATCCAAAAGTGGTCTCTACCAAAGAGGAACTCGCAAATGGCAGTTTTCAGCTGTTAATCGACGATCCGGAGGCTAAGGTTAAAGATGTACGAACTTTGGTTTTTCTGAGTGGTAAGTTCTATTACGACCTGCTGGAAGCAAGAGAGGAACGAGGGCGTAAGGATGTGGCCCTGGTGCGTATAGAGCAACTGTTCCCACTTCCGAAAAACGAAATTGAGAAGATTTTAAAGAAATATAAGAACGCCACCGACATCGTCTGGGCTCAGGAAGAACCTAAGAATATGGGTGCGTATTCACATATGCTGATGCACTTTGAAGAATCGAGGAATTGGCGAGTTTGCAGCAGAAAGATGTATGCCGCCCCGGCCTCGGGAAGTTCAACAAGAAGCTTGCAACGTCATAAGCGAGTAATTGAAAGCGTTTTTGATAATACTGATACTAACAACTAATCCTTGTATAGGAAAATTATAGAATTATGGCATTAGAAATGAAAGTCCCTTCACCGGGAGAATCCATAACCGAAGTAGAAATCGCCCAATGGCTTGTTGAGGATGGGGATTATGTAGAAAAGGATCAGGCTATTGCCGAGGTCGATAGTGATAAAGCCACCCTGGAGTTACCTGCTGAAGCGAGTGGAATTATAACACTTAAAGCGGAAGAAGGTGATGCAGTGGCCGTAGGAGACGTGGTTTGTTTAATAGACACAGACGCACCCAGGCCCGATGGTGCAACTCAACCAGAGACTTATAAGAACCCGGGAGATGAGAAAGGCGAAGGTAATTCAGGTCCTGACCTCGATAAGGCCGATGCGGAAAATGCAGATACCGGTGAAAAGGCTGAGGCCTTAACCGAATCACCATCAAAGAGTTCCACCCAAGAGCAGGGAGCTAAAAAGACCTACGCTACCGGTACGGCTTCCCCGGCAGCACGAAAAATATTGGATGAAAAAGGAATAGAGGCCGATAACGTAAAAGGAAGCGGACGAGATGGCCGGATTACCAAAGACGATGCTGTAAAGGCGACCCCTTCAATGGGAACTCCGGGACAAGGAGCCCGGGGGACCGAGCGTACGAAATTATCGATGTTAAGAAGAAAGGTTGCCGAACGATTGGTTTCTGCTAAGAATGAAACCGCAATGCTGACTACTTTTAACGAAGTGGATATGTCTGCCATCTTCGAACTGCGGAAACAGTATAAGGAGAAATTTAAAGACAAACACGGGGTTAGTCTGGGCTTTATGTCCTTTTTCACTCTAGCTGTTGTTCGCGCCCTGGATTTATATCCTGATGTGAATTCAATGATCGATGGCGATTACAAGATCACTTACGATTATAAAGACATCTCCATCGCCGTTTCCGGACCGAAAGGTTTAATGGTTCCGGTGATTAGAAATGCCGAAAACCTTACCTTCAGGGGAGTGGAAAACGAAGTAAAACGACTTGCTCTGAGGGCTCGTGACGGACAGATCACCGTCGATGAGATGACGGGGGGAACCTTTACAATTTCAAACGGAGGAGTATTCGGGAGTATGCTTTCCACGCCAATTATCAACCCACCACAGTCGGGAATACTCGGAATGCACAATATAGTGGAACGTCCTGTCGTGAAAGACGGAGCCATCGTAGCAGCACCTGTTATGTTCGTGGCACTTAGTTACGATCACCGGATAATCGATGGCAGGGAATCTGTAGGATTCTTGGTGGCAGTAAAAGAAGCCCTGGAAAATCCTTCAGAATTGTTGATGAACAATGATGCGAAAAAAGCTTTGGAACTATAGAGAATAATAAGACCAATATAATTGATAAAGCCCGGTTGATGCCGGGCTTTATTGGTTAGTTAGTCAAATCTTAACGGACTTTTTTATGAAACGAAATAGTTTATAATATTCAGTAATATAACTGTCACTATACAAACTGCAAGTGCAATTACGAATACTCTCTGAACTACGCTCTTATTATGCTTATCTTTTTTAGATATCATAAGACCTTTCATGTAGTAAAATTCAGAAAGTTTTCTCTAATCTGAAATACGTGTTAACACGTAAATTCTTTTATAACAGGGCCTTATTACTGCAATTTATCGTGATGTTCCTTGGCCCAGCTGAGTAAACTGTTGGTTTTTGGCTCCAGATTTAGCTTGTGGATAATATTGGAGCGGTGCTTTTCAACAGTTCGATATGAAATAAAAAGAAGGGAGGCAATTTCCTTATTGGTCTTGTTACGGGCAATTAGCTTTAAAATTTTCTTTTCGGAAGGTGTAAGAACATTCAAGGCTTCGTCGTCTGCGGCGTTTACGTTCAGCATATCGGTAATTTTCTGACTGAAATAGGGTTCGCCCTGTGAAACTGTATCAATACAGTTCTCTATTTCCTCTATGGCAAATTCCTTTAAGATATACCCAAAGATATTTAGTTCCTGAGCCTTGTTATACAACTCTTTTTCCTTGTGAAGGGTAATGAGAACGATTTTAGTGTGCAGGCCGTTAGTCTTACATTTTTTCGCAATCTCGAGTCCGGACATAAACGGCATCTGTATATCGAGGATGGCAATATCCGGCTTTAATTTGGTGATTAGGTTATACGCCTCCCTGCCCGTAGAACCACTCCCTACGATATTGTATTTCTTTTCAATGAGGAAGTCGTTTAATCCTTTAAGGAGTAACGGGTGATCATCGGCTGTTATAATAGACTGGTGTCTCACGAGATTGGAAATTGAAATTGAAGCGTAGTACCAATGTTTGCAATCGATTCCACTTTCATATTGCCATTTAAAAATTTTGTCCGTTCCAGAAGCGTCTTAAGCCCCAGAGACTTTACACTCTGAAATTTTTCAGGAAAATCGAACCCAACCCCATTGTCCTTGACAGAGATTACTACAATATTAGTTAATTTTTTCACAGATACCTTGCTGGCTTCAGCTTTTGCATGTTTGAGTACATTACTTAGGCTTTCCTGGACAATTCTGTAAATATTCACTTCAGCTTCTTTGTTAAAAATATTATCGATATTATCGATTTCAGATGAAATAAATAATGAGGTATTCTCGTCGATCTGGGTGATGGTATACTCCAGGGCTTTGGTAATACCCATTTCCTGAAGCTGAAACGGGTGAAGATCGCGCGAAATAGTCCTTACTTCCTCAATGGATTCATCCACCATATTCCGGGTTTCTGCATCGCCGGAGGCAATTAATTTATTCTTTATAACCAACAACCGCTGCCCCAGGCCATCGTGCAGGTCTTTGGAGATCCGCATCCGTTCCTCTTCCTGGGAGACAATTAATTTCTGACTGAATTTTTCCTGAAGGATCTTTTTGTTTTTGAAATAGAGTTGATTCCGGTATAAGAGGATCACCCCAAAAAACAGCAAAAGTGCAACTCCACCAAAGATCAAAAGGTTGCGGAACGTCTGATTGTCCTTCTCGAGAAGTTGAATGCTGGTGTTCTTTTCAACCAGGTCTCTTTCGGTTTTTTCGGTTTCATACAGGGTTTGGTAATAAGCCAGAGAAATTGCCACTTCCCGGTTGTAAATGGAGTCCTTGAGCGTTGAATAACTCAATTCATGCTCCATTGCTTCCTTGTACTCTTTCTGGGCCGAATAGATTTCCGAAAGCATTTTGTGCGATGCCAGAATATTCTCCTCGTACTTCAGGATTAGTGCATATTTAAGTCGTTGCTTGGCGTATTGCAATGCAATATCATAGTTGCCTACCGTATAATTGTACCTGGCATTCGCCCCTAAAAACTGGCATACTGTAATAAGGTCGCCCGTGGAATCCCTGTTGTATTCGTTTATAAGTTTCAGGTATTTTTCGGCTGCCGTGAGATTCCCCTGCTCGCAGTAATAATCTACAAGTTCGGTATAAATATACAGGGCATTGGAGGTCTTTTCTTTTTTATCTATGGATTCGGACAAGGCCGATTCGGCCTTCATAAGAAATTCCAGGTATTTTTCCTTATTACCTATTTTCTCGTAATCCAGGGCCTGATTATAGTATTCGGTTGGAAGATGGTGCAGAAGTCCAAGTTCCAGAATGTTCGCAATATTCTTTTGCCGTTCTGTCATCGCTTTTTCGTGAAAACCATTCATGCTGAACATGGTGGTAATTCCCTGTTGCGCGTAGAACATATATTCATAATCTTTCAGGGCTTCGAAATAATCGTAAGCTTTCCGGTAACTTTCACCCGCCGGGACGAATTTACCCATATTCGAATATGCCTGTCCGCTGAACAAATAAGCGTCTGCTACATACAGAGAATCCTCGTCCGAAAAGTTAGCAATGGCCAGCTTATAATCCTCGATTGCATCGTTGAGGTTTAACTTGTTATTGGACATTCCTCTTTTCAGATAGAGTCCCCCCAGAAGGTAACTGCTGGTGATCTTGTATTTCCTGGCCAGGATACCGTCTATAATGGTCAATGCTTTACGCGGATCATTTTTCAGCACACTCAGGCTGTGATGGACCCGAATCATTTTTCGCGCAGCGGCATTTATGCTGTCGAGTTCCTTTGCGAATTCAATATATTCCAGGCTGTATTTAACGAAAGAGTCGAGGTCGAGCTTGGAAGCCTTGCTTACCACAGAATCCATTGCTACTAATCGTTCTCCGTCTGTTGAAGCAGTTTGAGCTAATTTCTTATAAAAAGTAATATCCTGCGCCCACCCGAAAAAAGGAAGTGTTAAGATTAGAATGACTATGATTCTGGTCACGACCAACATCTATAAGTATTTTTTGGGGAACTGGTTAGTACACAAATATATAGTAATTTTCTATTTCACGTACAGTACATTCCTTCCATAATCAATGACTGCCCGATTGGCTTTAAGGAAATCTGCCCCGATTATTCCGTCCACCGCTTCCTCGTTTGCCTGTTCAAGTGCTTCGTTTACGTGTTCCAGGTCCAGGATAACAAAGGACATATTGTTGACGGTTTTTCCGCCAAGCTCGAAGGTATTATCGTTGCCTATATTGGTTATCATATTTGTGGCACCGGCGCCGGCTGCCTTTACATCGCTGTCTTCAGATTTCATACGGAAATGGAGAACGCTCGTAAATCCGATGCAGCTGTTTGAAGCGCCGGTATCAAGTATAAAATAGCCGGGTTGCCCGTTTATACTGGCACGCAGCTTATAATGTCCCGTCGTTAACTTTTTAAGTGGAATTCTGTAATACTCACTCGATTCCAGCAATTTTCTTAGTGTAGTCACGCCTTTTTTATGACAAATATAGCTAACAAAATAGTTAGCTTTGTAGCCATGCTTACCGATACGCATACACACTTATACAGCGAAGCCTTCGATGAGGACAGGGGTGAAATGATGGCTAGGGCTCAGGCAACAGGAGTTTCCAGGTTTTTTATTCCCGCCATAGATTCCACCTATCTGCAATCCATGCTCCGCTTGGAAAAAGATTATCCCGATGTAGTACACCTTATGATGGGGCTTCACCCCACATCTGTAAAACCCGGGTCCTATATAGATGAATTGGAACTGGTTGAAAAGCTTTTTAAGCAAAGAAAGTTTGTTGCTGTTGGGGAAATTGGCATTGATCTCTATTGGGATCGTTCTACTTTGGAGATACAAAAGGAAGCGTTTAAGCGACAGATAAAACTGGCAAAAAAACATAAACTGCCCATCGTGATTCATTGCAGAGATTCGTTCGATGAGATATTCGAAGTGTTAGAAACCGAAAAAGACGACGACCTGTACGGCATTTTTCATTGTTTTACCGGAACTTTTGAGCAGGCGAAAAGGGCGATAGGATTTAATATGAAACTGGGGATAGGAGGAGTGGTTACTTTTAAAAACGGCAAGATCGATGGTTTTCTCGACTCAATTGATATAAAACATATTGTTTTGGAAACAGATTCCCCTTACCTTTCCCCGGTACCCTTTCGCGGCAAACGGAATGAAAGCGCTTATCTTAAGTTGATCTGCGAAAAAGTGGCGCAGTTATACGGGCTCAGCGTGGAGGAAGTTGCCGAGATTACAACACAAAATTCAAAAGAAGTCTTCGGAATTTAATTATGAAAAATCAAGCCAAAATACTTTTGATCTATACCGGGGGAACCATTGGTATGATAAAGGACTACAGTTCGGGAGCACTTTCGAATTTTAATTTTGCCGACCTCTTAACCTATATTCCCGAACTTCAATTGTTGGATTGTACAATTTCAACCACGAGTTTCGACAAACCTATCGACAGTTCGAATATGAATATTGGTTTTTGGGTTCAGCTGGCTACAATCATTGAGGAGAATTATAATCAATACGACGGATTTGTGGTATTACACGGTAGCGACACCATGTCCTATACCTCCTCGGCCCTAAGCTTTATGTTGGAGAATCTGAAGAAACCCGTAGTATTTACTGGATCTCAATTGCCAATTGGAGATCTAAGGACAGATGCCAAAGAGAATTTAATCACCTCAATACAGATAGCCGCTTTAAGGAATAAGGGTGCAGCTTTGATTCAGGAAGTTTGTCTTTATTTTGAATACAAGTTGTATCGTGCCAATCGTACCACCAAGATCAACGCTGAACATTTTGAGGCCTTTGCTTCCTTGAACTACCCTGCCCTTGCCGAAAGCGGCGTTAATCTGCGGGTAAATGAAACGGCACTTTTGGTTCCGGAATCAGACGAGAACCTTATTGTGCATAAGAATCTTGTTTCCGGAGTGGTTTTACTGAAGATGTTCCCGGGCATGGATCGCGATACGCTCGAGTATATGCTGTCTTATCCCGAAATGAAAGGATTGGTACTGGAGACTTACGGCAGTGGCAATGTTACTACTGAAGAATGGTTTCTCGATCAACTGAAGGCTGTAATAGCGCGAGGTATTCCCGTGATCAATGTCACTCAATGTTCCGGGGGTAGTGTAACAATGGGGATGTACGAGACCAGTGTGGAATTAAAGAAAATGGGCGTTATTTCGGGTAAGGATATTACTACTGAAGCTGCGCTGGCCAAAGTGATGTATTTATTAGGACAGCAAATTTCACCCCAGACGTTCGCTACTTTTTTTGAAACCTCTATTCGGGGCGAAATGACCTGAAATTTCTCTCGATTTTATTTTAAAACCCGCCATTTTTTTTGTTATTTGGCAGCCCTTTCCGGATTGCGATTCGGATTTGAATAGAGAGGTGGCCGAGTGGTCGAAGGCGCACGCCTGGAAAGTGTGTATACGCCAAAAGCGTATCGAGGGTTCGAATCCCTTCCTCTCTGCGAATGAAGTTACGAGCGAGAGAATTTGTCGAAGCTTGCTTCAGCAAATTCTCGAGCGAGGAACTTGGAGATGCGCAGCATCTGTGTTCATTGCCAGCATTGTCTTAAGGGATCAGCGAGCGACAGCGAGCTAATCCCGTCGGGGATCATCGCAGATTTGCTTCAGCAAATTCTCGAGCGAGGAACTTGGAGATGCGCAGCTTCTGTGTTCATTCAGATTTTCGGTGAAAATAGTAATTGATTCCTGTAAATCCAGAGGTTTCAGCATAGGATCCCTCATTTAGTCCAGAGAATGTGAAATTTCAACGGAATTATAGAACATATGCGGTCTCATTCATATAATTATTGCGCATTAACTAATTATTTTTATATCTTTAAACCTTTAACTAAAATCAAACTTTAAGTCGATAGCAATGAAAAAATTATTTTCTATTATGGCAATTGCCGCATTATGTTTTGCGGGAACATTTAACGCAAATGCAACAGCTGCTCAAACTATGCCGACCAGTGCTCAATCCCTGGTAACTGCAGCTACGGTTACGATTATTCAAGATGACGAAGAAGCCGTTGTCGCGGATGAACCACAAGGATGGCATCAAAATCTTAAACAGCGATTCATTGAAGGTGGCCCGGGGTTTATGGGAATTGTATTGTTGTGTTTAATTCTTGGGCTAGCAATTGCTATCGAGAGAATTATTTATTTAAATCTTTCTACCACTAATACTCAGAAGCTCGCTGAAAATGTTGAAGACGCTCTGAATAGTGGAGGCGTAGAAGCTGCCAAAGAAGTTTGCAGAAACACTAAAGGACCTGTTGCTTCCATTTACTATCAGGGACTTGACCGCGCCGACGAAAGTATCGAGGCCGCCGAAAAGGCTGTTATCGCTTACGGAGGTGTTCAAATGGGACAGTTGGAAAAGAACGTATCCTGGATATCATTGTTTATCGCACTCGCACCCATGCTTGGTTTCATGGGAACTGTAATTGGTATGATTTTGGCATTCGATAAGATCGAAGCCGCCGGAGATATGAACCCATCTCTTGTAGCAGGAGGTATTAAAGTAGCACTTCTAACAACCGTATTCGGTCTTATAGTTGCTATTATCCTTCAAATCTTTTACAACTACATCATCGCTAAGATCGATAGTATTGTAAACAGTATGGAAGATGCATCTATCACCTTGATAGATATGTTGGTTGACTACAAGAACAAAAGATAATTAACCCAAAATCTAAACAGAATGGGATTACACAAAGTATTTAAAATAATTGCGCTTCTGCTGGCAGTTGCCGGTATCGTTTCCCTGATCATGGTATTGGTTAATGGTAACGGACTGGATTTCCAGATGTACGTAGCGTATATTATACTGGCACTTACGTTATTACTCGTACTTGTCTATGTATTGAAAGGAATATTCTCTGGAAATTTGAAAAAGACCTTAATGTCTGTCGGCGCCTTTTTACTGGTAATTATTATTGCCTACGTGCTGGCGGATGGGACTTCAGTCGAAATGAGAGATGGTGAAATGTTATCTGAAAGTGGTTCTAAATGGGTAGGTACCGGATTGTATACGTTTTACATTCTGGCAATTCTGGCGATTGGAGCAATGGTTTTAAGCGGAATTAAAAAAATGTCTACTAGATAATGGGAAGAAGAGCAACACCTGAGGTTAATGCCGGGTCCATGGCGGACATTGCATTCCTGTTACTTATCTTTTTTCTTGTTACCACAACAATAGAAAAAGATAAAGGAATAGCACGTCAGCTACCCCCGATAGAGCCTCCAACGGAAGAACCTCCTCTGATCAAGCAAAAGAACCTGTTTATTGTTAATGTAAACAAGGATGATCAGTTGCTGGTTGAGGATGAACTGATGCAATTAAAAGATCTTAAGCAAGCTGCTATCGAATTTCTGGATAATGGTGGCGCTCCTGCAGGTAGTCCGGAATATTGCTCGTATTGTAAAGGGAAAAGAAGTCCTTCTTCTTCAGATAATCCCGACAAAGCGGTAATAAGTGTTCAGAACGACAGGCTTACTTCCTATAAAATGTACATCGCCGTTCAGAATGAACTGGTGGCTGCATATAACCACCTTAGGGACCGGGAATCGGAACGCCTTTACGGATGGAAGTTTACGGATGTGAGCAGGGCCATTAATGAGGGCACCTTTCAGGGGAATGAAGAGGCAGCCAAGGAAAAACTGGAAGTAATTCAAAAGTTATTTCCACTGAAGCTTTCTGAAGCCGAACCGAAAACTAAAGCACAATAAACGAGAGGAGATTATGTCAAAATTCAAAAAGAAAAAAGGCGGTGAAATTCCGGCTGTCAATACAGCCTCATTACCGGATATTGTCTTTATGTTACTGTTTTTCTTTATGGTTGTTACCGTATTGAGAGATACAGACCTATTGGTGAAGAATGAACTTCCCAAGGCCGATCAGGTTGAAAAACTAAAAAAGGATCGCGCCGTTTTTATCTACGCAGGCAAACCGAGTTCTCGCTATCAGGACAAGTTTGGTACCGAAGGTAGAGTGCAAATAGGCGATAAATATACCGATATAAGTAATATAGGATTGGCCCTGGAAGAAGCCAGGCGTAAACTTCGTCCTGAGCTTCAGGACAAGGTGTACGTGGCTTTAAAGGTCGACGGAGAAACCAATACGGGACTCGTTAGTGATATCAAACAGGTTTTGAGAGAACGAAATCTATTGAAGATCATGTACATTACCACACCCGGAAACGAATTGGTTAGTAATTAATACAATTTCTATCGAAAAATATAGCGCCCTGGCAATATAGCCGGGGCGTTTTTGTTTTATAATTCGAAATACTATTATCTTTAACCTATGCGGGACAGACTTCATTTCGGCATCCTTTATCTCATTCTCATTACAGGGGTTACTGCTGTTGCCCAGGATACGATTCAGCCGCCGGCAGACCAGCGATACCGGGAAGACCAGTTCTATGTTGGGGCAACATATAACCTGCTCTCAGACGTTCCCGATAATGTGGTCTCAAGAGGGCTTTCGGGAGGACTGCATTTCGGATACCTGCGGGATATGCCCGTTAATGAACGAAGAAATGTGGCCATTGCAGTCGGTCTCGGTATGTCGATCGATCGATTCGGGCACAACCTTTTTATCGGAGAGCTCGACAACGAGCAAACAGTATTCAGGGTACTGGATGAGGATATCGATTTTGATGTTAATCAGTTTAGTACATCCACTCTTGAGGTGCCTATACAATTCCGGTGGCGGACCTCTACGGCCACTTCATATAAATTCTGGAGAATCTATACCGGTTTGCGCATCGGATATACCTTTTGGTATAAATCCAGCTTTAAACAGCCCAACAACGAAGTCTATCAAACCGACATACCCGAGTTCGACAGGTTGAGGCTGGGAGCCAGTCTGAGTTTTGGTTACAACACCTTCAACTTCTATGTGTATTACAGCGTTAATCCTTTCTTCAAGGACGCCCTTACCGATATGGGGGACGAAGTGAATTTCAAGACCATCAAAGTAGGGCTGATGTTCTACATCCTATAGCCAGAAGTTCAATAAGATAAGCTGAGGAAGGAGCCCGATAAAGAGCCCAATTATCAGCTCTGAATTCAGGTGCGATTCTGTATGCAAACGAGAAGAGGCCACCCAGCCGTTAGCCACGAATAGAGCAATGATCCACAACAACAGATTTACCTTAAAGTGAGCGCTTAAAGCGATGAGAAACATGGTCACCCCGGCTATACCCATTTGGTGTAAGCTGATCTTGATCTTGAAAAAAACCAGTATTAAGGCCGTTAGGGCTGAGAATAATATTCCTACAAAGAAATAATACAACTCCGGACTGTCGTAAGGATCGAAAACCATCTTTATAATCAACAGCAGTAGTATACTCTGTAACATCAAAGGAATCTTGCGTTCCGAAACCGCTTCCAAATGAATGCTGGAAACCAACTTCAGATTTTTCAAAAGGAAGAATGTTACCAGTGGAATCAGGAAGGTAATTATACAAACCGCCGTTAATTTAGCAATTAGCAGTTCGGGTTCGACATATCGCGGCGTGATAAAATAATAAAGCAATGTACCCAGTAAGGGCATCAGCAGGGGATGAAACAAATAAGCTGCGGCACGTAAAAAGATGTTCATCAAATTTCTTTTCTTAATCGCGCAACCGGCAGATCCAGTTGCTCCCTGTATTTGGCTACGGTTCGTCTTGCGATAGGATATCCCTTCTCTTTAAGAATTTTGGCCAGTTTATCGTCGGTAAGAGGCTTTCTCTTGTTTTCATCCGAAATGGTCATTTCCAGGATCTTTTTGATCTCTCGGGTAGATACATCCTCTCCCTGGTCATTTTTCATCGACTCACTGAAGAATTCCTTGATGAGCTTGGTGCCGTAGGGCGTATCCACGTACTTACTGTTGGCTACCCTCGAAACAGTAGACACATCCATGTTGATCTTATCGGCAATATCTTTCAGGATCATCGGTTTTAATTTACGCTCATCCCCGGTGAGGAAATACTCCTCCTGGTGATGCATGATGGAGTTCATGGTTACAAACAGGGTTTGCTGCCGCTGCTTAATAGCGTCGATAAACCATTTTGCGGCATCCAGCTTCTGTTTTATAAACATCACGGCATCCTTTTGCGATTTCGACTTGTCCTTGGCCTCCTTATAGCCTTTAAGCATATTGGTATATTCCCGGGATACGTGTAATTCGGGGGCATTCCGCCCGTTAAGGGTAAGTTCCAGCTCGCCGTCGACAATCTTTATTGCGAAATCGGGAACCACGTGTTCCACCATACGGGTGTTCCCTGAGTAGGTACCACCCGGCTTGGGATTTAAGCCCTCGATCTCGTGAATGGCTCCCCGCAATTGTTCTTCAGTTATATCGTATTTCTGAAGTAGTTTCTTATAATGCTTTTTGGTAAAGTGATCGAAGGCCTCGTCAATGATCTTAGTCGCCAGATCGACCGATTCGGTTGGTGCCTTGCGATGTAATTGAATTAACAGGCATTCTCTTAGGTTTCTGGCACCCACCCCGGCAGGATCGAGTTCCTGTACCAACCTAAGTACTTTTTCTATCTTTTCGACCGTGGTGTACACATTTTGGGTAAATGCAAGATCGTCAAGGATATCGTTAAGCTCCCTTCTGATATACCCACTCTCGTCTACACTTCCCACCAGGAACCTGGCAATTTCTTCGGCTTCCTCGTCGAGTCTGTAGGTGCTTAATTGCTGCAGCAGGTGCTGGTTAAAGGAAGTTCCCGATGCATAAGGGGTCTGTTTTTCATCGTCATCGGCGCTGTAGTTGTTGGCGGAGAGTTTGTAACTCGGAGTTTCGTCATCACTGAGATAATCGTCCACATTGATCTCGGTTTCAATTACCTCGGTTCCCTCGTCGTAAGTGTCCTCGTAGGTGTCATCGCCAAAATCATCGTTAAACTCATCGAGCTCCTCCTTGCCCGATTCCAGCGCAGGATTTTCCTCCATCTCCTGGGCAATACGCTGCTCGAATGCCTGGGTAGGCAATTGAATCAGCTTCATCAGCTGAATTTGCTGAGGAGAAAGCTTCTGGGATAATTTAAAGTTTAACTGTTGCTTTAACATACTGCATTTCTAGTGATGTATAAATTTAAAAAAAAGGGACTACTTTATAGTGAAAGCAGCCCCTTTTTAATAAAAGCTTGTGAAATGTTTTTTTCTGAAAGAACCCAATATTTAAAGGTCTTTACAGCGATTGATCAGAAATCGGCATTGCCGGGAGTTCTTGGATATGGAATTACGTCGCGTATATTTCCCATTCCGGTGACAAACTGAACCAGCCTTTCAAATCCAAGGCCGAATCCACTGTGAACACAGGTCCCGAATTTTCGCAGATCCAGGTACCAGTACAACTCTTCTTCCGAAATATCCATGGCCCGCATTTTGTCCAGAAGTACATCGTATCGCTCCTCTCTTTGTGAACCACCTACGATTTCGCCTATACCCGGGAACAATACGTCCATGGCACGAACGGTCTTGCCGTCGTCATTCAGCCTCATATAGAAGGCTTTGATGGTAGCCGGATAATCGAAGAGGATGACAGGACATTTAAAATGCTTTTCAACCAGGTAACGCTCATGTTCGCTCTGCAGGTCGGTACCCCATTCCTCGATGAGGTATTTGAATTTTTTCTTCTGATTCGGCTTGCTTCGCTTTAAGATATCGATAGCCTCTGTATAGGTAACCCTTTTGAAATTGTTTTCGGTGATAAACGATAATCGCTCTCTAAGCGGCCGCTCACTGCGTTCAGCCTGGGGTTTATTCTTTTCTTCATTCAGAAGGCGGGTTTCCAGGAATTCAAGGTCGTCCGCACAGTGTTCAAGCGCATATTTTATCACGTATTGAATAAATTCTTCGGCCAGGTCCATATTCATGTCCAGGTCGTAAAAAGCCATTTCCGGTTCTATCATCCAAAATTCAGCTAAATGTCGGGAAGTATTACTGTTTTCAGCCCTGAATGCAGGCCCGAACGTATAAATTTTACCCAGTCCCATTGCATAGGTTTCCCCCTCCAACTGCCCGCTTACGGTTAAATTTGTCTCCTTGCCAAAGAAATCCTCTTTATAATCTATCTCTCCATTTTCATTAAGGGGTGGATTCACGGGGGGTAATGAGGTAACGCGGAACATTTCTCCGGCACCTTCAGCGTCACTTCCCGTAATAATAGGGGAGTTCATATAGAAAAAATTGTTCTTCTGAAAGAATTCATGAACTGCAAAGGCCAGCTTCGACCGGGTGCGCATCACCGCCGAAAACGTATTTGTACGGATACGGAGATGTGCCTGTTCCCGCAATTTCTCCATCGTATGTCTTTTTGGAGAGAGAATGGTGCGTTTCACTTCTTCCGGGTCTGCTTTCCCCAGGACCTCAACTTCACTTACCTGAACCTCGACATCCTGGCCCTGGCCCTGACTTTCAACCAGTACTCCGGTTACCTTGAGCGCAGCGCCTGTGGTAATATTCCTAAGCAATTCCTCTTCAAAGTTCTCGAAGTCGACTACGCATTGTAAATTTTTAATGGTAGAGCCATCGTTCAGCGAAATAAATCTGTTACTTCTGAATGACCGAACCCAGCCTTTAACCACGATCTCCACGGGTGAAGGTTCCATTCGAATAATCTTAGCGATTTCAGTGTGTTGCATGTGCCAAGTTTTAAGGGCGTAAAGATAGTTTTTAGTTGCAAATCCGACAACAAATCAGCGATCGTCTTCCAATTCGTCTTCCTGCTCCGGAATAATGCTTAGAGCGGGTTTTTTAAGCGTTTCTTTATTGGCGATGTTCTTTTCCAGGGATAATAACAACGAAGGCAGTAACAGTAAATTAGATAACATTGCAAACATAAGGGTGGCCGACACCAGGGCTCCCAGGGCTACGGTCCCGCCAAAACTGGAAATTGTAAACACAGAAAAACCAAAGAAGAGCACAATAGAAGTATAGAACATACTCACCCCGGTCTCTCTTAGGGCTGCATATACCGATCGTTTTATCTTCCAGTTGCTGGCAATTAGTTCCTGCCTGTACTTAGCCAGGAAATGAATAGTGTCATCTACTGAAATTCCGAAGGCAATACTAAATACCAGGATGGTAGAAGGTTTGATTGGCACTCCTAAAAACCCCATTAATCCGGCTGTGATGAGCAGCGGAAGCAGGTTTGGCACTAAAGAAACCAGTATCATACGGAAGCTTCGGAACATCCAGGCCATAAACAGAGCAATGAGCAACACGGCAAGAGACAAGGAAACCACCAGGTTTCGCACCAGGTATTTGGTACCCTTCTGAAAGACATGGGCCTTGCCTGTAATTTCTACCGAATACCTGTCCGGAGGAAATATCTTATCGATCTTAGTCCTAAGGTCCTCTTCAATACGTTCGAACCGCTCGGTCTCTGTGTCCTTCATAAAGGTGGTGATCCTGGCAAACTGTCCGGTGGAATCGACATAACTACGCAGCAAATTCGCTTCGCTGGCACTGCTCTTCGCATGCGAGAGTATAAAAGTGCGTTCCTGGCTATTCGGTAATTGATAATATTCGGGGTTGCCGTTATAATAAGCCTGTTTGGAATACTTTACCAATTCTGCTACAGATACAGGACGGGAGAATTCGGGAATTTCCTCCAGGTACTGCTGGAGTTCTTCTATTCGTTTTAAGGTGGCGAGTTTCATCACACCTTTTTTACGGCCGGTGTCCACCAGTATTTCCAGAGGCATAATGCCTTCATATTCCCCTTCGAAGAATTTAATATCGTTGTAAAACCCTGCGGTCTTTGGCATATCCTCGATGATACTGCCGGAAATTCGCATATTATAAATACCAATGATACTTCCGCAGAGCAATATCACCGCACTGATGTATATCGCAATTCGGTGCTCCCGTACCATACGCTCCATCCAGTCGACGAACCTGCCAATCCATTGTTTATTAAGGTGCTTTAAGTGCTTGTATTTAGGAACCGCCATATAGCTGTAAACAATGGGAATGATGAACAGGCTCAGGAGAAATATAGCAATGATATTGATGGAAGCTACAATACCAAACTCTTTAAGCAACTGACTATTGGTTAGCATAAAGGTTGCAAATCCGGAAGCCGTCGTTACATTGGTCATTAAAGTGGCATTCCCAACCTTGCTGATAACCCGTTGAAGGGATTTGGCCTGGTTGCCATGAGTTTTAATTTCCTGCTGGTACTTGTTGATAAGGAAAATACAGTTAGGAATTCCTATTACAATAATAAGCGGGGGAATAAGCGCCGTGAGCACGGTTATTTCGTAATGGAGAAGCCCCAGTATTCCGAAGGCCCACATTACACCAATAATTACGGTCACCATCGAAATCAGGGTAGCCCGAAAGGACCTGAAAAAGAAAAAGAAAATCATGGAGGTAATCAGCAGGGCTGCCCCGATAAACATCCCGATCTCATCTATGATATTCTGTGAATTCAGCGTACGGATATAGGGCATGCCGGAAGTGTAAACCTCTATCCCCGTTTCTTCTTCGAATTGCTCAATCCGGGGAATAAGCAAGCTTATAATAAAGTCTTTTCGCGCCGCGGTGTTAACGATTTCCTTGTTTAAATAAATGGCGGTGCGCACCGATTCCTTTCCCGGACTGTAGATCAGCCCCTCGTAAAACGGAAGTTTGTTGAATAATTCGTGACGGAGATTCGAGATACTGTCGGCGTCCATTACCGAATCCGTCATAAAGGGTACCAGGTGAAAGCCAATGGAATCCTCTCTCTTCTCTAATTTTTTTAGATTCCCCAGCGATAAGGTAAATTCCACTTCCGGGGATTGTTGTAATTCGTCCGAAAGATCGTTCCAGGCGCGGAGGTTGTCAGGATGGAACAAACGCGAATCCTTAACTCCGATTACGATAAGGTTGCCCTCTTCTCCAAATTCCGCAAGGAATTTGTTATACGCGATATTTACTTCGTGATCATCCGGTAACAGATTGGCCTCCGTATACGTGAATCTCATATGCTTCCACTGCAACGCCAGCAGGACTGTTATCAATGCAATGCCTATGAGTATAAATGTTCGGTTTCGCAGTATAAACCGAGCTACTGTGCTCCAAAATCCTATGCTGAAAAGCTTCTCCACTCCTCCCTCTTTAAAAGTGGCGCAAAGGTATTAATTTACGACGGACCTATGGCATTACAGCCTTTATAAATTGAGGTAGAAGGTGAATTTAAAGGAGATATTGTCCTCAAATTCTGGGAGGTTGTAGAATCCGTATCGGTAGGCGAAACTCAGTCCGAAACCGAAGATGAGTTTATTTAGTTCAAAGCCCGATTCAGAATAGACTTCCTCCAGCGTATTAAATGGAATCCCGTTATGCCTCTCTCTGTCGGTAAGACTGCCGATGGCATGCCTGGTGATGAATACAAGCTCGGGTTTAAAGCGGCTAGAGAAGTAAAATCTCCTCAAACTGTGTTTCACATGCAGGGTAGCCAGTTTATCTGAAAAGAACTCCCCGAAATACATGGTTTCAAAACTTCTTCGGCCGGCAACGGAAAAACGCTGCAAGATCTCATCTTTTGTGGGACTGTTAGGATAAGCGTGAAAGAGATGCGTAAGCGGGGCATCTCCAAGAGCATAGTTTCCTTCCAGAAGAATATTAGTTGAAGAAAGATCGGTTCGCTTGATATAATAATCCAGCTTCAATCCGAATAAGGTATAATTAAAATCGCTGTTCCCTATGCCTTTGATCCCCTGGGTAACCTGAGCACTAATCTTCGGAAAACCGTCAAAATATTCGATCCGGCCATCTTCAGTAGTAAGGAAATTGGTTTTCGGACTAATACGAACGGAGGCTGTAACTTCGGAAAGCTCGTAAGCGCGATACGTGATTCCGTCGTTTACGAAAGCATAATCCTCGATCTGGTTTACCTTGGTATGTCCGAGCCTGAATTCGGAAAGGAACTTAGGCGTGAATTCATGCTGAATGTTGGCGAGGATGGTACGGTATTTATAAAATTGGGTAACGTTCACCAGCCGTGGTTCGAAAACGGAGTAAACCCGGTTGTCGGTCAAAAAATTAAGGGTGCCTATTTCCCTGATATCATCATAGTAGTAGCCGTTGAGCCAAGTATTGTAGGCTTGGTTAACCCGCACACTTCCCCCTATACTGAACTTAAAATCCTTGTCTTTGAACCCGCGTGCCAGATAGCCCCCCACTTTGAAATGTTCGGATAACTTATCGTTGGTCACCCCGCCAAAACCAAGACGAATACCTTCGTAATTGTTGTATTTGATAAAATACCTGAAGTCCACATCGAAGAAGCCGATAGCGTAAAACCCGGTTTTAAACGGACTCGCCTTTTTCTCTGTAACTGTGGTGTCCTTCTCGGTTTGTATAGCGGGTTGCTGAGCTAAGACTGAAACGCCCGGTAACAAGCAGAGAAGCAGAAATAGAACTGCTGTCTTGCATAGCAGCCCCGCACATCTAAGTGTATAAAGAAAGCGGCATGGAAGCCGCTTGTCGTATGATATTTTTCCTGGTTCCCTCACCTATACCGTCATGATCTCCTTTTCTTTCACCGCGAGGATATTGTCTATTTTGCTGATATGATTATCGGTCATTTCCTGAATGTCGATCTCCAGATTCTTTTTCATGTCTTCCGAACAATCGAGTTGCTTGATCTCATTATTTGCCACTTTTCGGTCGTTCCGAACCCCGATTTTAGCTTCTTCTCCTTCCATCCTGGCTTGTTTTGCCAGATCGCGGCGACGCTCTTCGGTTAAAGGAGGAACGTTTATGATAACACTTTCCCCGTTATTCATGGGGTTAAAGCCCAGGTTGGCTAGCATAATTCCCTTTTCGATCTCAGGAATAAGGGATTTGTCCCATGGCTGTATGGAAATTGTCATCCCGTCCGGGGTATTGACGTTAGCAACCTGGTTCAAGGGAGTAGGGGTGCCGTAATAGTCTACCATTACCCCATTGACCATTGAAGGCGAAGCCTTTCCTGCCCTGATATTAACCAATTTTTTTTCAAGATGCTTAAGTGCATTGTCCATGGCCTCGCGGGCACTGTCCAGTATCATTTTAGTTTCTTCATCCATATCGTACGATTTTTCAGGTCTTTTTCAAAAATCAATCCAAAGTTACAAATTTACTTTTGTGCCGATCTTTTCACCGGCAACTACTTTAAGCAGATTCCCCTTGGTATTCATATCGAATACAATAATAGGCAATTCATTTTCCTGACTTAGGGTGAAAGCTGTGGTGTCCATTACTTTCAGTCCTTTTTGCAAAACATCCTTGAAACTTATATAATCAAATTTAGTTGCGGCGGTATCCTTTTCCGGGTCGCTGGAGTAGATTCCATCCACGCGTGTTCCTTTCAGGATGACATCGGCACTAATTTCGATTGCTCTCAGCACTGCGGCCGAATCTGTAGTAAAGTAAGGATTTCCAGTACCTCCTCCAAAGATCACAACACGTCCCTTTTCCAGGTGGCGAATGGCCTTTCTCCTAATAAAGGGTTCGGCTACTTCGTTGATCTTAATGGCGGTTTGTAGGCGGGTAGGTACTCCTTCGTCTTCCAGGGCGCTCTGCAGGGCCAGCCCGTTGATCACGGTAGCGAGCATCCCCATATGGTCGGCCTGTACGCGATCCATACCGCGGCTTGCACCGGCCACTCCCCGGAAGATGTTTCCTCCCCCGATAACGATGGCAACTTCAACACCTCTGTCGGCGATCTGTTTGATCTCTGCGGCATATTCCTGAAGCCTTACCGGGTCGATTCCATACTGTCGTCCTCCCATAAGCGCTTCGCCCGATAATTTCAATAAAATTCTTTTGTAGTGCATAGTCAATTTTGTTGGTTCAAAAATAACGAAAATTTATGGATGCATCCTTAAAATAAAAAACCACCTTCAATTGTGGTAGAAGGCGGTTTTAATTTATTTAGTTGAACTTTATTAGGCCAATGAAACTCTTTCAAACGAAAGTACTTCCACATCGCCATAAGACTTTACGTATTCGGCAACAGATTGCTTTTCGTTTTTGATAAAGTTTTGGTCAAGCAGACACTGCTCTTGGTCGAGGGTAGTGTTGTCTGAAATGAATCGGTCCATTTTACCCGGAAGGATTCTGTCCCAGATCTGCTCCGGCTTGCCTTCGGCTTTTAGTTCTGCTTTCGCATCTTCTTCAGCCTGCGCCAAAACCTCTGGAGTCAATTGGGCTCTAGAGATATACTTAGGGACATTTTTCAGGGTTTTCCCTAATCGTCCAAGCTCGATATTGTCTTTTTCTATCACGGCAATACGCGCCTCTGTTTCGGCAGCGATATACTCAGGGTCGAAATCTTTATAAGATAAGGTCGTTGCACCCATGGAAGCGATCTGCATAGACAGGTCTTTTCCTAATTCCTCGGCATTGTCCACCTTTGCTGATAAACCAACTAGAGCAGCAATCTTATTCCCGTGGATATACGATCCAACGAAAGGAGCTTCAAGGGTTTTGTAATCTCCAATTTCTATCTTCTCGCCGATAACCCCGGTTTGCTCTAACAGTTTTTCCTCCACGGTCATACCGTTGAAGTCTGCTGCAAGGAACTCTTCTTTCGAAGAAGTATTCAGAGCTACTTCAGCCAATTCGTGGGCCAAAGCCACATACGAATCATTCTTGGCAACGAAGTCGGTCTCACAGTTAAGTGAAATGATCACACCTTTGGTAGCATCATCGTTCACCTTAGCGATTACAGCACCTTCACTGGAGTCCCTGTCGGCTCTTTTTTCGGCGATCTTCTGACCCTTTTTTCTCAGGATCTCTATCGCTTTGTCGAAATCACCTTCAGCCTCAACCAATGCCTTTTTACAGTCCATCATTCCGGCTCCGGTTTGTTGTCTTAATTTATTTACTTCTGCGGCGGTTACTTTTACCATCGTACTCATTCTTTTTATAGTTGAAATAAATTTATTCTTCTTCCTGTGAGGCAACGGCTGCTGCCTTCTTGGCTCCGGCTTTTGCTTTAGGAGCTTTTTCTTCAGTTTCGTCTTCGTCCTTTCCGCCTTTGCGTTCCGCCAGCCCTTTGATAATGGCTTCTGAAACACGCGACACGATCTTCTCGATAGATTTGGACGCATCGTCGTTAGAAGGAATTACATAATCGATCTCACGAGGGTCGCTATTGGTATCTACCATGGCGAAGATTGGGATGTTCAGCTTTTGGGCCTCCTTAACCGCAATGTGCTCACGAGTAGTGTCTACGATGAACAATGCTCCCGGAAGACGGCTCATATCGCTGATAGAACCTAAGTTTTTTTCCAGTTTTGCACGTGTTCTGTCCACTGCAAGTCGCTCTTTCTTAGACAATGTGTTAAAGGTTCCATCCTGCTTCATGCGATCGATCATCGTCATTTTCTTTACAGCCTTACGGATAGTAACGAAGTTTGTAAGCATACCACCCGGCCATCTTTCAGTGATGTACGGCATGTTTGCATTGCTCGCTTTTTCTGCAACGATATCCTTCGCCTGCTTCTTGGTAGCGACGAAAAGGATCTTGCGGCCGCTGGCAGCGATCTTCGATAATGCCTCACTGGCTTCTTCCAGTTTAGCGGCAGTTTTGTAAAGGTTTAGGATGTGGATCCCGTTGCGCTCCATATAGATATACGGGGCCATGTTGGGGTTCCATTTGCGGGTTAGGTGACCAAAGTGCACACCTGCGTCAAGTAGTTCTTTGACTTCTTTGTTGTTTGCCATTTTGTTTTAGTTTACGTTCCTGTTTAGATAGCAACCTGTTCGAATTCCGACTTAGGTTTAGATGCTAAACTAATATCCCGCCCGGCAGGGCGGGATTAACAGCTATTATTAAAAATTATAAGATCGTTGAAATAGAAAAAACGCCAAAAAGACGTTTTTCCGAGTCCATTGAAGATTAACGCTTCGAGAATTGGAATTTCTTACGTGCTTTCTTCTGACCGAATTTCTTACGTTCAACCATTCTCGGGTCTCTTGTAAGCAATCCTTCCGGTTTTAGGATTTGTCTGTTCTCTTCATTTATCTCGCACATTGCTCTGGAAAGTGCAAGACGAACGGCTTCTGCCTGTCCTGTGATTCCACCACCAAAGACATTTACAGAAATATCGTAGGATTTCTCGTTGTCGGTTAGTGCAAGTGGCTGCTTTACTTTGTATTGAAGTGTGGCAGTTGTAAAATATTTTTCAAGTTCACGCTTGTTCACGGTGATGTTTCCTTTTCCTTCTGAAAGGTATACCCGTGCAACAGCAGTTTTTCTTCTTCCTATTTTGTGAATAGTCTCCATTATTACTTGATGTCGTTAAGGTTAATGGTTTTTGGCTTCTGAGCTTCCTGCCCGTGTTCTTCTCCTGCATAAACCTTCAGGTTTCTGAAAAGCTCTGCTCCAAGCTTGTTCTTAGGAAGCATCCCTTTCACAGCCTTCTCGATCACTCTTGAAGGATCCTTGCTGAACAACTCTGCTGCAGTAAGACTTCGCTGTCCTCCCGGATATCCGGTATGACGAATATAGCTCTTGGCTTCCCATTTGTTACCCGTAAGGATTATCTTACTGGCATTGGTAACAATTACGTTATCACCACAATCAACATGAGGAGTGAAATTGGGTTTGTGCTTTCCGCGAAGCAATTTGGCCACTTCACTGGCCAGACGACCTAGTGAATGTCCTTCAGCATCAACGTGTAACCACTCTTTGGAAACCGTTGCTTTATTAGCCGATATTGTTTTATAACTTAATGTGTCCACATTAATAAATTTAATTCCTGTTCACGACAGGCTTATTATACATTCCTTCTTTTGGATAAATCGGGGTGCAAATGTACTATTAATTATTTGAAATACAAGCGGGACAGATTTAATTTTTTTGTAGTAAAACCCCCTGTTCGCAAAAAGTTAAATATTTCTTAAAATGTAATTTTTGCTGTCACTTCACAGTTTTAATTGAGTCATTCAATCATCAATCAACAACTAATCAAATGTCAATTCATCAATCATTATTCCTCATCTTGGGGATTTTGTCCGCGCAATTTTTTAAGCTTCAATCACAAACCACTTCAGATTCCACAACCACCAAATACCAAACCAGGGTTTATAATACCACTTCTGTAGCCCATCTCGAACTCATTAAGATCGACGGCATGCTTGATGATGCCGCCTGGGATGCCGTAGAGTGGTCCGGCGATTACCTGGAGTTCGAACCGGACAATGCCACCCCTCCCACAGAGCAGACAAAGATGAAGATAGTATATGACGATAAAAATCTCTATGTGGCCTTTAAATGTTACCAGCAGGATCCGACAACCATCGAACGACGAATGGGCAGGAGAGATGCCTTTCCGGGCGACTGGGTGGAGATCAATATAGACAGCTACGGAGACGACAGAACGGGTTTCTCTTTTACAGCCTCGGCTTCAGGAGTTAAGGGGGATGAGTTTATTTCAAACAATGGCAACTTCGACAGCAGCTGGAACCCGATCTGGTTTCTCAGCACCAATATAGATGCTGAAGGCTGGACGGCAGAGATCAAAATACCCTTAAGTCAGCTGAGATTCGGAAACGACGATGAACAGGTTTGGGGAATTCAGTCAACCCGAAGATACTTTAAGAATGAAGAACGGTCCGTCTGGCAACCTCTCCCTGCCAACCCTCCGGGCTGGGTGAGTGAATTTGGGGAGCTTAGAGGGATTAAAGGAATAAAACCACAGAAGCAATTGGAGATTCAACCCTATACCGTGGCCCAGCTCGACACCTATGAACAGCAACCCGGCAATCCCTTTCGTGACGGAAGCGATACCCGGCTAACAGGGGGAGTGGATGCGAAGATTGGGGTTACCAACGACCTTACCCTCGACCTTACAATAAATCCGGATTTTGGACAGGTGGATGCCGATCCGGGAGCGATCGCATTGGATGGTTTTGAGATCTTCTTCGAGGAGAGGCGTCCATTTTTTGTCGAGAATAAGAACGTATTCGATTTCCGGGTTGGAGGAGGTGCAGACAACCTCTTTTTTTCCCGAAGAATTGGAAGAACCCCTCAGGGTTTTTCCACTGCCGATGGTTTGAAGGGCGAATATGCAGATTTTCCCAACAACACTACTATATTGGGTGCGGCTAAGTTCAGTGGAAAGACAAAGGACGGCTGGACCATAGGGGTGCTGGAAAGTGTGACAAGCAAGGAATTTGCCGAGATCGAACTGGATGAAAGAGCGGATGTACTGGACGAGCTTCCCGAAGTTGGCGAATCGCGTAAAGAACTGGTGGAACCGCTCACCAATTATTTTGTAGGACGGGTACAGAAGGATTTTAACGACAGAAACTCATATATAGGAGGAATCTTCACCTCGACAGTTCGTAATATGGATCCGCGGGTGTCCTTTCTTCACTCGCATGCCTATTCCGGAGGCCTGGATTTCAACCACAACTGGAAAGACCGTAAATACTACGCGGTTGGAAAATTTACGGCCAGTAATGTGCGCGGAAGTGAACAGGCAATTTTGAACACCCAAACATCCCTCACCCATTTGTTCCAGCGGGTCGATGCCTCGCACGTAAGTGTTGATCCAACAAGGACAGACCTTACAGGAACCGGCGGTAGCTTTGAGATTGGCAAAGGTGGCGGAGGGGATTGGCGTTATAATGTAGGAGGTAACTGGAGATCTCCCGAATTCGAGTTAAACGACATCGGTTTTCTTCGCCAGGCCGATAATTATACGCAATACGCCAATATCAGGAAACTGTGGAACAAGCCTACTTCCTGGTTCAGGAGGGCGAATATTGGGCTGAATCAGAATACACAATTCGACTTCGACGGCAATTATAACCGGATTCAATACGAAATATTCAGTTATATCAACTGGAAGAATAACTGGTGGTCTGAAGCCGGAGGTGCACATAAACCCCGGATATATTCGAACACCGTACTTCGAGGAGGACCGAGATGGCGCTGGAGTGATGAAAACTTTTTCTGGGTCTTTTCCGGAACCGATTCCAGGAAAAAATTTAACATGCACCTGGGCTATGTGCAGTCGGATGCGAAGGAAGATAACTTTTCCCTTAGGCGCTATGTAATGCGCTTCTTCTACCAACCACTTAACTCGCTCAGCCTGTCATTGGTTACTGAATTCGAAAAAAGCCCCAATAAAACGCAGTATGTTACCGAAACTGCCTTTAACGGCACTCCGCGATATATTCTTGGAGAGATCGACAACGAAAATCTCAGTACCACTTTAAGGGTAAACTACAACATCAACCCGAACCTTACCATTCAGTATTACGGACAGCCGTTTATCTTTAAAGCCAAATACTCCAATTTCAACTATGTGAACGATCCGGTTGCTGAAAAATTAAGCGACAGGGTGAGCTGGTACGACAATGAACAGATCAGTTTTTCCAATGGGGTGTATTCGGTCGATGAAGACAGAGACGAGAAGGTGGATTATCAATTTGGCAATCCCGACTTTGCGTTTGTACAGTTCCGCTCCAACCTGGTGGTGCGATGGGAGTATATCCCCGGATCGGAAATCTTTTTGGTTTGGTCGCAGGGAATTACAGGTCTTGGGGATGTAAACAACGATTTTGCAACGATTATAGACAACCAACTACTGAGTCAGCGTCCACAAAACACTTTTTTAATCAAAGCCACCTACAGATTCGTTCTGTAGACCATAATTTGTTTGAATAAGAAAAGGCCCGATTCGGGTCTTTTCTGTTAATGGGCTTCCAGCCAGTCGTTACCCATACCTATATCTACTTCCAGCGGTACCGCCAGGCTGTAGGCATTTTCCATTTGGGTCTTGATCATCTCCTTGAGGTTATCCAGTTCCGGCTTATAAGCGTCGAATACCAATTCGTCATGTACCTGTAACAGCATTTTACTCCTGTAATCACCTTCCTGTAATTTTTTATGGATGTTGATCATCGCAATCTTAATGATATCTGCAGCACTTCCCTGTATGGGCGCATTTACGGCGTTTCGTTCAGCAGCACCCCTAACAACCGCATTACTGCCGTTGATCCCGTTTAAATAACGCCTGCGTCCAAGTACGGTCTGCACATACCCGTTTTCTCTTGCAAAATCGATCTGCTCACTGATGTAATTACGCAGTTTTGGGTAGGTCTTGTAATAGGTATCTATCAACTCCTTTGCTTCGGTTCTCGAGAGGTCTGTCTGGTTACTCAGGCCGAAGGCCGAAACTCCATAGATGATCCCGAAATTCACAGTTTTGGCATTGGCCCTTTGTTCCCGGGTAACTTCTTCCAGTGGAATATTAAATACCCTGGCGGCTGTGGAAGCATGGATGTCTTCCCCATTCTTAAATGCCTGTATCATATTTTCTTCTTCGCTTAAGGCAGCTATGATACGCAACTCTATTTGCGAGTAATCTGCAGCCAGCAACAGATGTTCGCTGTCTCTCGGGATAAACGCCTTACGGACCTGTCGGCCTCGTTCGGTGCGGATTGGGATGTTCTGGAGGTTCGGGTTGTTGCTGCTCAGACGACCGGTGGCTGCAACAGTTTGCATATAGTCGGTGTGAACACGTCCTGTACTCGGTTCCACCTGGTTGGGAAGTGCATCTACGTAGGTGCTTTTCAGCTTGCTTAGTCCGCGGTATTCCAGAACATCGCGAATGATCTTATGATCTTTTGCCAAATAAGAGAGTACATCTTCCGCCGTTGAGTACTGCCCTGTTTTAGTCTTTTTCGGCTTGTCGACAAGTTTCAGCTTATCAAATAATATCTCCCCAAGTTGTTTGGGCGATCCTATGTTGAATTCCTCTCCGGCTTCTGCGTAAATTGCTTCTTCGAGTGTTTTTATATCCTTTTCCAACTCGGTCGATAGCTTTTTCAGAAAACCTTCATCCAGGTTTATACCCTCCAGTTCCATAGAAGCCAGTACGCGCAGTAACGGCACCTCTATCTCATCGAAAAGCTTACGAGTGGCAGCCTCATCGAGTTCGTTTTCGAAATGTTGTTTAAGCTGAAGGGTCACATCAGCGTCTTCAACAGCGTATTCGGTCTGTTCCTCAATTGGGACATCGCGCATAGACATTTGATTCTTACCTTTTTTACCAATCAGGCTTTCGATGGATACCGGTGTATAGTTGAGATAGGTCTCGGCCAACACGTCCATATTATGACGCATGTCGGGATTGATAAGGTAATGCGCCAGCATGGTATCGAATAATTTTCCTTTTACCTCTATTCCGTATTTCGCCAGTACCTTTATATCGTATTTTAAGTTCTGACCGATCTTTTCTATCTGCTCATTTTCGAAGAATGGCTGCAACTGGCTGAGTAATTCTTTGGCTTCTGAAAAATCTTCGGGAAAGGGCAGGTAAAAGCCCTTGGCCGCTTCCCAGCTGAAAGCGATACCTACCAGCTCGGCAGTTAGTGGATTAAGCCCTGTAGTTTCAGTATCGAAACAAACACTCAGTTGTTTGTTGAGGTTTTGAAGGAACAATTTCGTACCCATGCCCGGTTGTACCGTCTGATAGAAATGTTCAACTTCCTTGATAGTATTTCGCGAGCTAAAGGTATCAACCTTTTCCACCGGCTCGCCGTCGCCACCGAATAAGGAAAACTGGCCGCTTCCGGCAGTTGTGGGACTACTTTTTTTAGCAGCCGATGCCTGTTTTTCGGTAGTAGTCGGTTGCCGGTTCTCTTCAGAATTGAAGGTTTTCAGAAAATTGTCTTTTAGCCTTCTGAATTCCAGTTCTTCGAATATCTCGGTTACTTTCATAACATCGGGTTTCGACATTTCGAAATCCTCTTCGTTGAATTCCACCGGGACATCCAGCATAATTCTGGCCAGTTCCTTAGAGAGGAGGCCAAGTTCTTTCGATGCTTCAACTTTCTCCTTCATCTTGCCTTTCAGCTTATCGGTATTCTCCAGCAGGCCTTCCATAGATCCGAACTGGGCGATGAACTTTTTGGCAGTTTTTTCCCCAACCCCGGGCAGGCCGGGAATGTTATCCGAACTGTCTCCCATCATTCCCAGAAAATCGATCACCTGCAGTGGATCGCTCACTTCGAACTTCTTTTTCACTTCGGGTATCCCCCAGGTTTCGTATCCCCCTCCAAAAACCGGGCGATACATAAAAATGTTTTCCGAAACCAATTGTGCAAAATCCTTATCGGGGGTAACCATAAAAGTTTGATATCCCTCCTTCTCGGCCTTTTTTGCAAGGGTGCCGATTAAATCGTCGGCCTCATAGCCTTCCTTCATTAGTATGGGCACATTCATCGCTTTCAGGATATCGCAAATATGTGGGATTGCCGCGCGAATGGCATCAGGAGTTTCAAGTCGGTTGGCCTTATATTCGGCAAACATTTCGTTACGCACTGCACTGCCGCCTTTATCGAAACAAACCGCAAGATGATCCGGTCGTTCCCGTTTTATTACATCCAGCAGCGAATTCGTAAAGCCAAGGATAGCGGAAGTATCCAATCCTTTCGAATTGATTCTGGGGTTTTTTATAAATGCGTAATAACCCCGAAAAATAAGGGCATAGGCATCGACTAGGAACAGGCGTTTTTGATCGGACATGTTTAGAAAAAATTGAAGACCATAAAACTACGAAACTTATGCTATGAACCGAAATTAATTAGATTGCAATTCGTATTTTTCGGACCTAAACTAGATTCGAATGTCAAAATTTTCCATCGCCATTCACGGAGGAGCGGGAACCCTTGTTCGCGGGTTGATGACCCCCAAACTGGAACGCGAGTACACTAATGCCCTGGAACTGGCTTTGGATGCCGGAGCTGCAATCTTAGAGCAGGGAGGATCTTCCCTGGATGCCGTGGAAACAGCGGTAAAAACATTGGAAGATTCACCGCTTTTCAATGCCGGTAAAGGAGCAGTATTTACTGCCGACGGGACCCACGAAATGGATGCGGCCATTATGGAGGGCAACGAATTAAAGGCAGGTGCCGTTAGCCTTATTACAGGCATAAAAAACCCAGTTTCCCTGGCTCGTGATGTAATGGAACGAAGTAATCATGTGTTCCTTGCCGGAGAAGGCGCCATGCGGTTTGCGGCCAGTCTGGGCTATGAGTTGGAAAGTGAAGCGTATTTCTACGATGAGGTTCGTTACCGACAGTGGCAGGGAATTAAGGATAGCGACAATTTTCAGCTGGACCACAGTGTAAAGAAGGATGGTAAGTTTGGAACGGTTGGTGCGGTTGCATCGGATATGCACGGTAACCTGGCCGCTGCCACCTCCACAGGCGGCATGACCAATAAACGCTGGGGCCGGATTGGCGACAGTCCTATAATTGGTTCCGGCAATTATGCCAACAATAAAACCTGTGCGGTAAGCTGTACCGGTAGTGGCGAATATTTCATCCGTGGAGTGGTCGCTTATGATGTGTCCTGCCTGATGGAATTTAAAGGATATACACTGCAGCAGGCTGCTTCGGAAGTGATTCAGAAACGAATTCTCGAACTGGGCGGCGACGGAGGATTAATAGCTGTAGACGTCAATGGAAATATTGCGATGCCGTTCAATACTGAAGGGATGTACCGGGCATCGCTGAACTCGGACGGTATACGCGAACTTGGAATCTATAAGGATTGAGCCTCGTTTACCTGGATACTTAACGGTGAGATCTTGACCGTCTTTTTCTTGATATTGAAACGATCGCCGTTAGCCAGTATATGAGTTTTCAAATTAGTTAGTGACATCGGAGTACCTGGTTCAACATATTTCTCATTGTTGTGTTTCAATTTTCTTGGATTGAAGATGATTACCATCCCGGACCCTATGACCTCAATAACATTACATTCCTTGATAACCAACCCTGTGTCTTCGGCCAGACCAACTCCGATTAACATCGGAAATTTGGCAACTGCTTCAGCAAGGCGCCCAAACCGTCCTCTTCTTATAAAATGCGAATCGATTACAAGTTCAGGGATAAAGCCCATACCCTTTCCCATATGAGTGGCGCCCTTGGTAAAAGCTTCCTTGATTCCACCCCCGGTGATCATTTCTTCCGACATACACATTGCTCCGGCACTGGTGCCCGCAATTACAAAGGCTTCATTTTTATACCGTTGCTGCATGATTTTGTGCAGGGTGCTTCCGCCAATATGTTCGGTTATCTTCGATTGGTTTCCACCGGAAAACATCACGCAGTCGGCTTTTTTCATTAGCGCGATATTTTTAGAATCCTCAGAATGGGCGCGCTCGCGAATATCCATCACTGTAACATTGGTACATCCAAGTTTGCCAAAAGCGGTTAAATAATTCTCACCAACCTCCTCAGGAATACTGGAGGCAGTGGGAATAACAATGATCATGGCATCGCTTCCTCCACTCTCCTTAACCACCCTCGAAAGAATGCCTTCCTGGATAAATTCGAGATGGTAAATTTCGCTGGTTTCAATTCCTTTGTCTTCGTTTCCTCCGATAGGGATCAATGTGCCTTTTACACTCATGAAATAGAATTTGTTGGGGGCAAAAATAGGCGTTTTGTTGTGAAATTTATTATATATTTATAATCTTTCACTTTAACCAAAACAACACCGATCAACATGAAGATACGTGAGATAAACGCAATGCGAGGGCCAAACTACTGGTCGGTTCGACGTCATAAATTAATTGTAATGGTCCTTGACCTTGAAGAAATGGAAGAACTTCCTTCCGACAAGGTTTCCGGATTTAGTGAGCGTTTAAAAAACATGTTTCCTACCATGTATTCACATCGGTGTTCGGTTGGAGAGCCGGGCGGATTTTTTCAGCGAGTGGACGAGGGCACCTGGATGGGACATATCATCGAACACATCGCTCTGGAAATACAAACCCTGGCTGGCATGGATACCGGTTTCGGAAGGACGCGGGATTATGGTGAAAAAGGCGTATACAATGTTGTGTTTTCATACATAGAAGAAAATGTGGGCCGGTTTGCAGCCGAAGCATCAGTGCGCATCTGTGAAGCGCTTATCGCCGGAGAGGAATACGACCTGGAACCCGACATTCAGCGAATGCGAGAGCTCAGGGAAGCAGAACGCTTGGGACCCAGTACGGGTTCAATAGTGGAAGAAGCAGCCAGCAGGGGTATACCTTGGATCCGGTTGAACAAGTATTCCTTATGTCAACTGGGTTATGGTGCCAATCAGAAAAGAATCCAGGCTACCGTTACCAGTGAAACCTCAAGTATAGGGGTGGAGATTGCCTGCGATAAAGAAGATACCAAATATCTGCTCGAACAGGCGGAAGTGGATGTGCCAAGAGGTGACATAATTAGTAAAGAAAGCAGCCTTGAAGATGCCTGTAATTATGTTGGCTACCCTCTGGTTATTAAACCCATAGACGGAAATCACGGCAGGGGTATCACAGTAGACATCCAAAACTACGATGAGGCGCTGGTTGCCTTTAACGCCGCCAAAGAAGTCTCCAGAAGGGTCATCGTAGAAAAGTTCGTTACGGGTGATGACTACCGATTACTGGTAATAAATCATCAGTTATGTGCCGCCGCCAAAAGAACTCCGGCACATGTTATCGGGGACGGTAAATCCACTATTAAGGAACTGGTAGACAAGGTTAACGAAGATCCGCGACGAGGATACGGCCATGAGAATGTTCTTACCATGATAACCATCAATGATCTTACGAGAACGATTATAAAAGATGCCGGCTATACTGAAGACTCAGTGCTCCCGGAAGGAGAAAGACTTTTGCTGAAGGATACCGCCAATCTTAGTACAGGGGGCACAGCCGAAGATGTGACAGATATTGTACATCCTGCAAATGTTTCCATGGCCGAACGTATATCAAAGATCATAGACCTGGATATATGCGGTATCGATATCATGACGAGTGATATCAGCAAACCGCTGTCCGAGACCGGAGGTGCTGTGTTGGAGGTAAATGCTGGTCCCGGTTTCAGGATGCATTTGGCGCCAACAACCGGCTTACCGCGGAATGTGGCTTCCCCGGTGGTGGATAAATTGTTTCCAAAGCAGGGTGATACCGGCCGAATTCCAATCGTGGCAATTACCGGTACCAACGGTAAAACAACAACCAGCAGACTAATCGCACATATTGCCAAAATGAGCGGTCACCGTGTGGGATACACCACCAGCGACGGAGTGTATATCCAAAACCGGCTGCTGATGACAGGCGACTGTACAGGCCCGGCCAGTACGGAATTTGTTCTGAAAGACCCCACGGTTAATTTCGCGGTGCTGGAATGTGCTCGAGGCGGATTATTGCGCGCAGGCCTTGGTTTCGGGAACTGCGATGTGGCGGTGGTTACCAATGTAGCAGCCGATCACCTTGGTTTAAAAGGGATTCATACCATCGAACAATTGGCAAAAGTAAAAGGCGTAGTGCCTGAAACAGTATTACCCGGCGGATATGCAGTATTGAATGCGGACGATGACCTGGTTTATGAGATGCGTCGTGGAATTAACTGTAACCTGGCATTGTTCTCCATGGATGAGAATAACCCGCGAATCCAAGCCTTACAGCGAATTGGCGGAATCACTGCGGTATACGAAAACGGTTTTGTTACGCTGTGCCGCGGGACCTGGAAAATGAGAGTGATGAAAGCCGAAGATATCCCTCTTACCTATGGCGGGAAGGCAAGCTTTATGATACAGAATATTCTGGCTGCCGTGATTGCCGCCCACGTGAGAGGATGCAGTATAGAGGATATGAAAGCTGCCCTGGAAACTTTTATTCCCTCGGCATCTCAGACCCCGGGTAGGCTAAACCTTTTTAAATTCCAGAACTTTCACATCCTGCTGGACTATGCTCATAATCCTGCAGGTATGAAGGCCTTAAAGCAGTTTACGGATAGCATGGAAGCAACGGTGAAAGTAGGAATTATTGCCGGAGTAGGTGATCGCAGGGAGCAGGACACAAATGAGATAGGAAGCATTGCTGCCGAAATGTTCGATGAGATTATCATCCGTCAGGACAAAAGATTGCGTGGCAGGACTGAGGAAGAACTGATCAAGATGCTGCACGACGGGATTAAAATGAAGGATCCCAACAAGAAGACCACTATAATTCCTTCTGAGAAAGAGGCCATTACCTACGCTGTAAACAATGCGAAAAAAGGTTCGTTGATAGTTCTTTGCAGCGATGTAATTCCCGATGCACTCGAACTGGTGCAACAGTTCAAAGAACAGGAGGCAACGGGAGAAGTAGTATTTGCCGAATAAAAAACACGCTCGACCTTTTTTTTGGTTCGAGCGTGTCCTTCACCTAAATCCCTATTCAGTTTGAGCCGGAGGGATATACGCCGGAACTACATTCTCAATAGGCTTGATGGATTTCAAATAATCATAAATTGCCCGAAGATCCTCTTCTGTGAGATTCTTAAATGATTCCCAGGGCATAGGCGGCATAATGGGTCTGCTGTTATCCATGCCTTTATATTTACCCTCGGTCATGGCCTTTTTAAATTGCTCAAAGCTCCAGGTACCAATACCGGTATCATCCGGGGTAAGGTTAGCACCAAAACTAACACCCCATGGCCCAACCGCTACAGTAAGATCGTTGTGCATTAACATCCACTTTCCGGGTCCAACAGCATCTTCTGGAATTTCAGGCACCGGGCTGTCGGCAGGATGACCCATTAACCAACGATCCGGATCGGATATGGGGCCATGCTCCGTCATCTTCTTCGGACTGTGGCAATGGTCGCAACCTATGACAGTGACCAGGTATTCCCCTCGCTTCTGACTTTCTTGCAGCGTGAGCGCTTTGGCCTCTTAAGCTTCTTTATCTGAATAGGTTTCTTTTTTCTCCTCACAGGAGACAACAATGGTCAGGAAAAAGATCAAGACCAAACTTCGACTTAATGTTTTCATTTTAATTTGATTAGGAATTAGATAGTACGAAAATATGAAATTGTTTATTTCCTACAACAGAGTGTAAATAGTTACTTACAGATTTTTATAGGACTGATAACCAGACAGAACTCGGGAACTTCAAACAAATTGACTACAATAAAGAAAAGCCATCACAGATGTGATGACTTTTCGCCCCAAATTTGATCGATTCGCTTAAGCGTATCAACCTACTTATGTGTAGCAAAAATATAAAAAAATAAGATGCTATAAGAAAATAAGATGCTAATAAGATGCAAATTTAGTGGATACACGTATATAACTTTCTGACATAAAGGGAGTTATTTACGGTTTTGTATGAGATTCTGCAGTGATGATTCTGCGCCCCGCTTTTCGGTTCACAGTAACCGAAAACCCAGGATGAATGCAGTATGAGCCGGTCTCACCCTTTTTATTCACCGCAATATAACCCACCTGAAAATCGCGATAATTCGTATTCTTTGAAACTATCCTGCGAACTGCTTCCTCACAAGCCAGTTGAGGAGACATGCCCCCTCGCATAAGCTCAACAATTAGGAAACTTCCTACAGTTTTTAGCACTTCTTCTCCTAAACCTGTCGCAGTCGCGGCCCCAACCTCATTGTCGACGAATAGCCCGGAACCAATTATTGGAGAATCGCCTACACGCCCGGCCATTTTATAAGCCAGTCCGCTGGTGGTACATCCCCCGGATATATTTCCTTCGCTATCGATGGCAAGCATTCCGATAGTGTCGTGGTTTTCTATATTTATAATTGGTTTGTATTCAGATTTAATTTTCCATTCCTTCCAGGCTTTCTCCGAAGCTTCAGTAAGTAGATTTTCTTTCCGGAACCCCTGGCTTAATGCAAATTTTTCCGCGCCCGCCCCGGCTAGTAAAACATGGGGAGTTTCTTCCATTACCTTCCTTGCTACCGAGATAGGATGTTTAAAATTCTGAAGGTAAACCACTGCACCATATTCCCCTTCCGAATTCATTATACAAGCATCCAGAGTAACGTTTCCGTCTCGGTCCGGCAATCCGCCTATGCCTACCGACTGTCCTTCAGCATTAGCTTCTTCCACCCTGCAACCCGCTTCTATGGCATCGATCGCAGTTCCGCCTCTATCAATGATTTCCCAGGCTTTAGTTACAGCTTGCTCTACATTCCAGGTGGCTATGACCACGGGTTTCATCGGTGTAGTAGCAACTGTGGTGGAAGTAGTAGACACTGAAGTTCCTGCTTCACCCTTACAGGCAAGAGCCGTGCTTCCCGTAATTATACCTACTCCTGAAAGTGAGGCCCGTTGTATAAATTTTCTTCGCTTCATAATTATTCGATTTCTATTTCGTCAACAAAGATCCAGGCTTTGCCATTATGCGCTGCCCCTATGTGCCAGTCGGGCAGATCGCCTAGATTCCTTGCGACTATTTTTATATATCGCGCCGAATATCCCCCCATTTCGAATTGAATTGTTTTTATCTCCGATTCGGAAGAAGGAAGTCGGGTATTTATTACTTGTGTTGGCAGGCTTTTGTAGTAGCGATCGGGTGAGGTGGAAACATAACAGCTCACTTCAGTAGGAAAAAAGATCCAGCTACGCTGATCCTGCAGGAAATTTATCGAAACCGTTTCAAACGGCTTTATGCTGCCAAGGTCGATCACTGCCACCACATCGGTATCCTGATATCCCTGCCAGGCCCCGGTTCGAAAATCCCGGGATCCGTAAATACCATCGATAAGTGCATCATCGCCTCCCGCGTTGTACTGGTTGGCATATTCGGTTTGCAGGGAAATACTTAGATTGGGATCTATCTTATAGAACTTTGTACTTAATACAGCACTCTTTCGCCCAGAATCATCGGCGGCATAGGTTTTAAGTTCAGATGCTTCTGAAACTTCAAAAGGAACAGTGTATAATTCGAATTCTGAGCCATTCAGACTGTAGAAAATGTCAGCCTTGGAAGGTGCGATCCCAAGTTTTACGGTAGTTTTGTTTTTAAATACTACCTCTCCTTCAGCAATGAAAGGAGCCGGCAGAATAAGATGGTCTTTTATCTCTGTTTTCGGAATTGCATTATCTTCCGAAGCCCATGCAGAAGGAGAATTGCTCATTTCAAACACCAAAGTTCCGCCGTCCACCACCTCCCGGTGATAGAGAAAACTTCGCTGCAGGGGTTTACCGTTTAATTTAACCGATTCAATGTATTTATTCTGGTCGGAAAGAGAATTAGCGACTATGGTGAAGGCTGCTCCGGTTTCGAGATTGATGGTAGCTTTCTCGAATAAAGGGGTCCCGATAATGTACTGATTGTTTCCCGGGGTTACGGGATAGAACCCAAGCGCGCTGAGTACGTACCAGGCACTCATCTGTCCGCAGTCCTCATTACCGCTAATTCCATCGGGTGTATCCCTGTACAGTTCGGTTAGGATCTGATGGACCTTCTCCTGGGTTTTCCATGGTTTGTTCACAAAATTGTAAAGGTAGGCCATGTGATGACTCGGTTCATTACCGTGAGCGTACTGGCCTATAAGCCCTGTAATGTCCGCCTGCTCTCTTCCCGATGTGCTTTCGGAGGCCGAAAAGAGGTTGTCCAGATGCCCTTCGAATTTTGCTTTACCACCCATCATTGCAATAAGCCCTGAAATATCCTGTGGCACATACAAGCTGTACTGCCAGGCATTGGCTTCGGTGTAGTTAAAATTCACTTCAAAGGGGTCGAAGGGTCCGAACCAGGTATTGCGAAATCTACCGCGCATAAACCTTGTTTCAGGATCGTAAAGATTCTTATATGCCTGGGCTCTTTTAATAAATGTTTCGTAATCATCTTGCCTATCCATGGATTGCGCCATAGTGGCAATACTCCAGTCGTCGAAGGCATATTCGAGGGTTTTGGAAACCGATTCGCTCTCTTCTTCCACAGGGATAAACCCGTATTCCCTGAAAGCCTTCAGCCCCAGCTTATCCTGCATTGCACTGTGTTTCATGGCCTCCAGGGCTTTATTCGTATCGTAATTGCGGATTCCTTTCTGATAGGCGTCCGCAATCACCGGTACGGCGTGGTAACCAATCATGCAGCCCGTGTAATTTGCTGAAAGGTCCCAAATGGGCATGATACCGCCTTCATCGTATTTTGCCAGAAAGGTGTTTATAAAATCATTGGTTCGCTTTTGTTCGATAATAGTATACAACGGATGGGCGGCCCTGTAGGTATCCCAGAGAGAGAATACAGTATAATAGTCAAAGTCTGAAGTTTCATGTATTTCCAAATCCATACCCCGGTAACGGCCGTCTACGTCCTGATAGAGGTTAGGCGCCAGCATGGTATGGTAGAGGGAGGTGTAAAAGCTCCTTTTTTTCTCTTCTGAAGAAGTTTCGATCACGATCTTCTCCAACTGTTTTTCCCAGGCGGCCCTTGCGTCTGTTTGCACTTCTTCAAAACTGCGTGACCCTATTTCGGTTAGCATATTGTTACGCGCGCCTTCTAAGTCGACCGCCGAAATACCCACCGAAGCATAAACCGGTTCATTGTTGGGATTGTCAAATTCCAGCCCGGCCATTCTCGACCTGCGATCGGGGGTTCTGTGAAAAAAGGTTGGTGTTTTTGTGGGATGGGAGAACCGAATATAGAAATAAACGCGCTGGTCTTCGGCCCAGGCCTTAGAAAACCTGAAGCCGGCATATTCGTATTCGTTTATTCTCCTTAATTCGTAATCCAGGAGTTGATCCCGGTGTTCCAGATCGATGATTAAAAACTGTTTTTCGGCAGACGGAAATTCATAGCGATGCATGCCTGCTCTTTTGGTAACGGTGAGGGCCACATTTATCCGACTGTCGTCGAGACGAACCTCATAAAATCCGGGAGAGGCAGTTTCATTGGTATGTGAAAACTTAGAGCGATATCCCGGCTTCCCATCGGCTCCGTTGTGGAATATAAGGGTGTCTGTTGGCATGAGAAGGATGTCGCCATAGTCGCTCACGCCGGTTCCACTGAGGTGTGTGTGAGAAAAGCCGTAAATGTATTCATCGGTATAGTGATAGCCACTGCAGCCGTCCCATCCCTCAAGTCGGGTATCGGGACTAAGTTGTACCATCCCGAAAGGCATACTGGCGCCGGGGTAGGTATGACCATGGCCCCCCGTACCAATAAAGGGGTCGACATAGGAACTTAGGGATTCTTTTTTTAAAGCCGGTGTAACCTTCTCCGCCTTTTTGCAACTAATCGCAAGCAAACACAGAAGAAGACAGCAGAGAGGACGCATGTGGATTAATTAATGTGAAAAGATACGAAATCACGTTAAAAAAAAGTAAACTCCATCGCCTGCTTTCTTATTCCAAGTATCTTTAACCCTAAACAATTGCATAGTGTTACGCTGGATAATTTTCATCACAATTTATATTCTTGTCGATATTTATGCCTTTCAGGCCTTAAAGACCATTACAAAAAACCAGTGGTTTTACGCAGTGTATGTTGCGATTTCACTCATCTTACTGGGCATGATTATCTACCAACTCAACTATGGCGATTCGAGCCGTAGTATGACGCCCTGGCGTATGTACACCCTGGGACTTACTCTTGCCATTTTCTTTCCCAAGATTCTCGTGGTCCTGGTTATGGTTATCGAGGACCTGGTCCGGTTGGTTGTTGGACTGGTAAACAAGGGGTTTGGCTTTACCGATCAGTTTTATCTGCCTTCCAGAAGGAAGTTTATTAGTGCAATTGCCATTGGCGTGGCTGCAATCCCCTTTAGTTCTTTAATGTATGGAATGTTCCGCGGAAAATACAACTATCGCGTGCGAAAGTATACCTTGGAATTCGATGATCTGCCGGAGGCCTTTAACGGCTACAGAATCACCCAGATAAGCGATATTCACAGTGGTAGTTTCGACGATATGAGTAAGGTTGCCGAAGGAGTTGAATTGATCAGGGCACAGGATAGTGATATCATCCTGTTTACAGGCGATTTGGTAAATAATCGGGCCGATGAAATGCTGCCGTATAAGGAATTATTCGGTTCGCTTAGCGCACCGGATGGGGTGTATTCTGTTCTCGGCAACCACGATTACGGGGATTATGTGAACTGGGATACTTCCGAAGAAAAAGAAGCTAATCTCCAGGCCCTGAAGACACTTCAGAAGGAAATAGGATGGGACCTATTATTAAATGAGAACCGCATTATCAAGAGGAAGGATGAGCAAATTCGACTGGTTGGTGTTGAAAACTGGGGTGTCGGAGGGTTTAAGAAAGCCGGAGATCTGGACCGTGCCTGTAATGGAGTGAAGCCTGAGGAATTCAAGATCTTGATGAGTCATGACCCATCGCACTGGCAGGAAAAAGTTAAGCGTGATAAGCGACATTTTCATCTCACCCTGAGCGGGCATACTCATGGGATGCAATTTGGAATCGAGATTCCCGGGTGGATCAAGTGGAGCCCCGTAAAATATCGCTATGAGAACTGGGCCGGAATCTATGAGGAATTCGGAAGGTATATCAACGTGAATCGCGGTTTTGGGTTTATCGGATATCCGGGCCGGGTAGGGATCTGGCCGGAAGTAAGTGTCATTGAGCTTAAAAAGCGCGCCAGTAGCGCATAATTCGGGGGAAATGTTATATTTGTAACAACTAATACTTCAAAAGTCATGTCTAAATTTGGAGAATTAATAGAGACCAACGTTCCTGTACTGTTGGATTTTTATACTGAATGGGACGACGCCTGCAAAGAAATGCATGCTGTTCTTCGTGATGTGGCTGCAGCCCTGGGCGATAAGGCCAGGGTAATCAAAATAGACGTTGAAAAGAATGCCGAACTTGCCGAAGCACTTCGCGTAAAAGGATTGCCTACCCTGATGATCTACAAAAACGGCGAAATGAAATGGCGCCAAAGTGGTGAGCAAGACGCCAATACTCTTATCGGACTCGTTAAGGAATACGTCTGATTCTTCAAATCATCGTTGCTATACATCTTAAAATTGTCAGAAAATACTGATTTTTAAGCCGTTAATCGATGATTTGGACAATTTATTCTTCCAATTCAATACTTTAGATGCGTTTTTAAGAATACTATTGTTTGAACATTCATTAAGCTCCCCAAGTCATGAAGTTAAAAGTTCTGCTTTTTACATGCTTTCTATTTTCATTTTTTAGTATAACCGCACAGGTTGGTATAGGTACTACAGCACCGGATCCTTCTTCTGTGGTAGATATCACTTCTACCGACAAGGGAATGTTAACCCCAAGGCTGACTACCGCACAAAGGACTGGAATTGCAAACCCTACGGAAGGCTTGCTTGTTTATGATACAGACCTGGATTCGTTCTATTATTTCGATTCTACCACTACGTCCTGGATTCAGATAGGATCGGGAATTAAGCGTGATAACTATGTGTTGGTTAAAAGTGAGTCCGACTTTCCTGCCGCGGCCGCGGGTAAGATTACCCTGGATACAAATGTACTTTATGAGGTAAACGGCCTCGTAACTCTTTCCAATCCTATCGAACTAAATGGAGCGTATCTCATAGGTCTCGATGCCAATGAAGATATTTTGTTTTCTTCGGGAGGAACTATCTTTACCGGAAGCACAGGAGGAAGTATCAGACATCTCACCCTAACTGCTCCCGGTGGTACCGTATTTAATATGAACGACGCAGCCGGAACCCAGAACCTGGTGATACAGAGTTCTATTATTGCCAATTCTGCCAGTGTAGGAACCCTAGAGGGATACAATCTGGTTTTTTTGAATATCATTCAATATTCCGGTAATACCGATGGAATAACCTTCACAGACATCAACGATCTCCTCTTACACAATCTTGGCTGGTTTTCTAATAACGGGGGTATTTATGAAACATTTACCGGGACCTTTTCCCTTATTGAGAAGGTTAGTGGATTTTCAAAAGTTGTAGGTGCTTCCGCAGCCATGGATGTAACCGGAATTACCTCTATCACCGATGATGCCGTGCTGGAGAGTGTTGTGTTTTCGGGTGGCGGGAACTACATTAACGGAAATTCGCCTTATACGGGATATAATTTTACGAACGACTGGACAGTAAATTGTCCGGGAATTCCTGAAGAGACCGATAAGGAAGCCACCGGATATATTTACTTTAGTTCGGAAAACTTTACCACCACCGATGTGGTTACCGATAACGTTCCCGTAAAAATGCAGGGAACAACTACAGCCGGACAGTTTTTCAGAATGAGTGATGACGGCGGAACCAATAACAGGATTAAGTACATCGGTGTAAAACCGAGAACGTTTACTGTTTCCTGCTCAGCTACCGTTGAAAGATCGAGCAATGGCTCCCGAAATGTCTATTCCCTAATTATCTTTAAAAATGGCAGTATGATTCCTTCCATCATCTCTGAACAAACTTTTGAAAACGGGGTTAGTAAAGGTAACTTTAATCTGTTAGGTGTGCTCACCCTCGCAAGTAACGATTATATCGAAGTCTATGTTTCCACCGACAACAAGAACATCGATCCCACGGTAAAACGCTTTAACTTGGTTCTGAATTAAATACCCAATCTTCGATTCCGGAATATCTTTTCTACTTACGCATTCGCCATTTCAGCCGGGCAAATCCATTAGCTTCCTGCCTTAACCGGCCTCGATTTGTATTAATCCTTTCCCAGGTTTTCTGCTGCGTGGTTATACTGCCCTGACTGTCAGTCAATTAGTAATAAAATTCTTACATTAACATAATTTAGGGTCGAAATATTCGATAAAATGTATATTTTAATCGTTCAAATAGCTATTTTCGAATATTTTAGAACCTTACAAATCTCACCAATGGAAAGCAAAAATCCCCACTCCGCTTTTGTCGATCGCTTGATTTTATTCATTTTATTTTTACTGTTTACGGCCGTTACCTTTGCCCAGGTTGGAATAGGAACTACTACTCCGGAATCGACCTCGGCTCTCGATATTAGTTCCACAACACAAGGTTTTCTTGCACCCCGTATGACTACCGCCGAGCGAAATGCCATCAGTAGCCCGGCTAATGCCCTAACCGTTTTCGATACCACGGTTAAAGCTTTCTACTTTTATGATCTACCCACCACATCCTGGATACGGATAAATTCAGATGCAGATAAAAGGGTAAACTATAAGTTAGTTAAATCTGCCGCCGACCTGGCACCTGAACTTACTGCGGGAGGAGGTACAAAATACCTGCTAACGGCCAATACCTTATACGAGATAAATGGTGTTGTTTCGGTTTCTTTTCCTATCGAATTAAATAATGCCTATATCGCTGGTCGGGATACGAATGAGGATGTTATAATGCGAAACGGAGGAGTATTGATAAACGGGGCCACCGGAGGCAGTATCAGGAGTGTTACCTTAAGTGCTCCCGGGGTAGGGGGAGTGGTTTTCCAAATGAGCGGCAGCAGTACTCAAAATATTATCTTCAGAGATTCATTTGTCGCCAGTTCAACAAGCATAGGCAGTATTTCAGGTTTTGGCCTGGTTTTCTTAAGCACAGTGCAATTTGTAGGGAACACCGCCGGGATAACCTATAACAACATCAACCGACTGTTAATCAGCAATGTTGGATGGGATTCCAATAACAGCGGCACCTTTGAAACCTTTACCGGGACCTTCGACCTTATCCAGAAAGTGGGAGGGTTCAGTAACGTAACCGCCGGGAAAACAGGAATGAGTGTTACAGGAATAACGACTATTAACGGAGATGCTGTTCTAAAGGATGTAGTTTTCTACGGAGGCGGAACTTATGTAGCCGGAAGCTCTCCGTACTCCGGGTTTAATTTTAGCAAGAAGTGGATCGTAAATTCTCCCGGCATCCCTGTTGAAACAGACGATGTGGCCACAGGAAACATTTATATTACCTCGTCAGCAACTACCAACTTTTCAGCCAGTGGTGCTGCCGGAAGAACAAAAATCGCAGGGACAACAACATCTACTGAGATGTTCAGAACGTCATCAGCCGTAAACAACAGGATCCTCTATGAAGGATCTAAAACGCGGAAATTCAACATACAGGCATCGTTTTCGGCCGATGCCGTGGGTAGTAACAAGTTCTTTACGTTCTTTATCGCGAAGAACGGAGTGGTTTTAACGCCAACAGCTGTTTCGACTAAAGTAGTAGGTGGTGGAGATGTAAGAGCCCTGTCATTTACGGGAACGGCTACATTAGCTCCAAACAACTATATTGAAGTTTGGGCACAGAACGACAGTGATGCTACGGGACTAATAATTCCATATCTCAACCTGCTTATTAATTAAGGTATTAAGCCTTTAAAGCGCCTTTAGGGAATACTTACGGGCAACGGCTAATTCGAGAACCTTCGGTAACACATACCGGAGGTTTTTTTCTGCCTTTAAACTGTCGTGAAACACAACAATACTTCCGTTGGCCATATTTTCTGAAACATTCTTAAAACAGCGATCTCCTGATATACCAGAGTCCCAATCGAAACTCAACACATCCCACATGACTATCTTATAACCTTCCTTCTGAAGCAGTCCGGCCTGTTCGACTGTAATTTTTCCGTAGGGAGGCCGAAAAAGGAGTTCCCCGGAGTATTGCGGAAGAATGCGCCTCATCGATTCGGCCGAGTTTTTCACATTCGAAAGATAATCGGTCGCATTGGACTTCCATCCCTTGAGATGTGAGTAAGTATGATTTCCAATACTGTGTCCTTCTTTCACTATCCTCTTGAAAAGCTCGGGCTGCTTGCATACATTTTCCCCAATACAAAAGAATGTGGCTTTAGCATTAAAGTCTCTCAACATATCCAGAACCCAAGGCGTAACCTCCGGGATAGGCCCGTCGTCGAAGGTAAGATAGAGCGGATTGGAATCGTCCGCCAAGGTCCAAAGTCGCTTCGGATACATCCGCTGAACAACCACAGGAGTTTTTGCCAGGTACTTTTTCATTGTTATTCGAGCGGTAGCGCTGTATCCAGCCCATCGCGGTCTACCGAATCCGGAGCCGGGTTCAGGCTGTCGTCGATCTCGGGCTCTCTTTCGGGATCAAGTGCTTCGTTTTCGGAATAGAAATGCCTGAATAATTTTAAATAATCATTGAATTCTATAGCCTCGGCCTTGGCGTATTCTTCCGAATCGAAGACTATTACTATATCTACCAGTCCCCTGTATCGCTCCATATTACTGATGATCTCATCTGCAATATCGTATTGGTCGTTCACTTTAATACCGCTGAAATACAACAGTTTTTCCTGGTATTTTTTGGCGACATCCTGATACACAGCCCGGGCTTTATCCACTTTTTCCAACTGATAATATCCGAGTACGAAGGGCTCCAATAAGGAGTAATATTCAAAATACTTAACCGGCATCTTTTCCATTGCCAGATCGAGAATGTTCTCCGCTTTTTGGTCCTTACCTTCCTCGATCAGGGCTTCCGCCAGCCTGGCCAGGTTAGAGCGATAGGTTATCCCATTTCTTCGGGTTTCGGTATCGTGGTAGATATCCGGACTTCCGCTATTGCCCCAATCGTAACTCATCACGATATCGTACATCTTGTCGGTGTCTATTCTCCCCATATCGAACGGATTTCTCGGGTCAACCGGCGTCTTGATAGGCACCAGTTTATAGACCACTCCTTCCAGTTGCAGGTAATCCTTCATCCAGAGGTAATCATCATCGCCAAAACTACCACCGCTAAAGTAAATAGGCCTCTCCCAGTTGTTGCTGGCTACTATATCGAGCATCATCATGCGGTTTTTATAAAGGACATCCCCTTTAAGGGTGATAAAGATCTCATCTACGATCAGGTCCGCATCTTTTTCCGGGACGATACCATTGCGCAACACCGCTTCCTTATCCACAGGAATCCGTACGACTTTGGTAGGGAAAGTGTTAGCGGTTTGTCCGCTTTCCAGCGCAACTGTTGTGCGCTCACTGTCGTCGGCTATCCAGTCCATCCACCGGTTTATATCGAGGGTATCGGCCTTGGTCTCCTGGTAGAACAGGAAATCTCTCGAACCATAGCGATATTGGTCATGTGTAAGCTGCGTAGGTACAGGGTCGCTGCTAAAGGCTTTCTTTCTCATATCGTCTATATACCAGTCGGTCTGGAACAGACTCGTATTCACGATGCGAACATCCTGTCTGTACCCTTCTATATTTTGTGCATACCACAGCGCAAAGGTGTCGTTATCGCCAATGGTGAAAAGTATGGCGTTCTCGTCGCAGGAATCCAGGTACATTTTACCCATTGATTGGGCGGTATAGCGTCCGGAGCGATCGTGATCATCCCAGTTTTGTGAGATAAGCAGTACCGGAGCAGCAAGAAGTGTCACCGTAAACACTATAGGCAGGGCTAATTTTGGTTTTAGGTAATCCTTCAGCATTTCAAATAATGCGTAAACACCAAAACCGATCCAGATGGCAAAAACGTAAAAGGATCCTACAAGGGCGTAATCTCTTTCCCTGGGTTCGAAGGGGCGCTCATTGAGATAGACTTTCAGGGCCAGGCCCGTAAACAGGAAGAACACCAGCAGCACCCAGAAATTCTTTTTGTCGTTCATAAAATGGAACAATAACCCGATGATCCCCAGAATAAGCGGGAGAAAGTAGTAGGTGTTCCGCGCTTTGTTTTCCAGTACATCCGAGGGAAGGTTTTCCTGAGAGCCAAGGTGCCATTCATCGATAAATTTTATACCGCTAAGCCAATTGCCGTTCAGGTTGTCCAACTGGCCCTGTACATCGTTCTGCCTGCCGGTAAAATTCCACATAAAATACCTCCAGTACATATAACCGAACTGAAACTCGAACATAAACTTCATGTTGTCGGAAAAGGAGGGTTTTTCTATATCCAGATACGGACCGAAATTTTGCAGGAAGGAGTGATAATCTTCACTGTCCACCAGGTTTTCGTTATACGCCTGCTTGAACTTATTAACCTCCTCTACCAGCCGTGATTCGGAACGAAATTGTCTTTTTACATTAAATTCGAGCCCGTCCGTATATTCCAGGTAATTGGTGGCATGTTCAATGCTCCACATCCTGGGAAGTATGGCTTTATGGGCGTCGTCTGTATTCTGACTGGCATTTTTGTAATTATTTACAATGATGTATTTCCCCGCTTCTTCGTCTTTTTCGTATTTGGGCTTATCGTCCTTATAGGGATTGTCAGGGTCGAGACCGGCATATATTTCGGTAAACTGGGGCCCGTAGAACAAATGGGTTTCCGGGTATTGCTCCCTGTTGTAATAGGCCAGTAGTTCCCGGGCGTTGTTAGGGTTGTTTTCGTTGATCACTACCCCTGCATTCGCCCGAATAGGGAGCATGAGCCAGCTCGAAAAGCCGATAAATATAAAGAGAATACAAAGCAACAGTGTATTCAGTTGAACGAAACCTCGCTTCCTTGTTGCTTTGAATCCGAAGTAGAACAAAGCAATGAATAAGAGGGCGGCAAAGATGGTCCCCGAATTAAAGGGGAGCCTTAGATTATTGACGAAGAACAGTTCCGAAGCACTGAAGAACCGCAGTGTCATCGGTAACAACAGTTTGAAAATAAACAACAGTATGGCTACAACGACTACGTTGGCAACCAGGAAGTTCTTAAGCGTAATTTCTTTTGTGTTTCTGAAGTAATACAGAAATCCGATGGCCGGGATGGTTAGCAAGCCCATAAAGTGAACCCCGAACGACAGCCCTATGATAAATGCAATTAGCACCACCCACCGATCTCCTCTGGCCGTGTTCATTTCTCGCTCCCAGCGAAGGCCCGAATAGAATAATATAGCCATGATACAGGCTGCTGAAGCATATACTTCCGCTTCCACGGCATTGTACCAGAAACTGTCGGTAAATGCAAAGGCAAGACTTCCTACCAGCGCACTGGCCAGGATGGCCTTTTGAGTGATGTTACTGAGATTTTCGTGTTTTACGACCAGATTGGTTAACAAGATGGTGATCGACCAGAACATAAAGAGTATGGTGAAGGCGCTGGCGAAAACAGACATCAGGTTGATGGTGAGTGCGATGTTGTCCGGACTCATGGCAAAGATCGAAAAGAAAGCTCCCAGTAGTTGATAGAGCGGTGCACCGGGGGGGTGACCAACCTCCAGGTTGGATGCGGTGGTGATATATTCACCGGCATCCCAGAAACTTGCTGTAGGTTCTACTGTAAGCCAGTAGGTAAGCAGACTGATGGCAAAAACGGTCCATCCAAGAATTTTATTCCATTTACTGAAGTTGAATTCGGACATAGAGCTTTAGATGTAATTGGTAGTGGCGAAATTACTAATAAAATGCCTAAAGGGCGCGATAAAAAAATGCTAACGTACTGCCCGGGCGATATATTATACGGAAAAAGGGGTGGAATTTGGTACTAGAACTTCAAGCGGCATTACACGCATGTAATTTTGTAAAAATTTGTTTGTGTGTATTAAAGATTGTATTAAATTTGCCCCGCCTATGCACAAACTATGTTTGCGCTTCGGCGGACAAAGCCCTCGAGCTTTTGTTATTGGCCCATGGTGTAAACCGCCGATGGCGGTTAAACTGGCCAACACGCCTGCCTGCCTCTGGCGGGTCTGGTTTAAAACCAGACCAAAAAGGCAACAGTTGTAATTGATCTGTGAAAATTACATTATTTATTGGCCCATGGTGTAACTGGCAACACGTCTGGTTTTGGTCCAGAAGAGTCTAGGTTCGAGCCCTAGTGGGCCAACATAACAAGAAAGTCTCAATCGATAGGTTGAGACTTTTTTTGTGCTGTATCTCGGGCTCGAACCGCCAGCGCGACAGGCTGGCCCGTCGCTAAATTTGTCCGCTGGACAAATTATTAACGCTCCGTCCCCTAGTGGGCCAACATTATCAACCCGAGCATCCGCTCGGGTTTTTTTATGGTTTGATGTATATAAAAAAGGGTGACCCAAACCGGGTCACCCTTTTATAACTTAATTAAACTCCTTGCCTCTTATTGCAGGTCGAAGCGATCGAGTTCCATTACCCTGCTCCAGGCCGCCACGAAGTCTTTTACAAACTTCTCCCTGGCATCATCGCAGGCATAAACTTCTGCTAAAGCACGTAATTCCGAGTTCGACCCAAAAATTAGGTCGGCTCTCGTCCCGGTCCATTTAACCTCTCCGCTGTTGCGATCCAGGCCTTCAAAAATACTGTCGGAACCGGACTTGGCTCTCCAGGACGTACCCATATCGAGCAGGTTTACAAAGAAATCGTTTGTAAGTGCGCCCGGCTTATCGGTAAATACCCCGTGCTTAGACTGGTCGTAATTGGTGTCCAGAACCCGCATTCCTCCGAGCAGAACTGTCATTTCGGGAATGGTAAGTGTTAGTAACTGCGAACGGTCTACCATCAATTCTTCCGCAGAGACTGTATGCCTGGCGTTAAAATAATTTCTGAATGCATCTGCCGCAGGCTCAAGGGCTGCTACCGACTCCACATCAGTCTGTTCCTGGCTTGCGTCTGTACGTCCCGGGGTGAATGGTACTTCGACATCATGGCCGGCGTTCTTAGCTGCTTTTTCAACAGCTGCAGAACCACCCAAAACGATGAGGTCGGCCAGGGAAACTCTTTTGTTTCCGGACTGACTGTCGTTGAATTCTTTCTGAATCGCTTCCAGTTTATCCAACACTTTCGACAGCTGCTCCGGGTTGTTCACTTCCCAGAACTTTTGAGGTGCCAACCGGATTCTCGCTCCGTTAGCCCCGCCTCGTTTGTCAGATCCGCGGAAAGTGGATGCCGAGCCCCAGGCAGTCGATACCAGTTGGGAAATTGATAATCCCGAATCAAGGATCTTTTGCTTTAAGTTGCTGATATCCGCCTCATCGATAAGCTCATGGTCTACAGCCGGTACCGGATCCTGCCAGCTCAGTTCTTCGGAAGGAACTTCCGGCCCCAGGTAACGGGCAATTGGCCCCATGTCTCTATGCGTTAGTTTATACCAGGCTTTGGCGAACGCCTCGGCGAATTCATCGGGATTCTCATAGAAACGTCTTGAAATTGGACCGTAGATCGGGTCTTCTTTTAACGACAGGTCGGTAGTAAGCATAAATGGGGCATGGCGTTTGGACGAGTCGTGTGCATCAGGGATCATTCCTTCTCCCTGGCCATTCTTTGGTTTCCACTGATGTGCTCCCGCAGGACTTTTAGTAAGTTCCCAGTCGAATTCAAACAAATTCTCAAAAAAATTGTTACTCCATTTAGTTGGTGTCTTTGTCCAGGCTCCTTCCAATCCACTTGTTATGGTGCTGCCTCCGTGGCCACTTCCAAAACTATTCTTCCAGCCCATTCCCATATCCTCTATTCCGGCTGCAGCAGGTTCGCAACCTACATAATCCAGCGGATCGGCAGCCCCATGTGTTTTACCAAAGGTATGTCCGCCCGCGATAAGGGCTACGGTTTCTTCGTCGTTCATCGCCATTCGGCCAAATGTTTCTCTAATGTCCTTTGCTGCGGCAAGCGGATCGGGATTGCCATTGGGACCTTCAGGGTTTACATAAATCAATCCCATTTGAACTGCTCCCAGCGGGTTTTCCAGTTCTCGGTCTCCGCTGTATCGTTTATCACCAAGCCATTCGCCTTCGGAACCCCAGTAAATATCCTCTTCCGGTTCCCAAACATCTTCGCGGCCTCCTGCAAATCCGAAGGTCTTAAAGCCCATGGATTCCAGGGCACAGTTTCCTGCCAGTACCATAAGGTCGGCCCAGGAGATTTTCCTGCCGTATTTTTGTTTTATAGGCCATAGTAGCAAGCGCGCTTTGTCAAGATTCGCGTTATCCGGCCAGCTGTTAAGCGGTGCGAAACGCTGAGTTCCCGAGCCTGCTCCGCCGCGACCATCGGCAATTCTATACGTTCCGGCGCTGTGCCAGGCCATCCTGATAAAGAACGGCCCGTAATGGCCATAGTCTGCCGGCCACCAATCCTGTGAATCGGTCATCAGGTCGAAAAGATCCTGCTTAACAGCTTTTAGATCGAGTTTTTTAAATTCTTCCGCATAATTAAAATCGTCTCCCATTGGGTCGGAAAGCGATGAATGCTGCCGTAGAATGCTAAGGTTTAGCTGGTTTGGCCACCAGTCGGTATTCCTCGTTCCCCGCCCGGCACTTTTTTGTAGCGGCCCGCTTGAGAAAGGACAGGTTCCTCCTTTATTCATATCTAACACCTTCGTGTCCGACTTATGATTGTTTTCCATAATACTTTTGATTTTTTTATTCTGAGAACTTCAAATTTACGATTTTCTCATCGATAATTTTTATCTATAATTCTTATTCACCTATATGCGAAACCTATAACGACAGCTTGAATTCAGATAAATGTATGTGCCGTCTCACCCCAGGTTTCAACCTAATTTTATTGTAACTTTATGGGGATTGAATAATATAATTATTTTTTCTGAAGTCGTAAAACAAACCTATGTCGAAAGTGTCGGTCTTTTTAATCTGTTTGTTGTGTATTGCCTGTAAGGAAACGGGGGAGGATACATATCCGAAAGCGGTACAGGACAATTTCATGAATAATTGCCTTCGCACCTCCGGGAACGACAAACAACTATGTCATTGTATGCTGAAAAGTATTGAGAGCGAATACAGCTATGCCGAATTCACCTCCATCGAAGCGGAGATCGAAACCGGGAAGGTTCCGGAGGAGTTTACCAATTTTATCCAATCGGCAAAAAATAGCTGTGTGAAGAATTAACCACTTAGGTTTTCTTTATTACTGCTTTGAAGTTCGATAACCCGGGCCAGAGCTTTTACCAGGCGGTCGTGTTTGGCTACAAAGGGATTTTCGGTATCCCACACGTATCCGGCCAGCACAGCGCAGATCTGACTTTTAATCTCCGGATTGTTATCTGCATGCGAAAAGATCTTCTGTAAATTTCCACTGTACCATTCCTTTACGTAGGTGGCAAACACATCGATTCCGGCCCTCATATAATTCTCGTAATCTGTCTGCCAGTTCACTCTTTTGCCCTTTAGTTCTTTAGCAATTAACTTGGCGGCCATTAAACCGCTTTCGGTGGCAAAGGTAACTCCCGAAGAGAAAACCGGATCCAGGAATTCGGCGCTGTTACCCGTTAATGCGAATCCTTTACCCCACATGGTAGCCACCGATTTGGCCACGTTCTTGATCATTACGGGTTCGAATTCGTAAGGAATATGCTGAAAACGCTTCGCGTAGTGGCCGGAGCGTTCCATAAGTTGCTGCAGTTTTTCGGTCGGGCTTCCCTGAAGCGATTCCATAAAATCGGTGGCACCCACATAACCAATGCTGCACATACCGTTGGAAAACGGAATCACCCACAGCCAGGTGTTGAGGTCGATTATATCGAAGGTAATCAGGGTACCCTCAATTCCTTCAGGGCGATTTACATCTTTCACGTGAGTAAAAATGGAGGAGTGGTCCGGAATGCTGGATTTTACATCCAGGTGTAACAATCGAGGTAAAACTCTGCCATGGCCACTGGCATCGATAATGAATTTTGAGTTCAATACAGCTTCAGATCCATCCGATTGTGTCACAGTCGTTTTTGAATTTCCTTCGGCATCTATGGCGACATGGGTAACTTCACAACCAAAATCGATGTTTACCCCGTATTCTTCCAGTTGTCGGGTTAAAGCATGATCGAAATCGGCTCGGGGCACCTGCCAGGTCCAGTTCCAGCCTTCTGAAAATTTCTTTGCAAAATCGAAGTGAACCGGTTTGCCGTCAATAAGAAATCGGGCTCCGTGTTTTTCCTGGAATCCTTCAATTTTCAGACAATTCAGAAGACCGGTTTCTTCAAAATGTTCCATGCAGCGCGGCAGCAAGCTTTCACCGATAACAAAGCGCGGAAAAGTGCTTTTTTCCACCACCTTGATCTTAAAACCTTTGTTGTGAAGGTATCCGGCAGCCACACATCCGGAAGGTCCTGCACCGATGATCAACACCTCCAATTGTTCTTCCAACATAAATTAAGGGTAGGTTTTTTATTTATTGTTACTTTGCAATCCAAAATAACTACTTTACTTTTAGTTATTGTGGCATATTCATTAAAATTTTGATTGTACGATAAATGATTAAACTCAATGGTTCGTTAGAGACGAATGATTTTTATAAGGTTGTTTTTGAAGGTGAACAAATAGAACTTTCGGAAGAGGTAAGACAAACGGTAATTAACAGTTTCGAGTTCTTAAAGTCTTTTTCCGAAAACAAGATCATTTATGGTGTCAATACCGGCTTCGGCCCCATGGCGCAGTACAAGATAAAAGATGAGCACAGGATAGAGCTTCAGTACAATCTTATTCGCAGTCATTCGTCCGGAAGTGGTATGCCAATTCCGCCACAGTATGTTAAAGCAGCAATGCTTGCAAGATTGAATACACTTTGCCTGGGGAAAAGCGGGGTACATGTTTCGGTGGTAGATCTTATGACCGAGTTGATAAATCGCGATATTTTACCGGTAATCTATGAACATGGCGGCGTAGGTGCCAGCGGAGACCTGGTTCAGCTGGCACACCTGGCCCTGGTCTTAATTGGGGAAGGAGAAGTATATTACGAGGATGAAGTAACAGATACGGACACGGTATTTAAAAAAGAAAAACTGCAGCCCATACAGGTAGAACTAAGAGAAGGCCTGGCCCTGATGAACGGTACCTCGGTGATGAGCGGCGTTGGGATCCTCAATGTAATTACGGCCAGGAAATTGCTAAACAGGATGATCGTGGCATCGTCCGCCATTAACGAAATAGTACAGGCTTACGACGACCATCTATCATATCAACTCAACCAGTCTAAAAAGCACCTGGGTCAGCGGGAGATCGCCAGGAGAATGCGTGAACATCTTGCCGACAGCGATTTAACCCGAAAACGAGAACACCATTTATACAACGGTATGAAGGAAGGCGATGTGTTCGAGGAAAAAATTCAGGAATATTATTCACTTCGCTGTGTGCCGCAAATTCTGGGGCCGGTGCTGGATACCCTCAATAACGTTGAACGGATCTTAATTGAAGAGGTAAACAGTGCCAACGATAATCCGATAATCGATGTGGAATCCGGACAAGTCTATCACGGCGGAAATTTCCACGGGGATTATATTTCGCTCGAAATGGATAAGTTGAAGCTTGTGGTAACCAAAATGAGTCTGCTGGCCGAACGCCAGCTCAATTACCTGATGAACTCCAAGCTAAATGATATACTTACACCTTTTGTCAATCTGGGAGAACTGGGCCTTAACTACGGGATGCAGGGCGTTCAGTTCACAGCTACTTCGACGGCAGCCGAGAACCAGATGTTGTCCAACCCCATGTACGTGCACAGTATACCGAATAACAACGATAACCAGGATATAGTGAGTATGGGAGCCAATGCGGCTCTTATAACAAAGAAAGTGATTGAAAACACTTCAGAGATCATAGCAATCGAACTGTTAACAATTACCCAGGCCATAGAATACCTTCAGGTTCGCAGCCGGGTTTCTTCGGAAACAGGGAAACTGTTCGACACCATGCGGGCTATCTTTCCGAAGACAAAGGAAGACGTTGCCATGTATAACATTATCAAGGTAGTAAAAGACATCATTCTAAAGAACTGATCATGAAAAAAATAGTATGTATTGTTGCACTTGTCCTGGTACATTTCGGGTATTCCCAGGAACTTTCAAAGGTATTGCTCGATGAGGATTATGTGATCGACTTCATAGGTGTGGATTATTCCGAAGTAAAACTTTTTGGTACTTCAGAAGATTTTCGCAATGCACAAAATATACGGGATGAATATTTTACAATTTGGAACAAATTCTTCTATAACGAGCCTGCAAAATTCAATATGGCAGAAGCACTGAGAAAGAAGAAAGTGAATTATATGATCGAGGTTGTAGAGCTGGTCAATTCTTCGGCAGATACCGGGAATATGATCGTTAGTACAAAGCCTGAACCATTTAGTCTGGAGAAGATACAGGAAATGGTGCGTAGATACCGGTTCGAACCCGGGAGCGAGGTTGCTATGGTTATTATCGTTAACAATTTAAACAAGATGGATACAGAAGCTATAGCAGATGTGGTGTTCTTTAATACCAATTCTGGCACGATTCTGTACAACGAGAAAATGATGGGAGATCCGGCCGGATTTGGATTCAGGAACTACTGGGTGAACAGTATTTACGATATCATGGAAAAGCTTCGGAAAAAACAATATAAGAAATGGAAAAAGCAGTTTAACTGATGAATTACGCTATTGTCACCGGAGGTTCACGCGGCATTGGCCGCCAGATCTGTCTCGACCTGTCGCACGATCTGAACTACCATGTACTCATTAATTACAAAGAGAATGAGCAAGCTGCTTCCGAAACCCTCGATTTAATAAATGCAGCAGGAGGCACAGGAGAATTATTACAGTTCGACGTATCCAACCGAGAGCAGACAGCAGCAGCCATCAGTTCCTGGCAAGAAGACAATCCCGACGCAGTGATCGAAGTGATTGTAAACAACGCCGGTATTACCAGGGACGGTCTCTTTATGTGGATGAAGGCTGAAGACTGGGAGGACGTTATCAATACGAATTTACACGGCTTCTTCAACCTAACTCATGTACTCTTGCAACCTATGCTGATGCATCGATACGGCCGCATAGTAAACATAGTTTCACTTTCAGGTCTTAGCGGACCGGCCGGTCAAACCAATTATGCAGCGGCTAAAGCCGGCGTGATAGCAGCCACGAAATCCCTGGCAAAAGAAGTAGGTAAAAGAGGAATTACGGTTAATGCGGTAGCCCCGGGTTTTATTACCACAGACATGACTGCCGAAATGGACGAAGCTGCTTTAAAGAAACAGATTCCCTTGAACCGGTTTGGAACCCCGGCAGAAGTAAGTGCTGTGGTTTCGTTTTTAGCATCAGATAGAGCATCCTATATCAGTGGCGAAGTGATCAATATCAATGGCGGAATCTATTCCTAGGCAAAAAAAATTCCACTATTTTAGCAGCCTCAAAACTAATAACACTACCTACCGATGGCGGCAGATTGGGATGGAAAATCCAGGGGAACGGTTTTAGGTTTCAAAATATTCATATTCTTTATTCGAAATTTTGGGATTACGGCCTCTTACGCATTAATGCATTTGCCGGTACCCTATTTTTGTCTGTTTTCCGGAAAGAACGTCAGAGCCTTATTTTACTATTTCAGACATCGCCAGGGGTATTCCTTCTTTAAGACTTGCATCAGTATTTATAAGTGTTATTATGTCTTTGGCCAGACTCTTATCGACAAGGTTGCCATTCCATCCGGTCACAGGGAAAAGTATACCTATCACTTCGACGGGGAGGAACAGATTAAGGAACTAATGGCACGAAAGCGCGGTGGCCTGCTTATTAGCGCACATGTGGGCAATTTCGAGCTGGCTCAGTATTTTTTCAATAATCTCGATCCCGATGCCAATATCAGCATCGTGATTACCGACCTTGACCATCAGAAAATTAAAGAGTACCTGGAACAATTCAAACGTAACGAGCACATCAATTTTATTGTTGTAAAAGAAGATATGAGTCATATCTTCAAGATAAATGCGGCACTTGCTCAAAATAGGATTGTTTGTATTTCGGGCGACCGCTATGTTAAGAATGCCAAGTGGCTGGAAGCCGAATTACTCGGCGAGAAGGCAAAATTTCCACTGGGGCCTTTCAAACTGGCAACCCGCTTGAAAGTACCGGTATTGTTTGTCTATGTGATGCGAGAACCTAAACGGCACTATCATCTGTATGCCCGAAAGGTGGATATTGAACACAATGCGAGTCTGGTACTGCTTGAAAAATTTGCAGCTCACCTGGAACTTGTTGTAAAGAAATACCCCTTGCAATGGTTTAATTTTTACGACTTTTGGGATACGCTGAAAAAATGAAAAGAACCACGGGCCAATTTAGTTTACCAGTACGCGATAAAAAGCTGATCGAGGAATTGATTCCGCACAGGGATCCCGTGATGCTTATCGATAGCCTGGATGGGTATGAGGATGATAAGGCTGTTTCGAGATTTTCGGTTAGGGCCGATTGCCTGTTTGTGAAAAATTCTGTCTTTTCGGAAGTGGGACTGCTGGAGAACATGGCCCAGACTGCTGCCCTGCATCGTGGGTATAAAGGTAAATTATCCGGAAAGAAACCACAGATAGGTTTTATTGCGACAGTTAAAAAATTCGAAGTTTCGGGATCGGCTTTAGTGGGTGACCAACTGGAGACCGAAGTGCGAATTACTTTTTCGGCCATGAATATGACCGTTACCGAAGGACGGGTAATCCTTAATGGAGAATGTATTGCCACAGCCACCATGGCCACGGTCATTAAAGCTTTGAGTGAGTGAGAAAGGGAATCTATATATCTGCTCCGTCGGTGCTTACACCTCTTGGATTTACAATGGAGGAAAATCTGAGCGCCATTAAAAGAGGGGAGATAGGTATTGAACTGCATCGTAACCCAAAAATGTTAGATCGCCCTTTTTATGCTTCCCTTGTCGATTCAGAAAATCTTGACAAAAGTTTTTCCGAGCTGGCCAACCCCGATGCCTTCACAAAACTCGAAAAGATGATGATTCTTTCATTAAAGAAGACTCTCGAAATGTCGGGATCGAACATTACGCCCGGAAGCGCATTGATCATAGCCACGACCAAGGGAAATATAGACTTGCTCGAGAAAGACGCCGCTGACATCGACAGGAAGGAACTTTCTCAACTTGCAGGCGTTATAAAGGACTTCTTTAAGTTTCAAAAACCCCCGGTGGTTTTATCGAATGCCTGTGTGTCCGGGCTTATGGCAGTTTCCGTAGGAAAACGACTGATGGAAAACGACAGTTGTAATGAAGTCTTTATCGTTTCAGGCGATATAGTTTCGGCTTTTACACTAAGTGGATTCGATGCCTTTAAAGCGTACAGTGATAAACCGTGTAAACCGTATTCGAAATACAGAAACGGGATCACCCTGGGAGAAGCAGCGGCTTCGGTATTGATTAGTTCGAAAGGCGATAGTGTAGGTTCGGCCGAAATATTGGGTGAACGCTCCTGTAATGATGCCAACCATATTTCGGGGCCGTCGCGCACCGGAGAAGGATTGTTCAGGGCTATTAATGGAGCCCTTGAAGATTCTGAACTAGGCCCGGAACATATTGATGCAATTTGCGCCCATGGCACAGCCACACTTTATAATGACGAAATGGAAGCAATCGCTTTCGACAGGGCCAAACTTACCCATGTGCCCCTTAACAGCCTAAAAGGTTATTACGGCCATACAACCGGGGCGGCCGGACTGCTGGAAGCCATTATCGCTATAGAAAGCATGAATGAAAATACACTTTATCCCTCTGCCGGAATGGATGAAGCGGGGGTTTCAAAGCCGCTTAATATTATAAGCCGGCTGGAATCTAAACCAATCCGGCACCTTTTAAAGACATCTTCCGGCTTCGGAGGGATCAATACGGCCGTGGTATTCAGAAAAAATTCATCCAAATAACAGCAAGCATGACCAAGAAAACAATAAAAGCTATCGATGCCCTGCAGGACGCTCAGAAGATCGCATTTGCCCCCTTTATCTTTCAGACTGCGGTTTCTCTTAAAAAGCTCGGCGTCTTTACGCAGATCTTCGAAAAAGGGAAAGAGGGAGCCTGCATTTTAACGCTAAGCTCAGAGCTTGCACTTTCGAAGTACGGGCTCGGAGTTCTTCTTGAAATAGCTGAAAGCACGGGTATGGTAGCGCGAAATGAAAGCGATAATTACGAACTCACCAAACTGGGATATTTTCTGAATTACGATAAGACAGTTGAAGTAAATATGAATTTTACAAATGATGTTTGTTATAAGGGTTTGTTTCATTTAACCGAAGCGGTAAAAACCGGAAAGCCGGCAGGCTTAAAGGAATTTGGCGACTGGAACACTATTTATGAAGGCCTGTCGCAACTGGACTCACAGGTTCAGAAATCCTGGTTTGAATTCGATCACCACTATTCGGATTATGTATTTTCTGAAGCCCTGGAAGTGGTGTTCAGGGATAAACCGTCCATGATCTTCGATATAGGGGGAAATACAGGTAAATTTGCGCTTCAGTGTGTAGAATACGATGAAGCTGTTCGGGTGAAGATCATCGATCTTCCGGGACAACTCGATAAAGCCGTTAATCTTATTCGGGACAGAGGATTTACCCGGAGGATCAGCGGCCTGGAGCTTAACTGGCTGGATGACGATCCCGTGATCCCCGGAGGCGCCGATGTTATCTGGATGAGTCAGTTTCTGGATTGCTTTTCAGAAGAAGAGATCCTGAAAATCCTAAAAATTTGTGTGAAAGCCATGGACGAGGACAGCACCCTAATCATAAATGAAACCTATACCGATCGACAAAAATTCGACAATGCCAAATTCGTACTCGAAGCAACTTCCCTGTATTTTACGGCACTGGCTAACGGCAACAGTAAAATGTATACTTCCCGCGAATTGATCACGCTGGTTGAATTAGCCGGGTTAAAAATAGTAGAAGACAGAAAACTGGGTGAATTTCACACCTTGTTAGTATGTAAGAAAGCCTGAGATGAAAGAAAACCTGAAAATACAGTCCTATTGCCGGATCACGAATAATTCAATTGTGGTGAACGGTCAGTCTGTGTTTGAAAATAAAGCGGCAGTCTTTCCCGAAATACTGAAACTGGCATACCGGCAGCTGAATCTCAACTATCCGAAGTTCTTTAAAATGGATACCTTAAGCCGACTGGCATTTCTCAGCGCTGAATTACTTCTGAAGGGATCGCATAATTCAAATACGGCTATTGTGCTGTCGAACAGAAGCGGCAGCCTGGACACAGACCTGAAACATCAGCAGACCATTGATTCGGGTGATTATCCCAGTCCGTCGATTTTTGTTTATACCTTGCCGAACATAGGAACAGGAGAAATTGCAATTAGGCATAAATTGCGGTCGGAAAATGCTTTCTTTGTATTCGAAGAATTCAATGCAGAATTTTTACAAGATTACAGCAGTATTCTCATCAATTCCGCTAAGAGTGAACAGGTGTTGTGCGGATGGGTTGAAGTAGATAATCATAACATCGACGGGTTTATGTTCCTGGCGGGGAAGCAAGGCGAATACGATCTGGACACGAATATCATAGAAAAATTATATAAAGCATAAAATGGAGCAATTGAAATTAGAACTGAAGGAAAATATAATCGAAGCCCTGAATCTTGAAGAGTTTACGGCCAATGATATTGCCGATGACGATGCACTCTTCGGTGACGGTTTAGGCCTGGATTCGATCGATGCGCTTGAACTGATCGTTCTCCTGGATAAGGATTACGGAATTAAGCTAACCGATCCGGAGAGCAGCAAGGAGATCTTTAAGTCTATCAATGTATTAGCGGCATATATTGACCAAAACAGGACCAAATAATAGTAAACCCCCACGAATCGCGATTACCGGGATGGGAATCATTTCGGCAATCGGGAGAACGCCTGAGGAACACCTTTCCAGTTTAGTTCAGGCGAAGAGCGGCTTGCGAAAGCTGCAACACATAGAAAGCATCTACAATAATAAAATTCCGGTTGGCGAGATAAATTCCTCCAATGAACAACTTGCTAAAGATTTAACCCTTCCTGAGGATCACAACTACACCCGCACTGCTATTTTAGGATGTCTCGCGGCCAAACATGCAATTCGTGATGCCGGATTATTGACTTCCAACCTTAAAAATGACGCTTTAATTTCAGCTACCACGGTAGGAGGGATGGACATGACCGAACGTTATTTTAAAGAATTTGGATCGAACCCGGAGGTGCAGAAGTATATCGACAGTCACGAGGCAGGCGACAGCACCCATAAGATTGCCCAACAATTAGGAATCGAAGGATTTGTCACCACTATCAGTACGGCCTGTTCATCGGGAGCGAACGCACTTATGCTGGCCGCCCGGTTGATACGTTCTGGTATGGCCGAGCGTGTAATCGCCGGGGGTACGGATGCTTTATCGAAATTTACCGTCAACGGCTTTAATTCCCTAATGATCTTGTCGGGAGAAGCCTGTAAACCCTTCGATCGGCATCGTGACGGACTAAATCTTGGGGAGGCTGCTGCCTACCTTGTACTGGAATCTGAAACCGCGGCTAACAGGCGGGGTGCAAGGATTCGTGCATGGCTTAGCGGCTACGGCAATGCAAATGATTCACACCATCAAACGGCCTCTTCTCCCGAAGGGGACGGAGCATTTTTAGCAATGAATGCGGCCCTGAAAAGCTCAGGCCTTCAGGCGACGCAAATCGATTACGTAAACGCCCATGGAACAGCTACTCCTAATAACGATCTTTCAGAAAGTAAGGCACTACTGCGTATTTTTGGGGATGCAATTCCGCCGTTTAGTTCAACCAAGCCGTTTACAGGTCATACCTTGGCGGCGGCCGGTGCTGTGGAAGCCGTATTTAGTATACTTGCGCTCGAAAACGGAGTAGTACTGCCGAATCTGAATTACAAAGAACCCATTCGGGAAACCGGGCTGCAGCCTGCGACAGTATGTATCCCGAATGTGATGCAACACGTCCTCTCTAATTCATTTGGATTTGGCGGAAATTGTACAACCTTAATCCTGAGCAAATCGTGAAAGCAGTCTATATAAAAAGCGCTGTTGCGATCTCTGCACAGGATACTTTCAGCGATAACAGAATTCCTGCGGAGCTGATGCCTGCGACTATTTCGGTGGCAAATGCGATTCAACCGGAATACAAAGATTATATTTCCCCGGCTTCTGCAAGACGCATGGCTCCGGCGGTAAAAATGGGAATTGCAGCTGCTTCCAGGGCCTTGTCATTAGCCAAAATCTCCAATCCGGACGGCATAATCGCAGGTACCGGTATGGGTTGTTTAATGGATACGGAAAAATTTCTGAATAACATCCTTGAGAACAAGGAAGAGTTTATTACGCCCACCTCGTTTATACAGTCTACTCATAACACTGTGGCAGGGCAGATCGGAATCATGCTGGATTGTAAGGCCTACAACAGCACCTATGTTCACGGATCATTGTCTTTCGAATCTGCCCTGGTAGATGCACAACTTCAGATAGAAGAAGGCGCAGCGAAGAACATTTTGGTTGGCGCCGTAGATGAACTGGGAATCGAATTCTACCAACACACAAGTTTGCGGAATAGCCAAAGAAAAAGTACGACCCTGCCGGCGGGTGAAGGTGCAGCTTTTTTTGTAATTTCAGACGATAAAGAACAAGCCATGGCCCAATTAACAGCTTTGGAAACAATACGCAATTGTGGAATAGACCAGCTCCAAACTCGATTGCACACTTTTTTAACCCAAAGTAAGTGTAAGCTGACCGATATCGACCTGCTGGTGCTGGGCAACAATGGCGGTAAGTGGGATACCTATTACGATCGGTTGAGAGCTTTTTTTCCGAATATCAGGTCTATAAACTATAAACCACTCACCGGGGAGCACCACAGCGTATCGGCTTTTGCGTGCTGGCTGGGTTGTATATTGCTGTCGGATAGATCCCGACTCAACGAATGGGACAATAGAATTACGGACAATACAAAACCACGCCTTATATTGTTGTACAATCAAAGTGAAGGAATGAACCACAGTTTTATGTTACTTAAAGAATGTTGAATTTCAGAATCATATTGTTCTTTTTTTTAGGAGCTCTCGTGTTTCTTATTCACTGGGATTGGGGAGCCGTTGTAAGCATATGGTGGTATGTGCTTCTTGCCGTGATTTTCCTGATCGTGCTCATCGTGGCATCCTTTTCCATGAGCTGGGATTTCTTTCTGAAGTCGTATACGGGTAATATCAAATTACGTTCAAAGCAAGTCGCAATTACCTTCGACGACGGCCCTCATCCGGATTTCACACCACTAGTTCTCGACATTCTCGGGAGGTATAATGCCAAGGCCACGTTTTTTTGCATAGGAAACCGGGCCAGGGCCAATCCCGATATTGTACGGGCAATCCATAATAATGGCCACCAATTGGGCAACCACTCTTATTCGCATAAAAGTAAAATCGATTTCAGCAGCAAGGCCGAATGGGTGGAACAGCTTGGTAGGACCGATAACATTCTATCATCAATAACCGGAAAGAACATTGAACTTTTTCGTCCGCCATTCGGGGTTACAACTCCCAGTCTGGGGAGGGCAATTAAGGAAACCGGTCATACGGTCGTGGGATGGAATATTCGGCCATTCGACACAGTGCGAAAAAATAAAAAAGCGGTATCAAAATTCATTTGCAGGCGAATAAGACCGGGCAGCGTTGTATTATTACACGATACCCACGAACGGATCCCCGGAATTCTGGAACATTTGTTGCTATTTTTGCAGCAGAACGGATATGTTTCCGTTACGGTTAAAGAATTGATGAATGAAACATAGACTTTTCTTACTAGTTATCCTTTTGTTGAGTGGCCTGTCCGCTCAACTTTACTCACAGACAGCACTTTCCGAAGGGGAACAGCAGGCATTACGGCAGTTAGTGCGACAGCACTCCCTGTCGATTAATACGATGCTGAGTGATTTTAACCAACAAAAACACATTGGAGTTTTGAGTAATGAGCTCCTCTCAAAGGGGCGACTTGCTTTTTCGGCGCCGGATAGGATTCGTTGGGAATATACAGAGCCCGAACCATATCAGGTAATTTTTAAAAATGAAATGTTGTATGTGAATAATGCCGGGAAGAAGGAAGAACTGAGGCTGGCATCCAATCGAATATTCCGAAGTTTTAACGACCTAATGATAAACAGCATAAAAGGGGATATGTTCGATGAAGAGAATTTCGACATCTCGTATTATAAGACAGAGCAGGCATTCCTGGTGCGATTCGCTCCTATGGATAAACGGTTGCAGAAGTATATTTCCACCTTCGAGTTGTATTTTCTCAAGGATACAGGGGCGGTGAAGCAGGTAAAATTGATAGAACCAAATGAGGATTTTACCCTCATCACCTTCAGCAACAAACAGCTGAACACCATTTTGGAAGAAAGTTTATTCAAACAGTAAGGGATGCAGTTAGTCGGTTTTTATAACATACTCGATTTTAACACGGATTCATCCAACACCATGGTCGTTAAAATAGAGATCGAGCCTTCGCATACGATCTTCAACGGTCATTTTCCCGGACATGCCGTTACGCCGGGTGTGGCCTTACTTCAAATCATCAAGGAGCTACTGGAATCACATTTGAACGCGAAGCTAAGAATGCTATCGGCCAGCCATGTTAAGTTCCTTTTGCCGGTTTACCCGCAAGCAGAGAACCAACTTGTTTTTCATCTGGAAATTGTGAATGACAAAGGAGTATTTAACGTTAAAAACCGCACTACTTTTCCAAACGGTGATGTGGTGTTAAATTGTAATGCTATTTTTACGGCAGAATAAAAATGGTCTCAGCCAGACTATATGAAGTTACCGGAAATAACATCAACCATGAAGCAATTGCGATGCTGTGTCGTAATGGCTACCTATAACAATGAAAGAACCCTACGTGAAACCCTGAACGGGGTTTTAGTTTATACTAACGATATTATAATAGTGAACGACGGGTCTTTCGATGATACCTCTGCTATTCTAAAGGATTATTCGCAAATTACACAGCTTGTACTGCCTGAGAACAAAGGTAAGGGATATGCGTTGAAATTTGGGTTTAAGAAGGCTGTTGCCATGGGCTTCGACTATGCCATTACCCTGGATACCGACGGACAGCATTTTCCTTCCGATATTCCCATTTTTGTCGATTCGCTGGCAGGCGCCGGCGGAAAAACCATATTTTTAATTGGCGACCGCAATATGAATACTGCCAATGTCCTGGCCAGGAGCGCTAAGGGTAATCGTGTTAGTGGATACTGGGTGCGGGCGGTAACGGGGCTTGAACTCAACGACTCCCAATCCGGTTTTCGGTTGTATCCCATCAGGGCTTTTGAGAAGATCAGGTTTTTCAGCTGGACAAAAAAATTCGAATTTGAAACTGAAGCCATCGTAAAAGCCCACTGGCGGGGTATCGAAGTCGCCAATGTTCCCATTCAGATCCTGTATCCCGAAGATCGCGTTTCCCACTTCCGCCCTTTTATGGATATCGCCAGGATTGTGGTACTTATCATAGGATTCTTAATCGTAAAGGGGCTCTATATCATTCCGCGGGATTATTTTAGAAGAATAAAAAAAAAAGGATTTAGGAAATTCTTTACTGAAGACTTCCTGGCCAGTCATGATTCACCCAGGAAAAAAGCACTTTCCATTGCACTGGGGGTTTTTCTTGGTTTATCACCACTGTGGGGATTTCACACGATCATCGTACTATTCCTGGCAATATTGTTCAACCTCAACAAAGTGATCGCCTTTGCATTTTCCAATATCAGCCTGCCACCATTTATCCCCTTTGTATTGTTAATGAGCGTTCGAACCGGAAACCTGGTGCTTGGGGAGGAATCCTCTTTTTCGTTGGAACAGATGAGGGATTTCGACTTGGTTAAACATCTGGAGTCCTATTTGGTTGGAAGCATAACACTTTCAGTTGGAGCGGCCCTGATATTTGGATTCCTGGGATATGTGATATTGAAGCTGATGGAACGAAAACAGATTGTCGCAAATGGATAGGTACTTTATATACAGCTACAATTATTTCAGCAAACGCAAATGGTTGTTCTGGTTATGCTGTGGTCTGGTATTTATAGCGCTCGGATTAACGGCCGGAAGGATTCATTTTGAAGAGGACATCTCTCGGTTAATCCCGAATTCGGAAAAGAACAGTGACTTACAAAGGGTACTGGAGACTGTTAATTTTTCCGATAAGATCGTAGTGCTTATTGAAAAGGAAGCCGGGGGCGATACTGAAGATCTGATAGCAGCTGCGGATGCGTTTTCAGACAGTTTACTCCCTCGGGCCGATCGATATGTAAAGGAATTTCAAGGCCGGGTGGAAGATGAAACCGCTCTCAGGATAATGGATTTGGCCTATGAGAACATGCCACTTTTCCTCAGTGATTCAGATTACGAAATACTCGAATCCCGGGTAGATGCCGATAGTATTAGAAAAATAGTGGAGGAGAATTATACGACCCTGGTTTCCCCTGCCGGTATTGTCTCAAAACAAACTATTATAAGAGATCCGCTGGGGATTTCCTTACTTGGACTTAAACATCTTCAGCAGACGGCCGTTATCGAGAATTTCGAATTGAATGACGGCTATCTGGTGGGCAAGGAGGGCACATATCTGCTACTTTTTATCACCACCCGTTTTGCTACTTCCGAAACTGCCGAGAACCAAGAGTTCGCTTTGCAGTTGGAAGATATTCGGAAGCAACTGAATATACAGTTCCGGGACATGGCAAGTATAAATTATTACGGCGGGGCTCTGATAGCTGTTGCCAATGCCAAACAGATTAAGAGAGATATAACTTTTACCGTTTCCATAGTGGTTGTGATATTGCTTGTGCTCTTTATCCTCTTCTACCGAAAGCTCAGTATACCATTAATTTTGGGGATGCCTACCTTATTCGGTGCTTTGATGGCCGTTACGGTCCTGTCCTTTGCCCGTACCGAGATTTCGGCGATCTCCCTTGGGATCGGCTCGGTACTCTTAGGGGTAACCCTGGATTACGGACTTCATATCCTAACTCACTTGAGAAATGGCAGTTCGGTAACCCAATTGTACAGTGAGGTCACGGCTCCTATCCTGATGAGTGCCCTCACCACTGCCCTGGCTTTTCTGTGTTTGTTATTTATCGATTCCCGTGCCTTGAACGATCTGGGATTATTTGCTGCCTGCAGTGTTCTCGGAGCCGCAGTATTTGCACTGTTTTTTATTCCGCATGTTTACAGAGGTTCGGGGGAGAAGTTAAAATCGAATGTACTGGATAAGATCGCCAAGGTTCCGTACCAGAAAAGCAATACCCTTCTTGGAGTGATCGTCCTGGCCAGTGTGATAGGAATCTTTACCTTCCGTAGCGTGGAGTTTAACGGGGATCTGGGGGAATTTAATTTTGTTCCGCCTTCCCTTCAACAAACCGAAAAGCGCCTGGATACCCTTACGAATATCACCGAAAGGTCTTTGTATATAACCGCTTTCGGTGAAGATATAGAAGCGGTACTTCAGCAAAATGAATTGGTTTATGAACGCCTAAAGGTTCATGAAGATTACGGCCATATTGAAGGATTTAGTTCGGCCGCAACACTATTCGCCAGTGAAAAAAAGCAGGAGCTCAGGATCAATACGTGGAATGCATTTTGGACCGATTCACTGAAAGCCGCGGTGCAGAATGTGCTGGTGGAAAGTGGCAGAACCGTTGGCTTTAAAGAAGGAGCCCATTCCGAATTCTACGAATTACTTCAGAAGGAATTTCAACCCCTCTCAATTGAAGAATATCGCGATTTCCCCAAAGTTGCGGCAAACGATTTTCTCGCTTCCGAAAGTGGGTTTCATACTGTAACCTCGGTGGTAAGGGTAAAGCCGGAATTTATTCCAAACATTAAGGCTTCCTTCGAAAATTCGGAGCAGGTGGTCGTGATAGACCGACAGGGATTAAACGAAAGTTTATTGGGATCGCTAAAAGATGATTTCAACAGCCTGATGCTGTACTGCCTGCTTGCCGTAAGCATCCTGCTTTTACTCTATTACCGAAGTTTGAAATTGTTATTGGTTACCTTACTGCCAATTATCTTAACCTGGCTAATCACCCTGGGGGCTATGGGAATTCTGGGTTTACAGTTCAACGTGTTCAATGTTATAATTACGGCCTTTATTTTTGGCCTGGGTGTGGATTACAGCATCTTTATTACCAACGGATTAATAAGGAAAGCCTCCGGCGATCTCAAGGCGTTACCTACGCATAAGACCTCGGTGTTACTTTCGGTTATAACGACCTTATTAGGAGTGGGAGTCCTTATCTTTGCCAGGCATCCTGCTCTTAATTCGATTGCCGCAGTCTCGTTGATCGGTATATTAACAGCGGTAATTTTGGCATTTGTGCTGCAACCGGTATTATATCAATTTATTAACTTTAAGTTACCTGCAAAGGAATAAAAACGTGGAGCAGATTAAGACCATTCCCATAACCCGGGTAAAGAATATTTCGAAGGAGGAATTCGTAAAGAATTTCTACAAACCCCAGCGTCCGGTATTAATTGAAGAGCTTACCCGAGACTGGCCGGCTTACGAGAAATGGGATATCGATTATATTCAAAGCCTGGCCGGTGAGCAGGTGGTTCCGCTATACAACAACGAGCCTACCAAGGGACGTAAGAAATCGGTGGTTCCCGCTAAAAAGATGAAGTTGTACGATTACCTCGAAATTCTTAAAAGCCAGCCTACCGACCTGAGGATGTTCTTCTACAATGTCCTTCAGAAAATGCCGGAATTAACCAGGGATTTTAGTTACCCGGATATCGGCCTTCCCTTCTTTAAGAAGTTACCGGTAATGTTCTTCGGGGGCAAGGGCAGTAAGGTTTTGGCCCACTACGATATGGATCTTGCCGATCTCCTTCACGTGCATTTCCACGGACATAAACGTGTAATATTATTTGCTCCGGAGCAGGCGAAACACCTGTACAAAGTTCCGTTTACGGTTCATAACCTGGAAGTTATCGATATGGATAATCCCGATTTCAATAAATACCCCGCACTACAACTGGCGGAAGGAATTTCGGTTAATATGAAACACGGGGATGCACTTTACATGCCCAGTGGGTATTGGCATTATATAACCTATCTGGACGGGGGATTCTCCATCACGCTGAGGGCATTTCCCAGAACAGTGAAAAAACTCGGTAAACTATTCTCCAACCTGCTGTTTATGCGGAATTTCGAAAACCTGATGCGTTTTACCATGGGGCAACAATGGGTGGACTATAAGGAAAAACGAATGGTAAGACGGCTAAATGAATCCTATTGGCGATCTGCTCATGACAAAGGCTGAAAAGTATGTAACATTTTTTACCGGATTGCTCCTGCTGGCGCTTTTACAGTCATGCGGGATACAGGGCTCACTTACTCATTCGCCCCAGACCACCGGCTTCAATGCCGACATTCCGGAGCGGGTGGAACTAAACGACACCACGTTCATTGCCGGGAATAATTTCCTGCTGAAAAATAAATACGGACTCTGGGAACTCTACTCAGAAGGGGATCCTCTGGAGCGCGGACTTGTAACCGGCAGGCTTACGGAAGAGCTTTACAAGAAGCAGGAAACTGTGTTTATGGAAAAAATAAACACGCTGGTGCCTTCCCCGGCACAACGTAATTTTTTACGGAAGTTCCTTAACTGGTACAACCGAAAAATGTACAGGTTTATCGCCGAAGAGTATAAAACCGAAATCTACGGCATCTCCCGTTATGCCAGCGATGATTTCAACAGTTTGGCACCCCCTTATCTGCGGGCCTTGTATCTGCACGCCGCACACGACATTGGCCATGCCTTACAGGATCTCGCACTGGTTGGATGCACCTCTTTTGCCCTATGGGGCGACAAAAGTGAAGACGGAAATTTGTTAATTGGTAGGAACTTCGACTTCTATGCAGGCGATGCGTTTGCAGAGGAAAAGATCGTCTCCTTCGTCAACCCCGATCAAGGATATAAGTTTATGTCGGTGACCTGGGGCGGAATGATAGGAGTGGTATCCGGGATGAATGAAAAGGGATTGACCGTCACCATCAATGCCGGGAAATCGCGTATTCCGCTAGTTGCCAAGACGCCAATTTCCATAGTGACTCGTGAAATTTTGCAATATGCCTCAACCATCGATGAGGCTATTGCCATTGCGGAAAAGAAAGAGGTATTTGTAAGTGAAGCCATCATGGTAGGAAGCAAGGCAGACGGTAAAGCCGTGCTGATTGAAATGTCTCCAAATAATTTTGGAGTATTCGAGGTGCAGAACAGCAGCGAGTTAATCTGTTCCAACCACTTTCAAAGTGATGCCTATGAAAATGACAGGCGCAATAATAAGACTCAACTGGAAAGTCATTCGGTTTATCGGTTTCGGCGGATGGAACAACTTTTAGAACAGCAAGAACGGGTAGATCCTTCAGAAGCGGTGAACATTCTCAGAAACCGTAAGGGGCTGGACGATATGGCAATCGGGTACGGGAATGAAAAGGCACTTAACCAGTTGCTGGCACATCACGGCATCGTCTTTCAGCCTGAATCGCTGCGGGTGTGGGTATCGGCAAATCCTTACCAACTCGGGGCGTTTGTAGGTTACGATCTGGGGGAAGTCTTTGGCAGTCGTGAAAACAATCCTGCAACCTCGACGGTTGCTCTGATAGATAAAACGATCCCGGCTGATCCGTTTTTGAAAAGTGAAGCTTATGCAAGCTATGAGCGCTATCGCGAACTGGAAACCCGGGCTGAGTTATTTTTACTGGGAAAGGAGCTCATGGACGAAAAAGTTGCCGAAGCACTTATAGAAAACAACCCCGAATACTGGAAAGCGTATTATCTTGCCGGTCGGTACTATTACGAATTGGAGAAATTCGACCTGGCGCAACATAAATTAAGACAAGCGGCAGCCCTGGAAATCGCATCTGTTCCCGAACGGGAGGAAGTTGAAAAGTATCTGCGAAAATCTGAAAGAAAAGCAAAATGATGAATTCTGAAGCAGCATATAATAGTTTGAAGGAGATCTCATTTCTTCAGGAAAAAGAACTGGAAAAAACGCTTGCGTATGTAGCCGGGAATTCGCCATTTTACAAACGGCTCTTTGAACATCACGGCATCCATCCGAAAGATATTTGCACGCTTGGTGATTTTAAAAAACTGCCTCTAACGACCAAAGACGACCTGCAGCGTTTCAACACCGATTTTCTCTGTGTGGAACGCTCCCGCATAATAGATTATGTTACAACTTCGGGAACGTTGGGAGAACCCGTAATGATGGGCTTAACAGAGAAGGATCTGAAACGCCTGGCATATAACGAAGCGCTTTCCCTGGCTTGTTCAGGGGTTAACAGTGAGACCACCATACAGTTGATGACAACTATGGACAGGCGTTTTATGGCCGGACTGGCCTATTTTCTCGGTGCCAGGGAATTGGGTGCCGGCATTGTAAGAGTAGGATCGGGAATCCCCGAGTTACAGTGGGACAGCATACTTAAGTTTGAACCGGACTATCTTATCTGCGTGCCTTCATTTCTTCTGAAGCTGATCGAGTACGCCGGGGAAAATTCAATCGATCCGGCTAAAACTTCGGTCAAGGCGGCTATTTGCATCGGAGAACCCGTTTCCTCCGAAGGCCTCGAGCCCAACAGCCTTGCCAAAAAAATTAGGGCGAAGTGGGATATTGAATTATTCTCAACCTATGCTTCCACCGAAATGGCCACTGCTTTTAACGACTGCGAATATCACAGAGGAGGTCACCTTCATCCGGAATTGATACTATGTGAGTTGCTGGACGAAGAGGGAAATGAAGTAGCTGAAGGTACAGTAGGGGAACTTACCATAACTACCCTGGGTGTAGAAGGGATGCCATTAGTGCGGTTTAGAACCGGGGATATGCTGCAGATACACCGGGAACCGTGCGAATGTGGAAGGAACACCCCTCGCCTGGGTCCGGTAATCGGCCGTAAACAACAGATGATAAAGTATAAGGGAACTACCTTGTATCCCCCGGCAATTTATAATGTCCTGGGAGATTTCAAGGAGATTGAGCATTTTGTTGTAGAGTTGTTTCACAGCCAGGTGGGAACCGATGAGATCTTATTGAAACTGGCGATAGAAAACCCTTCTGAAAAACTGATAGAGGACATTAAGGATCATTTTAGAGCCAAACTTCGCGTTCGGCCAAATGTTGAAATAGTACCGGCCCACGAATTGAAGAAACTCCTGTATCCTCCTATGAGCCGGAAGCCGAGATATCTCATAGATAAACGAAATTGATCAGGTAGCCGAAATAATCACAGGAGCGAAGTATATCCTTTGCACACTACCTGTTTTCAATAGGGATACTTTCGTTGAATAGCCGCCAGGTATACCCCAGTTCACTAGTGGCATCCAGGTCGAAAACCGAATAATAACGAAACATCCGGCCGGGGTTTTCCGGATCGACGAAGATAGGACTAAGCGTATCGGGCCTGTTGTCCTTATGAATTGCCCAACCGTTTACAACGGGCAGCCATTGTCCGTTTTTTAAGATATAGAGATAGTACTTATCAAAATTTGTATCCTTAAGGCGGGTGTTGAGGAGTAACAGATCGCGGTCGAACTCATCGAATCTCAGGAACGATAAGTCCGCTCCGTATGCTTTGGGGATGGTTAATTGGGGGGCAGTATTGTTCTCGAAGGCAATGGTGGTAAAACCCTTTTTGCTATCCACATGTTTCACATACCCGTAAAATTCCTCAACTCCTGAAATAAAGTTGGCGTGTACAGCGCCTTCAGGTATCACCGGAGCGATAATAACCTCCTTTGGAGGAGAGACAACGGTATTGGTATTAGTGTCTCTGGGCCCTATAACCACATTATTCTTTTTGTGAGGAGGAGACCCACAGGAGAGTAGGGCAAGCGACAATAAAAAAAATAAACAGCGCATTAAATCTTAAACGTAATAACGGGCATATTTGCGTGATTTACCATGTCCTCACTAATGCTTCCGTTAAAGAAGTGCGACAGGCCTTTTCGCCCATGTGTGCTCATTCCGATTAGCTGAGCTTTAATTTCCTTGGCAAAATTCAGGATTCCTTTTTCAACCGACACATCATTGTAAATATTCAGGGTGTAATTACCTACAGCAGTTCCTTTTACAAATTTCTCCATCATGGCACGTGCCTCAGCCGTCGTTTTAAAACTGCTTGGGGTGTTGATCAGGAGCAGGTGAATATGGGCACCCACTGATTGGGCAAAACTTTGAGCCTGCACAAATGGTTTCCTGCATTCTTCAGAAAAATCGGTAGCGAAGACGAAGTCGCGCACTTCGAAGTTTGCATGGTGATTTTTAATCACCAATACCGGGATATCAGAGGTCCGAACCACTTTTTCCGTATTACTTCCTATGAACATTTCCCTAAAGCCGCTGGCTCCATGAGACCCCATAATGATAAGGTCGATCTTGTTCTTGGTAACAGCCTCTTTGATGTCGTCATAAATTTCCCCATGTCCGATGGTTTCGTAAATGGTAATATCCTGAAGAAAGGGTTTCTTCAGCAATTCGGAAAATCTCTTCTCAGCCAGTTTAATGAAGTATAAAGCTTCGGGCAAACTTCCTGTGTCGCCCGAATTAGCAAGATGTAGCGGAATTTCCATACTGTGAAGCAGAAAGATTTCCCCATCGTTTTTGGCTGCCATTTGAGCCGCGATCTTCAGTGCATTTTCAGCTTGTTCGGAGAAATCGGTTGGGACTAAAATTCTTTTCATAAGGGGATTATTTTCTAGTTGGTTTTCTTACAGGAAGATACAAAAATTAATCGGGAGCAATTCGTTTTTATAATATAAAAATATGTACTATATTTGCAGCGAATTTGGTACGTAACAACCGAGGGGACATAGAGTCCCCTCTTTTTATAGCCAAAAATAATGCGTGAGAAAGTAGCAGGATTACTGGATGAAGCACTAAAGCAGAACGAATCGCTGTTCCTCATCGATCTAAGTATTTCAGAATCAAATCAAATACGGGTAATAATCGACGGGGATAGCGGAGTCTCGGTGCAGGATTGTATTGACATAAGCCGGGCGATAGAGCACAATCTCGATCGCGAGCAGGAGGATTTTTCGCTTGAAGTGCATTCAGCGGGTGTGTCCGAACCCTTAACCATGGTTCGACAGTACAAGAAAAATGCAGGCCGAAATCTAAAGGTAAAGACTGCAACCCAAACTATTGAAGGCAAGCTTGAGGAAGTGAACGATACCGCGATCAAACTGACGTGGAAAGCACGCGAACCCAAGCCTGTTGGAAAAGGAAAAATTACCGTTCAAAAAGCAGCGGAAATTCCTTACAGCGATATTATTGAAGCAAAAGTGATGATAAAATTTAATTAGAAGAACATGGAAAATTTAGCGTTGATCGACTCCTTTTCGGAATTTAAGGATGATAAACTCATAGACCGGGTAACGCTTATGGCGATACTCGAAGATGTTTTCAGAAATGCTTTAAAGAAAAAATACGGTAGTGACGATAATTTCGATATTATCATTAACCCCGATAAAGGTGACCTCGAAATCTGGAGAAACCGTGTGGTAGTAGCCGACGGTGAGGTGGAAGATGAGAACGAAGAGATCTCCCTTTCGGAAGCGCGTAAGATTGAAGCGGATTTCGAAATTGGAGAGGATGTATCGGAGGAAGTAAAGCTAATCGATCTTGGACGTCGCTCTATTCTCGCTTTACGCCAGAACCTTATTTCCAAGATTCACGAACACGACAATACGAATGTCTATAAGCAATTCAAAGAGCTGGAAGGCGAGATCTATACCGCTGAAGTACACCATATTCGTCATCGCGCTGTAATTTTGCTGGACGATGAAGGAAATGAGATAATTCTTCCGAAGGACAAACAGATCCCTTCAGATTTCTTCAGAAAGGGCGACAACGTTCGTGGCATCATCGAAAGCGTGGAACTGAAAGGGAACAAGCCTTCAATTATTATGTCGCGTGCCAATCCGCTTTTCCTGGAAAAACTGTTCGAACAAGAAATCCCGGAAGTATTCGACGGATTAATCACTGTAAAAAAAGTGGTAAGGATTCCCGGCGAAAAGGCAAAAGTAGCCGTAGACTCATACGACGACCGTATCGACCCGGTTGGAGCCTGTGTAGGGATGAAAGGATCTCGTATTCACGGGATCGTAAGAGAACTGGGGAACGAGAACATCGATGTGATTAACTATACCAACAATTTACAACTGTTTATCACAAGAGCGCTGAGTCCTGCACGTGTAACGGCCATCAACATAAACGAAGAGACCAAAAGGGCTGAAGTGATCCTGAAACCTGAGGAAGTATCCAAGGCCATCGGTCGCGGAGGACATAATATTCGGTTGGCGGGACAGCTTACCGGTTACGAAATAGACGTGCTTCGCGAAGGTGCCGAAGAGGATGTTGAACTGCGTGAATTCTCCGACGAGATCGAAGAATGGATCATCCAGGAATTTCATAAAATTGGCTTGGATACAGCCAAGAGCGTACTCGAGCACGACGTTGCCGATTTGGTAAAACGCACCGATCTGGAGCAGGAAACCATAGAGGAAGTGGTTAAAATATTAAAAGACGAATTTAAAGAGTAGTTAAAGTTTAACTACTTTTATACATATTTTTAAAATAAGGATAAAGCATTTTATGGCTGAAGTAAAAACAATGAGGCTTAGTAAAGTTCTTCGCGAATTCAACATATCGCTGGATCGGGCCGTGGAATATCTAAGTTCCAAAGGCTATGAGGTGGAGGCCCGACCTACCACCAAGATCACAGATGAGGAATACGAAGTGCTGTTCAACGAATTCCAAACGGACAAGAGCAAAAAAGTAGCTTCGAAGGAAGTAGGTGAGGAGAAGCGCAAGGAAAAAGAAGAACTTCGAATTGCCCGTGAAAAGGAACTTGAAGAAAAAGAAAAGAAGGCTGCCTCAAGAGTAATTAAAGCTGAAGCCAAGCTCGACGGTCCTAAACAGGTTGGTAAAATTGAACTTGAAAAGTCTAAAGCAGCCAAAAAGGAAGAAGCAGTAGAAGAAGAACCCGTTGAGAAAGCTGCCGAAAAGAAAACTCCCGCCAAGAAAAAAGCCAAACCGGTAGCAAAGAAAGCCGAAACCGTTGAAGAAGCACCTCAGGAAGTTCCTGTGGAAGCCAAGGAAGAAGGACCGGATCCGGTGGTTGAAACCAACTATAAAAAATTAGATGGCCCTAACTTTACGGGAGAGACCATCGACCTGTCGAAATTCAAAAAACCTGAAAAGAAGAAACCTGAAAAGAAGGAAGACGAAAAGAAAGAGAAACGAGGTCGCCGAAGACGTATAAGCAAGGAACCTGCCAAAGGCAACGGAAACCAGCGTGACAACAAAGGCAGACGAGGGCGCAGCAATGTGCCTAAAGAGGAGCCCAGCGAGGAAGAAGTGCAAAAGCAGGTGCGCGAAACCCTTGAAAAACTTCAGGGGAAATCCTCCAAAGGAAAAGGTGCAAAATACCGTAGGGAGAAAAGAGATAGTCACCGTCAGAAAACCGAGGACGATCTGGCACAACAGGAAGCAGCCAGCACTGTATTAAAAGTAACCGAATTTGTTACCGTTAGTGAAGTTGCTACCATGATGGATGTGCCGGTAACCCAGGTCATTTCTGCCTGTATGTCACTGGGGATGATGGTAACAATGAATCAGCGTCTAGATGCGGAAACGCTTACGATAGTTGCCGATGAATTTGGGTACGAAGTAGAATTCGTAACCGCAGATATTGAAGAATCATTCCAGGTAGTAAAAGATGCACCGGAAGATCTGGAGCCAAGAGCCCCGATCGTTACCGTAATGGGACACGTAGATCACGGAAAAACGTCCCTGCTGGATTATATCAGGGAAGAAAATGTGATCGCCGGGGAATCCGGAGGAATTACACAGCATATTGGTGCTTACGGGGTTACTTTGGAGAACGGTGAAAAGATCACCTTCCTAGATACGCCCGGTCACGAAGCGTTTACCGCAATGCGTGCCAGAGGAGCCCAGGTAACCGATCTTGCCATTATTGTTATAGCGGCAGACGACGATATCATGCCACAGACAAAAGAGGCGATTAGTCACGCCCAGGCGGCAGGAGTTCCTATCGTATTCGCAATAAATAAAGTTGATAAGCCTACCGCCAATCCTGAAAAGATCAAGGAAGGGCTGGCCAATATGAATTTACTGGTCGAGGACTGGGGCGGAAAGATTCAATCGCACGACATATCCGCGAAGACAGGGGAAGGTGTTAAAGAATTACTCGAAAAAGTCCTGCTCGAAGCAGAACTGCTTGAACTGAAAGCCAACCCGAACAGAACTGCCAACGGAACGGTAGTTGAAGCCTTCCTAGACAAGGGTCGTGGTTATGTATCTACTATTCTGGTCCAGGCAGGAACCCTTAACATTGGTGATTACGTACTCGCCGGACAACACAGTGGTAAAGTAAAAGCCATGCAGGACGAACGAGGGAAGAAAATCAAGGCCGCAGGGCCGTCGACGCCGGTATCAATACTGGGACTGGACGGTGCGCCACAAGCCGGTGATAAGTTCAACGTATTTGAAGATGAGCGTGAAGCCAAGGATATAGCCAACAAGAGAATGCAGTTGCAGCGTGAGCAATCGGTTAGAACGCAACGCCATATTACCCTGGATGAGATTGGAAGGCGAATTGCTCTTGGAGAATTTAAAGAGCTGAATATTATCCTGAAAGGAGATGTGGACGGTTCGGTGGAAGCGCTTACAGATTCCTTCCTGAAATTGTCTACTGAAGAGATCCAGGTGAATATCATACACAAAGGGGTGGGAGCGATCACCGAAAGTGACGTACTACTTGCCTCGGCTTCAGATGCCATCATAATCGGGTTTAACGTTCGTCCGATGGGTAATGCCCGTCAGATCGCCGATAAGGAAGAAATCGATATCCGCACGTACTCCATCATCTACGATGCGATAAACGACCTGAAAGACGCTATGGAAGGCATGTTGTCGCCGGTGATGAAGGAAGAGGTAACCGGTACTGCAGAGATCAGGGAAACCTTTAAGATCTCTAAAGTGGGAACCATTGCAGGATGTATGGTTCTGAGCGGAAAAATATTTAGGAATTCGGGAATCCGACTCATCCGAGAAGGAGTGGTGGTATTTACCGGAGAACTGGACTCGCTGAAACGCTTTAAGGACGACGTAAAAGAAGTATCCAAGGGGTACGACTGCGGAATCCAGATCAAGAATTACAACGACATAAAAGAAGGAGACATTATAGAAGCCTTCCAGGAAGTTGCAGTAAAGAAAAAGCTGTAAGCTCAAACTTGAACAATAAAAAAAGGTGGTCGATCGACCACCTTTTTTATTTCACTGAAATATCTTTTTATGATTTCGGGAAATCAGGACTTCGCATTACTTCCTCGATCTGCCGAACATGACGCTCGCTGTGACCGGCTATGAACAATACAGCCTGGAAACCATCAATAGTCCCAAAAGGAAACTCCTGTACCCGGTTCCTGAAATCCTCCGTACTCGTTTTAGCCATTTCAATATTCTTGGCTCTCGCATCTTTAAACGCCATTAAAGAGGCATCGTACGACCCGAATTTATTGCTGGGTTCGAAAGGTTTTTGGGTCTGAATCTTTTGAGAGCGGTCCTCGATCAGTGCGAGAACTTCCTGGTCGGACATAGAGACTTTGTCCCGGTTTGCCGCATCGGCCGCAGTTTGCAGCAATTGCTGAATCATGCCTGTAAGCGCTGCTTCGGTTATGGCCAGGTGTTCTACGTTTTCTGCTATAGACCATGATTCGGGCGAGGTTTTGTAATTCAATTGTGCCGGACTTAAGCCGTTTACTGCAATGAGAAGATGATCTCTTGAATTGGTTAACTCTGAAATCGCCAGGCGGCGTTCTTCATCGGTTAATTTGTAATCGGAAGTTGTAGTGCTCATCAACAGTATGAGCAGTACAGGTAGAAGTAAATTTTTCATAATAAAAAGGTTAATAGTGAACAGCTTTCATCATAGAGATGAACCTAAGTGTTTTGCTATTCACAAGTTATGAAAAAATTTTCCGAAGAAATATTAAAAACTACTGAATATGAGGAGGTTACTTTTTACGTTCCGGTTTCAGGATAAAGGCCGACTGGAATTCCCGTTGTATTTCGAGCAGCGCCCGGTCTGCTTCCAGCCGAGTAATAAAATTACCTACCCACACCTTGTAATTGGGAGTTTCATATTCGATAGAGGCAGGCCAAACCCCATAACTGTTACGGTATTTTCTGATGATGGAATTTGCTTTGTTCAGTTCGCCATAATACAGCTGAATGGTATATCCGTCGGTTAGTTTATTGTTCTTTTCCATGTTCTTTTTCAGACTGAGAAGTTCAGGGATCTTGGGATCCTGATTAACCGTCAGACTGGCATTTTGTGCCGAGCTGCCGAGGCTGATAAACAAGCATAATATGCTGAAAATAATTAGGTTATGAGGTAGCGAACGTTTCATAGGAAAATATCAATTATGCAAATGTAAATCTTAATAACTTTAATTGATGTAATTTTATTATTTAGAATAAATATAAATTATGTATTAACACTTTGTTAGAATTTCGAAAATCGACTTTATGGTGTACTTTTGCACAGTTATTTGCGGCACGAAATCCGCGCCATTAGATCGCGATTATTAATAACCAATTACGTGCCAAACTATTGACAATAATTAACCATTAGCATGATAAAGGTGAAGTTTCGAAATCTACCCTCTCAATTGTCACTTCTGTTGTTAGCACTATTGCTAACGTTCTCCATAACTACATACGCTCAGGATGAGGCCTCGGCGGCTACAGAGCAGCCGGCCGCGACGGGTGTGGGAGATGCGGCAGCCGGAAAGACATTGTTTAACGCCAATTGTGCTGCCTGTCACAGGCTCTACAAGCCCGCCACCGGCCCTGCGCTTTTTGGGGTTGGCGATAAGTACGATCGCGAATGGCTATACAGCTGGATCCGAAACAGCCAGGCAATGGTGAAGGCCGGCGATCCCCAGGCAGTAGCCATCTTCGAAGAAAACAACCAGGCGGTAATGACGGCTTTTCCGGCTCTTACCGATACCGACATAGATAATATCCTCGCCTACACCTATACCGAAAAACCGGAAGTCGTCGATCCATGTATCGCAAACCCGGAATTGTGTGAAGGTGAAACAAGTACTTCCGGCGTGTCCAGTGAAATAATCCTGCTGGTCCTTGCCCTGGTTTTCCTTATGCTGGTTGTGATGCTCTACCTGGTTACGAAAACACTAAAGCGTATCGCGGAAGCCAATGGGGTGGTGTATGAAAAGAAAGAAAAAAGAACTCCGATCTGGCAGGCCTTTATTAAGAATCAGTTCCTTGTACTGGTAGTGTCTGTGTTTCTGTTGCTGAGTGCGGGGTATTTTGCATACGGCTGGATGATGCAGGTAGGAATGGACCAGGGATATGCCCCGGTACAGCCCATTCATTACTCACATAAGATTCACGCCGGCGACAATGAGATAGACTGTAACTACTGTCACTCCTCGGCCCGAAAGAGCAAGCACTCAGGGATTCCATCCTTGAACGTGTGTATGAACTGTCATAAGAACATTTCAGAATACACCGGGGAAGAAGATATCGCGAATGGTTACACCAGGGATTTCTACACAGCTGAGATCAAGAAATTATACGAGGCCGTTGGATGGGATGAGGCTTCACAGTCGTATACCGGCGAAACCAAACCGGTAAAATGGGTTCGTATTCACAACCTGCCCGATTTTGCGTATTTTAATCACTCCCAGCACGTTACCGTAGCCGGAATCGAATGTCAGAAATGTCACGGTCCGGTTGAAGAGATGGAAATCATGTATCAGTTCTCACCGCTCACCATGGGATGGTGTATCAACTGTCACAGAGAGACCAATGTCGACCTGAAAGGAAACGATTATTACAAGAAGATACACGAAGAACTCTCTAAGAAATACGGAGTGGACCAGCTTACAATCGCTCAAATGGGCGGATTGGAATGTGGTAAATGTCACTATTAAAAAAGAATGAATAAATTTTCAGATACGAATATGGCATCAAACAAGAAATACTGGAAAAGTGTTGAGGAACTGAAAGAAGACAGTTCCATTGTTGAGACGCTCAAACAGAACGAATTTGTTACCGAGATACCTACCGACGATTTTCTGGGGGATAAAGAAGCTTTAGAGAGCTCTTCGACCACAAGACGAGATTTCTTAAAATACGTTGGGTTTACAACTGCGGCAGCATCTCTTGCAGCCTGTGAAGGCCCGGTGAAGAAGTCAATTCCTTACGTTGTGCTACCCGACGAGATCGTTCCCGGAGTTGCGAATTACTATGCGACTTCCATAGCCGATGGTTTCGACTTTGCCAATATTCTTGTAAAGACCAGAGAAGGACGGCCTATTAAAGTTGAAAGAAACGATCTTTCAAAACACAATGAAGTAAACGCCCGGGTGCAGGCTTCGGTGCTTTCGCTTTACGATAAGAACAGGCTACAAGGGCCGATGGTAGATGGTAAGGCAGCTAGTTGGCAGGAACTGGATGCCGCCGTAGCCGGTAAAATGAATGAAATGGGCGGACAGGATGTGGTACTTCTTACCCAAACTTTTGCGAGCCCTTCTACTACAAAATTAATCTCCGAATTTCAGGCGAAATACCCGAACGTACGTCATGTTATCTACGATACGGTGTCCTCTTCGGAAGCGGTTGCCGCATTCCAGAATAAATTCGGGAGCAGAGGTCTGGCCGATTACGATTTTTCGAAAGCCGAAGTAATAGTTTCGGTGGGTGCCGACTTCCTTGGCGACTGGCAAGGCGGAGGATACACCTCCGGATATTCGAAAGGACGTGTTCCCCAGGACGGCAAAATGTCTCGTCATATACAGTTCGAGGCAAATATGACTCTCTCGGGAGCTAATGCCGACAAACGCATTCCTGCTACTCCTCTTGAACAAAAGAAAATATTAGCAGCCCTGGCAGGCGGATATGCATCCGACTTACCGGAACATCTGGCTGAAGCTGTAAGAAAGGCTAAAGCCGAATTGCAGAAAGCCGGAAGCAAAGGTGTGCTTATAACGGGTATAGCCGATGTGAACGCACAAGCTTCTGTACTGGACTTCAATCAGGGCATAGGCAGTCTTGCCATGGATTCATCCAGGCCAAGATTTACATCTATGGGTAACTCGGCCGAAGTAACCGCAGTAATGAACGGTGTTATAGACGGTAGAATAAAAGGGTTGATCACAGCAGGTGTGGACCCGGTTTATTCCTTCCCTGACCCGCGCTTTGCCGAAGCCTATAAAAACCTGGATATGAGCCTGGCCTTCAGCATGAAGGCTGATGCCACGGCATCTTCCGCAAAAATTGTTGCCGCTGTACCTCATTATTTAGAAAGCTGGGGAGACCTTCAGTTTAAAAAAGGAAGCTACAGCCTTATGCAACCCACTATAAGACCATTGTTCGATACACGGCAATTTCAGGATTGCCTGTTACAGTGGACTGGAAATCAGAAAACCTATTACGACTATATCCGTGAAAACTGGGAAGGTGGGATTCTCGGATCTTCAGACTGGAACCAGGCGTTGCACGACGGTGTTATGGAAAGTGATGCAGAGCTTGCTTCCGATGAGGCAACACTTACTGAAACCACTTTAGAAAGCACTACAGCAAATGGTGCAATGGCGCTATCTGCTCAGGACAGCGGTCTTGAACTTATACTGTATACCAAAACCTCGATGGGTGACGGACAGCAGGCAAATAATCCCTGGCTTCAGGAGATGCCGGATCCGATCACAAGAGCATCATGGGATAACTATATTACCATGTCTGCGGCAGATGCCTCGGCCCTTGAAATAGAAAATTACAATGTAGCAAATGGAGCTCTTAACGGTAGTTACGTAAACGTAACTGTTGGCGACACCACCATCGAAAATGTTCCTGTGATCATACAGCCGGGACAGGCAAGAGGCACTTTAGGATTGGCGCTCGGATATGGACAAAAAGATGCCATTCAGCAAGAGATGCAGACTGGTGTGAACGCATATCGCTTGTACAAGAATTTTTCACCGGTTCAGAAAGTATCGGTTGAAAAGACTGGTGGAATACACGAATTTGCCTGTGTACAGTTACAAAATACCATGATGGGTCGCGATATCATTCGCGAAACAACATTGGATACCTATAATTCTGAAGATGCAAGTGTATGGAATGCCATGCCGATGGTGTCTAAGGACCATAAGGAAATACCGGTTACCTCGCCTGACGCGGATCTTTGGGAACCGTTTAAGAGGGATGTGGGTCATCACTTTAATCTGTCGATCGACCTCAACGCCTGTACTGGCTGTGGAGCATGTGTAATTGCGTGTAATGCAGAGAACAATGTTCCTGTGGTTGGTAAAGAAGAGATTAGAAAGAGCAGGGGCATGCACTGGCTTCGTATCGACAGATATTATTCCAGTGAGGAGTCATTTGCCGGTGATCTCGAGAAAAAGGAGAATATTTCCGGACTTGGTAGCTCGCTTTCAGAATTTGCTGAACTTGAACAAGCTTCGGAGAATCCACAAGTTGCGTTCCAGCCGGTGATGTGTCAGCATTGTAATCACGCTCCTTGTGAAACTGTTTGTCCTGTTGCGGCTACTTCGCACGGGCGACAGGGCCAGAACCATATGGCGTACAACCGTTGTGTTGGAACACGATACTGTGCGAACAACTGTCCGTACAAAGTACGTCGCTTCAACTGGTTCCTTTACGCCGAAAATGATGAGTTCGATTATCACATGAACAACGATTTGGGCCGCATGGTACTGAACCCCGATGTGGTTGTTCGTTCTCGTGGAGTGATGGAAAAATGTTCGATGTGTATTCAGATGACACAAAAAACGATTTTGGATGCTAAACGCGATGGGCGTGCAATTGAGGATGGAGAGTTCAAAACTGCCTGCTCTGCAGCATGTAATGCGGGAGCAATAGTGTTTGGGGATGTAAATGATCCCGAAAGTGTGGTGTACCAAAAGAAAAATGACAAAAGGATGTATCACTTACTTGAGGCAGTAGGTACCAAACCAAATGTGGTGTACCAAACTCAGGTAAGAAATACAACTGAAGCTTAAAATAACTAACTAAGAAATAGTACATAAAGATATGGCGTCGCATTACGAAGCACCTATTAGAAAACCCTTAGTTACGGGAAATAAAACCTACCACGATGTTACCGTGGACGTCGCTGCTCCTGTTGAAGGAAAAGCCAATAAGTCCTGGTGGATTGTGTTTTCCATTTCGCTACTGGCGTTTTTGTGGGGAATTGGATGTATCATATACACTATCTCTACCGGTATCGGAGTTTGGGGTCTGAATCCCACCGTAAACTGGGCCTGGGATATCACCAACTTCGTTTGGTGGGTAGGTATTGGTCACGCAGGAACCCTCATCTCGGCAGTATTGTTATTATTCCGCCAAAAATGGAGAATGGCTATTAACCGTTCGGCAGAAGCAATGACCATATTCTCCGTAATTCAGGCGGGCTTATTTCCAATTATTCACATGGGAAGACCGTGGTTGGCATACTGGGTGTTACCAATCCCAAACCAATTTGGTTCCCTGTGGGTAAACTTTAATTCACCACTTCTTTGGGACGTATTTGCGATCTCGACCTATTTATCGGTTTCCCTGGTTTTCTGGTGGACGGGCTTACTTCCCGATTTCGCCATGATCCGCGACCGGGCTATCACGCCTTTTACAAAGCGCGTTTACAGTATTCTTTCATTCGGTTGGAGTGGACGTGCCAAGGACTGGCAACGTTTTGAAGAGGTTTCTCTAGTGTTGGCCGGGTTAGCAACACCACTTGTACTTTCGGTTCACACTATCGTATCCTTCGACTTCGCCACATCGGTAATTCCCGGATGGCATACAACAATCTTCCCTCCATACTTTGTTGCCGGGGCGATCTTTTCCGGCTTTGCTATGGTGCAGACCCTGCTTATCATTATGAGGAAAGTCTCGAACCTCGAAGATTATATCACCGTTCAACATATCGAATTGATGAATATCGTGATCATGATCACCGGATCCATCGTAGGTGTTGCCTATATTACCGAGTTGTTTATCGCGTGGTATTCGGGAGTTGAATACGAACAATACGCCTTCCTTAACCGGGCAACCGGTCCGTATTGGTGGGCCTACTGGGCGATGATGACCTGTAACGTATTCTCTCCGCAGTTTATGTGGTTTAAGAAATTACGTACCAGCATTATGTTCTCTTTCTTTATTTCGATTGTGGTGAACATAGGAATGTGGTTCGAACGATTTGTGATTATTGTAACTTCACTGCACCGCGACTACCTTCCTTCTTCCTGGACGATGTTCTCACCAACCTTTGTCGATATAGGAATCTTTATAGGGACTATCGGATTTTTCTTCGTACTCTTCCTCCTTTACGCGCGAACATTCCCTGTAATTGCACAGGCAGAGGTGAAATCCATCTTAAAAGGTTCAGGAAACAGATACAAGGAATTACGTGCAGAACACGGAGACGATGTAAAACATTACGGGCCACTGGTTACCACCGGAGGACCTATGTCTACCTCCATGCATCAGCCTGAAAACCCGAATATGGATGGTACTGCGGATAGTACCTATTCAGAAATGCATTCAGAAAAAATTAATAACCTGCTTGCTACTATTGGAATCTTCGATCCTGCAACACAAACTGCGGACGATTTAACCAGAATTAGCGGAGTTGGTCCTGTAATGGAACAAAAATTACACCAGTTAGGTATCTACACCTTCGATCAGGTAAGTAGAATGACTGATAGAGAATACGACCTGCTTGACAGTATAATTGAAGAATTCCCGGGCAGAGCTAAGCGCGACGACTGGGCAGGACAGGCAGCTAAACTTAAAAATAATTCATAGCTATGGCATCTAAAGTGATTCACGCTATTTATAACGACGATGATATCCTTCTGCAGGCTGTTAAACAGGTGCGGGAAGCGCATTACCATATAGATGAGGTTTATACACCTTTCCCAGTTCACGGACTTGAAAAAGCAATGGGGCTGGCAGATACAAGGATCGCCATAACATCATTTATGTACGGTTTAGTAGGGTTGGCGGTAGCTATTACCATGATGAATTTTATAATGATAGAGGACTGGCCGCAGGATATCGGAGGTAAACCTAGTTTCAGTTATATACAGAATATGCCTGCATTTGTACCAATTATGTTCGAGATGACGGTGTTCTTCGCAGCTCATTTGATGGTTATTACATTCTATATGCGAAGTAAATTGTGGCCTTTTAAAAAGGCTGAGAACCCTGATGTTCGGACGACAGACGACCACTTTTTGATGGTGGTGGACGCCGGAACCCACGATATCTCCAAGGTGTCTAAATTCCTTTCAGATACAGGTGCCCTGGAAATCAGTTTAATTGAAAATGACGAAGACCATTAATAATATGAAGAAAACGATCAACATAAGTATTGGAATAATTGCTTCGTTAGCACTGATATCCTGTTTCGATTCTAACAGGCCTAATTATCAGTATATGCCAAATATGTACGAACCTGTAGGATACGAAACCTATGGCGAATACGAAGTCTTCCCGGGCGATATGGAAGCAATGTTACCGGTAGAAGGTTCTATTCCGCGAGGGTGGAAACCGTATGATTACGAAAATACCACCGAAGGTCTGGAAAAAGCGCGGGCAGAATTGAAAATGCCCATTGAGGTAACGGAGGAAAACCTGGCTAGGGGTGGGCAGCTTTACACAATTTATTGTGCTGTTTGTCACGGCGATAAAGGAGATGGACAGGGAATTCTCATGCAACGGGAAAAATTCCTCGGGATTCCAAGTTATGCCGATCCGGGCCGGAATATTACCGAAGGAAGCGTTTATCACGTGCAGATGTACGGCCTGAATTCGATGGGATCTTACGCCTCCCAAACGAACGAACTTGAACGCTGGCAGATAACACAGCACGTTATGAATCTAAAGGCAGCCCTGAAAGGGGAACCGGGTCTTCTGATCGACAGTACAAACGTGGCCACAGACAGTATTCGCACCACATTGGAGGAAGCGGAGGAAATGGAGCAGGCAGTGGACAATTCGGAACAAGAAACTAACTAAGGAAAATAGAGAATAGCTAAAGATATGTATACGCTACCTAATAAATTAAAACTGTTCGCAATTATCTTTATGGTGGTAGGCGCCCTTGGAATCATTGGTGGTTTCCTGACAGCACCTTCAACGACCGCAGAAGTTAAAGAAATGATGGCCGATGATCATGGCGACGGACATGCTGTGGCACACGATGAAGACATGACAACCGTACAGGCACATGACGAATCGGTTACCAGTGAATCGCATGCTGCCGAGATGCATGGCGATGAAGCACACGATGAAGAGCATTACGAGCACGTATTGCATCAGCTTCAGAACAGACCCTGGTCTGCGCTTTATATCGCTTCCTTCTTTTTCTTTATGATAGCGCTTGGTACACTGGCATTCTATGCTATTCAGTATGCAGCACAGGCGGGATGGTCTCCTGTACTGTTCAGGGTTATGGAAGGAATTACTGCCTACCTGCCGGTGGCCTCGGTAATCATTTTTGTTTTACTGCTGTTATCTGCATTCCATGTTAATCACCTTTTTCACTGGATGGACCCCGAATTGGTAAATCCTGAAAGTGACGATTACGATAAATTAATCGCCGGGAAAAGCGCATTTCTAAATGTACCCTTCTTCCTGATAAGAGCATTCATTTTCCTCGCTGGCTGGAACCTGTACCGTTACGTTTCAAGAAAATATTCCATCAAGGACGATACTGCTGAAGACAATCGCTGGTTTAAAAAGAACTTTAAGTATGCTGCGATGTTCCTGGTGTTCTTCATAGTTACAGAATCTATTATGAGCTGGGACTGGATTATGAGTTTCGATCCACACTGGTTCTCAACGCTGTTTGGCTGGTACGTATTCGCCGGAATGATGGTAAGTGCCATCACCGTTATAGCAATGGTAACCATTGTGCTGAAATCACAGGGGTACCTCGAGCACGTAAACGACAGTCATATCCATGACCTTGCTAAGTATATGTTCGGATTTAGTATTTTCTGGACCTACCTGTGGTTCTCACAGTTCATGCTTATATGGTATTCGAATATCCCTGAGGAAGTAACTTATTTTGTAACAAGGATAGAAGATTACAATCTGCCGTTCTTCGGAATGGTTGTATTGAACTTCGTGTTCCCTGTTTTAATGCTTATGAATAGTGACTATAAGCGAGTGAACTGGTTTGTGGTTTTGACCGGGATCGTAATTCTCGCCGGGCACTATATAGATGTATTCAATATGATAATGCCTGCTACAGTTGGTAGTTCATGGTTTATTGGAATTCCTGAAATCGGTTCACTGATGTTTTTCTTTGGCTTGTTTGTGCTGGTTGTGTTCACCGCACTCACTAAGGCTCCATTGCTGGCCAGACGCAACCCGTTTATCAAGGAGAGTAAGCATTTTCATTATTAATTAAATTAAAGAAGACAGATAACGATGACCGCATTTTTAGTTGTATTAGTAATCATTCTTTTCGGAGTCGCTGTTTGGCAGATGAGTAAGATCTTCCAAATGTCAAGGGCTAAACAAACCGATTCTTCAGAGATCGCTTCAGACAAGGACAACAATGTTCAGGGTTGGTTGATGCTGAGTTTTGTGCTCTTCATTTATGCGCTCTGTATCTACTCTTTTTGGGCCTGGGGAGATGTACTGTTGCCTCAATCGGCTTCAGAACACGGGGTTGAGATCGATCAGCTTTGGCTGATCTCCATGGTAATTATCTTTATTGTAGGGATCATCACTCAGTGGTTATTGCACTATTTTGCTTTTAAATACCGGGGCAGAGCTACTCAAAGAGCCACTTTTTACGCAGACAACGACAAGCTAGAATTTATATGGACCATTATCCCGGTAATCGTACTGGCAGGATTGATTATTTACGGATTGTTTACCTGGACCGATATCATGAATATCGATACAGACGATGATCCGCTGGTCGTAGAGTTATACGCATACCAATTCGACTGGAGAGCACGATACGGGGGTGCAGACAATACCCTTGGAGAAGCCAATGTACGTCTTATCGAAGGTGTTAACCAACTTGGGGTGGATGCCTCCGACCCAAATGCGCAGGATGATGTGATCGTAAACGAACTGCACCTGCCGGTTGGACGAAAGGTCATATTTAAGATGCGTTCACAGGACGTGCTTCACTCGGCGTATATGCCGCATTTCCGCGCCCAGATGAACTGTGTGCCGGGTATGATCACACAGTTTGCCTTTACTCCAACTGTTACTACTGAAGAAATGAGGATGGACGAAGAAGTAGTGGCCAAGGTTGAAAAGATAAATAAGATAAGAAGAGAGAATACGGTGGCTTTATTAGCGAAGGGAGAAGAGGGTCTGGAACCATATGAGTTTGATTATATGCTTCTTTGTAATAAGATTTGTGGGAATAACCACTATAATATGCAAATGAAGATCATCGTAGAAACAGAAGAAGAGTACAATGCATGGATGGCGGAGCAAAGCACCCTTGCCCAAGCATTAAAACAATAAATTAGCTTAGTTAGATATGTCAGCACACGCAGAAGCACACGCAATAGATCACCACGACGATCACGGACATCATCACAAGGAAACTTTTATGACTAAATACATTTTTAGTCAGGATCATAAAATGATTTCCAAACAATATCTGATCACCGGGCTTTTAATGGGCTTTATTGGTATTGCGATGTCTATCCTATTCAGAATGCAGCTAGCATGGCCTGAGGAACCGTTTACAATATTCGAAATATTACTTGGCAAATGGGCCGAAGGGGGTGTGATGGATCCAAGTGTATATCTTGCACTTGTTACCATCCACGGTACAATCATGGTTTTCTTCGTATTAACAGCCGGATTGAGTGGAACATTCAGTAACCTGCTTATTCCACTGCAAATTGGAGCGCGGGATATGGCCTCCGGTTTCTTGAATATGATCTCCTACTGGTTGTTCTTCCTGTCGAGTGTAATCATGGTGATGTCTTTGTTTGTTGAAGCAGGCCCCGCTTCTGCGGGATGGACCATCTATCCGCCGCTAAGTGCGTTGCCACAGGCGATACCCGGCTCTGGAGCAGGGATGACCTTATGGCTTGTGTCCATGGCAGTCTTTATCGCTTCCTCTCTTTTAGGATCGTTGAATTACATTGTTACCGTTTTAAACCTTCGTACCAAAGGGATGTCGATGACTCGTTTACCTTTAACGATCTGGGCCTTCTTTATTACCGCAATTATCGGGGTGGTATCTTTTCCGGTACTTTTATCTGCAGCTTTAATGCTGATAATGGACCGTAGTTTTGGTACTTCATTTTTCCTTTCCGATATTTATATAGCGGGCGAAGTGTTACATAACCAGGGAGGTTCTCCGGTACTCTTTGAACATTTGTTCTGGTTCCTCGGACACCCCGAAGTTTATATCGTACTACTTCCGGCACTGGGGATTACCTCGGAAGTTATCGCGACCAATTCACGTAAGCCTATCTTTGGCTACAGGGCGATGGTGGCTTCAATTCTTGCCATCGCATTTCTGTCGACTATAGTATGGGGACACCATATGTTTATCTCAGGAATGAATCCTTTCCTTGGATCGGTATTTACATTTACAACATTGCTTATCGCGATTCCATCAGCGGTAAAAGCCTTTAACTATATCACAACCTTGTGGAAAGGAAACCTGCAGCTCAACCCGGCAATGCTGTTTTCTATTGCCCTGGTTTCAACTTTTATTACAGGAGGACTTACGGGGATTATTCTTGGGGACAGTGCACTCGATATCAACGTGCACGACACCTACTTCGTGGTTGCTCACTTTCACCTTGTGATGGGTATTTCGGCACTCTACGGACTGTTTGCAGGGGTATATCACTGGTTTCCCAAGATGTTCCAAAGCAGGATGATGAATAAGAATCTTGGATACGTTCATTTCTGGATCACAGCCGTTGGAGCTTACGGAGTTTTCTTCCCTATGCACTTTATCGGTATGGCAGGATTGCCAAGACGCTATTATACCAATACAAACTTTCCGTATTTCGACGACCTGGCCGACGTGAACGTGGTGATTACTATATTTGCCATTATTACTTCAATAGGACAATTAGTGTTCCTTTATAACTTTATCCACTCTATGTTCTACGGAAAGAAAGGTCCGAAGAACCCTTGGAAATCGAACACCCTGGAATGGACAGCCGAAATAAAGCACATTCATGGAAACTGGGATGGGCCTATTCCACATGTGTACAGGTGGCCATACGACTATAGTAAACTGAACAAAGACGATTCAGACTACGTTATCCCTGGACAGGATTTCGTGCCACAGACTGTGCCCTTACAGGAGAACGAAGACGAACTGGACCATTAATCAGTTAGAAAGAATTATTAAATTTTAGGATTACTGAAAGCGCCCGGGATTTTCCGGGCGCTTCTTCATTTTATACAAGTTAAATCGCCATAGCCGTTAAGCCCGTCGAATAATATCTAAGTAGCTAACTGCTTTATGGTCTTACTTTATGTTTGGCAGCTCGTACCCTGCGTTCAACGGGAGACGGATTCTCATCCGAATCAGGCTGTTGCTTAGTTTCAGCTGCGATCTTCCCTCCTCGTGCCGGATACCCTTCTTCCAGTACAAAATCGATATATTTCAACATATCCTTCATCTTTGGACGTGCAAAGGGCATATTTTGGATCGAGAGACTAAATATCTTCCCATCCGGTTCGATGAGAAATAATGCCGGTTCGGAGAATACCTCAGGTTCTTCTTCCTTGATTGCTTCTGAAATATATAACCCCCAGTTCCGTGCAGTGCTTTCAGACATGCCATAAACTACCTTAAGGCCTTCGATATCCCATTCCCTGGCAGTTTTATGTGCTCTTTCTTCAGAGTCCATACTTATTGCAACAGGGTGAACCCCTCTTTCCATAAAATCCTCCAGTTTATTGGTGAGATTCTGAAGGTATTTTTTACAGACAGCGCAGTGCAAGCCTCGGTAGAAAACGAGCATACTAAAATTTTCGGGCGACTCGTCCCTAAGGTTCCATGGACTGCCATCCAATTTTGGAAGTTGTAGTTGTGGTGCTTGTTTTGTAGGTTCCATATTTTTTTTATAAAGCTAACCATCTTAGAATGTAAGGCATCACAAGACTTTGATAATTCATTGTTAAACTATTATAAAGTATCCGGCGGTGCTGATAGCCCGGTATGTTTTCACTTTGTATATTTGTGATATGAACGAACATCTTGATCCTACCGGAGAACAGCTCTCATCTCAAGAACTAGATATAGAAAAGAAGTTGCGTCCGCTAACATTCGATGATTTTACCGGACAGGATCAGGCGTTGGATAACTTGCAGATCTTTGTCGAAGCCGCAAAATTAAGATCTGAAGCCCTCGATCACACTTTGTTTCACGGACCACCGGGTCTGGGAAAGACCACGCTTGCGCATATACTGGCCAATGAACTCAATGTTGGAATCAAGGTTACTTCCGGGCCTGTACTGGACAAACCCGGGGATCTCGCAGGATTGCTTACCAATCTCGAAGAGCGGGACGTGCTTTTTATCGATGAGATTCATCGGTTGAGTCCGATAGTCGAGGAATACCTCTATTCGGCCATGGAAGATTACAAGATAGACATCATGATCGAGACGGGTCCTAACGCTCGCAGCGTGCAAATTAACCTCAACCCATTTACCTTAATCGGTGCCACCACCAGGTCGGGATTGCTAACTGCTCCGATGCGGGCACGATTCGGGATCGCTTCAAGACTTCAGTATTACACCACCGAATTATTAACCACTATCATTCAGCGTAGCGCCGGAATACTCAACGTTCCCATATCGATGGAAGCCGCTATAGAGATCGCGGGACGAAGCAGGGGAACCCCGAGAATTGCGAATGCCCTGTTACGCAGAGTACGTGATTTTGCCCAGATAAAAGGAGACGGGAACATCGATATAAAGATTGTGAGATTTGCACTTAACGCGCTGAATGTGGACGCTCATGGCCTGGACGAAATGGATAACCGCATCCTGCGGACGCTCATAGAAAAATTCAAAGGGGGGCCGGTAGGGATTACAACCATTGCTACAGCAGTATCTGAAAGCAGTGAAACCATAGAAGAAGTTTACGAACCTTTTCTTATTCAACAGGGTTTTATTGTACGCACCCCACGAGGGCGAGAGGTAACGGAACTGGCTTACAAGCACCTGGGAAAACTGAAAGGCGGTCCCCAGGGAGGTTTGTTCTAATCCTGCACCTGCAACTTCGTGTAGGAACCCGTTATAAAATAGCAATCCAAATCGATTTCCCTTTAAAGAAATAGTTTCGGAAAAGCAAGCATGATAAATAACAAAGGCAGGTATACAGAATTGATTAAAACCGAGGCCGGGCGCCTGGGGTTTCTTTCATGTGGCATAAGCAAGGCAGAATTTCTGGAAGAGGAAGCGCCTCGACTGGAGTCATGGCTGAACAAGAACATGCATGGCGAGATGGGTTATATGGAAAACTATTTCGATAAACGGCTGGATCCCACCCTACTCGTGCCTGGAGCCAGAAGTGTGGTTTCGCTGTTGTTGAATTATTTTCCGAAGGAAAACCAAACAAGTGATACCTATAAAATTTCGAAGTATGCGTATGGAACCGACTATCATTTTGTAATCAAGGACAAGCTGAAGCAATTACTCAATTTTATCGGAACCGAAATTGGGGAGGTTCACGGCAGGGCCTTTGTGGATTCTGCGCCCGTACTCGATAAGGCCTGGGCGGCAAGAAGTGGTTTGGGCTGGATGGGAAAACACACAAATTTGCTTACAAAACAACTGGGATCTTTTTATTTTATCGCTGAACTGATCATAGATCTGGAGCTGGATTACGATCATCCCGTTACCGATCACTGCGGGAGCTGTACTGCTTGCTTGGATGCCTGTCCAACCCAGGCAATCGTTGAACCGTATGTGGTGGACGGCAGTAAGTGTATATCGTACTTCACCATAGAATTAAAAGACCAGATTCCCGCTTCTATGAAAGGTTCTTTCGACGACTGGATGTTTGGTTGTGACATCTGTCAGGATGTTTGTCCGTGGAACCGTTTCAGTAAATCCCATAATGAACCATTATTCGATCCAAATCCCGAGATCATGAAGATGTCCAGGCAGGACTGGGAAGAAATTACCGAGGAAGTTTTTAAGGAACTATTTAAGAACAGCCCACTTAAACGGGCCGGTTTCGATAAACTAAAAGACAGCATAGACTATCTGAAAGAATAAAGCGTATTGTTTCGTCATTTGCACGAACCTCTTAACTTTGTAATTAAGTAATGAATCCATATGAGTAAGCAGAGCAAGCGCCGGGAGGCATTATTATATCATGCCAAACCACGGCCCGGAAAAATACAGGTGGTTCCCACCAAAAAATATGCTACCCAGCGTGACCTGGCCCTGGCGTATTCACCGGGCGTGGCGGAGCCCTGTCTGGAAATTGAGAAAGATGTTAATAATGTATATAAATATACAAACAAGGGAAATCTTGTAGCAGTTATCTCCAATGGCACCGCGGTGCTTGGCCTGGGCAATATCGGTCCGGAGGCCTCCAAACCGGTAATGGAAGGAAAAGGCTTGTTGTTTAAGATCTTTGCCGACATCGATGTATTCGACATAGAGGTAAATACCGAGAACATTGACGCCTTTGTAGAAACCGTTAAAAATATTGCACCTACCTTCGGAGGCATCAATCTGGAGGACATCAAGGCTCCCGAGGCCTTTGAAATTGAAAGGCGGTTAAAAGAAGAGCTCGATATTCCCGTTATGCATGACGATCAGCATGGCACTGCGATAATTTCGGCAGCCGCACTGCTAAACGCTCTTGAAATAGCAAATAAAAAAATCGACAAGGTCAAAATAGTTATTAGTGGCGCCGGTGCCGCAGCTGTATCATGCACTCGTCTGTACAAAGCCTTTGGCGCAAAGGCCGAACATATCGTAATGCTGGACAGTTCCGGAGTTATACGAAAAGACAGGGAAGAACTATCGGACGAGAAGGCCGAATTCGCTACCAGCAGGAAAATAGATACTTTGGAAGAAGCCATGGTCGGTGCGGATGTATTTGTAGGTTTGTCGATCGCAGGTATCGTGAGTCCGGAAATGCTTAAATCGATGGCTAAGAATCCCATTGTTTTTGCAATGGCCAATCCCGATCCGGAGATCGATTACAATACCGCAATAGGAACCAGGGACGACATAATCATGGCCACAGGTCGCAGCGACCATCCCAATCAGGTGAACAATGTCCTGGGATTTCCGTTTATTTTTCGCGGAGCTCTGGATGTAAGAGCTACCAAGATCAACGAGGAGATGAAGATGGCTGCAGTAAAGGCCCTGGCTGCCCTGGCAAAAGAACCGGTACCGGAACAAGTTAATATCGCATACGGCGAAACCAGGTTAACCTTCGGAAAAGATTATATCATTCCCAAACCATTCGACCCGAGACTAATCGCTACTGTACCCCCGGCCGTAGCCAAAGCTGCCATCGAAAGCGGCGTTGCCACTTCTGAAATTACCGACTGGGGTGCTTATGAGGATGATCTAATGGAGCGTATGGGCAGTGATAACAAGATTATCAGACTGCTCTACAACCGTGCAAGATTAAATCCGAAGCGTGTAGTCTTTGCCGAGGCAGATCACCTGGACGTGTTAAAGGCCGCCCAGATCGTATTTGAAGAAGGCTTAGGAATACCTGTTCTCCTGGGACGCAAGGAGATCATACAGGAGTTAATGGCAGAACTGGAATTTGAAGAAGAGGGCATTGAGATCATCGACCCCAAAAGTGATGAACACCAGGACGAACTCAATAGATATGCAGAAAAATATTGGATTGCCAGACGCAGAAACGGGGTCACTATGTATAGTGCGAAACGCCTAATGCGGGAGCGCAATTATTTTGCTTCAATGATGGTAAATGAGGGTGATGTCGATGCCATGATTTCCGGTTATTCCCGGGCTTATCCCGTGGTAATTCGTCCTGTGCTTGAAACTATTGGTCCGTACGAGGGGGTGGCTAAAGTGGCTACTACCAATCTTATGCTCACAAAAAGAGGGCCTATGTTTCTCTCCGATACCGCAATTAATATAGATCCTACGGCCAAAGAACTGGCCAAGATCGCGCAGATGACCAACTATACCATGAAATTGTTCGGACTCACGCCGGTAATAGCTATGATCTCACATGCCAATTTCGGCTCGTCCAAAGATCCTCACGCACAAAAAGTGAGAGATGCCGTTGCCTTGTTGCACAAGTCGAATCCCGATATGATTGTAGACGGGGAAGTGCAGACAGATTTCGCTTTGAACCAGGAAATGCACCGCAGTAAATTTCCCTTCTCCAAATTGGCCGGGCGGAAGGTGAATGCCCTTATCTTCCCTAACCTGGATTCGGCCAACAGCAACTACAAACTGCTCAAGGAATTGAATAGTATTGAGTCCATTGGCCCTATCATGCTTGGAATGCGCAAACCGGTTCATATTCTGCAGCTTGGAGCCAGCGTGGAAGAGATTGTGAACATGGCCGCAGTTGCTGTGATCGATGCCCAGCAAAAAGAGCAGCAAAAGAAGGATAAACAGGCTAAAAAAGGGTCGTGAATTTAGTATTTGCAAGGATGGCAGATGCAAATAATTGTACTATATTTGGGCAATTAACTTTTTATTAACGAATGATTACCCACATCCAGGGCAGACTTATTGAAAAAAACCCGACGGAAGTTATCATAGACTGCAATGGTGTAGGTTATTTTATAAATATATCGCTTCATACTTTTTCACAGCTCCCGACAAGTGAAAACGTGAAATTGTATACACATTTACTTGTTCGTGAAGATGCCCATACTTTGTATGGTTTTTCAGGAAAAGCGGAGCGGGAAATATTCAGATTGTTATTGTCTGTTTCGGGCATAGGAGCCAGCATAGCGAGAACCATGCTTTCGTCCTTGTCACCACAGCAGGTCATGGAGGCCATTGCTTCCGAAGACATTGCGACAATCCAGTCTGTAAAAGGTATTGGAGCCAAAACTGCTCAACGGGCTATTTTGGACCTAAAGGATAAAATAATAAAAGTGTACGGGCTCGATGAGGTTTCTGGCTTTTCGAGCAATACGAACAAGAATGAAGCGTTATCTGCTTTGGAGACCCTGGGATTTGCCAGAAAGCAAGTTGAAAAGGTCTGTAACACCATCCTTAAGCAGCATCCCGAGGCATCGGTAGAGGAGATAATTAAACAAGCTTTAAAAAATCTGTAAAAAATTGGGCGCAAAAAATTACGATTACAAAAGAGGCTTATTTAAGCTTTTATTTATTTTAGGATTAATCTTCGGCGGAAACACCGCACTTCAGGCACAGGATTCAACCAGCACAGGATATCAGATGGGACGAATGGAACTGCCAAACCCGGTAAGTATCCAGGATCTTTACACCTACGACCCCATTACCGACCGGTATATTTATTCGCAGGCCATCGGCGACGTACGAATTACCTACCCAATCATACTAACCCCGGAAGAATATCAGGAGCTCATCCTTCGCGAACAGATGAAAGTCTATTTCAAAGAGAAGATCGATGCCCAGGACGGTAGGAAAGAGGGGTCTGAAGAGCTTCAGAAGAATTTATTACCCACATTTTACGTGAACAGTAATTTTTTCGAAAGTGTATTCGGAGGAAATACCATTGAAGTGATTCCGCAAGGTAGCGTCGAAATGGACCTCGGAATACTGTTCACAAAACAGGACAACCCTGCTTTTTCCCCCAGAAACCGAAAAAACCTCTCCTTCGATTTCGATCAGCGCATCAGTTTAAGCCTGCTCGGAAAAGTGGGTACCCGTTTACAGGTAACGGCAAACTATGATACCCAGTCGACCTTCGACTTTCAGAACCAGATTAAACTGGAATACACTCCAACCGAAGACGATATTATTCAAAGCATAGAAGTTGGTAATGTGAGTATGCCCCTGAACAGCAGCCTCATCCAGGGCGCTCAAAGCTTATTCGGGGTAAAAACACAATTGCAGTTTGGTAAAACCACCATTACAGGTGTTTTCTCCGAACAGAAATCTGAAACCCGCACCGTAGTGGCAGAAGGCGGTGCTACGATCACCGATTTTGAACTCTTTGCCCTGGAATACGACGAAAACCGTCACTTTTTCCTGGCGCATTATTTCCGCGACAATTACGACAGGGTGTTGGCTAATTATCCGTTTATAAATTCAAATGTACAAATTACACGAGCCGAAGTATGGATTACCAACAGAAGTAACCGTACCGAAAATGTCCGGAATATTGTGGCCCTTCAGGATCTTGGAGAGGCCGATCCGGAGAACATCGGGCTTAATGTACCTCCCGGAGGATTTATTAACCGCCTGCCAAACTCATTTGCCGATAACGCCAATAACGATTTTAACCCTTTTGGGATCGATGATCCGGCCATACAATCTATCTTAAACCCTGCCATTCGCGATATCGCGACGGTACAACAGGGGTTTAGCGGAGTGCAGGTAAATGAAGGAATCGATTACGTTTCCCTTGAAAATGCCAGAAGGCTTCAGCCCAATGAATACAAATTAAGTCCGCAACTGGGATATATCTCCCTTAACCAGCGTCTGAACAATGACGAGGTACTTGCCGTTGCTTTTCAGTACACCGTAAATGGTAAAGTTTACCAGGTTGGTGAATTCTCGAACGATGGGGTTGAGGCCACCGGAGAGACCTTTCCAGGCATGAATCCTAATGATCCTCCGCAGGGAGGTCTGCCACAGAACCTGGTGGTTAAATTGTTAAAGAGTAATATCACCAATGTGAACGAGCCCATCTGGGACCTGATGATGAAAAACATCTATGCCCTTGGCGCCTTCCAACTTGAACAGGAAGATTTTAGGCTGAACATTTTCTACACAGACCCCTCGCCTCTAAACTATATAACGGCGGCCCCCGGAACACAAGAGTTTCCGGCCGTGGAATTGCCGGATGATGTAGACGATACCATATTGTTGAACGTCTTTAACCTCGACCGACTAAACTTCAACAGTGACCCTCAACAAGGCGGAGACGGATTTTTCGACTTCCTGCCGGGCATCACCGTCGATCAACAGAATGGGCAGATCATCTTTACAAGCGTGGAACCTTTTGGAGAATACCTGTTCAATAAACTGGACAATACCCCGGGAGGCCCGGAAAATTATTCCATGCCTTCCACCTACAACGCAAACCAGAATAAGTATGTATTTAGAAAATTATATACTTCTACCAAAACAATAGCCGAACAGGAACAGAGCGATAAGAATAAATTCCAGTTAAAGGGAACATACAAATCCACCGGAGCCGATGGTATCCCGATCGGGGCATTCAATGTACCCCAGGGTTCTGTTACGGTCACAGCAGGCGGCCGGGTACTCGTGGAAGGGGTGGACTACACAGTGAATTACCAATTGGGACGTGTACAGATACTCGATCCGGCACTGCTCAACTCAAACACACCAATCCAGATCACCACCGAGAATAATACTTTGTTCGGACAGCAAACCAAGCGATTTACCGGTTTGAATGTGGAACATCGATTCAATGATAATTTCCAGATCGGAGCGACCTATCTAAACCTCAACGAACGCCCCTTAACTCAAAAATCATCGTATAATGTTGAGCCTATCAACAACACCATTTTTGGCTTAAACGCAATTTATTCGACCGAGGTTCCCTTCCTTACACGATTGGTAAATAAGTTGCCGAATATTGATACCGATGTGGAATCCAATATTTCCCTCAGGGGAGAATTTGCTTACCTGATGCCGGGTGCGCCCAAGGTGTCCGATTTCGACGGAAAGACCACCGTTTACGTGGACGACTTCGAAGCATCTCAGACCGAACTTGACATCAAAGCCCCTCTTAACTGGTATCTTGGAAGCACACCCGTGGGTCTAGGAGGAGAGCAGGCAAACGACAATCTCGCTTATAACTACAACAGGGCAAAACTGGCCTGGTATACCATAGACCCTGTTTTCTACAGCAGTCAGCGACCCGAAGGGATCAATGACGAAGACCTGTCTTCGCCTTTTACCAGGAGGGTTTTCAGAGATGAGATTTTCCCTAATCAGGACATCATTCAGGGGCAAACGCAAGCATTGTTCACTCTGGACATGGCATATTACCCGGGAACTAGAGGACCGTACAATTATAATCCGGAATTGGCCGGGGGCAATACCCTGCCCAATCCTGAAAGCAGGTTTGGTGCTATAATGCGCCAGCTAAGCACCACCGATTTCGAACGCTCGAATGTAGAGTACATACAGTTTTGGTTAATGGACCCGTTTATCTATGACGAGAACGCCACCAACAACGGGGGAGTACTTCGATTTAACCTGGGGAATATTTCCGAAGACCTGCTTAAAGACGGTAGAAAGCAATACGAGAACGGACTGCCGGAAGACGGGGGGACAGCGAATACCACCCCAACAGCCTGGGGTAAGGTTCCAACCAATCAATCCCTTGTCTATACCTTCGATACCACCGGCCCCGAACGAATTAATCAGGATATAGGTTACGACGGACTTAACGATGCAGCTGAAGCTGCAATGTTCCCTGCCTTTGCCGGTCAGCCGGACCCTGCAGGAGATAATTATCAATACTTTCTTCAGGCCGATGGAAATATCCTGGAGCGGTACCTGATGTACAACGGGGTTGAAGGTAACTCTCCCGAAGAAGTTGGAGATACTAACAGGGGTTCTACACCGCAACCGGATGTGGAAGATATTAACCGGGATAACACCATGAATACGGTGGAGAGTTATTTCGAGTATGAAATTGAGATTAAAAGAGATATGCTGGATCCGTCTACAAACGACTATGTTACGGATGTGAAGGAACTCGATATCACGCTTCAGAACAATGAGACCATTCCCGTACGTTGGGTACAATTCAAGATTCCGATTAGTGAGCCGACGAGAGCGGTGAATGGTATTGCCGATTTCAGGTCTATCCGGTTTATGCGAATGTACATGACCGAATTCGCACAGAACACCATTCTTCGATTTGGAGCTATGGACCTGGTGCGCGGGGATTACAGAAGATATATCCAGACCCTCGACATCACAGGCGAGGATCCCGATATGGATGATACCATATTCGAGAATGAGGCAGTGAATATTGAACAAAACGAGAACAGGCAACCTATTCCATATGTGCTTCCACCGGGAGTGATAAGAGAGCAACTCAATAACAATAACAATATTATCCGCCAGAATGAACAATCCCTGGCACTTCGGGTTACCGGCCTCGAGCCGGGCGACGGTAGGGCTGTTTACAAGAATTTCAATGTAGACATGAGGCAGTATGAGAACCTGGAAATGTTTATACATGCCGAATCACTGCTGAATGAAACTGCCCTGAGCAACGGGGATATGGTGGCCTTTATTCGACTGGGGAATGACCTTAACCAGAACTTTTACGAGATCCAGATTCCGCTGAACCCAACAGCGTTTAACGTTTCTTCTGCTGAAGACATCTGGCCTATTGAGAACAGATTAAACCTTCCGTTAAGCCTGTTACAGGAAGTTAAAACACGGGCATTGGGAGATCCCAATAACGACCCCACACAAACCAGGTTCTTCGACCAGGCTGAATTAGACCCGGGCTCTGCTGCAGGTCCCGAGAACGATCTTCGAATAGGGATCCAGGGTAACCCGAGTTTTGGAAATGTTCGGGTTATTATGCTGGGAATGAGGAATGCAACCAATAACGATATTTCGGGCGAGGTGTGGTTTAACGAATTGCGTCTTTCCGAGCTTAAGAACGAAGGCGGCTGGGCTGCAGTTGCCAGTATGGATGCGAATCTGGCCGATTTTGCCACGGTTAGTGCCACGGCCGGGAGAAGTACTATTGGATTTGGTTCCATCGAACAGGGCCCCAATCAGCGAAGCCGTGAAGACAGTCAGCAGTACGACGTGGTTACCAATGTTAACCTCGGGCAGCTACTGCCGAGTAAATGGGGAATTCAACTGCCATTCAACTACGGTCGTGGCGAAGAACTGATAACGCCACAGTACGATCCCGAATACCAGGATATCGAACTGGACAGCAGGATCGACAACACTGCCGACCAGGCTGAAAAAGACCGCATAAAAGAGCAGGCAATCGATTACACCAAACGACAAAGTATTAACTTCATAGGTGTTCGAAAGGACAGAACCGGGGATGGAACGCCCATGCCGTACGACATTGAGAATTTTACTTTCTCGTACTCATACAACCAGGTGGACCATCACGATTTTGAGATCGAAGAGTCTCTCGATCAGAATGTACGAGTGGGAGGTACGTACAATTATAACTTTATACAGAAACCTTATGAGCCCTTTGCCAAAAATGACTCATTATTCACCGGTAAGTACTGGAAATTCCTAAAAGATTTAAACTTTAATTATCTGCCTACGAATATTTCGGTTAGTTCGAATATCATCAGGCAATACAACGAACAGAAATTCAGGGAGATCAATTTGGTTGAGAACCTCAAACCGGTACCTCAGTTGTATCAGCGTAATTTCCTGTTTGACTTTCAGTATACGTTGAATTACAACCTTACCAAATCGTTGAGGTTTAACTTTAATGCTGCGAATAACCGTATTATAAACAATTATATCATGCCGGAAGTGCTTGATGATGGCAATGTGGTTTATAATGTGGACAACAGCATTGGTATCTGGGACGGCTTCTTCGATGTGGGAGATCCGAATCAGCATTTCCAATCCCTGCAGCTAAACTACGATCTGCCTTTCGATAAATTTCCGTTCCTGAAATTCATTAGGGCTACCTATTCTTACCAGGGAGATTTCCAATGGCAGGATGGTAGTGATTTATTGAATAACATTCCGTATCCCATCGGTTCCGAGAGCCCTCAATTCTACAATCTGGGGAACTCTATTCAGAATGCTGCCACCCATCGCATCAATTCGAATATCGATATGACTAATTTTTATCGGTACATAGGGTTGACCAAGATAAGACCGAAGAATGCTGCCGGCTCAGGAAACGGAAGCAACAATTCGGGCGGACGACAGATCAAGCAGCGGAGCCAGGAAGGCGGCGAAGGCAAGGGCAATGAAACCGGGTTTGCAACAGCGGGAAGTGGTGGCGGCACAGGAGCTGGAGGAGCAGCAGGAGATGGCAGTGAAAGCAGGTTAAGCGGCGGCGATAAGGCCGTAAATACGCTTATAGGACTTGTCACTTCAATAAAGAAAATAGCGATCAATTATCAGGAGAATAATGGTATTTTCCTTCCGGGTTATCAACCGGCAGTTGGATTCCTTGGAACCCTTCGGCCAACTTCAGGCTTTGTATTCGGAAGTCAGCGGGAGGTACGCGACCTGGCGGCAAGAAATGGCTGGCTAACGCTGTATCCGGAATTCAACGAACAGTATACAGAGGTGGAGAGTCGACAGCTTGATGCGCAGATAAATCTTGAGCCACTGTCGGATCTGAAGATAGACTTTAACGGAAATCGGATATATTCGGAAAATTATGCCGAAAATTACATAGTTGAAGACGGGCTTTACCGTTCGTTAACACCTTACACCTTCGGGAATTTCAGTATTTCAACCTTACTGATCAAAACTGCCTTTGGCCAAAGTGATGAGATTAGTTCCGCTGCTTTTGACGATTTCAGAAGCAACCGATTGATCGTTGCCAACAGGTTGGCAGAAGATTTTTATGGCAGTCCGAGTTTTCCGAGAGATGAGGACGGCTTCCCGGTTGGATTTGGAAAAACTGCGCAAGACGTACTTCTCCCGGCATTCCTTGCAGCTTACAAAGGCTCGGATGCTTCCAGTGAGAAGACGGGTATTTTCAGGGATATTCCGTTGCCAAACTGGGATGTGAAATATACCGGTTTGATGAACATTGCCTGGTTTAAGAAACAATTCAAACGCTTCTCTATTCAACATGGATACAGGGCAGGATATACCGTTAACCAATTTCAGACAAATCTGGATTACGACCGAAACAATCCAACTTCTACGGATCAGGCGGGTAACTTTAAATCCCCGGTATTCCTTACCAACGTGAATTTAACTGAGCAATTCTCACCTCTTATCCGATTGGATTTTGAAATGAAGAATTCGATAAAGATCCTTGCTGAGCTTAAAAAGGACCGTGCCTTATCGCTGAGTTTTGCCAATAATCTTATGACTGAAATAAAGGGTAATGAAATCATTCTCGGTCTGGGTTATCGTATCGCCGATCTAAGGATAGGTACGAATTTCGGAGGAAAGAAGAAGATACTTAAGAGTGACCTGAACTTTAAACTCGACCTTTCGAGAAGGGATAACAAGACGATTATTCGCTACCTGGATATTCAGAATAACCAGACCACTGCCGGTCAGACGATCTACGGGGTGCAATTCACGGCGGATTATGCCTTGAGTAAGAATTTAACAGCCTTGTTCTATTACGATCACACATTTTCGGAATACGCCATTTCAACGGCATTCCCACAAACAACCATCCGAAGTGGATTAACGCTTCGATATAACTTTGGAAACTAATTAAAAAATTAAGTAAAGAGAATTATGAGTGTACCTTCAAACCTTAAATATACCAAAGATCACGAGTGGGTACTCGTGGAGGGTGATATAGCGACAATTGGGATTACAGATTTTGCCCAGGGTGAGTTAGGCGATATTGTTTATGTAGAAGTTGAAACGGTTGATGAAACACTCGACAAGGATGAGGTCTTTGGAACCGTAGAAGCCGTAAAGACCGTGTCGGATCTCTTTTTGCCGTTGTCGGGTGAAATCATAGAATTTAACGATTCTCTCGAATCGGAGCCTGAAAAGGTAAACGTCGATCCGTACGGAGAGGGTTGGATGGTAAAGGTGAAGATTTCCAATCCCGATGAAATAGCCGAACTACTGGACGATGAAGCTTATAAAGAACTTATCGGCGCGTAGGATCGCTCTCTCTTTTGGGCTTCTGTATACTGGCTTAATTTCTGTTGCTCTGCTGGTTCCAACAGCAGGAGCGCCAACTTTCGATATTCCTTTTCTGGATAAGTATGTACACTTCCTGTTGCATTTTATCCTGATATTCATTTGGCTAACTTATGTCAACTTCAGGGAAAATGGCCAAATTTCAACCAGTCAGTTTTGGATGGTATTGACCGGCTGCTTTCTATATGGCATAATTATTGAAGCTTTTCAGCACTGGTTTACGATATCCAGGACGTTCGATTTGTTGGATATTGCAGCGAACGGAGTAGGTGAAATGGGCGGGTTGTTATTGTTTGGACAAATACGAAAAAGAATCTTTCGCATAGTTGAAAATGAATAGGTTTCATGAAGGATTAGCTTAAGAACTTTTAAGTCTGAAACGAATTGCGATCCAACCCTGATCAACTTGTGGGATTTCAGTGGGGCAGTATCACAATTGATGAAATATTACTTAAAAATTGTTTTATGTTTTACTTTATATCATAAAATAGTTATTTTAGCAACTATATAACAATTCTATTATGGAACAGAAAAAAAATCCCAAGGCAGATGTTAGCAGAAGAAGCATGTTGTTTTTTCAAATCGGGTTAATCCTGATGCTGCTTATTTCCTGGCGAGCTATCGAACATAAGACTTACGATAAATCCGATCTGGGTCGCGATATGCTGAATGTGGGTGATGAACTGGAAGAAGAAATCCCGATCACTCAGCCTATTGAACCACCCCCACCGCCCCCACCACCACCCCCGGCACCTGAAGTGATCGAGGTTGTAGAGGATGAGGAGGACGTAGAAGAGACCATAATAGAATCTACCGAAACCGATACCGAAGAAGAGATCGCGGAAATAGAAGAAATTGAAGAAATCGTAGAAGAGGAGATCGCCGATGTTCCTTTTGCGGTGATTGAAAACGTGCCTGTGTATCCGGGTTGTGAAAATGCTGGGAATAACGATGCAAAAAAGAAATGTATGTCTGAACAAATTCAGAAATTCGTTCAGAGGAAGTTCAATAACGAACTTGCCAATGACCTGGGATTGGATGCGGGAAGACAACGTATCTCGGTGCAGTTCAAGATCGATAAATCCGGAAATGTGGTAGATGTACGTGCACGTGCCCCACACCCGAAACTTGAGCAAGAAGCAGTAAGTGTTGTAAAGCAGTTGCCAAAGATGACTCCCGGAAAGCAACGCGGGAAAGCTGTTGGTGTATTATACGCCTTACCTATTGTATTCGAAGTTCAGAATTAAATAAAATATACTTCCTAAAAAAGTCTCCGTTTCACGGGGACTTTTTTTTTGGCATAACAGTTGTATCTATATAGGTGTATTAATCCTTAAACCCCTGCGTTATGAAACCAACAGTGCAGAATTTCCGAAGCGACCAGCCAAAAATGCTTTCGAAAAGAGAGGATAAAAAAAGTGTAAATCTCAAATGGAACTCGCGTTTGTTCTTCCAGCTCGGATTGATCCTTAGTCTTGTTGCTACGATTTTAGTAGTGGAGAGTACCATAGGCCTTACGTATGCTACCACAGTGGCCGACATCAATGATCCATTTATCGATCCGCCAACAATTACCTATGTGGTCGATACACCCAAACCCGTGGTTGTTGAGGAGAAGAAAGTTGAAATTCAGAAGCCGGTTGTAAGAAAACCCATTACAGAGGTGTTAACAGTGATCGACAATGACGTTTCAGATAAGACAGAAACCAAGCTTGCGTCAACGGAAACTGCGCCTCCATCAATACCCTCACCAACGCCTGGTCCAACCAAGCCGGTGGTAAACACAGGGCCCAGGGATATAATTTCGGTGGAATTTGTTCCCGTATTTCCCGGATGTGAAATGCTAACGACTAATGATGAGCGCAGGCAGTGTTTATCTGAAAAGATCAGTGCGTTTATCGCCAGGAAGTTCGATTCGGATAAGTTCTCTTATCTGGAGGCAGGAAAGACTTTCAGGATTGACGTACAGTTTAAAATAGACGCTCTGGGTAATGTTACCGATGTGCGTTCCAGAGCCCCGGAACGGCAACTGGAAGAGGAAGCGATTCGAGTTATCAATAAGCTGCCTTCTATCAAACCCGGGATGCAGGGAACAACACCGGTAGAAGTTTTCTATCGAATTCCCATTACATTCCAATCGAGGAATTAAGCAAATCCGCTGCACATTGCAGCGGATTTTTTCTATCCCCTTAATTTTAAAAAACCGTATCTTTCAGAGATTAAACCACCTGAATCCATGAAGATACTAGCGTCGTTTTTCTTTCTTTTTATACTTATTCCGGCGACTTCCCAAACCAACACTATCATTTTCGAAAAGTATCCTGTGTTCCCTGAATGTAAGGATGTGCCCCTTCGCCAATTGGAAAGTTGTTTTAACAATACCATTCAATCCTTTATTTACTCAAATTACCAGCTACCTTCGGTAGTGGAAGAAGAGAATTATCAAGGCGCACTAACTATTTTCTTTGAAGTGGACAAGGAGGGAAAATTTAAGACGATCTATGTGGATGCCATGTATGAAGAACTTAAAGAGGAGGCCAGGCGCGTTATTGGGATGTTGCCACAAATCGAACCCGCTACTTATAATGGTAAACCGGCTTATGTTCAGTTTACGATTCCGGTTAGAATTCCGTTAAATCCTCCTGCCGCGGTCGTTACGGAACCTGTGGGGGAGACTAGCGAGACACTTCCCGAGTCGGATATTTTAAATGAATACGATTCGATTGACAAATTACCCTATGAGAACGAGGAATATACCAGCCAGATCAACATTCCATTATCCCATCATAATTACAGCCTGTTCGACCCCGCATTGAACAGAGTAGGCCTGAACAATCACACTGCCCAGAAACCATATCTGTATTCTGAAGTTAACCGATACTATAATTTTGAAGCTGAAAATGCGAAGATTCTGAAGAATAAATCTTCCTGGTTTGGAAGGAAATTCTGGAATGAACACATGGTGACCATTAAAGGAAATGGCTACTGGATCACCTTGGATCCCGGAGTGGACCTGCAGGCCGGGAAAGATACAGATAACGATATTTCTACTTACAACAACACACGCCTGGTTTATACACAAGGTGGTATAGGCAAGGACTTTAATTTTTTCGCGGTAGTCTACGAGAGCCAGGGCAGGTTCGCCGATTACTTCAATCGATATGCCGAATCTATCAAGCCCGATGGTGGGAACCCGGCTATTATTCCCGGTCGTGGGATTGCTAAGGAATTCAAAGAAGATTCTTACGATTATCCAATTGCAACCGGACATATTTCCTATTCTCCTTCCAGGGCGTTTAATTTCCAGTTAGGGCATGGAAAGATATTTATCGGTGACGGATATCGCTCCCTGTTGTTTAGTGACAATGCCAGTCCGTATCCTTTTTTCAAGATCAACACCACCTTCTGGAAGATAAAATATACCAATACCTGGACTTCCCTCAGGGATGTAAGACCTGAAGTAACACAAGACGGCTCCTTCAGGACTAAATATATGGCAAATCACTATTTGAGTTACAATGTCACCAAAAGGTTGAATATTGGCTTATTCGAATCGGTAATCTGGGAAAACGACAACGACAGAGGATTCGATTTCAATTTTGTCAATCCTGTTATTTTCTATCGCGCTATCGAGTTCTCTACCGGATCCAGGGGAGGAAATGCGATCATCGGGCTTAGCAGCAAATTTAAATTTACCGATCGCATCAATGCTTACGGACAACTGGTGATTGATGAATTTTCTACCGGGGATATTTCCGGAGGAGAAGGCAGTTATAAGAACAAGATAGGATACCAGCTTGGAGCAAAGTATTACGACGCTTTCGGACTGAATAATTTGTATTTGCAGGCCGAGTACAACCGGGTACGCCCTTATACCTACTCTCACAACAGTGTGATACTGAACTACGGGCACAATAACCAATCGCTCGCGCATACGCTAGGGGCGAATTTTTCAGAATTCATCCTTATTGCCAGGTACCAGCACGGGCGGATATTCGGCGATGCCAAACTCATCATGGCCGAACGCGGATTGGATTTTAACACATCCGACGACATGTTTGTATACGGGGGTGATATCTACGGAAGCGAGGACAATCGCCCGGACGATCTTGGAAATGAGCTGGGGCAGGGGAATACTACCGATTTTCTGCATGCTGAATTTCAAGCCGGATATCTTATCAACCCGGCTACCAATTTAAAGATTTACGCCAGCCTGATCTATCGTGATTTCAGCCCAATGGTGAATACAGCTACCGTTTTTAACAACCAGACCACCTGGGTTAATTTCGGCATTCGTACTGATCTGTTTAACTGGTATTACGATTTCTAATACCGAATCGTTTTATGGCTAAACAGCCTATTTACCGCCGTCCTGGTCTTTTTTAATCTTCTCTATCTGGTCTTTGCGGTCATAGTAATCTCTTTGATCGTAGGCAACCGCCACTTCGTCGTAAATGGATTTCAGAAATCGTTCGCGGGTAATGTATCCGTCTCCAAATCCTTTATCGTCGTATTCCTTTGTGATGTCTGTCATTCTTAAGATTTCCTGCTCAGATTTACCTTTAAGGAAATGATAGGCCACTCGTTTCCATGCGTTGGATAACAAGCTTCCCATGGCGCGAACATCCTGGTAGTTTGCAATGTTGCCATGACCGGGAATTACTTTGGTGTCTTTATCAATTGTACTGAGAATTGTTTCAATTCCATCGATATATCCCTGCACACTTCCTCCATTTCTTGAGTCGATAAAAGGATACTGACCATTCACGAAGGCATCGCCGGTATGTACTACATTACTTCCCTTGAAATGTACGATTACGTCCCCGTCGGTATGTGCTTTTTCAATATGTAAAACGTGAATCTCTTCGCGGTTGTAATGAAAGGTTATATCGTTTTTAAAGGTTAAGGTTGGCAGGATGCGTTCATCGATCTTTACCGAACTGTTCTCAGCCAGGTAATCCTGTAGTCGCTTTCGAACGTTTGAATGTGAAATAATTGTTGCCCCTTCTTTGACCATATTTGCATTCCCACCGGTATGGTCACCGTGATGATGCGTGTTAATGACAAAATCTACCTCATCCTTGCTCAATTTTTTAAGATCCTTCAGCAAGTCCTCTGTAATCTCTTCATACTGGTCGTCGATCATGAATATGCCATCCACTCCGATACTGATTCCTATATTTCCTCCGCGATTCTGATATAAGTATATTCCCTTTGAAACCTCTATTAATTTTGAATCGCTTGCCCGCCCATCGTCGGTTTGGGAATTAACAGATTGAAAACCAAGGAATAAGAATAAAATCAGGAAACTGAACTTTTTCATAGTATCGAATTTAATTTTAGATTGTCAAATTAATAAAATTGCGCAAATATTAAGCCAAGTATATTGGATATATATTGTAAAAAAATGGCAGGTGGTGTATCTTTGCAGCCGCAATCATTAGCGATACTAAGCGAGGCTTTATTAAATTCATGAATTTGACGACCACAGGATCCGTTTCTTCTAGCAGTTCACTTCTCAGAAACTTCACTGAGATCACCAAAATGCGACTGTCTGTTAGTGTGGTCTTCTCATCTGTAGCCGGGTATCTGCTGGGAGCAGAAACAATCGATTTTTTAACATTGTTGTTGTTATGCCTTGGAGGGTATTGCATGGTTGGTGCTTCAAATGTTTATAATCAGATCATTGAACGAGACCTCGATGCCCTTATGGAGCGTACTAAGAGCCGGCCCTTGCCTGCAGGTCGTATGGGAGTGACCTCTGCCTTTATTCTCGCTTCGGTACTTACGATTTTGGGAATAGTCTTATTGTATATCATTAATCCTACTACGGCTATGTTCGGGGCTATTTCGATATTTATGTATGTAAGCCTGTATACGCCCTTAAAGACAAAGACCCCACTTGCGGTTTTTGTAGGGGCCTTTCCCGGTGCCATACCGTTTATGTTAGGCTGGGTAGCGGCTACCAACGATTTTGGAATCGAACCGGGAACGCTCTTTATGATACAGTTCTTCTGGCAATTTCCTCATTTCTGGGCAATTGGCTGGTTTTTATTCGACGATTACAAAAAAGGGGGGTTCTTTATGTTGCCCAACGGCAGACGAGATAAAGGGACTGCCATCCAAATTATATTGTATTGTATATGGACACTGCTGGCGTCATTGATTCCCGCTTTTGGTGTCACGGGAGCTTTATATATTACCCCGGTATCGGCTGTATTGGTGGCCGGGCTGGGAGTTTGGCTCATTGTTTACGCACTGCGCTTGTATCGACTTAAAACTGAAACCGCAGCCAAACAACTCATGCTGGTAAGCGTGAGTTATATCACTCTGCTGCAGTTAATTTATGTACTGGATAAATTTATACGATAATGGATTACACAAAGGGAAGTGAAGCGATGAAGCGCAAAAGAGCTAAGAAAATGATGCTCTGGTTTGGGATAGTTAGTTTATCCATGAGTTTTGCCGGATTCACCAGCGCTTATGTTGTAAGCAGTAAGAGGGAAGATTGGCTGGACAACTTCGAAATACCTCAGGCATTTTTTATTAGTCTGATCATTATTATAATCAGTAGTGTAACCATGCATTTTGCAAAGCGCAGCATTCAGGATCAGAAAGCAAGGACAGGAATGATATTGCTGTGGACCACCTTTGTCCTGGGACTTTCATTTATCTGGTTCCAGCTAAGAGGATTTGACGAGATTATTGGAATATTTGGTTACAATCCCACGGGACCTACAAGTAATATTACCTATACGTATATTTTCCTGATCGCAATGGTACATATTGCTCACATTGCTGCAGCGTTGATTGTGTTGTTGGTTGTAATTTATAATCATTTTAAACAGAAGTATATTAAGGGGAATACCTTAGGGGTGGAACTGGCTGCCACCTTTTGGCATTTTGTAGATATTCTGTGGATTTACCTGTTTTTGTTCTTTTATTTTGTGCGATGATTTTCCGGTCGATTCAGGAACAACAGGGGTTGCAATTTGCTGGAGCGGTCTATAAATTAAAGCACGATGTTTCGTTAGATAAAAAATAGTCGTATTTTTGAACCCTATTTAAAACCAATTTCTTTGTATGGACGCTACTGTTGTGAAAACAGGTACTGAAGGAAAAACCTGGGGCGGAGGTAACCGACCGCTCAACGCAAGTTATGGTAAACTGATGATGTGGTTTTTCATCGTTTCCGATGCTTTGACGTTTTCAGGATTTCTTGCCTCTTATGGATTTTCAAGATTTAAGTTTATAGATTCATGGCCCATCGCAGATGAAGTGTTTACTCACTTTCCTTTCCTGCACGGGGTAGACGCGCCCATGTATTACGTGGCGTTTATGACCTTTATCCTCATTTTTTCTTCTGTAACCATGGTATTGGCCGTAGATGCAGGACATAAAATGCAGCGGAATAAGGTTGTTGTCTATTTATTCCTTACAATAATTGGCGGATTGATTTTCGTTGGTTCACAGGCCTGGGAGTGGGCTACTTTTATCAAGGGAGACTACGGCGCTGTAGAAACTAAGGGAGGAAAGATTTTACAATTTTTAAATACCGAGGGCGATCGGGTAGCCATAGCCGATTTTGCTATTCCAATTGCGACTGCAAAGGAAAAACATACCGAAGGAAACGGGGTATGGTACATGGAAGAGAGTACTCAGACGTCTTTTTCATATGAAGAAGTAAAAGCCGGATTCCTGGCAAACGAAAACCTGTTGATACGTTCCCAGGAATTGGTTCCGGATATGGCGCGATTACGTGCCTCAGAACTTCCGGAAGATAAACGGGAAGTGGCACGACTTGAACGCTCTTACATCAATCTCGATGCCACCGGCGAAAAGGCTATTTACAATCGCGAAATTGGGGTTCAGAAACTTATGAACGACGGGAAATTGGTCGTTGAAGGAGCAAACCTTAAGCACAATGAATACGGCACTGCCCTGTTTGCCGACTTCTTTTTCTTTATCACCGGTTTTCACGGTTTTCACGTTTTTTCAGGGGTGATCTTTAACCTGATCATCTTTTTCAACGTGGTTATTGGTACCTACGACAAACGCGGAAGCTACGAAATGGTAGAAAAAGTTGGACTTTACTGGCACTTCGTAGATTTAGTTTGGGTATTTGTATTCACTTTCTTTTATCTTGTTTAGTTTAAATTCAGAGCATGGCACACGAGCATAAATTAGAAATCTTCAGAGGACTTGTTAAGTTTAAGTCGAACCAATCCAAAATCTGGGGTGTATTTGCCTTCCTTTCTATAGTAACTATCATAGAGGTTGCGTTGGGGATAATCAAACCTGAATTCCTTATCGAAAACAGGTTCCTCGCGATGAAATTACTCAACTGGGTGTTTATCATCTTAACGATCGTTAAGGCCTATTATATCACCTGGGATTTCATGCATATGCGTGATGAGTTGAGCTCTCTTAGAAGAGCAGTGGTGTGGACGGCAATCTTCCTCATATGTTACCTGGTACTCATCCTGCTTATCGAAGGAGATTATATTTTCGACGTATATAAAAGCAATTACGTCAAATTCGATTTTTAAAACATAACCCTGTGAAAGCAGGGTTTTTTTATTTCTATTCATTTCAGTTATAAAAATGGCCATCTGAATTGCTTCGCGGGATTTTTGAAAGTATTTTTGTAACCCTATTCGGAAATTATGCAAATAAGGAAATATCTGGTGCTTGGCATTCTCTTCTTACTCCCATTGTCAATGTATATATTTTTTGCCTCTGGGAAGGACAATTTCGGCCGCCTTCCGGTGCTGACTGAATCGATTACGGAGCTGGATAATTTTGCCACGGCAACCAATGAGCAAGTTCGTTTCAAAGACCATATTACGGTGTTGGGATTCTTCGGAAATGATCCCCTGGAGTACAAAGTAAACGCCTATAACCTGGCGCACAAGATCTACAAGAAAAATCGGGAATTCAAAGATTTTCAGTTTGTGTTTGTAATGCCCAAAGGCAGTGAAGATGCCTCGGCCGAACTGGAAGCACGATTAAATGAAATTGCTCAAACCGATAAATGGAAGTTTGTTTTTGGTGAGCCCGGAGAGATTGAAAAGGTCTTTAATTCGTTGAATTCGGACTATATACTACAGCCGGATCACAGTAGCCCATATGTATTTATAATCGACAAGGACGCCAATTTAAGAGGCCGGAACGACGATGAGGACGTGGGTAAACTCTACGGCTTTGATGCCCGGGATTTTGCCGAAATCAACAATAAAATGGGGGATGATGTAAAAGTGATCCTCGCAGAATACAGGCTTGAATTAAAAAAGTATAAAGCAGACAGAGAAATTTAAAATGGCAGCAAAAAAGAATTATTCCTATGTAGGAATCACTTTTATCGTATTACTCTTCGGAATTTGGGCGGTTCCTAAGATCGTCGATTATTTCAGTGAACCCGAACTCGCAGTTATTGGGGAAGTACCGCCTTTTAGTTTTACAGATCAAAACGGACAAACAATTACCAATGATGATTATAAGGGAAAGGTGTATGTGGCCGAGTTCTTTTTCACCACCTGTCCGTCTATCTGTCCTATTATGAACAGAAATATGGTAAAAGTTCAGAACGAATTCTATGGTAACCCCGAAATGGGAATCGCCTCGTTCAGTATTGATCCTGAATACGATACCCCGGAAATTCTAAAGGAGTATGCCGAAAGCTATAAAGTTTCGAATCCTCACTGGCACATGTTAACCGGTAACAAAGAAGAGATCTTTAAACTGGCAAACTCCGGTTTCAACCTCTATGTTGGTGAGAACAGTGAAATAGAAGGAGGCTTCGAGCATTCCGGCTTTTTTGCTCTTATAGATCAGGAGGGAAAGATTCGTTCTCGCTACGATGAGAATGGCAATCCTATAATTTATTATGACGGCCTGGAGGCGGAAGGGATTTCAATGCTTATCGAGGACATAGAACTACTGCTAAAAAACTAGAAAATGAACGAACACCCGGGCCTTAAAAAAAGTCATAAAGTATGGATCTGGATCCTGTCCATTGCAGTGCCATTGGTAGTTGCAATGCTTTTTTCGGTTCGTATTCCGGGCGTGGAGCGTCTGGGGTTTCTTCCACCCATCTACGCCTCCATCAACGGCCTTACGGCTATTCTTCTCATTGCAGCCTTCGTACAAATAAGGAAAGGTAACAGGAAGATTCATGAACGGATAATGAAATTGTGCATTATACTCTCTGCCTTATTTCTCGTGATGTACGTACTATACCACATGACTTCCGATTCCACTCCTTACGGGGGTGAAGGGGTGCTTCGCTATATTTATTTTACGATATTGCTAACCCACATTTCATTATCTGTCACTGTGATTCCGTTTGTATTAATTACCTTTGCCAGAGCACTCTCCGGAGATTTTAGCAGACATAAAAGAATAGCGCGAATTACATTCCCTATCTGGTTGTATGTGGCGGTTTCCGGCGTAATTGTGTATTTAATGATTTCGCCTTATTATTAGAATGAGTCTACGATTAATTATCATACTGTCCTTTCTGATTTTGGCCGCATTACCTGCTGAAGCCCAGTGCGCCATGTGTCGGGCTGTTTTAGAAAGCGAAGAAGGAGGGGCTGCTGCGGAAGGAATCAACAATGGTATTATTTATCTAATGATTATCCCTTATATAATGATTGCCGGAGTAGGTTACGCCATTTACAGGATCCGACAAGGAGCGAAACAGGACGAAGCGCTCTAATGGGATGCCTGGTTTTAGAATTCCGGGCCATTAATGGCTATTTTGCAAATCCTGCTGTAACACATTGGCAATTTTAAAGACAAATTCGGCAACTATCTATTCTATGAAGAAACTAGTCATCGTTTTATTCCTCCTTTTGTGTAGTGTAAATATCAATGCCCAGGAAAAGAAATGGACACTCAGGGAATGTGTTGTTCATGCAATGGAGAACAATATTTCCATAAAACAAAGTGAACTGGATATGGAACTTGCAGATATTGCCAAAGATGAAGCTTTTGGCAACTTCCTGCCTACCCTTAACGGTTTTGCGTCGAATAGCTGGAATACAGGACTTACTCAAAATATCACCACCGGCGTACTGGAAACCCAGACCTCAAGAAATTCTTCCTACGGTTTTGCCGTAAATATGGATGTCTTTAAGGGATTTGAAAACCTGAGACGAAATCAGCGCGCGGCCTTGGGACAGTTGGCAGCGCAATACAATCTGGACAAGATGAAGGATGATATCGCCTTATTCGTTGCCAACGGATATTTGCAGGTATTGCTCAATAAGGCTAACCTCGAAGTTATTCGATCGCAGAATCTGGTAACACTGGAACAATTGGAACGAACCGCCGAACTGGTTGAAGCCGGGGTTTTGCCGCGAGGAGACTTGCTGGAGATACGGGCTGCCGACGCGGGAGAGAAACAAAATATTGCTATCTCTGAAAATGCTGTTCGCATCTCATTGATCAGCCTGGCCCAATTGCTGTTAATCGAAGATTACGAGAATTTCGATATAGCCGAGGAAGACTTCACCATAATAGATGAAGGTATTTCGAGTAAACAGATTTCCGAAATCATTCAATCTGCCAAGGAGAATCGCTCCGAAATAAAGATAGCGGAGAGTAACCTGGAAATAGCGGAAAAGGATCTTCAGATCGCACGGTCGGCTTATTACCCCACTCTTTCGGCATTTATCAACTACAATACACGCGAATCGGACAGACCCAGCGGGTTTAATCAGTCGCTGGATCCGGATGATCCGTTCTCCATTTCAAGCGAACCAATTGGGATAGTGGAAGGAACAAATGAGAATGTGTTCGGAATTAGCCCTAACCTGGTATTCACCGAAATTCCACCGCTCCCCTTTATCGAGCAGTTGTATTTAAACGACGGAATCTCGTATGGTTTACAGCTGAATGTTCCCATATTCAATGGGTTCGCAGTTAGGAATGCCGTTCGAAGGAGCAAAGTAAATATTAAACGACAGGAATATATTCTTGAACAAGCCAGGCTCGATCTGGAGTCGAACGTATATCAGGCCTATGTGGATGCTCAGGGTGCTCTAAAGTCGTATGAGGCAGCCCAGGTAGCGATAGAGTCTCAGGAGCTGGCTTACCAGTATGCAAAGGATCGTTATGATGTAGGCCTGACTAACGCCTTCGATTTCAGTCAGTCGAAATTGCGATATGATAATGCAAGGATCGAATTGAACAGGGCAAAATTCGATTATATATTTAAATTAAAGGTTTTAGAACTGTATTTTGGTATACCTGCTACCGAATTAAAATTTTAATATTATGAATAAAAAAATTCTTTGGTTAGTACTCGGAGTGGTTCTTCTGGTAACAATTCTTCTGGTGGGCCGTAATCTGGGATGGTTCGGAAATCAGGGCGACGGTAAGGAAGTGGAAATCACAGAGATCGAGCCTATAGATATAGTTGAAACTGTTTCGGCCACAGGGAAGATTCAGCCGGAGGTCGAGGTAAAACTGTCTTCTGAAGTTTCAGGAGAAATCATAGAACTGCCGGTAAAAGAAGGGCAGCAGGTAAAAAAGGGAGATCTCCTGGTTAAGATCAACCCGGATCTTATCCAGGCGGCAGTGAGCCAGTCGCAAGCGGGTTTGCAGAATGTGCGGGCTCAGCTCGAGCAGGCGGAAGCCAACTTAAAGAACGCTCAGCTTAACTACAATCGAAATAAGGAACTTTTCGAAAAAGGGGTTATCTCTAAATCGGAATGGGATCGTTCGGTAAATGAATATGAATCGGCCCAGGCGAGTAAACAAGCTGCTTTTTACAACGTACGAAGTGCTTCAGCAAACGTTAAACAAAGTTTAGACAATCTGGAACGGACCACAATTTACGCACCTATGGACGGTACCATCTCGAAGTTGTCTGTAGAACTTGGCGAGCGAGTTGTTGGAACTGCCCAGATGGCCGGAACCGAGATCGTGCGAGTGGCCAATTTAAGCAATATGGAAGTGGAAGTGGATGTGAACGAAAACGACATAGTTAAGGTAAGTCTTGGAGATTCCACTATTGTTGAGGTTGATGCCTATCTGAAGCGAGAATTCAAAGGTCTTGTCACCGAAATTGCGAATTCTGCGGAGAATGCAATCTCTGTAGACCAGGTTACTAATTTTAAGGTAAAAGTAAGGGTGCTGCCCGAGTCCTATAAAGACCTCACCGAAGGAAAGCCGGAATACTACTCGCCTTTCAGGCCGGGTATGACTGCAACAGTGGATATCATTACCGATAAAAAGGAAAAGGTTACAGGGGTTCCTATAAGTGCTATCGTAATTAAAACTGATACCAGTTGTACCAAATCGGTGCGACCGGGCAAGAAGGAAACGATCAATGCCGACCTGCCCAAATACGAATGTGTATTTGTAAAAGAAGGGAATGAGGCCCGTTTGAGAGTAGTTACCACCGGCATACAGGATGATTCCAATATTGAAATCACTTCCGGCCTCGAAGAAGGTGATGTGGTTATCACCGGACCCTATAATACCGTAACAAAAACTTTGGATTGTGGAGATCAGGTTCAGGAGATGACCGACCAATCTGATGAAAAAGAAGAATAATGGCTACGATACTATGTCTTGAAACAGCCACGACGAATTGTTCAGTAGCGCTTTCGGTAAACGGAAGCGTTATTGCTTTACTGGAAGATCAAAGCCCGGGATATTCACATGCGGAAAAGCTTCATGACTTTATTGGCAGGACGCTATCCGATTCCGGTCGTGGTGTAGGCGACCTGGATGCGGTAGCAGTGAGTAAGGGCCCCGGCTCCTATACAGGATTACGAATAGGCGTTTCTGCAGCCAAGGGACTGTGTTACTCCCAGGATATACCGCTAATCTCGGTCCCGACCTTAACCGCTCTTGCATGGCAGGTTGAAACTACCGGTCTAATTGTGTCATTACTGGACGCCAGGCGAATGGAAGTCTATTCGGCAGTATTCGATAAGGATAAACAACAACTACGCGAAACAAGAGCTGAAATTATCACCCCAAATTCGTTTTCGGAGTACCTGGAGCAGGGCATGGTTACTTTTATAGGTAGTGGTGTTGACAAGCTTCAGGGGATTATTCCACATCCAAACGCAGTTTTCATCGAACACAAGCTCCCCTCTGCAGGTGAGATGGCAATGCTGGCCACAGACAAGTATAAAAAAAGCGACATCGAAGATGTCGCCTATTTTGAGCCTTATTACTTAAAGGACTTTGTTAGCGGTTAACACTAAACGCCGTCGTAGTAACGAATTACACGAAGCAAATCATTTTCATCGTTCAAATCGAGACCGTTGTCGTTTACATAGTCCTTAACCAGGTCCATGTTATCTGAAAAGACCTTTAGTTTCTTCTTTTTATTTGAAGGTAATTCGTAGAATTTTCCTGACTTTGTAACTATATAATAAATAGGATCATCCTTGAATTTTGCCGGGATATCGCGGGTTATTGACGTCGTTGCTTTCTTAGCCGGTGTAAAATCTTTTTTCATCTTTTTAAAGAGATCGTATTTCTGCCCTTCGAACAATACCTGGAAGTATCCACCGCCTTCAATTCCACCCTGATAGGGAACAAAAACGTAAATATCATTAACAATCTTCACATAGATGTCCGGGGCTTTGGTAAGTACCTTGGCATCTTCGTCGTCACTCACCAACGATTCTTTAATTTCCATTTCATCGGCAATAGCATTATACCGAAGCGCCACGTTGGTGGCCAGCAATTCTTTTCCCTTGTAAACATTTCCGGGCAAATAGGCGGGGTTATTATAAGGTGTTCCCGTATAACTGTCGGTATCTGTAAAATCGATTTCTCCCGACTGTCGCTTGATGTATTCATCCAACTGGTACAAATCGTTGGTAAATTGTCGCGTACTGGTTGGATTGGCAAATCCCTGCGCAGCGGCCTCATACAGACCGCCTGCGATCAGGAATGCAATTATTAAAGTTCTCTTTTTCATTATCTATATTTTCTATTTATGCTTATTGCAACGTTAAACTACTGCTAAACTAATCATGGTTTTAGGGATATACAAGGATTTAGGCTCTAGATTTATTAAATCACTGTCGGAATTTATAAATTAAGACAGTGGCCGAAAAACGGATATTGGAACGCAGTTTCAAACTTAGTGCTTTTAAGTCTTAAAGCATGCTCAGCACTTTTCGGTTTTCATTATTTTCAGGGCATTAGCAGAGTTTATGAATATGCTTACGCTTGAATTTATCATCCTCAAGAACGTTTTGAAGGAGAAGCCGGAATTTATTAGCTGGTCACATAAGAGTTCATTGAGTCGGAATTTATAAATGAAGAGCAGGCTAAATAATTAATAACCAGTTAGTTCGTAAATTTAAGTGAAGATGTGGGCAAATCACTTTTAGAAACAGCGGCTAAAAGTCTAATTTTATGAGTGAAAGCCAATTATACCGATCAACCTAAATGAGGCTACTTACTTACTTTATATTGTGTATTGCACTTAGCAGCTATGCTCAGGATGTTTCTGAGAAGCAACTGATGTCTTTGTCGTTCGATTCGTTACTTAGTCTGTATGACGAAGAAGTAAAAGATACGGTGCTGGCCGAAAAGATAGCAAGAATCTACATCAGGAAGGCTACTGAGCTAAAAGACAGTACAAAAATGGCCAGAGGATACACCCGTTTGTCTTTTATTGCCTATAGACGAGATGCCATCAAATACCTCGATACGGCCATTGTATTGTCACGGAACAGTACGCATAAGAATTTTCCAACGGTAGGTTATCTTTTTAAGTCACTGCATTATTATGAAAATGAAGAATACGAACGCAGCCTTCAAAGTGCTTTGCTGGGATATCAGTCCGCTCGCGCTAAAGGCCAGATCGGCCATCAGATTACCGCGCTTCATCAAATAAACGATATCAATGAAATTTGGGGTGACTACGAAAAAGCGCTCACCGCGCATCTACTCACCTATAAATTGTTAATGCAAAACAAGAACAGCGAGCAGTATGAGCAGAATTATATGGCATCGCTGGAAGGTCTCGGCAGAAGTTATGTGAGGCTAAAGAAACCCGATTCGGCCCTGTATTACTTCCGGCTTGGTATAGAGGAAGCCCTGAAACAAAAAGACACAGCGGCGTACTACGCCTTTGTATCCCGTTCCGGAACTGCACATTATGTGAATAAACACTATAATGCGGCCCTGGATAGTTTGGAAAAGGCAGATCAGTTCAGAGAGGTTTTTAACAACAATTATTTACCCCATTACTACTTCTATAAGGGAAGTATTTATAATGAAACCGGCAGGGTGGAAGAGGGTATGGAATACTTCAGAAAGATAGATTCCCTGTATGAAGAACGGAATATACTATATCCGGAGTTGCCACAAGTCTACGATAAACTGATAAATTATTACAAAGAGCAGCAAGCCGATGAGGAACAACTGCGATATCTGAGAAAGCTGGTGTTGGTATTACGACTGATAGAAGACAAAAAGCGAAACATTAACGAGAAAACGGTGAATGATTATAAGATTCCCAGACTGGTAGAAGAGAAGGAACTTTTAATTGCCGATCTGGAAGAAAAAAATAAGAACTCTACCACAATCTTATGGCTGGCATTTGGTTTACTGGCTTTAAGCCTGGGCGTTATCGCTTATTACTTCAGAAGACAGCGCCTGTACAAAAAACGCTTTGAAAACCTTATGGCTTCTGCGTACAACGATGAAGAACCCGTGACAGAAGACCTTCAGGATACCGGGATATCGCCGGAGATAATCGAAAACGTACTGGAACGCTTGAAATCATTTGAACAGAACAGGGATTATCTTTCGCAGGAAATTTCCATGAATGAAATGGCAAAGTCTTTCGAAACCAACTCTACCTATTTATCGAAGATCATTAATATTAAAAAAGGAAAGAACTTTTCTCAGTATATCAATGATCTTAGGATCGATTTCGCGGTAGAGGAGCTAAAGAACAATAGCACTTTCAGAAAATATACAATAAAGGCCATCGCCAATGAGTGCGGCTTTAAAAGTGCAGAGTCATTTTCAAAAAGCTTTTATAAGAAATACGGAATTTACCCCTCCTATTACCTAAAGCAACTTCAGCAAACCGATACTTAAGACTTGTCGTAATATTTAATTACCTCCAGCAGGTCCGCTTCTTCTTGCAGATCGAGCTCGCGCTGACTTGCATAGGCTTCAAGATTCGCTTTATCACCGCCAAAGATATCGAGCTTATTTACGCGGCTTTCCGGCAACTGGTAAAAGCGTCCGTTTTTAGCAACGACAAAATAGAGCGATTCATCCTTAAAGATTGGAAGTATGTCTTTAGTAAGTGAGGACGATGCCTTTCGTCCGGGTTGGAATTCCTTTATGATCTTCTTGTATAGATCTACCTTTTTCCCTTCAAACAGAATCTGAAAATACCCACCTTCCTCAATACTGCCATTCAGGGGGACAAATACGAAAATATCATCTTTAATCTTGACGTAGATATCGGGATCCTTGGTTAAAGACCTGGCATCTTCGTCTTTGGAAAGCAGGGATTCCTTTATTTCCATTTCATCGGCGACGGCGTTATAACGAAGTGCGATTTTATAAGCCATAAGCTCATCGCCTTTGTACACATTACCTTCCTGATAATCAGGGTTGTGATAAGGAGTTCCCTTGTATTGGTCGGGATTTGAAAACCGGTCGCCTGAAGTCTGGCGTTTTATATGTTCATCTACCTGATAGAGCTCATTAATGGTTCTCCTGGTCTGGAACTGTGCCAGCAAGGAGTTGGCCGCCAGCAACAGGCCAAGGGATAGTACAAGAGCTCTTACATTCAAGTTTTAGATGTTAAGGGATACTGTTGTAGAACATAAGGAGTTTTTTCAGGTCACCAATCTTGTTCACATTGATTTTCTCTTCCCGAATATATTCCTTCACGGCTTTTTTGTGTTGTGCAAAGCTGTTAATCTTTCCGTTTCGGGAATTAGGGAGTTCTACCAGTTCGTTGTTTTCGTTCATAAAGTAAAGATCGATATGCTCCCGGTACATTGGCAGAATATCTGCTGCCATCGAGTTGATCGATTTTTTACCTTCCACATATTCTTTAGTCATTTTACGGTACAGGCTCATTGTGCTGCCCTCAAGTAAAACCTCGAAATATCCGCCTACTTCTTTTTCCGACTTCGGGGCGATGTACACGAACGACCTGTTCATGATCTTCACATAAACTTCAGGGTCCTGTAACAAGACCTTAGCATCGTAATTTGAGGTGTTAATGGATTTCTTTATTTCGATCTCATCTCTAAGTGCATTATATCGTAAAGCAACGTTTGAAGCGACTAATTCACCATTGCGATATACGTTTCCGTTTTGAAATGCCTTGTCTTCGTATGGAGAACCGGTATATTCATAACCGTTCATTGGCTTGGATATACTTCTCTGTGTAATAAACGTGGCGGTTTCAGAATCATTGAAGACTTCCTGTGCCTGCATTGAGTTAGTGTTAAAGAAAATGGCGAACAGGAATAAGGCAATAAAATATTTTTTCATCTTAGAATGTAAATTTTTAAAAGTTATTATCGCGCTGCAAAAATAGCAGCAAACCGTTTAAATCAAAATTAATGCCACACTATTTGGCAATCTGTTGTCGTGATTTATAAAAAACAGTCGATTTCAAAGGTGAAAAATCACTCATCCGCGATTTTTCAAAACGCGAAGATAATAAATATGAGTTAGTTATATGTTAAAGGGATATTAATTCTCTTTATACATATGAACATCCATCTGCGGATACGGAATGGTAATCCCAGCAGCTTCAAGCCGTTTCTTGCCCTCTTCCAGCATATAGAATCTGGTGTTCCAGAAGTCTTCAATTGTTGTCCAATAACGTACTGATATTGTAACGGCACTATCTCCCAGCTCCGCTACCACGATCTGTGGCAACTTATCTTCATGTTTAAAGACAGTTTCTTGCTCTTCAACCAGCTCGCCTAGGATTTCCTTGGCCTTCCTGATATCGGAATCGTAACTTATCCCAAAACCGATATTCTCGCGCCTTATTCCTTCTTCCGTAAAATTAATGATGGTGTCGTTCGAAAGCTTTCCGTTGGGAATAATTGCAAGTTGATTTCCGAAAGTTAGCAGCTTTGTTGTAAAAATATTGATTTCTTTCACCGTTCCCTCAACATCCTGTGCTTTGATGAAGTCGTTTATCCTGAAGGGCTTCAGCAATAGGATGAGTACACCTCCTGCAAAATTGGCGAGTGACCCTTGCAGTGCAAGGCCTATGGCCAAACCGGCGGCACCAATAATGGCCACAAGCGATGCAGATTCCACACCCAGCTTATTGATTACCATTACAAACAACAGGACCTTTAACGACCAGTTTATCAGGTTTGCTACGAATGTTTCCAGGGTTGGATCGAAGTCCTTTTTATCGAAGATCTTTTTAACAATACGATTCACTACCCGGATGGCCCAAAGACCAAACACCAGTAACAATATGGAAACTACCAGCGTGGGCAAATAATCCAGTAGCATATTTCCGTATTTTTCTACATAATGATCAAAGTTGTTCAATTTGTCCATTTCCTTCAAAATTTGTTAACAGATTCGATTGCCTTCTCGGTCTCCTTAACCGGAAGTTTACACGTATTGTCCACACATACATATATAAACGTCTGTCCTTCCACATAACGCCCCTCTAAAAGATAACTGTCATTTTTTGTAGTACTGCCCGCGATTAACTTGTTAGGAATATAGTAGGTGTTTATTTCCCGTATCTTTTCCATCGCACGCTCACCAACCACAACAATCTCGAAATAATCTGTTTTATAATTTGCCAGCAGGTCCATCCAGTTCGAGAAACTATTGGGGTACTGTTCTAATTCTTCAAGTACATTTTTAAGCATTTGCACCGCTGTTTCTCCGTATTTTGGCTGGTCGTAATAGTGGGATAATTTAAACAGGTTCTTTGCCATTGTGGAATTGGAGGCCGGAATCACATTGTCCCTGTAATCGATATTCCTGGCAACAAGTTTTCTATCGTCATTCGAGGTAAAATAAAACATATGTTTTTCCGAATCGAAGAACTTTAGGTATGTGTATTCCGCTAATTCCCGGGATTCTTGCAACCAGCGTTCATCCAAAGTAACCTCGTAGAGTGCGATAAAAGCTTCGATAACAGCCGAATAATCCTCCAGGTAGCCGTTTATGGAACTTTTGCCATTTTTATAGGTATGAAAGAGGCCGCCGTCATCTTTTTTCTGGTTGTTAACCAGAAATTCGGCGTTTTTACGGGCAGCATCCAGGTATCGTTCATCCCGGAGGACTTTGTACGCGTCTACAAGTCCTTTTAACATCAGCCCGTTCCATGAAGTAAGGGTTTTATCGTCAAGACGAGGCTTTTCTCGCTTATTCCTGTGCTCCAAAAGCATGGACTTCCAGCTGTCGAGTTTACCTTGAAGTGTTTCTGAACTGAGATTATATTTCGAAATAATTTCCTCATCAGTCTTAGTCCGAATCAATATATAATGATCGTCTTCCCATTTACCATAATCGTTGACGTTATAATAATCTGAAAAAATCTGAAAATCCTTACCCAGTAATTTTTCGAGTTCTTCTTTTGTGTAGATATAATACGCCCCCTCTACCAACTCACCTTCTTCGTTAATACTATCGGCATCCAGCGAGGAATAGAAAGCCCCTTCCTTGTTCGTAAGTTCTTGCAAAACGAAATTTACTGTTTCTTCAACAACCTGTTTATACAATGGGTTTTTAGTGGCACTATAAGCTTCACTGTAGAGGCTTACCATTTGTCCGTTATCGTAAAGCATCTTTTCAAAATGAGGGACGTGCCAGCGCTCGTCGGTACTGTAGCGCGCAAATCCGCCCCCAATATGGTCGTAAATACCTCCGTAAGCCATTTTATCGAGGGTGAGCTTTACAAAATCCAGCAGTTCCTCATCTTGCTGCTGGACCGCATGGCGTAGAAGAAATTGATAATTATTTGGCATCATGAACTTGGGTGCCCGGTTATACCCGCCATTTCTCTTGTCGAACCCCTGCCTCCATTTATCCACCAGTGTGCGGGAGTTGTATGCCGAAAAATCGACATCCTCATCGTTAAAACTAACGAGATCCATGGATTTTATACCCGCTTCGAGCTTGTCGGCGTATTCGATTAGACGCTCGGGTTCTTCCAGGTACAGTTCTTGAATGCGTGTTATGCGTTGTATCCAGTCTTCCTTGGTGAAATAAGTTCCTCCCCACACCGGCCGTCCGTCCGGCAGGGCGATGACGTTAAGCGGCCATCCTGCACGTCCTGTCATCAGTTCGACTGCATTTATATAGATTTGATCGACATCCGGGCGTTCTTCCCTATCTACTTTGATATTGATAAAATTGGAGTTCATTACGGCAGCCACGGTCGAATCTTCAAAGCTCTCTTTTTCCATCACGTGGCACCAATGGCAGGCAGCATATCCAATACTGATCAAGATCAGTTTTTTCTCTTCTTTGGCCTTGTTCAGGGATTTTTCATTCCAGGCCCGCCAGTTTACCGGGTTGTGTGCGTGTTGCAGCAAATACGGACTGGATTCGGAAATAAGCTCGTTGGTATACTGATGTTCTTCAGGCATTTCTTCTTTTGGTGAATTACAGGCGTAAATCAATGAAAGCAGCGATAAAGCCAATAAGTTTCTTGTCATTCTTTTGGTTTAAGTACACAAAAATACGCTTTTGATTATTTTCAAAAACGTATTAAGCGTTAAAGGAGAAGAAATAAGGACTCTTTACTCTACAAACTGACAGCTTTTAGTCTACTTCAAAAGTTATTTTAGCGTTCACCCGAAACTCGGTAATGCCCTCGCCATTAACGATGGCGCTTTGTTCCTTAACATATACGGAACGAATGTTCTTTACACTCTTCGCCGCATGTTTTACTGCATTTCTGGTCGCGTCCTCCCAGCTTTCAGAAGAATTTGATAGAATTTCAATTACCTTTAATACTGCCATAATTTCTTGTTTTAAATGTGATTAAATCAAGTTAAGGCTTATATAATCGAAAGTTCTGAAAATATTCTTAAAAATACACTTCTAACCGTTAATTGCTTCTACGTGTGCTACTTTCCCGTTTAGCATCTCCCTTAGCATAGTCTCAATACCGTTCTTAAGGGTTACGGTTGAAGAAGGACATCCGCTGCAGGCTCCCTGGAGGATGACTCGCACAGTCTTGGTTTCCGAATTAAAAGAATCGAAGGCTATATGGCCTCCGTCACTGGCTACTGCCGGTTTAACATACTCATCGAGAATTTTTATGATCTCCTTATCGAAATCTGAATGTTCAACCGAAGGACCACCTGTTTCGGCGGCATCCGACTGTTCAGCCTGTAAAATTTTATCGCTGAGCACAGCTTTTCCCGATTCTATATAACTTCTGATGAATTCGCGCAATTCCATTGAGATTTCGGTCCATTCGGAAACATTGTACTTCATTACCGAAACATAATTTGCACTTATAAATACTTCCTTTACAAACGGAAGTGTAAACAGGGCTTTCGCCAGAGGGGCATCGATGGCCTCGTCTATGTTCTTAAATTCGAAAGTGCCGTCCACCAATGGTTTGTTGGCTACAAATTTCATAACAGCCGGATTAGGCGTGCTTTCGGCATATACGGTTACAGGGATCTTTGTGTCAGTCTCTGCCTCTATAACCACCGGTTTACCTGTTTGCAGGTAGCTTGTTATCGCCTCGGCAACTTCTTCTTGTACGTCCGGCCATTCAACGATATTGTATTTTTCAATAGCGATGAAATTCTGTGAAATATAAACGGTTTTTACAAAGGGGAGGTAGAATAGCTGCTGTGCTATCGGACTCTGTTTTGCTTCGTCTATATTCCTGTATTCAAAGCTTTTGGCATGAGTGAGGAACGAATTGGCAATAAATTTTACGATGTTCTCGTTCTTAGTGGGTTGTATGTCGACGTTAAAATCTGGCATTGACGGGATTTTTTTTGCAAAAATAACAAAAGAAAACCAATGTATTCAATATATTTGGAACCATAACAACCTACGGATGAAGAGATTTTTACCCCTGTTTCTACTATTCTTCTCTTTCATGGGTTATGCCCAGATTACTATTGATGAGGGCTATACTACTCAGGAATTAGTTGAAGATATTCTAATAAACAGTCCCTGTGCCCAGGTTTCGAACTTTATTCAAAGTACCGGAACTAACTTCGGGGACGATAATGGTATTGCCGCATTCGATGCGAATGGTTCAGATTTTCCCTTTGCGGCAGGAATTATATTATGTTCCGGAAATGTTCAAAACGCACCCGGACCAAATCTCACGATTCATAGTGACGGGGGAGGTGGATGGCCCGGAGATGCCGATCTGGAAATGTATACCACAGCTACCAATACCAACAATGCTTCCTTTATTCAATTCGACTTTGTCCCGGATATCAGTCAGATAAGCTTCGATTTTATAATGGCTTCGGAAGAGTACAATCAGAACTTCGAATGTACGTTCTCCGATGCATTTGCATTTATACTCACCGATCAGGTTACCGGCACCGTTCAGAACCTGGCTGTACTTCCGGGAACCGCTATTCCGATCGAAGTAACCAATATCAGGCCGGAAGTAGTAGGCCAGTGTAATGCCGTTAATGAGATCTATTTCGATAAATATAATTTCGACCCGTTTAATCCGGCTATAAACGCTGCTATCGATTATAATGGACAGATTGTGGAATTGTCTGCGGAAGGAACCGTGATACCCGGAAATCCATATACCATTAAGATGGTAGTTGCCGATGAAACTGATACAGCTTACGATATGGCTGTATTTCTGGAAGCAGGGTCCTTCAATCTTGGGATAAGCCTGCCTCCCGATATGACCATTGCAGGTGGAAACGCACCCTGTCAGGGTGAGGAATTGGTGATTAGTGTTGAGCCCGATATTACAGGGGGAACTACCTATCAGTGGTATATTTATAATCCCATTACGATGACGTTCGACATCCTCCCCGGAGAAACGTCAAACTCCATCGTTGTCACTCAATCCGGAACCTATCAGATTGAAGCCACCATAGGCAGCGGTTGTACCGCCACAGATGAAATTGTAATAGAGTTCGCTCCACAGCCGGTGGCCGGTATTCCCGACGATATTGTTGTATGCGACACGGCCCCTAACGATGGTTTTGCTGAATTCGATCTTACCCAACGAGACGCTCAGATCATGAACGGGGAGCCCAATACCGCAGTGACCTATTTCCTTACTATGGCTGCAGCGGAGAACGGTGCGTTCCCACTACCTAATCCTACCGCATTTACAAATACTGTTGCCGGTTTTCAGACAATATTTGCTCGTCTGGAAGAAATGGCTTTTGGATGTTATGATGTAGTGCCATTGAACTTACAGGTTGACGACGCCCCTGCGATCACCGATCCTATTTCCGATTATTTTATCTGCGACAACGATCAGGATGGGGTAGAGATCTTCGATCTTACCTCCAAGGATGCCGAGATTCTGAATATTTTGGTAAATGTTACCCTTACCTACCACAACAGCCAGGCCGATGCGGAGAATGGGATAAACGCCATTGCCAATCCCACCATGTATCCCAGTGGTGGAGAGTTTATCTGGGTTCGAGCCGAGAACAGCGGGGGTTGTGTAACGGTGGGA
>JASBSY010000013.1 GCA_030148705.1 Pukyongia sp.
CTGAAATCAATTGATATTAGATGATATCAAACAAAATGTGAAATCACTTAAATAATTGAAAATGAATGACTTTGATATTATTTAGGCAAATGTACGCCAGACTTAGGATCTAGTGCCGCAAGGCGTGGGGGTTCGACTCCCGTCAGCCGCACCATCAAAAAACCCTCCGAGTTCCGGAGGGTTTTTTTGTTTGCTTCAGGCAGTCGAACCCCCGGCGCACCATCTGGCAGTTTGCTTCAAACGACCCACCGGGTCCTTTTCCGCAACCTCCCCCTTCAGCCGCACCATCAAAAAACCCTCCGATTTCCGGAGGGTTTTTTGGTTTGTCATTATTTCTTTTAGATTTTACAGGAAAAGACTAATAAGGATTATGATACTGTTGATCGCGATGCTGGCCAGCAATAATTTAAAGATAAAACCGGCCTTTTGTACGGTAAGTATAGCCGCATTGTGTATACTGCATATTCCCACACAAACCATAACGAGAGCTAACTGAAGTGGTCCGTTTCCAAAACTCAGTATTTGCATGATTGCAATGGAACCGAGGCAGGTAGATAGTATAATACCCAGGGCCGAATAACCCATTACATTAGCCGTAAAATCTTTTTCTAATCTTGTTAGAGCAGTCATAATCGTTGTTTTTTAATTTCACAACAAAATTAAGTTGGAGAAAAAAAGCAAAATATGACTTTTGTCAGGTTCCGGAGATTTTTAGTGGCTGTCCGACTAACTATTCAGCCAAATTTAAGCGGAAACATTCGACAGGTATCGTTCGCCCTTCTGTAACTTCTTAAACCGTTTTCGCACGAGTGACTTCAGGTTCGAATTTGCAATGATATAAAGCGGCCTGTTCTGGACGTTCTTGTTTATCCTTCCTATATACTCTCCAATCACTCCAACAGAAACAAGCTGAATACCCCCGATAAACATTGAACTTATAATTAGCGAAGTCCAGCCGGTAACTGTCTGCTGAAGCGCAAAATGAGCAAATACCGCATACAGGATTACCAGAAAAGAAGCGATGGATATAAAAAACCCCATTTTGGTAACCATGGATAAGGGAACATTCGAAAATCCGGTAATTCCATCCAATGCAAACGACATCATCTTACCGAAGGAATAGCCCGTTTTGCCAAATTTCCGTTCATCCCTTGTAAATTTCACTTCGGTTTGGTTGAACCCCAACCAGGCGATCTGTCCGCGCAAGAATTTGTTCTGCTCCGGCATCATTTTCAAATAGTCCACCACCTTCCGATCAATAAGGCGGAAATCTCCTGTGTCCACCGGAATGTTCACGGAAGTGAGCTTTTGCAACAGCCGGTAGAACAATTTGGCCGTCATTTTTTTAAACCAGCTTTCCCCTTTGCGTGTTTTCCGTCTTGCGTAAACCACTTCATAGCCCTCTTTGTGTGTTTTATACAACTTAGGAATGAGTTCGGGCGGATCCTGCAGGTCACCGTCGATTATTACCACACAATTCCCCCGTGAATGATCCAGTCCGGCCATTACGGCTTTCTGATGTCCGAAGTTCCTGCTGAAATTTATATAATACACCTTACTATCCGTTTGCGCAAGACGTATCAATTCGTACAAGGAGTTATCTTTACTGCCATCATTGACAAAGATGAGTTCGTGTTCCTCCGAAATGGAGTTTAGTGCCTTCTTCAGTCGTCTGTATAGTTCCGGAATGACAGGCTCTTCATTGTAAATAGGAACCACGACCGATACTTCTATGTTATTCTTTTCTAGCATTTATTTTGTATTTAAATATATTATTATCTTTCTCTGTAAGCCGGAAACTGTAATGTTCTTCGATATACTCTTTTACTTGTGGCTGATGGGCAATTACCTTATCGCCCGGATCTAACGCCTTCCAGTCCTTGAAATCTATGGCAACTCCTTTGGTTTGAAGCGCCTTGAGGTAAAATAAGTTCTGAGTATTATAGCCGTCGTACATCACGTAATAGCCATCAACATCTTCTTTACCACGCAACGCATCCTGAAGGAAATAACCTATTTCGTAGAATTTCTTTTCCTTGTTCCACTCTTTTGGTTTATGAGTTTTGTTATAGATAAACTGATAAGGATAAGCGAACACGAACAACAACAGGATTAGTTGGGCCACATTCAGCTTAAGCAGGCCGATGGTGTTTGATGAATTTTGGAGGGCCCGGAAAATCGTATAGATCCCGATACCCAGGATTAATGCGATAAACGGGAATTCGGGTGCGTTATACCAGCTGAATTTTGTCTTTGAAATCGAAATAACCAGCAGGTGAACCACAATCATCATAGTGGAAAATATGGTGAGTTCCTTTATTCTTCTATCCTTCTGAAGCAATCCTGCGAGTATTCCAAAGGGAACTACATAGTACCAATGTTTTAACTGAATATTCTTCATATTGTTCACATAGTACATAAAAGGGCGTTCCTCCCGGAAAAGCAACTTGAGGAATCGTCCGCCTAGTTCATTCTTCCGAACTGCTTCCAGGTAACCCGGATTATAAACTTCTCTGAGAAAATAATATCCCAGGCCAATAATTAAGAAACCCGCCATTCCGACGTATAAATGCTTGTTGCGAAGTAATGAACCCAATTTATTGCGGTAAACAGCATAGATAAGCAAGGCGGGGGCGAATAACATGGCAGCAATACCTTTTGTGAGCACGGCCAGTGTCATGATCCCGAAGAACCAGTAGAATAGTTTTGTCCTGGAATGTTCTATCAGCAGGAAGAACAGCAGCCCTGCCGCAGTGGTAAACAGAATAAGCATAGCATCGTAATCCCCGGTGCGGGTTACATGCTGGTTGATATAGCCGTTAATCGTGATAAGAACCAGGATGCTTATAAATCCGAACCAGACATCTTTTATATAATGCAGTGCGAAAAGCATGAATATTACACAGGTTAAAAGTCCTGCAATTGCCGAAGGGAGTCTCACTGCCAATTCTCCTATCCCGAAAACCTTCATCGACGCAGCCTGCCACCATATCAAATAAGGAGGTTTGGTATTCCACATATCGGGTTCTCCTTTAAAATGTGTTACCAACAAGTTGCCGTTCTCCTGCATCTCAATAGCATTAACCGCGAGCTGGGCTTCGTCCCATATTCGTATTGGCTTGACGTCCAAACCACTGAAAAGCGGTGTATAAACCAACAGGGCCAGTATGATGTAAACTCCGTAGTTTTTTATAAACTGCTTCATCACAGATAAGTATGAGATTATAGGATGTTATTAGAACATCTCAGTTCCGAAAAACCCTAATTGGCCAAATAGTGGCCTGCTAAATCTTATGCGGTGCTTTTCTGTGGCTTATGAAGGTTAAATCGTAACAGTTGAATATCAGCCATAAAAAAAGCCCCTTTAAAATAGGGGCTTTTTAAAAATTAGTTTGTTAACACTAACTTAAACTTTGAGCCACTCCTTGTGTCCTTTGATAGACGAAACCTATAATAAGACCCATTATCGAATAAAAAACAATATAGACGACTGCATTGATAAGCGTACCCTGCAAGTCGAGTATATTGCTCGTGGCAAAATTGATCAATCCTTCTCCAAAACCCCCTAGTAATCCGATCCAAAATCCAAATTTAAGTCCGGTGGACGCACCATAAATACCGTTGCCCCAGCGGCCGTAAATTGTCGAGAGAATGAATCCCTGAATGATACACCCGATAGTGAGATACACAAAATCCGGTGCTTCTTTCATAATACCGTCGGTTGTTACGTGCTCCGCTAAAATCGGATCTGCAACAATTCCCCATAATAACCACCCGCCTAACAGACTCCAGACAGCAGCAACTATGGTACTCAATAAGTTTGATTTTGAGAACATATTTAAAGTTTTATTGGTTATGTGACAGCAAGTTACAAAATAATTAATGCAAATTTGACAGAAAAAACTTTCAGACACTTGTGTCGAATATAGTAGCAAATTAATTTTTCGCCTTTCCGATATCCGGCACCAGTTCTTTTTCCAGTTCTTCCAGACTTACACCTTTGGTTTCCGGCATTTTGAAAGTTCCCCATAGCAATTGAAGAACCATCATACCGGCGAAGAAATAATAGATAACTTCAAGATTATCACGGAAAATACCTTCCGTATCATCTATGAAAAACGGGGTAACCAGCGTAATAAGGGCCGCAAACACCCAATGTGTGCTCGTTCCCCAAGACTGACCATAGGAACGAACTCGATTCGGGAAGATTTCTGAAATAAATACCCAGATGATAGCACCCTGTCCGATTGCGTGAGAAGCCACAAATGCGCAAATAAAGAACAACAATAGCGTTGGACTAAGCGATTGCTGGAAACAATATCCCACCATCAGCAGGCTGATGATATATCCAACAGAACCAATTATCAGTAATTGTCGTCTGCCCAGTCGATCGATCAGGCGAATTCCAACTATAGTAAAGAGTAGGTTCACGATCCCGATTGCAATCGCATTAAAGAGTGATTCTTCCCCTCCCAGCCCTGCCTGCTCAAGAATCTGCGGAGCGTAGTACAACACGAAGTTTATTCCTGATAGCTGATTAAAGAATGCAATAAGAAACCCTAACCATAGTACACGATGGTATTTCTTCTGAAATAATTTCTCGCTCCGCTTAGGAAGGTCTGCGTCGGCTTTTATCTCTGCAAGGTGTTTTTCGGCTTCGGAAACATTCCTGTAAATCCTTTTTAAAACGTCCAAAGCCGTACTATAATCCCTCTTTACAATTACCAACCATCTGGGGCTGTTGGGAACCTTCATGACCATGAGAGTATAAACCAGGGCGGGTAAGGCCTCTACACCCAGCATCCAGCGCCAGTCGGCCTCCCCACCAAACCCTTTCAACAGCCAGTTAGAAACAAATGCCATGAGGATACCAAACACCAGGTTAAACTGGTATAGCGCTCCCAATCGGCCGCGATTCTCTCCCGTTGTAATCTCCGAAATATAGATAGGAGCTGCCACCGAGGAAGCTCCAACCCCTATTCCGCCAATAAATCGGAAAAAAGAGAATGAGTAAGGATCGGTCGCTAAAGCACTGCCGATTGCCGAAACAAAGAAGAGGATGCCTATCCAAAAAAGTGTTTTTTTACGCCCCAGGCGCTGGGTAGGGATACCGCCAAGCAGCGAACCAAGTACCGTACCCCAAAGGGCCATGCTCATTATAAAGGTGCCGTGGAAAAGCGGTGATGTATTCCACAATTCTTTTATCGGTTGATTGGCCCCGCTAATCACAACAGTATCGAAGCCAAAAAGAAAGCCTGCCAGGGCGACAGTTATGCTCCATTTAGTGATGTCTTTCATTAATTCGGTTGGTTAGAAAGCTTCAAGATACCAAAATAAAGCATTGGAACTTTTACGAGTTTAAGTTGGCTGGGTACGAATGATTCAACCGGGCAATGGATTGGTGAACAAGGAAAACCCCACTCGAGCCTTCAGATCACTTTTAATTCGATAATTTTGCAGCAAATTTAAATTTTCAAAATTATGCGAACGGCTAAGCGTGATGCGCGGTTGGAACTGTCGGTGGATGAAATGACCGAGATTGGATATAAAGTGGTAGATGCTATCGTTGAACATACAGCCACTCAAGCTTCAAAGAAACCTGTCTCAATAGCAACCCGGGAAGAGATGGACCGAATGTTTTTGGAAGAAGCTCCCGAAAAGGCTTCAGATCTTAACCAGGTATTCGAATTTGTTCAGAAGCAGGTATTGGAGACCAGTTCCATAGTTTCGCACCCAAGGTCGTATTCCTTTGTCCCCGGCCCCAGCAACTATGTTAGTGTTATGGCCGATACCCTGGCAACCGGCTACAATATTTTCTCGGGAGGATGGGCAGCATCACCTGCCGCCGCCGAGCTGGAGATCGTAACAATTGGTTGGTTACTAAAGATCTTCGGCTTTCCCGTTAAGCGGGGTGGAGGTATCTTTACCAGTGGAGGCAGTATGGCCAATTTAACGGCTATTACAACAGCAAGAAGGGTAAAATGCCCGGGAGATTTCTCGAAGGCAGTGATCTATTTGTCGGACCAGGCGCATTCGTCCAACATCAAGGCTATTCGAGTGTTGGGTTTTAGTAAGGATCAGATTCGAATTATTCCAACCGACCTGGAATTCAAACTCTCGCTTAATAAGCTGAAGAATGCCATTGCTAAAGACCGTTTAAGCGGGTTACAGCCTTTTTGCCTGGTGGCTACCGCCGGGACCACCAACACCGGAACTGTCGATCCCCTAAATGAGCTGGCAAACATTTGTCGTAAGGAAAAGATTTGGTTTCATATAGATGGAGCTTACGGGGGCGCAGCCATACTCTCAGAAAATGGGAAAAAACTGCTGAGAGGGATAGAAAAAGCAGATTCCTTAACCGTCGACCCCCACAAATGGTTCTATCAACCCTATGAAAGCGGTTGTTTACTGGTGCGAAATGCCAAGTGGTTAAAAGCGACCTTCACCGAGAAACCCGAATATTTACGAGATGTTGAAGGGAATACTTCGGAAATTAATTTTTACGATCACGGCATACAGTTAACCAGAAGATTTCGGGCGCTTAAATTCTATATGTCGATTAAGACCTTTGGCTTGGGCTCCTTTCGAAAGGCGATTACCTATAATATCGAATTGGCCGAGCAGGTGGAAGCTGTGCTTCGGAAGAGTAGCAACTGGGAAGTGATTTCACCTGCAACCCTTGCCGTGATTAATTTCAGGTTTAATCCCATTCAGTTGAATCTCAGTGAAAAGAAGCTGGACGCGCTGAATCAGTATATTTCCGGAAAAGCGGTCGAATCCAGAGAAGTTTTGCTGGTAACTACCCTGCTGCAAAAGCAAGTAGTGCTGCGTATGTGTTTAATTAACCCGCGAACCACTATGGATGACATAACTTTTACGCTAAAATTGTGTGAGAAATTCGCAGCCGAAAAATATCCGGGTATTAATTAAATCAAGGCTTAGTCTTCATTCGGACTGTCGATGAGATCCTCGATCTCTTTTTTATCACCGTTGGTTAGTTTTGGGTTATCCGGAACTTCTGAATTGTTTTTGTAATGTATTTCATAGTACATTCCGAAGTGATCACTTCCAAAATTTTTAGTTCGTTTCATGGTGCCAACGTAGAGATCCTTGGTATGGAACAAATGGTCCAGAGGAAATCGCAGTAATGGATAGCTGGCGTGATAGGTACTGAAAAAGCCACGTCCCACTCTGGGATCCACCATACCTGTGACCTTGCGGAACAAGCGCGTTGTCCTGCTCCATACCACATCGTTCATATCGCCACATACCACGGCCGATTTGTCTAAATGCCTGATCTTCTTCCCTACTACCATTAGTTCGGCATCCCGTTCCCTGGAGGTTTCATTTTCAGTGGGACTGGGGGGTGCCGGGTGCAAACAGGCAAAGACTATGCTTTTGCCATTGGCCGGATATTCAATATAAATTGAAGGTACATCGTCTTCAATTTCAAAATTTTTAGAGACATGAGTCAATTCTACCTTGGAATAAAGGTGCATACCGTAATAGTTATCCATTGGAATCTTTATCGATTCCGTGTATCGATCTTCAATAGCACTTAACGCATTTTCCCAGTTCTTATCCGACTCCATGGTGAGCACCAGATCCGGGTCGAATTTATCAACTTCCTCTATAAATTTGTCGTATTCCCTGTTGTCCTGCAGTACATTCGCAGCCAGTATAGACACCATTCCGTCGCTGTCGAAAGGTTGTTTGATCCTGGGAAAAACTTTTGTATAAGGAATTATCTTAAATAACTGATAGATGATGCAAATAAGCAGCGCGATTAAAAGTATAGTGCTAAAAGTCGTGTATTCATCGGTGAACCAGAGAAAAATCAGCAATAAAACCCCTTTAATAATCAGGGTTTGCAGCCGAATAAAATCGGGAACCCTGAAAAACCAGTGTGGTATCCGGGTGGCCGGGAGGAATGTTGCCAGTATAAAGAAAATGATAAAAAAATACAGTAACGTCATAGGCCTATAAAGTTAACTGAATCGTTTTTAATAATTACTACTTTTGGAAGGTGCAATCGAAATTTGATATCATAGTCATAGGTGGAGGTGCTGCAGGATTCTTTACGGCTATAAACTGCTGTGAGTTATTTCCGGGTTTAAAGGTGGCCATTTTAGAACGCGGAAAGGAGGTCTTGAACAAGGTAAAGATATCGGGGGGAGGTCGCTGTAATGTTACACATGCTCAATTTACACCCCGCGAACTGGTGAGGAATTATCCAAGAGGGGAAAAGGAACTCCTGGGGCCATTTCATACGTTTATGACCGGCGATACCGTAGCGTGGTTTGAGAACAGGGGTGTTGCCTTGAAGACTGAAGCCGATGGCCGAATGTTTCCGGTTACAGATTCATCCCAAACCATCATCGATTGTTTCCTTAATGAAATAGACCGACTGGGAATTTCACTTTTTAAAGGACAGGGGGTAAAGGATTTTTCACAGGTGGAGTTCGGGTGGCAAGTTCGTACGAATACTTCTGAATTCACTGCAGATTTTCTGGTCGTGGCCACAGGAAGCAGTACAAAGATCTGGAAGCTGCTGGAAGAATCGGGGCACAGCATTGTTCAGGGTGTTCCTTCCCTTTTTACGTTCAATATAAAAGACGACCGAATAAAAGACCTGCCGGGGATTTCAACCGATGTTAGCGTACAGGTGCTTTCGAAGGACAGTAAGGTCGTTCTGGAAAGTGAAGGTCCATTGCTGATCACCCACTGGGGTATGAGCGGGCCGGCCATACTGAAGTTGTCAGCCTGGGGTGCCAGGGAGTTGCACGAACTCGACTATCGCTTCAGCATTCAGATAAATTGGTTGGAACATCAAACATTCGATGCGGTATTGAGTCGCTTAAAACGCTTTAAGATCGAATATGCCTTGAAAGGAATTCGTTCGAATTCGGTTTTCGGACATCCCAAACGCCTTTGGCAGAGTATCGTAGACGCTGCGTGTATTCCCGAAAAACTCAGTTGGGCCGATCTCAATAAGAACCATTTAAGGAATCTGGCGCAGCTTCTCACCGCTTCTCGTTTCGAGGTAAATGGGAAGAGTACGTTTAAAGAAGAGTTTGTAACGGCCGGCGGGGTAGATTTAAAAGAGGTGAACTTCAAGACGTTTGAAAGTAAGAAGGCTGAGGGTCTGTACTTCGCCGGGGAGGTATTGAACATCGATGCAATTACCGGGGGGTTTAATTTTCAGAATGCATGGACCGGCGGATTTATGGTGGCAAAAGCTATAACGGAAAAAATTAAGCATGGCTGAATATATTGGGTTTTTAAGGGGCATAAACGTGGGCGGCCACAAAAAAGTACTGATGAAGGATCTGAAGTCGCTGGTGGAATCGCTTGGTTTTACAGGGGTACGGACGTATATTCAAAGTGGGAATTTGGTTTTTTCTGCTGAAGAGGGGCTCGATCACAGCGGATTGATTTCAGAAAAGATAGTAGAGAAATATGGCTGGGAGGTGCCTGTGCTTGTAATTAGTCCTACTGAAGTTCAGGAGATACTGGACGCCTGTCCATTCCCTGATACACAAAAAGAGAAGAGTTATTTCATGCTGCTGTATCAACCCCCATTGACAACAGACATAGAAACAACCCTTAACTTTGAATCGGCTGGTGAAATATTCTATATCACCCCAAAATGTGTTTATTTTTATTCTGAACTTCCCTCCGGCAAATCCCGGCTTAGTAACAATTTCTTCGAACGCAAATTAAATGTTATTGCCACCACGCGGAATTACAATACCTTGAAAAAACTCCTCGAAATGAGTAATTAATTTTGCGTAATTATTTGTTTGTCGTTTAATTTCGACAGCAGCTCATAGATTTTCTTAAGTTCAGTTTTCAGTTCCTTATTTTCCTTATTAAGTTTTTCAATCTTATCGTTCAATGCCTTAATAGACTGTACATATAAAGCGTCGTACGTGCCGTAGGCAGTTTGGTAGTATCCCAGATTATCAATTTCCACGTTTTCCGGGAAAATAGTGCCAATTTCCTGGGCGATAAAGCCGTATTGTATTCCTTGCGGACGGTTGCTTCCTGTTTTATCATCGTTCCATTCGTAGGTAACCCCCCGCATTTGCAATAATTTATCGAGAGCAGTTTCCTTCGAAAATGTTTGTATGTTCTTTTTCAGGCGAGCATCACTGTTGGCCAGCCAGTCACCGGCAGAGGTTTTAGAAGCATTCCCTTCAATTTCCAGGATGTTGGTGGTAGGAATTCGCGAAATGCCTGTCCTGCCATTTTTAAGAACCGTAATTGCATTGCTTTCACTGAAATCTCCGTTGCCAAGAACAAATAATCGATCGTTGACGTTAAATGTGGTCGTGCTGTTTGGAGTATAAGTGATCGGTTTTATACCCAGTACGACCTCTCCAAATGAATAAGCCGCAGCCTCTTTTCCCATTGCCACCGAGTACTGGCCCGAAGCGCTGGTGTTATCTCCCAATGCCATACTTGCTGCTCCTGAAGCGGAAGCGTTATTACCAATGGCCACTGCTCCCTGAGCGGAAGATCCTGTGGTTCCGCCTATCATAGCGACGGATTCCTCCCCCTGGGCATCCCCGTAGAATGAGAAACTGGCGTTACCCGATGCTGCACCATAAATCGAGAACGCATTATTTCCGTTAGCAGATCCAACCCCAAACCCATAGGAATTGGTTCCGGCAACCGAAGCGCTTCCAAACGCCATGGCTCCCGATGCGCCTGCATTACTGCTGTTGCCGAGAGCAAAGGAATTAAGAGCCGAAGCGATTGTGTTATCTCCCAATGCCATACTTGCT
>JASBSY010000017.1 GCA_030148705.1 Pukyongia sp.
ACGATTTTCATTACATCTAGTTTTGTGCTTCCGGCTACGGGCTTCTGACTTTTGGCTTCCGGCTTCTACCTCCCTTCCCGATAATTTCGATACTAATATGAATTGCGCTAACTACTTCATATCACCACTCACTATTCACTACTCACTACTCACGCCTCACCCTTCACTTACTTCAGACTTCCCACGTCCGCCGTAGCCCTCAGGCGAAGGCGGGCCGGCTTCCCCTGTCCGCCGTAGCCCTCAGGCGAAGGCGGGCCGACTTCACCACTCACTATTCACGCCTCACCTTCCCTTCCCGGTGATTTCGATACACTCCCGCATTGCGGGAACATCCGCCAGATTTATCACGTACTACGTGAGGCGGACAGGCTCGAAGTGACAATTTTCCCCCGTCCGCCGTAGCCCTCAGGCGAAGGCGGGCCGGCTTCAACCTCCCTTTTTTGAGATTTAAAAACAACATATCAACTCCCGAGAATAATTAACTCGTTCATTGAAAAAATTGATTCTAACCGCAGATTTAAACCTATCAATTCTTAAAAATTAAGCTATCTTTACTTTAACCTTCACCACCATCGTACGTAAAATCACTACCATCAATGGCTGTTCGCCGGAGCGATCAGTTGTATTTATTTAATTAGTGAACCACATGCGATCAATTCTTAGAATGTTACTTTTTACGGGGGTGCTTATCCCATGGTGTATCTCGGCCCAAGCCACTAAAGTAAACGACTTCCCGCGGTATGATGTAGAACTCGAACTCCTGCCCGGTCGGCAGCTTTTAGATGCAACAGTCGTTTTAAAAATAGACAGCAGTTTTATTAAGAAGGGCAGTCTTGAGCTTTTTTTGAACCCCAATGCCGATATCCGGTATATAGTTTCTGACCCGGCTACTGAAATAATCATCGATTCGCTGGATGGAGACCGGAGCATGATCACATTGAACACAAACAATTCTAAAATAGCGGAGCTCACTTTAAATCTTGCGTATAGTCTCCATATTCCTGAAGACCATCCTGTAAACCGTATTACCGAAGAATGGATTGAGCTCAATATAGACTCGTTTTGGCTTCCGCAAATCAACGATTTTCCACGCTTTCATTACACTATGAATTTGAAAATCGATCCAACTTATACCGTCATGACCGGTGACAACATACTAAAAGCCGAGCGAGAAGGGCAATGGGTGATAAGCGACATATTGCCGAGGTTAGACATATCGTTTTCGGCGGCCAAAAAATTCCATTTAGCAGAAGGAGCATATGTAATGGTATCCGCATTGCATGCCGATACTAAAATCGACTCTATCAAAATTGTAGCCGACAGGGCCATGGCATTTTTGAACGCTTACATTGCCCAACCCAAAGATTTCCGTGAAAAACGGATTGTGATTGTGAGTCCGCGGAAGGATGTGGGTTATTCCAGGAAAAACTATATTGTCCTCAGTGACGTGAGAAACCGCAACGCGGTCTCTCTTGCGGGGTTTTTGTGCCATGAGTTTGCCCACTATTGGTTTTCTGAAGCCAACTCCGGTACAAAGCATCATTGGTTGTCGGAATCGTTTGCCGAGTATCTATCCATGATTTTTGTGCGGGAGGAGTACGGTACTGCTGCCTTTGATGACTTTATCCGGGAGAAACAAAATCGTATTAAAGACGATATCAAGCCGTTAGCAGCTTATGAGGGAAGGCCCTCCTATTTGGCCATGTACGTGAAAGGACCGTTGATTCTTCACCAGTTCGAACAATATATAGGCAAGGAGAACTTCGAACTGCTGATCAACAGATTTGTTGACCAAACCATTACAACCAATGAGGAATTGTTTCAACTTATAGAATCGCTATTTGGTAAAGAGGCGGTTGTGGAATTGGAACGGCTGCGCGGAAGTATTTGATTACAAAACCCAAAATAATTACCAATACTGGCTGAAAAAGGGGGATAATGGTGTATTCATGATTTTAAATACCTCTAGATTTGTCCATAAGACTTCACCACTCACTATTCACGCCTCACCATTCACTTACCTCAGGCTTTTGACTTCCGGCTTCCGACTTCCGACTTCACCACTCACAATTCCCCACTCACCATTCACCACTCACCACTCACTATTCACGCCTCACCCTTCACGCCTCACCCTTCACCCCTCACCCTTCACGCCTCACCCTTCACCCTTCACCCTTCACTCATAACCACTTCTCGATACTAATATGAAGTAGCTCCCGCACTTCATATTCACTCGAAGTGACAATTTTCCCCCGTCCACCGTAGCTCTTCAGCCGCCGTAGCCACTTACGCTTTCGCTAAAGCTTCAGCGACACGAGGGTGGCGAAGGAGGCTAGCGAAGGCGGGCCGACTTTCCCTGTCCGCCGTAGCCCTCAGGCGAAGGCGGGCCGACTTCACCACTCACTACTCACGCATCACCCTTCACTCTTCACCATTCACCACTCACTATTCACGCCTCACCCTTCACTCATAACCACTTCTCGATACTAATTTGAAGTAACTCTCGCACTTCAAATTCATCCGCCAGATTTATCACGTACTACGTGAGGCGGACAGGCTCAAAGTGACAGCTTCTTATTTTCTTTTTACTCCTTCTTTTTTGCATTACACACAAAAAGAAACAAAAGCAAGGCTTCCCTTTTTGTAACTAACTTTCTTTTACTGGTCTAAAAGAAAGTTACAAAGAAAAGGACCTTTTTTCTTTTTCAGAGGCATTTGCATTGCTGCTACCGCGCAATGAAACCGTATTTATTTTGCTAAATTCTCTACAGGGATTCGCGAATTCTTAACGCAAAATAAATACCTATGCTGGCTGAAAAAGAAGGACAATGGTGTATTCACGATTTTCATTACATCTAGTTTTGTGCTTCCGGCTACGGGCTTCTGACTTTTGGCTTCCGGCTTCTACCTCCCTTCCCGATAATTTCGATACTAATATGAATTGCGCTAACTACTTCATATCACCACTCACCACTCACCACTCACCACTCACTATTCACTACTCACTATTCACTATCAATCAAAACCCGTATCTTACCCCCAAACATTCATGCATTGGCCAACCTAAAATCCATACTGCGATCCTTACTGGAGATCATAAAGGTAATTTTCGAGCAATCCCGCGACAGCGCAACGCCCAGAACCTGGCACCAACATGTGGTGCCTTATAAGGACGGCTGGGCCGTACGGCGGGAGGGGAACAAGCGCATCACCTCCAAACACCGCAAGCAAAGCACGGCCATCCGCAAAGCCAAAAGCATCGCCCGCAAACGCAAGGCCGATGTGATCATCCATAGAGCGGATGGGACGATAAGGGAGAGGGTGGGGGTGGAGTGAGAGTAGAAGACTTAATTGGAAAATTGGAAGATTTATTACATTTTATTTATTAAATCTTTTGCTTTATCCAACGTATATGCTTTTTCCATTTTCTTTTTATCAAATATCATAAAGTATGCAAAATCTGGCCCAGCTTGCTTTTCCCATTCGTTTCCAAGTCTACATTTTGCTTCACTATCTGAACCGTCTAAATGGTCGCCTTTAGTCTCGATCAAAATTGTTTTGCCTGATTTTGTTTGCATAATAAAGTCAGGGTAGTGGTTGGCTTTAAATCCGTTGATGTAAAATCCTTTACCACGTTCTAAATTCCTATGCCAAAACTCAATGTTTGAAGATGTACCGAGTTCCATTGCTACTCGTTCTTCAAAATTGTTCATTGAACCTTCTTTTTCATAAAGCGAATTTCCAATTGCAGAGCCTGTTTTCCCTGGAACAATCTCCTTGCTTAAATTCCAATTGGCTTTGGTGCTGATTCGTTTCGATTTGATTAAATCCATAAAACGTCCTTCGGCATAAGAATCTGATAATTTTCTAATGTGCGCCTTTATTTTGTCGGTGTAGCTCCATTTTCGAACCAATATATCTCGCAATTGCTCAGTAGTCATACTGTTGAGAATTCGACCAATGTAAAGCTTGATTTCTTGGTCAGGAATTGGGTACATATTTCCGATAATCTGCATCATTTGATGTGTGATGTCGGTTATCTGATTTTCTTTTGGTTTTGCTAAAATGTATTCGGCAATTGGGTCTTTCACCAAATTATCTTCAATCTTTGTGAATGAAGGTCTATACTCGTTTTTCTTAGCTTCTTCCAAGTCAATTTTGTACAAGTCAGAAGAAATTTTATCAAAGTCAATTTTGATGTCTTCGTCTGACAGCTTGAAGTCTTTGAGCAATGATTCTCTGTTCAATAATTCTTCATCTGTGCCAAAAATGTCGCTTGCGGTTACCTTGATGAAGAATTGCGGAAACTCTATTTTATCTATAAACTCCTTGTAGGCTTCTTTGACCTTGTAGCGTTTTACTTTATCACCCATTTCTTGAAAAATATTTTCGTCAACAGGTTGTTGTTCCTGTTCTTTTATTTGTTCTTCTAATTGTCGGTTCTGTTCTTCTGCTAATGCTTCAATTTCTTCAATTACCGTTGTAGATTCGGTTTCTTCTTCAACTGCATGTGGGTCAAACGTTACTCGATTGGTGTCAATGTTTTCATCTTCTTCTAGTTCCGTTTGTTGTTCAGGGAAAAGGAAAGATTCCACTGGGTCAGCAGTAACCGTTTTCTTTTCTTCTTCTGTCATCTTATCGACTTTGCGATAATCTTTTTCACTAAAACCTGATTCTTGCAAGCCTTTTACAATGCTTTGTAAAGTCTCGTTGAATTTGGCAGAAGCTGTCAAAACATAAGAAAGGTTTAATTGAAAAGACTTGTGTCTTTGTACATAAGGCTGACGCAATACACGACCTAAAATCTGTTCTATATCTACCGCACTCGATTTGTCTGCCAAAGAAGCTAAGACATAGGCGAAAGGACAATCCCAACCTTCTTTTAAGGCATTGATGGTGATTATATAGCGGACTTTACATTCTTTACTCATCAAATCAACGCCTTTCAATTCATCATTATTGGCAGTTTTAATTTTCATTTGATTTTCTGGAATACCCAAGCTCAACAATTGTGTTTTCAGCTTTTCAAAAGTGGTGTTGTCGTCATTCGTTTTGGGTTGTGCTTGAAACAACACGATTGGTCTGATGTATTTTCCACCTTCCGCTTCTTGCTTTTTGGCAAGGTTCTCCAACTTTCGTTGTAAGTGCAAAGCGTTATTAATGACTTCCGTTTTATCATGATTGTTATAAACAATTACAGGAAGTTTTACCATATGTTCCTTTTTCAGTTCTATCGCAGGAACAAGGCTTACAATATTGCTATTCGCTTTTGGTGTTGCAGTTAAATCAAGAATGAATGACGGATTTAGATTTTTGAGCATATCTACGCTCAAATCACTTTCCGCATTATGGCTTTCATCCACTACCAAAATAGGATTGAGATAACGCAATATATTGATTAATGCCGTATCGTCCACACCGTCCAAAATGTGTTCGCTGTTTTTGAACTGCGATACAAAGGCTTCTAATTGTCCATTTTCTTGGTAAACCTTTCTGTCGTCCTTGTTTCTTGCTCGCAAACTGGCAAAGCTCATTACGAAAATGCTCAACTGGTCTTTTACCACGTTTGGGTTGAAGTTTGAACCTTGTAACAAGTCTTCTTTTTGATAGACTTCTACTCGGTGATTGAATAGTGTATTGAGTTTTTGTCTGTAAGGGTGCTCTGGATTTGAAAGTGCTTCAACGGTTTGTTGCAATAGGTTACTCCAAGGCACTAACCAAATCACGGCTTTGGGTTTGCTGGAATCGTAAGCCTGAAAAATAGAATGCAAAGCATTTACGGCAATAAAGGTTTTACCACCTGCGGTTGGTACCTTAACCGCTACGTGAGCAGCATTCGGGATGTTGTTTTTATAGGGTTGCATTCCTGTACCATCTAATGGATTGTAAGGACCAATTTTATCTTCCCAATATTGGTTGAAGGCTTTTCCTAAATCTTTTTGTTCTTGAACGTAGGTCAAGTATTCTTCAAGATTTTCTATTACTTTCTGTTGATAGCTTTTTAATTCCATAATCTAAAATCTTGTAATGTCTCTTGGTATTTTCTTGAAAATGATGTTCTTCTTTGCCATAAACTCCTTAGGTAATAGACAATTGTCTGCATAAATGATGTATTGTTCGCCTTTGGTTTTTACGAGCTCTAAAGCATCAAAATCTAAAGTGGTTAAACGGTCTTTCTCATAAATAAAATAGTAGGCTGATTCTTCTTTCTTGCCTAAAAAGTAGTTCTCAGCATTGGGTTCGCTAAACGAGGATCGAGTTTCTGAAAACCAAATGTATTCTCGGATTTTGGCTAAGCCGACTTCTTCGTTTAGGTTTTGGTGCTCGTCAAAAAGCGGTAGGCCGAGCTTGTAGAAATCAAATTTCCCGCCTAAACCTTCAACAATTTTATCACCAGAACCGTAACCCTTTGAAGCTCTCTTAACTCTTTCGCTAGTGACATCATTAGCATATTCTTCCATTTCAACTAGAATGAAATTGCGATTTCCACCGTCTTGTTTATTTAAATTTAAAACTGCATGAGCTGTTGTGCCAGAACCAGCAAAAGAATCCAAGATGATTGATGATTTTGATGAAGTTGCTCTAAGTATTTCACAAATGAACTCCAATGCTTTAGGGTAATCGAAAGGGCTTTTTCCAAAAATCTCTTTGATTTGAGTACTTCCTTTCACTGTGTAAAATTCCTTTTCTAACCAAATTGTTGGAATCTGGCTACCTTCTGTCGTATTCTCTCCAAATATTAATGTAGGCTTGCCTTCTTCGGTACCTATAACAGTTAGAGCTTTGGATTCAACTTTAGATATTAACCCACTCGGTAAATATTGTATACTATATTTATTAAGCGATTTTTTCGATTTGTTTGGACTGATTTTTATGTAACCTTTTTTCCAGTCCGACTCTAATCTTGAGCTTATTAATCTCCAAACACATTCTTTACCTTTACTTGTTATAGGCCAAATAGCAACTGTTCCTTGAGGGGCTTCATTGAAGTTGTACTCAAATGACTCAATATCTCCGACATATACGCCTTCGTTTATCCTTTCTTGCAAAGATTTCCCCACAGAATGTAGATTCCCATTTTCCTTATCTATGAAAATAGGATAGGTTTGATTCGGTCTTTGCTTTTTATTAAATGTTGCAAGAGTCAAGCCTTCAAAAGGGCTTCTTGAATTACCACCAGAATGAAGTATTTTATTTGGGACAAATTCTTTAGGTGTAATAAAAATTACGTATTCATGTTGAATGTTGAAACCTCTTGAAGGCTTACCTCCAGAGGTTTGTACTGTGATGTTAAAGATTTGTCTATCGCTAAAAAGCTCTTTGCATATAGCAGTTAAGTTTGTTATTTCATGATGACCAATACTAATGCTCAAGACTCCCTTGTTGCTCAATAATTTTCTCAAGAGCTGAAGGCGAGGATACATCATACACAGCCATTTGTCGTGTCGTGTTAAATCATCACCATCTTTACCAACTACTTCGCCCAACCATTTTTTAATTTTTGGATGATTAACGTTGTCGTTATAGACCCATTTTTCATTTCCTGTATTGTAAGGTGGGTCAATGTAAATGCAGTTTATTTTCCCTTCATATTCAGGTAGTAAACTTTTTAGAGCTTCAAGGTTATCGCCCTGTATTATTTTATTTCCGCTGTTGGTTGGTTCGGTTTGTTCTCCTTTATCAGCTGTAAACCCGTATTTATGTTCCAATACTCTATAGGGCACATCTTGGTGGTGGCTTATCACTTTGTCTTTTCCAATCCAATTGAGTGTTGGCATTTATTAATGTATTTAGAGTTACTTTTAAATTAATTTAAGACAATTCATTATCCTATGAACTATATCAGGTCCATCAAATTTCCAGATTATTACAATAAGTAGTAGTATCATTGGTACAAAATAAATTCCAATAATTAATGCATTAGATTTATAATGTTTTACTTGTAATGAAATACGATTGGTTAGTCCTAACAATCCGCGTTCCTTAAAAAAATCATTATTATCAAATTTTTCGGCGTGTTTAACTGAGCCCATAAGCAGTTGGTGATAATAGCCATAATCAAGCAAAAAACAGCAAATCCAGAAAAAAAATACTCCAATAAGTATTATTATTAATATTTCTTCGGTAAAGCCGAAGTTTTTATACATAGCTATTGATATCGTGGAAATACCAATTACCACTGACAAAACAATAGACCTAAACTTAATAATTAGATCATTAAAGTGCATTTGGGTTTGAATAGTTACTTTCCACTCTTCCATAAAGTAATCCAAATCACATTCGGCGCAATCAATATGTTGATTTGTGTTTTCAACTTCAGAATCATCTTTTTTTATTTTATGTCTCACTAAATTAGAAATAGCAAAACCCCCAACGATTCCAACCAATAATGTAATTAAAAACACGAGTATATTCATTTAGTGTTTAGTCTAGTTTTGAAAATTATATTTATACCGAATTAACTTATCAATGTTATTATCTATTTCAATTTTTCGTTTTAGAAACCGCATAATCTATGAAGATGTTGTCTTAGGGTTTAGCTAAATTATATTTTAAAATAATTTGTACTTATTCCCTCAATTTAATTTATGTGGGAATTCCTTAGTCATTTAAAAAAGTAATCAGGAATATTGATTACCGGGGAGTTTTTAAAATTAGGAATATTTAACAAACCGAACAAAACAAAAATGGACTTTCATCAGAGAGAAATGTGCAAATATTTAGGTTAAAGGGTATCTATTAAAACTCCACCCGCTCTCCATCCAACAATCCCCTGTAAAACCTGCCTTTAATAATCAGCAGCAGCTCGCCATAGGCGCCCCGCTTAATGCCGCTGTCCACGCCCAGGACCTTGTTGTTATACATGCTTACCACCTGTCTTTCGGTGCAGTGGCCCACCACAAAGTGAGAAGCGGAGACCGCCTGTAGGAGTTCCGTGATATGAGATTCGGGGAGGTTGTCCTCGAAATAACCGCGGTACCAGACCGGGCCGTCGCTGCCAAAATAGGTTTGGTAATAGTCGGTGGGTTTCATCTCGGCCTTGGTTCGGCCAATGGATTCCAGCATCTTATCGTTAATAGCCTCAATATCGAATTCCACCGCCTCTAAAAAGGCCGCCGAGATCCCGCCGTGCACAAAGAGTATGTCGTTGATTTTTATCATCGTTGGTTTGGCGCGCAGCCAGCGGCCCAAAACTGTATCCTCCCCGTACAATTGGTCGTATCCTAGCCCCAGCAGCTCAGACACTGCCGTGTATTTAGGGTGAAGGTAGCGCAGGTCGTTGTGCAGCACCATATACTCGTGGTTGCCCAGCAGCAGCTGTACCCGCCCGCCTTTGCTCGCGGCCTGCTGTTCCAGTCTGTAGAGCAGCCAGAGCGTTTCGGTGACCTTGGGCCCGCGGTCGAACACATCGCCAACCACCACCAGTTGGCCCTTGCCGAACTTCCAGTTCTGTTCTTTGTCGATGATGCCGTTAGCGGTAAGCAATTCCACCGCCAGGTCGTACTGCCCGTGAATATCACTCAGGGCGGCGATGCGTTCTACCCCCGTATAGACGGCCGGGGCAGGAGGAAAGTGTGTTTCCAGGCTTCCGGCTTCCAATAGGGTAGCAACCAACTCGCCTTCCACCACCCGCTGTTCGATAAGGCTGTCGTTCCGAATAAAAACATAGGGCCCGTCGGCCAAGCTGTCGTCCGCATCACTCTGCTGGGCACAAAGCGGCAGGGTGATAGTGAGGAATAAAAGCAGAAAATTATTAAACGACTTAATTGACATGAAAACGAATTAGGGTTCCCCGCAAGTTACAATTTATTCTTCGTGGAGCAGCCCTTTCAGCCCCGGCCACAGAGGTTAAAATTGCAAGCTCATTTATTTTATGAGGCCGGGCCATGATCCGTATTAAAAATTTCGCCATCTAGAAATACTCCTTTCCTACGGTTGCGGCAAATTGCAATTAATGACATCCTTTTTTTGAAATTCTTCCTTTTTTAGTCGAAAACTTTGGTAGGGTATAATGGCTTTTATATGTTCTATAAGAAAGATTAATTACTAAAACTCCTATTGCAATGAGTAGAATTTACCTGCTGTTACTTCTTCTGTTTTCCTTTTCAAATATTAACTCTCAAATCATCAATTTTCCGGATCAAGCCTTTAAGGATAAGTTGCTGGCGGCGAATACTTCAAATGGTATCGCAAAAGACAGCAACGGAAACAATATGGTCGTGGATGCCAATGGGGATGATGAAATTCAGCTGTCGGAGGCCCTGGCCGTCTATCAGTTGGATATGTTTATAGGATCGATAACCTCCTTGTCGGGAATCGAGAATTTTACAAACCTTACCCATCTGGATTGCGGGCTCAATCAACTCACCGCCCTGGATGTTTCGGCATTAACCAATTTGGAAGAGCTGCTATGCTTGAATAATGATATCAGCACAATCAATGTAAGTGGTCTTAGTTCGTTAAGGGTGTACCACAACGGGGGAAATCAACTTACTACTCTCAATCTTAGCGGACTTACCGCCTTGGAAGATCTGCTGTGTGATGAAAATTTGCTTACTTCTCTGGATGTAACCGGACTCAATAACCTGCAAACACTTTCCTGTGAAGGGAATGATATCACCGGTCTTACCGTTGCACTTCCCAACATCACTTCAGTTAACGCCAATGAGAATCAATTGGCTACTTTGGATGTGAATGGTTCTCCCAACCTTCAAACTGTTACTGCAGATGATAATGTGCTGACCTCCGTCACTGTAGATGCGCTTCAGTCGCTTGAGACCCTGCATTTGCAAAACAATAACCTGTCTTCTGCTACTCTTACCGACCTTCCAAACCTGCAAACGATTTTCCTGTTTAACAACCAATTGTCGACCATTGATGTTAGCAGCTGTACCGGGCTTAACTTTATTTCTGTAGTGAATAATCAGTTGGAGACCATGTTCCTGAAAAATGGCGTCCTTGAGCAGATAGAGTTTGGATTCAATTCCACATTGGAGTACATCTGTGCCGATGATGAGCAGTTGGATGTACTGCAAGATGAGATCGATTTTCTGAGTTATACAACGAATTTAAATTCGTATTGCACCTTTGTGCCCGGAGGAACTTATTATACGGTAGCCGGCGAAACGCGTTATGATTTTAACACCGATGGCTGTGATACCAATGATCCGCTTGCACCAAACATGGAATTTTCCATAACAAACGGGACCAACAGCGGGACTTTTATTGCCAACAATACGGGGATGTATGAAATTCCTTTGGAAGAGGGACAGCATACCATTACGCCTCAATTGGAAGACCCTACATATTTTACGGTATCTCCTGCATCTTTATCGGTCGATTTCCCAACAGACCCGAGTCCGTTTTTTCAAGACTTTTGTATCCAACCCAATGGAGTACATCCGGACCTGGAGATCTCCATTGTTCCGATAACGCCTGCCCGCCCGGGCTTCGATGCCGATTATCGCATTGTTTATTCGAATAAAGGAAACCAGATCCAGTCCGGCACGGTTACCTTAACCTATATGAACGACTTAATGACCTTTCTTCAGGCTACTCCAATGTTTGATGATCAGACAACCAATACGTTTAGTTGGAATTATAACGATCTCTTACCCTTCCAGTCGGAGGCTATCGAAATTTCGTTTAATATCAATTCTCCTATGGCCACTCCGCCGGTGAATATTGATGATATACTAACCTTCAATGCGGTTATCGATCCGGTTTCGGGAGATGAGACTCCTATGGACAATACCTTCAATCTGGAGCAAACCGTGGTAGGTTCGTACGATCCAAACGACATCACCTGTCTGCAGGGTGAGAGTGTTACAACGGCGGTTATCGGGAACTATGTGCACTACCTCATCCGATTCGAAAATACGGGTACTTTTCCCGCAGAAAATGTGGTGATTAAAGATGAACTCGACGAAGAGATGTTCGAAGTGGGTTCTCTCCGGGTGCTCGAGGGTAGTCACGATTTTGTGACCAGGATTCGTGATAATACGGTGGAATTTATTTTCGAAGGAATCAATCTGCCGGCATCTCCAGGGAATAGTCAGGGCTATGTGCTGTTTAAAATTAAAACGGACCCCGGATTAGAAGTGGGTGACAGCTTCAGTAATGAAGCGGCAATCTACTTCGATTTTAATTTTCCCGTTATCACCAATACCTATGTGACCACTATCGATGAGGTATTGGCAACCCCGGAAGTAAATTTGCTTAATACAATTACTGTCTATCCCAATCCAGCCTCTGAAACTTTGCACATTGCAACTCCCAACGGGCTACAGTTAGATGGTGTTGCGATTTACAATATGCTTGGGCAACAGCTTTATCGGGATTTCAACGGTAAGTCGGATATTGATATTTCGAATTTAAATTCAGGGGTGTATTTGATAAAAGTAGATCACGAAGAACAGACTAAAACATTTCGGGTTATTAAAAGGTAGGACGTTAAAAAAATACAAAGGCATCTATTTTCCGCGGCTGAAGTCTTAACTTTATAAAAGAAGGCAACAGCTATGTCGGAAAAGCTAAGAGAACTTATAGAGGCCTATGCCAATGACGACCTTAAATTCTACCGGGCCGAAGATGCCAGGATGATGGAGCGGGTAGAAGGCGGGGAGGACGTGTTTACCGGTTATTACAGCGACAGTGAAGGGAATTTTTACACCCCGGCCGCCTGGGAAGAGGAGTTGCGGCAACTTTACAAGGAAACCGAACGCCTACGCACCGAAAAGCAACGGCAGGCAGAGGCTGAACGACAACAGCGCCTGGCCGAACGCAGGCGTGAAGAAGAGACCTTTTCCCAAGAAAAGGAGAGTTCTGGCTCCCCACTTGCACGTCCGCTGGTGTATATTTCGGCCGTGCTCTTTGTGGTGGCCGTCATCTCCTTTGTCTACTATATCAACGGCGATACTCCTGAAATGGAAGCCGACACCCTTACAGAAACCGGGCTGCCCGATCCGGCTGCCGATACTGTCTTTGGGGATGCGATCATCACCGGCAGCAGCGTGCGCTTTCGGGCCGGGCCTTCCACCGAGGCTACCATACTTTCGGTCTTTGAAGAGGAAGGGGAGCGGGTGCAATTAATTTCGGCCGATACCACCGTGGCCGATTGGAAGCATGTAAAGCGTTCCGACGGCAGCCGGGGATGGGTTTATGCGGCCTATGTTAATGATAGTATTTAATTAACTTTTTTTTATTCTCTTCATTTTCTTTGCTGTACATTCCTCTTTCTTCATTTTCTTTGCTAGCCCAAAGAAAACGAAGCAAAAGAAAGGGCTCTTTCCCCTTTTTGAAGGAATTTTGCTGGCGCAAACCAGTCCAAAAACTACGCGGTATTTGCTATTCGCAAATACCTGAATCTCGCAGTTTTTGTCCTCTATTCTGGACAAAAAGGGAGGCTACAGCTATCAATTTCAACATACTAAGCTTTAATTATATTCAATTGCCTAATTCCAATTCAATTTTCACAATTTCCCACGTCCGCCGTAGCCCTCAGGCGAAGGCGGAGACTTCAGGCTTTAGACATCTATCTTAACCACGCCCTCTTCTCGATTGACTCGAAGTGACATACCATTATGTCGGGGAGAGATCTGCAATTATGATAAAACCCCTTTTTCAGCCAGCATAGGTATTTATTTTGCGTTAAGAATTCGCGAATCCCTGTAGAGAATTTAGCAAAATAAATACGGTTTCATTACGCGTTAGCGGCAATGAAAATGCCTCTGAAAAAGGAAAAAGGTCTTTTTCTTTGTAACTTTCTTTTGGACCAGCAAAAGAAAGTTAATTAAAAAACATTCTTAAAACCCTCCAAACTCCCTTAACAAAATAAACACCGCCATAAGGAGCACAAACCAGCCGAAGCCTTTTTTCAGCTTTTCGCCTTTGATGTATTTGTTCAGGCTTACGCCTATAAAGATCCCTACCACCGAAATGCTGGTGAACAGCAGCAGGAAGTTCCAGTCGATGTCCATGGTCTCTATGTCGCCTATAAAGCCTATTAGCGACTTGATCGCGATGATGAGCAGGGAAGTGGCCACGGCTTTCTTCATGGGAAGCTTGGCCAGTAACACCAGGGCAGGGATGATTAAAAATCCGCCGCCGGCACCTACGATTCCTGTTAGTACACCCACCACAAAGCCTTCGAGCAGGATCAGCGGGTAATTAAAACGCTTGGTGCTCGCCTTGGGCTCGGCCTTGCCGTTGGAACGAATCATGCTCACCGAAGCGATCAGCATGATGATGGCAAAGAAGATCATGATCCCGATATTCTTGGTGAGCAGGAAATCGCCCACGGTAAAAAGGTCTTCGGGGATGGCGGGAAGCAGGTACTTTCTACTGATATAGACCGCGATAAAGGCAGGTATGGAAAAGACGATGGCCGTTCGGAAATCCACCAGTCCCTTCTGTATGTTTCTTATGGCGCCTACGAGGGCCGAAACCCCCACCACGAAAAGCGAATAGGCCGTTGCGGTAACCGGGTTAATATACAGCAGGTAGACAAATACAGGAACAGTTAAAATGGAGCCACCACCGCCGATAAGGCCCAGGATGATCCCGATCAATAATGCTCCTATATATCCTAGTATTTCAATAACAGTTTGGTTTATGCGTTGCGGCTGTCCGCTTGTAAAAATAGGTACTTCTGAAAAAACAGCAGCCGGGAATCTTCCTAAAATTATCCTAACTTCCGCCGGTTCGCTCAGCTGTGGCCCAAAAATCAGTTATCTTTACCGAAAGTATAAGCATGAGTCATAAAGCCGGATTTGTAAATATAATCGGAAATCCCAACGTAGGGAAGAGTACCCTGATGAATGCCTTTGTGGGGGAGCGATTATCGATTATCACCAGCAAGGCGCAAACCACCAGGCACCGTATCCTCGGCATTGTAAACGGAGAGGACTTTCAGGTAATCCTCAGCGATACCCCGGGCATTATCAAACCGGCCTACGAGCTGCAGGAGAGTATGATGGAATTCGTGCGTTCGGCCTTCGAAGATGCCGATGTGCTGCTCTACCTGGTCGAACTGGGCGAAAAAGAACTGAAGGACGAAGCCTTTTTTCAAAAGATAAAGGAAACCGATATTCCCGTATTGCTGCTTATCAATAAAATCGATAAGGGGAATGAGGAACTGCTTACCGAATCCCTGGAACTGTGGCAGAAGAAGGTACCAAATGCCGAGATCTTCGCCATTTCGGCTCTGAGAAATTTCGGGGTAACCGAAGTGTTCAAAAGAATCATCGAACTGCTGCCCGAGTCGCCGCCCTTTTATCCAAAGGACCAGCTAACCGATAAACCCGAACGCTTCTTTGTAAACGAGATCATCCGCGAAAAGATCCTTATTCACTACAAAAAGGAGATTCCCTATTCGGTGGAGATCGATACGGAGGAATTTCATGAGGACGAGGATATCATTCGCATTCGTTCGGTCATCATGGTGGAACGGGACTCCCAGAAAGGGATTCTTATTGGCCACAAGGGTGCCGGATTAAAGCGGGTTGGGATTGAAGCGCGTAAGGACCTGGAGGCTTTCTTCGGAAAACAGGTGCACCTGGTGACCTATGTGAAGGTCAACAAGAACTGGCGCAGCAATACCAAACAACTCAAACGGTTCGGTTACAATTAATCCACCTCATAGGTAAGCTTCATGGTGATGGAAGCCGTCTTTTCCTTTTCTGAAGTGTTATAGGTACCTCCCCAGGAATAGTCTTCATTGGAGTTCTGACCGGTGATCTGAAAGATTCCCATTTTAGCCGAAATAAGGTTGCCCAAATCACTGCTTGAGTTTTCCGCTATGCTTTCGGCCCGTATCCGGGCATCCTCCGTGGCCATACTGATCATCTCTATCTTCAGGTCGGCCAACTGAGTGTAGTAATATCGAGGCGATTGCGAATAGAACTGTATGCCGCGATTGAGCAGCTCGGTGATCTCCCTGGAAACCTTTTCCACCTTTTCCACATCCCGGGAATCGATCTGTAATTCCTGCGTAAGGATGTAGCCCAGAAATTCTTCCCCGGTAAACTGGCCTTCGCTGGTATAGGTAGGGCGGGTGTTCTTTATGCTGCGTACCGCTTTAAAAACCAGTTCGTTTTCGGTGATTCCCTTGCCTTTCAGATACTCGGCTATCACCTTTTTATCGTTCTCCAGGTCGCTGTAGGCCTGCTGCAGGTTGAAGCTCTCCCGGGAAAAGGAGCCTTCCCATACGATGAGGTCGGATGTGAAATCGGCTTTTCCCAAGCCGGTTACACTGATAGTTCCGTCGGTTTTGTTCCTGTTCATAAAGGCATTTCCGAGTACGATGGAGGCCACGATTATGGCAATGGCAAAGATGGCTGCGGTTACATAGGTTCTCATAACGATACGATTAATAATTAAAGGTATTTCATTCCCGATTAATGGCTTAGGTATTTTTAGTTATCTAAGTAAACGCTACCTTTGCCGCAAAAGTATATCCATGAGTATAGTTGCCATAGTAGGGCGTCCCAATGTGGGAAAATCCACTTTCTTTAATCGCCTGATTCAGAGAAGGGAAGCCATCGTCGATGCCGTGAGCGGAGTGACCCGCGATCGTCATTATGGGAAGAGCGACTGGAACGGTAAGGAATTCTCTCTTATCGACACCGGCGGCTATGTGGTGGGTAGTGATGATATCTTTGAAGCCGAGATCGACAAGCAGGTAGAGCTGGCCATAGAGGAGGCCGATGCCATCATCTTTATGGTGGATGTTGAATCGGGGGTTACCGGTATGGATGAAGAAGTTGCACAATTGCTTCGGAAGAGCAGAAAACCTGTATTCCTGGCGGTTAACAAGGTGGACAGTGCCAACAGGCTTCACGACGCAGCCGAATTCTATTCTCTGGGGTTCAAACAGTATTTTCCAATTTCGGGGAATAACGGAAGCGGAAGCGGGGAGTTGCTGGATGAACTGGTGAAGGTGTTGCCGGAAAAAGAAAAACGTGACGAAGATACCCTGCCGAGGTTTGCCGTAGTGGGCCGCCCCAATGCGGGGAAATCCTCTTTTATCAATGCCCTGATAGGGAAGGAGCGCTTTGTGGTAACCGATATAGCCGGTACTACGCGCGACAGTATAGACACCAAATACGATAGGTTCGGCTTCGAGTTTAATCTGGTCGACACGGCCGGGATCAGGAAGAAGAGCAAGGTAAAGGAAGATATAGAATTCTACTCGGTGATGCGAAGCGTTCGCGCCATAGAGCATTGCGATGTGGTGATGATCGTTATGGATGCCACCCGCGGGTTCGACGGACAGGTACAGAACATCTTCTGGCTGGCCGAGCGCAACAATAAAGGAATAGTGATCCTGGTGAACAAATGGGATTTGGTGGAAGCGAAGGATAACCAGACCACTAAGGAGTTCGAGGCCATGATCAGGAGGGAATGCGAACCGTTTACCGATGTGCCCATCGTATTTATTTCGGCCCTTACCAAACAGCGGATTTTCAAAGCCATAGAAACTGCGGTCGATGTGTATAAGAACCGGACTAAGAAAGTAAAGACGGCCAAACTGAACGACGTGATGCTGCCCATTATTCAGACCACGCCACCCCCGGCCATCAAGGGTAAATATGTAAAGATAAAGTTCTGCACCCAGCTGCCAACGCCTTATCCCAGTTTTGCATTCTTTGCCAACTTGCCGCAGTATGTAAAGGATCCATACAAGCGTTTCCTGGAGAATCAACTGAGAAAACACTTCGATTTTACCGGTGTGCCGGTAACGATCTATATCCGAAAGAAATAGTTATCAACAATAGCCGGATTTGGTTTTTATAAGTAGTTAAAATTCATATATTTACCCTTCAAAAGTTAGCTGTCTCTGCCGTAAAGTATTCCTTTTATTGAGACTGCCGCTTTCTAAACAACGTTACTTTATTTTTTAGGAACTGATACCGCTTTTTCAGCGGTTAGGATTTCTGCACCCTCAATTGGGCTAATAAACCGAAAGAGCTGCGGGCTTACCCCTATCCAATTGGATTCCGCTGATTTTTTTTCAGTCAGGCACTCGTTGTTAGATTGATCGGTTCATTGCGCAAACAAGGTGTAATGCAGGTAAATATTGTCAGATATTACTGAAAAAATGTTAAAACGACCTAGCTAATGTTAAAAAACAGTGCAATTGATCGGAAATAATTGCTTTTAAACGGATTATTTCGTTAATATTGTCTGGATTCAATTAATAGCCCCCATTAATGGAACGCTTTTTTTAATCCCCGTATTCTGAAAATGTACTCTTAAAAAAGAGCAGTAGGACACCTACTGCCGGATTAGTTACCTCACGTTTATAGCATTTTTAACTAAGGACAATGTATTGTCATTAAGCATATTGGCGTGAACAACAAACCTACCGTTGTAATATTATTTCTCATCCTCCTTGGAACTTGTGCCTATGCACAAATACAGGAGCCGTTCGCCCCGCGTTTCAGTCAGTCGCTAAACGGCGATATGACCATTATTGCCAATAACCTTGTTTCCCAAAGCGCCACCGGCGATTATAACGGGACAGGAGACAACCATAACTTCGGAAATCTTGTCTATGTCGATATAGACTCCGATCCTTCTACCTTTAACTCCAGTAATGCTGTTTTTCAGAATCCAACCAACAACGGCGCCTGTATCTCGGTTTTCAGGGCATTCCTTTACTGGGCTGCAGCCGATACCGAACAACACGGCGGAGGCGACAACCAGCCAAATTGGAATTTCGACGATGTAAAGATTATGCTCCCGGGCCAAACCACCTACACAACGGTTACGGCAGACGACGTGATCTTCAGAGGGAGAACTACCCACTTCAGCAATGACCCATACATTTGTGTAAAAGACATTACCGCCGAAGTACTCGCCCTCCCGGACAAATACGGAACCTACCAGGTTGCCAACGTCGAGGCGTCTGTAGGGAGTGTGGCCCACGACGGCCTGGTGGGAAATACCGCCGGCTGGCAAATCGTCTTCGTTTACGAAAGTCAGTCCCTCCCCGCCAAGAACATCACAGTTTTCGACGGCTATGCCCACGTTACCGGTCAGGTGAACGACTTCGATATCAATTTCAGCGGATTTCAAACAACACCGGCGGGCCAAGTGAACGCAAACCTGGTACTGGGAGCCCTGGAAGGAGATCGTATGCTTTCGGGCGACAGGCTGCAGATCCTGGATGCTTCAAACAACTTTGTGAATATCAGTGCACCCCAACGAAGTGCAAACAACTTCTTTAACAGCCGGATCACCGTTGGCAACACCGACTTTACCAACAGAACCCCGGCCAGTACCAACACCCTGGGCTTCGACGCAGCTTCATTTGCACTAAACAACCCGGGAAATTCAATCATTACTAATAACCAGACCACTGCGACGCTAAGACTTACGTCAAACCAGGAGATCTACGGACTATACCTGCTGGGTCTTGCCGTGGAAGTATATTCGCCCAACCTGGATCCAATGGTAATCACCCAGACCGCAGGCACCAACCCGGCCAACCCGGGAGATATCGTTGGGTTTAACTTTAATATTGAGAACACGGGTAACGACGATGCCATAAACGTGGAACTTGCTACCACTATTCCGCCACAGGTAACATTACTGCCAATCACCAATCTCCCTCCCGGGGTAACCTATACCTACGATATCGGAACAGGGGCATTGGTGTTTTACGTGGCCGACGGCATCCTGGACATAGGCGCTCCGCCCCTGGATATTGCCTTCGAAATGCAAATAAATGATGAGTGTTATTTCCTGGAGGATAATTGCGACCTGTCCTTCGGCCTTCAATTCACCGCCACTTATAACGGTGCTCAGAACCCGGACCAGGTGATCACCCTTAGCACGGCCGACCCTGCTTCCTGTGAAGCTATTCCCTATGCCGTGAATATAAACCAACCCGTGGTAAACTGGCTCACCCCTGCCGGTGCCCTGGATGTAACCCTTAATTGTGACGATACTTCCGGCCTGGGACAGGCCCAGACCCTGGAACCGGAACCGGATAAATGTACTTTTATCCTTAACAAGACCTCGGGTCCTTTTGTACCCGGAAACTGCCCCGGCACTGGCACATATACCAATACATGGAATTTTACCGATGCCTGCGGAGTTACCATAGCCGATTATGTTCAGGTAATTGCCATCGTAGACAACACACCCCCTACCGCCACTAACCCGGCCCCTGTCAATATCGTGTGTACGGCCAATATCCCGGCACCCGATATCAACGTAGTAACCGATGAGGCCGATAACTGTTCTACTCCGGTAGTAGCCTTTGTTTCCGATGTGTCCGATAATCAGACCTGTCCGGAAACCATTACCCGAACCTACAGCGTTACCGATGCCTGTGGAAACTCCATCAACGTTACCCAGGCCATCATTATAAGCGATACGATTTTACCTACTGCCAGTAACCCGGCCCCAATCAGTGTTCAGTGTGTGGATGATGTTCCCGCTCCGGATGTAAATGTGGTTACGGATGAGGCCGACAACTGCTCCGTTCCCACTGTGGCCTTTGTTTCGGAGATCTCCGACAACCAGAGCTGCCCGGAAACTATTACCCGAACCTACAGCGTAACCGACCAATGCGGCAATTCGATAAACGTTTCACAACTTATCACTGTTCACGACACCACGCCTCCTACAGCCAGCGACCCCGCTCCTGTAAACGTTCAGTGTACTGCCGAAGTGCCTGCGCCTGACATCGGCGTGGTGACCGATGCCACCGATAATTGTTCCGTCCCAACGGTTGCCTTTGTTTCGGATGTGACAGACAACCAGAGCTGTGCGGAGACCATCACACGAACCTATAGCGTCACCGACGCATGTAATAACACCACCCTTGTTACCCAGCAGATCATTATCCTGGATACGACACCGCCAACGGCTTCAAATCCCGAAACACTTTATGCGGAATGCGGGGAAGGCGTACCGAATCCGGATGTGAATGTGGTGACCGACGAGGCCGATAATTGTGGGGCCCCTGTAGTTGCTTTTGTTTCTGAAGTTTCCGACAATCAAAGTTGCCCGGAAACGCTTACCAGGACATACAGCGTTACCGATTCCTGCGGAAATTCGATTACGGTGAGCCAGCTGATCATCATTTCCGATACTGAAGCCCCTACCGCTTCCAACCCGCCCACAGTGAACGTACAGTGCCTGGAAGATGTACCTGCGCCTGATAGCAGTGTCGTAACCGATGCTTCCGATAATTGCTCTGTGCCCGAAGTTGTCTTTATCAGCGACGAACTGGCCGGGGAAGGCTGTCCGCTAACCATCTCAAGGACCTACCGGGTAACAGACCGCTGTGATAATTTTACGGATGTGGTTCAGACAATAGTTGTAAACGACAACATACCGCCGGAAGTCATTACCGAATTCGATCCGGTGATACGAATAAATTGTGATGAGGTACCGGATATTCCTGATCTGGAATTCACAGACAACTGCTCAACCGATTTACAGGTAGATTATACTGAAGAGATTTCAGTTTTCGACGACTATACGTATACCATTTTCAGGTTCTGGGCTGTGGCAGATGCCTGTAATAACGAAAGTGTGTTTACCCAGGCCGTGGAAATGCGCTCGGCCGGAGAGACAGGGAACGAATCCACCCGTATGTGTGTTACCGACGACCCGGTGGATCTTACCGTATTTATCACCAATACCGATCAGCTGGGCGGAGCGTGGGAAAGTGAAAACCTGGAATTACTGGACGGCAGTGTGTTCGACCCGGAAAATGCCGGGGCGGGAACCTACGAGTTCACCTATTCCTATACCGAAAACAACTGTTCCTGGAGAACGGTAATCGAGGTCGTGGTAGATACCCGATGTGTTTCAACAAGCTGTATCGAATCCAGAGACGATGTAACCATCACAAAATTGCTCACTCCAAATGGTGATGGCTATAACGACTTTTTTGAAGTGAAGTACGAAATGGTGCTCGAACGGGGAATGCAATGCGATATCTCGATCGATCTCGAGGTATATAACAGATGGGGTAAGAAAGTATTCGAACGTGAGAATTACGAAAACGACTGGAACGGCAATTCGCCTTCAGGCTCGGTAGGGGCTTCAACCATCCTGCCTTCGGGAACTTATTACTATGTAGTAACACTAAATGAAAGTGGCCTAAGGCCGATAAACGGATTTATTTTACTTGGTTCAGAATAGATGAAACGATCTGCAAACATATCGCTACTGCTTCTGATGCTAATCCCCGCAATAGGTTTGGCCCAGCAGCTCCCACAATTCTCACAGTATATGTACAATATGATATCGGTAAATCCGGCCTATGCAGGTTCACGTGAGATCATGGTAATTAACATCCTGAACAGAAATCAGTGGCTGGGGGTTGAAGGTGCACCGGTTACACAAACCCTATCGGCTCATACTTCCATTCCCAATTCCAACGTGGGAGTTGGTGTTTCGGTAATAAACGACAAGATCGGCTACGAACGAACCACTTATGCCTTTGCGGATGTTTCCTATAAATTACGCCTTGATCCTTTCGACGAGTACCAGCTTACCTTCGGAATAAAAGGTGGGTTCAGGAAATACAGCATAGACGAGGAACTGCTGAACGACCCTGCAGCCATGATGGATCCCTTCCTGGAGCAGGTAGATTACAGCTGGGCTCCCAATTTTGGAGTGGGCTTGTATTTCAGGGGGGATTCGTTCTACCTGGGATTATCCTCACCCAAGTTGTTCGCACCAAAGAACTCCAGTGAATTCCTTCCCATAGATCGCGTGAGCTACTTTTTTAATGGCGGGTATTTGTTCGACGTAAACCGAAACCTGCAGTGGAAACCAACTTTCCTGGTAAAATATACGGACGGCGCACCCTTGTCCTTCGATTTCTCTTCCATGTTCTATATAAATGAATACTTGTGGCTGGGTGTCTCCTACCGGGTATCGGATTCCGTAGGAGCTATAGTGAACTTTAAGATAACCGACGGGCTGTCGGCCGGATATTCGTATGATTATGTCACTTCAGACCTGACTACCTATACCTCCGGTTCGCACGAGATCATGATCAATTACGAATTCGAATTCCCAAAACCCAGGTGTAAGTGTAAAGACCTTTATAACTAATTACCAGCTGCCGCTGGCACCGCCACCGCCAAAGCCTCCGCCACCGAAGCCGCCACCGCCAAAGCTACCGCCGCCAAGACTGCCGCCTCCCCAGCCACCGCCGGTTCTACCTGCATTGCTCAGGATGATCACATCCAGCAGGCTGCCCATACCGCCGTTGTTCCCGCCATTTCCGCGACCTCCTTTCTTGGATAAGCTTATGATAATAACCAGAAATAAGATAAAAAGACCAAATACCACCCCTGCCGAAAGCGGAAAATTGTCCGACTTCCTCTCTCCCTTAAATTCGCCCTGCAACATTTGAATGGCTACATCGGTGGCCGTGTCCAGCCCGTCGAAGAATGCACCTTTTTTAAAGGCCGGAACCATATAGGAGTTAATGATCTGTTCGGCCATGCGATCGGTAATCCGGTATTCGATTCCATAGCCGGTGTTGATATCAACGGTTCGATCGTCTTTTGCAAGCAGGATAAGGATGCCGTTGTCGGTATCTGCCTGTCCGATACCCCATTCCTGCCCCCATTTGGCGCCCAGGAAGGAGATGTCTTCTCCCTTGGTTGTGCTAATTATGGCTATGACTATCTGAGTTGAGGTGCTGTCGGCATAATTGGTGAGCTTGGTTTCGAGTACCGATTCTTCTTCAGCAGTTAGCAGATCGATATAATCGTACACAAAATGCTGCTCCCTGTCTTTTGGACGTTCCGGAATGGTAAATTGGGCAAAGGTAAATTCAGAAAAAAGAAACGCACCAACTAAAAATAAGCGCAGGCAATATTTGGTGGTGAGCTGTTTCATTAACCTACGGAAATGGTGTCGGGCAATTCGTTTATATCTCCCTTCTTGTGAGGGAAGTGTTTTTTTAATTGTTCCCCGGCCATAAGAATCCCGTCTATAAGCCCCCGGCTCATCTCCCCGGCTCTAAATCGGTCGATAATGGCATCTTTTGTGCTTTCCCAGAAATCGGGGGGCACCACATCGTTAATTCCCTTATCGCCCATAATCACCAGGGTACGGTCTTCAACGGCTATATAGATCAGGACGCCGTTGCCAAGTTTTGTATTCTCCATGTGGAGTAAGTCGAATACTTCGGCTGCCCGGTCGAAGGCATCGATTTTGGAAGTGGCTTCCAGGTGCACGCGAATTTCACCCGAAGTATTACTCTCGGCTTTTCGTATCGCTGCAATGATCTCAGCTTCCTCCTTTTGAGTGAGAAAGTCTTCTAATTTCGACATATTTTCAGATTAAAATTCAACAACTGGTGCCTGCTCCGATCCTTCCTGCGACTTGAAATAGGCTTTTTCTTCAAAGCCGAGTATGCCTGCAAAAAAGGTATTGGGAAACTTCTTAAGCTTGGTGTTATACGGAAGGACGGCTTCATTAAAGCGATTCCGCTCAACATTGATCCGGTTTTCGGTACGTTCAAGTTCGTTAATGAGTTCCTTGAAGTTCTCATTTGCTTTCAGGTCGGGGTAGCGCTCGAAGACCGCCAGTAAGCGCGAAAGGGCAGAGCTTAGGCCGCTCTGAACGTTCTGGAATTGCTCCAGTTGTTCGGGAGTAATGTTGGATGGATCGATATTAACTGCTGTGGCACGACTTCGGGCCTCGATTACCTGTGTAAGGGTCTCCTGCTCGAATTCGGCATAGCCCTTGGCGGTATTTACGATATTCGGGATGAGGTCTGCCCGCCGCTGATAGGCACTTTCAACGTTTCCCCATTGGGCTTCGGTCTTTTCTTCCAGGGTAACCAGTACGTTATTGAGATTAGCAACAAAAAGGCCAATAAGGCCCACGAATGCGATAATGAGTATCGCAGGTAACCATTTTTTCATAGTGAGGAGTTTTAAAGTTGGTCTTTGATCTTTAGCAATTCTGCTTTAACCGACTCTAATTTACGAATAATCTCAAAGTTGCTCAACGTTTTTTTAGTGTTTTCCCTGAGATGGGTCTTGGCGCCTTCCAGCGTAAAACCACGTTCTTTTACAAGGTGATAGATGAGCTCCAGGTTCCTGATGTCTTCCTGGGTGAATTTCCTGTTCCCCTTAGCATTCTTTTTGGGCTGAATCAGCTCGAATTCCTTCTCCCAGAATCGCAGCAGGGATGTATTCACATCGAAGGCCCTGGCAACCTCGCCAATACTGTAATATCGTTTTTCGGGTAGCTCTAGGTGCATTAGTCGAGAGATTGATTTTCCTGTTGTGCCTTCTGAAGCAAGATAGCAAATTCTTCCGGTGACAAGTTGCCGTAATAGAAGTTTATCGGGTTGATGCGCTCGTTGTCCTTAAAGATCTCGTAATGGAGGTGGGGAGCTTCACTTCGGCCGGTGCTACCCACAAAACCGATGAGATCACCCCGCTTAACCCGCTGTCCGCGGCGAACGTTGTAATCGTACAGGTGAGCGTACAGGCTTTCATAGCCATAGCCGTGGTCTATTCGAATATGTTTACCGTAACCCGAAGCGGTATTGTCGGCTCGGCTTACCACCCCGTCGCCCGAAGCGTAAACCGGTGTTCCGCGGCGGGCAGTGAAATCCATTCCCCAGTGAAATTTCCGGGCCTTGGTAAACGGGTCGGTACGGTAACCGAAGCCGGAAGCCACTCTCGTAAGATCTTCGTTGTCCACAGGCTGAATAGCCGGGATAGCTGCCAGGAGTTGCTCTTTTTCTTCGGCCATTTTGGCGATCTCGTCCAGCGATCTGGACTGTACCACGATCTGCTTGGTGAGTATATCCAGGCGTTTACTGGTGGAAGTAATCAGTTTCGAATTGTCGAAGCCTTCGAGTTCCTTGTAGCGGTTAATACCTCCAAATCCTGCCCGGCGTTGTTCTTCTGGAATGGGATCGGCTTCGAAGTACACCCGGTAAAGATTATTGTCCCGTTCGGCTATCTCGGCCATTACCTCTTCGGCTAATTGCATTTTCTTATTGAGCAGCTCGAACTGCAATTCCATATTGGATAATTCCCGTTTTAAAGCCTTCTCTTTGGGCGTTTCAACATAGGGGAGATTGATGTAGATAAGCAATAATAGAAACCCGCTTAAGATCATACCGAGCAGGCTTAACAGGAAGATGCCCAGGCGTCTCCCTTTCTTCCTTTCAATTTTTCGATAGGAGAGGGTTTCGCTATCGTAGTAATATTTAACCTTAGACATACGTTAAAAAAACTTATTTTTGCTCGTTGAAGGCTAGTGTTAACAGTTAACTAACGCTATGCAAATATAGAAATTGTTTTGGGGAATGCCTTTATACCAGAACAGCGCAAAATTACACCTTATGAAATCACGGGATGTCCGGTCCAAATTCTTAGAATACTTTAAATCGAAATCGCATGCAATAGTGCCTTCAGCTCCCATGGTGGTTAAAGACGACCCCACGCTTATGTTTACCAACGCGGGGATGAATCAGTTTAAAGAATTCTTTTTGGGGAACAGCATACCGAAGAAAGAACGGGTTGCCGATACACAGAAATGCCTGCGCGTTAGCGGAAAACACAACGACCTGGAAGAGGTGGGAATGGATACCTACCACCACACCATGTTCGAGATGCTGGGAAACTGGAGTTTCGGCAATTATTTTAAAAAAGAGGCCATAGGTTGGGCCTGGGAACTGTTAACCGAGGTTTACGGCATCGACAAGGACCAACTGTACGTCACCATCTTTGAAGGGGATGAGGCTGAAGGGCTGGAACGGGATACCGTTGCCTACGACATCTGGAAACAATACATAACCGAAGACAGGATACTGAACGGCTCCAAGCACGACAACTTCTGGGAAATGGGCGACCAGGGACCCTGCGGACCCTGCAGCGAGATCCATGTGGATATTCGTTCGGCCGAAGAGAAAGCAAAACAATCCGGCGCCGAACTTGTAAACAGGGACCACCCCCAGGTAGTGGAGATCTGGAACCTGGTCTTTATGCAGTTCAACAGAAAAGCGGACGGCAGTCTGGAAAAACTACCTGCGCAACATGTGGATACCGGCATGGGCTTCGAACGGCTGTGCATGGTATTACAGGGCAAACAGAGCAACTACGACACCGATGTGTTTACGCCGCTGATCAGGGAGATAGAAGCGATCACCGATCAGAAGTACGGCAAGGATGAAAAGACCGATGTCGCCATTAGGGTTATTGCCGACCATGTGCGGGCCGTGGCCTTTTCAATTGCCGATGGACAATTACCGTCGAACACCGGGGCCGGCTACGTAATAAGACGCATCCTGAGACGGGCCATCAGATACGGCTTTACTTTTTTAGACCGGAAGGAACCGTTTATTTTCCAACTGGTGGAAACACTTTCCGACCAGATGGGAGATGCCTTCCCGGAACTAATTTCAGAAAAATCACTGATCACCAACGTTATCCGGGAAGAGGAACAGTCCTTCCTGAGAACCCTCGACCAGGGCCTTGTGCTGCTGGAGAATATGATAAACAATGCCAAAGGCAAAGTACTATCGGGCAAAAAGGTCTTCGAACTCTACGATACCTACGGATTTCCGGACGACTTAACGGGACTCATCCTTCGGGAGCGAGGTTATGATTTTAACAAGGAAGAGTTCGACACCGAATTAAAGAAACAGAAGGATCGCTCGCGAGCTGCCGGTAAGGTGGAAACCGGGGATTGGGTGGTGCTGCACGAGGATTTCGAAGAAGAATTTATAGGCTACGACAGCCTGGAGGCCAATGTTAAGATCACTCGTTATCGAAAAACCAAGAGTAAGAAGGAAGGCGAAATGTACCAGCTTATCTTTAACCTAACGCCTTTCTACCCGGAAGGCGGCGGACAGATGGGCGACAAGGGCTACCTGGAATCGCCCGACGGTGGAGTGGTTTACATATTGGACACAAAAAAGGAGAACAATCTTATCGTTCACTTTACCAAAACCCTGCCCCGTAACCCGGAGGCAAACTTCAAGGCCGTGGTCGATGCCGGTTACCGCAGCAAGACAGCAGCCAACCACACTGCCACCCATCTACTGCACCAGGCCCTTAGGAACATTCTTGGCGATCATGTAACCCAGAAGGGTTCTATGGTTCACAGCGGAAATTTACGCTTCGACTTCTCGCATTTTAAGCAGGTGACCCCCGACGAATTGAGACAGGTGGAAGACTTTGTAAACGCCCGTATTAGGGAAGGGATAAGCCTGGAAGAAAAGCGGAACACCCCTTACAAAACAGCCCTGGACGAAGGTGCTATTGCTCTCTTCGGGGAGAAATACGGGGATACGGTGCGGACGGTTCGTTTTGGGAAAAGCATAGAATTATGCGGGGGAACCCATGTGGCCAATACGGCCGATGTATGGCATTTTATTATTACTTCGGAAGGGGCCGTAGCTTCAGGGATTCGAAGGATAGAAGCCATTACCGGGGACGCGGCCAAACAGTATTTTATCGACAGGAGTTCGGCCTATAAGGAAGTGCAGCAGGCATTGAACAATGCGCAAAATCCGGTGACTGCCATTGAAAAACTGCAGGATGAAAACCAGTCGCTTCAGAAGCAAATTCAGCAATTGCTGAAGCAAAAAGCCAAGGACCTTAAAGGAGACCTGAAAAAGGAACTGCAGGAGGTAAACGGGGTTTCCTTCCTGGCCAAACAAGTGGACCTGGATGCCTCGGGCATGAAGGACCTGGCGTTCGAAATGGGAGGAGAGGTAGAAGACCTTTTCCTGGTACTGGGAGCAGAGCAGGATGGGAAAGCCCTGCTTAACCTGTATATTTCGAAGGAGCTGGTAGCCTCGAAGAATCTGAATGCCGGAACCATTATACGGGAACTGGGCAAACATATACAAGGCGGAGGTGGCGGGCAGCCGTTCTTTGCCACGGCGGGGGGTAAGAACCCGGCCGGCATCCCGGAGGCTTTATCTCAGGCCCGGAATTATCTGGAATAACTTGGAATTACAAACCAACATATCGCTTTCACCCGAGTCCGATCAGATCGATTACACTTCGGAAGTCTTGCTGCTGGGCTCCTGTTTTGCGCAGAATATTGGCGATAAACTGGAATACTTCAAATTCAGGAATACCGTAAATCCCTTTGGGATCGTTTTCCATCCGCTGGCCGTTGAGCGACTCTTATCGCGTGCGGTTAACAAGAGGGCGTATGCTGCAGAAGATATCTTCCAACGCGGCGAGCTATGGTACTGCTTCGAAGCACATTCGGAAGTTCGGGATGAGCAGCCGGAGGCCTTGCTTACACGCTTGAATTCATTACTGCAAGTGTTGAGGTCCGGCATCGGGAACGCTACCCACATTGTTCTAACCCTGGGAACTGCTTGGGGCTATCGTCATCCGCAGGCAGAGGGCATCGTTGCAAACTGTCATAAAGTCCCGCAAAAGGAGTTTTCCAAAGAGCTTAGTTCAGTGGAAGCGCTTAGTGCAGGGCTGGAAACTATCGTTCAGCATACTAAAAAGCTAAATGCAGAGGCAAGGATCATCTTTACGGTATCTCCGGTGCGTCATCTAAAAGACGGAGTTGTTGAAAACAGTCTGAGTAAAGCCCATCTTCTTAGTGCGGTTCACAAGCTGCTCGCAACGCATACTGATGTAAGCTATTTCCCTGCCTTTGAGATCCTGATGGACGAACTACGGGATTACAGGTTCTATGCCGACGATATGATACATCCTTCGGCAAAGGCCATAGACATCATCTGGGAAAGATTCGCTGCCGTATGGATTTCTTCGGAAACAGCCGAGCTTCAGAATAAGATAGCCGAGATACAAAAGGGCATGACGCATCGGCCGTTTAACCCTGACAGCGCTGAACACAAGCGATTCCTGGAGGCACTGCAAGCTAAAAAACTAGCTGTTATAGCGCAGCTGCCGCATATATCCTTCTGAGAATACGACAATTGCCTTATTGAACTGCCTTGAGTTATCGGCCATCTTTGCCTTATCAATTAACTCAAAAAACCCAACAATTATGAAGACTTTAAAAATAGTTTGCCTGATCGCCTTTGTGGGCCTGGCAATAATTTCATGTAAAAAAGACGACAATGGCGGCGACGGTGGTGGCGGTGCTGTTGAAGGCCTGGTAACCGCTAAGGTGAACGGGGCGGATTTTACTTCCAACTCCGATTTTACCGTGGCCAGTAAGGTTACTGCAAATGGAAACACCACGGTAACCATACAGGGGTCGGACAATTCAGGAAAAGGAATCGTACTTATCATTAACGGTTTCGAAGGTATGGGAAGCTACGATATCGGTGGCGGATCGAATGTATTTGTAACCGGAAGTTATGTGGAAGCGAATGCCAGTAACCCGCAGAACTCTCAAACCTGGATGGCGCCCTTCGACGACAATGTTGCCGGAGAGATCAATATCTCCGAATCTACAGCCGCTAAAATTGTAGGGACCTTCAATTTTAATGCAAAGAACACCAACAATAATTCGATGAAAGAGATCACCGACGGAAATTTCGATGTGAACTTTAACTAACATTCATTCCATTACAGCAAATCTCTATGTTGAGGTTTTTACGTGGAGCCGGGAGGAAAGCAAGTTGCTTTACTTCCGGTTTTTTTATTTAAAATCCTTTAATTCAACAGAATACGGCATTTGCCCTATTGAACCGCGAGCTAAAGTTTTTCACATTTGAATCATAAACCAAATACCACGATTATGAAAACTTCAATTACAACAAAACTGATGCTTTGCAGTTTTTTACTTGCAGGCTCATTAATGACTGCGCAGCGCGCAGAAGCCCCCGATTTTCGCTATGATGTAGGTGCGAAGATCAATGAAATGACCCTCACCCAGGGCGGCACCATGGTGGTGGCTACCAATGACGGCCTGGTGGGTATCAAGCCGGGTAGCAACGACCTGCTTTTTAATTTTCAGGACTACGGCAGGGTAAAACCGGAAGAACTTTTCTTTGTGCCCAATGCCCCTTATGTGATCGTGGGACAAACCGGCTTCGGAGCCATGACCACTAAAAAGGCGGTTATCGACTATATGTCGGGCAAAAAGCTCTTCAGCACCGAGGATAACGGCTGGAAGATGGTTACCAGCTGCGATGTGATGATGCCGCAGAATAAACTGGTGGTAAGCGGGCAGCGACGTGCCAGTGAGAAATACGCCACCCAGGTAGCGGTTTACGACCTGAATACGGGAGCGGAAGATTACAGGTTTAACCTGGGCGATCCGGATCGCGTGGGAATCGCCAAGAACTACAGTGTTACCGGGAGACCCTTACTGTTGAAAGATTACCTCATTGTACCAACGGCTCAAGGCCTGTTGGCTAAGAAGGCTGCTACCGGTGAAACCATGTGGGAAGCCAAAATAAAAAATGTTAACTGGCTGGTAGCCGACGACAGTGAGAAGGAGATCTATGCCTTTCAGAATTCGGTCAACGGCAGTAACACCAAAGTATATAAGGTAAGCAGTTCGGGCGCTGAATTGTGGAAAGACGAAGCCAAGGTAAAAGGTTCGGTGGTAAACTTCGAAATTCTCCCTAACGGGCTTGCCATAGTGAGCAATGTAGATAATTCAGGGAAATCGGGTATCGCTAAACTTGCGGGGGGTCGCTCCGAGTCCAAGATTGGATTTTTAAGTGCAAATACCGGAGAGGACCTCTGGGACAAGGCACCCAAGACCAAGGGTTATGTGCAGCACTTCTACATTATGGACGACGGCATCCTTTTTGGGATCTACGAAGGAGGGATCAATAAAATTTCCTTCGATGGCAACACCTTGTTTAAAAAGCCGCTGAAAACGGGAGAGAACATCCTTACCATGGCAAACACGCCTCAGGGACTAATCTATATTACTTCGGAAGACGCCAACATCGTAGACCTGAAGACAGGAGACCAGGTGTGGAATAAACCCCTGAAGTACAAGCGAGCAGACGCCGTGAGTTCGGCTTACGATGAGCGGAATTCGAGATACCTTATCAGTGCCGACGACCAGTTGTTCAGCGTGGATGCAAACACCGGCGAAGTTTCCACCCTGGCCGAATCCAAATTCGACGGGAAGGAAAACCCTTCAACCATAGAAGTTAGGGATAACGGTATCCTACTTAGCAGCGACCAGAACATCATGATGCTGGACTGGAACGGGTCGCCAAAATTCCACGAATACTACAGGGCCCCCGGCAAAAGTGCATTTGGCGCCATACTGGCCGGTGCCATGGCCGTTGCAACTGCTGCAACCGCGACTGCTGCTTATGCCGAAGCGAACAGGAACAGGAACCGTTTAGGGAATTACACATCCAGGGGAGAGGCCTATGCCGACCTGGGAGATGGTATGGCTGCGGCTGCCGGAGCCTCGGTAGCGGAAATGCTAAAACGCTTTAAAGCCACTTCGGCAACTGAGAATGCCCAGTTTATCCTAACCAAACTCGATGATGGTGTGGGGCTTGTTAAACTAAACAAAGACAGCGGTACTCTGGAAAAGGAGATCGTACTGAAAGACAAGAAGCCCGAATACCAGGTGGACGAACTTGGAGGGGTGCTCTATTATATGGCCGACAGTAACTCGATCTATGCTTACGATCTTAAGAAGTAACTAACTAGCCAGGTTACGCAAACTGTTATTTCCCATCGGATATATCAGTTTAAAGACCACACCCCGGTGTGGTCTTTTGTCGTAAGCAATATGAAGTCGAAATTCACTCCTCGCTCCTGCCTTAAATAGCAGCAAAGAATGTTTTTGTATACTAACTAACAAGTTTTTAATATCTTAGAATCGTCATTTCCACAACCCATGCGTTATTTAACTTTCCTTGTATTTACTTTTGTGCTTTCGTTTGGTTCAGCACAACAAAACCCAGAGCTGGACGCCCTCTTATTACTCACTTTCGACAGTGAGGATTCTTCAGACATCTATTTTAAACAGGCAAGAAGATTGGTTAAGACCAGGGCAGACAGTGCGAACTATCTGTACTTTAAGTTCTTTCAAAAAGACCGTGATAAGGACGGGGACAGTGCCTATTATTATTCTAACATATTGCTGCCAAAGCTGGAATCGCTCGATTCCCTGGAGCGGATGCGAAAGGTATACAGCCGGCTCCATTATATCGAACTTCGCCGGGGCCAGTACGAAAAAGCGCTGGGTCATGTGAACGATGCCATTGCAATTTCGGAACGGATGAAGGACACGGCCATGATCTCCCTCCACCTTTCCGATAAATCCATTATTTACCACGATTTTGAAGATTATGCCCGGGGCGTGGAGGAGGGCAAAAAGGCCTACAGGACCATGGCCTCGGCCTCCAACATCGATTATAAATACCTTATCTACGCCAACAATGCCACAGCCATAAATTTCGACGACTGGAATAAACCGGACAGTGCACTCTACTATCACTTCCGGAATGTGGAACTGTTGAAAAAAGTAGATGACAGCCTGGGTTTTGCATTCGTTTTCAATAACATTGGCAATACCAACCTCAAACAGGAAAATTATGACGAAGCCCTGAAATACATCAATCGGGCGCTGAAGATCAATACCCTGAACAAACGCGATTACAACCTGGCAACAAATTATACCAATCTGGCTACCATCGCATATCACCAGAACAAATACGGGCTGGCCGAGGAGTATTTTGAAAAGGCCAAGTATCACGCCGATGTGAGCGGCAGCATTGAAAAAATACGGGATGTGGTACAGCAGGAAGCCTGGTATTATAAGAAAGTCGGGAATTTTGAAAAAGCCCTGGAGCGACAGGAGGCCTTTTATACATTGCGCGATTCGGTATTTAACAGTGAGCGGGCGGCCACTTTTGCTGAAATGGAAACCAGATACGAGACCGAGAAAAAGGAACGCGAACTCGCTGTTACCCGGGCCAACCTGGCCGAAAGTGAACTTCGTGTAAAGAAAAAGAACTTGCTTATCTACGGTGGCTTCGGACTGGCCTTGCTGCTTGGCGTGCTGGGCTACCTGGTTTATAATCAGCAGAAACTTAAAAACCGCCAACTCAGAAAGGAGAACGAACTTAAAACAGCCCTGGCAAAGATCGAAACCCAGAATGTGCTGCAGGAACAGCGACTGCGTATTTCGAGAGACCTGCACGACAATATCGGTTCCCAGTTAACATTTATTATCTCGTCCATCGACAGCCTGAAATACAGTCTGAAGGATAAATCTTCGGCCACGGCAGATAAGCTTAGCCGCATCAGTGCATTTGCCGGCGATACCATCTATGAATTGCGGGATACCATCTGGGCGATGAACAAGAACAGTATCTCTTTTGAAGACCTGCAGTCGCGTATTTCCAATTTTATCGAAAAGGCCAATACAACTAATGACTCGGTTGAATTTTCTTTCCATATTTCTGAATCGGTATCGGGTAGTACCGTGTTAACGTCTGTTCAAGGAATGAATCTCTACCGGATCATTCAGGAAGCAGTTAACAATGCTTTGAAGTACGCCGCTGCGGCACATATTGCGGTATATATTGAAAAGGAGAGTGATACTTACGAAATCCGGATTGAAGACGACGGCATCGGTTTCGATACAAAAGCTGAAACTGAAGGTAATGGGTTGAAGAATATGCGGAAACGAGCTAAAGATATTGGTGCCGAACTTGAAATAGACTCGGAAACAGACGGGGGCACCGTGGTGAAACTACAGTTTGTTCCCCAGACGGCTGCACTAAAATAAGGCAACTGACGTATTTCAATTCGGGTATTGTAATGATATCTTTACCTGCTAAAGAGAAGAACATGCTTAGCCCGGTCGTTATAGTAGTTGCTGTACTACTAGTGTGTGCAGCCATGACAGTATCTTTTTATGTGGAAAATAAACGTATTGCTGAACGCAGCAATACCATAGTACTCGCCCGGCGAAACAAGATTGAGCGGCATCGTGCGCAGATCGCTGAACGTGAACTGGGACTGAATCGTTATGACCTGTTAAAATACAACCTGGATGACGCCCTGATTATACAGAAGGAAATTAATTTGCGAATGATTTTCGAACATGATTAAAATACATTCGGCCCAGCCCGCCCCGAATTTCGCTTCAGAATAAATCGATATATTTAAACCAATTAAGCAACCTGTGTCCATGAACCTCAAGATAGCCATAGTAGACGACAACAGTTTTCTCATACATGCGATAAAGGAAAAGTTGTCGTTCTTCGATGATGTCGCCGTAAAGGTGACGGCCATGGACGGTAGCGAGTTGCTTAAAAAGCTCGAGGATTACCGGAACCTGGACCTGATCCTTATGGATATAGAAATGCCTGTACTGGACGGTATTGAAACCACTCAAATCGTCAAACAGAAATATCCCCAGATCAAGATCATCATGCTCACCGCCTTCGACAACGATGAAAATATATTCAAGGCTATCAAGGCGGGTGCGGACGGCTACCTGCTGAAGGAGATCAACCCGGAAGAACTCTATAACGGCATAAAGGAAACCTTGAACGGGGGTGCCGCAATGAATCCTTCCATAGCGCTTAAAACCCTGAAATTATTACGAAATCCAATTGATATCCAGAATCCGGCCGATCATGAAGAGATCTTACTTTCGAAGCGTGAGATCGAAGTGCTGGAACAACTGAGCAAGGGATTAAGCTATACTGCCATTGCCGAAAACCTCTTTCTTTCGCCAAGCACCGTCCGGAAACACATAGAGAACATCTACCGCAAACTACAGGTGCACAGCAAGATCGAAGCCGTGCAAAAAGCAAAGAGGCACAATATTATTTAATGAATTTCTAAACCGGGTTTACAAATTAAACGCCGCCTTAACCTGATCTATATAATCCAGCTTTTCCCAGGTGAATAACTCTACAGTTAAGGAGGTTTCGGTATTGTCGGGTGTTTTAAAGGTCTTGTGCACCACCTCGTTTTTACGTCCCATATGGCCGTAAGCCGCAGTTTCGGAATACATTGGCTGCCGTAGTTTCAGTCGTTCTTCTATCACCGCAGGTCGCATGTCGAATACCTTGGAAACTATCTTGGCTATCTCCCCGTCTGTCATATTTACGCGGGAGGTTCCGTAGGTATCAACAAAAATCCCCATAGGTTCCACCACGCCTATGGCATAGGACACCTGCACCAGGATTTCGTCGCAAACCCCGGCTGCAACCATATTCTTGGCAATATGACGTGTTGCATAGGCTGCCGAGCGGTCTACCTTACTCGGGTCTTTTCCGCTGAAAGCACCTCCGCCGTGAGCGCCTTTTCCTCCATAGGTATCGACGATGATCTTACGGCCGGTTAGCCCGGTATCGCCGTGTGGTCCGCCAATTACAAATTTTCCCGTAGGGTTGATGTGGTATTTTATATCCTCGTTAAATAGTTCCCGGATTTCGGGTTTCAATTTCGATTTCACCCTTGGGATAAGAATATTGATGATATCGCTCTTAATTCGCTGCAGCATCCTCGTCTCATCTTCATCGAAGTCGTCGTGCTGGGTGGATACCACTATGGAATCGATGCGTACCGGAACGTTGTCGTCGCTGTACTCGATAGTAACCTGCGACTTAGAGTCGGGTCTCAGGTAGTCGATCTCCTTGTTTTCCCGGCGAAGCGCTGCCAGTTCGATAAGAATTTTGTGTGAAAGGTCAAGAGCCAGTGGCATATAATCTTCTGTCTCTCTGGTGGCATAGCCGAACATCATTCCCTGGTCTCCGGCACCCTGTTCTTCCTTCTTGCCGCGATCAACACCGCGGTTGATGTCTTCAGACTGCTCGTGTATGGCCGAAAGCACCCCACAGGAATTGCCGTCGAATTGGTATTCGCCTTTGGTATACCCTATTCGGTTTATCACATCGCGCGCGATCTTTTGTACGTCCAGATAAACGCTAGATTTTACTTCCCCGGCCAGGACCACCTGTCCGGTGGTGACAAGGGTTTCACAGGCAACTTTAGACTGGGGGTCGAATGCGAGGAAATTATCGATCAGCGCATCACTGATCTGGTCTGCTACCTTGTCCGGATGTCCTTCAGAAACACTTTCAGAAGTAAATAAATATGCCATAATAAAACGTTTTTTTAAGTCTCAAGGAAGATCTGACCAGGTGTCCGAAGGAAGTTATTACTGCCTTTAGCATTTTTTATGGAGGTTGCAATCAGTCAAATCTTTCCTCATGAGGGCACAAATGTACATAAATCTGTAACAATTTAAAATCAATTATTGTTTTAGTGATATCTCCCTGAAATTGATGCGTTTCAACCACACTAGTGTGTCCTTTCCCCCCTGATATTTTGATTATTTCGGCTGAAAAAACCCCTCTTCAAATAAAAATACCTCGAATAATTTGGAGAATTGGGTTCTGTTTATAAATCTTTGTGCTAATAAAGTTCAAGCTTTTACTGAAGTGTTATCAAGAAAGGTGGAGGGATTAGACCCTTTGATACCTTAGCAACCCTTTCACTTGAAAGAAGGTGCTACATTCTACACAGCTCGCTGATGATAGATAACAATTGATCAATTCCCGATTAATTTTCTTAATAACATTTTTCCGGTAAAGACGCCAAAGGCGCTGATAGACTTTTGATTTAATTAACTATTAATTCAAAACAAAGAAAAATGAATGCAACCCTGCTATTGCAGTCAGCCAAATAATTTATCAGGGCATACCCCTGCCCTGTGAATGCGAAATGGGCCTTGTAGGCGTTTTTTTAAAGTTTAAATCTATAAATATGAAAGTAGTTCTCGACCGAATAAATGACGATTATCTCTTTGAAGCCAAAGGGCCAAACAATGCCCTGGTATTGATAGACAGCAAGACCAACGAGGAAGTTCACGGAGCCAGTCCGATGGAATTATTGCTTATGGCCGTAGGCGGTTGCAATGCCATCGATATTGTTTCTATCCTTAAAAAGCAACGGCAGACGATTAATTCGTACAGAATAGAAGTTGAAGGCGTTCGCAAAGAGGTAAAACAGGCAAAACCCTTCGAATCTATTCATGTGAGAGTGATACTGGAGGGCACCATAGCCGAAGAAAAGGCGCGCCGCGCCGCCAGCCTGAGTTTTGAAAAATACTGTTCTGTCTCAATTACCCTCGAAGGCTCGGTGGATATAACCTGCGATGTAATCGTTAACGGAAAACAACTATGAAAACTTTAGTCGAAGCTTTAAACGATAAAATCCTGGTGCTGGATGGGGCTATGGGTACTATGTTACAGCGCTATAATTATTCTGAAGCCGATTTTCGCGGTTCGCGGTTTAAGGATCATCCGGTTTCCCTGAAAGGCAACAACGACCTCTTATCCTTAACCCAGCCAAAGGCAATCGCAGCTGTGCATCGTAAATATTTCGAGGCAGGGGCAGACATCGTTGAAACAAATACCTTTTCGGGCACGACCATCGCCATGGCCGACTACGATTTAACAGACCTGGTCTATGAACTCAATTGCGAATCGGCCAAGATCGCGCGAACCGTTGCCGATGAATTTACTGCCAAAGATCCGGGCAAACCGCGCTTTGTAGCCGGGGCCATGGGACCAACCAATAAAACGGCGAGTATGTCGCCCGATGTGAACGACCCCGGATTCAGGGCGATTTCCTTTAACGAACTGCGCATTGCCTATAAACAACAGGCGGAGGCTTTGCTGGATGGCGGAGTGGACATACTGCTGGTAGAGACTGTTTTTGATACCCTGAACGCAAAAGCGGCTCTTTTCGCAATAGAAGAGATTAAAGCAGCACGGAATATAAGTGTGCCGGTGATGATAAGCGGAACGATTACGGATGCCTCGGGAAGAACTTTATCCGGCCAAACTGCCGAAGCCTTCCTGATCTCAGTGTCGCATATCCCGATAATCAGCATTGGCTTTAATTGTGCACTTGGAGCAAAACAATTAACCCCCCACCTGGAAGTGCTTGCGTCACGGACCGAGGCGGCCATTTCGGCCTATCCCAATGCCGGCTTGCCGAATGCGTTCGGGGAATACGACGAATCCCCCGAACAGATGGCCGGGCAGATCGAGGTTTACCTGGAAAAGAACCTGGTGAATATCATAGGGGGCTGTTGCGGGACGACGCCGGAGCATATCAGGGCCATTGCCCAACTCGTGCAGCAGTACAAGCCAAGGTCATTTAATTACAAACCGCAGTTAGCAGTAGGATAAAATGTTGGAAGAAAACACGGAAAAGCGATATTTAAAACTTTCAGGATTGGAGCCTTTAGTGATCACTCCCGAGAGTAACTTTATAAATGTAGGAGAGCGTACAAACGTGGCCGGTTCCCGCAGGTTCCTGCGACTGATAAACGAGAATAAGTACGAAGAAGCGCTCGAAATTGCACGCCACCAGGTGGATGGCGGGGCCCAGATCATCGACGTCAATATGGACGACGGGCTTATCGACGGCCGGGAGGCCATGGTGAAATTCCTGAACCTGGTCATGGCCGAACCCGATATTGCCCGGGTGCCCGTTATGATCGACAGTTCGAAATGGGAGATCATAGAGGCCGGATTGCAGGTGGTACAGGGCAAATGCGTGGTGAATTCCATTAGTCTGAAGGAAGGCGAAGAAGAATTCCTAACCCAGGCCACCCTTATAAGACGTTATGGTGCCGCCGTGATCGTAATGGCCTTCGACGAAAAAGGGCAGGCCGATACCTACCAGCGGCGTATTGAAATTGCGAAGCGATCCTATGATCTGCTGGTTGAGAAAGTAGGATTTCCGCCCGAGGATATCATCTTCGACCTGAATATCTTTCCGGTGGCTACAGGAATGGATGAGCATTGTAACAATGCCGTCGATTTTATTGAAGGCACTCGCTGGGTACGGGAAAATTTACCGCATGCCAGTGTGAGCGGTGGCGTGAGTAATGTCTCTTTTAGTTTTAGGGGGAACGACAGGGTTAGGGAGGCCATGCACTCTGTATTTTTATATCACGCAATACAGGCCGGAATGAACATAGGGATCGTAAATCCCGCCATGCTGGAGGTATACGATGATATCCCCAAAGAGCTGCTTGAGAAAGTGGAAGACGTCATCCTGAACAGAAGAGAGGATGCCACAGAGCGCCTGCTCGAATTCGCGGAAACCGTTAAGGGCAGTAGTGTCGAGAAAACTGCCGACCTGTCCTGGAGGGAATTGCCCTTGCAGGAACGCATTACCCGGGCGCTGGTAAAAGGGCTGGACGCTTTTATAGAGGCAGATGTCGAGGAGGCCCGCAAGCAAGTAAACCGGCCAATAGAAGTTATCGAAGGCCATTTAATGATAGGCATGAACGTGGTGGGAGATCTGTTTGGAAGCGGGAAAATGTTTCTCCCACAGGTGGTCAAGTCGGCCAGGGTGATGAAAAAAGCAGTGGCCTACCTCCTTCCTTTTATCGAAGAAGAGAAGGATGAGGTACGTTCTTCAAACGGAAAAATACTGCTGGCTACCGTAAAAGGCGATGTACACGATATTGGCAAGAATATCGTAGCCGTGGTACTGGCCTGTAATAACTATGAGATTATCGATCTGGGGGTAATGGTTCCCCCCGAGCGAATCCTGGCCGAGGCAAAAGCAAATAAGGTGGATGTGATAGGCTTAAGTGGTTTGATTACTCCTTCCCTGGACGAGATGGTCTTTTTAGCCAAAGAGATGCAACGGCAGGACTTTCAAGTTCCGCTGCTGATTGGTGGTGCCACTACCTCCAGGGCCCATACGGCTGTTAAAATAGACCCGCAGTACAACAATGCGGTTGTTCATGTTAATGATGCTTCCCGGGCAGTTACGGTGGTGGGCGATCTGGTGCAAAAGGATCGAGCAGCAGAATACAAGGCCAGGCTTAAAACCGAATATGCCACCTTCAGGGAGCAGTTCTCAGGCAGGCAGCAGCATAAGGAATATATTTCAATAGAGGAGGCGCGGGCAAATAAATTAAAGCTGAACTGGGAGCAGGCCAATATCACGGAGCCCGCAAAACCCGGCATTCACGTTTTAGAGGATTTCGATCTGAAGCTGCTGAAGGATTATATAGACTGGACCCCTTTTTTCAGAAGTTGGGAGCTGCACGGTCGCTACCCGGCCATCCTCTCGGATGAAGTTGTGGGTAAACAGGCCACCGAACTGTTCGCCGATGCCACTGAAATCCTGGACGACCTGATCGATACGGGAAAGATTCAGGCAAAGGCGGTTTTCGGGCTGTTTCCGGCTAATACTGTGGGAGATGACGATATAGAACTGCTAACCGGTTCCGACGAGACGTATTTTTTCAGAACCCTGCGGCAGCAGTCGAAAAAGGCAGAAGGGAAACCCAATCTCGCCCTGGCCGATTTTTTGGCGCCCCGCCAATCCGGGCTGCGGGATTATATGGGCTGTTTTTGTGTAACGGCAGGCTTCGGGGCACAGGAACTGGCAGAACAGTACCAGGCGAATCTGGATGATTACAACAGCATAATGATAAAAGCACTGGCCGATCGCCTGGCAGAGGCCTTTGCCGAATATTTGCACGCAGAAGTCCGCAAAACGTACTGGGGGTACGACAAGGACGAGCAGCTGTCGAACGAAGAATTGATACGGGAAAGTTATAAGGGGATCCGCCCCGCACCCGGCTACCCTGCTTGTCCGGACCACCTGGAGAAAGAAACGATTTGGGAAGTACTCAAGGTAGAGGAGACCATAGGCGTTCAATTAACAGAAAGCCTGGCGATGTGGCCTGCCGCCTCCGTTAGCGGATATTATTTCGGTAATCCCGAGGCACGGTATTTCGGACTGGGAAAAATAAAAGAAGACCAGCTGAAGGATTATGCCGTCAGGAAGGGTATTTCAGAAGAAAAGGCATTTAAATGGTTACAACCAAATTTAGCAGATTAGATGAAAGTTACTGAACATATAAGCCGTGGGAATGGCAGAACACAGTTCTCATTCGAAATATTACCGCCTTTAAAAGGGCAGAACATACAGTCGATCTTCGACGGCATTGATCCGTTGATGGAATTCAACCCACCCTTTATCGATGTAACCTACCACAGGGAAGAATACGTGTACAAGGAAATGGAGAATGGCCTGCTGCAGAAGCAGATCGTGAGAAAACGCCCGGGGACGGTTGGCATTTGTGCGGCCATCCAGAATAAATACAATGTGGATGCCATTCCGCATATCCTTTGCGGGGGATTCTCTAAAGAAGATACTGAGAATTTCCTCATCGATCTCGATTTCCTGGGAATAGATAATGTCATGGCCCTTAGGGGGGATGCCGTAAAGACGGAAACCTATTTTACACCTGAGAAGGACGGACATGCGTATGCCAATGGGCTGGTAAAACAAATAGCCAACCTGAATAAAGGTGAGTACCTGGATTCAGACATTCTTAACCAGGCACAAACCGATTTCTGCATCGGGGTGGCCGGTTATCCGGAAAAGCATATCGAGGCCCCGAATATGGAAAGCGATATTCATTTTCTGAAGAAGAAGATAAGTAATGGAGCGTCGTATGTGGTAACCCAGATGTTCTTCGACAATAAGAAATACTTTAAATTTGTTAAGAAATGCCGCGAACAGGGAATTACAGTGCCTATTATTCCGGGGCTTAAGCCTATTGCAACTCGGAAACAGCTCAACCTGATTCCCCAACGATTCAACGCCGAACTGCCCGAAGAGTTGATAAAAGAAGTGCTAAAATGCAGCAGTAACGAGGCGGTTAAACAGGTGGGAATAGAGTGGTGTATTGCCCAGAGCAAGGAACTCATTAGGAATCACGTTCCGTTCGTACACTATTACTCTATGGGGAAAAGCGATAACATTCGAGCGATTGCCTCAGACTTATTTTAGCCCTGTCGCAATATATGTTGAACCCGATTTTTTATCTTCGTAAGGAATATGTTATCCCGTAAAACCAAATACGGTATCAAGGCCCTCACTTATCTCGCGAGAGAGGAGCAGAACAGACCTGTTCCTATTGCCCGGATTTCCAATTCGGAAAATATTTCCCGTAAATTCCTTGAAAGCATATTGCTCATCCTGCGCAAAGCGGGATTCCTTGGTTCGAAAAAGGGAAAGGGTGGCGGTTATTTCCTTCTGAAGGAACCATCCCAGATTCAGATTGCCGCTGTATACCGTATCCTGGAAGGTCCCATTGCCATGGTGCCCTGTGTAAGCCTGCACTTCTATGAGAAATGTCACGACTGCCCGGATGAGGACGCCTGCAGCGTTCATAACCTTATGATACAGGTACGTGACAATACTTTGCAAATACTGGAAAACAAAACCCTGGCGGATATTATATAACCAAACTCCCCACATAAACAAGTTATCGTTAATTATGAATACGACGCTTCCAACTAAGGACGACTTACTTAAGGTTTACACTGATATTCGGAACAGGGTTCACAATACTCCTGTTCTGGAATCCTCCTCCATTAACAATCTGGCCGGTTCTAAAATGTATTTTAAGTGCGAGAATTTTCAAAAGATGGGGGCTTTTAAGATGCGGGCTGCCGTCAATGCAATACTGCGGCTTAGCGAAGAAGAGAGGTCCCGGGGAGTGGTGACCCATTCCTCAGGAAACTTCGGACAGGCCGTCGCCCTGGCAGCCAAAGAACTGGGTGTAAAAGCCTATGTGGTCATGCCTGCCAACGCCCCGGAGGTTAAGAAAGCCGCGGTGGCTTCCTACGGGGGGATAATTACCGAATGCGAACCCACACTGGCGGCTCGTGAATTCGAGGCGAACAGGATAAGGGAAAGTGTAAACGCCAGTTTTTTACATCCGTCCAACGACCTTGACGTAATCCTGGGGAATGCAACGGCTGCCATGGAATTACTGGAAGTTGTGCCCGATTTGGATATGATAGTTGTGCCGGTAGGCGGAGGCGGACTGGTAGCCGGAACTTCCCTTGCCGTAAGCTACTTCGGGAAGCAGTGTAAGACGATAGGGGCAGAACCTCTTAATGCCGACGATGCCTGGCGTTCCCTTCAATCCGGAAATATCGAGATTAATAAATCGGCCGATACCGTGGCCGACGGGCTTCGTACCAATCTCGGTTCGGTGAATTTTCCTATTATCCGGGAGCTGGTTTCAGAAATAATAAGGGTTGAAGAAGATGAGATTATCAGCGCGCTGAAACTGATCTGGGAACGGATGAAAATTGTGGTAGAACCCTCCTCCGCAGTACCGCTTGCCGCCGTTTTAAAAGCGCAGGGCAAATTCACGGGAAGCAGGGTTGGTATTATTCTCAGCGGGGGAAATGTCAACCTTGAAAAACTACCTTTTTAAATTAGATTTATTGGGTTATTTTTGACTCCATGTCCCGAATGCTCATTCTTTTGTTTTTGCTGGGATTTTCTACAGCACTTTTTGCCCAGGCCGAGCCACAACCGGGGTCTTATTTCGAAACGCAATACCTTTACGGAACTTTTTTAAGACACAACAAGAATGTTGCTCATTTGGTTAGGGTTCATCCCCAGGCAGTATTGTTGGGTTATAACTCACCTACCTTAGGAAAGAACAGCTGGGAGCGCAAACTGAACTATCCCGATCTCGGGGTATCTTTTATTTACCAGGATTTCAGAAATTCGGTGGTAGGACGAAATTTCGGCCTGTATGCCCATATTAACTTTTATTTCCTTCGGCGACATTTAGTATTTAAGCTGGGACAGGGGTTTGCGTATAACACAAATCCCTTCGATCTCGAGCAGAATGTTAAAAATGTCGCTTACGGAACGCATTTACTTTCCTCCACTTATTTTATAGTATCGTATATGGAGCAAGATCTCTTCGAAAACGTCGGGTTTCAACTAGGACTTTCGCTGCTGCATCACTCCAATGGTAATTTTAAATCTCCTAATTCGGGGACCAATGTCTTCGGGCTAAACGCGGGGGTTCAGTATAGGCTGGATACACAGAGGAAGGTAGAGCGTGATTCAGTAGCTTCAGAAAAACCATTCGATAAGCATGTTCATTTTAATCTGGCGTTGATGGGAGGGCTGAATACCGGCGATTATATAAACCTGGGTCAGTTCCCGTTTTTTGTTGTTTCCGGCTATGCAGAAAAACCCCTGGGCGAAATAAGTAGTGTAAACTTGGGAGCCGAAATGTTCTTTTCTTATTTTCTGAAAGAAGAGATAAACTACGTGTCCAGCTCCTTCCCCGGGCGTAATGTGGACGGGGATACCGACTTTAAACGAATTGGGCTGTTTGCCGGGCACGACCTGATCCTTGCCAAATTCAGGATGATGGTGCAAGCAGGTTATTATGTGTATTATCCCTACGAATTCGAGGATAGGATCTATTTTCGCTTTGGCATAAAGTATTTTGTAAGCGAAAATTGGTTTTTGTCTTCGGCTCTCAAGGCACACGGGGCACAGGCCGAAGCAATCGAATGGGGAATTGGATATAGAATATGATATGAAACAACTCTGTCTGGTAATTTTCTTAAGCCTGCTCTTCGCCTGCGACAGCGAGGATGCACCCGATTGTTTTAAGTCGGCCGGGCCGGTTGTACGCAAAGAATTCACAGTGGATACTTTCGATAAGATCAGGATAGAGGATGATGTTGAGCTGGAAATACGTCAGGGTACCTTGCAGAAAGTCGTTTTAGAAACCGGGGAGAACCTGCTTACCGATATAGAGGTTAAGTTGGAAGGAAGCACCCTGGTGATCAGCAATACCAACTCTTGTAACCTCTTCCGGGATTACCCGCTGGTGAAGGCTGTAGTTGAAAGTCCGAATATTTCGGAGATACGCAACAGTTCCATAGGCGATATCAGATCGGACGGGGTATTGGATTTTCCAACCCTTGTTCTCATAAGCAATACCACAGGCAACCTGGAGGATAGTAGAAAGAGTGGCGATTTTTACCTGGAGGTTGAATGCGAACGATTTCAAATTTCTGCCAATGGTTTTTCCCGATTTTTTATCAGTGGGTATGCCGAAGCTGCCACCATTGCCTTTGAAGATGAGGTACCCTTGTTCGAGGGTGCACAATTGATTGTAGATGATCTCGTTATCTTTCAACGAAGTGCTAATATAATGCGTGTAAATCCCAGGCTGAGCATAAAAGGCGATATTCGCGGAACCGGGGATGTGATATCGGTGTTCAGACCTCCGGTTGTGGATGTTGAAGAATCCTACACAGGCCGCCTGATATTTCAAGATTAGCGTATATTTACACCTTCCTATGAAAAAATGAAATACACTTTTTGCCTTCTTTTTATTGTATTTTCCCTACAGCTCACGAGCGCTCAACAGAAAGAAGTATTTCCGTTTTCGATAGAAGTGGATTACTTCTACGGCTCTATTCTGGAGCACAATCCCGATATCGCCCACCTGATCACCGATCATCCTTCCGGCTTTATGATTAGCTATAACCGCAAGACCTATGGCTACAACCACGAAGAGAGCCGGTATAATTATCCCGATTGGGGGATTACTTTTGCCTACCAGGATTTGATAAATCCTTATCTGGGTGAGAATTTTTCTCTCTACGGTCATTTTAATTGGTATTTTCTCGACAGGACGCTGCGCATTGGCCTGGGGCAGGGGATAGCATATGCTTCCAATCCCTACCATCCGGAAACCAATTTCCAAAACAATGCCTACGGCAGCAGATTTTTGAGCTCTACCCTGCTGAGGGGCGAATTCGTGCGCGAAAACCTAATAGACGGCTTTGGAATACATGCAGGCTTTGGGGTAATTCATTATTCGAATGCCAATTTTAAGGCGCCCAATAACAGTACCAATACATTAACATTCAATCTTGGTGTGAGCTATCTCTTCGACCATATAAGTTTTCCCACCTATATTCCCGAAGATACCTGGAAAAGTTCCAATTATGCTGAACGGATTAAATACAATGTCGCTTTTAGAACGGGGGTTAATGAGGCCGATGTGAATGGCCTGGGGCAATATCCCTTCTATACACTTACCGTCTTTGCCGACAAGCGGATAAATTACAAAAGCACCTTTCAGGTTGGAGGCGACGTGTTCTTTTCAACCTTTTTAAAGGAGTTAATTCGTTATCGGTCTATTGCATACCCGGGAGAAGGACTGGAAGGAGACGAGGACTATCGGCGTATCGGGGTATTCATAGGGCACGAATTGCGATTTAGCAAGGTGGCATTTGTATCTCAATTAGGGAAATACGTATATTGGCCTTACGAATTCGAAAATTCAATCTACAACAGGCTGGGGCTGAAGCGCTACTTCTTGAACGATAAAATGTTTGCCGCCATTACGGTTAAGGCTCACTGGGCAAAAGCAGAAGCGGTAGAATTTGGTGTTGGACTCAGATTATAGAAAATGGTAAAGAAACTAATCTTATTACTCACAATTATAAGTGTCCTTGGCTGCGATTCGGAAAATGCCTGGGATTGCATTCAGGCGGAAGGTGATATTATACAGCGGGAAGTAGAGGTTGAAGGTTTTAAGAAGATACAGGTCTGGGAGCGGGTTAAGTTAATAGTTTCACAGGGGAACACCCAAAAAGTAGTGGTGGAAACAGGTGAAAATCTTATTGAAGAGGTCAACGTAAGAGTGGAAGACAGCATCTTGTATCTCACCGACAGAAACAGCTGTAATCATGTACGCGATTACGGAATTACCAAAGTCTATGTTACTTCGCCCAATCTGGTGGAGATTAGGAATAGTTCCGGACAAACCGTTGAAAGCAGGGGAGTGTTAAAGTATTTCAGACTGGCACTTTTATCTGAAGATCCGGGTAACCTGGATGTTTATCACTTCGACGGCGATTTCGACCTGGATGTTCAGTCGGCTCAGCTCAAGGTGCGCAGTAACGGGATCTCGAAATTTTATTTGAGGGGAACTTGTGGATCTGCAAATTTTCAGCTGTACGACGGAGATGCCCGCATAGAGGCAGGCGATCTGATTGCACAGTCGGTGTATGTATTCCACAGAAGCACCAATAAGATCATTATAAACCCGGTGAATTCTATCTACGGTGAAATTCGCAGCGTGGGAGATGTTATCTCTCGGAACAGACCTCCAATAGTGGAAGTGGAAGAATTGTATACCGGTAGGCTTATCTTTGAGTAGTAAGCTCGGTAAACAGTTTTTCCAGGGTAGTGTTTTTTTGGTGCAGCTGAAGAATCTTCAGGCCGCTGTCGTGAGCAAAATCGAAAACCTTGCCTCGCATATCTTCCGAAGTATTAAAATAAATATGATAAATGAAACCCGAAGGGTTTTCAACTTTTTCCACCTGGTCCAGGTTCTCTAAAGCCACGGTTTCCACCCGGTAATCGAATTCAACTTCTACTATTTGGCGCTTGCCTGCATTGAGCGCGTGGATTTCTTTGTCGAGAACGATTTCACCTTTGCTGATGATAATTACCCGATCGCAGATTGCTTCAACTTCCTGCATGATGTGGGTTGAAAGTAAAACAGTTTTGTTTTTACCAACCGATTTTATCAATTCCCGTATTTCGATCAATTGGTTAGGGTCCAGGCCGGTTGTAGGCTCATCCAGAATAAGTACTTCAGGATCGTGCAACAGGGCCGTCGCTAAGCCTACTCGTTGTCGGTACCCCTTCGATAACTGCCCTATGCGTTTGTGTGCTTCGGAACCAAGACCGGTGCTTTCAATTACTTCCGGGATGCGGGCTGTATCGGTTTTGTAGATTCCTGCATTAAATTCAAGATATTCCCTTACGTACATTTCCAGGTACAACGGGTTGTTTTCGGGCAGGTAGCCTACACTTTGCTGCACCTTTTTCTGTTCCCTGTCGATAGAAAAACCGTTTACTTCCGCGCTTCCTGCTGTTGGCTTAAGGTAGGTGGTAAGGATTTTCATCAAGGTGGATTTTCCCGCGCCATTAGGGCCTAAAAACCCAACAATTTCTCCTTTTTCTATCGAAAAGGAGATCTCTCGCAACGCTTTTTGCTGCCCGTAATCCTTACTAATTTTTTGAACCGTTATCGACATGTATTAGATTTTGGTATAAAAGTACATAAACAAAAAAAAGGCAAAAAAATTTTGTCGTAGTCCGTAATTGCTTACATTAGCCGTAATAATAAGCATAAAGCGTAAAAACGAAACATATTTTAACTTTTGGTTTTTAGAATTCCCATGGTTAATATGTAGAGATGCTATAACAAAACAACGACGGCCCGAAACTTAGTGTTCGGGCTTTTTTTTGTTTAGGTAAGGCCTTATTTTTCTCATCAACCGTACGGTCAACCTTTTTATTTTATTCCAGCACCCACATCTTTGAGCCCCGCGGATATTGATTCTGCAAGTATATTTCACATTTTTAAAGTACTTTCGCATAGGGCTGCAAGCCTTGATAAAAATGCAGTAAATTTTATGAGAAATAAGAAGGAACTCAGGAGCTGGTTGGATAAAATGCAGTTGGAACATCCGCTTGTTATTGCCGGTCCTTGCAGTGCCGAAACGGAAGAGCAGCTTTTAACTATTGCGCATCAGTTGAAGGAGACCGACGCCACGGTGTTGCGCGCAGGAATTTGGAAACCCCGGACCCGGCCCGGAAATTTTGAAGGCGTAGGTGCCGAAGGCTTAAAATGGATGCAACGCGCCAAAGAAGAAACAGGCTTGCTGCTTACAACCGAAGTAGCCAATCCCTCTCATGTGGAGTTGGCCGAAAAGCACGATATTGATATCTTCTGGGTGGGAGCACGATCTACGGTTTCACCCTTTATCGTTCAGGAATTGGCCGATGCACTGAAAGGTACCCACAAGCCTGTTTTGATCAAGAATCCGGTAAACCCGGATCTTTCCTTGTGGTTGGGGGCCGTTGAACGTTTTTACGAAGCCGGGATCACTAATTTGGGAGTTATCCACCGTGGATTTTCCACCTACGAAAAAACACATTACAGGAACAACCCCGAATGGCAGATTCCCATCGATTTGCAAACCCAGTTTCCGGATTTACCCTTAATACTGGATCCTTCACATATTGCCGGTCGAAGGGATATCATCTTCGATCTGTGCCAGACTGCTCTGGACCTGAACTACGATGGTCTGATGATAGAAACTCACTTCGATCCCGACAATGCCTGGAGTGATTCGAAACAACAGATCACCCCTGCACGTCTGAACCAGATAACTGTCGATCTTCGGATACCAAAAGAAGAAGGCGAAGCCGTTGAATTCAAGAATAGACTTGCTACCCTGCGTACCAAAATCGATGTTATAGACCATAAACTGATAGAGATCCTCGGGAAACGTATGAAGATTTCGGACGACATAGGGCTATTAAAAAAGGAAAATAATGTCGCCATCCTTCAAACTAAAAGATGGAATGAGATATTGGGGAAAATGATCTCACAGGGGGAAGAACAGCAATTGAGCGAAGAGTTTATTTTACGTCTTTATAAAGCCATCCACCAGGAATCGATCGACCACCAGACCAAGGTAGTTAACAATCCCAAAAACACCCCGCCGGATAGCGGGGGTTAAGGTTCTACACAGCGTTTATTTCTGTCTTTTAAAAGTATAGCGCGTCACAAAGATTCCGTTTCCGTCTTCCTTACCGCCGTCGCTCTCAACACCGCTGTTGATGAATGCAAGTTCCCATCCCTGCTCGGCCATGGAGTTTAATTTCGACATCACCAACGCATCGTTGGCCGCAATGTTCTGAAAGCGAATCCCGCCCAGGTTGTAGAAGTTAAGCAATTTGGTTTCATCAAATCCCTTTACGCGAATTTCACTGCGGTCTGATTTGTTACGGCTATCGTCCTCTTCACTCCGGGTGGTTGTGAATTCGGCGAAGTCGCGGGTTTCATTTGCCGAGATCATTCGCGATCGCCCCAGGCCGTTAGGTACTATGGATTCGATTACCGTTACGATCTGATACTCATAGGTTTGAGCCATACTTTCCGCAATACAGCCAAACACGATTAGAAATGTGATTAAAAGTTTCTTCATCTTTTTAAATTATTAAAAATAAAATCCGGCAAATATATGCGATAAACGGGATTGTTTATTTTTATTTTCAGAATTTTACATCCGATGAAGGGCACAGTGTATAAATCGACCGGAAGTTGGTATACCGTTAAAACGGATGCCGGCGTAATTTATGAATGCCGGATAAAAGGCCGATTCAGGATGGACGGTATAAAAAGCACCAACCCGGTTGCCGTGGGCGACCGGGTAGCCTTCGATGTGGAAACCAAGGGAGATGAAACCGTGGGGATCATTCATACCATCGAAAAACGCGACAATTACATCATTCGCCGGTCGGTTAATCTGTCGAAACAAACCCATATCATCGCTGCCAACATCGATATGGCATTTCTGCTGGTGACCCTGAATAACCCTCCTACTTTTACGACCTTTATCGACAGGTTCCTGGTAACCGCAGAAGCATATCATATCGAAGCCGTCCTCTTGTTCAATAAGATCGACACCTATAACGAAGACGAAATGCTGGAAGTTAAATACCTGGCAGCCCTGTACAGGAATATAGGCTATACCTGTATGGGGATCTCGGCAAAAAGCGGTCATAACCTTCAAAAGGTAAAGGAGCTTATGGACAACAAGGTCTGTATGATCTCCGGCCACAGCGGTACGGGAAAATCCACTCTTATCAATGCACTCGAACCCGGTCTCAATATCAAGACATCCGAGATATCGGAGCAACATCAGCAGGGACAGCACACAACTACCTTTGCCGAGATGTACGACCTTTCCTTTGGTGCGAAAATTATCGATACACCCGGTATAAAGGGCTTTGGGGTGGTAGAAATGGACAAGGAGGAGGTTGGGGATTATTATCCCGAATTCTTTGAACGCAAACAAGAGTGTAAGTTTAACAATTGCCTGCACCTTGAAGAACCACAATGTGCCGTGAAGGAGGCGTTGGAACAGGAGGAGATCGCCTGGAGTAGGTATAAAAGCTATTTACAGATCCTGGAAGGGGAGGACGATTCCTATCGCAGGGATATTTTTGCAGGAACATGAGAGCAGTGATTCAACGGGTAAAAGAGGCTTCAGTAACCATCGACCACAACAAAGTGGCTTCGATAGGGCCGGGCTTTCTTATCTTACTCGGAATTGAAACCGAGGACAACCCGGAGGATATAGACTGGTTAAGCGGTAAGATTGCCAGGCTGAGGGTGTTTTCAGATGAAAACGATGCCATGAACCTGAGCCTACTGGACAGCGGGGGCGATGTACTTGTTGTTAGTCAGTTTACCTTACACGCCAGTACAAAGAAGGGAAACCGACCTTCCTTTATAAAAGCGGCTCGTCCTGAAACTGCCATCCCGCTCTACGAGGAATTTGTAGCTTCCGTGGAAAAACTTCTAGGTAAGCAGGTGCAAACCGGTGAGTTCGGGGCGATGATGGATGTGGCTTTGGTGAATGACGGCCCGGTTACAATTGTTATAGACAGCAAACAACGGGAGTAGTTTTTTTTCTACAGAAAATATTTAATTCTTACTTTGTGCGGCGTTTACTATGACTTCTTCAGCAAAAATCAGTTCCTAAATAACGATACCACCTAATGTACCGACTTCAGCCTCAATTTAATAAGTGTATCTCCGCGATTGTATTTTTCACCTTGTTTTCACATTCATACCAGTGTTGGCCCCAGGATTTCGATTTTGGTAATATATCCGCCGCTGAGTTGGAAACCCGTGCAGATGCAGATTTTCCAAACGCGAATGCCGTGGTGCTTTATCGGGAAGTTCATTCAACTCTGGGCGAATATATTGATGTTCACGAACGAATAAAAATCTTTAATGAAGAAGGATACGAAAACGCAACTATAGTAATCCCTTATGATGATGTTCTCCGGTTAAAAGGAGCTACCTATAATTTAGTAAACGGATCCATAGTAAAAACCGAATTGGATAAAGACATGGTGTTTACAGATGAGGTAGTGAAAGGAGTAGAAATAAAGAAATTTACCTTTCCAAATATTTCCTCCGGTTCGATTATAGAGCTTTCATATCGCAGTAAGAACGGAACCTTTGCCAATATAGACCTTCAATATGATATACCTATTAAACGAATAGAAGTTAAAATAACGAATGATTCGGACCTGGATACAGAAATCATTCAAAACCCCAGGGCTTTCCTAAGGGTGAACAGACAGCAAAAGGGCAAGACTCTTACGGTTTCAGCAAGCAATATTCCGGCTCTGGAAGCAGAAAATTATGTGTACGATATGGATATGTACAGGTCGTATTTATCGATCAATCCTACGTCCATAACTGGTTCTTACAGGTTTAATGACTGGCAAACTCTGGTTGGGGCAATTATGGATGTTAGTTCCTTCAACCTTGCGTTCAGGCGAAAAAATTATTATAAAGATGAACTCGAAACACTAATTGGAAGTGAGAAGGACGTAGAGCAACAAGTCCGTCTGGTGTATAACTATCTTAAAGAAACCATGAGTTGGAACGGGGACCACGGAATTCTTCCAAAGCAGTATACCAAAGAAACCTTCAAGAATAAGGAAGGATCTATGGCGGAGATCAATGGACTTTTTATATCCATGTTGGATAAACTGAATATAGAAGTCAATCCCGTACTGGTCTCCACTAAGCTCAACGGAATACCACTTACTGCCAGTTTAGGTGCATTTAATACCATAATAGCAGGCGTGGTAATAGATGGTAAGATCAGATTGTTCGATATAGCGAGTGAGCAATCTAATTTCGAATTACTGGATCCTTTATTATTGAATTGGAGAGGAATCTATATCAATATGGATGAAAAAACGTTCAATTGGGTGAACCTTACTGATACGGACACCTCGGTACTTAACGTAATTGCCAGTATGGCTATCGATGGTGATTTAAAAGTATCCGGAGAGGTGGTTGAAAGAAACGGAGGTTATTTCGACATAAACCGCCGAAACGCGATAAAAGACCTGCCCCAGGACGAATTTGTGAATATCCTCGCTTACGATAATCCGGGTTTGGAATTATTCGATGTGCAGGCTGCAATAAAAGATAAGGGAACAGACCTGGAATACAGTTTTGAGATGGAAAATGCCATCGATAAAATTTCCGACAAAGTGTATTTTTCGCCCTTGTTCTTTTTAGCACTTAGAGAGAATCCCTTTCAAAAAGAGAAGCGAAATTACCCTATTGATTTCAGGTTTAAGTTCAAACAACAACAAATGATTCAGATAACCCTGCCCGAAGGATATAAGGTAGAGTCACTCCCCGAACCGACTAAAATCGTTCTTCCTGATGATCTGGGAAGCTTTGTATATCTTATTTCTGAAGCCAATGGTGCTGTTCGAATCACCACAACCCTCGAGATCAAAGAGCCGGTCTTTTCCTATGATAAGTACGATATTATCAAGGAGTTTTTTAAGGTGAGAATGGCCAAGGAGCAGGAACAGGTAGTCCTGATGAAATACTGACAGCGCATCCATCCCTTCCACAGATATCTTTGCTGTAAAAGTATCGCGAAGCCCGTAAATTGGGGAAATTTGAAAGGGACAAGGCAATATTGGCTGGACAGCTACTGTAATCGACTATAGGATAATAGATTAGCATATTTTACGGTTTTCGGTTTTTTCGGGAAATAATTAATTCTTACTTTGTGTGCCGTAATAGCTTTTTTTGAATGGTTCGCTTGTTTCTACTATTGAGTGTTTGTTATACGACACTTCTTACCGCCCAAAACGATTATTCGGTCGCAAATATCCCAGAGGATTTGCTTGATAACGCCAATGCTGTGATTCGCTACGAATCCATGTTCGTTGAGTTCGACGCCATTAATTCCATGACTTTAAAGGGCAAGAAAGTGGTTACCGTATTCAATAAAAAAGGGCTTGGGGCAGTGTCTCATAGTGTGGGTTATGACGAAAGTTCTTCGGTAAAGGATATAGGTGCAATTGTATACGACAGCCAGGGCAAGGAAATCAAGAAATACAAAAAGCGAGATTTCACCGATCTAAGTGCTACGGGAAGCAGTCTGTATACCGATAACCGGGTTATGACCATCGATCATACCATAGCTTCCTACCCCTTTACCTTCGAATTCTTTTTCGAGCTGGACTCGTCTTCAACAGTGCTTTTTCCTGCATGGGACCCATCTCCAATCTACAGGGTAAGCACCCAGTATTCGGTCTACACCCTGGAAAATCCGAGGAGGATTCCAATTACGGTAAGAAAGTTCAACCTGGACGAATTTGGTGTTAGGATGGAGGAAAGCCCGGCGCGCCATTTTTATGAGATTCGCAACCTGAAAGCAATAGACCGGGAGCATCTAAGCCCCGATTATACCGAATTTACGCCTGTAGTAAAACTGGCTCCCACCCAGTTCGAGCTTGCAGGAAAACGAGGCAATGTTACCAATTGGAGGGATTTCGGGATCTGGCAGAAATCCACGCTGCTCTCGGGCCGGGATAAGCTTCCCAAGGAAACCATCCGCAAAGTAACCGAACTGGTGCAACACATTGAGGATCCAAAGGAAAAAGCCCGGATCATATACAATTATATGCAGGAAAAAACCCGTTACATTAGTGTGCAGGTGGGCATTGGCGGTTGGCAGCCGTCTACCGCTTCTGAAGTTGACAGGCTGGGATATGGCGACTGTAAAGGCCTAACCAATTATACCCAGGCGCTGTTAAAATCGCAGGGAATAGAATCTCTGTACACCATAGTCGATGCCGGGGAAGACGGTAAGGACATAGACGAAGAATTTGTTGCACTGCAGGGCAATCATGTGATCCTAACGGTTCCCTTCGAAGATGAGACAGTCTTTCTCGAATGTACCAGTCAGCAGCTTCCTTTTAATTTTATAGGAACACACACAGACGACCGAAATGTTATATTGATTACAGATGAGGGAGGAGTACTGACCAGGACTCATGTTTATTCTCCCGATGATAACATCAAGCATCTTACAGCCGAACTAAAGATGGATGCCTCTTTTGGGATTGCGGGCGATCTGCAGATAGAATCCGGCGGCCTGGTGTATGGAGAACGCTTTAGTTTAGAACAACAGTCTTCAGACGATATCAAACTAATCTACAAATCCATATGGGGGCACTTAAACGATCTGAAACTTTCAGACATAAACTTTAATAACGATAAGCGCGAGGTGCGGTTTAGGGAAAACATGCGTATAGAAACGGATAATTATGTTTCCAAGGCCGGCAGCCGAATCCTTGTAAACCCGAATATTTTCAAAAGAATTGAAGATATTCCCACTATAGAGACCGATCGCACTCAGCCTTTTGAAATCAGGAGAGGTTCAACCCAAAGAGATACCATTAGGTTGCAACTCCCGGAAAACTACAAACTGGAATCGCTCTTCGATCCAATTGAAATTAGCAATGAGTTTGGAAGTTATAAAGCCACTGTAGTGCATTCAGAAGACAACCAATTACTCTATGTAAGGGAGCTCAGGTTGAATTCGGGCAGGTTTCCTAAGGATAGATATAATGACTACGTTAAATTCATAAAGACATTACTAAGGAATGACAGGTCGAAAATAGTTTTGGTGCCGGGATGAGATCATTTATACTTTTAGTTTGCACTTTAGCCGGGCTGTACCAGGCGGCGGGGCAACGTCCGAAGTTCGGGGATATCTCCGTAGAAGAGCTTCAACTTACCGAAGATGAGGTATTTAGTAATGCGCCGGCGGCTATCCTCTACGAAGACATCGATCTCGATTTCGGGAAACTGTTAACCGTTCACGAACGCGTAAAGATCTATACCGCTGAAGGCGTTGAATTTTCGAACTGGGAAATTCCCTTCGAGGATGTAAAGGGGTTAAAGGCGGCTACCTATAACCTGGTCGATGGAGCCGTCGAAAAAACAAAGGTAAGCAGCGATAATATTTTTGTTGAAGAAGTTTCAGAAGATGAAGAGGTACGAAAGATCACATTTCCCAATGTAAGACCGGGCTCCATCATAGAGATCAAATACAAAGTTCCGTTTATTGGGCTCTACACCATCTATACGCAGCATTATCTGCCTATTCGAAAAATCAGGGTGAATATCAACAACCCGGTACGCATTTCACTGGACATAAAGGAAAATCCATATGTAAAGATTCCTATCAAAAAGATTGAAAAGGATTACAATTATCTGTTTGTAGGCGAGGATATACCTCCGCTGCGAAGGGAGAATTACGTGAGTAATATCAACAATCACAGGGGGATGCTACTGCTTCATGTATACGGCGGGCTATTACCGCAGTATTCATGGAACAAACTTGCTTCCCTGGCTATGCAACTGGAATGGTTTGGCGGGCAATTAGAGCGCGGTGGCGGTTTTTACCGGAAAGACCTGGATTATGTACTTGCCGGAGTGGAAGACGAACTCGAAAAGGCAAAAAAAATAGACAGGTTCCTCAAGACATGTATGAAATGGAATGAGTATTACAGCAGGGGAAGCGAGAGCATTAAACACGCGTATTCAAATAAAGAGGGTAGCGCCGGCGATATAAACTTGTTGCTGGTGTCCATGTTAAGAGAGGCCGGACTGGAAGCACACCCAATGCTGGTGGCCAGTAAAGGCAGGGGCTGGGTGATGTACCCCAGGTTAAATTCGTATAATACAGTGGTTGCTGCCGTGACCATCGATGAGCAAATTTACCTGTTGGATGCCTCCAGGAAAAAATTAGGATTTGCCCAATTACCCCTGGCCTATATAAACGGTAGCGGCCTGATCGTCCGTCCGGACAATTCTTCGTTGAACTATCCCATCACTATCGATTTTCAATCGGTAAACACCCTTCTTATTTCTTCGGAAATAAATGTAGAAGATCTTTCGGTAAGCGGTACGGTTCGAAAACAGCTTACCAACTATATGGCCTGGGAGCACCGTGAGCGTTACGAGAATGAACGGGAAGAAACCTATGAAGAAGTTTTGGAAAATCGCGACCTGTTCCAGGTTAGCAATATGCAGGTAACCGATTTCGATTCGGCTCCCGATCCGCTGCGAATACAGTACGATTTCGTATATGAGAACTATGTGGAGGAAATAGGAGATCGGCTGTACATTAAGCCATTACTGCACTGCGACCTGCAGGAGAATCATTTTAATGAGGAGGACCGACTGTATCCCATGGATTTCGAATATCCTCATACCAGTAGGTTTATTATTAATTACCAAATTCCCGAGGGCTATTCCGTAGAAAGTCTGCCGGCCGGCAAGCACGTTATTATCCCGGACGGGATTGGCAGTCTGAAATTCAATGCATCGGAGCAGCAGGGCAACATACAGGTGTCATTTACATTAGAAATCAATGAACACCTGGTTCCGGCCGGTTACTACGAGGGATTTAAGGAATTATTTAATGAATATTCCAATTTCTCCAAAGCCAAGATCGTACTTGTAAAAAAATAAATACTAATAGCGCATATCATGAAGTTAACAACCATCAGCCTGATTTTTTTACTGTTTACTTTTAACGGTATTTCTCAAAAATACAGTTACGGGAAAGTTTCAAAAGAAGAATTGAAAGAACAACAAGACCCGAATTATCCCGAAACCGACGCCACCGTGCTCTACCGGGAATACAAAACTTTTCTCGAATACAAACAGGGAGAAGGATTTACCCTGCACACAGAGGTGTTCGAGCGGATCAAGATTTATAATCCCCAGGGGTTCGACTGGGCGACACATAGTGTGAGGACCTATAACTTCGGTTCGAATCGAGAAGAGGTTGAAGCCTTAAAGGGGGTTACTTATAATCTGGAAAACGGATCCATAGAAAAAGAGAAATTAAAATACAGCAATCTGTACGAAGAGCGCATTAGCGATTACTACGTTCTCAGTACGTTTACAATGCCGGCATTAAAACCGGGCTGTGTTATAGAGTACGAGTATAAGATCACTTCCTTCGATTTCGATATCGGTGATATCGATCTTCAGTATACCATTCCCATTCGAAAAGAAGTAGTTGATATTCGTGTTCCCGAATATTACATCTATCAAAACTACAGCAATCCCCAATCCGGCCTGAGCTATACCTTCGAAAAGGACTCAAAGGAAATCGATATTCACCTTAGAGGAAGAAGCGGCCTTGGAACAGCCAATCACGGCAGCGTTTTTGCGAACAGTCCCGAAACACAAGACCGCACGGTTTCATATAAGGAAAACAGCTATACCCTGGAAGCCAGCGACATCCCTCCCTTAAAGAAGGAGGAGTATGTAGACAACCTCGACAATTACAAGGCAAAATCTATATGGGAACTCGCAATGATAAACGCCCCCGGAGAACTTCCGAAAAGCTATTCCACTACCTGGGAGGCCGTAACGGAGAGTATTTATGAGAATGATGCCTTCGTAAATGAACTCAACAAATCCGATTACTACCAGGAGGATCTGCAGGCGGCAATCGCCGGTTTATCCGAGCCCACCGATAAAATGGCAGCCCTTTTTAATCTGGTTAAGTCGAAGATGAATTGGAATAATTATTATGGTTATTTTCCTCAACATGGCGTAAAGAAAGCGTACAAGGAAGGTAGCGGCAATTCTGCCGATATCAATCTTATGCTTGTCTCTATGCTACGATCGGCGGGGTTAAATGCGAATCCTGTACTTGTTAGCACCAGGAAGAACGGTATTCCCCTATTTCCCACACGGCATGGTTTTAATTACATCATTGCAAGTATGCAATACGGAGACGAGGTTTACCTAATGGACGCCACAGATCCGGTTTCAGGGATTAACCTATTACCCCAACGGGTTATGAACTGGCAAGGCCGGATTATACGCAGCGACGGGAGTTCGCAGAACATCGGACTATATCCCGGTTATAAATCCCAGAAACTTACCTATGTTCAGGCAGAGATAACACCCGGCAAGGTAACTGCTAAAGTGAACGAACGCCTGGGAGAACATTTTGCAAAGAATTATCGCACTCGAAATTACGGCACTTCAGACGCAGAGCAGCTCGATGCCCTGAATTCAGAGACATACCAGCTCGAGTTATCCGAGTTCAAATCGAAGGACGTGGACAATACCAAGCCTAATATGACCATTGGTTATACCGCTACAACAGCAGATCTGGTTGAAGAGATCAACGGGGATCTGTACTTTTCGCCTATGTTGTTCTTTGCCACCACCTCACATCCGTTCAAGAGCGATAGCAGGACCTATCCCATCTTTTTCGATTATCCAAGCTCCCACAAGTATACCATCAATATAAAACTGCCCGAAGGTTATAAGGTAAATGCACTACCGGAAGGCGCTGTGGCCAACCTCTCTAATAATCTCGGCAACTACACCTATCTGATCAAGGAAGTAAACCCGCAGATGTTACAGCTTTCCGTATCTTTGGATTTAAACGCTCCTATCGTTTTGCCATCTGAATACGAATACGTAAAATCCTTTTTTGGAAAGGTGGTGGAGAAGGAGAAAGAGAAGATCGTACTGACGAAAATTTAGGTTATGAACATACACAATGCTCAGCAAGCGGTAGACGAATGGATCAACCAGCACGGTGTCCGTTACTTTAACGAGTTGACCAATATGGCCCAGCTTACAGAAGAAGTTGGGGAAGTGGCGCGGATCATCGCAAGGCGTTACGGAGAACAAAGTGAGAAGGAAAGTGATAAATATGCCGACCTGGGTGAAGAACTTGCAGACGTGGTCTTCGTGGTACTCTGTCTCGCAAACCAGACCGGGATTAACCTGGAGGAGGCTTTTCAAAAGAAGCTGGATAAAAAATCGGCCCGTGACCACGACCGCCACCACGGAAATTCTAAATTAAAATAGATGTTCAAAAGAGTTGTATCACATAAGGGTTTCTGGTTTTCTGTGGTAGTGCTGGCCCTGGTATTTGTTTTGCTTTTTACCGTGATAAAATGGGCCATTGAAGGTTTTGATATGCAGTATTTCAGGGAGCAGGATCCCATCACCTTTTTTGGCGGGCTAACTGCTGCAGGACTCATTTATGGATTTTTTGTTTCCTTCGGAAAGTTCCGTGCCCGCTTGAAAAAATCGGACCAATCCTCATGAAAGCGGTACTCGGCAGGTCGCAAAATGCTGAACATTCACCCGAAATTCTCATTGGAGGCAGTAAGAGTGAATCGAACAGACTGCTTATTTTGCAGGCATTGTTTCCCTCCCTTCAAATTAAAAACCTTTCCACCAGTGATGATACGGTCTTACTACAACAGGCATTAAACGGTTCTTCCCTGATAAAGGACATACAACATGCGGGAACTGCCATGCGCTTTCTCACAGCCTACTACGCCTCACAACCGGGCATTGAGGTTTTGTTAACCGGAAGCGAACGCATGAAAGAACGCCCGATAAAAACCCTGGTCGATGCACTTCGTTCCCTTGGGGCCGAAATCTCCTATGCGGGAAAAAGCGGATTTCCTCCCTTAAAAATAAGCGGTAAGCAGTTGAGCGGCAGTTACGTTGAACTGGATGCCGGAATCAGTAGTCAGTTTATCTCGGCCCTCATGCTCATTGCTCCATCCCTAATCGACGGTCTAAGAATCAAGTTAAAAGGGGAGGTGACCTCTAAACCTTACCTGGAGATGACTATTGCTTTATTAAAGCGTTGCGGAATTTCCGCAGAGATCTCTAACAATGAAATTTCCATAGCAGCGGCCAATAGTATAGCAGCCGGGACCATTTCAGTAGAGTCCGACTGGAGTTCGGCATCCTACTTTTACAGTCTTATCGCTCTCTCCGACAAACAATCCCTAATCCTTAAATATTTCAATTCCAAGAGCAGGCAGGGCGATTCGGAAGTAGCTGCAATTTACAGTCGGCTGGGAGTTACCACCTCCTTTGATAAATCCGGACAGGGGATTACTCTTACTCAGGTTCCGGCCGATATTCCCGATGGCCTGATACTCGATCTTTCAGATACTCCCGATATTGCCCAGACCATCGCCATATCCTGCTTCGGCCTGGGTATTGGTTGCGAACTCAGCGGCTTGCATACACTTAAGATCAAAGAAACCGACCGACTAATTGCCTTGAAAACAGAATTGGAAAAACTGGGAGCCAAGGTGGAGATTACGCACAATTCACTTAGCCTGAGTCCTTCGATTGAACTCAGGGAAGATGTTACTGTCGAGACTTACCGGGATCACAGGATGGCCATGGCCTTTGCCCCCCTGGCCCAAAAAGTGAACATTACGGTAAATGATGCCGAGGTAGTCTCCAAATCATTTCCGGAATTCTGGAACCGGATGTCCAAGGCCGGGCTGAACGTACAAATTGTAAGATAAGTACGGTTTTACTTGACAACCCCTATGTTGAGGTTGTATATTTGCAGCTTTTACATTAAAAATTGCACGTCTATGGGAATGAAACTCTCCAATTTCAATTTTAACTTACCTCCGGAACTACTTGCAGAATATCCTGCTCCAAACCGTGATGAAGCGCGTTTAATGGTGCTTAACCGAAAGGATCGTACCATCGAGCACAAGATGTTCAAGGATCTCATCGACTATTTTAACGAGGACGATGTGTTGGTACTGAACAACACCAAGGTATTTCCGGCCAGGCTCTTTGGCAACAAGGAAAAGACGGGAGCGCGGATCGAGGTGTTTTTACTTCGGGAATTAAATTCTGAAACCAGGCTCTGGGATGTACTGGTGGATCCGGCAAGAAAGATCAGAATAGGTAATAAATTATATTTTGGAGAAGACGAATCCCTGGTGGCTGAAGTGATCGACAACACCACATCAAGAGGGCGTACCCTGAGATTCCTCTTTGACGGTTCTTACGAAGAGTTCAGAAATAAACTCACCGAACTTGGTGAAACACCACTTCCAAAGTACATCAAGCGCGAGGTGGAGCCCGAGGACGCAGAACGATACCAGACGATATTCGCAAGAGAGGAAGGCGCCGTAGCCGCCCCAACCGCCGGCCTGCACTTTTCGAAACATCTCTTAAAACGACTGGAAATAAAAGGGGTGAATTTTGCCGAAGTGACCCTTCACGTCGGACTGGGTACCTTTAGCCCGGTGGAGGTAGAAGATCTTTCAAAGCACAAGATGGATTCGGAAGAGATCATCATTCCTGAAAAGGCAGTGAAGACCATTAACACGGGTATCGTTCAAAAAAGGCGTATCTGTTCAGTGGGAACAACCGTGATGCGAGCCCTTGAAAGTTCGGTTTCATCTAACAATACCTTGAATAGTTACAGCGGCTGGACCAACAAGTTTATCTTCCCGCCTTACGAATTTAGTATTGCCAACAGTATGGTAACCAATTTCCATACACCAAAATCCACTTTACTGATGATGGTAGCGGCCTTTGCCGGCCACGAATTTATCAAAGAGGCCTATGCCGAGGCAATCAAGGAAAAATACAGGTTTTACACCTATGGGGATGCCATGTTGATTCTCTAAAGAAACTCTTTCAAACCCGGTCATCGACCGGGTTTTTTTATATTCTGCAGGCAAGATTTTCACAAATCAAAATAAAAAGGTATTTTAGTATACTTATAGCACAACTAATCAATACTTTAGATGAGGAAATTACTACTGTATTTCTTTCTTCTGGCCCTGGTTCACACGTCCTATTCCCAGGATGCGGGCAACCAGTATCCCGTTAGTTGGACTTTGAATCTGCAAACGCGGATGACCCCGGTTGAATTACCTCCGCTGAACCTTTACCAGGTTTACCAGGAAGATCTTATAAATGACAAGGACAAAAGTAAACCCTGGCGATACGGAATCACTCGTGAAATAACATTAGATCTGAAGAATGACGGCGTACTCACCGAATTGCCCAATGGCGATAAGATCTGGCAGTTAGCCATAAAATCTCCCAATGCCATAAATCTCAGCGTTAATTTCGACCAATTCTACATTCCCGAGGGCGGGCGACTCTACCTGTACAATGACGACCATTCCGATTTTTCGAAGATATATTCAGGGAAGTCGAATCGCCCCAATGAAAAGTTGGGCTCGTGGTTCGTAACGGGAGATATAATCTGGGTGGAATATTTTCAGCCGCGCTCCGTCGTTGAAGAATCCAAACTGCGAATCGGAGGCTTGATCCACGGGTATCGCATGGGCCGGGTTGAACAGTTCGTTGAAGGCATACGAGGCCTGAATGACTCCGGCGATTGCAATTACGATGTGAACTGCCCGGTTGGAGAAGACTTCGATACTAAGAAGGACCTTGTTAAAAAAGCAGTAACCTTGCTGAATCTGGGGAACGGCTTTCTTTGTTCAGCCGTCCTTATCAATAATACACGGGCCGATAAACGCCCATTTCTACTAACCGGTAATCACTGCCTTGAGAACAGCGACCCTACATTTTGGTCGGTGCGCTTTAATTGGGTAAGTCCGGCACCGGTTTGCGGGGTGGAAGGTGACAGTCCGGATGTACAAAGTAATTTTACCATGAGTGGCGCCGAATTCCGGGCGAGCAATGCTTTAAGCGACTTTGCTTTGGTGGAATTATTTAACGAGATTCCCGATTCATGGGACGTAGCCTTTGCAGGCTGGGACAACAGTGATTCAACTCCCGAATTCCAGGTAGGAATTCACCATCCCAACGGCGATATCATGAAGATTTGCAGGGACGACAATCCCGCCGTAAAGGAGAATGCCAACGGTACGGAAGTCTGGCTTATAAAAGGTGTTTCGGCCGGTAATGGCAATGGATGGGAAATAGGAACCACAGAGAGTGGGTCTTCCGGTTCTCCGCTTTTCAATGAAGCGGGATTGATAATTGGTCAACTCTATGCCGGGCAATCCTTTTGTGAAGGAACACAGAACAACGGAGATTACGATGTCTATGGGCGTTTTGGGGTTTCATGGGATTCCGGGACAGATGAAAGCTCGAGGTTGAGAGATTGGCTGGATCCGATAGGCACCGGGCAATCCACGATAAATTCACTTCAAAATATACTAAGCGTTCCCGATATTCAAACCATAGGAGAGATGCAGATCTATCCTAATCCGGTAAATACGGTCCTGACGGTCATGAATTCGCGCTATCCCGAGCTTGTGTATCGTTTTTACGACGTGTCGGGACAGCAATTACTCATAGGTTCCTTGTCGAACACCATGAATACGATCAATGTAGAATCGTATGCGCATGGCGTTTATTTCCTTCAGCTTATCGATGAGGCCAGCGGGGACAGTATTACCAAAAAGATAATAGTTAACAGATAGGCTGAAACTTCAGATCGGACATACCTTACTTCATCCGAGAGTAAGGTTTTTTAATATACTTATGGTACTTTTGCGGCAGGATGAGCACAGACAAGAAGGATATACGCGCACTATCAAAAACCGAACTACAGGATTTCTTCGAAAGCCAGGGAGATAAACGTTTTCGTGGGGACCAGGTTTACGAATGGCTTTGGAATAAAGGCGTTCATGACTTTGGTGATATGACCAATATCTCAAAATCCACCCGTGCACAACTTGAAGCTAATTTTGTGATCAATCATATTGAGGTTGACAGCCTTCAGAAGAGTAGCGACGGAACCGTGAAGAACGCGGTTAAATTGCATGACGGCCTTGTAGTGGAATCGGTTCTCATCCCTACCAAGTCCAGAACCACGGCCTGTGTTTCCTCCCAGGTGGGATGTAGTCTGGATTGCAAATTCTGCGCAACAGCCAGGTTAAAGCGAATGCGTAACCTTAACCCCGATGAGATCTACGATCAGGTGGTAGCCATCGACAGGGAAAGTAGGTTATATCACCAACGACCGCTTTCCAACATTGTATTTATGGGGATGGGAGAACCTCTTATGAACTATAAGAATGTACTGGCAGCCATCGAAAAGATCACTTCCGAAGAAGGCCTGGGGATGTCGCCAAAACGAATTACACTTTCAACTTCGGGAGTGCCAAAGATGATCAGGAAGTTGGCCGATGATAAGGTTAAGTTTAAATTGGCAGTGTCGCTGCATTCGGCCATTCAGGAGAAACGCGAAACCATCATGCCCTTTGCCAAACAATTTACCCTTACCGATCTCAAGGAATCGTTGCAATACTGGTACAGTGAAACCAAACAGCGCATTTCGTACGAATACGTGGTTTGGAAGGGGATTAACGACACTCAGGAAGATATCGATGCGCTGATTCAGTTTTGTAAATATGCACCCTCCAAGGTAAACCTGATCGAGTACAACCCAATAGACGATGGCGAATTTCAGCAGGCCGATAACGCAGCCATCGATACTTATATCAACGCCCTCGAGGCGAACAGGATTCCGGTCACGGTTCGGAGGAGCAGGGGGAAGGATATCGACGCAGCCTGTGGACAGCTGGCCAATAAGCATTAAGAAAGCGGCTCGAAAGCCGCTTTTAAAAATTTTAATGCTGTTAAGTCAAATTATCTTCTGATGATCTTAACCGACTTTCTCTGACCGTTGATAGTGATCGTAGCCACATACACACCTGAATTTAGTGCAGACAGGTCGATAGTCTCGGTGGTATTAGAAAGCTTCTGAGAAATGATCTGTTGTCCAACAATGTTGTACAAGCTAATGCTTTCCAATGGCTCGTTAGCACTTAGTTGAAGCAGATTGTTGCTGTCAACGAAATATCTGAAACCGCTGAAGCTCTCATCGCCTACGGAAAGAATACCATCTACAACAACATCATCGATAATTACAGAATTCTCATCGATAGTGTCGTAGTGTCTGAAAGTTAGATAAACAACTTGTCCGTCGTACGCAGAAGCATCGATGGAAACAAAAGCTGCAGAAGCAGAACCATCAGCCTGGTCGCAAGGAGCATCATCACCAACAGTTCTGGTAGTGATTGGAGTCTCGTTTACGATATCAGTTGGGTCGTTCGAAGTTGTAAGGTAGATAGAATATTTATCTGCGATGAACATTCCGTTTGTCTGGTACGATCCAACAAGGTAGTCGATAGTAGTACCGGTTACATTTGTCAGGTCAAGAGGATCCTTAGTGATAAGGAAGTTATCGGGCATAAATGCCGTTCCTTCCCATGAATCTGAGTCTGCGGCCTGAGATTGCATTGGGTGAGCGGGTGCGTTGTTAGTTGCGTAATCCAACATATCTGCAACTTCCCAGAAGTTTCCGTCACCATCCTGGTCGATGGACTCCCATTGCATATATACAGTCGAGCCTGTTGTTTCAGCGTTAAAGTCGTCGCTGAAAATCTGCGCATTCATTGTAAAAGCAATGCAAAATGCTGCTAAAAATAAAGTAGTTTTTTTCATAATAATTTTTTTCTATAAGTTAATAATTATCACAAATCTAAATATTTCTCAGCATAAGTCAAATGTTGCCGGGTTAATTTTTACCCAAAAGAACAAAAGATCCATATCGGTAATATGTTTTTTATATTGAGGTTATACCGTGGATAGCATTTTACGATTTCTATATCTGCAATATTGATATGTCAATTGGATTTCCGAATGTAGATTAAAAAAAATGTATTTTTGAGACCGTATCATGAAGATAGTATCTCAAATAAAACTACCTATTGAGAACGAAATGGAGCTGTTCGAGAAAAAGTTCTCGGGTGCCATGTCTTCCAAGGTTTCGCTTTTAAATCGAATTACCCATTATGTGGTGAACAGAAAGGGCAAGCAAATGCGCCCCATGTTTGTTTTCCTGGTCGCCAAATTGGTGAATAAGGGCGAAGTGAATGAACGCACCTATCGCGGGGCGTCTGTAATCGAACTTATACATACAGCCACTCTGGTGCACGACGATGTAGTGGACGACAGCAATCGCAGGCGTGGTTTCTTTTCCATAAATGCCCTTTGGAAGAACAAGATCGCTGTTCTTGTTGGCGATTATTTGCTCTCCAAAGGTCTACTTCTCTCTATCGATAACGACGATTTCGACCTGCTTAAGATCATTTCGGTTGCCGTACGGGAAATGAGTGAAGGCGAATTGCTTCAGATTGAAAAGGCAAGACAGTTGGATATAACGGAAGAAGTGTATTTCGAGATCATTCGTCAGAAAACCGCAACCCTCATCGCAGCCTGCTGTGCCATGGGAGCGCAATCGGTGAGAGCAGATAAAGAAGTGGTTGAACGCCTTCGATATTTCGGGGAACTAATAGGAATGGCTTTCCAGATTAAAGACGATCTTTTCGATTACGGGGAAGAGAAGATCGGTAAACCCACCGGAATCGATATCAAGGAGCAAAAAATGACCCTACCTTTAATCCACTCGCTAAACCAGGCAGATCCATCCAAAAAGCGATGGCTGATCAACTCGGTAAAGAATCACAACAAAGACAAGCAGCGGGTAAAGGAAGTTATTGCCTATGTTAAATCTTCCGGCGGCCTTGAATATGCAGTGGAACAAATGAAAGCGTATCGGGATCGGGCACTCGAAATCATGAATACCTTTCCGGATTCGGATTATAAAGCCTCCCTGGAGCTCATGGTCAACTACGTGATAGATCGCAAGAAATAAGGAATTTACTACCGCCCCTATTTTAATTTTCAGTTCCGGGCAACCATTCTCAGAAAATGGTCGTCTTTATAAATAGAAGCAACTAGCGAAGCACAAATTGAAACTGGTATCATTACATAAGAACTATTCGACGCTGATCAAGAAGGTATCCCAGGGTAACCGGAAGGCACAACACGAACTCTTCGAGTTGTTCGCGGCTCGTATGCTGAGTGTATGCAGGCAATATATGAAAAGCAATGACCTGGCCGAAGAAGTTATGCTGAATGGCTTTTTTAAAGTGATCACCAGGATCGACAGCTATGCGGGGCAGGGGAGTTTTGAAGGATGGATACGACGGATCATGGTAAACGAAGCCCTGAGTGAGTTAAGAAGAAGGAAAAAATTACAGTTCGATGATGAATCGGCCCTTGAAAACTCCCTGGAACACTCAGCCTATATAGAAACCGAACTGGAAGTTAAGGAACTTCAAAACCTAATTGATGCGCTTCCGAACGGCTATAAAACCGTTTTTGTGCTGTATGCGGTTGAAGGATATAAACACAGTGAAATTGCCGAGTTGTTACAGATATCGGAAGGAACATCAAAATCACAGCTTTCAAAGGCAAGGGCTATGTTGCAGGCCATGGTAAGCAAACAAAATACAACTAGTTATGGAACCCATTAAGATAGAAGACAAGATGCGGGAAAAATTCCAGGAAAGGGAATTACAACCTTCGGAGGATGCATGGAAACGCTTAGAAGCAAGGCTTGGACCGGCTCAAACGAATGAAGGAAGCCGCAAAACATGGATGGCTGTAGCCGCAGCGTTTATCGGGATAGTGCTTTTAGCCACCCTGATCTTCAATAATGACCAGGTGGTGCAGGGGACGGAACTGGTAGACCGGGAATCTGGCCCGGTACCGGATGAAAAGAATAAACAGGAGATGGACCGGGACCTTTTAGTGCCGGCCGTTGAAGAGAATTCTTCAATAGCTGAAGAGGAAGTTTCGCCACAACAGATACAAAGGTCTAAACCGCAGCAGTTAATGCCAAAGGTATCAGATAAAAATGTGGTTTCTGAAAAGGGAAAGGATGAATTTTCTGAAGCCATAGCCGCAAACACCGACGATCGCAAAACGGAAAAAGTTGAAAAGGCCGTTCTGTCTCCTCTGTCCAAAGAAGCTGCTTTTGAAGAATTAAAGGTTGAAGAAATCGTGGCTGAAGTTAAGAAGCTGGAGGCAACAGACGGCACCATCACCCCCGCAGAAATTGATGCCTTATTGGCACAGGCCCGGCGGGAAATTGCAACCAATCGCATCCTTAATTCATCATCGGGAACCGTCGATGCAGCTGCCCTGCTACAGGACGTGGAGATTGAACTTGAAAGGAGTTTCAGAGACAGGGTCTTTGATGCACTGGGCGACGGGTATAAGAAAATAAGAACAGCAGTTGTAGAACGTAACTATTAATATATTCATCAATCACGCCTTGTAACAAAGGCATAAAATCCGAACACATGAGACTTATTAAATTTTGCACCGTCATAACGGTGTGGGTACTGAGTATTGCCTTTATCCAGGCACAGGAATCTGAAGTGAGTAAGCAACTAGAGCTCCTTGAAGCCATGAAAGAAGTGGTTATTTCAGAAGAGAAGGATGCCCTTAAAACTGACGTGGAGAACATAAACGACCGCTATGATAGCAATCTCATCACTCAAAACGAAGCAGAAGAACTAAAACAAACTGCGGCCCAAAAACACGCCTTAAATATCGAGAATCGCCTGGCCATCATCGAAAATAAAATTGCCCTGCTGGTGCGTAACGATTCGGTGGAAGTGCTGGATGAAGCTGGGGATCGCTTTGTTTTGAGGATTGGCAGCGAAGAAGACGACGACGAACCCTTTTTCTATATAGGGAAAGATAACCGGTCTCGGAAATACGACCGTCGAACCACCAGCGACTTCGTGCTTGCCGTAGGTTTTAATAACGCAATAATAGATGGAGAATTGGGGGATGACATTTATAAGTTGGCAGGAAGCAGATTTGCAGAAATCGGCTGGGCCTGGAAAACCAGGGTATTCAAAGAAACCAATTGGCTAAGGGTAAAATACGGCCTGTCCTTTCAGTTCAACGGCTTAAAACCCAAGGACAACCAATACTTTGTTGATACCGGCTCCGAAACGGTGCTGGAAACCTTCGACCGCGACCTGGATAAATCCAAATTCCGCCTGGACAACCTGGTCGTGCCCGTACACTTTGAGTTCGGGCCCTCAAAGAAGATAGAACACGACGATTATTTCCGATACTCCACCCATAACCAGGTGAAACTAGGGCTTGGAGGCTATGCAGGTATAAAATTAGGAGCTCGGCAGAAATTACATTATGACGATATGGGCCAGGATGTTGAACTCAAGGAAAAAGGTAACTTCAACACCAACAATTTTATCTATGGGGTAAGTGCCTATCTGGGATGGCGGGATACTGCCTTATACGTTAAATACGACCTGAACACCATCTTTAAGGACAACCCGGTGGAACAACGCAATATCTCCCTGGGTCTGCGATTCGATATGGATTAAACACCTATGGCGATTGGATAACGAAGAGGCCTTATTTTTTAATAGGGCCTTTTTCGTCTAAACTTTAAAATAATGGTATTTTTACCTACGCATCCAATTGTTACTTTTTGATCTCGAGAACCACCATAGATAGTGTCTTTGAAACCGCCCGGGTTGAGGAGGTAATTGGCGATTTTGTTCAGCTGAAGAAATCGGGAAGTAACTTTAAAGGCCTGAGTCCTTTTAGTGATGAGCGCACCCCCAGTTTTATGGTGTCGCCGGTTAAACAGATTTGGAAAGACTTCAGTAGCGGTAAAGGCGGAAACGTTGTGGCATTCCTGATGGAACACGAACATTTCACCTATCCGGAGGCCATCAAATATCTCGCTAAGAAGTACGGGATCGAGATAGAGGAGACACAGCAATCCGACGAGCAAAAAGCTCAGGCAAATGAGCGGGAAAGCCTGTATCTCGTAAGTGAATACGCTAAAGACTTTTTTGTGAGTGCGCTTCATAAGTCGGAAGAAGGAAAAGCCATCGGACTCAGTTACTTCAAGGAGCGCGGCTTCACAGATGAAACCATTAAGAAGTTCGAGTTGGGGTATTCGCCCGATTCGTGGGAGGCTTTTACATCGAAAGCGATTAAGGACGGCTACAAGCTAGAGTACCTTGAGAAATCGGGCCTTACCATCGTCAAGGAAGAGAAGCAATTCGACCGTTTTAAAGGCAGGGTGATGTTTCCCATTAAAAGTATGAGTGGGCGTGTGCTGGGCTTTGGTGGCAGGATACTAACAGCCGATAAACGCGCCGCAAAGTACCTTAACTCCCCTGAGAGCGATATTTACCACAAGAGCAAGGTCCTTTATGGAATTTATCTGGCAAAGCAGGCCATCGCAAAAGAAGATAATTGTTACCTGGTGGAAGGTTATACCGATGTGATCCAGTTCAATCAAAGCGGGATCGAGAATGTGGTTTCCTCTTCGGGAACTGCATTGACCCCGGAGCAGATACGGCTTATCAATCGGCTAACAAAGAATGTCACCGTTCTTTTCGACGGGGATGCGGCAGGGCTTCGCGCTTCACTGAGAGGGGTAGACCTTATCCTCGAACAGGGGATGAACGTTCGCATATGTACTTTTCCCGAGGGACAGGACCCTGATAGTTTCGCAAGGGATAATTCGCTGGAAGAATTAAAGGAATACCTGGATGAAAACGCAAACGATTTTATCAATTTCAAAGCGTCCTTACTGGCTTCAGAAGCAAAGAACGATCCAATAAACAGGGCCGAAACCATCCGGGATATGGTGGTGAGTATATCGAAGATTCCCGACGCTATCAAGCAGGAGGTGTACATTAAGGAATGTGCCCGGATTATGGATATTTCGGAAGAAGTACTTTTTAATACCCTTGCACAGATCCTTCAGAAGGTAAAGCGGGATACGGGCAGGAAAACTCAACAACCCCATTTGGAGAATATGGGGATAGTTACCACGGATTCGAAACAGCTTCCTAAAGTCGATGTTCAGTACGAGCTCGAGCTCAAGATCATTGAATTGCTACTCCTGTATGGAACCGAGGACGAGGAATTCGAGGACCTGATCCTCGAAACCACTAAAGAAGGAAAGATTGCATTTACCCCGGAAAAGGTACGTACCAAGGTCTATGAAAAAATCTATCTCGACCTGCAGGACGACGAGATCGAGTTTACGAATGATGAATTCAGGGCGTTGTACTACGAGATCATCAATAGGTTAAACGAGGAACGCGATATCAAGATCGATATCCTGGTGAACCAACTTCCCCCTGAAAAAGCTGAAATCGTAACCAATATCCTCATGGAGGATGAGAAGCACAGCCTGCACAACTGGGAGGGCAAGGATATCTTTGTAAAGGAGAAAAAAGACACCATTTCCCAAGTGGTAAACGAAACGGTACTAAACCTCAGGCGTCATCTTGTAACCACAAAAATCTCTGAACTGGCCAACAGTCCGGTGATAAACGGGGAATACGAAGACCGCTCCGTAATGGAGAATATTGAGGATTATAAAAAATTAAAGGAAGTACTTTCTACGAAACTTCGCAGAGTACTTTAATTATCCAAACTGAAACATTCGAGACTGGTGGATAAGATCGGCCAGGTTATCAACCTTTAGTTTCTTTAGCAGCCTGGTTTTATACGTACTAACTGTTTTCTCGTTAATGTTAAGCGCATTGGCAATGTCCTTGTTTCGCTTTCCGCTGGACAGCAGGTTTAAAACTTCGATTTCGCGGGACGATAATTTCTTGTAACGGCTAATAGCACTGGTTTCCCCAACATTTCTGCTTGTAAAGGTCGAAGTGAGATCCTCGTTCAGGAAGATACCTCCTTTGGCAATTTGCTTTAAGGCTTTCAGGAATAACTTTGTGGAAGCGGTCTTTGGAACATAGCCCGCTGCACCGGACTTGATAGACCGTAGCGCATAAATCTCTTCCGGGTGGGTGGAGAAGATAAGGACTCTTACTTCCGGGAATTCGGTTTTTATACCACGAAGCGCGTTAATGCCATTGATATGAGGCATATCGATCTCCATAATTAGAATGTCCGGCTTCTCTTCTTGTAAACTCTTGTACAATTCATCTCCGTTGTTAGCTTTGCCGATAATTTTAAAATTATCGTTCTTTTTTAGCATACAGGCTATCCCTTTTCTGGTTACCGGATGATGATCGGCGATAAATATTTTCTTCATTTTATTAAGATGTCTTTTATAAGAAAGACACGAATAACAATTACTTGTTATTTGTGTGAGGTTTTTGTAATAGAAATACTACAAATCAAATCTAAAGAAAAGAATGTTTCGTCTTAAGAAATTTCGTTCAACGTAGTAAAAACTCGTTGAATGCACTTAATTTTTAAGATGGGCAGGTAATATACAGACAGGAATGGGGTTCATTTTATGCTGATTGGCTCTATTAAGACGTAAATATAAGCTTAATACCTCTTTTTCACGGCCACTGAAATCGGCGGGAATCTTGCCTTTTTGGTCCATTTCCATCGCCCATTCCAATTCGTCATAACTTGCACCCAGTTGGTCCTCATCTGTACGGCTATCTCCAAATAAACCGTCGGTTGGAGCCGCCTGCATAATACTTAGGGGAACCTGTACAAAATGACCAATCTCGTATACCTCACTTTTAAGCAGGTCGGCAATGGGACTGAGGTCCACCCCGCCGTCACCGTACTTGGTGTAAAACCCCACCCCAAAATCCTCAACTTTGTTGCCTGTACCGGCCACAAGATAGCGGTGCAGTCCGGCAAAGAAATAAAGGGTAGTCATGCGCAAACGAGCCCGTGTGTTCGCCAGGCTGAGGTCGAGATAGGTATCGTTGCTGGTAAGGGGGATGGTGCTTTTAAAGGTCTCGAAAACCGAGGTGAGTTCTACCTCTACGTTGGTCACATTGGCATACCGATCTTTTAATTGCTTTATATGTTCCTGCGCTCGGTTCACCTGACTTTCTGCCTGGTGGATGGGCATCTCCACGCATAGCGTTCGCATGCCGGTCATGGCGCACAGGGTAGAAGTTACCGCAGAATCGATGCCTCCGCTAACGCCAATCACAAAGCCTTCCATTTTTGCAGCTGCCGCATAATCCTTTAACCATGAGACTATATAATCGACTACTTTTTCGGTCTTCATATTTGAAGGATTCTGAGTTTATAATGATAACTTTGCAACACAAAAATAGGCATTTAGATACTTTCTAAAAACCTGTGCCGTTAAACTAATTAAGTATTTCTGTAAATGAAGTATACAGCAGTCCTTTTTTTATTTTTTATCATGGTTTGCTGCAGTGATAAAAGCGCTGTGGAAAAGGAGATCGAAAGAATCCCCATGGATGTTCGCATAGAGCGATTCGACAAGGAATTTGCCTCTGCCTCCGTAGAAGATCTTCCCCGCTTAAAGAAAAAATTTCCCGCCTTTTTTCCCGAACAATTTCACGACAGTATTTGGGTAGGACGCATGCGGGACACTCTGCAGCAACAGCTTAACCGGGAAGTCTTAAAAGTGTTCCCCGACAATGAAAAGATCGAAGCTGTATTGTATCCGCTGTTCCAACATATAGCATACTATTTCCCTGAATTTGAAGAGCCTGTTACGGTAACGGTTACCTCCGATGTGGATTACCAGAATAAGGTTATCGTAGCCGATAGCTTACTGGTTATCGGACTGGATACTTACCTGGGAAGTGAGCACGAGTTCTATGAAGGAATTAAGCGTTATGTAGCTAAAAATCTAAAACCTTCCCAACTCGGTCCTGATGTGGCTGAAGCGTATGCCCGTCAGTTGATAGCCATCCCGCGCCAGCGAAACCTGCTTTCGCAAATGATCTATTACGGAAAAGAACTTTATTTAAAGGATATCTGGTTGCCGGAAATCCCCGATGCTGAGAAAATAGGATATTCGGAAGAAGAAATGGCCTGGGCTTTGGAGAATGAAGAAGAGATCTGGCGTTATTTTATCGAGAACGAATTACTGTTTAGCAGTGATCCCAAGCTGCCGGGTCGCTTTATCAATGCTGCTCCCTTTTCCAAATTCTATCTCGAGATCGATAATGAATCTCCCGGGATGATTGGACGGTTTATCGGGTGGCAAATAGTGCGGGCCTATATGGAGAGGAACGATGTTACCGTGCCACAGCTAATGATAAAGACAACCGAAGAAATTTATACCAATTCAAAATATAAACCTGAACGATAATGGCTACTCACACCTCCGAAATATCCATAAAAGTCCGCCTGGACGAAAATAAGATCCCTGAAGAATTACATTGGACCGCTCCCGATGGCGGTATCGAAGACAGCGAATCGAAGGCTATGCTTTTATCGGTATGGGACCACCGCACTCAGGAAGCGTTGAGGATAGATCTCTGGACAAAGGATATGCCTCTGGACGAGATGAAGGTGTTCTTTCATCAAACCTTAATGGCTATGTCCGGCACCTTCCAAAGAGCCACCGGGGACGAGAAAATGGCCGCGACCATGCGCGATTTCTGTGATTATTTTGCTGAAAAGCTCGAGCTTAAGAAGTAGTATTAACCTGCTGCGTTTAATTCGGTGTTAATGGCATCGATATAATCCAGTAATTGATCCCTGCCGTAGTCTTTGCTGGCTGAAGTGATAAAGTAGGGAGGCATGCTTTCCCAGGTCTCAAGTAATTTTTTCTGGTAGGCTTCTATATTGTCTTTTAATGGCTGAGGTTTCAGTTTATCGGCTTTAGTGAAAACAATGGCAAACGGAATCTGGTTTTCACCCAGCCACTGCATAAAATCGAGATCTATTTGCTGGGGTTCATGCCTGCAATCTATGAGGACAAATCCCAAAACCAGCTGCTCCCTCTTGTTGAAGTAGGCAGTGATAAATTTCTGAAAGGTCTTTTTAGCAGTTTTTGAAACCCGGGCGTAGCCATATCCCGGCAGATCGACCAGGTACCAGTTCTTGTTGATCAGAAAATGATTGATGAGCTGTGTCTTACCGGGCCTACCGGAAGTTTTAGCGAGATTTTTGCGCTGCATCAGCATATTGATGAGGGAAGATTTTCCCACATTGCTTCGGCCAATAAAGGCATACTCCGGTAGCCGGTTTGCCGGACACTTGGCAACATCGCTGTTGCTCATTACGAATTCTGCCGATACAATTTTCATATTATTTGTTTAGAACCCACGCTGTTGCAGCCAGGCGTACATCAGTTCATTAAAGGTATCAGGGTGTTCCATCATGGCTGCATGACCACATTTGTCGATCCAATACAGATCCGCATCGGGCAGCAGCTCATGGAATTCTTCGGCTACCTCGGGTGGAGTAACGTTGTCCTGTTTGCCCCATATAATACAGGTCGGGGTCTTCATATTCGGGAGGTCTTTCGACATATTGTGGCGAATAGCACTCTTTGCAATAGAGAGCGTCCTTATGAGTTTATTCCTGTCGTTCACCGAAGCGTAAACCTCGTCTACGATCTCCTTGGTGGCTATTTTTGGGTCGTAAAATACGTTTTCCGCTTTCTTTTGAATATAATCTCTGTCACCGCGCTTGGGATAGCTTTCGCCCATGGCACTTTCGTAAAGGCCGGAACTCCCGGTTATAATTAGTGCCTGAACTTTTGCGGGATAGAGTTTAGTACACAGCAGTCCTATATGACCCCCCAGGGAATTTCCCAGCAGTATTACTTTGCTAAACCCCTTGTGGTCGATAAATTCGGAAACGTAGGTCGCAAAACGCTTTACGTTGGTCTTTAAGATGGGCATGGAGTAGATTGGAAGTTCAGGTATCAGGATCTGATAACCCCGTTTAGGAAAAAAATCCAGTACACCGTCAAAATTACTCAGACCTCCCATCAATCCGTGCAATACTATTATCGGAGTACCTTCTCCCTGTTGCAGATACTTGAATTTGCCTTCTTCGCGTAATTGGTTCGCCATTCGGTCACTTAGTTAACATTCGCTAAAATACACAAAATATGTTGAAAGATGATGTAATCGCAAACTTCGTTTAATCGTAAAACAGGCTGTATAAAAACGCTCTCATCGGCCAGATTTAGTACGCTTAACAACAATTAAAGCGAGGTGATAAACAGGTAAATATGAGCGAATTATATGTATGTGAGCCCGGTAGTGGTAAAACTTATCAACAAAGTGGTAAAAAGTGGGAAAAAGTGGGAAAAGTTCTATATATTTGAATCACAATCATTGATTTCGCAAGCTTCTTATGCTCAACCTTATAGGCACATACGAATGTAAAGCAGACGTTAAAGGACGTGTGCTGGTACCTACTGCCCTTAAAAAGCAGCTAGCTTCTGTGGCCCAGGATTCGTTCGTGATCAAACGAGCAGTATTCCAGCCTTGCCTGGAAATGTATCCTATGAACGAGTGGCAGGAGCTGATGAAAAAGATGGGCGAGTTAAACCGGTTCAACAGGAAGAACAACGATTTTATAAGACGTTTTACGGCAGGTGTTAAAACGGTTGAACTGGATGCTTCAGGCAGGTTGAACATTCCCAAGGACCTGGCATCATTTGCAGGAATCGATAAGGAAATAGTGATTTCCTCGGCCATTAATATAGTCGAGATATGGGATAAGAATAAATATGAACAAGCCATTGATGATGCTGCCAATGATTTTGCAGATTTGGCTGAAGAAGTAATGGGAGATGCAAGCAGTGCAGACCATGGAATATCATAGACCCGTACTACTGAAAGAAACGGTCAACGGCCTCAACATCCAGCCTAACGGAACATACGTGGATGTGACTTTTGGCGGCGGGGGCCACTCGCGCGAAATTTTAAACCGACTAGGGAGCGAAGGAACATTAATTGCCTTCGATCAGGATGCAGATGCGCTTGAGAATGCTATCGACGACCAAAGGTTTTTGTTGATCAATGAAAACTTTAGATTTCTCAAGCGCTTTCTGCGTTTCTACGGACACAAGCAAGTAGACGGAATCCTGGGTGATTTCGGGGTATCATCCCATCAGTTCGACGTAGCCGAACGCGGGTTTTCTACCCGCTTCGAAGCTGAGCTCGACATGCGTATGAATCGCGGAAGTAGTTTTTCGGCCTTCGATGTGATTAACACTTACGACGAAAAACAACTGCGATCCGTGCTCTCTCAGTACGGAGAGTTAAGAGCTGCGGCAGGAATGGCCCGAATGATCGTGGAGCGTCGATCCGCTGAACCCATCAAAAATAGCAGTCAGCTGAAAAATGCACTGGGAAAATTTCTTCCGAAGCACAAAGAAAATAAAATCCTGGCCCAGATATACCAGGCTATACGAATTGAAGTCAACCAGGAGCTGGATGCTCTGAAAGAATTCTTAATGCAAACTGTCGAGGTGTTAAAGCCAGGGGGGCGGTTAAGTCTTATTTCATATCACTCCCTGGAGGACCGGTTGGTAAAGCGGTTTATGAGAAACGGGCTTTTTGAAGGAGAGCCGGAAAAGGATGTCTTCGGAAGAGTTGAAGTACCCCTTAAGCCGGTTGGCAAATTCGTGATTCCCAATGAAGAGGAAATTGAAGAGAACCCCAGGGCTCGCAGTGCAAAACTTCGGGTTGCCGAGAAACTATAACGAATAGAAGTGTAAAAGGAAATGATACAGAAGAGTTTTTACAATGTGGTTAAAGGCAGGTTCCTGGTGAGTGACGACGCTATTAAGAACTGGCGGTTTATCATTTTTCTCTCTGTATTGGCCCTCATCATGATCGCCAGCAGCCATAGTGCCGATAAGAAAGTGCATCGCATCGCCCAGCTGCACAACGAAGTAAAGGAACTTAAGAGTGAGTACGTGGATGTTCGTATGAAACTCATGCAGACCAAACTGGAAAGCAGAATTATAAGGGCAATGGAAAGTCGGGGGCTTAAACCTTCGGAAACACCCCCGCAAATAATACGAATAACCTCAGCTAAAGACTAACAGGTGGCCATAGAAGAAAAAAACATACTAACGCGCTTCTACATTATCGCCGGATGTATGTTCATCGTAGCGATAGCGGTGGTGGTTAAACTTGTCAATATCCAGTTCGTCGAAGGAGATAAATATCGCGAACTGGCCGAGAAGAACACCACCCGGAATTTCGTTATTGCTGCCAACCGGGGAAATGTTTATGCCGACGATGGAAGCTTGCTCGCCACTTCAGTGCCGAAATACGATATCCGCTTCGATGCGGTTACAGTCTCTTCGGCCGATTTTAAAGAATACCTGGTTCCGCTTTCAAGGGAACTGTCCAAAATGTTCGGGAAACCGGCCTCCTACTACCAGAATAAATTCAGAAAGGCTCGGGCCGATAAAAACCGCTATTTGCTGGTTGCGAAGAATCTAGGGTATTCCGACTATGTGAAGGTGAAAAATTTTCCGCTCTTCAGAAAAGGACCCTATAAAGGTGGATTCATCATGGATCAGCGAACCGTTCGCGAGCATCCCATGGGCAAGATAGGCGAAAGGCTGGTTGGCAGTCAGAAACAAAATCAACCGGGGGTCTACGAAGTGGGATTCGAAGGGGCATTTAACACCTACCTCAAAGGAAAAGAAGGCCGTCGCTTAAAGCAAAAGATAGCCAAAGGACAATGGAAGCCTGTATTCGACGACAACGAGGTTGAACCTCAGGATGGCTTCGATGTTATTTCCACCATCAATGTAAATATTCAGGATATAGCCCACCACGCGCTGCTTAAGCAGATGGAATACTACGAGGCGGAACACGGAAGTGTAATTGTTATGGAGGTTAAAACCGGAGAGATCAAGGCGGTGGCAAACCTTGGGCGTACTTCCGAAGGTACCTATTATGAAAAATTAAACTATGCGGTGGGTGAGAGCCACGAACCGGGCTCTACATTTAAGGTGATGGCATTTATGGCCGCTCTGGAAGATAAAGTTATAGATACTTCCACTGTAGTGGACACCAAACAGGGAAGTAAACGATTTTACGGGCGAAACATCAACGACAGCAAACGAGGCGGCTATGGTGAGATCTCGGCTGCACGGGCCCTGGAAGTCTCTTCCAATATCGGGCTTGCATCCATCATCGACGATCACTACGCAAGCGATCCTAAAAAGTTTACCGACAGGCTGAAGTCCTGGCATCTGGATAAGAAGGTAGGCATTCGTATAAAAGGTGAAGGGACGCCCATGATCCCCGAACCCGGTCATCCGAAGTGGAGTAAGAACGCCTTACCATCCATGGCCTATGGCTACAACCTGAGTCTTACACCACTGCAAACCCTGACATTTTACAACGCAATCGCCAACGATGGGGTTATGGTAAAACCTCGATTCATCAAGGAGATCAGGGCGTTTAACCAGCCGGTAGAGACATTTGAAAGTGAAGTGATTGAAAACAGGATCTGTTCAGAAGAAACCCTGAAGAAAATTCAGGATATACTGCTTAACATAGTGAAGCGGGGCACAGGTCAGAGTTTGTATTCCGAACATTTTTCCATGGCGGGAAAGACAGGAACTGCCCGAACCGAATACTGGCTGGACGGCTGGGAAGACGACAGAAAATACATTTCTTCCTTTGCGGGATACTTCCCGGCAGACAATCCAAAGTATTCCTGCATCGTGGTAATCCATAAACCCAGCACAAAGAAAGGATACTACGGAGCCGATGTAACCGGACCTGTATTCAAGCGCATTGCCCAGAAAATATTTACCGATTCCCCTCTTATCGCTGATATCACAGACGTAGATAAAGAAGATCCACTGCTGGAGGAGGATTTTGAAAGCTATTACGAAAAAGCACAGGCCGATATAAGAACCATGCCGGATGTAACCGGGATGGCAGGCATGGATGCAGTGGCGCTGCTGGAGAATCTGGGGCTTAAGGTAGAGGTTAAAGGCAATGGTACTGTAAAGGAACAGTCGATTCCCGAGGGCACCGCAATTAAGAAAGGACAACAAATAGTATTGATAATATCTTGATCTTATTAAAGGACATATTGTATAAAGTACCTATTGAAAAAACAATAGGCACAACCTCCACGGCTTTTGGCGATATCCATTTCGATTCCCGTAAGGTGTCGCTCAACGATGTGTTTGTCGCAATAAGAGGCAGTGTGTCTGACGGGCACGATTATATCAAGATGGCTTCCGATAAAGGAGCAATCGCCATTGTCTGTGAACAAATTCCGGACCTGGTAATTAACGGCATTACATATGTGCAGGTAGCCGATAGTAAAAAGGCGCTTGCGCTGATGGCGGCCAACTTCTATGAAAACCCATCGGCATCAATAAAATTGGTGGGCATTACGGGTACAAACGGCAAGACCACTGTGGCCACCCTGCTTTACGACCTTTTTAAAAAGGCGGGCTACGAGGCCGGTCTGATCTCGACTGTAAAGATCATGGTGGGATCATTGGAATTTCCCGCTACCCACACTACTCCTGATCCGTTGACAATTAACAAGTACTTGCGCGAGATGGTTGAAGCCGGGGTTGAATTTTGTTTTATGGAGGTGAGTTCGCACGGGATCGACCAGCAGCGCACAGAAGGCCTGGATTTTGCAGGAGGGATATTTACCAATCTCTCCCACGACCATTTGGATTATCACAAGGATTTTAAAGAATACCGCGACGTTAAAAAGCAATTCTTCGACGGGCTTCCCAAGTCATCATTTGCACTGGTTAATATCGACGATAAGAATGGCCTGGTGATGCTGCAGAACACCAAGGCCAGGAAATACACTTATGCCCTGAAGACTTATGCAGATTATAAGGCTCAGATCCTGGAGAATCAGTTCCAGGGGCTGCTACTGAAGATAAATAATAACGAACTCTGGGTAAAACTTATCGGTGCTTTTAATGCCTATAATATGTTGGCTATCTACGGCACGGCAGACCTGCTTGGCTTGGAAACCATGGAATTGTTACAGCATATGAGCACCCTGGAAAGTGTGGCCGGACGATTTCAATACGCTATTTCCAAGGCTACCAATATTACCGTAATTGTCGATTACGCACATACGCCCGACGCCTTACAGAATGTTCTGGAAACCATCAACAGCATCCGGACCGGAAATGAAGGTCTGATTACGGTTGTAGGTTGTGGTGGTAACAGGGATGTTGCCAAAAGACCAAAAATGGGTGAAATCGCCTCTAAGCTTAGTACAAAGGTGATTTTTACCAGTGATAACCCGCGTAATGAGGACCCGGAGCAAATAATCAGGCAAATCGAGGAAGGAGTGCCCGCAGTACATTTTAAAAAGACCCTTTCGATAACGGACAGAAAGCAGGCAATTAAAACCGCTTGTCAGTTAGCCGAAGAAAACGACATCATCCTCATAGCGGGTAAAGGTCATGAGACCTATCAGGAGATCGAAGGAGAACGATTCGATTTCGATGATTTTAAGATTGTGAATGAATGCATTGCTGCATTAAACAAATAACGCATTATGCTGTATTATTTATTTGAATATCTCGAAAGAACGTACGATATCCCCGGGGCAGGACTGTTCGGGTTTATCACTTTTCGGGCGGCATTGGCAGTGATTCTCTCTCTTATCATCGCAACCTTTTTCGGGAAAAAGATCATTCGGTTCCTTCAGAGAAAACAAATGGGTGAAGAGATCCGCGAGCTCGGCCTCGAAGGTCAGAGTGAAAAGGCCGGTACCCCAACTATGGGCGGAATTATTATTATCCTGGCTACTCTGGTTCCTGTTCTGCTATTGGCAAAACTTGAAAATATCTATGTCATTATGCTAATTGTTACCACCATATGGATGGGAATGATCGGTTTTATTGACGACTATCTGAAAAAGTTCAGGAACGACAAGGCCGGACTTCCGGGAAAGTTTAAGATTATCGGACAGGTAGGCCTGGGAATCTTTGTGGGAGCCATAATGTATATGCATCCGGATGTAACAGTTAAGCGTGAAAAGATCAATCCGGTAAATACAACCGAGTCTGTTATGCAGACTTCACCCAGGGAATTCTACCCTGAGGAAAAGACCCCGCTTACCACCATTCCATTTGTAAAAAAGAACGAATTCAACTATGAATCCCTTATCGCCTGGGCCGGGGAAGATGCTAAAGAGTATATCTGGCTCATCTTTATCCCTATAGTGATCTTTATCATTACCGCGGTCTCTAACGGGGCGAATCTTACCGACGGCATCGATGGCCTGGCTGCCGGCACCTCGGCCATAATTGCCATCACCCTGGCATTGTTCGCCTGGGTATCGGGGAACCTCATTTTTTCAGACTATCTCAATATTATGTATATCCCCAACACCGGGGAGATGACCATTTTTATAACGGCCTTTGTAGGTGCATTGATTGGTTTTCTGTGGTACAACGCCTATCCGGCCCAGGTTTTTATGGGAGACACCGGGAGTCTTACCATCGGTGGCATCATTGCCGTTATCGCGGTGGCGGTACGGAAGGAACTCCTTATCCCCATACTCTGCGGGATATTCCTGATGGAGAATTTGTCGGTGGTCATGCAGGTTAGCTGGTTCAAGTATACCAAAAAGAAATACGGTGAAGGCAGGCGGATTTTCAGGATGTCTCCACTTCATCATCATTATCAGGTAAAAGGCTTTCATGAGAGTAAGATAGTGACCCGATTCTGGATCGTGGGGATTTTCCTGGCGATCATCACCATAGTGACGCTTAAAGTGAGGTAATGATGAAGCAGAAGTTGGTTGTTTTAGGAGCCGGAGAAAGTGGAGTGGGCACAGCCATCCTGGGAAAAAAGGAAGATTACGAAGTGTTTGTATCCGACTTCGGAAAAATAAAGGAAACGTACAAGGACGTTCTTAAACATCATGAAATTAACTGGGAAGAAGGTAAGCACACTTACGAACGTATTCTCGATGCCGATGTGGTGATGAAAAGTCCGGGGATACCCGATAATACCGAAGTGATTCGCAGACTTATGGAAGCGGGTGTAAAAGTGGTCTCTGAAATTGAATTCGCTTCGGGTTACAGCGATGCGACCATAGTAGGAATAACCGGCAGCAACGGAAAAACCACCACCGCCACATTAACGCACAGGCTATTAAAAGACGGGGGTGTGGATGTGGCCCTGGGGGGAAATATCGGAAAGAGCTATGCCGGACTGGTGGCCAGGGAAATGCACAGTCATTATGTGCTGGAGCTAAGCAGCTTCCAACTGGACGGAATAGAGAAATTCCGCTGTCATATTGCGGTGATAACCAATATCGTTCCGGATCATCTCGACAGGTATGATGGCGATTTTCAAAAGTATATAGCCGCCAAGTTCAGAATAGTGATGAATCAGACAGAAGATGACTTTTTTATTTACGACGCCGACGATAAAACAATAGTAAAATGGCTTGAAGAAAATACCCTGAGAGCCACCAAGATACCGTTCTCAGTTACCAGAACCCTTGAGAAGGGTGCTTATATAAAAGAAAACAAACTAATAATAACCATAAAAAACACAGAAGAAATTATGCCAATCGCAACATTAGGATTACAAGGTCAGCACAACGTTAAAAACGCCATGGCAGCTGCCACTGTGGCGACCTTGCTCAAAATACGCAAAGCGACCATCCGGGAATCTTTGGAAAACTTTCAGGGTGTGGAACACCGCCTTGAAAAGGTATTGAAGATCAACAACGTGATGTACATCAACGATTCGAAGGCAACCAACGTTAATGCTACGTTCTATGCCCTCGACAGCATGGAATCACCCACCGTGTGGATTGTAGGAGGCGTTGATAAAGGAAATGATTATACCGAATTACTCCCCCTCGTGAATGAAAAGGTAAAGGCGATAATCTGTCTTGGGGTGGACAACGAAAAGATCATTAGTCAGTTTGGAAGCTGTGTGGATATCATGGTTGAAACAGACTCTATGAGCAAGGCCGTACAGGTTGCGTATCGCCTGGCAACCAAAGGCGATAGTGTGTTATTGTCGCCCGCCTGTGCAAGCTTCGACCTGTTTGACAATTATGAGGACAGGGGACGACAGTTTAAAGAAGCAGTAAGGAATTTATAGAATTTAGTTAAAGCAGTATGTTCAGCATATTAAAGAATATAAAAGGAGATAAAGCCATCTGGGCGGTTGCGGGCCTGTTGGCGCTATTTTCTTTTCTTCCGGTCTACAGTGCCAGCAGCAACCTGGCCTATCTGTATGGCGACGGAAGTACGTTGCAATATCTGCTGAAACATTTTGCGCATCTTTTATTGGGATTTGCCATACTATACGGGGTTCATAAAATACCCTATCACTATTTCAGGGGCTTATCCCTTATCGCACTACCGGTGGTGATCGTGTTATTATTAGTTACCCTGGCCCAGGGAACGACCATAGAAGGTGCTAATGCAAGTCGTTGGATTCGCGTGCCTTTTGTAGGGGTTACATTTCAAACATCGACGCTTGCGGGCGTAGTCCTTTTAACCTATGTAGCCAGGTACCTTTCCAAGATAAAAGACAGGGAAATCACGTTCAAGGAATCGCTTTTACCCTTGTGGCTGCCTGTTTTCATTGTATTGGCACTCATACTCCCAGCCAATTTATCCACTACCGCTATGATATTTGCCATGGTGGTGATGTTAGTTTTTATTGGGGGGTATCCTTTTAAGTATCTGGGGATCGTACTGGGAGCCGGCCTTATATTACTTACCCTGTTTATACTAACGGCCAAGGCCTTTCCAGATATGTTTCCCAACAGGGTGGATACCTGGATGAACAGGATAGAGAACTTCACCGACAGCCAGGATACTGAGGCCGATTACCAGATTGAAAAGGCAAAGATCGCCATAGCCAGCGGAGGTGTAACGGGACAAGGTCCGGGCAAAAGCATTCAAAAGAACTTTTTACCACAATCTTCGTCCGATTTCATCTATGCGATAATTGTTGAGGAGTTTGGCCTCTTGGGGGCATTGTTTCTGATGTTCCTGTACCTCATGTTACTCTTCAGGTTGGTGATAGTGGCATCGAAGGCCATGTCGATCTTCGGAAAGTTGCTGGTAATTGGTGTAGGTATGCCTATAGTGCTTCAGGCTATGATAAATATGGCCGTGGCAGTAGAATTATTCCCTGTGACCGGGCAGACCCTGCCTCTTATAAGCAGTGGAGGAACCTCTATTTGGATGACCTGTCTCGCACTGGGAATGGTGCTAAGTGTGAGCGCAAAGCGACAGGAGAAATTAAAAGAAATGGAAACAGTAGAAAACCCATTAGATATATTAAGTGAGACCATTTAGATTTATAATATCGGGCGGAGGAACAGGAGGACATATTTATCCTGCGCTGGCCATTGCCGATGAATTAAAAGGCAGGTACCCGGATGCACAGTTCCTGTTTGTCGGTGCCGACGACCGCATGGAGATGGAGAAGGTTCCCAACGCCGGATATAAGATCGAAGGCCTGTGGATTAGTGGTCTTCAGCGGAAATTATCGCTAAAAAATCTGTTGTTTCCCGTTAAACTGGTATCCAGCCTGGTTAAATCCAACCAAATCCTTAACAAATTCAAGCCGGATGTAGCAATCGGCACAGGCGGCTATGCCAGTGCTCCCCTCTTAAAAGTCGCGAGTATGAAGAAGGTGCCCTGCCTTATTCAGGAGCAAAACAGCTATGCCGGAATTACCAATAAATGGTTGAAAAAACAGGTGCAAAAGATTTGCGTGGCTTACGAGGGCATGCAAAAATTCTTTCCGGCGGAAAAAATCGTACTTACGGGTAATCCGGTAAGAAAAGACCTGGTCGATATTTCAGGAAAACGTAAAGCGGCATTAGAATATTTTAAGCTCGATGAAAGCAATATAACACTCCTGGTACTGGGCGGTAGCCTTGGCGCGAGAAAGATCAATGGGTTGATGGATTCGTCATTAGGATTCTTCGATTCCGAAGGAATAAACGTCATCTGGCAATGCGGGCAGTATTACTACGAAGATTACAAAACGAAGGCCAACGACAAGGTTCAGGTGCACGCTTATTTGAACAGAATGGACCTGGCGTATGCGGCGGCCGATATAATCGTTTCCAGGGCCGGTGCACTTTCCGTGTCGGAGCTGTGCCTTGTTGGAAAACCGGTGATCTTTATTCCGTCGCCTAATGTTGCTGAAGATCATCAAACCAAGAACGCACTTGCGCTTGCCGATAAGGATGCTGCAATCGTATTGGCAGAAAACTGGGCTGAAGATCATTTTAGTGAAATTTTAAGCGGTTTACTGAAGTCGGAAACCAAGCAAAGATCGCTTTCAGAAAATATAAAAAAACTTGCAAGGCCCAACGCGACCAGGGAGATCGCAGACCAAATAGAAAAACTGATAGTTAGGTAATGAGTGAATTCGGCCACATAAAGACCATTTACTTCATCGGCATAGGCGGAATAGGAATGAGCGCCCTGGCTCGTTATGCCAAGATGCAGGGAATGACGGTCTTTGGTTACGATAAAACCCCTACGGACCTTACCCGTGAATTGATACGAGAAGGAATTTCGGTAACCTATAGGGATTCACTTACCGAATTACCTTCGGAAAAATTGAACAAAGAGGATACACTGGTGGTATACACCCCGGCAATCCCTAAAGATAATACCTTGTTTAACTTGTTTAAGGCTGAAGGGTATCGCCTGGTTAAACGCGCCGCTTACCTGGCAGAGGTAACACAGAACACTTTATGTTTGGCAGTGGCTGGCACTCACGGAAAGACAACAACTTCGGCTATTTTAGGCCATTTGTTGGCAGACTGTGATATGCCGGTCACCGCTTTTTTAGGAGGAATTACAGAGAATTACAATTCGAATTTCATCTACAGAGGCAACACCATCACCGTAGTGGAAGCCGATGAATTCGACCGTTCATTTTTAAGTCTGAAACCGGACATTGCCTGTGTCACTTCAATGGATTCAGATCATTTGGATATTTACGGTGATTCCGGCGCCCTGGAAGATGCGTTCAGGGAGTTTGCGGCACTGGTGCCCGACACCAACAAGCTGTTGGTAAAAAAAGGACTTCCCCTAAAAGGAAGGACCGTGGCAATAGAAGAATCGGCCGACTTTGAAGCTCAAAACGTTCGAATTGAGAATGAATGCTACGTTTTCAACCTTAAAACTCCTACCGAAACAATAAAGAATCTAAAATTTTTACTACCCGGACATCACAACCTGCAAAATGCGATCACAGCTCTGGGCATGGCAATTCTGGCGGGTTCCCCAACCCATTGTCTGCCCAGGGCTTTATCGGGATTTAGAGGGGTGCAGAGAAGATTTTCTTATAAGATAAAGCGAGACAACCTGGTGCTTATAGACGATTATGCCCACCATCCTTCTGAAATAGATGCCTTGTACCAGGCAGTGCAGGAGTTGTATCCGGAAGATAGAAAGCTAATTGTTTTTCAGCCTCATCTCTTTAGCAGGACCAGGGATTTTGCCGATGCTTTCGCAGCGTCATTAGCCCGTTTCGACGAGATTATACTATTGGATATATACCCCGCCCGAGAAGTGCCAATTCAGGGAATAACCTCCCGATGGCTAATGGAGAAGATTGACAAGAAAGAAGTTAGCCTGCTCACTAAAAATAAACTACCTGCAGCAATAAAAGCGGCAGCCTGCCGTATAAACCTTATAGTTGGTGCTGGAGATATTGGAGCTGAAGTAGCTAAAATAACGAATTATCTGAACGATGAGAGTTAATTGGTGGTATATAAAAATTGCGCTGCTGGTCGTGCTGATCGGTTTTCTTTTCGGGTTTACGAAAGAGCGGAATAATGCGCGAAATTTAATTGGAATCGACGTTGAATTTACCGACGAAAACGAGCCATTTATCACTATTGATGCAGTTAATAAATTGTTAATACAAAAAGAAGTCAAGGTTACGAGCATAGTTAAAGAAACTTTAGTTTTGAATGAGATGGAGCAGCGGTTATTGGACAATCCAATGATCAGAAATGCAGAAGTTTTCGTAACGGTCGACGGTATTTTAGGTGCGCGGATCGAACAGAGAAATCCAATCGCCAGGGTGGCAGCATCGCCGGATTATTATTTGGATGAAGATGGAGAAATAATGCCATTATCCAATGTCTATACGGCCCGGGTTCCATTGGTGACCGGATTTTCAAGAACAAATTTTAAGGAGATCGTACCCCTGATCCTGGAAGTAGAAAAAGATGAATTTATGAAGAGCAGTGTTGTAGGATTACATGTGCAAAAGGACGGATCGGTAATATTGAGGTTGAGAAAGCATGAACTGGATGTGAATTTTGGACAACCATCGGACATAGCACGAAAGTTTCAGAACTTCAAGGCTTTTTATAAGAAAACAAAAGATGATAATATCATTAACAGTTATTCCTCGGTTGATCTCGAGTTTGGAAACCAGGTAGTAGCGACAAAAAATAATGACCATGGAACACGATAATATCGCCGTAGGATTAGATATCGGAACAACAAAGATTGTCGCGATGATCGGGAAGAAGAATGACTATGGTAAAATGGAGATTCTGGGCATTGGAAAATCCAAGAGCCTGGGTGTTCACAGGGGCGTTGTAAACAATATCACCCAGACCATAAAATCTATTCAGCAGGCCGTGCAGGATGCAGAGACCTCCTCGGGAATGAAGATAGGGGAAGTAGTGGTCGGGATTGCCGGACAGCACATAAGAAGCCTTCAGCACAGCGATTATATCACCCGGAGCAACAGCGATGAAGTTATAGATGAAGACGATATCGAGCGGCTTTGCAATCAGGTACACAAACTGGTTATGTTACCGGGAGAAGAGATTATCCACGTGCTTCCCCAGGACTACAAAGTAGACGGACAAGCCGAAGTAAAGGAACCTATCGGGATGTATGGCGGCAGGCTGGAAGCTAATTTTCACGTGGTTGTAGGGCAGGTTTCTTCCATCCGGAATATTGGTCGATGTGTTAAAAGTGCAGGACTGGAACTCTCCGGTATAACGCTGGAACCGCTGGCATCAGCCAATGCGGTCTTAAGTCAGGAAGAGAAGGAGGCAGGAGTGGCACTCATCGACATAGGAGGAGGGACCACCGATCTGGCAATTTTTAAGGATGGTATTATCAGGCATACGGCCGTAATTCCTTTTGGAGGTAATGTAATTACTGAAGATATCAAAGAAGGCTGCAGCATAATTGAAAAGCAGGCAGAGCTTCTGAAGATAAAGTTTGGTTCAGCCTGGCCGGGGGAGAACAAGGACAACGAGATCGTTTCCATTCCGGGCCTGAGAGGCAGGGAGCCTAAGGAGATCACCTTGAAGAACTTAAGTAAGATAATTCACGCCAGGGTAGTCGAGATTATTGAACAGGTTTACCTGGAAATCAAAAACTACGGGCATGAAGAACAGAAGAAAAAACTAATCGCCGGCATCGTTCTTACGGGAGGTGGTGCACAGCTAAAGCATTTAAAGCAATTGGTGGAATATATTTCCGGAATGGATACACGAATTGGATATCCCAATGAACATCTAGCCGGGGATAGTGATTCGGAAACCACCAGTCCGATGTACGCTACAGCCGTGGGATTGGTACTCAGCAGCTTGAATAAAAGAGAGCCGGGCAAGGGAATCAAGGCCATAGTCGAGTCTGAGATGAATTCTGAAAACGGCTCAGTGCAAACAGCAGTTCAGGATGAAGACGAAGCAGACCATCGGGCCCCTAAAGACCGTAAACGGTTTTTTGATAAATGGGCTGAAAAATTTAAAGAATTTCTGGATAACGCCGAATAAAGTGCTATCCGATAATTAAAAGACATAAAAACCTCGCAAAACAAAACATATGAGCAGCAAAACCGAATTCGACAACATTTCTTTCGATCTGCCGAAAAATCAGTCTAACGTCATAAAAGTAATTGGAGTTGGCGGTGGAGGAAGTAACGCAATTAATCACATGTTTAGCCAGGGGATTAAAGGCGTTGACTTTGTAATTTGTAATACCGATGCTCAGGCCCTTGAGAATAGCCCGGTGCCTATCCGGATTCAGCTTGGTGTTTCTCTTACCGAAGGTCTTGGAGCCGGTGCCAATCCTAAGATTGGTGAACAATCGGCAGTTGAGAGCATGGAGGAAATAAAGAATATGCTTACCACCAATACCAAGATGATCTTTATCACTGCCGGTATGGGTGGAGGTACAGGTACGGGAGCGGCACCCATCATCGCCAAAATGGCTAAAGAATTAGATATTCTTACCGTGGGGATTGTAACCATACCATTTCAATTCGAGGGAAAGCTGCGTAACGACCAGGCCATGATAGGGGTGGAGAACCTTAGGCAGAATGTCGATTCGTTAATTGTGATCAACAATAACAAGCTTCGTGAAGTATACGGGAATCTCGGTTTCAAGGCCGGATTTAGCAAAGCCGATGAGGTCTTGGCCACAGCAGCAAGAGGAATTGCCGAGGTAATTACACATCACTATACCCAGAACATCGACCTTCGGGATGCCAAAACGGTATTGGCAAATAGCGGAACGGCTATCATGGGAAGTGCCAGCGCAATTGGTAACAACAGGGCTGCCGATGCTATTAGTAAGGCACTAGACTCTCCCTTACTTAACGATAATAAGATAAAAGGTGCCAAGAACGTATTGCTGCTTATTGTTTCGGGTACTGAGGAGATCACCATAGACGAAATAGGTGAGATTAGCGATTATATACAAGAAGAGGCCGGACACAGTGCTAATATCATTATGGGGGTTGGAGAAGACGAAACCCTGGACGGGGCAATTTCCATAACAGTTATTGCCACAGGTTTCAATGCCGAACAGCAGGATGAGATCGTAAACACCGAATCGAAAAAAATTATTCACACTCTGGAGGAAGAGCAAAGAGCAGAACAGGTGCTTAATCCTAAAGCTACGGCTTCTCCGGTAGATATTCCGAAGAAACCTTCCGAAACCAAAACAACAACTAAAGCGCCGGAGGTTATTAAACACACCCTCTTCGAGGTAGAAGATGAAGCCGATGCCGTGGAAGACCGGGCAGACAAAGAGGATCCGATCGATGAAGCAGCAGCAGTCTATAAATTCGAGAATTACATCGAAACTACCGAATTGCTGAAGAATATCGATGTTACCTTCGAAGAGATCGACATTCATCATTTGGCCGAATTCGAGCAGGTAATGATTAACGAAATCGATGTAAATGAGTTCGTAATAGTTGAGAAAAAGGAAGAGATCAAGGTAAAAGCAGAAACAGAAGCGCCGAACAAATCACAAGATAAAACTCCTGAAGATTCAGCCGATGAGCAAATGCTGATGTTCGATTTACCGGCCTATTCGACTTCAAAACCCGATCGATCGGTTGAAAGCGTAGAGGATTTGGATGCTGAGATGGAGGAGGAATACGAATTTTCAGAGGTCGATGACATTGAAGTAAAGGACCATCTGGAAGTGGTGCCGGTTACCGAATTTTCGGAAGATGGGGTAAAGCGATACAGTCTGGATGACTACCAGGAGGTGGAATCCATGCTGAATGAGGCCAAACCAAAGAAACGGGAAGAAGAAGAAATAGAATTCAAGACCAAGACCGTAGAGGCTCCGGCGAAAAAAGAAGAGGAGGATGAGGGTCCGGCCGATCCACTTAATTCGCCTATCTCCAAGTTGTTAAAAGATAGAACCGAAGAGCGCAAGAAAAAGATGAAGGAGTTTAATTACAAATTCAGAAACAGCGCTTCCAAGATAGAGGACATTGAGAAACAACCCGCGTATAAGCGTATGGGAATAGATTTAGACGACACCAAGAATGCCGATACATCTATTTCGAGAACTTCAGTCGATACAGACGACGATGATATTGAGCTTCGCTCTAACAATTCTTTTTTGCATGACAATGTAGATTAGTAAATGCCCAACTGTAATTGAAACCCGGATTCATTTCTTCGTATTCGGGTTTCTTTTTTTTTAAATCGTGCATTATTGATTATCTTCGCAGTCGATTTTTACACGTTTCCGATGAGTTTACAAGAGCAGATAAACGATGCCATAAAAGTTGCGATGAAGGAGAAGGATACGGTGGCTTTGCAATCGTTGAGAGCGGTGAAATCTGCAATTTTACTCGCTCAAACTGAAACCGGAGCCAAGGCCGATTTAACCGATGAGCAGGAGTTGAAGTTGCTTCAAAAACTTGTAAAACAGCGGAAAGACAGTGCAGCAATTTACATTGAGCAGGGTCGACAGGACCTGGCCTCCCCGGAGATCGCGGAGGCAAAGGTCATAGAGCAATTTCTGCCGCAACAATTAAGTGAAGAAGAAATAGCGAAGGAAGTCGATACAATTATAGAAAGATCCGGTGCCAGTTCGATGAAGGACATGGGACAGGTGATGGGAATGGCGAGTAAGGAATTAGCCGGAAAGGCAGACGGAAAAACCATTTCAACCATAGTTAAAAGTCGCTTATCCGGTTAGTTGGCATGATTTCCGATTAATAAATTAAAAACGGCCGCGTAGTTCAACTGAATAGAATATCAGATTTCGGCTCTGAGGGTTGGGGGTTTGAATCCCTCCGCGGTCACTACAAGCACAATTCCTGCAACGAAGGTTGCAGGAATTGTTGTTTTCAGAAGAAACCTGAACTTGTTCAGGAGTTTCTGATGAAAACAACGATTAGCGCTGCGCCAGCAGTGCTGAATTGTATTTGCAAAGGGGATCGTCCGGGGGAAGCACCAACTTTGTGAAAAACCATCTTTGGTTTTACTTAGAACTGCCAGGTCGCGTCTAAAATTTTTGTGTATTTTCGGAATTGAATAATCAAAACTTTATGAAAAAGATATTAGGAATAGGATCGAGGATTGAACATCCTCAACACGGGAAAGGCGTGGTAACCAACGTCACCTCAAAAATGTATTGGGTTACTTTTATCGATTCAGGACTGGAAACCATTGATATCGATGATGAGTTTACCGTTATAGAAGCAGCCGAAGACGAAGTGGATTCGGTGAGTTTTTACGAAGTGGAAAAGAGCCTGAGGGATATTTTAAAAAAATGGAGCGATATAAGCGAGATCACACCCATTGCCGATAAGTATAAGGGTGGAACAATGATACTAAAACCCAAGGATGACGGTTTGTCTGTAAAGGAAATACCAATCAACACCTTCTTTCATAAAATAGTGATGTTAAGAGACCGCCTCAGGGTGATGGAACAGAAAATTAATTCGAGTAAGGCGCTGGACGACCAGGATAAAATAGACTTACAGCAGTATATTACCCGTTGTTACGGGAGTCTCACTACCTTCAATGTGCTCTTTAAAAACAAATCCCAGTATTTTGTAGGAGATAGTTCCAAAAATTAACAGGTTATTCCGGACTTTGGAACAGATTTTGACCCAATCAGTATCTACAAGGCAAATTTGTAATAATTTAACGTTTAGTGCGTTACACCTATAGGATTATAATATACATTTGCTCGATTTAACCTAAAAATAAATATTAATCCTTTAACATAACCGGCTTATTTTAATGAGAAGAACTTTAATTAATTATCCCCTGATCTTATTGGCTTTCCTGTTTTCGTTTACAGTTTATTCACAAGCGCTACCCATCCACCGTGATGGAGAGATCGATAAACTGGGAGAGCTTTACTGTGAAGACCTGCAACTAACGCTAGAGGCAGAGATCTTTAAAAATTCCAGCTGGAAGCGGCTGGTTGACAATAACCGGATGTCTATTGGAATCGTAGATCTTAGCGACCTGGACGACATTCGCTACGCCGGATTAAACGACTCCTACATGATGTACGCTGCCAGTCTGCCGAAGATAGCAGTGCTGCTTGCGGCTATGGATGCTCTGGAAAATGGCGAATTAAAAGATTCAAAAGAAATTCAAAGAGACATGCGACTTATGATTAGTAAGTCGAATAACCAGGCAACCACTCGTATGATCGACAGGGTGGGCTATGAAAAAATTGAAGCTGTTCTGCGATTGCCTCAGCACAATCTATATGAAGAAGAGACCGGCGGCGGTTTATGGGTAGGAAAGCGCTATGCTGCAGGCGGCCGAAGATATCCCGAGCCCCTGAAAGGTCTTAGTCATGCGGCCACCACCAAGCAGGTTTGCAGTTTTTATTATCAACTCGCCATGGGCAACCTGGTGAACGAGGACAGGTCTAAGCAAATGCTGGATATCATGGAAAACCCCGGCCTTCACCACAAGTTTGTCAACACCCTGGAAAGAGTTGCACCACGTGCAAGACTTTTTAGAAAATCGGGCTCCTGGAAGAACTACCATTCCGATTCTGTACTGGTTTGGGGACCCGACCGAAAGTACATCATCGTAGCCTTGATAGATGATAGTTACGGCGAGCAGATTATCCGAGATTTAGTAATTCCTTTGGAAAAAGTTCTGAAAAAATCGCGTAATTTGATGTAGTAATTATAGTTACATCAAAATGCTTACTGACCTTTTTAAAAAGACCTTTGATATAAGAGATGGGGAAATCCGCATCTCTTTTTTTATGCAGTTATATATCTTTCTGCTAATCACGGTCCTTTTAATGGTTAAACCCACAATCAACGCCCTATTCCTGTCCAGGTTGGGTTCAGAACAGCTGCCATACGGATATATACTTGTTGCGGTTGTAGCTGTAGTTACCTCCTATTTTTACGGCAGGGGTGTAAAACGATATTCCCTCAAAGGACTTACTACCGGAACCCTGGTGGTTTTCAGCCTGAGCTTTATGCTGCTGAGTTTTATAATGCACAGTTCCCTCATGAACGACTGGGTGCTCTATGTGTATTACCTCAGTGTGGCGCTGTTTGCTGTCCTGGTTACGTCCCAGTTTTGGATTATAGCGAATATGGTGTTTAATGCCCGGGAAGCAAAACGACTGTTCGGTTTTATCGGGGCAGGAGCCATCGCCGGGGGCATATTTGGAGGATATCTCACCATCGCCCTGGCCTCTACCTTTGGAAACAAAATTGTGATTCTCGTCGCAGCATTGCTCATACTGTGCTGTATCCCGATTATTCAGGCGGTCTGGAATATGAGAATCCGTAAGCTCAATCGCTATATCAGGAATCAACGCAAGCTGGGGCATAAAAAATCCGGGAGCACTCCCTTAAAGATCATTATTTCGTCCAAACATCTTAGTTTTCTAGCAGCAATAGTTGGGGTAGGTGTAATCATGGCAAAACTGGTCGACTTCCAGTTTAGCGATTTTGCCAATAGAGCAATACCCGACAGCGACGAACTCGCTTCCTTCTTCGGATTTTGGTTTTCTACCTTCAATGTAATAGCACTGCTTATTCAGTTGTTTCTCACCAATCGATTGCTTGCCTGGCTGGGGGTAACTACCAACCTGCTAATCCTCCCATTGGGGATAGCCGCGGGCTGCTTGTTATTTCTTACTGTTCCCGAACTGTGGGTACTTATCATTATTAAAGGTATGGATGGAAGCTTTAAGCAGTCTATCAATAAAGCCGCCATCGAACTATCCATCCTTCCTATTCCCTTGAATATTAAAAACGAAGCCAAATCCTTTATCGATGTTGTTGTAGACAGTATCGCCACCGGTATTGCCGGGCTGATGTTGATCTTCGTGATACGGCGCCTGGAACTAAGCACTTCCTATATCACCGTGATCATCCTCCTGATGTTATTTATCTGGATTGTTTTGATTTATAAGTTGCGGGAAGCCTATTTCGAATCTTTCAGACGAAATATCCAGAATTCACTGGAAACAACCGAAAGGGAACAGAGCAGAAAACGCGAAAACACCACAGAATCGACCATCAAGGTCTTAACCAATGGTTCGGAAAATGAAATTGTCACCTTACTGAGCCGTATGGAGGAGATTCGCCTGAAATCCTACGAACACCACATTATAAAACTGCTTGATCATCCTTCAGTAAAAGTAAGGACTGCAGCTATCAAACAACTCTATTATTATAAAAAAGGGACGGCGGTTGAAAAGATCAAACAACTAGTGCATGCAGAAGACGACGAGCTGGTGCACAATGCAATTGAATATCTGTTGCATCACACCTACCTTAGTGACGAAAAGATCTTCGCCAGTTACCTGAATCATTCAGATGACTACATTTCAAGTGCTGCCTTACTCTCCCTGGCCAAGAATTCTTCCTCCAATGTAAATCTGGCGTCCCGGTTCGGACTTCAGAAATTGGTAGAGGACAAGATCAGGGAACTTTCAAGGGATGATAACGACCTCAGGAAGGAAGAAATTGCCGATTTGCTGATCGCAGTAGCCTATATGAGAGATGAAAAGTACTATTCTTTTATTTCTGCGCATTTTAACAACAAGGATCCCTTCGTTGTAAAACATGCTATTCAGGCAGCAGGCATTACCGTACATGAAGCTTTTGTCCCGCATCTAATCGATTTTCTGGCAGAAGACGACTTCAGGAAACATGCTCGAAAGGCACTTAAGAAATACGGAATTAAGATTACCCAAACCATTCTCGACCTGGATCTGGCGGAAAATTTAAAACAGGAGGTTAAGCCGTATATCCCGGAAGTGATCGAATCGTTTAATAATAGAGAAGCGTACAAAGTAATGATGCGGCTGCTCCGAAGTAAGGATTTTGTTATCCGTCTCGAAGCCGCGAAGTCTTTGAAGATTATGAGAAATAATGGGCTGAATGTAAAAATAGACCAGCGGCAGCTAGTTCGAATAATTCTAACCGAAAGCAAGTTTTACCGGGAATCCATTCACGCCATAGCTACTATCAGGGGAGGGCTCACAGCCGGCGATACCGTATTTTCGGAGGCAGACGATCGTGAAACCGACCTTTTTATCGCAAGGGAGTTATTAGTAGACATCCTTATGGATCAGCTCGATCAAAGCCTGGAATGTATCTTTAAACTTCTCAGCCTGAAATACGACCGATCTGACATTGATACTGCCTATTTTGGGCTGAAAAGCGAGGTATACGATACTAAGATCAATGCCGTTGAATTCCTGGATAACCTGTTACAGGCTCGTCTGAAACACGATATTCTTCCACTTGTTGAATACCATATGATCGATAAGCAGCAAAGCGGAATTTCCAGCTATGAAGTTCCTCATATCTCTGAAAAAAAGATTCTGAAAAGACTCCTTAAAAACAGGGGCGCTCGAATCAAGGTAGCCGTCTTACGGGTTTTTGAACACTCGGGGGATCGTTCTCAAATTAAACTTATAAAACCGCTGCTTTCTCATAAGAATAAGAAAGTCCGGCTTGCGGCAAGATATGCACAGGATGCCCTAACCAAAACCCAGCAAGTTAGTTTGAAGTAATTAGCTTATCGATTTCCGTGGCCAGATACATATGGGCTCCCGCAGAATTCTTACTCAATACGTTTGTCATCAAACATACAATATACTTTTTGCCGTCCGGGTGTTCTACGGTTATTACCGAATTCATATAGTTGAACTTATTACCGGCATATTCACCGCAGAAAGTTTCCTTGGAACGATCACAGCTGTAAAAACTACCCGACTTAAAATAAACTCTGGCACTGTCGAGCCGTGACGATCGCGCATAGCGTATTCGGCGATCCGTGAGGTAAAGTATGCGCTTCATTTCCAGGCTGGAGGCAGAATCTATTACTTTACCCTGCTCCAACTGCACCAGATATTTCATCAGGCCTTTGGGGGTACCGATGCTACCGCCCATTCGTCCCACGTACCGATCGGGGCCATTAGTAAAGACCCCGCCAAGCCGCCAATCGTCCTCGGTAATTCCAAGTTCACGTAACGGGTTGTTTACAACGGCATTTGCCAGGCGCGTAAGACTGTCACGAGGGGTTTCTTTAAAATAGCGATCAGACTCTTCCTCTGTCAAGCGGGGGTAATCTAAACCGAAGGCGGCCATAAGCATAGACTCCCGGTAAAGTACACTGGCTGCACCATTATTGCTAACCGATACCATATGATCGGCCCATTCGAAGAGGGTGAATTCATCACTGGCGATAACCTGTCTCTTATTCAGTTTCTTTGTTTCCGGGTTGTAAATGGGTACCGTATGATGGTCGCCTACTCCCCAGATCCCCGACTTTACGCGCTTATTGCAGAGCAGTGCAATGCGCGCTTCAAAATCCTCCGGATAGATCTTATTCAGTTCGTAGAAAAGTGCATTTAATACTGCTATTTTCCCAACGCTGCCCGGTTGATAACCCACATCTTCCCGAAATGAAGCATAGCGCATATTCGAAGGATCGGTAATGTCCAGTACTGCCGCCGAATAACCTGCTCCCGGAAACAGTCGGTTGAGTTTCTTTTCGAAGGCATCGTCCTCCACAAGAATGTCGTCTATATTTTTTTCACCAACGCTTAACAGGTTCAGGCGGATGTCATCTATACTCCCAAAGGCCCCATAGGGAATCCTGGTATACTTTTCTCCTTTGTCGAGGGTGTGTTGAATATCAAGTAAGCGCACGATCCTGGAACGTTCATATCCATCGATGGGGTAGAATCCAAAGGATAGAAAAATGCCTGCTATAAATAATATTATTAGAAAATTTTTCATCAGTTTAGTTGTGTTTGAAGCGATATTCGCCGTTGATAGTCGATGTCGGGAGCAATTGACGCCAGGTAGTCTGAACTTTGAGCCCGTTTGTTCTCTACAAATGGCCTGATTTGAAAAAGCCATATTTTGTCATCAGTAAACCCAAGTTCTATATCCCATGCGCCCCGGTAATCGGTTGCGGCTTCCTTCTTCATGATCGACACCGTCTTGGCGGCGATCTCCTTAAGCGATCGAATGTTTGCGGCATTAAGTATGGGGTCTTCGAAGGTGGTGATATGCCTACTGGTGCCACCGCCGGATGGTAACCTCATAAAGCCGGGTTCCCTGGCCGGGGCGAGAAGAAAATCTGTTTCAGAAGTAATCAGCCGGGTTTCGGCCTGCTGCCCGTCAACCGCACCGCCGGCACCACGACTAAAAGCCACGGTAAGGTCGTTCGAATTTCCGCTATTGATACCTTTGGTAATCATAACCCCCGAATATTCAACATCCACACTCGGAATGATTAATATCGACGGAAATACGTTTTCCGGGTTGGACAGGTATTTCTGCCGCCATTTAAAACTGCGTTCCGTATAGGGAGAAGCCCAGACTCTTTTAATTCCTTCGATAATCTTTTCGGAAGACACTATATTAAAAAGGGTTAAATTCAAACCGGCCCCGGTAAATTCCTTGAGATCTTCCATATTGGTGTCGCTGCGGAGAAAAACCGGCACAGTTCCCATTTTTCCACCGAAGGCCTTTTGAAAATTCAGTTCCAGGTCGGCAACAAAGGCTGCGTCCAGAGGCATTTTTTCGATAGCAGACTTAAGGCTCTCCAAACAGGACAACTGATAACTTTCCACTACCTCTTCAGAAATATCATTCTTACGCATGGTATCGGCTTCCTGGAACGTACCATTTAAAAATTCCCAGAAACTCACGCCCTGCCCCGGCATTTGCTGATCCATATGCTTTCTGAATATCCCAAAGGGAATAACGATGCCTTCCACTACATGCTCCGGGAACATGGATTTAAGCTGTCCCAGGTTTGCGGCCTTTGGCCCGCATAACTTGCCCGAATCCTTAGCGTCTACCGAGCGCATATTGAGTACTCGCTGAACATCCAGGCGAATTTGTTTTACCGGAACGGCAATTTTTTCTTCGCTTCGCGTTGTCTCTCTGAATAAATCCTTTTCAGAATTTGTCATTTCCTTTTCCTTTTTCAGGATGACGTTCCCTTTTTCTGAAACTGCAAGGAAAACCCGATCCCCCTTGTATTTGGATAGGGCTTTTAAGTTTTCATCTGAAAGTGCAGCATTCGGTATCCCCAGGTTTCTTGCCAACAACTGCACATGAGACACCAGGTTGCCTTCAGAAACTGTCATAATTCCGGCTACTGGTTTGAGGTCACTTGGCGGTTTTTCAAAAATATAGATCTTGTCGCTCGAAATTTCGATGTTTTCGGGATTCCCGGAAATTACTACAAGTTCGCCTAAAGCATAGCCCGGATTAAGCCCCCGGATATTGTTTTGGGATCTCAGGTTCATGACATCGTTCGATATGCCCGATAAATCGGCTATCAAACCGCCCAGTTTACCCACACTTTCTCCCAGATCCAGCGCAACGGAGGAGCGCACGCGGTCATCGATAAACCCATATGCCAGCGGTTCGAACGTCGTGTATCTGTCTACAATATCCTGATAGTTTGCCTTTACCATAGCCGCACTCCATTCCACCACCCCTCTGGATGTCTGTAGAAAGGAATTCAGGTCCTCAAGGCTTAGCTCTTTACTACTTAAATGAAGCTCGAGTACGGGTTTAACTTTTTCCCATTCCCATAATTCTATTAGGCCGGTGCCGGCTGCCGCAAGGCTTAACTGCCTTATTTTTTCCATCAGTTCCTCTAGGGTATCGGGCTGCCATTCCTGTGTTTCCTTAAGCAGCACATCTTCAATGGAATTAGAAAGGTCGAGCAGGAGTAGTCGGTCTCGCCCCGATGCATTCATTGTAATTCCTGTCCTGATTACACAGAGGATATCGGCAAGGGCCGGTACTGTTTCGTAGGGGCCGTTCAAGTTATCGTATCCTTCCAGAAACTCCACGAGGTTGGGGCGAAGCGGATTAGCCGAGCTAATTCGTTTTACCTGGCTCATAAGCGTGGCGGTATTCAGAGGAGCGTAATATTCTTCCATGGTCTCTATAAGGCGGTCGAGATCGATTCTAAGTTTTTCGGATAGCTTCGACTGGTGTTGTGACCTGAATTCCTTAACCATTGCAATGTCGTCTACAGTAGGATTGCCGTGGATCTTAATGCGTGCTTCCATGAATTTTCCATATTCATCGGCAATGGTCTTCGACAAACTTCGCATTTGCTGGGCCAGGTTGTTATCCCCATCATGCGGAACATCCTTAAGTGATTGTCGCAATAAATAATAATGACTTATAACTCGCTGGTTGTTCGGTAGGTATTTCTCATAGAATTCTACACCCCATTCCTGTTCGTCCTCGCTTTGAACAGCCCCCCGGTAAAACTGTGATTTTTCCTGGATCCAACCATTATCAATACTCTCCAGGTATTTCCCCAGTTGATATTGTTTAAGCCTGCTCTGATTATTGGCAGCATCCCAAAACTCCTTCCTGTCTGTGTTAGCGAGAATTTGCCCCAAATAGATATGGTGATCCTCTCCCAACTTCTTAACAGCAGGTTTATAGCTGGCATGTTGCACACCACCCCCAATTTTATCGGGACAAGGATCTTTGGGTTCCCTGAGGGTCCCGTCTTCACAGAACCACCGGATGCGGTCGTAGGGACCCCGAGGGTCTTTTTTATACGTCTCAATTTGTTTTCTAATCTGTTCGGAAGGTATCTCTTGTGCTACGGTGGTAGAAACACCGAGAACAATGAAAAAAAGGCTTGTAAATATTCTGGAAATTATAGGACGGTTCATGGCAATTGACTCAAATTCATCTGTATTTCACCTTATATTCAGGGAATCTTACGAAGTTAACCATAAGATTCCCCATTTTTTGTTATAATCCTGTTATTTTTAATGCGGCTGCGAAAAGTGGATTTGGTTGATAAATGTGTGGGTTCTAAGCAAGCACCGCTATGTTATGTAAGGGTTATCGGAGCTGGAACCCTCAATAAATTGTATATCGCCATGTACTAAAGCAGTACTCTAAAACGTTTTTATTCAATGGAATAACGCAGAGGTTTAAGAATAATAGGATATTCAGTGCCCAAATTATATGATGATACTTCTACAAGTTGATGAAAATGCCACCTGGCTTGCCCCTTACGCCTACGCAATCGTATTGTTGGGATTTGCCTTTGCCTTATTTCGGGCTTTCGAAAATTGGTATTCGGCCCGGTACAACAAACCGCTTTTCCGACATTATCTCGTCTTTAAGAAACTCAAGCCGAGTCAAACGGCTATTTTGGAATCGGAGTTTATCTTCTATCAGAAGTTATCGGCCAAATACAAAAGACAGTTTCGTCATCGGGTTGCCACGTTTATATCAGAAAAGAAGTTTATAGGCCGTGAGGGGCTGGAAGTAACGGAACGAATGAAAGTCCTTATTGCGGCTATTGGCTGTATGCTAAGCTTCGGAAGAAAGAATTATAATTATGGTCTAATAGACTATATTCTGGTTTACCCTTCGGAATTCTATAGTGCTTTAAACGAAGCGCATCACAAGGGTGAGTTCAATCCGAGGGAACGAGCCCTGGTGTTATCCTGGAAAGATTTTGAAGAAGGCTATAAAATCACAGATGATAATCTAAACTTGGGGATACACGAATTTATGCATGCCATGCAACTGGAAGCAAGAAATGGAAATGACATTGATTCATCAAGATTTTTAAAACACTTTCAAAATATATTAAAACAGCTAACTAACCAGGAATTACGGGCTAAATTAGACGAAACCAGATATTTCCGATCCTATGCGTTTACCAACCAGTACGAATTTATGGCGATACTGGCAGAATATTTCATCGAATCCCCGGACGATTTCCGAGCTCATTTCCCTACCCTGTACAACTACACTCAAAAAATCCTCAACTTCAGGTTTGCCGGGTATTGATGGTTTCGGCTATGTGCTTTGTAATGATTTCGGCATGTATCCTGCTGTTTTCAATAAACCATTTGTGAGTTTCGGTTCCTCCGCAGATCACTCCGGCCAGGTAGATACCTTTCACATTCGATTCCATGGTAGTTGGATTATAGGAAGGTAAATATGTTCCGTCTTTAGCAAGTTCAATCCCCAGAGATTCTAAAAATTTAAAATTAGGTCGGTAGCCGGTAAGCGCTATAACGAAGTCATTCTCTATAGTTGCAGGACCATCGGGGGTTTGAAGATCTACTTCATTTTCTCGGATTTCGGTGATTTCGGCATTAAAAATAGCTTTGATGCTGCCTTCCTTAATTCTGTTTTCAATATCGGGTCGCACCCAGTATTTTACACGCTCACCTATTTGTGGCCCGCGAATTACCATAGTGACTTCACCACCTTTACGCCATATTTCAAGCGCAGCGTCCACAGCCGAATTACTGGCACCCACCACTATCGTCTTTTGCATCACGTATGGATGTGCTTCTTTGAAATAATGTGTCACTTTTGGTAAGGACTCTCCGGGGACGTCCAGCATCTTCGGAATATCGTAAAATCCCGTGCTTACAATCACATTTAATACATCGTAAGAAGCTTTATCGGAAACCACCTTAAAACCGGTATCCTTTTTTTCTACTCGCTCTACCTTTTCGTACAGGCGAATGTTCAGTTTGTTGGAAGATGCAACCCGCCGGTAATATTCAAGGGCCTCATCCCGGTTGGGTTTAGGATTGCTGCTTATAAACGGGATGTCGTTGATCTCAAGTTTCTCTGAAGTTGAAAAGAAACGCATGTTCAATGGATAATTGTAGAGCGAATTTGTAAGGGTTCCTTTTTCCAGGACCACGTAATCAAGACCTCGCTGAGCACATTGAAGGGCAGAAGCAATTCCTATGGGGCCGGCACCAATTATCAGGACATCGAATTGTTTTGTTTTTTCTTTTTTCATCAACGGCAAAGATAGCAAAAGCCCGCCTCAATACTCAAAGCGGGCCTTGCCAAAGACTTAAACCATCGTTTAATTCTTTTTCACAACAATTTTCTGAGTGGACTTCTGTCCGTTTTCCGATGCAGTGATGAAATATATCCCTTCGATGAGTTTGGAAGCATCCCAATTCATTGAAGTTTCAGGCTCCAGAGTCTCAACCAGTCTGCCGATGGTGTCGAATACCTGAATTGTATCGTAGCGCATGGCCGCTTCATCCGAGATACGGAACTGAGTGCCAATGGAAGGAGTTACAAATGAAATATCATGGGCGATATCGGCAACCGATAAGGGGATGTCGTCACGAATCACAATCGCATTGGGAGTAAGTAAGGTGGTGCCGGGTTCGACAAAATTCTCGATAAAATTGTAATTGCTGTCATACCTGCGTACCGAACCGTCCGAGCCCACGCCTATAAGAATGTCGCCGTTGGGGAAGAAGTCGAACCCCTCACAGCCGTTCACCCCGGTAATAAGGTCTTCAATATAATTGCCTGCAGGGTCGTATCGTTCTATAACACCACTGTTGTAATTGAACACCACCAGGTTTCCGCTGGCTTCGAAAAAGATGTTTGTCGGGCCACTTAAACCACTTATAAACGTACCCATATCGGCACCGGTAGTACCGTTAAATTTCTGAATGAACGAACCCCCGTAACTCGAAACATAGAGGTCTCCGTTACTATCCCAATCGATTCCTATACTTTGAGGTACACCGGTAGCGGTAAAATCTCCCAGGGGAGTACCGTCGAGCTCGAATCGCAATACTCTATTATCGGTATTGCTCCATTGGAGTACATAGAGTTTACCATCCGGTCCAACCTTCATCCGAGTAGGACCTCCCAGGCCTTCCGCGAAATTTTCGATCAGGTTGCCGGTGGCCCAGTGATGTTTCGAAATAATCCCGGCGGCTCCCAGATTTGAAATTAAAACAGCTTCCTCGCTGTCGAGAAATATCATGTCTTGTGTCCATACAATGCCATCATCATCGTTTAGTAGTTGCCCTAGAAAGGCGCCGTTTTCATCGTATTTGGCAACTTGGTAAGGACCACTGTTAAAGTTGGCTGCATCGCTTACATAAACAGCCAGCGTTTGTGCGTTCAATGAGAACGCCAGGGAGCAGAATGTGAAGTAGAAAAGTAATTTTAAAGTTTTCATAGATCTGGTATTTTTTAGATTACTAGTTCTAAATTCTGCAAAAAGAATAGGTTTTATGTTTGAAATTATAATTTCATACTCTTGATTTCTAAATCAAGACTGCAACATCGAGTTGCGAAACTGGCTGGGGGTGCAGCCGTATTTTTTTCTGAAGGCGGTGTAAAAAGTAGCTTTGTTGTTGAATCCTACCTCGTAGTAAATATTCTGAATGGACAGGTCGCTGGATTTTGAAAGTAGATCTTCAGCTTCCTTCAGTCGGTAGTTATTGATAAATTGATTGAAATTTTCTCCCGACTTACTGTTGATCACTTTGGAGAGCAGATGTGTTGAAAACCCAAGCCTGTCTGCCAGATGGACTAGTCTAAGTTCGTTTTCCACATAGGGCTTCCTGGTTTCCATAAAGTTGGTAACATTCTGGTAGAGCTCATTGAGCATGGATTGCTCCAGGGTGTCATTACCATTGGAGGTAGGGAGGAATAAATTTGCATGGAACTCCCCGTCGAATACCTGAGGCTGTTTAAATATAAAAAACCCAATCGCATAAATGGAAAGACTCATGGTCATCGATATGAAGTAATCCCACTGATCGTTGAAAAAGGGAAATCTTACCAGTACAAAATATGCCAGGTAAGAAATAACAAATAATGTAAAAAAGGATAAGAGAATCACACTCCATCGCTTACGTAATTCGGTATATTGAGTCGTTTCGGTGTGTTTTCTGCGTACCAGGATAAATACAAGCAAGCAGTAAATAAGCATGTGGGCCGCGATTAACCACGGATTTCGAACCAACCACTGTAAAGGGATCGCTATGGACGTTAGTTCGGCATATTTCAACCAGAGCACAATATTTGGCACCAAAACCAGTAGGGCAGGAGTGAAGTGTAGTACATAGTTGAATTGCACCTTTCGTTGATAAAGGTTTAAAAAATACAGATATAATAAAGGTCCGGAGGCGTAGTAACACACTGCCGGTAACATGATAAGGTAGGGAAAGCTGTATTGGTAGCCGGTCCAGTACAGAACATATTGAAAGAGGATGACCGAAAATGCCAATACCAGGAAAGCAATTGGAAAATTCTTTCTGTTCTTGGTTGTTATCAGCAGAGTGAAAAGAAATAATCCCATTGTGACTGCCACCAGGAAAATCGAGGTCCATGTGTCGAATGATGCGGGTTGTTGCATACTCAAATATACTGTTCAGCTATGAACATTTGCAACAAATGACGGTCTTGACTTATAAATTCCGACTGTAAAATTCGGGCTGTAATGGTCTATCCCGCAATATTCTTTAGGTTGCTTATGGTGGCCATTGGATCGGAAGATCTGAAGACAAAACTGCCTGCCACCAGGACATCGGCTCCGGCTTCTACCAGTGCAGCAGCGTTTTGGTTGGTAACCCCACCGTCGATCTCGATCAGGGTTTCGGTACCTTTTTCCCTGATAAGTTTTTTTAAGGCTTTAACCTTATTAAAGGTGTTTTCTATAAAACTCTGACCACCAAATCCGGGATTTACACTCATCATACACACAAGGTCGATATCGTCTATGGTGTCTTCGAGCAGGTGAATACTGCTATGCGGGTTTAGGGCCACACCGGCTTTCATCCCTTCAGCTTTAATCGCCTGAATGGTGCGATGCAGGTGCGTACAGGCTTCATAGTGAACGGTGAGCACATCAACACCCAGATCGGCAAATGTCTTTATGTAACGATCCGGGTCTACGATCATTAAGTGCGTATCCAGGGGCTTTGTGGCGTGTTCGGCAATTGCCTTTATAACCGGCATTCCAAAGGAAATATTCGGCACGAATACTCCATCCATTACATCCAGGTGAAACCAATCGGCCCGGCTGTTATTAACCATTTCACATTCTTTTTGAAGGTTGGCGAAATCGGATGCCAGGATTGAAGGTGCTAGTTTTGTACTCATCGCGTTATAGAAGGAAAGGCTCAAGCAGGCCTTTCACGTATTTTTAATTCGGACCGTCCTCAATTTGATTCAGGTAATGCTCAATTTTTAACAGATCTTCTTTTGTTTCAAGCAGGCTGAATCCTGTGGCATAAGCTGCGAAGATTCGGCGTTCGCTTGGCTGTTTCAGAATTACAAAGATATTTTTATGCCGTGAATCCTCGACTATTTTTTCGAATAAATTTAAAAGAATCTCTTTCTTGCCTTCGAGTACCTGCAGCGCAGGAAAGTATGGAGGAGTGGTTTTGGTGAAGCGTGAAGGGTGAAGAGTGAAGAGTGAATATGGTCTAAAGTCTAAAGCCGGAAGCCTGTCACTTCGAGCTTGTCCGCCTCACGTAGTATGTGATAAATCTGGCGGATGAATATGAAGTGCGCTAGCTACTTCATATTAGTATCGAGAAGTGGTTGTCGTGAAGGGTGAATAGTGAATAGTGAATAGTGAAGAGTGAAGGGTGAAGAGTGAATATGGTCTAAAGTCTAAAGCCGGAAGCCTGTCACTTCGAGCTTGTCCGCCTCACGTAGTACGTGATAAATCTGGCGGATGAATATGAAGTGCGCTAGCTACTTCATATTAGTATCGAGAAGTGGTTGTCTTGAGGAGTGAAGAGTGAAGAGGGAGTCTAAAGCCTCCGCCTTCGCTAGCCTCCTTCGCAACCCTTGTGCCGCTGAAGCTTTAGCGAAAGCGTAAAAGGCTACGGCGGCTGAAGAGCTTCGGCGGACGAGGGAAGTTGGGATTGGTGAAGCGTGAAGGGTGAGGCGTGAGTAGTGAACTGTTAGTTCAAAACCTAGAGATTGAGGAGTAAAAGCGATGAAATAGAGACAGAATGATTTTAAAAACCGTAAAATCCTTTTTCGGCCAGCATAGGTATTTATTTTGCGTTAAGAATTCGCGAATCCCTGTAGAGAATTTAGCAAAATAAATACGGTTTCATTGCGCGGCAGCAGCAATGAAAATGCCTCTGAAAAAGGGGCAAGGTCCTTTTCTTTGTAACTTTCTTTTAGACCAGTAAAAGAAAGTTAATTAGATAAATTAAAAGGCAATACAAAAAAGAAGAAGCAAAATGTCACTTCATATTAGTATCGAGAAGCGGCTATTAAAGAAAAAACCTCCGGTAATCAGCCGGAGGTCATTCATCAATCAAAAAACGAACAGTTATTTTATAAACTGTTGTTACTGTTATTGGGATTATCCCAAGTATGTTTTAAGGATCTTGCTTCTCGAGGTGTGTTTCAATCGGCGGATCGCTTTTTCTTTTATCTGTCGTACACGCTCTCGTGTAAGATCGAAGGTTTCTCCTATTTCCTCCAGGGTCATAGGATGCTGGTCTCCAAGCCCAAAATACAACCGAATAACATCGGCCTCACGGGGCGTAAGGGTCTCCAATGCACGCTCTATCTCCGTTCTGAGCGATTCGTGCAGCAACGACCTATCCGGGTTTGGTGACTCACCACTCCGAAGTACGTCGTAAAGATTCGAATCTTCACCTTCCACCAAGGGAGCATCCATGGATACATGTCGTCCGCTGTTTTTCATGGATTCCTTTACGTCGTTAATCGTCATATCCAACTCTTTCGCGATTTCTTCAGCGGAAGGCGGACGTTCGTGTGCCTGCTCAAGAAAGGCGAAGGTTTTATTTATCTTGTTGATGCTGCCAATCTTATTCAAAGGTAAACGAACGATACGAGATTGTTCGGCAAGGGCCTGTAAGATCGACTGGCGGATCCACCAAACCGCGTAGGAAATAAATTTAAATCCACGGGTTTCATCGAAACGCTGAGCTGCTTTTATAAGCCCAAGATTTCCCTCATTGATAAGATCGGGCAGGGTAAGTCCCTGGTTCTGGTACTGTTTAGCCACCGAAACCACGAAACGCAAATTAGCCTTTGTTAACTTTTCCAGCGCACGCTGATCACCCGCCTTTATGCGTTGTGCCAACTCTACTTCTTCGTCTGCTGTGATTAAGTCAACTTTACCAATCTCTTGTAGGTATTTGTCTAAGGAAGCAGTTTCTCTGTTAGTTACCTGCTTCGTAATTTTAAGTTGTCTCATTAAGGTGTATCCTGTATTACTATGTTAGATTTGCTTGTGCATTAAGTTATACGTAAAAAGGATGCAGAATGTTACAAATGGTTGTGAGCTATTTTTGTTAACTAATCAGTATTTTCGATTTATAATTTCGATGCAAAGACAGTTCGATATAAATGTATAAACATTAAAATACTATATTTCAATTAGTTGCAGCCCTATATAACAAAAAAAGCCTCCCGCAAAGGAGGCTTTAATAACATTTAAGAAAAGGCACTTATTCTTTCACAAATTTTCGGGTTACTTCCAGCTCGGCTGAAATAATCCGGATAAAATAAGTTCCCGAAGCCAGCTGTGATACATCTACACTTGCTCCTTTCATAGACTCAATATGCTGAACAAGGGTTCCGTACATAGAAAATATTTGTATGGCTTCTATTTGCCTGCCTAAAGTGTCTATATTTAAAACAGTCTGAGCGGGATTGGGGAATATACTGAATTCCTTAACCGAAGGCCCTGCCAGTACCCGTGTCTGAACCGGTGCCGGCGCCTTGGTCGCATCCACACAGAAGGCTGTAGCCTCAGATGAGCCAAAACTACCTCCGCTTACGATCTCACCTTCTGAACTCACAAGCGAATAGGATCCGCTTCCGTAGGCACAGCAAATTCCGTCACCATAGGTATCGGTTATAGTAAAAGTGTAATCCCCGGAACTCAATCCGTTGATGTTCTCCACTATTGTCGATCCATCCGGGTTGGAAGTAGAATAGCTGTTCGACGCCACGGTAGTACCTCCCGAATTCTTAAGGTTCCAGCCTGTTTCTTCTGGATAATTGTCGAAGGTAATGGTGAGCGTAAGGTCGGCCGCTGCACAATTATTGGAACCACCACCTGCGGTAACCCCCACATTGTCGATTGCGATGTCGGCCTGCCACGTACTTCCGGTAACCCGGTTAAAACGCAGTTGAACACTTCCGCCAACATAGGCAGCCAGGTCAATACTTACCGACAGCCACTGGTTCCCCTGATTTCCTGCCTGGCTCCATAAGGAGGTCCAGCTCGAGCCGTTGTCGTCTGAAGCTTCCAGGTTAAATGAACCCATATCGGTAGCTCCGTACATATGGTAATCGAATGTAAAACTCGCCTGGGTTTCCCCACTCAGGTCGAAACAGGGCGAATTAAGGATGGCCTGCTTGTTCGGGTAATTAGGCGAACTGGCCTCTACATACATATACCAGGCACCTGCCGAACCACTTGAAGGTCCGGTATTGCTGGAAGGCGTTCCCCCTGAATCCCTGGTCCAGTTGAGGTCGTCACCGGTTGCCTGACTCCAGGCTCCCAATGAACTTTCAAAGCTTTCAGCGTATGGATAGGACGAAATTCCTCCGCTACAACCCGATCCTCCTCCGGATCCGGTGGTTATATTTACGGTATTACTTTGGGCCGACTGGTTGCCTGCCGCATCTTTGGCAATCACATGGAAACTATAACCGGTAGCCGGTGATAAACCGGTAGCTGCGTAGTTGGTAGTCGCCGACGATCCGATAAAACTTCCATTCCTGTAAATATCATAGCCCGTAACCCCAACATTATCTGTGGAGGCAGTCCAGGAAAGATTAGTAGAGGTCGAGGTTGTTCCGCTTGCGGTTAGGTTCGTTGGGGCAGATGGTGCCTGGGTGTCATTTACTGTGACAGTAAAGGCCAGTGAATCTATGGCGATATCGGCCTGCCAGGTGCTGCCGGTTACCCGGTTAAACCTCAGTTGCACTCCATTTCCCACATAGGAATTAAGGTTTACGTTAGCAGTGTTCCATTGATTTCCCTGATTACCTGTCTCACTCCAAACCGTAGTCCAGCTGTTGCCGTTGTCGTTGGAAGCCTCCAGGGCGAATGTCCCCATATCGCTGGCTCCGTACATATGGTAACTGAAACTAAAGGTGGCTGATGAAGCATTGCTCAGATTAAAGCAAGGAGAGTTCAGGATAGCCCTTTTGTTGGGATAGTTGGGGGAACTCGCTTCAACATACATATACCATGAACCACCGGCACCGGAAGTCGGCCCCGTATTGCTGGATGGCGTTCCACCACTGTCCCTTGTCCAATCCAGGTCGTCCCCGGTGGCCTGAGACCAGGCACCTATGGAACTCTCAAAACTTTCTGAGTATGGGAATGAACTAATTCCTCCGGTACATGCCGTAACAGCCCCGGTTGTAACATTTACCGTATTACTCTGTGGCGATTGATTTCCCGCTGCGTCCCTGGCTCTCACATAGAACGAATAGGAGGTCGATGGCGATAAGCCATTTGCGGTATAATTGGTTGCGGCTGTAGCCCCAACGATCACCCCGTTTCTATAGACATCATAAGCTGTAACGCCTACATTATCCGTAGACGCTGTCCAGGACAGGTCGGTAGAAGAGGAGGTGGTGTTTGATGCGCTTAAGTTGGTTGGAGCCGTTGGCGGATCGGTATCGTTCGATGCCGATCCTATTTGGAAGGCGGCAACATGACTTTTACGCACCGTGGAAGCGCTTCCACTCATATATTCCCCTATATGCCAGAAGGTAAAATCGTCCAATGGGTCTACGGTAAGCTGGGCGTAATCCCCATATCGGCCGTCCGGTCTGTTAGTCTTCTGGTTTCCGTTTACGATGGTCTGTTCGGCTACTGTCATGGCTCCAAGAGGGTCCGTTGCCAGTCGTCCTGTATAGCGCAGGGATGTGTAAACCGTATTGCTTACAATGGTGTATCCCATCCCTATATTGCCCTGGTAGTCCATACTGATACTCCCACAGAAGGTGCTGTGGTTCGGCTGACTGTAGGTTCCTTCCTGATAGATGGTCCATGGCTGGCCGTCTGCAGTTTGCCGAAGTTCGTACCATCTGATGCCGGCCTTGGTGTCGTTTCCACTAACGTCCACGACAAAGTTCATCACTGCCGAATTATGTGTTCCGAAACGGCGATAATTGGTCATATACATCATGGTCGCCTGTATGGCGTCGATGTTTGGCCCGCTACCCGGTTCATTCAGGTTTTGAAATCCTCCCCCGTTGAACACCGCATCGAAGGAAGCAGTATTGAGCTGTTGGGGTGAAGAAATTGTAGAGCTGCCCGGGTTGCTCCAGTTTACGCTTACATTCCAGATCTTGAGATGGTCTGTAGATACTCCCGACCAGGAATCATCCTGCATATAGACTATGGGGTGTGGCACTCCCACCGGTGGCAAACTGCTGCCTATGGCATTGAATCCGCCCGGACTGTAAAATCCGTTATTCGAGGCTCCCGGTAATGGAAATCCGATAAGTTGGGCACCAGGGTTACCGTTCAGCATTTCACTTCTTTCAACCGCATAGACAACCTGGCTGGTTGTAATGGAGCCCTGGTCTTTATTGGCTGTAATATAGTATCCGTCCCCCCAGACGGAGAGTTTTTCGTAATCGGGGAAGCTGCCAGTGTTGAATCGGTAGGTGTACCAACCGTCGTTTACCGGATCGGGCCCCTGTCCGATGGCGATTAAGAAACCATTCGGACTGTTACTGAATTCCATAATAATAAACCGATCTGCAAATCGGTCGTAAACCACTATGGGATCTCCCAGGGTCTCACCGGGGAAAAGTGTCCCCAGCGAAGCTTCCGGAACTAATGTATTTCCCGATCTGTCTTTGATTCCAAAGCCAGAATTAAAGGCGTAGACGTAGTGATTTGGCCCGATGGCTCCTGTAGGGTCGTTTAGTACGGTTCCCTGGTGACCGATAAATGAAGTGATGGGTGCCCTGCCGGGAATGGTGGCAGCAGCACGCTGATTCTGAACCAGGGGATCTTCGCCTATTGGCAGACCCTGTCCGGGGATAAAGGTATTGCTTCCGCGCCTTTTTGGAGGGGCTACGTGTTCGAAGCCCTCTGCGGCGATAATGTTATCCATGGAGGATAAGGCCGGAATTTCTCGCATGTACGCAGCACTGCCGGTGAGTGTTGCATTCATGGCATCGTTTTGAGCATAAAGTGCTGTTCCAAACAGCAGCACTATGCCCAGCGTAAATAATTTTCTCATTGATGGTAGATTTGTAGGTTAATAATAGCTTGAAAATAAGCAATTTTCAATAATAAAGTAGGAAAATAGCTACAAATGTTAATAAATTCTTAATTCATTATTGCCATTTGTTGAGAGCCGTCATTAAAAAGAAATGATAATTGATTTAGGTTCAAACATATATATAAAAAAAGCCTCCCGAGGGAGGCTTTCTAATAGCAGGATTATTTACTAATCTCTTTTTCTGTCGCGGTTGCGATTGTCCCGGCCACGGTTGTCCCGGCCACGATTATCACGACTTCGGTTGTCGTCTCGTTTCGGACGTTCCGTATAGCCATCAGGCTTAGGTAACAAGGCTTTTCTTGATACTTTTTCCTTGCGGGTTCTCGAATCGATTCCGAAGTACTTCACATCGAAGACATCACCCATGTTTACCACATCGGTTACGTTTTCGGTACGGTTCCAATCCAATTCTGAAACGTGTAACAGCACTTCATTCCCCGGAGCGTCAATGTATTCAACAACAGCACCAAAATCCAGTATCTTGATAACCTTTACTTCATAAACGCCTCCAACTTCCGGTTTAAAGGTAATCGAATCGATTTTTGCCAGAACAGCGTCGATCCCTGCCTGGTCGGTACCCAGAATTTCAACAATACCTTCTTCAGTTACCGGGTCCTCATTGATAACAATGGTGGTTTTGGTTTCCTTCTGAAGTTCCTGAATGACTTTTCCTCCGGGACCGATAAGTGCTCCGATGAATTCATTCGGGATTACCGTCGTCACCATTTTAGGTGCATGAGGTTTAACATCCGGGTTTGGCTCAGCGATAGTATCGGTAAGTTTTTCAAGTATATGCAGTCTCCCTGCAGATGCTTGCTTTAAGGCTTTTACCAGTATTTCATAGGAAAGGCCTTTTACTTTGATATCCATCTGACAAGCGGTAATTCCGTCGGCAGTTCCTGTTACTTTAAAGTCCATATCCCCCAGGTGATCTTCATCTCCAAGAATATCGCTTAAAACTGCATATTTTCCACTATCGCCATCAGATATCAATCCCATGGCGATACCTGAAACTGGTTTTTTAAGCTGAACGCCGGCATCCATAAGGGCCATGGTTCCGCTACAAACAGTTGCCATAGACGATGATCCGTTCGATTCCAGTACTTCGCTCACTACTCGTACAGTGTAGGGGCAGTCTTCAGGAATCATTCCTTTAAGTGCTCGCTGCGCCAGATTTCCGTGACCGATCTCCCGTCGTGAAGTTCCGCGAATAGGTCGCGCTTCCCCGGTTGAGAAAGGTGGAAAATTATAGTGAAGATAGAATGTTTCTTCGCCTTCAAATGAGGGCATATCAATTTGGTTTGCCTCCCTTGAAGTACCCAGCGTCACTGTTGCCAGAGCCTGAGTTTCCCCACGTGTAAACAAGGCCGAACCATGGGTGGAAGGCAGGTAATCTACTTCGCACCAGATTGGACGAATTTCGTCGGTTTTACGACCGTCAAGGCGCAATCCTTCATTAAGGGTCAAGTCTCTAATCGCGGCTTTCTCTGCTTTCGACAAGTACTTAGAAATCAGTTCGCTATTCTCTTCAAGTTCTTCTTCCGTAAAGGATGCAAGAATTTCTTCTTTTATTTCAGAAAATGCAGAACCGCGTTCGTGCTTGGAAGAGCCTGCTTTTGCAACCTGGTATACTTTATCGTATGCCATCTCGCGAATTTTCTTCTCAAGTGCTTCATCTTCCCGTTCGCTGTCGTATTCGCGAACTTCCTTCCGTCCAACAGCGTCCGCCAGTCTCATCTGGGCAGCCACCTGGTCCTTAATGGCATCATGAGCAAACTTAATTGCTTCTACCATTTCTTCTTCCGAAATTTCCTTCATTTCACCTTCAACCATCATCACCGAATCGGCCGAGGCACCTATCACCATATCGATATCGCTTTCCAGTAGCTGGGCTCTGGTAGGATTGATGACGAATTTTCCATCTACGCGTCCCACTCTAACTTCCGAAATGGCACATTCGAAGGGAAAGTCGGATAATTGAATCGCTGCGGATGCAGCCAGTCCGGCCATGGCATCAGGCATCACGTCTTCGTCGTGCGACATCAATTGTATCATTACCTGGGTTTCGGCGTGATAATCTTTGGGGAATAGCGGACGTAACACGCGATCTACCAAACGCATGGTGAGAATCTCACCGTCGCTGGGTCTTGCTTCTCTTTTAAAGAATCCACCGGGATAACGCCCGGAAGCAGCAAATTTTTCACGATAATCCACAGTAAGTGGAAGGAAATCCACATCACTTTGTTTGTAATTGGAAACCACTGTACATAACAGCATACAGTTTCCCGATTGAACTACAACAGAACCATGAGCCTGTTTAGCCAGTTTTCCGGTTTCTATGGAGATTTCTCTGCCATCACCGAGGTCTATAACCTCTTTAAATACTTTAGGTATCATTTGTTTTTCTTTAGTGCTCTGCCAATTGTTGGTATAACAAGGACGAGAGTACGTTAATAATTGGTCAACGACTGAGTGTCAGTCGTAGTGGTGTTGTGTTGTTGTGGCTGACCAATGAAAAACCTAAGGGTAGCTTTTTCTATGTTGCGGTTCCATAAATTTACAGAACCGATTTATTTAATAAAAAAGGGACACCTCAGGCATCCCTTTTTAATATTACTTACGTAATCCTAATTCTTTTACGATAGCACGGTATCTTAGAATATCTTTTTTCATGAGATAATCCAACAGTGCTCTACGCTTACCTACCAGTTTCACAAGAGAACGCTCTGTGTTGTAATCTTTGTGATTCGCCTTTAGGTGTTTTGATAAATGTTCGATGCGATGTGTGAACAAAGCGATCTGTCCTTCTGCAGAACCGGTGTCGGTCTTAGACTTCCCGTGTTTAGCAAAAAGCTTTTGTTTGTCTTCTGGTGTTAAATACATGCCAATATTATTTAAATGATTTTTATGTATATGATGACCACTTTGGTCTATCAGGCTGCAAAAGTACAAAAAGCTGGTGTATAAACGACTTAATTATTAGGAATTTATTGAAATTATATACTTATTTAAACCTTTCTGCGTTTAAAGTGTCCTAACATCAATAACTCTAAACTCAACGATTATGAAAATTACCTTAAAGAAAACCGCCCTATTTTCTTTTTTGTTCGCCGGAATACTTTTAACCGGATGTAGTAAAGATGACGATTCAGGCGATACCAACACCCTTAACTTTTCAGCCGAAAACACCGCCAGAGCGGCTCAGGCAGATAATATAGTAGAAGGAACGCTAAACATAATGGAAAACGGGTATGTGGAAGTTGAAGAAGGAAGAAACAGCAGTGTGTCTTTCTTTCCCTCATGTACCGTAATCACGATTATGCCTAACGGAGATGGCGGAACCATCATTCTGGATTTTGGTGACGGATGCCAGCTTAACAACGGTGCAACAGTTGCCGGTATCATCAACCTGGAGTACGATCCCTTCGAAAACGGTTCCCGTACCATAGATTACACCTTCGAAGATTTCACTTACAACAACCACGGTGTAAGCGGTGGGGGTGAAATCGTTCGTGAGATCTCCAATCAGAATGGCAACCCACAGTCTACCGTAAACGAATCCATCATTGTAAGTTTCGACGGAACCAACATCACAGCTACCAGAGATGGTTTGCGAATTGCGGAATGGGTTGAAGGCGTTGGAAGCGGAACCTGGATGGATAACGTATATCACATAACAGGGAATTGGAGCACGGTATTTTCGAACGGATTTACCCGAACGGGGGAAGTAACCGAAACCCTGGTTAGGGAATTATCATGTCTTTATCTGGTAAGCGGTACCCTGGAAATTCAACAAGAAGGTTTTACCGGAGCCATCGACTGGGGAACCGGAGAATGTGATAATCTTGCCACTCTCATAGTGAACGGGCAGGAATACCCCATTATCTTGTAATAAGAATTATAGCATAAAAAAAAGCCGCTTAAACAGCGGCTTTTTTTAATTTGTCTTTTTCTCTAAGTGGTCGGTTCAGGATGAGATCGAGGTATAGGTTGATCTTGCGTTTAAGGTCCTTTCGATGAGAAATAAAATCCAGGAAGCCGTGATCCAGGACAAATTCAGCAGTCTGAAATCCTTCCGGTAATTCTTTTCCGGTGGTATCCCTAACTACACGCGGACCTGCAAATCCTATAAGTGCACCGGGTTCACTGATGTTGATATCCCCCAGCATCGCAAAAGAGGCGGTGGTACCACCTGTAGTGGGATCGGTGCAAAGAGAAATAAAAGGGATCTTGGCTTTAGACAACTGGGCTAATTTGGCACTGGTCTTGGCCAACTGCATTAAGGAAAGTGCTGCCTCCATCATCCGGGCACCGCCACTTTTTGATATTATGAGCAGTGGAATGTTATTTTTCAGAGAGTAATCTGCCGCCCGGGCGATTTTTTCCCCTACAACGCTTCCCATGGAACCCCCGATAAAACTGAAATCCATACAGGCTACCACTAAATCCTGTCCCATGGACGGGCCAACAGCGGTACGCACTGCGTCTTTTAGTCCGGTCTTTTCCTGGGCGTCCTTTAACCTGTCGCTGTATTTCTTCTTATCCTCAAAGTTGAGCGGGTCTTTGGAGCTCAGTCCTTTGTCCAGTTCCTTGTAATTGTTGTCATCGAACAGGATTTCAAAATATTCCTTACTGCCAATTCGCACGTGATAGCCGTCTTCCGGACTCACGTAATAATTTCGCTCCAATTCTTCCGAATCTACTATCTTCCCTGTAGGCGATTTATACCAGAGCCCTTTTGGGACATCTTTCTTTTCTTCTGTAGGAGTCTGAATTCCTTTCTTTGTTCTTTTAAACCAAGCCATACTGTGAGGAGTTAGTTATACTAAAGTGTGTTTACATTGTTAAGGTCTTCAAAAGCCTTAATAAGTCTCTGTTTAAAGGTTAATTCACCTTCTCGGAGCCACTTGCGCGGATCGTAGTGTTTCTTGTTCGGCAGGTCATCGCCTTCCGGATTTCCTATCTGTGTTTTCAGGTACCCTAGTTTACTGGTCATATAATCCCGGATACCCTCGTTAAATGCAAATTGAAGATCGGTGTCGATATTCATCTTTACTACTCCGTAGCCAATTGCTTCCCTGATCTCTTCCACCGTAGAACCACTTCCGCCGTGAAAGACAAAGTCGATGGGGTTATGCCCGGTATTGAATTTCTTCTGAACGTAATCCTGAGAATTCTTAAGAATTACAGGAGTAAGCTGAACATTTCCGGGTTTATACACCCCGTGGACATTTCCAAACGCCGCGGCAATGGTAAATCGATCACTGATTTTCTTTAATTCTTCGTAAGCATAAGCAACTTCATCAGGCTGGGTGTACAGCCGGGATGAATCCACACCAGTATTGTCTACACCGTCTTCTTCACCCCCGGTTATCCCAAGTTCGATCTCCAACGTCATATCCATTTTACTCATACGCTTCAGATACTGCTTACAGATCTCGATATTCTCTTCTATGGGTTCTTCTGAAAGATCCAGCATATGCGAGCTGTATAGCGAATGCCCGGTCTTTTTGTAAAATTCTTCCCCGGCATCCAACATACCATCCACCCAGGGTAACAGGTTCTTTGCACAATGGTCTGTATGCAGAATTACTGTGGACCCGTAGACTTCGGCAAGTTGATGAATGTGTTTGGCTCCTGCTACAGCACCCGCAATGGCGGCTTGCTGCTTGTCGTTCGATAATCCTTTTCCCGCATTGAAATGAGCCCCTCCATTGGAAAATTGAATGATTACCGGGCTGTTTAATTCGGAGGCCGTCTCCAGGACGGTGTTGATGCTGTTTGAGCCAATAACATTAACAGCGGGCATTGCAAAACCCTTGCGCTTGGCGTATTCGTGAATTTCCTGAACTGCTGCTCCGGTTGCTACGCCGGGCTTGATATTATGACTCATATAGTGGTTAATTTGAATAGCAAAAATAACAAATTTTAATGGTTTAAAAGGGATAGTTGATCCCTATATTATAAACCATATTGGCAAGATTATACTCCTTAAACCACCGTTCTCCTTCGGGTCGGGAGGGATTATAAGTTTTAAAGCCACCATCCAGCCTGAACACAAAGAATCCGAAATCATATCGAATACCAATGCCAGAAGCAATGGCAATTTCCTTGAGATCGGCAAGGCCTGTAAATCGCGAAGCCTCGTCCTTTACATTATCAAGTACATTCCAAATGTTACCCGCATCGATAAAGAATGCACCCTTTAGATCACCCAATATGGTGTAACGATACTCGGCATTCAAGGCAATTTTAAAATTGGCATCGTTAAATTCGTCCTCGCTGCCACTACTTCCCGGGCCGAGATCGTAGGCGGTCCATCCGCGGTTGTCGTTTGCACCCCCGGCAAAATAACTGCGAGTAAAGGGAATGCTGTTACTGTTCCCATACGGAACGGCTATCCCACCGAATATTCTTATGGCAAACCTGTTTCCGTCATTGAGCTCCCAGTGTTTAATATAGTCGCCCTCCAGTTTTGCGTATTGGGAGAATACTACACCCAGTGCCGTATAATCGCCATTTGCGTTAGTTTTAAGGCCGGCCAGGCCGGATACGGCCGATAAGAGATTTCCGGCGGTTTCGATTTTCCATCGTAGCCTGGAAAAACTCTTGTCGAATATATTCTCACGGGTATCCCTCAGCCATTGAAAATTCGTGGCAAATATGAGATTATTCTCGGTGAGCCTGTCTTTTCGTTCTCCGATATTGTTCACTGTAACCGCAGTCCCGGAAGAAAGTCCGCCAATATTAATATCCCCGTTTTCAACATCGGTAATAAAACTATCTGCTCCCTCGGGTATGGTGAGAAAGAGTTCGCCGTCTTCATCCACTGTATAGTAAGAAGGATCGATGGTGCCGGGACTGCCTCTTTCGGTATCCTGAGCGATTGTATTGAGGATATCGTACGAATTGCGGTAAACGTTAAAATAGTTGTCCGGGTTCAAATTGCGCACGTACTGAACGTTCATCAGTTCGAGCCGATAGGTTTTTATGTTGGAAGGGCGCCAGCTGTAATCGAAGATTGCGTTAAAGTTCTGCCTGTCGAGCCCAATATTGTTCTGGGCGTTCAAGCCAACGCGAACACTGGTGGAAGGTGACATGTACTTCTTAATGATATTTTCGGTGTTAAACGGGAAGAGGATACGGGGAAAGGATAACTTCGCGTCTCCGCCCACATCCGATATATTAAAAAACGAACTCTCACTGTTTGCGGCGTCTTTCGATGAACCCACACTTCCGCGAAGCGACAATTCCAGGGTTTCGGCACCCCTGAACACATTACGAGTGAGAAAGCTGGTGCTGAATCCCATTCCAAATTGCTGAATAGGTGAGGGGATGGGAATTACATCGAAATCAACTCCCAGGGTATACTTTTTTCTGGGGGTTAAGAGAATATTCGCTATCAGCCCGGCACCCGTGGTGTCGGCAGGATCCTCAATATAACTAATGTTGGGATATTTAAAGATCCGCAGATCGCTTAACTGATTATAGGTAAGCGTGCGGTCTATATCCCTGAAGATCTCATTAGGCGTAATAGAGATAGCGTCTGTGATCGCCTTTGGACGAAATTTTATCGGGTCGTAACTGTAAAGTTTATAGCCTTCATAGGCTACCGAATCGGTCAATACCTCATTGCGGTTCTCGAAGGTGTAATCGGTAACTATCCTAACTTCATTTATGGTATGCACCTGGAACGGTACCGTACGGGTACTGTCTTCTTCAGAAATCTTCCTGTCGGGAATAATATACGTGATGTTAGCCTTGTGATTGGTGTTTACCGTATCGGCTTCAAATATGATGTAATCCTGGTCGAAATGATACAAACCCGAATTCCTGAATTGTATTGTAAGCCTGTCTCTCTCATTTACAAAATCGTTATTTGCAAATTGTTTTCCGGATTCTATAAACGTATTGGCTTCACTGAGTGTAAAAAGTGAATCGACTACCGGAGAGCTAATATCCTTTGCTATGGAATCGATGATATAAGGCTTGTGTAAACTCAGGTTATATTTAACCGTTGCTCGTTTTTCTTTTTTTTCATTGGGGATTACTTCATACGAACCTTCCGTATTAAACCAACCGAAACTCGAATAGTAGCGTTTTAGGCGGTCGAGTGATTTTTTTGTCCGTTCTTCTTCTACGATAACAGGTTCCGAACCTGTGCGTTCCAGCCATTTGTTCAGGCCTACATAACTATTACCAAGCTCTGTAACCTGTTTTTGGGACAGGAATTTCACTAACCGTGCTTCTCTTTTGGGATTTTTATGCAACCATTTCTGAAACGTTGAGTCCGGTTGAGGATCGGCAAGATTGTAAATAAATATTCCGAAGGGAATTCCCAGGACCCGCGGATTGGGTCGCTGGACGATCTGACTAAGTACTTTTGAATCCTTAACTTCCGAACTATCGACGATTACCTCGTTTTCTGTTAGTAAATATTCATCCTCCCCAACACGTTTTACGGCATTGCAAGAGTGGAACAGTACAATTAATCCTGAAATTAATGATATTTTTGTGAGGGTTCTGATCGATCGCACGGGTTTATTTCAGTTCAAAAATAGGATAATTTTGATAAGTAAAAGTCAAATTAAATTAATAACGAGCTTGCAGCAGAAAAAGTACCGTGACAAACACGGTTTGTTTGTTGCAGAAGGTCCTAAACTGATAGATGAGCTGCTGCAGTCGGGGATAAAACTACACTCCTGCTTTACAACCGACCCTATTGCCGAACCATCGGAAAAACACTATGAAATCAGCGCCCCTGATCTCCGGAAGATAAGCGGGCTTAAAACCCCAAATACGGCCTTGGCCCTTTTTAAAATTCCGGAACCGCAGGAGTTGAAGATAAAAGGTCTCAGCCTGGCCCTGGATGCCGTTCGTGATCCCGGAAATTTAGGAACCATCATTCGCCTCTGCGATTGGTTCGGTGTTTCCCAGCTCCTATGCTCAACGGATACTGCTGACTGTTTTAATCCAAAGGTGGTGCAAGCTACCATGGGCTCTATTGCAAGAGTAAATATTCGCTACCTGGACCTGGAAGATCTTCTATCCCAAACCGAGTTGCCGGTTTACGGAGCGGTAATGAACGGAACCAATGTGTACTCCGCTCCGCTCGAACAAGAAGCAATACTGGTGATGGGGAACGAAGCTAACGGGATTTCTGAAGGGGTTCTGAAAGCTGTTACCCAATCGGTAACCATACCCAGATTTGGGGGTAATGACACCGAGAGCTTGAACGTAGCAACTGCTACCGCAATCCTTCTGAGTGAGTTTCGAAGGTCTACTGAAATGTAAAATTGACGAAAATTCCACGAGTGGCCATCCTGTCAATGTTCCCGGTCCAGGGACTGTTGGGGTCATCATCGCGTACCAGCTCGTCACTTATGGCGAAAACGCCACGAATGGAAGGTGTGAATTTAAAGAAATAGAGATAGAGGTCAATACCAAAGCCCAGTTCAAAATAGTTGGTAGTGCTGGTCATCCTGAAATTTCCCTCATCATTGTCTTCCGGGTTCTTTTCATTACTGGACAGGTTAAAGGAGGTAGAAATTCCTCCCACGATAAACGGTTTTATATTATTGAGGCGTTTGGTCGATAATTTTACCAGCAGCGGAACGTGAATATAGGTAGATTTTACCTCTCTCAGCTCGTCTTTTTCTTCTTCGAAACCGGGGAATCTCAAATTCCGCTGAGTGTAATACAGTCCCGGCTCAAGCCTTAGGTTCACATAGTCGTTCACTCTCATATCCCCAATAAGACCCACGTTGAAACCCGCCTCTGTTTCTACGAGAATATCGGTGTTATCATCACGAAACTGATCGATGTATTCGAATTTAAAATCATAGCTGTTAAAGCCCAAAAAATAACCCCAAGTAAGAAACCGTTGGTCGAAGTTTTCAAGGTTGGCAAGTCGTTCTTTGCTAAATAACTGTGCGTGAGCACTTTCAGCAAAAACCAGTATGGCTAAAACTAAAAATAATTTCTTCATAGTTGTTTAGTAGCACTGTATATCGTGGCTACCCCAAATGTTTGTGGATTATTTTTCACCTCTATAAACCCAATTTTCCTTAAAATATTGTTGAGCGCTTCTCCGTGCGGAAAAGTTGCTGCGCTTTCCGATAAATAACGATAGGCCACCTTATCTCTGCTGAAAATCTTTCCGATGAGGGGAAGTACAGCCTTTGTATAAGCGTAATATCCCTGCTTAAAGGGGAAGCGTTCGGGCACCGAGGTTTCTAGAATGACAAAGAGTCCGCCGGGTACCAGTACCCTGTATATTTCAGCCAGGCCTTTTTCCAGATCCTCAAAATTCCTGATTCCGAAGGATACGGTGATTGCTTCGAATGAATTATCTTCAAAAGGCAAGGCTTCGCTGTCTCCCTTAATAAAGTCAATACGATCGGCCAGACCGTTCTCCTCGCTTTTCTTCCTGGCTACAGAAAGCATCCCCTCCGAAATATCGAGACCAACGATACTGGAGGCATTGGTGCTATTGGCAAATTGCAGCGCCAGGTCTCCGGTACCTGTGGCAATGTCGAGTACGCTCTCCGGTTCGCGAGCAGCGATCATCTTAATCACTTTCTTTCGCCACCTCACATCCGAACCCAGGGAAATCACCCTGTTTAGCCCGTCGTAATTACCGGAGATAGTATCGAACATCTGTTCAACCTGCTCCTTCTTAGACCGGTTGGAATCTTTGTAAGGGTTAACCTTCTCCTGCATAAATCGAAATTGCTAAATATAAGAGGCGCAAAGCTACATACTTTTTTAAAAAATCCCCATTGTACGAAGGACTTAAATCAAATCGATAAGCCCGGCCCGGATTGCGTTCAAAATACTGTGGATCCGAGAATTATTAAAACTTCCTTTTCATCCGGATAATTGATTTTTATCTACATTTGCACTACTTATCGCTTATAGATAACTATGAAAATCATTATTGCGGGAGCAGGTGAAGTTGGATTTCATTTAGCTAAACTCCTATCCTTCGAATCGCAGGATATCACATTAATAGACACCAATCGCGAATCGCTGGCCTATGCAGATACACATCTGGATATCAGGGTAGTTCGCGGGGACGCTACATCCATTTCTCTTTTGAAGGATTCTAAGGTGAGCAACACCGATTTGGTTATTGCAGTTACTTCCAGTGAAACTACTAATATCACCGTATGTGTACTTGCGAAACAACTCGGAGCCAAAAGAACGATTGCCCGAATTTCCAATACCGAATTCATCGAGAATAAGGATGTTTTAGGATTTACCAAATTTGGAATAGACGAATTGATCTCACCCGAATCCCTGGCCGCCAATGAAATCGAGTTATTACTCAATCAGAGTGCCTTTAACGATACTTACGAATTCGACGATGGCGCCCTAACTATGATCGGACTATCCTTATCGCGTACCGCAGCCTTTGTTGGGAAGACCGTAAAGGAAATTGGCGCGAAATACCCCGATTTGGATTATGTGCCGATTGCAATTCAAAGGTATGGGACCCAATACACCCTAATACCACGCGGGGATACGCAGTTCAGGGAAGGGGATCAGGTTTATTTCACCACCACCCCAAAAGGAGTGGATTATATTTATAAACTTTCGGGTAAAGTACGTGAGGAAATTAGAAACGTAATGATACTCGGCGGAAGTGAGATAGGCTATAAGACTGCCAGGGACCTCTGCAATAACCGTTTTAACGTAAAGCTTATTGAAAGCAGCAAGGAAAAAGCCTTCGAGATAGCCGATGATATCCCGGGTTGCCTGGTAATTAATGGCGATGGACGAAATGTAGAGTTGCTGGAAGAAGAGGCCATACAGGAAATGGACGCGTTTATTTCGGTAACAGGTAACAGCGAAACCAATATCATGTCCTGCCTGGTAGCCAAATCTAAGGGTGTTCGAAAGACCATCGCCCTCGTGGAAAACATGGATTATTTCCAACTTTCTCATTCGATTGGAATCGATACCCTCATCAATAAGAAACTCCTGGCTGCCAACAATATCTTCAGGTATATTCGGAAGGGCGACGTTGTGGCAATGACCAAACTCAATAATATGAATGCCGAACTGCTCGAATTCCTGGTGTCACCCGGGTCGGGCGTATGTAACAAAATAGTGCGGAATATAGATTTTCCCCGCTCGGCCGTGATAGGCGGGGTAATCCGAAACGGTGAAGGCTTGATCGCCCTGGGGGGATTCCAGATTCTTGCCGGTGATCGAATCGTGGTGTGCTGCCTTCCCCAGTCAATCAAAAAGGTCGAAAAACTCTTTGTATAATGGGTTCCTTCAACAAGCTGAACATCAGGATAATTTTACACCTAATGGGATTACTCCTGCTGGTGAATGGCGGTTTTATTCTGCTCTCCTCCATAGTGAGTTTCGTCTATAAAGACGGGGTGGGCCTACAGATGGTCTACGCGGGCGTTACTGTCCTCTTGGTGGGTTTGGTCACTATGTTTGCAACAAAGAATCACAAAAAGGAAATTAAAAAGCGGGAAGGATATCTGATAGTAACCTTAGGCTGGATAATAATGTCTCTCACCGGAACTATGCCCTATCTCTTTACGGGGGCCATCCCGGGGTTTACCAATGCCTTCTTCGAAACTATGAGTGGTTATACCACCACCGGAGCTTCTATACTTACCGATGTAGAAATTATACCGAAAGGAGTGTTATTTTGGAGGAGCGTGACTCATTGGATAGGTGGTATGGGAATTATCGTGCTTGCCATTGCCATTTTGCCTTTGCTGGGAATAGGAGGGATGCAGTTGTTCGCCGCAGAGGCACCGGGACCGGGAGGCGATAAGCTACATCCCCGGATTACCGATACAGCCAAGCGATTGTGGATGATCTATGTGGGCTACACTGTGGCGGAAACGATCTTACTAAAAGTGGCAGGCATGAATTTCTTCGATGCCGTTAACCATTCATTGAGCACCCTTAGTACAGGAGGATTTTCTACCAGGAATGCCAGCGTTGCTCACTGGAATCACAAACCGGTGATCCAGTATATCATAATGATCTTTATGTTTCTTGCAGGTACTAATTTCGTATTGAGTTATTTTGCGTTTAAAGCCAAGTTCAGAAAGATTTTCCGGGATGAGGAATTTAAACTTTACGGGTTGTTGATCGTTGGACTGACAATTATCGCTTCCCTGGTAATTTACTTCCAGGCCGATCCCTTAACTTCTACCGTTAATCATCCCATGGTCCTGGGCTCTTTTGAAAGTGCTTTTCGGCATGGTCTTTTCCAGGTACTGGCCATCGTGACCACCACGGGCTTTGTTTCTGCCGATTTTGTGGCCTGGACGCCATTTCTTACTATATTTTTCTTCGGACTGATGTTTCTAGGCGGATCTTCAGGGTCTACATCGGGAGGGGTAAAGGTAGTGCGGCACCTTATTATGATCAAGAATGGAATTCTCGAATTCAAAAGAACGCTGCATCCAAATGCTGTACTGCCGGTTCGCTATAATAATAAAGCAATACCACAGCCAATTGTATTTAATATACTGGCATTCTTCATCCTATATATGTTATCCTTTATAGTAGGTGTGCTTGTTTTCTCGTGGCTGGGACTGGATTTCCAGACCTCTCTCGGGGGTGCAGCATCCACCCTTGGCAATGTAGGGCCGGCCCTGGGAGACCTCGGGCCTGTACAGAATTATTCCGGCCTGCCTGTGGCTGCCAAATGGTGGTCTACTTTCTTAATGCTTATTGGAAGGCTTGAACTGTTTACAGTTCTTATTTTGCTCACACCTTTTTTCTGGAGAAACCGCTAACTTAGAGTCGGACTTTTACTTTTGCTGTCAATTCCTTCGCGCGGGCAGTAACGTCTTCAACATTCGTTCCTGGTGCATCGTAGGTTAGCACAACGCCCATTCGTCTGTTAGGCCTTGAAGAGGGTTTGCCAAAGATTCTGAAATCGCTTTTTGGGGCAGCTGCAATAACATCAATGCCGTCATACGTTGGATTATGAGAATGCCCCTCAGAAAGGATAACCGCCGAGGCGCCTGTTCTTTCCAGGGTTATTTCGGGGATGGGCAATCCAAGCACAGCCCTTAAGTGAAGTTCGAATTCGTTGAAATTTTGGGTATTGGCAAGGGTAACCATCCCTGTATCATGCGGCCTTGGGGATAATTCAGAAAAATAAACCCCATCGTCAGCAATAAAGAATTCCACACCCCATAGACCTGCACCCTGTAGGGCAGCAGTGACTTTTTCGGCCATGTCTTTGGCAATGTTCAAATCCTTCTCTGCCATGGGCATGGGTTGCCAGCTTTCACGATAATCTCCGTCTTCCTGTCGGTGACCGATAGGAGGACAGAAGAGTGTCTTACCATTTTTTTGAGTAACGGTAAGCAAGGTAATCTCGTAATTGAAATCTATAAACCCCTCAACGATGACTTCGGCAACATCGCCTCTGGATCCTTCCTGAGAATAGCTCCAGGCCCTGCTAACCTCTTCGGGTTTTGTTATCGTAGATTGTCCTTTCCCACTGGAGGACATAAGCGGTTTCACCACGCAGGGAATCCCTATTTCGGAAACAGCCTGCTCTAGTTCCTCTGCTGAAGTCGCATAGCGATAGGCTGCGGTCTTAATATTGAGTTCTTTGGCCGCCAGATCCCTGATCGCCTTTCTGTTCATTGTGTAATTGGCTGCCCTTGCTGAAGGAACAACGGTAAATCCTTTGGCCTCGTAGTCGTAAAATCGTTCGGTGCGAATGGCTTCAATCTCGGGAACGATATAATCGGGTTGATGGGAGGCGACTATGGCGTCGAGGGCATCGCCATCAAGCATATTGATCACCTCGAAGGCATCGGCCACATGCATGGCCGGAGCATTGGGATAGCTGTCAACGGCTACCACGGTCTGTCCTATTCGTTGTGCAGCAATTACAAACTCCTTGCCTAATTCACCGGAACCGAGAAGCATGATTTTTGCCATTGTACAGTCTAATTTGTGAGAACTTCCTTAATTCTTTGCATTGCTTCGGTGATTTCAGCTTCAGAAGCTGCATAAGAAATTCGTATGCAGTTCGGACTACCAAAGGCTTCCCCGGTTACAGTTGCAACATTGGCTTCGGATAAAAGAAAGAGGGCGAAGTCTGATGCGGTCTTAATCGCTGTTCCTCGGATGGTTTTGCCGAAGTAATGCGAAATATCCGGAAAAACATAAAAAGCCCCTTCCGGTTCATTACAGCTAAATCCCGGGATTTGCGCCAGGAGGTCGAGGGTAAGTTTTCTCCTGTGCCTGAACGCGTCGATCATATACTGTATCCTGCTGGGCGGATTTTCGAGTGCGGCAATTGTAGCGCGCTGGGCGATACAATTAGCTCCGCTGGTTACCTGTCCCTGCATTTTATTACAAGCCCTGGCAATATATTCCGGGCCTCCTATATAGCCAATTCTCCAACCGGTCATCGAATAGGCTTTGGAAACCCCGTTCACTGTGACGGTGCGATCGTACATATCGTCGAACTGGGCCATCGAAGCATGATTTCCCGTAAAATTAATGTGCTCGTAAATCTCATCGCTAACCACGATGATCTGAGGGTGTTTTACAAGTACGTCGGCAAGAGCTCTTAGTTCGTCTCGGCTGTAAACCGAGCCACTCGGATTACAGGGCGAACTGTAAACAAGCATCTTTGAACGCGGAGTGATTGCAGCTTGCAGGGCCTCGGGAGTTATTTTAAAATCGTTTTCCAGAGTGCTGGGAATTTCTACAGGCACGCCCCCGGCCACTTTGGATATATCTGCATAGCTCACCCAGTAGGGAGCAGGCAGCAACACCTCGTCTCCTTCATTGAGCAATACCTGTGCGAGATTAGCAAGCGACTGCTTGGCACCTGTGGAGACCACGATCTGCTGAGGTGCGTAATTTAGATTATTGTCTCTTTTAAATTTTGTGATTATGGCTTGTTTAAGTTCGCCATACCCATCTACCGGTGTGTATGAGTGATAATCCTCCTCAATCGCGCGGATTGCAGCTTCCTTTACAAATTCAGGGATGGTGAAATCCGGCTCGCCCAAACTTAATCCGATGATATCTTTCCCTGCCTCCTTTAATTCCCTGGCTTTTGCTGCCATGGCAAGTGTGGCTGAGGTAGCCATGTTGTTTACTCGGTCTGAAAGTTTCGGATTCATTTATGAGGTAGTCAATGCGGGTTTTGCACCCATCTCCTTTAGGTGTTTAAAATGTGCTATTATGGCTGCTCGGGTGGTTTTGTATTCATTATAAGGAAGGTTGAACTCCCGGGCAGTATTTTTTACGATTTGAGATATTTTGGTGTAGTGAATATGGCTGATATGCGGGAAAATATGATGCTCAACCTGGTGGTTAAGTCCTCCCGTAAACCAGTTCATTATCCTGTTTTTTGTTGAAAAATTCACAGTGGTGAACAGCTGGTGGATAGCCCAGGTGTTTTTCATGGTACCTGAAGGGTCCGGTAAAACCATATTGGCATCTTCTACCACATGCGCTAATTGGAATACAACACTCAGGATGAGTCCCGCCACATAGTGCATGATAAGGAAACCTATGAGGATCTTCCACCAGGCAATATTAAAGAACAGGATTGGAATCAGTATCCAAATAGCAGCATAGATTAATTTTGTGATTATGAGCACACTCCACTGTTTTGCTGGGGAAGGCAGTTTTCCATAAGAAAGCTTCTGTGATAAATATCGTTTTGTCTGCAGGAAGTCGGCTGTCAGCACCCAATTCAGGGTGAGCAGTCCATAGAAGAACAGGCTGTAGAAATGCTGGAAACGGTGAAGTTTTCTCCATTTGGCATGCTCCGAAAATCGCAATATCCTTCCGGCGTCCAGGTCTTCGTCATGACCGTGAATGTTCGTATAGGTGTGGTGAAGAACGTTGTGCTGGACCTGCCAGTTGTAAACATTACCTGCCAGTATGTACATGCTGCCCCCCATTATCTTATTGATCCATTTCTTGGATGAATAGGCATCGTGATTGGCATCGTGCATTACATTCATCCCAACCCCTGCCATCCCAACACCCATCAGGATGGTAAGTAACAACTGAGCCCACCAGGGAAAGTCGAGCGTAAGGAATAAAAAATATGGGGTTAGGTAAAGGGAAAACATGACTACTGTCTTCAGGTGCAGTTTCCAGTTTCCATTCCTTGAAAGATTGTTTTCCTTGAAATAGGAATTTACTCTGGAATTCAATGTCTTAAAAAAACGGGCCGAATCTACGCGGGAAAATTTAATATGAGGAGTATTCACTAGGGTCGCTTTGAATTCAAAATTATCATTTTGAAAATAAGTAGCAAAAATAAGCATTGTAAACTGAAATCGGTCATGTGGTATCCATAATTTTATCAAAGAAATTCTAAGTTTGCAGTTAATAAGTTGAAATGGAGCTAATAAATAAGTATTTTCCCGAACTTTCTGAAACTCAACTGAATCAGTTCAGCGGGCTGATAGATCTGTACCAGGATTGGAACCTAAAGATCAATGTTGTGTCCCGAAAAGATATAGATGAATTGTACTTAAGACACGTACTGCACTCGCTGGGAATTGCCAGGGTACAGAACTTCCTTCCCGATGCGCGTATTCTCGATGTGGGCACAGGGGGAGGATTTCCGGGAATACCGCTTGCAATTCTCTTTCCCGAGGCTAATTTTCACCTGGTGGACAGTATTGGGAAGAAGATAAGGGTGGTAGAAGAAGTGGCAGCGGAGCTCGAATTGAAGAATGTAACAATTACCAATGCCCGAGTGGAAACCATAGACGGACGTTACGATTTTATCGTTAGCCGTGCCGTTGCGCAGATGGAAACTTTCGTCCGCTGGGTAAAGGATAAGGTTGCGAAAAAGAGCAGACATGAACTGAAAAACGGCATACTCTACCTTAAAGGAGGGGATCTTTCTGAAGAACTACAGGCGTTTCCAAAAGCCACAGTTCACCCGCTCTCTGCTTATTTTGAAGAAGCTTTCTACGATACTAAGAGTGTGGTTCACCTTCCACTAAAATACAAGCCATAAAAAAAGCATCATTTTCATGATGCTTTTTTATGTATTCAGATATTAGAAATTATTCTCCAAGGAACGGATATCGATAATCCGAAGGACTCACAAAGGTTTCTTTAACCATTCTCGGTGATACCCACCGATAGAGGTTGAGTTTGCTTCCTGCCTTGTCGTTGGTTCCACTGCCTCTCGCACCGCCAAATGGCTGTTGTCCTACAACAGCTCCTGTTGGCTTGTCGTTGATATAGAAATTCCCTGCGGCGTTCTCCAGGATGCGTACTGCCGTTTCGAGGGCGTAACGGTCTTCGCTGAAAACAGCTCCGGTAAGGGCGTATTCACTGGTGTTGTCTACCAGTTTCAAGGTTTTTTCCCAATCCTTGTCTTCGTAGACGTAAATGGTAACCACCGGCCCGAAAAGTTCGGTGCACATGGTCACATAGTTAGGGTCTGTGGTAAGGATAACGGTAGGTTCGACGAAATACCCCTTGCTTTTGTCATAACCGCCACCCGCAATGATTTTGGCTTTTTTGTCCTTTTTGGCGCCATCGATGAACTTCTTCAGTTTATTGAAAGAACCCTCGTGAATAACCGCCGTAATAAAATTACTCATATCTTCCGGAGATCCCATTTTAAAAGACTGGATGTCGGCAAGTAATTGTTTTTCTACCCGGTTCCAAATGCTTTTCGGGATATAACATCTGCTGGCGGCGCTACACTTCTGACCCTGAAACTCGAAAGCTCCGCGGCTGATGGCAGTTGCCACCTGTTTGGGGTTTGCGGATTTATGAGCAATGATAAAATCTTTTCCGCCGGTTTCACCCACTATTCTGGGGTAGGTCTTATACCTGTGGATGTTTGTTCCGATCTTCTGCCATATATCTTTAAACACATTGGTAGAACCCGTAAAGTGGATTCCGCTGAAATCCGGACTGGCCAGAACCGTATCGGTGATCATCACCGGATCGCCAACTACCATATTGATAACTCCGGCGGGTACTCCTGCCTCTTTGAAGATGTCCAGGATAACCTTGGCAGAATACATTTGGCTGTCGCTAGGTTTCCAAACAACCACATTGCCCATAAGAGCGGCACTGGCCGGAAGGTTTCCGGCGATGGCCGTAAAATTAAATGGTGTAACGGCATAGATGAAGCCTTCAAGCGGACGGTACTCCAGGCGGTTCCATGCGCCGCTGGTGGATTCGGGTTGCTCCGAATAGATCTCCGTCATAAATTGAACGTTGAATCTCAGGAAATCTATTAGCTCACAGGCAGCATCTATCTCGGCCTGGTAAATATTTTTGGACTGTCCCAGCATGGTTGCCGCATTGATCTTTGCGCGGTAAGGCCCTGCGATCAGTTCGGCGGCACGAAGAAAAATAGCCGCACGTTGTTCCCATGGAGTGGAAGCCCAGCTTTCTCTGGCCTTTAAAGCTGATGAAATAGCATCCTTAACGTGTGTTTTCTTGGCTTTGTGATAGGTCCCAAGTATATGTTTGTGGTCGTGAGGCGGTACCATATTTCCGGTGTCGCCGGTTTTCACATTTTTTCCGTTGATGTAAAGCGGGACCTCTACTTTGCTGTTGTACATTTTCTTGTAGGTGGAGAGCACTTCTTCGCGTTCCTGTGATCCCGGAGCATAGTCCAATACAGGTTCATTTATTGCTATCGGCACTTCAAAAAATCCTTTTCCCATGGGTTTCTAAAAATTTTATAGTTTATTTTGAAGTTGCAAAGTTACGCATTTTGTGTGGAGTTTTAAGCGGTTTTCGCTACATTGAAGCAGCGGTTTAATTTATAGTATTCGAAATTGGTCATCGATGTGTACACTCACTTTTTTTCCGACTCATAACAACGGTTTTATTCTTACTTCAAACAGGGACGAATCACCCCGGCGTGAAACAAAGCCACCGGATTTTTACATGGAAGAGGGGACTCGTCTTTTGTACCCCAGGGATATGCAGGCAGGGGGAACCTGGATAGGTATTAGTGAAAAACAAAGAGTAGTATGTTTGTTAAACGGAGGGTTTACAGCTCATGAAAGGGAAGCAGAGTACAGGATGAGCCGCGGAATTATTGTAAAGGACTTGTTATTGGCTGAAGATCCTGTACGTGCCATAAATAAGTACGACTTTCATGGAATAGAACCCTTTACTGTGGTTATCCCCGACTGGAACTCCTCTCTGAGACTTTTTGAACTGGTCTGGGACGGTAGCGATTCTCATTTCAAGGAAAAACCCCTGGCACCCATGATCTGGTCTTCTTCCTTGCTTTATACAGAGTGGATGAAAAAAAAGAGAGAGCAGTGGTTTTCCGAATTCCTAATGGAAGATCCCAGTCCCTCAGCGGGAAGTTTAATGAAATTTCATTCGAAAACCGGGGATGCAGGCAGCGACTACGACCTGATCATGGATAGGGGATTTGTAAAAACCAAGAGCATTACTCAAATAGTATATGCTTCCGAATTGAAAATGCAATACATCGATCTGCAGCATAACGGCATCACCACAACGACATTTTGAAAATTGACTAATTCATCGCGAATTCCGCTCGGAGCTTGAAGGAAGGGATATGGACTTTAAACGCCTTCTTCGTATTGAAATTGACCATGGTATAGGATCCATGCATCGCCCCAATCGGGGCCATGAGCATACAACCACTGCTGTAGGTATGACTTTCCCCGGGCTCCAGTACAGGCTTCATTCCCACCACACCCTGGCCAGAAACCTCCTGGGTGCTGTTTAATGCGTCTTTGATTTCCCAGTATCTCGAAATGAGTTGTACAGTGTCTCTTCCCGTATTCTCAATGGTTACAGTATATGAAAAGGCATAGGTGGTCCGGTCGTTCTTCCCGATGATTCCTTCGTATCGGGTCGTAACGGAAATCCTTATCCCTTTTGTTACCTGTTGTACCATTCGATCAATACATGGCCGCTGTTATAGCAAAGAACAGAAGTGCGGCGGTTGTAGCTCCTATCCAGAAAATCCAATTTAAAAATATAAATTTTAAAATAGTTATAAGGCGATTTTGCTGATAAAAATTCCTCAGGGCCTTGTAAAAATAAATGGGGCCTATCAACATCAGTACAAGGGAGAAGACTATATTGTCGTTTCCGTTGGCAATGATCGAGTCGGGAATAAGACAAATCAAAGCGGCCAGGAATATAAAGCTGAAAATGTGGAAGATAAAGATCATATGTTCCATATAAGTGTACTTTTTCTTTGAATAGATCAACCAAAAGAACAATGCGTACACAGGAGTAAAGAAGAAAAGGAAAAACGGGGTCTTTTCCAGCAGGTATTGCAAAAATTCTCCGGGCTCATTCTCAATTCGTTCAATGGCTTCGTTCTTACTGTACATCCATCTGTTGTAGCCGTTGTTGATATGCTGCAGGCTGTCGAGTGCCACTATCGGATTCGAAATATCAGTAGCTTTATAAAAATCCCTGTAAAGGTTGAAGCGTTCAAAATTGCGTTTAAACCATCCCATAGTGTCCAGTGCTTTTTCAGAAATAAGCGTATAAGTTGTATCCCTGGACCCTCTTGCAAATGGCAAGGTATTCGCTGTCCCTATAACAGAATCTAAATTGTTCCAATCGATTTCCTCCTCTGCAAGAATAGAATCCAGTTGTTCCTTACTGAAGTTGACATTTTTATCGGTGAGGACCGAATCCAGTAACAGCAGGTTTTTCTTTTGCTGTGGTTCGAGGTCACTGCTGTTCTCCACGAATGATGTGATCGTGAAATTGTTACCGGACGGGCTAAAACCAAAGGATTTTTGTTCGTTTGTAACGCTTTCTTGCAATAGCTGGTTATTGCCGGTAAAAGAAGAGAGAAGCCCCTGAATTATAAAGTAGATTATAGATACACTGAGAAAAAACCGGAATGGGTTGGCATATTTGAGACGTTGACCGGCCACATAATTTCGGGTAATAACCCCCGGGCGAAACAACAGGTCTTTTAAGGTGAAACGCAGTCGTGAATCGTAAGTGATGACACTGCCTATGAATTCGCTGAAGAAATCTTTTAATGACAGGCTTTTGGTGGTGTTGATCTGAGAGCAATAAGAACAAAACCGGTCGGTGAGTTCAAGCGGATGACCACAATTAAGACATTCTGTTGAACGGTACTTAAATGCTTTCCTGCTATTGGAAGTTACCCGCCCTTCAGATTTTCCAGCTAACTTTTCGCTCATAGCTCAAAGTTAAAGATTTATCTCATTTGTTCGGAGCAGGAAGGAATTTTCGTTAATTATTGGTAATTGTGCTCGAATTTGCCTGTCCCATACCAATAATCCTGTCGTATCTGGCTCCCAGATCCCGGTAATACACCAAAACGGTATAGTCGTTTTCGGTCTGCCAGAAATTCCCGCTAATCGCGCCTTCATCTACCGAGCCGTCCCGATCTACCAGTACGTATTTGTAGTTGTAGAATCCTTGCTTAAACAACCTGGAAACCCTGTATGAAGCTGTATATTCATCATATTGCAGATAGGTGGACCCGTCTATCGTCCAGTTGTTGAAGTTACCGTAAATATGCAATTCCTTATCGCCTATGTCTTCAAAATATTGCAACGCAAAATGAATAACTACGTATTCAGCTTCGATATTCTGGTTTTGCGCATTGATATTACGCACCACAAAGTTGCCGTTTATGTCGGGGTTATATGTATAAGGCCTGTCCTTTCGCGCGATATCCGTAAAGAGGTAATTTTCGTAAAGGTCGTTGAGGTCTACCTTTCGAACGCCGTTACTCGCCCCTCGAACATCCTTGTTGTCGAAACTGAGAAATTCATTGCCGCCCCAAAAAGAGGACTCCTTGTCGTAGCGATAAATTAACTCTGTTCCGATGGTGTACTGAGGTTTGAGATCGGTGATTGCTGTTTTAAGGTTGCTGTTCTGTAGCACCAAAGTCTTTACGTTTTGCTTGGGATTGATAAGCTGAAGCGTAGGAGAGTTTATTGTAAATTGTACCGATTGCTTTTCTTTGATGTATTTCAGATCCCTGGATCGTTTGATATCTACTGCCACACCTACAATATTTTCAATCACCATAAATTTTCGTGAGAATATCAGGTAGCCGTCATCGTCGAGTATACTAATGAGGTAATTACCACTCTTGGTAATACCACGTGTTTCCCTATTGGGAATACGAAGACTGTAATGAGAAAAGATCTGCAGGGTATTGAGGGAATTCTCATAGGTTTCAATTCGCACTTCATCAAAACCATTCAGGTATTCGCCTTTGCTCAGGTCGCTGGGAGTCCAGTCGAAATTAAAGTGTTCAATTACATAGTAATAATCTGCTTCCTCTCCGTTGAGGGCATCGAAAGACAGTTGAAGTCGTTCGCCAAGCCTGATGATGGGCAACTGACTTTGTGCGGTGATTCCCTTGAACTGTATGGTGCTTATGTATGGAGGTGCGGGTTGCTCTTCAACCTGAGCGGTTCCGAGAAAGGCCACGGTTAATAATAGTGAAAGCGCGATGGTTTTTTTCAAAATAAAAAGATGTTTAGGGTTTAAAGATAAACAAATTTTGTGCCCTAATTCCGGGCCTTGTTTCTGGGCTTGATATAAGAAAAAATTTTTCCATTTATTGTGCGAAGCTACTTTTAATTCATAAATTTGCACTCCCGAAATCTGTTCGGGACGAAAAAGAAATTTAACACGACTGTCCTATGTCCAAAGACATTAAGATTAGAAAAGGTCTTAACATTCGATTAAAAGGCGAAGCCGAAAAATCCCTTTCCAACGCACCACGTTCCCGAACCTTTGCTATCAGACCTGCCGATTTCCATCTGGTCACTCCAAAAATGGTGGTAAAAGAAGGCGCAAAACTGCAAGCCGGAGATACGATTTTCTATTCAAAAAGCGATGAGTCGATAAAGTTTTCTTCCCCGGTTAGCGGTACGTTAACGGCCATTGAACGAGGCGCAAAGCGAGTAATCACCAGGCTGGTTATAGAAGCAGAGCCACAGGATACGTTTAAAGACTACGGAAAACTGGATGTGAAAACTGCTTCGGCCGAAAAAATTAAAGAACTATTACTGGAGTCAGGATGCTGGCCATTTGTCAAGCAACGACCTTACGATATTATTGCAGACCCTGAGATCGAGCCAAAGGCTATTTTTATTTCGGGTTATGCCACAGCCCCTCTTGCTGCCGACCTGGATTTTATCTTACAGGGAAAAGAAGCCGAGCTTCAGGCAGCCGTTACAGCACTTTCAAAATTAACTGCCGGGAAAGTACATGTAAGCGTTGGTAAGGACGGAGCCTCGCCTTTGGCCGGGTTAAACAATATAGAATTACACCGGATTTCGGGTCCTCATCCCGCAGGAAATGTGGGTACGCAGATCGCAAAGATCGATCCTGTAAATAAAGGTGAGACGGTTTGGACGGTAGGTGCTCATGATCTCGTGATCATAGGGGAAATGCTGTTAACAGGAAAATACAATCCTAAACGCATCATCGCCCTGGCCGGGTCTTCAGTAAAAACTCCAAAATATTACAGTACTCGAATTGGTTCGGAGGTCTCCACCTTTGTGTACGACTCGGGACTTGATGAGGAAAATGTAAGAGTTATCAGCGGCGATGTGCTCACAGGAACCAAAATTTCTCCTAAAGGTCATCTTGGTTTTTACAGCAACACAGTTAGCGTAATTCCGGAAGGTGATGATTACGAATTTTTCGGTTGGAACAAACCGGTTTTCGATAAAGTATCTCCCTCCAGGGCCCTTACCTTTTCCTGGATGATGCCCAATAAAAAATATGAACTCGACACCAATACCAACGGAGAGCACCGTGCTTTTGTGGTAACCGGAAATTACGAGGAGGTCTTTCCGCTGGATATTTACCCCATGCAGATCTTAAAAGCCTGTATGGTGGAAGACCTGGATAAAATGGAAGCACTTGGAATGTATGAAGTGGCTCCCGAAGATTTTTCACTCACGGAATTTATCTGCGTGTCGAAACAACCACATCAGGCCATTATTAGAAAAGGCCTGGATTTAATGTATAAAGAAATAGGATAATGCTATGGGGTTGAAACAAAAATTACATACGCTTAAGGAAAAATATAAAGGCACCAAGATGGCGCCTGCCTTCAATGCGTTACATACTTTTCTATACCTACCGAATGAAACCACCCATGGAGGTACTCACATTAAAGCAGCCGACGACCTGAAACGTACCATGAATACTGTTATCATGGCACTGGTACCCTGTCTTATCTTTGGTATGTTTAACGCCGGATACCAGTACAATGTGCAAATAGGAGTGGTTGAAACAGTGACCCACGGGTTTTTCAGCGGTTCTTTCTGGAACTGGGACAATCTTGAAATTGGACTGTGGAAGGTGCTTCCGCTTGTGCTTGTGTCCTACGGAGTTGGACTGGCGATAGAATTCCTCTTCGCCGTGATTAAAGGCCATGAGGTAGAAGAAGGCTATTTGGTAACGGGTATGCTCGTGCCTTTAATTGTACCAATCGATATTCCTCTTTGGATGCTGGTGGTAGCAGTGGCCTTTGGTGTTGTTATAGGAAAAGAAGTTTTTGGGGGAACCGGGATGAATATTCTAAATCCGGCGCTTACCATTCGGGCATTTTTATTCTTCGCATATCCAACCTGGATGAGTGGGGATAAGGTCTGGGTGCACGGGGCAGTGGAAACAGTCGGACAGCCGGATGCGATTTCAGGAGAAACCATTCTGGGGAGTCTGGCACAGAATCAGGAACCGGCTTACGATATTATGGATATGTTCTACGGTTTTATCCCCGGATCGGTAGGAGAGACCTCCACCTTATTGATAGTATTAGGAGCCCTTATCCTGATCTTTACCAAGATAGGAAGCTGGCGCATTATGCTGTCGTCGGTAATTGGTGCCCTGTTTATGGGCTTCCTCTTCAATACCGTGGTAGACCTTGGCTGGATCTCATCCAGCAGCAAGTTTTACAGTCTTATGAATACCGAATTCTGGCAGCACCTGCTAATCGGTGGTCTTGCCTTCGGCATCGTTTATATGGCGACAGACCCGGTAACCGCTTCACAGACAAACAGGGGAAAATGGTTCTACGGCTTTTTGATTGGTTTGATTTCGGTGATGATACGGGTATTCAACCCAGCCTATCCGGAAGGGGTTATGCTGGCGATATTGTTGATGAATGTATTCGCACCTACAATCGATCACTATGTGCTTCAGGCTAATATAAAGAGAAGGATGAAACGTATAAAAGTTAAAACCGCGTAATCATGGCTATAAACACAGAAAAAAATAGTTATACAATTCTGTTCTCGGTGATCATGGTCGTGGTGGTTGGGTCCATACTGGCAGGTTTTGCCAATGGATTAAAACCAAAGATCAAGGCAAACGAACGCTTCGAAAAGCAACAGAACATATTGTATGCTTTAGGCGTAAATGAAAACGAAGGACCTAACGATGTGGCCTTTGTGCCAACAGACCGCGTGGAACAGGAATTTGAGAAGTATATCACGGCACAGTATGTCATACAGGGAGATGAGATCACAGAGAATGATGAAGCTTACCTTATCGATATAAAGAAAGAAGAGAATAAGGCAAAGGATCCGGACTATACCAGGAGGTTGCCGATATTCGTCGCCGAAAAGGATGGGAAGACATTGTACGTGGTTCCAGTTAGGGGAAAAGGATTATGGGATGCGATCTGGGGTTTTGTGGCCATGGATGCTTCCATGACCATAACCGGTGTTTACTTCGATCATAAGGGTGAAACCCCGGGCTTGGGAGCAGAGATCAAACAACGATACTTCATGGACGATTTTACCGGCGAAAGTTTCTTAACCGGGGAGGCTTTTGAAGGTATTGTAGTGGCCAAAGGTAATAACGACCCTAAGAACCAGGATACTACAGATAACGAGGTAGATGCCCTTGCGGGTGCTACCATTACCGGCGACGGAGTAACCGCCATGTTAAAGAAGGATGTGAGAATGTATGTGCCTTATTTCAAATCATTAAAATAAACGTATGGGACTTCTATCAAAAAAAGAAAGTAAATTAATACTGGACCCATTAGCGGATAATAACCCCATTACAATACAGGTACTTGGAATCTGTTCGGCTCTGGCAATTACCGCCCAGTTGAAGCCGTCGATCGTAATGGCGATCTCGGTGGTATTCGTGCTTGGAGTAGGGAACGTGGTAATCTCACTTATGCGAAATGTGATTCCGTCGAAAATCCGGATCATCGTACAACTTATCGTGGTAGCGACCCTGGTTATCATTGTTGACCAGGTATTGAAAGCATTTGCATACGAATTGAGTAAGGAATTGTCGGTATTCATCGGACTTATCATTACCAACTGTATCATCATGGGTCGTTTTGAAGCCTTCGCACTTGGGAATGGGCCCTGGCGTTCCTTCCTGGACGGGATAGGAAATGCAGCCGGTTACGGGGTCATCCTGATAATCGTTGGATTTTTCAGAGAATTACTGGGAAGCGGAACTTTGTTCGGGTTCAAGGTTTTGGGAGATTCGGTTGAAAAGACAGGACTATACGCCATAGGTTATGAAAATAACGGATTTATGGTTTTACCGCCAATGGCGTTGATCGTGGTGGGAATCATTATCTGGGTACAGCGCAGTAAGAATAGAGAATTAATCGAAGAGCACTAGAAAATGGAACATATAGAATTATTCTTTAAATCGGTTTTTGTAGATAATATGGTGTTTGCATATTTCCTCGGAATGTGCTCTTACCTGGCTGTCTCCAAAAAAGTTAGCACTGCGGTTGGACTGGGTGCGGCAGTTATTTTCGTATTAACTGTGACGGTTCCACTTAACTGGTTGCTCGATCAATATATCCTTCAGGAAGGAGCATTAACCTGGCTCGGACCGCAATACGCCGATTACGACCTTAGTTTCCTCTCGTTTATCCTATTTATTGCGACCATTGCAACCATGGTTCAGTTGGTTGAAATCGTAGTAGAACGCTTTTCACCGGCCCTGTATAACTCGTTGGGAATTTTCCTTCCGTTGATCGCAGTTAACTGTGCAATACTTGGAGGTTCGCTGTTTATGCAATCAAGGGAGATCGAAACCTTTACCCTAGCGCTCAACTACGGGTTTAGCAGTGGTATCGGCTGGTTTCTAGCTATTCTGGCTATTGCAGCCATCAGGGAGAAAATCAGGTATTCGAATGTGCCGGCACCCTTACGCGGGCTCGGGATTACCTTTATTATCACAGGTTTAATGGCAATTGGTTTTATGAGTTTCGGAGGGATGCTTACCGGTGGGGATGAACCTGCGGAAGTTGCGGAAGTACAGACTGCAGAAGTCGAGAACACTTCAGAAGAAACCATAGAAAATATTGCTCAGAACGAAATCGACGAGGTTTCAGAAATAACACAACAATAATATGTTTTTAGCGGCAAGTACATTAGGGGTCATTATCGCAACAGTAGTTGCGTTCTTGGTTCTTACACTCCTTTTAGTGGCTTTATTACTCTTTACCAAACAAAAACTGGCTCCCTCGGGACCTGTAAAGATCACCATCAATGATGAGAAAGTGATCGAGGTTCCCTCCGGTGGAACCTTACTATCCACGCTGGGTGGGAAGAAGATATTTCTACCTTCTGCCTGTGGGGGTGGAGGAACATGTATACAGTGCGAATGTCATGTGCTTGAAGGAGGAGGTGAGGCATTGCCTACCGAGACTCCGCACTTTACCCGGAAAGAATTAAAAGAAGGTGCCAGGCTTTCCTGCCAGGTAAAGGTAAAACAGGATATGAATATTCGTATCCCTGAAGAAGTCTTCGGAATTAAAAAATGGGAAGCGACGGTTGTTAGAAATTATAACGTGGCTTCGTTTATCAAGGAGTTCGTTGTGGAGATTCCTGAGGATATGAACTATAAGGCCGGGGGGTATATTCAGATTGAAATTCCACCCTGTGAGATCAAATATTCAGAGATGGATATAACGGCCCATCCTGAAGAACACGATAGCCCGGATAAATTTCAGGCCGAGTGGGACAAATTTGGTTTATGGCCCTTGGTGATGAAGAATACCGAAACAGTTGAACGGGCATATTCTATGGCTTCTTATCCGGCTGAAGGAAGGGAGATCATGTTGAATGTACGTATAGCAACCCCGCCATGGGACAGGGCTAAAAACCAATGGATGCAGGTAAATCCGGGAATTGCTTCTTCTTATATCTTTAACTGTAAGGAAGGTGATAAAGTAACGATATCAGGTCCTTATGGCGAGTTCTTTATCAACCAGAGTGATGCGGAAATGCTATACGTTGGAGGTGGAGCAGGTATGGCTCCCATGCGTTCACACCTGTATCACCTGTTCAAAACCTTAAAAACCGGTAGAACGGTTACCTATTGGTACGGAGGACGTTCAAAACGCGAATTATTCTATATAGATCACTTCCGAGAACTGGAAAGAGAATTTCCTAATTTTAAATTCTATATGGCCTTGTCTGAACCTTTACCTGAAGACAACTGGAAAGTTAAAAAGGATATCAATGATGATGGTGATGGGTTTGTTGGATTTATCCACCAGGTCGTTATCGATAACTACTTGAATCACCACGAAACTCCTGAAGATATCGAACTGTATTTCTGCGGGCCGCCACTTATGAACCAGGCTGTGCAGAAAATGGGAGAAGACTTCGGTATTCCCGATGAAAATATTCGATTCGATGACTTCGGAGGATAACATACAAACACTCACAGAAAAGCACTTTACCTTTAGGTAAGGTGCTTTTTTTTTACAATAAACAGGAAAATCAGTCTTTTTATCGATAAAATGTTTGATTATTCCGATAAAATACTATTTTTAGAACATTATTACTATAAGTATTTGATTGTTAAGCCCCTAACACCGGTTTGTTATGAAGAAGTTTTTCCTCCTGATTCTAATGTTCACTGTCTTTGCAGGCTATGCCCAGCAACTCAGACGCAGCGATAATGTGCCGCAGCGAAATATAGATTCATCCAAGTATTCCAAAGAGATTAAACGAATTGTTGATAGCTACGACCAAGCCGCATTGAATGCACTCTACACAGAATTCAATAATAAGTACAGCTCGGCTAAAGAAGCAGCTATAGCCTATGCAATTGCTAATAATATCCCTATCCGAAAATATAAGGACGACGGGTCTTTTGACGAGTTACAGCGCATTGCACCTGATGGAACATTATTATACTATTCACTTCACAACGTAAACGCTGCCATCTCAACCAGGGCCAATTTTCTCAATACGGGTGGCGGCCTGGGATTAACAGTGGACGGGAATGGCATGACGGCCCATGTTTGGGACGGGGGTCCTATCAGGCCCACTCATGAGGCCTATGATGGCCCGGGGGGTACAAACAGGGCAACCATTAATGACGGCAATACCGTGCTGGATGGTAATAGCTTTCACGCTCAGCACGTTACCGGAACCATTATGGCTTCGGGTCAGCCTGACGCCTCTTCCAAAGGTATGGCCTGGCAGGGCATGGCACTGACCCACGACTGGAACAGCGACCTTTCTGAGGCAACAGCCGAAGCCGCCCTTGGGATGTTGATCTCCAACCACTCGTATGGATACAATGCGACTACAATTCCCGATGAATGGTTTGGCCAATACGGATCGGATGCAAGGGACTGGGACATCCTTATGTACAACTCACCCTATTACCTGCAAATCAAATCGGCCGGAAACGACGGTTCTAACAATACTGCAAATGGCGCCCCTTTGGATGGGCAAAGTGCATACGACAAATTGAACGGGGATGCCTGTGCAAAGAATAATTTAGTGATTGCCAACGGGCAGGATGCCTCTGTAAATTCTACAACCGGAGAGCTTATCTCGGTGCTTAGAAATGCGGGGAGTAGTGAAGGCCCTACCGATGATTATCGGATCAAGCCCGATATAATGGCTAACGGAACCAGCTTGCGCTCTACCCTGGAAACAAGTAATTCGGCCTACGGAAATTTAACAGGAACTTCTATGTCGGCTCCTAATACCACAGGGACACTTTTATTGCTCCAGGAGCATTACAACGATGTTAACGGAAATTTTATGAAGGCGGCAACGCTAAAAGGGCTGGCCCTGCACACGGCCGACGATGTGGCACCCACCGGGCCTGATGCCCAGACAGGTTGGGGGCAGCTCAACGCTAAGAAAGCGGCTGAAACCATTTCTGCCGTACCTACATCAGCAGTAATTTCAGAATTAAACCTGTCTCAGGGCGGTACATACCAGGTCACTATTCAGGCGGATGGAATAAATCCTCTCATCGCATCCATTTCGTGGACAGATCCGGCCCACGCCGTAATCTCCGGAACAAATAACACCACCCCTGCACTTGTTAACGACCTGGACCTACGCTTAAATAATGGTAGCACTTTTACGCCATGGAGACTTACCGGGGTTACCACGAATGGTATGGGTGACAATAGTGCAGACCCTTTCGAGCGTGTTGATATCTCTGGCGCATCCGGTCAGTATCTCCTTACTGTGAACCACAAAGGAACTCTAACCAATGGCTCCCAGGATTTTACACTTATAGTTACCGGGGGAACTATAGCCGCGTCCTCTCCCGAAATCTCTTACGCAACCACGTCCACTTCCACTACCGAAGATACCGACTGTGGATTTACCGATGTTACCATACCACTGAATATCGCGATGGCACCTTCCCAGGATGCCGATGTAACTTTTAGTGTGAATGGAGGAACTGCTTCCAACACTATCGACTACGAGATTATGACGCCATCGGTCACCTTTCTTCAGGGACAAACCACCTCCCAGGATCTTGTTGTGAGATTTTACAACGATGGTTTTATCGAAAGTTCAGAAACGGCTGTTATCGATTTTACCGTCAATGCCAATGGAGGGGATGCAACGGCAAACCCCTTGGCAGACTCCTTAACGATCACAATTAACGATGACGATACAACGCCGGTTGCATCTACCGATGTGGTTCTGCATACCAACGATTTTGAAGGCCCTTCAGGATGGACCAGTATCGATGGAGACGGCGATGGAAACGACTGGCTTGAATATGTGACAGGGGTAACTTATACCGGAATTGACGGGGATTTCCCCGGCTCTGAGACCAACCTCTCTATCCTGGGCGGTTTCGGTACGGCTAATGCGAACAATTATTATATCAGTCCGTTGATAAACATTCCCGCAAATGCCAGTAACACTGAGTTTTATTTTGGAATCGGTGCCTATAACTCGGTGGAACATTACGCCGTCTACTGGACTACCAATGCTTCAACTCCTGCAAACATCAATGCCGGCATACAACTGGAGGATCGCAACGCTTTGGCTAATAACGGAGAGTTCAGAACCATTAATCGAAACGACCTGGCAGGACAGGCCGGATATTTTGTTGTAAGACATTATAATTCATCTGCAAACAACGGCATACTGTTGTTCGATAATATTACCATTACCGCTACCTATCCTACACCGGTGCAAACAACGGTTAATGATGGTTCCACGCATGATCTTGTGGATATTCCGGGAGGACCCGGAACTCTTTATAATGAAGATAGTTCTTCCGGAGATATTATGACATCCATCACAAATAATATCACCACGGATTACGGCTGTGTGAATGTTTCAGTCTCCCGTGCTGGTAACGGGGCTCAGTCTTACAATGGTAGTTCGGGTACAGACCTGGTTACCGATAAAACCTTTACCATATCACCGGACAATACCACAGGCTCCGGGGATACAAGTATTACATTTTATTTTACTGAAGCGGAAATTGCCGGCTGGGAAACAGCCGTGAGCGGTAACCGTAGTAATCTGGTAGCCGCCAGGGGTACAGCGACCACTGTGACCGAAATTGCGTCCTTAACCCTGGGTTCATTTGGCTCGAATGTTACCCTAACAGGAAACTTTACAGGGCTGGACGGAACTTATTATTTTGGACCTATTACGGCATTTGTTAATTGTCCCGGAGTTACCAAGACATGGGACGGATCGAACTGGAGTCCGGCGGGTGCACCCGGCACAACAGACAATGTAATAATCAATGGAGATTACGATACGGCCGCAGACGGGATTTTGGATGTTTGTACGCTAACCATCAACGATCCATTCACCCTAACCGTAAATCCGGCGGATTACATAAGGGTAAACAACGATATTGTGGTAGATGGATCCCTGATCCTGGAACATTCCGGCAGCCTGGTTCAAATAGATCCGGATGCAAGTGTCACTAAAAATGGTGCCACCGGAATTATCAACGTAGAACTCACCACGCCCCCGCTTAAGAAACGCGACTTTATGCTGATGGGTAGTCCAATGAATTTAGAGACTCGAAACGGAGTCTATAACTCGGCTTTTTTGGTGCTGGAACATACCCCTTCCAACTTTATCCCCCACCCGAGC
>JASBSY010000018.1 GCA_030148705.1 Pukyongia sp.
AAAAGAAAGTTACAAAGAAAAGGACCTTTCCCCTTTTTCAGAGGCATTTTCATTGCTGCTATCGCGCAATGAAACCGTATTTATTTTGCTAAATTCTCTACAGGGATTCGCGAATTCTTAACGCAAAATAAATACCTATGCTGGCTGAAAAAGGAATTGGCGGCTTTTAATAAAAATAAGCCTCTAATTTCTCTCTTTTATCCCTCAATCTCTTGGTTTAGAACTAACAGTTCACCACTCACCCTTAACTCTTAACTCTTAACTCTTCACGCTTCACTTCTATACTTCCGGCTTCCGGCTTCAGGCTTTGGACTTCACTCCTCACCACTCACTACTCACCACTCACTATTCACTCCTCCCAACAACCTACAACCTCCCATCGGTTTTATCCTTGGCATAAAACGATTTCACATCGAAAAGCACCGATTTTTCGTTGCGGCAGCTATCGACGTCAAAGCTTTTAAATGCATCGTGGGATACGGCCAGGACGACGGCATCGTAGTTCGTGGCGATATTTTCTTCGGAAGTGAACAGCGACAGGCCAAATTCGTTTTCTACTTCTTCCTTGCCGGCCCAGGGATCGAACACATCCACGTTTAAGTTGTATTTCTTTAATTCGTTTATTACATCAATCACCTTGCTGTTGCGTATATCGGGGCAATTTTCCTTAAAGGTGATGCCCAATACCAAAACCCGGCCGTTTTTTACCTTGCATTCCTTTTGTATCATCAGTTTGATGATTTCCTGGGCGACATACTGCCCCATGCCGTCGTTCATACGTCTTCCGGCAAGGATAATCTCCGGGTTATACCCCTCTTCTATGGCCTTCTGTGCCAGGTAATAGGGGTCTACGCCTATGCAATGCCCACCCACAAGTCCGGGAGTGAATTTTAGGAAATTCCATTTGGTAGCGGCTGCTTCCAGCACATCCTGGGTGTCGATATTCATTTTCCTGAAGATCTTCGAAAGCTCGTTCACGAAGGCGATATTGATATCGCGCTGCGAATTTTCGATTACTTTGGCCGCTTCAGCCACCTTGATGCTGGGTGCCAGGTGGGTACCTGCCGTTATCACCGATTTGTACAGCTCGTCTATGTATTTTGCTGCTTCGGGCGTAGAACCGCTGGTGACCTTTAAGATTTTCGTTACTGTATGTTCTTTATCTCCCGGGTTGATGCGTTCGGGCGAATAGCCCGCATAGAAGTCGCGGTTGAATTGAAGCCCGGACCGATCCTCCAGTATGGGCACACAAATATCTTCGGTTACACCGGGGTAGACAGTGGATTCGTAAATTACCACATCGCCCTCCTTTAAGCAGGCACCCACGGTTTCACTTGCTTTTATAAGCGGGGTGAGTACCGGCTGATTGTATTTGTTTATGGGGGTGGGTACCGTGACTATAAATACCGTTGCTTCCTCCAGTTCGGCTGCATCGGCAGTGATATGCAGCCCGCTGTTCGATGAACCTTTCAGTACACGAGCAAGATCGTCTTTGGCAACTTCCCTGGTATGATCCTCGCCCTTATTGAGTTGGTCTACGCGTTGCCGGTTGATATCGAAACCGATCACATGGTACTTTTCAGCAAAGGCCACAGCAAGTGGGAGTCCGACGTAACCCAGGCCTATAATGGCGATATTCGGGTGTTTTTTCATTTCGCGATTTTTGATCTTTAAAAGATTGCTGCAAAGATAAGATGCCGGGAAAACTTTCCCCTATAATTAGCTTTAAATTTGCCCCTGTTCGTAGCTGCCGCCCACGACCGAAAGCCACAGGTATCGCAGGTCCTTTAAAAATGACCATTCCTGCTGGTACTTTCGGTTAATCTGAACCTTATCCGGCCAAATCACCCGGTCGTTGTATTGGTTGGGATCTTGCACTCTACTTAAAAGCTGGTCTTCGTTCTTGTATTTAAGTGTTGCCGGCCCGGTTATACCCGGCCTTAGCTGAAGTATATCCCTGTCAGGACCCGAAAGGGTATCGGCATATCCCGGCACATCCGGCCTGGGGCCTACTAAGCTCATCTCGCCTACCAAAACATTGAATAATTGGGGGAGTTCGTCCAGCCGGGTCTCACGTAACCAAGCCCCGAAGGGTGTTTGCTGTTGCCTGATAGCCACTATATCTTCGTGGTCGCTTCCTTTAAGGGATCTCAGTTTCAGCAAATAAAACGGTTTGCCGTAACGCCCAATTCGTAACTGGTAGTAGAGGCCGTTTTTCCCGGTACTCAGGCTGGCTCCTATCCATAAGATTATAAGGGGTACGATCAGCAGCGGGATAGCAATGACCGATACACTGAGGTCGAAACCCCGTTTTATAGTTTGTTGATTGTTGGTAAGCATAGGTCTGTAGCTATCCTTATTGGAATAGGCTGTTATTTTTTAAACAGCTTCCGGAAAAATCTCTTTATACGCTTTCCAAGCGGCATTTTTCGGTCGTCATCGTGATACCCATGACCATATCCATAGCCGTAGCCATAGCCGTAACCGTATCCATAACCGTAGCCGTAGCCGTATTTGGCCTTGCCTTCAAAAAAGTTAAGCACAAAGCTGATGTTGGTGATCTCTCCGTTTTTGTACTTTTCATTGATAAGCCCGAACATTCCTTTCTTGGTGTGGTTCTGCCGGACCATATAAATGGTGGCATCGGCGTATTTAAGCAATTCCAGGGAATCTGAAACAAGGCCCATAGGCGGTGAATCCAACACTATATAATCGTAATGTTCCTTGAGGTAGTTTATCAGCTGCTTCATTCTGTCGGTCATAAGCAATTCAGACGGATTAGGCGGAATAGGGCCCGCGGTGATCACATCCAGGTGTTCCACCTGTGTTTTCTGGATGATATCTTCCTCGGTGGCCTCGTCTATCAGGTAATTTACCACCCCGATCTCGTTGTTGATCTCAAAGTCATCGAAGATTTTGGGTTTCCGAAGGTCGAGCCCTACCAACACCGTACGCTTTTCACTTAGCGCAAATACCGAGGCGATGTTTATGGAACAGAAGGTTTTTCCTTCCCCACTTACCGAAGAAGTTACCAGTACTGTCTTAGTGCCTTTTATATTCTGCTGCTTATAGATGAATTGCAGGCTGGACCGCAGGGAACGGAAGGCCTCCGTAATCACCGATTTGGGGCGGCTTATCACCGCCAGGTTGTTGTCAAGGCGACTCTTTCCTATGACGCCCAGGATGGGGATTTTCGACAGCCGTTCTATATCTTTTACCGTATGAATGCGGGTATCGAAGAACACGCGGCCAAACACATAGATAAAGGGTATAAGCAGACCGAATAACAGGGCCATGATATAATTCAGGCGGGTGTTAGGGCCAACCTTGCCCCCACCGGTATCCTTGGCAGGGTCGATCACCATCACATCACTTACGTTGGCAGCCTCCACCAGTTTGGCTTCGCTTCGCTTATCCAGGAAAAGATTATAGGTGGCCTGGCTGAGTTTATAGCGGCGCTCTATTTTAAGCAGTCCCTGTTGCTCACGGGGCAGTTTCCTGATCTCGGCTTCGTTCTTGTAAATTTCATTGTTCACGTCCTGCAGCTCTTCCTGTTTCAGGCCTTTCGAGGAAGTTATGTTCTCCAGCAGTACTTTCTTAATCGCGTTGATCTGCCGGTCGATATCCTTGAAGATAGGAGCATCTTCCTTATAGGAGTATTCCAGGGTGTTTCGTTCCCGGGCTTTGGACACAATGAGGCCAACACCTTCTACCACGCTACCTTCCTTGATCCCTGCTACCGACGGTGCGGGCACATCCCGGTAATCGGTGCGGTTTATCAGGTAACTCTCCAGGGTGTTGTAATAACTAAGTTCTCTTAAGATGTTCTCCCTTCTGAGGTCGAGGGTATTGAGCCGCTGGTTGATGTCACGGCCTTCGGTTGCCAGATCGAAGATGGCGTTGTCGTTCTTGTATTTGTTGAGTTCCTCTTCTACGGCTGCCAGGTCTGCCGCTTTCTCACCCAGGCTGCTGTCGATGAATTTTATCGTCTTGGTGGCAAAGAGGTTTTTGCGTTTTAGCATATTCTTGTCTAAAACGTGTACGGAGGTATTGAGGAAATCCACCAGTTTAGCCTTGTTGGTGCCGTTCATCCGAAGACGGAGGATGGAGGAGCCCTGGGATTCGGGCTGCACGTTTACGTTTAAGTATTGCTTCACCACCCCGTCGAACTGGTTAAATTGGAAATAGTACACCTTCCCTGGAACGGCAGGAATTTCGGGATTGGCTACCAGGGTACCACTAAAGAAGGGCAGGTCTATGCGTTCTCCCAGCTTGTATTCCTTTCTGAACTCGTTGGCTTCAAAGAATCGGTAGATCTTCTCTTTGGTCTCATCGTACATCTGAAGGGTTTGCACCTTGCTCTCAACAAAGCTCATGGCCAGGTCGAAACGAATGGAATCTTTGAATTCCACTTTAAACTGTTTCCACAACAATTGCGGACTGGAGGTATCCACCGCTACTTCGAACGGGGTTTGTTTGTAGGCATCCACCTGCTGATATTTTCCATCCCGGAGATAGGTGAGGTAATATTGCAACCGCTGTACAACCTCTTCGTTGTGGGAGCGGGACTTTAAGGTGATTATGGCGGTATTTACCTTATCGGTGGTTCCTCCCCAGTTAAAGGTAAGACTGGTGTTGGTAGTAAAAAAAGGATTTTGATCGTCCTTTATGGAAACCATATTCTCGATCTGGTAGATAGGCAACTTACGGACGTTAATATAATAGGCTATGCTGAATGCAATGGCGAGAGAGATAAGGAATAACGGCCAGTACGACAACAACTTAAAGAGAAACCCCCTAAAGTCGAAGTTGGTTTGCATTTCGTTTATTTCGAACTCTTCGCTCATTTACAGTCGGATAAATAACAATATGGTTGTTGTGAGTGCGGTGATCACCGTTAAGATGGTTGTAAGACTCTGCAGGCCTGTGGTTCCCGTTCCAAGAGATTTTTGAGGCAAAGGATTTACCAGGATAAGGTCGTTGGGCTTTACGTAATAATAAGGCGAATTCATCGCTTCTATGGTCGTAAGGTCTATATGATGCACCTTTTGGCCCAGGGGGTATTGCCGTATCACCACTATGTTGGTCTTATCGCCGGTAACGGGTATATCCCCGCTGTTGGCGATGGCTTCCATAATAGTAACCTGGTCCCTGTAAATTATTTTAGAGCCCGGATTCCCTATTTCCCCATTGATCGTGTATCTGATACCGGCCAATTTCACCGTTACAAAGATGTTGGCCTCCTCCTTAAAGTAGTCTTGCAGCAGCAGTCGCTCCAGCTCCTCTCTTACCTCTTCCACCGTATAACCCAGCACATTCACTTCCCCTATGCTGGGGATCCTGATATTGCCATGGGGATCCACCACGAATCCATCGAAATACAACTGTTCTTCCCGCTGTGCATTGATGTTTGAAGCGTCGCTTACCGGGTTAAAGATTCCTACGGTCTCCTGGTCGAGCGCCTTCACACGTATACTTAAGAGGTCGTTTATCTGCAGACGGTATGGTTCCTGGGTCTTGCGTACCGTAATCAGGCTGTCGGCCTGTATAGTATCTTCCTGGAGGTAGGTTAATTGCTTTTGGGAGACACAGGAGGAGACGAGTATTGCTATAAGCAGAAATAGGAATACACAGTTGGATTTCATAGGTCGCCGGGGTTGATACGGAACAAATATAGCGTATGCTCAGTAATAATAAAATATATTTTAGAGTAACTGCCCAATTTCCATTTAATTTGTAAAAAAATTGAAATGTGAACTACCTTTCGGTCGAACAAATAAGCAAATCCTACGGTGAACTCAGCCTTTTCAGCGATATTTCCTTCGGAATAAATGCGGGTCAGAAAGTTGGGTTTGTAGCCAAGAACGGAACCGGAAAGACCTCGCTGCTCAATATACTCTCGGGCAAGGACAGTCCGGATTCGGGTACGGTTGTCTTCAGAAAGAATTTAAAGGTGGCATTTCTGGCGCAGGAACCGGATCTCGATCCGAAACTCACGGTGGAAGAAACCATCTTCTCTGCCGATAACGAAATCCTTAAGATCATAGAACGCTACGAAAAAGCCATCCTGAACCCCGAAGACCAGGACGAGTACCAAAAGGCCTTCGATGCCATGGACGCCCACAGCGCCTGGGATTTTGAGACCCTTTACAAACAGATCCTCTTTAAGCTGAACCTGGATGAGCTGGACAAGAAAGTCTCTAAACTGAGTGGTGGGCAGAAAAAACGCCTTGCCCTGGCCAATGCCCTGCTCAGGCAGCCCGATCTGTTAATAATGGATGAGCCAACCAATCACCTCGACCTGGAGATGATAGAATGGCTGGAGAACTTTTTCGCAAAAGAGAATATTACGCTCTTTATGGTGACCCACGACCGCTATTTTTTGGAACGGGTATGCAATGAGATCGTGGAACTGGATAACGGCCAATTGTACACCTATAAAGGGAATTACAGTTACTACCTGGAAAAACGTGACGCCCGCATTGAAAATGAAGCCACCGAAACCGGCAAGGCCAAGCAACTCTTTAAAAAGGAACTGGAATGGATGCGCCGGCAACCCAAGGCGAGAACTACCAAGAGCAAATCGCGCATAGAGGATTTTCACGAGATCAAAGTCAGGGCGGGGAAACGACGTGCAGATCACGAGGTGCAACTGGAACTGAACATGGAACGCCTGGGCACCAAGACCGTGGAACTTCACGGGGTCTCAAAATCCTTTGGCGACCATACCCTTTTCGAACGCTTCGATTATAACTTCCTGAGAGGCGAACGGGTTGGTATTATAGGTAAGAACGGAACCGGTAAGTCTACCTTCCTAAACATAATCACCGGGTCATTGAAGCCGGATACAGGCAAGGTAGTGATCGGGGAAACAGTTCACTTCGGCTACTATACCCAAAGGGGAATCAAGGTAAAAGAAGGCGTGAAGGTTATCGACGTAATTCGGGAATTCGGCGATTATATCCCGCTTAAGAAGGGTAGGCAGATCTCAGCACAGCAATTGCTGGAGCGGTTTCTGTTCGACAGGAAGAAGCAGTACGACTATGTGGAGAAATTAAGCGGGGGCGAATTAAAACGACTCTACCTCTGTACCGTACTTATTAAAAATCCAAATTTTCTTATCCTCGATGAGCCAACAAACGACCTGGACATCGTGACGCTGAACGTACTCGAGAATTTCCTGCTGGATTTTCCCGGATGTATCATCATAGTATCCCACGACCGCTATTTTATGGATAAGATCGTGGACCACCTGTTTGTCTTCAAAGGAAACGGCAGCATAGAGGATTTCCCGGGCAATTATTCCGATTACCGAACCTATACGGAAAGCGAGGCTGTAAAACCGGAAGTGACGGTAGCTTCAGAAGCAAAGAAAAAGAACAACTGGAAAGACGGGAGTACCGGGGTAAAACTAAGCTATAACGAGCAAAAGGAGTACCAGAAGCTAGAGAAGGAAATCGCAGGTCTGGAAAAGGAAAAGGAAGCACTACAGGCTAAATTTGCCACCGAGAACTGGGAAGGGGAAGAGATTGATAAGCAGTCGCAAAAATTTCAGTCGCTGGTCGATGCAATTGAAGAAAAAACCGAACGCTGGTTCGAGCTGTCGGCTAAAATGGAATCATAAACATGTGGTACCTGCTTAAATCGTATTTGAAGTTTCTGATGCGGTCCGGCAATCAGCACGGCATCCACTCCCCTTTTGTTTATAATCTGGTAACCCGATGCTTTTACGATAAACACAATTACGGCGAATACGCGATTCTGGATGCCTATCGCAAGCGGCTATATGAAGATAACAGCCTAATTGAGGTTAGTGATTTCGGAGCGGGGTCGAGGGTCTTTAAAACGAACAGACGCAGGCTAAACCGCATTGCAAAAGTGGCCGGGATTTCCAAGAAACGTCAATGGTTGTTGTTCCGATTAAGTCGATACCTCGGGGCGACCGACGTTTTGGAACTTGGTACTTCTCTCGGCCTTGGAACGATAGCTTTGGCGCTTTCAAACCCTAAGGCGAAAGTTATAAGCGTGGAAGGATGCGGGCAGACAGCCAAAAAAGCCCAGATTTTTTTAGACGAGTTTGCTATTGAAAATGTTTCAATTAAAGTTGAGAGGTTCGAAGATCTCTTCGGAAAAATTCCGGACCGGCCATTCGACCTGATCTATTTGGACGGGAATCATTCGGGGGAAGCCACCCTGAGGTATTTCGAGCAACTGAAGGGCAAGCTGCACAATGATTCGGTAGTGATCCTGGATGATATTTATATCAACAGCGGAATGACAGCGGCCTGGAACAGCATCCGGAAGGATAAAAAGGTTAGGGTGAGCATCGATACTTTTTACTGGGGGCTGGCTTTTTTCAGAAAAGAACAGAAAAAACAACATTTTATCATCCGTTTGTAACATAGGGGTGCCGGCTGCGTCCTATGCTAAAAACCATTATCTTGCAATCATTAAAACTCCACCATCACATCTATGGATTATGTAATTAAGATTCGGGGAATTCGAAGGGACTTTCCATTGGGACAGGAAATTGTAAAGGTTCTTATGGGGATCGATCTGGATATAGAACGTGGCGAATACGTGGCTCTGATGGGGCCTTCCGGTTCGGGAAAATCCACCCTGATGAACATACTTGGTTGCCTGGACACCCCTACGGCGGGAACCTATGAGTTAAACGGTAAGGACGTGAGCAATATGACCGATGATGAGCTTGCCGAGATCAGGAACAAGGAGATTGGTTTTGTGTTTCAGACCTTTAACCTGCTTCCACGGACCACAGCCCTGGAAAATGTGGCCCTGCCAATGATCTACGCCGGTGCCTCCAAGTCGGAACGCAAACAAAGAGCCGAAACCGTGCTCACAGAAGTGGGCCTGGCCGACAGGATGGATCATAAGCCCAACCAGTTATCGGGCGGGCAACGCCAACGGGTGGCTGTAGGCCGGGCTCTGGTGAACAAACCTTCCATAATCCTGGCCGATGAACCTACAGGGAATCTGGACTCTAAAACTTCCCTGGAGATCATGAAACTCTTCGACGACATACATGCGCTTGGCAATACCGTTATTCTGGTTACCCACGAAGAAGAAGTAGCCCGTCATGCCCATCGCGTTATCCGGCTTAGAGACGGTATGGTAGAGAGCGATACCCGTCAGAAATAAGTATCTTTGTGGCATGGAGACCCTGCAGGACACGCTCGAAAAAAACAAGAAACAGAAAGAATTCTACAATAAAAAAAAGAAGTCCCTGCCTTCCAGGATTTGGTCTTTTGTCCGTGAAAAATCACTGAAAAACATACGTAAGGAACTCGGTATACTCGAACAGTCTTATGCGCTGCACAAGGCCTGGATGGGCGACCTGAGTGATAAAAAAGTCCTGGACCTGGGCTGCTTTGCAGGCAATAATCTGTCGGTGTATATGGCCCAAAACGCCAAGACGTATCTCGGTATCGACCTAAGTGAAGTAGGAATATCCAGATTAAATGATAAGTTGAAAGACATCCCGAATGCGGAAGCCAGGGTTGTGGATTTCTTTTCTGAATCGTTCAGCGAAGGTGAATTCGACCTGATCTATGCGTATGGTGTACTGCATCATTTTAAGAATGTGGACAATCTCATACAGCGGCTCGACCAAAAACTGGCCGAGGGCGGGAGGATAATTAGCTACGATCCCTTGGAAACCAGTTACCCGGTTTGGTTTATAAGGAAATTATACAGACCCTTCCAAAGTGATGCTGCCTGGGAATGGCCCTTTAACAGGAAGACCATCAAAAAATTTGAAAAAGGTTTTGAAGTTCTGGAAAAGCGCGGGGTATTAGGTAAATCGAAGTGGTATTTCCTCTATGCCATGCTGCCTGTCTCCCGGGAGAAGAAACTAAAATGGGGAATGAAGGCCCACAACACCGACTGGGAACGATCGGCTGTTTCGAACGCACATCTTTATAGCTGTATGCAACTGAATATGCTGATGCGGAAAAAGCAATCACAATCCTCTTGATATTCTCCATCAACCTCTGCAAGTAGTGGATGGAAATTATTTTAATAAGTATCTTTACATTATGGAAGATTTCTCGATCGGATCGGCTCCTTTTTTAATCATAGGTGTGCTGTTTATACTGTTTATTCTTATATTTTTCTGGAACAGGAAGAACAGCAGGACGAACCGACGGTTAAAACAGCGAAGTTTTAAGCAGGAATACTACGCCAAGAAGAAAGAACGGGAACTTGAAGATGAGTAAGTTCCTCGAAAACAACCTAACAAACTATGAAGATCTATACCAAAACAGGAGATAAAGGTACCACGGCTCTTTTCGGGGGAACAAGGGTGCCAAAACACCATATTCGCATTGATAGTTACGGTACGGTAGATGAACTTAACTCCTACCTGGGGTTGATCAGGGATCAGGCTATTGATCAGCATTATAAAACCCTACTAATTTCCATTCAGGAGAAATTGTTTACCCTTGGTGCCATCCTGGCTACCGATCCGGAGAAGGCCACCTTAAAAAGCGGGAAAGAGCGACTAAATATTCCGAAGATTTCATCGGCAGATATCGAAAAACTGGAAGATGAGATGGATCGTATGGACCAATCCTTACCGCCAATGACGCATTTTGTGCTTCCCGGGGGGCACCCTACCGTGTCATATTGTCACATTGCGCGCTGTGTTTGTCGCCGTGCGGAGCGTATGGCCACCCTTCTTAACGACAGTGAGGCAGTCGACGAACAGGTTCTTGTGTATTTAAACCGTTTATCCGATTACCTCTTTGTACTGGCACGGAAGTTGTCGAATGACTTGCAGGCTGAAGAAATTAAATGGATTCCCGAGAAATTATAATTCTCGCAGCCTAAAATCTTAATTAACTGGTTTACAGTATATTAAAAACGTTCTTTAAAATAGTGCACAAATAATTTGATTTTTTCTTGACTTTTTGAACTAAAAAATTATTTTTGCAAAATATTACAAATCATTACGTACATGTACTGGACATTAGAATTGGCATCCTATTTAAGCGATGCGCCCTGGCCGGCGACTAAAGACGAATTAATCGATTATGCAATCCGAACCGGTGCTCCTTTGGAGGTGGTGGAAAACTTGCAGGCGATAGAAGATGAAGGAGATTCGTACGACTCTATTGAAGAGATTTGGCCGGACTACCCCACGGATGAGGATTATCTGTGGAATGAAGATGAATATTAATCTGTTGAAAATCAACATAAAAAATAACCAAAAAAGTCTCGATTACGAGACTTTTTTTATACCCGATAATTAGGAAACAAAAGCCTTTTAGCTTTTGGCAAACTGGTTTTTTTACAGTTTTTTTGTAAGCCCAAGTATGGGCGCAATAATCTTAATTGTCGCAATAAAATCAATATATAAATCATGGGATTGTTAGATAGTGTATTAAAGGTCTTTGTAGGAGATAAATCGAAAAATGATATAAGCGAAATCCAGCCCATTGTTGACAGGATAAAAGAATTCCAATCTGAAATGTCCGCGCTTTCCCTGGATGAACTACGGGCTCGGTCCAATAACTTCCGCGAGCGAATAAAAGCCGATCAGAAGGAGATCAACGACCAGATAGCTGAACTCCAAAAGGAGGCTGAGGCTATGGAGGACATCGATAAAAAGGAAGATATCTACAACCGGATCGACGCACTTAAGGACGATCGCTACCAGGTAGAGCGAAATACCCTGGACGAGATCTTGCCCGAAGCCTTTGCAGTGATCAAAGAAACCGCCCAGCGGTTTGTGGATAATGAAACCCTAACCGTAACCGCATCTCCCTTCGACAGGGAACTTTCCGGAGCTAAAGATTACGTTACTCTGGACGGAGAGAAAGCCATCTGGAAGAACAGCTGGGATGCTGCAGGAAAAGAAGTTACCTGGGACATGGTACATTACGACGTGCAATTAGTTGGTGGGGTAGCCCTTCACCAGGGAAAAGTAGCCGAAATGCAAACGGGTGAAGGAAAGACCCTGGTTGCTACACTTCCCGTATATCTCAATGCACTTGCCGGAAACGGTGTACATCTGGTAACGGTTAACGATTATCTGGCTAAACGGGATTCGGCCTGGATGGCCCCTATCTTCGAGTTCCACGGACTAAGCGTGGATTGTATCGATTACCATACGCCCAACTCAGCCGCACGTAGGAAAGCCTACAATGCCGATATCACCTATGGTACCAACAACGAATTTGGTTTCGATTACCTTAGAGACAACATGGCGCACGCCCCGGGAGACCTGGTACAGCGTCCGCATCACTATGCCATCGTGGATGAGGTGGATTCGGTGCTTATTGACGACGCCCGGACGCCACTCATCATTTCCGGTCCGGTACCCCAGGGAGACAGGCACGAATTCAACGAACTGAAACCCAAGATCGAGCAGCTGGTTGAAATTCAGCGAAAATACCTTATCGGGGTACTGGCAGAAGCCAAAAAGCTCATTAAGGAAGGTGATGTGAAAGAAGGAGGATTCCAGTTACTGAGAGTTCACCGAGGCCTACCAAAGAACAAGGCACTTATTAAATTCCTTTCGGAAGAAGGCGTAAAAGCAATCCTTCAGAAGACCGAAAACTATTATATGCAGGACAACAACCGCGAAATGCCGAAGGTTGATGCCGAACTGTATTTTGTAATAGAAGAAAAGACAAACCAGATCGACCTTACCGATAAGGGAGTGGAATTCCTGTCGGGGAAAGACGATCCGGACTTCTTTGTGATGCCCGAGATAGGAACGGAGATAGCCCGCATAGAATCGCAGGGACTGAGCAAGGAGGAAGAAGCCGAACAGAAGGAAGAACTGTTTAGGGATTTCGGTGTTAAAAGTGAGCGCATTCATACCCTGAACCAATTGCTCAAGGCTTACACCATGTTCGAAAAGGACACCCAGTACGTGGTGATGGAAAACAAGGTGATGATAGTCGATGAACAAACAGGACGTATCATGGAAGGACGTCGCTACAGTGACGGACTGCACCAGGCAATCGAGGCCAAGGAGAATGTGAAAATCGAAGCTGTTACCCAGACTTTCGCCACAATTACCCTTCAGAATTATTTCAGAATGTACCGCAAGCTTGCCGGGATGACCGGTACAGCAGTAACCGAAGCAGGCGAGCTTTGGGAGATCTACAAACTGGATGTGGTTGAAATTCCCACCAACCGACCTATCGCCAGAAAAGACAAGGAAGACAAGATCTACAAGACCAAACGAGAAAAATACAATGCGGTTATCGAGGAAGTAACCGAACTTTCCAAGGCCGGGCGTCCTGTCCTGATTGGAACCACTTCCGTAGAGATCTCTGAATTACTGAGCCGTATGCTTAGTATCAGGAATATACCGCACAATGTGCTTAACGCCAAGCTCCACAAGAAAGAGGCCGATATCGTCGCCGAAGCCGGGAAAGCCGGGATGGTAACCATTGCAACCAACATGGCAGGTAGGGGAACCGATATCAAATTGAGCGAAGAAGTTAAAAAGGCCGGAGGTTTGGCCATCATTGGTACCGAACGCCACGATTCGCGTAGGGTCGACAGGCAGTTAAGGGGTCGTTCAGGACGACAGGGGGATCCGGGAAGCTCGCAATTCTATGTTTCCCTGGAAGATAACCTGATGCGTCTCTTCGGAAGCGACCGTATTGCCAAGATGATGGACCGTATGGGACTGAAGGAAGGGGAAGTGATACAGCACAGTATGATCTCCAAATCCATTGAGCGGGCTCAAAAGAAGGTGGAGGAGAATAACTTCGGAATAAGAAAACGATTACTGGAATACGACGATGTGATGAACGCACAGCGGGAGGTGGTATATAAACGACGCTACCATGCCCTGTTCGGGGAACGACTGCGGGTTGATATCGCCAATATGATCTACGATACCGCTGAAGTGATCTCGGAAACCAACAAAGCGGCGCAGGACTTTAAGAACTTCGAGTTCGAGCTAATCCGCTTTTTCTCGATGAGCTCGCCCGTTTCGGAAACCGAGTTTGAAAATAAATCTGTCATGGAGATCGCGGGCAAAGTCTATAAGGCTGCCTATACGCATTACCAGGAAAAGATGGCCAGGAATGCCGAAATCGCCTTCCCGGTTATCAAGAATGTGTATGAGAATCACAAAGACCAGTACAAACGAATCCTGGTACCCTTCACAGATGGGGTAAAAACCCTGAATGTAGCTACCGACCTGGAGAAATCCTATGAAACCGAAGGGAAGCAATTGGTTCAGGATTTTGAGAAGAACATCACCCTGGCTATCATCGATGATGCCTGGAAGACTCACCTTCGGAAGATGGACGAATTAAAGCAATCCGTTCAGCTTGCGGTTCACGAACAAAAGGATCCTCTGCTTATCTATAAGTTTGAAGCGCTGGAACTCTTTAAAGCCATGATCGATAAGGTGAATAAAGATGTAATCTCATTCCTGTTCAAGGGTGAGCTTCCGCAGGAAAACCAACAACAGATCCAGGAAGCAAGACAACAGCGGCCTAAGGAAAAACTGAGCGAACAAAAGGAAGAAATTCCAAACATGGACGAACGGGCTGCCCAATCTCGTGCCGCCGGTAATACGCAACGCCAACAGGTTACGGAAACCATTGTTCGCGACCGACCGAAAATAGGGCGTAACGACCGCGTAACTATTAAGAATGTTATGAGCGGGGAGAATAAATCGCTAAAATATAAACAGGCCATCCCTTTATTGGATAAGGGAGAATGGGTACTTGTGGACGAATAGCCCGAAACGGTATTCGATCTCATATAACAACCCCGCAACCTTACAGTTTCGGGGTTTTTGCGTAAATTCCCTTTGTAAAAGTCAGCAAATCACCTAAAATTGTGCTTGCGATTTAAATTCGCTGTAATTCGGAGATTTAAATTCGTTACCCCTAAAATAGCAATATGGCGACGGCCCGGATCTTATTGATAATTCTGTGTTTCACTGCATCTTCCTTTGCACAAAAGCCGGGTGAGTTCACCGAAATGCTGTTGGATGCTACTACGGCACTCTACAATCAGCCACAGCAAACTATCAGAATTACAGAGCATGTGGTTCGAAATTCGGAAGCTTCCGAAGAAATTATCAAAGCCTATCTGTTACAGGCCAGGGCTCATTATATCAGTGGTGAATACAACAAGTCGGTTGAAGCCACCCTCGAAGCCAAGACTCGGGCAGAAGCAGAAGAGCACATCGATTTGCAACTCGAAATTAACGGTTTTGGAATTTTTATGCTAGACCTTTTCGGCCTCGATCTTGCCGCAGAAAAATATTATGAATTTACCAAAGCGGTTATCCCTAAAGACGAACTCCTAACTTATAGCTCTTACCTGGATGCAGGAGAGGCGATACTTCAGGCCAACGACCATATTGAACACGAGCGATTCGATGATGCGATCGATTTCCTAAAGGTAGCAGAATTGAATTATGAAGCGATTCCCGAAGGGCTTTTAGTCGACCAGGTCCGCAATTTACAACTGGAAATACTTTTTGAAACCCAGTCTGTCGACGCGACAGCCAAAGCGCTGGAAGAATTCCTCCTAATAAGCAGCAATGTGATCCCAAATGAGTTTCGACAACTTATAGTACTCACGCAATTAGGAAGGGTATATTTTGAACGAAAGGAATACCAGAAAGCGATAGAACATCTTGAACGGGGCGTAGAGATAGCAGAAAATCTGGGAAATAAGGTGTATAAATACCGGCTATTTGAACAACTGGCTATAAATCATTTGGCTCTGGAAGATTCGGAGCGATTCTATTCTTATAAGCAAAATGCGGTCCTGCTGTACAGGGCGATGCAAACCGATGAAGAACAGGCCGTGAACACAGTTTTCAATTATACAAGCGCCAACCACGAGGGCAAACGCGATCTGATCGTGCATCGCTTTCAAAGTAATGTATCCATACTGGGCGGAATATTGCTGCTAATCCTGCTGTCATGGTGGTTCTTAAAACTAAGGTACAGGTCCAGGATCGATCAATACACGAAATTTTTGGATTACTTCGAACGCAAGCAAAATCCCGTCGAACTTGAGGATGGTGAAAAAAAGGAAATAAGAAGTGTCAATATTCCGAAAGAGACCGAGAATTTGCTAATCAGGAAGCTGGAACGATTCGAGAATTCAGTGCTGTTTACCAAGCAGGATATGTCTCTGGCACTTCTGGCGGCACAGTTCGAAACCAACACTAAATATTTGTCGGAAGTAATAAACTCTCACAAGAACAAGAACTTCAACAGCTATATCAACGAACTGCGGATTAATTATATAATCGACAAACTGAAGAATGACAGCACTTATCTGCAATATAAGATAAGTTACCTTGCCGAGGAAAGCGGGTTTTCCTCCCACAGCAGTTTTACTACCGTTTTTAAATCGGTTACGGGTATTTCTCCAACCGTATTCATCGATTTATTAAGCGCGCAAAAAAAGGCAACCGTTAAAGAATATGAGTATGCCCGGTAGAAAGAATTTTATACTTTGGCTGGCAGCCGTTAGCATTACGGTTGTGTTAAACGCACAAGAGAATGCAGACAGCCTTCTGCAGGTGGCCAACAGACTGGTATACGAAAAGCCGGATCGTGCCATCGAGATCGCCACGGCTGTGTTTGAACATCCTGAAACTCCGGTACGATTTAAAATCAATGCCCTGCTGTCCATTTCCACTTCATATACCTCTAAACGCGATTATGAGAAATCGCTGGAATACGTGCTTATGGGCACGGATTATCTGGATAAATTGGAAGACGAGCGCCAGAAAATGGATATCCTAAACCGCATTGGCGGACAGTACCAGAACCTGAAAATATACGACAAGGCCATAGAGTACCTGGACGAATCGCTAAAACTGATCGACACCTACCCTATCCGGGATTCTGTTCAGCGATATTTAGGGTACAATCACATTCTTCGGGGGTTTATTTACCGGGAGCAATTGGGTTGTGAGGTTGCGCTGAAATACTTCGAAAAGGCCATAGCGGCTTACCTTCAAACCCTCTCCAACCCTATTATGAATGCCAATGTGAGCATCTGTTATTACAACCAGGGCAATTGCTTCCTCAGCCTGGAGCAAACAGACAAAGCCGAAAGTAGCTTTGTGAAATCGGTTTTTTACGCCGAAAGGATCGATGCGCCAAGTCTTATCGCTTTTGCCGAAAAAGGACTTGCCGAGGTTAAGACCAGGAAAGGTGCGTATACCGAAGCCATAGAACTGCTGAACAGCGGCCTGGACCGGGCCGAAGATGTGGGCGACCTCATCCTGAACAGGGGCCTTTACGAAGGCCTGTCGAATAACTATCTGGCTTTGGCAGACTGGGACAATTACACTTCTTACCGGGAAAAGTATTTATCGGTGAATAAGGCTACCAGGGCATCGGAACGCAAGTCGATCAACCAGTCCATGTTAAATATCACCATAGAGCGCTCAGAAGAAATAGAGCAATACCGGCTTTGGTTCGGGGTATTACAAGTAGCGCTTTTGCTGCTGGTGGTTGGTGCACTTTTCTTTTTTATCCGCTTTATCAGAAAATCGGAACGCAGCTTAAAATCCCTCGAAAGAAAGCTGAAAAGCGAACCTTAACGCATAAATAGTCCGAACAGACCACCACGTTTTATTTTTTATTCAATTAACTGATTTTTAGTTGTTTAAGTGAATTTCAGGCTTTCAGAATTCGTGAATTCTGAAAGATACTTCCTTTTTAAACCCACTTTTCGACTCTACATTGCGGCCATCAAAAAATTTACAGGCCGATATGCACTCTGTATAAGTTAGAATGTCTGTAGCAATTCGAATCAATTAAAATCAATTAAAATGAAAAAAATTATTTTACTTACAGCTCTGGCTTGCTGTTTTAGTGTAAGCAGTTTATTCGCACAGTTTATTGTGAAGTCCACCTTCTTCGAAACCACCGGGGTTTCAAACGAAGGTCTGGTTGCCGGATATGAAGCTCAGGCAGGCCCCTATTCCGTATGGGACGCAGACAACGATACCTTTGTAACTATTGGTGGTGTTGCTCCCGGACTTAGCCATGGAGGATCTGCTCGTTTCTCGGCAGATGGCAACCTCATCTCGGGAAGTATCATGGAAACCTACCAGGGAAGTGATTATTCGGTAATGGCAGTTTACGACATGGATAACGATACCTGGACTTCTCTGGGGCATCTGGAATGGCCGGTAGACGACGGCTTAAGCAGCGGTTATAATATCTCCGGAGATGGCTCTACCATAGTGGGAAGTGCCTGGGTTGAACCAAACCCGAATCATACAGGAGTTACCACCAATGCATGCGTGTGGACAGCCGCCGGCGGGATTGTAAATCTCGGCAGTTTGTATTCGGACATGAATCGCGGTACCAGAGCACAGGCCGTAAGCCATGACGGCAGCGTAATTGGCGGATGGCAGGATTTTAACGGTCCATGGAAATCGGCCGTTTGGAGAAAGGATACCAACGGTGATTACCTTCCCAATGAATATCTCTTACTGGATCCAAATGGCGATCCAACCGATGAAAACAACCAGTTGAGTGAAGTAACGGCCATTTCTGCCGACGGAAACTGGATAGGCGGACGCAGCGACTGGGTAACGAACAACGAACCATGGATCTGGAGCGAAACCACAGGCGTTATCATGCTTGGTACGCTGGCGGCTAACGGACAGGGACATGTTACTGCCATCAATCACGACGGCACCATTGTTATTGGTTATTTCCAGATCGGGCCGTGGGATCCCAATGTACCTTTTATTTGGACCAGTACCGGCGGTTTGCAAAATTTCAACGATTTCGTAACCGGAACTCTGGGTTACAGCATGGGTGCAAGCCCGGTGTATTCTCCTAACGCAATGTCACCAAATGGTAATTATATAACAGGTTGGGGATACGACCCCACCATCGGCCCCTGGGGAGATTTGTTTACGTTCAGGCTACAGCTGCCAAGTGTACCCACCAATGATGGCTGCGAGGAGGCTATTGCCTTGTCATGCGGCGACCTGGTAACCAATTCGACCATATTTGCCACCAATTCGGGGGGAAATCAATCGGCCGATGTCTATTATTCGTACACCGGAAGCGGTGATCCCGAAACCATTACCCTGAATGCCTGTGGCAGCGGGACGAATTTCCCTACTACGGTTCGGGTGTATTCAGACTGCAGCCTGGCAAATCAGATCACCTTTAACGACAGTTCCTGTGTAAACCAACCGGAACTAACCTTCGAATCGGATGGAGTAAGTACCTACATCATTATGATAGAAGGATATGGTGATGAGGATGCCGGGAATTTCCAGCTTGAGATCAGCTGTGAGATCCTTCTTGGTAATCCATCGGTACAACTGAGTGAAACCGTATTATACCCCAACCCGGTGGAAGATATGCTGAATATCTCGTCACAGGTTGAAATACGTTCGGTTTCGGTTTACAGCATTAGCGGGCAGCAGCTGCTTTCAACGGAACTGGGTGCTTCTAAAGGAGCACTGGACTTTTCTTCTCTTACTAGTGGGGTGTACTTTATACAACTCAACGGCGAGCAGGCTTCCGAAACCTTTAAGATCGTCAAGGAGTAGTTTTAAATCTAAGTTTGATTTGGTTTTTGAAAAGAACCCGGGGCCATGCTCCGGGTTTTTTTGCGGTATATTTTTTGTGGTGATTATTTAAAAATATCATCATGAAAAAATTACTTCTTTTGGTCGCCCTACCCTTGCTTATGGGGTGTAGCGCCGATGACGGCAGTGTAAGTTCGGAAGAAGTGACGCTTTTTGTAAACCATTACAAGACGACTTCTGTGCTGCACGGCACCGCTCTGGTGGTACAGGAAAACGAGGCTATTGGCTCAACCGAATTTGGCAGTATTCCGCATATTGAAGGGTTTGAGTTCGAAGCTGAGTTCACTTACAACCTCAGAGCTTTGAAGACCACAACCAAAAATCCCGGAACTGATGCCTCCACTACAAGTTATAAGCTATTGGAAGTTATTACCAAAGAACCGTTGGAGTACTCGCCACAGTTCAGGGTGCCACTGAGTACTTTTGTAAACGGCTACGGCTATGTTTCCTGGCTCAGCAGGAAACCCGACTCGACCTTTGTGCTAAGTAGGGAAATTCCCCTGGATTGCCGGGCTCTTTGCAGCGATCTCCGCGCCGGTTTCGAATCCCGAGAGCTAATGACCGGAACCTTTGAGCACGGAGATGACGGCCAGTATGTATTGACTGAATTAAGCCTTTAAAAAAACCGTCACGAATATTTTCGTGGCGGTTAAGTTTTAAATGATTGAATTAAATACTATGGCTTCAGCCTTTGTTCCATATAGCGCTTCAGAAGCGGTATCTGTAAGATAAACAAGGAGAGAAACAAAACCCCATAGGTAAATGTCTTGGAGATAGGGAATTCGGGAATTCGGACACTTATATCGGTCATGGTGGAAGTTAACTGCGACTGTTCAAGGATGCCTGTTGGATAATAATACAGACCTGCGATTCCTACTATTATAAAAACAGCCATTAAAACCCATCCCTTTGCCGGGATAAGGGGTGTATAGCTCGTCTTATGAGCCCCTTTTGCCTCTATACGGTCCATCAAGGTCTGCCTGAAGGCCGAAGAAGGTTTTTCCAACCCTGCCTGATCGATAAGGTTCTTAATGATGCGTTCCTCCTTTTTAGATTGCTTGTCCATTGGTTTCTGATATTTCCGGCAGTACGAATTGCTTTAACAAGGTAAATAATTTCTTCCTGCTTCTGTGTAATTTTATCTTAATATTATCGGCCGAAAGCTCTGTGATCTCGGCAATCTCCTTAACTGATAATTCTTCAAAGTAATAGAACATGATTATCGCAGCATCCTGCTCGGGTAACTCGCCTATACATCGCTCGATCGTCTTGTTTCGTTCGGCCTGTTCGAGATAGCTCAATGCGTTCTCTATGGTCTCTATTCCTCCTTCGGTGATCTCTTCAATTAGTTCAACCGGTTTCATGCGGTTATTCTTCCGAAGCCTATCAAGGGCCTTCCTATAAGCAATGCTGTACAGCCAGGTGGAAAACTTCGATTCCCCCCTGTATCCGGGTAAGGATTCATAGGCTTTTAAAAAAGCGTCCTGGGCGATTTCTTCAGCTTCTTCCCTTACTTTAAGGATCCTTACCACTACGGTATACACGAAATCCTGATAGCGTTCTATAAGTACGGAAAACGCCCGGATTTCCCCGTCCAGGGTTTTCTGAATATAGTGCTGGTCAGTGTACTGCTTCATTTCGATATGAGACGATTGGCTGGCGGAATAGGTTACAAGGTATTGAGAAAAAATAAATTCAATATTTTGTAACCGCTCTATTTATGTGTGCGTCATAATTGCAAACGAACAAAAAAATTAAACACTTAAACAAAATATTATGGGATCAGAAGTAATTATAGTGCCGTTAATGTTCGGAGTTCTCTTCGGAATTATCTACCTCTTTGTATCGGCCAGAAACAAAGAGCGACTGGCACTCATTGAAAAAGGAGCCGATGCCTCCATCTTTTACGCCAAGGAAAGACGGGCTACCCCGATGTGGCGCGTTATCGTTATCAACCTGGCCTTATTGCTAATGGGCATTGGCCTGGGTATCTTTGGCGCCGGCATCATGACCGAATTCGGCGTAGAACCTGATGTGGCCTACCCCGGAACCATTTTCTTTATGGCGGGGCTTGGGTTGTTGCTCGGCTTTTATTTCACAAAGAAACTCAACAACGACGCCTGATAAAGTTGCTTAAAAGTTAACTAAACTGTTCTTCAACTCTGGTTGGGGAACAGTTTTTTTATTATTAAACTATGCAAGTGACCTGCAGCCATGCTGCGACCTAGAGGATGAATGAATATATTAGCTGGAGAAGAAAGAAATAACAAACAAGCGTCTGTCGTAGTGCGGAAGTTGGGTTTGGCGTTGCGCTTTGTTAAAGTAGAAGAATCTCATAATCTGTTTGTGCTCTCACCTGTTCATTACTGCAATTTAATATTGCTGTAGCTGGCGTTGATGGTTAAGCCGCTGTTTGAATTCCGGTTTCTGTTGAAGCCGTTTAAATATACGCGACCGTCTTTTTTGGTCTGGTCCAATTCCATGGATTTAGGGAACAGAAGGGTAGAGCGTTTGCCGTTGAAATAAAAGGAGAATGCAGCCTTTGGGATCGCGATAAACGCATCGGTATTGTCGAGGTTCAACTCAATTTTCTTAAAGGATTCAGACACATTATTAATCTTAACATCCCCGAAGGATCCTGAAAGCACCGCAACTTTATTTATGTTATTGATATCCACATTACTGGATACCGCTTTCATATCGATCTGGTCCACACTTCCTATTTTACACTGGTCTACATACTTAATATAGAGTGTCCCGTTCTTCCATGTATTCACCGCAACAGGAGCATAGGCAGCATTGATGAGGGTTTTCCCCCCATCAATACTGTTAGCTGTAAAAGGTGAATAATTAAGCGTAGCTTTAATATTGAAAGCATCGGCCATTTTTATCTCCCCGTATTTTACGTTTATCTCGGTCTTTGAATTTTTGGGCATACGGATGATAATGGTCCTGGTAGCCTTTACGTTCTTGTATTCGCCACTTCGTTCTCCCTTGATGATAATGGTCTTATCGCCATGAGGCGTTGTAATTACCTGGTGATTGAAGTTTGCGCCGTTCTCTTCGAACTGTTTTGCCCATTCTTCCATCTGCTTACCGTACTCCTCACCCCACTTCTCCATGTCCTTGCCAAATTTCTCTTCGAACTGGGCTCCCCATTGCTCCATCTGCTTTCCGTATTCCTCGCCCCATTTTTCCATGTCCTTGCCAAATTCTTCTCCCCATTTTTCCATCTTCTTTTCAAAATCGGCTCCAAATTTCGCCCCGAATTCCTTCCCAAACTTCTCACCCCATTCTTCCATAACCTTTTCTACATTGTCGCCCCAGGCATCTACTTTAGACAACCAGGAATCGACTTCTGCGACAGAAACATTGGTGTTGTATCGTTTGTTCAGTCGGTCTACGTAAGCCTTTTTGTTCTCCTTATATTCATTCTGGTCGAACATATGCTTCCCGTTATTGCTGAAGTTATAGTTCTTATAACCGTCATTGTATTTTATACTCGGACGATCGGAACTAAACGGCCAGTTTGGAAAATCTTTAAATTCGGGTACATCGGGAACTTTAATATCGAAGTTCATTTCCGGCATATTAAAATTCAGGTTTTTAAGTACAGGCATATTGTGAAGTTCCTTTAATCCCTTTAATTCGGCCAGTTCGGCCAGGCCGGCCATTCCGGGCCAGTGGCTGCCGGCGTTCGAATTGATTACCACTTTGGTGCTGTTGCCTAGTACTTCCAGATCCCAACTCTTCAGAATCTCCTCTTTTTCTTTTTCGCTAAGGTTTTCTCCGTCCACGACGGCTACTACCTCTACCTTGTTCTTGTTCCATGTTTCAAACACCACGTTGGTATGGGAGGTATTCACCGATACCAGTACATCGTCTGAAACGTCGAAAGTCTCTACAGTTTGCTTCTGTGAAAAAAGCAGTGCACAGTTGAGCATTATGCCCAATGCGATGCTTTGCTTAAATAATGTTATAGTCCTCATTGTTTTGATTTTTTAGTTCTTTTAATTTGTTTTTAAGTTTGAACAGCAGTTCCAAACGCAATTGCAAATTTTCAATCAAAGCAGTGATGGTCACCTCCGTAGGGCCTACTTCGTTGAGTTCATTATTTAATTTATCGTATTCTATATCGAGTTCGGCAAGCCTGGCCATATACCCGTCTACCAATTCCTTGTTATCATCTGTTACTTGCAGGGATGCCAGTTGCACGTTTATACCTGTCATATAATAAGCTTCAATCTTCTTCAGATCGGGAGAAATATCCCCCAATGTAATCCCCGACTGGGCTATGGTTTCGATATTATCTGTATCGGCTGTCGTGATGGAGGTATCCTCCCCGGAACCGTTAATGGAATAAAAGGCGAAGGAACCAACGGCCACGAAAGCGACAACTACTGCGGCGATCTTAAGCCAAAGAAATGTACTTACCCCCGACTCCTTAGTTCCGGCAGCGATTAGTTTTGCTTCAAACCGGGCTTCATGACCTTCGGCCAGTTTTGGTGTTCCCGGCTGGTAATCTCTCATCATTTTTCTAATATCCTGTCCCATATTCCAAGTGTTTAAGTGTTTTCTTTAATTGTAATTTTCCGCGGTGTAAATTTGTTCTTGAAGCGCTTTCGGAAATATTCAGAATCTCTGAAATTTCCTGATGATCATAGCCTTCAATAAGATAGAGTTTTACCACTACCTTATAATTTTCCGGCAACGCCTCGATAGCCGCATACACCTCGTCCATCGTCGCTTCATCCGCAATTTCCCAATCCGAGTCGTCGTCGGCAATATGTAATTTACCTTCATCCAGGGATTGAATCTCAAGTTTCCTGGCCTTGATAAGGTCCAGGCATTTGTTAATTACTATGCGCTTCAACCAGGCGCCAAAGGTGACGTCCCCTTTGAACTGGTCGATCTTCTGGAAAGCCTTTATAAAAGCTTCCTGAAGTGCGTCTTCCGCGATATCCGAATCCTTCATATATCGATTTGCTACAATGAACATCCCGTTACAATACTTGCGGTAAAGCATCATTTGGGCCTTTCGATCCTGTTGTTTGCATTTCTCAATAAGTAACGAATCCGTCACGCGAGATGGTTTTTGGTTGCTGTTCGGTTTAAAGACGAGAGAATTTTTCCACCGTTTCAAATATTAACGAAAATTTAGGTTAAAATATTGATAAGACCTATATAGCCCTCAAATGTATAAGGTATATTTACTTCAAATAGCTCTTTATGAAAGAAAAGTACGCCGATTTTAATAAGCTGAACAGACTGCTGGTAGCTAGTTTTGAGTCGGAGAAACTCTATTATAATGCGGCACTTGATGCTCCGAATACCGAATTGAAGCGTTTTCTGAATTTTATGGCCGTTGAACGAAACAGGATGAGCCATGATATTTCTAACGAACTGCATTCGCGAGACATTGAACCCCTAAAGCACGATGCGGATAAAGGGAATATAGACCGTACCTGGCAGGAAATAAAAGAGGCTCTGGAAACCTTTAATGTGGAATCCATTCTCAATGCTTGTATCGCGCGGGATAAATTCAATATAAAGCGCTATGACGATCTTATAGAAAACGCTTCCCTGCCCGAAGAAATCATTTCCCTGTTGCAAAAACAAAGAAAGCAATTGGAGTGGTATTCCAAACAGGCCGAACAACACAAAATAAACCCTTTTAAGAAGGAGGCAGCAACGCGCGATGAAGCTTTGGGGAATTCCAATACATACAACAATGCAAAAAGAGATTCCAAGACCCAGGACGAGAAAGAGGAAGATGAAAACGATAAAGACAGTGATCGAAGGATCATTCCGCTGCAAAGTTCTATAAAAAAGGCCCAGAGTTAAACCGGGCCTTTTTCTTTTTCCTCTCTATTTTATTTACTCATCCAGCATTAAATTCAGCGTGACGGTAATATTGTCGCGTGTTGCCTTGGAGAAGGGACAAATCTCGTGCGCCAGCTTAATGAGGTTCTCACCTTCTTCTACAGATGCCCCCGGCAGATAGCAGTCTAAAGTCGCTTCCAGGAAGGCACCGTCTTCATCTTTACAAAAACCAATGGTGGCCGTAACCGTGACCTCGTCGGTTAATTCAATTCGTTTTTTGCTGGCCATTAGTTGAAGGGCTCCACCAAAACATGCCGCATATGCGCATCCAAAGAGCTGTTCAGGATTGGTTCCGTCCCCTCCGTCTCCCCCAACGGATTTTGGTTCAGATAAAGTAAGATCGATTGGACCATCCTCCGTTTTCACATGTCCTCCTCTGCCACCGGTTGCGACAGATACGGCTTCATATAGTGTTTTCATAATAACAGGTTTAATTATTTGGAATAAAACCCAAGGTACTATGCCGCCACGGTTATTAAAAAATGTTATTCATAAATTTGTCTTAAATTTCCGGGGTGGCAGCAAAGAAAAAAAAATCAGGAGCTTTGAACGAAATCGGGGGAGTTGATGCGCCATCATCCCTGAATACTTCTTCGGCCAAACACATTCAGCAGAAAAGACTGCAGAAAATACCTGTTTCAGAAATTGTAAAAGGCCTGCTTGAAGGGGATAAAGTGATGCTTAGTCGGGCAATCACCATTATTGAAAGTAGTTCGCATAAACACCAGAAACAGGCACAGGAGATCATCGAAGCCTGCCTCCCCCATTCGAATAAATCAGTACGAATCGGGATAACCGGAGTGCCCGGGGCCGGCAAGAGCACTTTTATAGAAAGCTTTGGTAAGATGTTAACCGCTATGAACCACATGGTAGCCGTTCTGGCCGTCGATCCAAGTAGCAGCATCAGCAAAGGAAGTATCCTGGGCGATAAAACCAGGATGGAAGAACTCGTAAAAGAAGAAAATGCCTTTATCCGGCCATCCTCAAGTGGGGATTCGCTGGGGGGAGTGGCAAAAAAAACCCGGGAAACCATCATACTTTGTGAAGCTGCAGGTTTTGAAACCATTATTATCGAAACCGTCGGGGTTGGGCAAAGTGAGACTGCGGTTCATTCTATGACCGACTTTTTCCTACTTTTAAAACTGGCCGGCGCAGGAGATGAATTACAGGGGATGAAACGCGGAATTGTTGAAATGGCCGACCTGATCGTTATAAACAAAGCGGACGGGGATAACTTAAAAGCTGCCAGGCTGGCCCGTACGGAATTCAACAGGGCCTTGCATTTATATCCCCCTAAGGAAAGTGACTGGACTCCTAAGGCTGTTAGCTGCTCTGCCATGAAAAATGAAGGAATCACTGAGATTTACGAGTTAATAACCAACTACATATCACTTACAAAGGAGAACGGTTTTTTCGAGGCCAGAAGGAGGTCGCAAAACAAATTTTGGTTGCTACAAACGATCGAAAACCAATTGAAAAAGAACTTTTACGAACGACCTGACGTAAAAAAAGAATTAGAAAAACAACTTCAAGCTATCGAAAAGAACGAGACCACTCCTTTTGAAGCTGCCGCACGCCTGCTGGCTATGCAACAAGATTCCTAATCTCGACCTAGCCTCCGGTAATCATTTTCTCCTTAAACCATGCGATCTGATGCTTCAGGCCTTCCTTTAGGGAGGTCGAAGGGTTGTAGTCCAGCAGCCTCCTTGCTTTATCGATATTGGCCTTAGTCCTTGACTGATCTCCCGGTCGGGCCGGCTCGGTTCGAATTACGATTTTTTTGTTCAACAACTCTTCCACAATAGAAATCCCCGTTTCCGTAGAATTCTCTTCTTCCGTACCCAAATTAAAAATTTCTCCATCTGCAACCGCTGTCTTTTCTATCACCCTAACAATTCCATCCACAATATCATCCACGTATGTAAAACTCCGCAGGTGTGCCCTACTCCCATCGAATAAGGGAAAAGCTTTGTCGTTAAGGCCACAGTCTATTAGCCGGGTATACAATTTATCGGGTCGTTCACGAGGCCCATAGACCGAATAAAGCCTGAGAGAGGTTCCGTTTAGAAGCCCTCTTCTTACATTGGCCATTACGAGTTGTTCGGCTGCCAACTTTGTCACTCCGTACCACGAAGCCGGCTTAGGAGCTTCGGCTTCAGACATGGTAGCGTATAAGCCGTATATGGAGGAGGTGGCGATATTCACAAAAAATGGTTTCTTATTCTGTAAACCGATGGCATCCATCAGTCGCCTGGTAGCGAGCACATTGTTGTCGAGATAATCTTCGAAGGTGGAGGATTGCGCAATACCCGGTTGGGCAGCAAAGTGAAACACAAAGTCGAATCCTTGGGCCATCAGGGTTTTCAGATCTCCCGTTCGCAGGTCGAAATTTTTTACTTCAACTCCCTTCTTCGCAAGATCCCGGGCGTTCATTTCCTTTAACGACACATCGTAATAAGAGGAAAAATTATCGACCCCGGTAAGCTGATGTCCCATATCCGACAGGCGTTCAGCTGTATGCGATCCAATAAATCCCGCGGCTCCGGTAACTAGTATTTTCATTCCCTGATCTTGTGTTACAAAGTAACATCTTTTCTGCCATAATGCCTTATTCTTCAAAAAAGAAATACTTTTGCACAAATCAAATCAGCAAGTACGCGATGTACGAATTCACTATCATAGTTCCGGTTTACAATGAAGCAGAAAACCTGGATCGAGTGGAAAAAGCACTGCTCGAATATATGAGTAATGCGAGCAAGAAGACCAAAATTCTACTCGTAAACGATGGTTCTACAGACGAGAGTCAGCATCTCATCGAAGAAATCTGTAGCCGAAACCCCGACTTCAGCTATGTTACCTTTAAGGAAAATCGGGGTCTTAGTGCGGCCATAAAAGCGGGATTCGACCATGTAGAAACCCCCTTACTGGGGTATATAGATTCCGACCTGCAAACCACTCCCGAGGATTTTAACCTGTTACTTGACCATATTGGGGATTACGACCTTGTTACCGGGGTGCGTGCCGACAGAAAGGATTCATTCGTAAAGAATATGTCATCCAGGATCGCTAATGGTATTCGCCGCTCCTTTACCCATGATGGTATGGATGATACAGGTTGCCCGCTTAAGGTGATTAAAACCGATTATGCCAAGCGTATTCCTATGTTCCGAGGGCTTCATCGATTTCTGCCCGCTATGATACTACTGCAAAACGGCAGGATATTGCAGGTGCCCATTCGCCATTTTCCCAGAATTGCCGGCAAGGCGAAGTTTGGTTTGTGGAATCGCTTACTGGGGCCGCTTATGGACTGCTTTGCATACCTTTGGATGAAGAAGAAGTACATCAATTACGAGGTGAAACAAAAAGGATGAGCAACTGGCTTATTTACACAATCGGATTTACAGCCCAAATCCTCTTTTCGGGAAGGTTACTGGCCCAATGGCTTATTTCGGAAAAGGAAAGGCGGGTGATCACCCCTTCCCTCTTCTGGAAGTTAAGTTTGCTTGCCTCTTTCCTGCTCTTTGTGTATGGATATCTGCGCGATGATTTTGCGATTATGCTGGGGCAGTCTTTAACGTATTTTATTTATATCAGGAACCTCCAGCTTCAAGGCGAGTGGCAACGGTCGCCCTTCTGGTTTCGCTGGTTCTTGCTTGTATTTCCAATACTTATCGTGCTCTATGCCTACAACAACGGGAAATACGATTTGGCGCAGATCTTCAGCGAGGAGAATATACCGCTATGGCTGTTGGTACTGGGAATTGTATCCCAGTTGATCTTCACCCTTAGGTTCGTCTATCAGTGGATCTATTCGGAACGGAGAAAATCTTCGGAATTGCCTGTGGGATTCTGGGGTATGAGCGTTGCAGGAGCCTCCCTGATTTTGGTCTACGCCATTTTCAGGCAAGACCCGGTATTGTTTATAGGGCATATTGCCGGTCTTATTATTTACATTAGAAATATATTTATCTGGAAAAAACAACTGGGTGAAAGCATTTAAGAACAATTACATATTAATCCTAATCCTAACCTGCCTGGCCGTATTCTTTGTTAACCTGGATGTACTGTATGTAAATATCATGGAAGCGCGAAATTTCACCACCGCCAGGGAAATGTTGCAGGACGGAAACTGGATACTTACCACTATCAACGGGGAGCCCCGCTACCAGAAACCGCCTTTACCCACCTGGCTCACAGCTATTTCCGGAGCCGTATTCGGATTGAAAAATATTGCCGCCCTGAGATTGCCCGCGGCGTTAATGGGGTTATTACTGGTGCTTACCAGCTATTACCTCTGTCTCCGAATTACGGCAAATCGCTTGTATGCCTTTGTTTCCGGACTGGTACTCACCACCTCCTTTTATGTCGTTTCTGCAAGCCGAGACGGCAATTGGGATATTTTTACACATGCTTTTATGATGGTGTGTATATACTTCCTCTGGCGATTCTTTACTTCGGAAGAAAACAAATATAAACACATACTTATTGCCGCTATTTTCTTTGGCTGCTCTTTTATGAGCAAAGGCCCGGTATCGCTGTATGCGCTGTTGCTGCCCTTTCTTATCTCCTTTGGAATAGTATATCGCTATAAGAACATGAAGGGCCGGATAGTACCGCTGCTGGTGTTTTTACTTCTGGCGCTACCCCTCTCGGGATGGTGGCATTGGTACACCTTTACCTACGATCCGGAAACTGTTGCCGAGATTACAAAGAGGGAAACCTCCAACTGGACAGGTTATAACGTCCGACCGTTTTACTACTATTGGAGTTTTTTTACCCAGAGCGGGATTTGGACGATCATGGCATTTATAAGCCTCTTATATCCGTACCTGAAGCATCGTGTTTTTGATAAGAAAGGATATCATTTTTCATTTTTATGGACCATCTTATCCTTAATCCTGCTTTCAATAATACCCGAAAAGAAATCGCGCTACCTGCTACCGGTACTGATTCCCCTGGCGCTGAATACGGCCTTCTACCTGGAATACTTGTTCAGGCGGTTTTCAGAATTAAAAAATAAGCGGGAAACTATCCCCGTTTATTTCAACTTTGGACTGATTGCAACTATAGGCGTAGCCTTCCCAATTGCCGGCTATATCCTCCTGCACGAGCAATTGGCCGGCAAGTGGATTTGGTTTATATTGCTATCTGTGGCCTTGGTTGGAATTGGGATTTATATGTTCAGAAATTTATTCAGAAAAAGAATAAAACCTGTCTTTTTTGCCTCGGTAGTTTTTATCGCAGCGGTAATCTGTTTTGGAATGCCTATGGCGAAGGCACTTACGGTAAATCCTTCCTATAAGAGTTATGCCGAATTAATCCCCTGGCAGCAGGAAAACGAAGTCGAGGTTTACGAACTCACCAACTTCACCCCGGAATTACTCTGGGCATATGGTAAACCTATTGAGATTCTTCAGAAGGACGGGGAGGTGAAAATTCCTAAAGAGGATCGATTCGGGGTATTGGTTGCCGCTGAAGACATCGGGCTGTTCGAAAAACATTTCAGCAAGTTTACCACTGAAAAGATTACACGCTACGATATGAATGCAAAGGGCGAAGGCGACCGCTCTCATAAAACCCGCTTATACCGAGATCTGTACCTGGTTATAAAGCGTTGAACTTGCGTTGCGCCCATAGCATGAGTAAATAAAAACCCCAGCCAATTATACCGCCAAAGCACATACCCGTTATGATGTCCAGAGGATAATGAACCCCAAGGTAAATACGGCTGTATGCCACAAACACAGCCCAGAACAGTAACAGAAAAGGCAGGTAGCGGTAGGTCTTTCTTAATGCCAGCCCTACGAAAACTGCAGCTGCCATAGTACTTGCGGCATGGGCCGAGAAAAAGCCGTAGCGGCCGCAGCCATCTGCAACAAATCGCATCTGATCCTGTAAAGCCTCCACCCTGCAGGGTCGCGGACGTTGCAGTCCGTATTTAAAGAGATTTGCCAGCTGATCGGTTGCGGTTATCATTAAAGCCACCGTAACTAGGATTATTGCAGTACCCTTCAACCCGAACTGCCGGTAAACCAGGACAAGCAGTACGAAGTATACCGGGATGGAAGACCATTTTTCGGTAACGATCTTCCAAAATCCATCCCAGCGTTCATTTCCCAGATTATTGAGAAAAAGGAATAATTCGGTATCGTATGTAAGCAATGTTTCAATCATCCTCGTAGCGGCCTACTTCCCTATCGTAAAACTCCGAAGCCTCTTTTATATAGTTCTCGGTTTCAGACTCCAGTTCCTTCTGGTCGTGGGCATCGAACTCTTCCAGCCATTCCACCTCATCATCGACAAGGTTGATAATAAAACGCGGGAATTCGGTATGAATTATAAATATGGCATCCGGGTAATCTGTATTGTCGCCAAGGAGGAATTTAGGTATGTCCATTATCAGTCTTTAATTAACTTTTTCGAAAGATAGTTAAATCGGATGAAAAGCATAAGGCCACTGGCCGTTAGTCCGGCCAGTAGTCCAATCCAGATCCCCGAACTGCCGTAATCGGCTACCATACTGAGATAATACGATATGGGAAACCCAATCAGCCAATAAGCAATAAACGTTATCAGGGTAGGTATTTTCACGTCCTGCATGCCTCTTAATGCTCCCAGAGCCACTACCTGCAGGGTATCGGAGATTTGGAACACGGCTGCGATAATCAACAATTTTGCGGCAATTGTCACTACCTGAAAATTATCCACAAACAGGGCCTCATTGTCGAAATCGAGATACAACTTCGGCAAGGTTTCATTAAATACTAAGAACAATAGTGCAAAAACTGCGGCCAGAATAAGCGAAAGCAGGAAAATTGAATACGCTATGCGCCGTAGTTCACGAAATCGTTGCAGCCCTTTTTGGTTGCCCACACGGATCATGGCTACCACGCTAAAGCCCATAGCGACCATAAAGGTCATGGAAGAGAGATTTAGAGCGATCTGATTGGCTGCCTGGGGGTTTTTCCCCAGAATTCCGGATAGCCAGATGGCTGCAGTAAAGATGGCAACTTCAAAAAACATTTGTAAGGCCGATGGAAAACCAAGGCCCATAATCTTATTGAGCATGTGTTTGGAAAGTTGGAATATTTTAACTCCTAGGACAAAGGGTCGGGATTTATGGTGTTGTGATAGTAAGTACCAGAGATAGGCCACCATTATACCCCTGGAAGCCAGGGTTCCAACAGCCGCTCCCACTACACCCAATTGCGGCATCCCCAGTTTTCCGAAAATAAAGACATAATTGAGAATGATATTAACCACATTAGCGAGGATGGTTGCATACATGGGGTATTTAGTCATGGAGAGTCCGTCGCTGAACTGCTTCAGGGCCTGAAATACGATCAACGGCAATAGGGAAATTGCAACCAGGTTTAGATATGGCATCGCCAGATCTACCACTTCCGGGGGTTGGCTCATATGGTACATCAGCGGTTTGGCCAAAAAGACCATAAGTACCAGGGCAATTCCCAATGCAGTGCATAAGAATAACCCGTGTTTATAAGCAGACTTTCCCGCATCGAAGTTATTCTCCCCGTCGGCTTCAGCAACTAAGGGGGTAATTGCCGTGGAAAAACCTATTCCGAGGGACATGGCAATAAACATAAAACTGTTCCCCAGCGATACCGCAGCCAATTCTGCGGTACCCAACTGACCTACCATGATATTGTCTACCAGTGCAACCAGGGTGTGGCCCAGCATCCCCAGTATTACCGGGCTGGCCAATTTAAAGTTGTACCTGAATTCTTTGGTGTATTGCTGAAGCAAGGACGTACATTTTGTTCAAAGGTACGGACTACTTTAAAACCTGAAAACCCCGAAGTAATAAAGATTTCCACTTAAATAATCTTTTAAAACTTCCACCTGCAGCCCCCACGTTCGTAGCGGAGGTTTTATTTGGTAACGAGTCCGTATTTATCCATAAGATAGATCAGGCTGGCCATAGTGGCTCCACCCAGTTCCAGTTCACGCTTATTTACCGCATCGAAGGTATCGCTGGCTGCGTGATGATAGTCGAAATATCGTTGCGAATCGGGCCGCAAGCCTGCAAGTACAATTCCTTCGTCCTTCAACGGACCGATATCTGCACCACTGCCGCCCCTGGTAAACGAATGAACATAATACGGTTCGAATAGGGGTTTCCAGCTTGCGATCTGTTTAAAATTAGCATCGTCACAATCGAAGGAGAAACCGCGTGGTGTAAAGCCGCCCGCATCACTTTCAAGAGCGAAGACATGAGTTTCATTCTTTTGCTTAGCTTCCTCGGCGTATTTGCGGCCTCCACGTAAGCCGTTCTCTTCATTCATAAAGAGGACCACTCTCAAGCTGTGTCTGGGTTTGTAATCGATTTCTTTGAGCAGTCTGAGCACCTCCATCGATTGCACACATCCGGCCCCATCGTCGTGAGAGCCGTCTCCGAGGTCCCATGAATCGAGATGCCCGCCCACTACCATAAATTTATCGGGAAACTCACTTCCTGTAATTTCCCCAATCACATTATAGGACTGAACATCGGGATAGGTACGACATGTTTGTTTGAAGTAGAATTTCAGATCCGGTTTTATTTTCAACGCGTTACTCAGGTAGTTTGCACCGTTAGTACTTATGGCACAAGCAGGAATTAACTGGTCTACAGGGGTATCGCCGTAGTTCATATTCCCGGTATGGGGGAAATCATCCTGGCGCAGGTTCATTGAACGAACTATAACACCAACCGCCCCGTATTTTACTGCTTCTTTGGCCCCTGAGGAACGCTGGTTAACACAACCCCCGTAAGCTTCGAAAGTTCTAATGAGGTCGGCTTGCATGGGGCGGTTATAGAAAACTATCTTACCTTCTATATTAGCTCGTCCCAGGCGCTCCAGGTCTTCAAAATTCTTTACTTCCACCACCTCGGCCTTTAATCCCCCGTCTGGCGTTGCAATCGAGCCACCCAGTGCACAGATATCGACAGTAGAAGAAATCCCGGGAGCAGTCTCGATATAGGCGTATTCCTTAATGCCCCTGGTCCATTTTGGAACCATTACGGGCTGTAACCAAACCTTGTCCAGTCCAAGTTTCTTAAGTTCGGCTTCAGTGTATGCTATGGCCTTTTCGGCCTCCAGAGATCCACTTAATCGTCCGCCAATCTCGTTTGAAAGATGCTCCAGCCATTCATAACTCTTTCCATTCAAGAGCGCCGTATTGTAAATTTTTTTAATAACCAGGGAATCTTCACGCACAGCTGATTGAGCCAATACAGTAGTTGAAATAAGAAAAAGCGAAAGGAATAAATAAGAATTGATTTTCATGGAGTTAAGCTTTGGGTTTAGGAAAATTAGTGTGGGTATGCTCGGTTTATTCATTTTTAAGCCTGTCTTTAAACTCGGATATTTTAGCTTTAATGTCTTCATCCAGTTCAGGTTCCTTGATATCATCATACTTTTGTAACTCCTGTAAGAGCAATGAGGCTACAATGTATCTGGCAGCAGGTTTGTTATCTGCAGGGATGTTATACCAAGGCCCGAAATCGGTAGAGGTTCGGTTAAGTACCTCTTCGTAGCACTCCATATATTTGTCCCACAGATCGCGCTCATCGAGATCTCCCGGAGAGAATTTCCAGTGCTTATTGGGTTTGTTCAGCCTTCTGAGCAACCTGTTCTTTTGTTCCTCTTTCGAAAGGTTTAAAAAGAACTTGAAGATCAGGGTTCCGTTTTGAGCTATGGTTTTTTCAAAGTTTACAATCTGTTCGAATCGCTTGTCCCAGAATTGTTTATTCACATCGTCCACAGTGTTTACATCAGGAAGATTCTCTCCCAGAATGTAACTGGGATGAACCCTTGTCACCAGGACATTTTCATAGTGGGTACGGTTAAAAACACCAAATTTTCCCCTGGCGGGCAAAGCAATATAATGTCTCCAAAGAAAATCGTGTTTGCGTTCCAGCTCTGTAGGTACCTTAAAGCTGTGAACCACGACTCCCCGGGCATTGAAATCTTTGAAAACCTCCCGGATCAGGCTGTCTTTTCCCGCGGTATCCATGCCCTGCAAGCAAACCAATACGGCATATTTGCCATGGGCGTAAAGAGTATCCTGCAGTTCGCCCAGTTTCCGCCTTGTATCCTTCAATGCATCTTTTAAAAGTTTATCCGTACTTCCTAATGTATTGAGCCGCTGCAGCTGCGAAAGCTTTACGGTATCCGTTATCTTAAAATCGTCGATGTTCACTTCATGCATAGAGGTAAGACTTTGGCTTAAAGATAACAAGTTTATTTAAACTGTTACTCGGCGAAAATCCTTGTTGTTGTAGGAGTTTCCAGTGGTGGGTAATCGTTGCGTAACGCTGATAATGAGATTCTTATTGTGTTAATTTTTTTCAGTATTAACACATTTCTGTTTGAAATTGTTAAAATTTTTGCAAAATTGCCTGTACCCAAAACCTACTTAACTATGAAATTCGCTATCCCCTTAATTTCATTACTCCTTGTTATGCAGTCTTATGCCAACTCCGGTTGTGATGAGGCCTACCAGTCGGCGTCTTATGCCCTGAGTCATATTAAAACATCCATGGAGTGGAATAACCTGGAAAATCAACGGCAATACGCTAAAAGAGCGATAGAAGCCATGGACAAGGTAAAAGTTGCAACTAAAAGTTGTGGATGTAAGGAAGCCTATAACAACAGCTATGACGCCTTAGACAAACTTTATAAATCCCTCGATCAGGATACCTTCGAAACCAGCCGCTACCAAATAAGCAAGGCCAATATCGATGCACGAGAGGTTCTGGTATCGCTGGATAAGTGCAGAAATGAGCCGGCAATTGCGCTACAAACCGATGCTGAAAATCTCGCTTTACGAGAACAACAGCTTTTAGAGCAAAAAAAGCAGCTGGAAGAAGATCAGAAACGCTTAGAGCGTCTCATGGCAGAACAACAGCGAAAACAACAGTTGCTGGCCGAAGAACTGGAACAGAAATTCACAACTCAAAAAACTTTGAAAACAAATGCCGAAGCCGGACTCCAGCAGTTGGAAGATTTAGTAGTGTCTTTGATAGCAACCATGGACTGTCCAAAAAAATTTCCAATGGCAAAAAATTATGTGAGGGAAATTGAATCCATGCAAGATGAATCGCTCAGTTCGACCAGGGCATTTTACTCATCGAAAATTAAGGAAATGGCCTTTGCACTCATCAATAACCTAAGTGCCTGCGAAGAACAGGACTAAAGTTCTATACCCTGCCTGAATATCATTTGGTGGCAAAGAGTTTTACGTCTTCCTCGGTTACTTCGGCGTCGCCGAGAATGATTAACCGTTCCACGACATTTCTAAGTTCCCTGATATTCCCGGTCCAGTCGTATTCTTTTAATTTTTTAAGCGCCTTGTCTGAGAACTTCTTGCGCGCAGTGCCGTGTTCATCGGCTATCTTCTGTGTGAAATACTCCACTAACAGCGGAATATCCTCCCTGCGTTCGTTCAACGGGGGCACCATAATGAGTATGACGGCAAGGCGATGATACAAATCCTCCCGGAACCTTCCCTGGGCGATCTCTTCCTTTAAATTTTTATTTGTTGCTGCAATTACACGAACGTCCACTTTGATGTCCTTATCGCTGCCAACTCGCTGAACTTTGTTCTCCTGAAGCGCCCTTAATACTTTTGCCTGAGCCGATAGACTCATGTCGCCTACCTCATCCAGGAAGATGGTTCCTCCGTTTGCCGCTTCGAATTTACCAGCCCGGTCCTTGTTTGCTGAAGTGAAAGCACCTTTTACATGGCCGAAGAGCTCACTTTCAATTAATTCACTGGGAATAGCAGCGCAATTCACTTCTATCATCGGTCCGCCGGAGCGATCACTTTTCTGGTGCAGCCAGTGCGCCACCAGTTCTTTTCCTGTACCGTTTGGGCCGGTTATAAGCACCCTGGCTTCCGTTGGAGCAACTTTCTCGATCATTTCCTTGATCTGTTGAATGGCCGACGATTCGCCTACCATTTCGTAATTCTTGCTTACTTTTTTCTTTAGGCGGGTATTCTCAACAACCAGTTCCTTCCTGTCAAGCGCTATGCGTACAGTATTTAAGAGGCGATTCAGATCGGGGGGCTTGGAGATATAATCGAAAGCTCCAAGCCTCATGGTATTGACAGCCGTATCCAGGTCCCCATGTCCGGAAATCATCACTATTGGCACTTCGGGCTTTATTTTCTTTACGGCTTCGAGAACTTCCACCCCATCCATCTTTGGCATTTTGATATCACAGAGAATGAGATCGAAATCGTCTTTTTTAATCAGTTCAATTCCCGCCAGGCCATCTTCAGCCTCGACGACTTCGTAATTTTCACTTTCTTCGGTAAGAATTTTAACTAGTACGCGGCGAATGGCCGCTTCATCTTCGATAATAAGAATTCTTGGCATTTTAAATTTTTAGTTTAAATCCGGTTCGCATATAATACGTATTGGCTTCATTAAAGGTATACAGATTATTTCTGTCTTCATCCCGAAGTCTTATTTCATTATACCCGGTATATCCCACATATAGATAATACAGGATGTGGTCTGTAAAGAAATACTCATAACCCAGTCCACCCAATATCACTGTCATAGAAATATTGATAGCCCTGGCATCTGCAGTGCTGCTCGTGGACGGAACGATCAAATCCTTTTGAAGGTTGGCATACGATCCATCCAGCGTAATCATGGCCTGCAGGGCGTGTTTTTCACCTATTAGATACTTCAGGTTTGTTTTAGGGGTTCCCAGGGAGTATGACCAATTGGGATGAAACAGCTTGTAATAATTAATTACAGGCAGTGGGAAAGGACGTCCGGCATTGGTACTGTAATGCAATCCCAGGATCAGCCTCGAAGGTTTTTGAACCTCGTCGCCGGTATTATCTTTAATGAAATACCCCGCCCCGGTAAAGCTCAGGTCGCGACCGGTAACCGAATTGGTTTGAAAATTAGATGCGATCTCTGCACCTGCCTTTACACCAATTCGCCATTTTTCATTCATCTTGAAGGTGTATCCAAGTGCTACCCGGAACATTTGGAAGCGTTCCAGGTTCCTTGTTCTGAAGGGCACAGGGTCTTCAATATCGAGATCGATATTCCTGTATTCTACACCCGGAACCAGATAACTGCCATTATCGTCCAGTTTAATGGGGTAATTCACAAAAGCCCTAAAGCGATTTATGGTATTATCGGATTGCGATTGCGGAATATAGGTATATTCCAGTCGTACAATATCGGTTTCCTGCGCAAACAGGTTATTTAGAAATAGAACTGCTACTACAAGCAGGCTGTATCTTCCTCGGGGTTCACTACGTCTTTTCAGCATTAATCAGATTTTAATTGTGCCGGAAACAAATGAACGTCTCGTTGCGGGAATGGGATGGTGACACCGTTTTCTCGGAATAATTTGTCTATGGTAAACCGAATGTCACTTTTTATGCCCGGATCAATAAAACTGTCATTTATAAAAAAGCACAGATTAAAGATAAGCGCTGAATCGCCAAAATCTGAAAAAAGTACGAAAGCTTTAGGTTTTTTTAACACTCCCCGCTGATTTGCCACACTTTCCAGCAGTAATTGCTCTACTTTGCGAACATCACTGCCATAGGCTACACCAACGGTTACATTTTCGCGGGTAATCCTGTGATTCTGAGTGTAGTTAACTATACTGTCACTGATAAATTTATGGTTGGGAATGATGATAATCTTATCATCGCGGGTAATAGCCCGTGTAGTTCGCAATTTGATGTCGATTACCCGTCCCACGCGGCCTTCCACTTCAATTACATCCCCAACAAGTAAGGATTTATCGAGAATGATGAATATTCCTCCTATAACATCCTGAAAAAGTTCCTGAAGCGCAAGACCAAGTCCGACGAATAAGGCGGCAGAAGCGGCCAAAAATGGGGTAATGTTCACACCGGCTACGCTCAAGACTGAAAAAACAACTATGATGTATACTACATATTTGATAAACTTAAAGACACTGATGAATTTAAGTTTATCGGTCTCTTCCATCTTGCGGGTGAAGAGTTTACGAACAATCTTCAGGATAAAACTGGCGAGAAAGAAGGAAAAGGTAATTAGCAACAATAATCCAACCGTAATGTTGATTTGCTTTTCTCCCGATCCGAAGTGGAAACCCCAATTGAGGACATCCTGAATGGTTCCCCAAATATCTTCTGTAACGACTTCTTCTATTTTGGCAGTGACTTTTTCCTCCTGAAACATTGCTAATATTTAAGCCATTTTATTAGTTCCTTATAACTCGCTTTCTTGCCGTACATCAATATCCCCACCCTGTAGATCTTCGCGGCAAACCAGACGGTTCCTATAAAAGTAGCAAATAAAATAAGTACCGACACAATTTGTTGCCAAATTGGCACTCCAAACGGGATACGCATAAGCATCACTACCGGGGAGGTAAACGGGATAAAAGAAAACACCTGGGAAACGGTGCCGTGGGGGTTATCAATTACGGTAAAGAATCCTACATAAACAGCCAGGATCAGGGGCATAAGTATTGGCAACATAAATTGCTGGGTATCGGTTTCGCTATCTACTGCAGCCCCTATGGCCGCATACAAGGAGGCGTACAACAGGTATCCTCCCACAAAGAACAAAATAAACATGATCACGAGATTGAGAATCGGGAGCGATTTTATCTCGAGAATGATCTCGCGTATTAATTCTTCACTTCCGCCGGCTGCCTGGGCCTGGGCAAGTGCTTCCTGCTGCTGCACAGCAGCGGGGTCTATTCCGAAGATCGCTGTAATCACCATACTGAAGATCCCCAGTAGTACCACCCAGGCGACGAATTGTGTAATTCCCGCCAATGATGTTCCAAGGATCTTTCCAAGAAGTAGTTTTATTGGTTTTACCGAGGAAATAATCACTTCAATGATCCTGCTGGTTTTTTCCTCGATCACACTGCGCATGATCATGTTTCCGTAGATGATAATAAACATAAAGAGAAGGTAGCCGGCTATTCCTCCGAATATCAACTTTAAGCCGGAACCCAGTTTGGAGGTAGTCTCTCCACTAAAGGTTTCCAGGTTTGTGTTCACACGTATCCGTAATTCCTTGATTCGCTCCGGATCCATTCCTACTTCACGCAGCTTCATCATATTGGCCTTATCCTCAATGGCATCTTCGATATCGTCCATCACCACCAGGGAGGGAGAATCTTCCGAATAAAAAGTGATTTGGTTGGAGAGAGACGAAATACTATCCACTTTAGGGATGTATAACAAGCCGTAATTTTCGGCTTCCTCCACATATGTTTTGGCCTCCTGTAAAGAGGTATTCGACAACATCTCGTATTTTAACTTATCATCGCTTTCAAACTGTTCGGCAAAGAGACCACTCTCGTCCAGCACGGAGATTACTCTTACCTTCTCATTATTTAGCTGAGATAGATAGGCTACCAGCGTAATTATACCGACCATAATTAGCGGGCTAAGAAAGGTCATAATGATAAAGGCCTTATTTCGAACCTTATTGAGATATTCACGTTTGATAATAAGAGGTAAGTGGTTCATTAGTTGAAGTTTTTACTGTTGGAAACCGTCTGAATAAAGATGTCGTTAGCGGAAGGAATCACTTCAACAAAATGACTCAGGGTTCCCAGGGTGGTTAAATGACTCACCAGATTATTGGCAGCTACTCCCTCAGGTAGTTTTATTCTTAACTGAAGTTCCTCGTTTATAGTTTTGAACTGAGTAGGTAATAATTCGAAGCGTGCTTTTAGACCGGCAGTAACCTCAACGGGATTTTCGGTAATCAGGCCGATATCGTAGGTATTTGCCCGGTATTCCCGTTTAATGTCGATTAATTTTCCGTCCAGTATCTTCCTGGACTGGTGGATTAACGCAATATGATCGCACATTTCCTCCACCGATTCCATGCGATGGGTGGAAAATATCACGGTAGCACCTTCATCCCTCAACCTCAGGATCTCGTCCTTTATCAGGTTAGCGTTGATGGGATCGAAACCACTGAACGGTTCGTCGAAAATAAGCAGTTTGGGTTCATGAAGTACGGTCACCACAAATTGGATCTTCTGGGCCATACCCTTGGATAGTTCCTGTATTTTCTTATTCCACCAATCGCCTATTTCCAGGCGTTCAAACCAGTACTTCAGTCGGGTTTTAGCCTCCTGCCGCGATAATCCCTTTAATTGCGACAAGTAGAGGGCCTGCTCTCCTACCTTCATGGATTTGTAAAGTCCCCTCTCCTCGGGCAGATAACCAATATTTCGAATGTGTGCAGGTTTAAGGGGTTCCCCGTCAAGGATTACAGTACCCGTATCCGGCATGGTAATTTGGTTTATTATTCGGATAAATGTCGTCTTACCGGCCCCGTTCGGACCCAGGAGACCGAAGATACTACCACGAGGCACTTCGATAGAAACATTGTCGAGGGCTTTAAAAGCTCCAAAGGATTTCGAAACAGTATTCGCAATCAGAAGTTTGTCCATAGAAAATTTTTGTCGGTGCTAAGATATCCAAACCCTGTGAGTTGGCGCAGATATAACAAATTATTTAAGGTTTGTTGTCTGCTGTAGCTTTTTGTTACAGCACGCGGCGCACTAATCCGCAATTACATTATTTCAGCATTAAATTTCACTACATATCAAAAACAAAACCCACCCTTAAATTGCTTAGAGGGTGGGAAAAAAATTGCTATGAAAAAGAAAAATTATCACTAAAAAGATTTAGTGACAAATCAAATATATATAAAAATATTCAATTTGGGTTGTTTTCTTATGAAAACATATCCTTCACTTTTTCGAAGAAAGATTTATCTTCTTTTTCGGGATTTGGCGCGAAATGTTGATCGTCCATCATGCTCTCAAAGAAATCCTTTTGTTCCTTCGAAAGGGTCTTTGGAGTCCATACATTGACATGTACCAGAAGATCTCCTGTGCCGTAACTGTTTATCCCCGGAATCCCTTTTTTCCTCAACCGAAGTATCTTCCCACTCTGGGTTCCCGGATCGATCTTTATGCGCACTTTTCCAGTAACCGTATCTATCTCCTTTGAAGTACCCAGCGCTGCTTCAGAAAAACTAATATACAGATCGTAGTGCAGATTGTCCCCTTCCCGTTGTAAAGTTGGATGAGGGAGTTCTTCGATAGCGACCAACAGGTCACCTGATATACCGTTACCTCCTGGAGCATCATTACCTTTACCTGTCACTTTAAGCTGCATTCCGTCCACAACTCCTGCAGGTATCTTTATAGCAACCGTTTCTTCACTAAGGATCATTCCCTGAGCATCTGCATTGGCCGGTTTTTTATCTATTACCTGCCCCGTTCCTCCACAGCTGGTACAGGTAGATGCGGTTTGCATCCTGCCGAGGATGGTATTCTGAATTCTCGTTACCTGGCCCTGGCCGTTACAGGTTCCACAGGTTTTATAGGTAGTACCTTTGGCAACGCGTTTCCGCTTTACCTTGATTTTCTTTTCCACCCCGTTTGCCACTTCTTCCAGGGTTAACTTCACACGTATCCTAAGGTTGCTGCCTTTAACCCGTCGCTGGCCGCCGCCAAATCCACCGCTAAAGCCACTAAAGCCTCCGCCTCCAAAAGCGCTTCCGAAGATATCTCCAAACTGACTGAAAATATCTTCCATATTCATACTACCACTTCCAAATCCGCCACCTTCGAAAGCCTGATGACCAAACTGATCGTATTTGGCCTTTTTATCGGGGTCACTCAGCACTTCGTATGCCTCGGCAGCTTTTTTGAACATTTCTTCAGCTTTTGCATCCCCGGGATTCTTATCGGGATGAAATTCGATTGCTTTTTTTCGGTACGCCTTTTTTATCTCGGCAGCCGTGGCATTCTTAGAAACTCCAAGTATCTCGTAAAAATCTTCTTTCATATTATTGTCCTATAACAACTTTGGGAAACCTGATGATCTTGTCGCCTAATTTGTATCCTTTTTCAATGACATCGATCACCTTACCTTTAAGTTCTTTGGAAGGCGCAGGAATTTGAGTCACGGCTTCATGGATCTCGGCATCGAATACATCTCCTGCCTGGGTTCCAATTGGCTCCAGGCCTTTGGCTTTAAGGGTTTCGCGCAGTTTGTTGCTTATCAGTAAAACGCCCTGGAACAGACCGTCATCTTCGCTCTTCTCAATTTCCTTTAAGGCCCGGTCGAAATCGTCCACCACGGGAAGCAGGGACATCATTACATCCTCGCTTGCGGTCTTAAAAAGTTCGATACGCTCCCGTCCGGTGCGTTTTTTATAATTCTCGAATTCTGCAAACAACCGCAAATACCTCTCCTTTTCAGATTGCAGCGTATCCTCTAATTCGACAAGTCGATCCTTAGAATCCGTTTTTTTAGTATCTTTTTCTGAAGTGTTCTGTTCATTCACAGCCACCTCATCTTCAATTACAGCAGCTTCTTTTTTATTTTTTTTACTCATTTCCAAGTGTAATTTCAATATGATTACAGGCTTGCAAAAGTATTGCCATTTCTTGTATAATGCCAAAATGTCACCACTATATTTTAATAAAAAATTAAGAGGATTAAAGCCCTGATTAGATATTTTTGTTTTTAAACAAACAATCAGGAAAATGAAACAACTATTTTTAAGTATTACCCTAGTAAGTTTTATGGCGTTCGGCTTGCAATCCTGCAAGGATGCCAATAAGGACGCAGAAACTGAAACAATGGATTCCGCAGCCGAATTACCTAACATAACCGCCGATTTTGCCGTGGACACGGAAGCATCGGTCATAGAATGGGAAGGTTATAAGCCGCTAAAAACACACAACGGAACCATTCAGATCGCTTCGGGATCGGTATTGGTCGATAATGGCGAAATAGAACAAGCCAAATTTGCTATTGACATGATGAGTATTGAAGTGCTGGACCTCGAAGGAAAAGGCAAGGAAAATCTCCAAAACCACTTGATAGGAACTGCCGAAGGCAAAGAGACAGATTTTTTTAACGCAACCGAATACCCCTTTTCGACATTTCTTCTAAATAAAGTCTTTGAAAAAGACGGAAAAACAATGATGGGTGGAGATCTTACGATTAAAGACATCACTCATTATGTGGAGTTTCCTGCAACTGTGACGGTTGAAGATAACGACCTGGAGATAAACAGCGAACCGTTTAAACTGGATCGTACTAAATGGGGACTGAATTTCAAGTCGAAATCGGTTTTCGACAATCTCGGGGATAATTTCGTGAGCGACGATATGCAGATAAAGGTTAAACTGGTGGCAAAACGATCATAACCTAATTATAGAATTTGATTTAAAAGGGCGGAATTTCTGCCCTTTTTTTATAGAAGGTCATTCAAGGCACTTTCCAGGTTGAAATGAATGAAGGTAAAGCCAAAGGCCGCAAATTTTTCTGAGCGCACAAGTTGACCTTCCAATAGAAGCATTGACATTTCTCCCAGGGACAGCTTTAAAGCAAAGGCCGGTACATTTGGCAACCAGTAGGGCGCATCGAGCTTTCTGGCGATCTGGTACATTAATTTGCTATTGGTTACAGGGGTTGGAGCCACGGCATTGAAAATTCCCTCTCGCTCGTTAGCTATTACCGAAAGATAAATCCTGGCTATATCCTCTATATGAATCCAGGAGTGCCATTGTTTACCCGAACCCAACGGAGCCCCTAACCCAAGTTTTATGGGTTTTACCATTTGTGGCAGTGCACCGTCCCTGGCAGACAATACGAGTCCTGTTCGGATCTTGGCTACATCTATACCCAGGGTTTTAAATCTATCGGCCGCCAATTCCCAGGCCACGACAACCCGGGCGAGAAAATTATCTCCTGTCTCCGTATTTTCCTCAGAATAAAGTTTTGTTCTTGAACTGGGATAAATTCCTATTCCACTGGCCGATATAAAGTGTCGCACTTTGTTCTCATTTTCTTTTAAGGTTTCAAAGAGAAGGTTTGCACTTTCAATACGGCTATCCAGTATCTTTTTCTTATACGATTTAGTCCACCGCTTCGAAATACTTGCGCCCACCAGATGTACTATGCAACTAACATCGTCCAGGGCTGCTGTATCAATTTCCTTTTCAGCAGGATTCCAGTAAAATCCTTTATAATTTGAACTTTCTACTATTTTATTCTTCCGTGTAGTAAGGTAATGTACCGTATATCCCTCTTCCAAGCACAACTCTGTAAGTGCGGTTCCTACTAGCCCTGTAGCACCTGTGATCAAAATAGTCATATACTTTTTTCCTAAAATTACTCATTCTGTTAGGGATATTTCACGCTTTAACGGAAGTTTAGCAAGATATTATGAATTGAAATGCGAGGGCATATGAATTGGCAGAGCGGGTGCTGAATTTTATTGAGAAATCCCTTTCTTCTGAAGCTTGATTAATTCCCCTGATCACCTTTTACGGCACGCAGCATTTCGCGCTTGCCCGGTGGGCCCGGTAATCGCTCCACTCTGAAACCCACCTTCTGCATCACCCGGCGAACGTCTCCTTTGGCCGAATATGTTACTAAAATGCCATTCGGCTTTAAGGCGTCAAACATGCTTTGGAAGATCTTCTCGGTCCACAGATCGGGCTGAACTCTGGGCCCAAATGCATCGAAATAAATGAGGTTGAACGATGCCACTTCATCAATACGTTCGAAAAGAAGCTGCTTCTTTAAAAGCTGAAAGTTGGCTGTTATTTCGGTGGGAACTTCCCAAGGCAGCCTGTGAATTTTTTCGAATAACTCCCCTGAATCATCGAGTAACTGCGGGTAATTCAGCTGTGAAATCTCTGAACCCTCAACGGGATAGGCTTCAATACCGGTATATTCGATACGAGATTGCCGTCTCTCGGCTTCCAGTAGGCTGAGATAGCAATTAAGACCTGTACCGAAACCCATCTCCAGGATGGAGATTTCTTTTTCTTCGGAAGCCCATTTTTCATATAAGCCGTTCTTAATAAATACGTGAACCGCCTCGGCGATCGCACCGTGCCTGGAATGGTATTGTTCATTCCACTCCGGGAGGTGTATGGTAATAGAACCATCTCCCGTTCTCAGAAATTCACGTTTCAAGCTTATTTATTTTCTATAGGCGACTCCATTTCAGGAATAAGCACGCCACTTGAAACAAAGGATAAGGTTCGTTTAGGTGTAATGATTTTTGAAATCTCTTCCGGACTCTCCCCTGCGTCTTCCGCAAAGTGCTTCTGATCGTCCACACTCATTTCTTCCACAAAAGCATATCCTTCAACTATGATTTCCTGTCCGGCGATATTCTTAGGTACGAAAAACCCGTAATCCTTAAAACGAACCATTACGTCCTCGCTACCCATATCCATCTTCATCCAGCATCCTTTGTTCTGACAAACTTCCTTTACTTCAGATTTGAACTTAACTCTTACCGAATCTCCCGGCTGCAGGGATTTGTACTTTTCTTCCAACTCCTCCCGGCTCATAATATTTTCATCGGAAATCGGCGCTCCAAAACTCTGGTAGGCCATCTCGGCTTCCGTGGTCTCTTCAATTGGTTTTTCCGTATTCTTATTGGTATTACAGGCAACAATAAAAGCCATGACGGCGACAAGCACAACAATTTTTTTCATCTTATTTTCGGGTTTTGAATAGCTATTAATATACTGCAATTTTATAATTTTTTTACGTTTTTTAACCACTATTTTTTACCTAATTTTACGGTTCTAACATCCTCGCCAATGAATTTTACCATTCCACAGGAGATTACCATTCACAAAGCCGACACTTCCAGGATACACGAGGTTGATTTTAGCGCCCTGCAGTTTGGGAGTGTTTTTTCCGACCATATGTTCAGCTGTGATTTCGAGGATGGTACATGGAAGAATGCCCAGGTTCTTCCATACGGCCCCTTAACAATTTCTCCGGCTGCCAAGGTTTTCCACTACGGACAGGCGGTATTCGAAGGCATGAAAGCATTTAAGGACGAAAATGGCGGCATCTTCATGTTCAGGCCGGAGGATAATTTCAACCGCATAAATAAATCGGCCGTTCGCATGGCTATGCCGGAGTTTCCCCGGGAACTTTTCTTTGGGGCGTTACACGCCATGTTAAAACTGGATTCCGATTGGATAAAACCGGGGCTTGGAAATTCATTGTATATCAGGCCGTTTTCAATAGCAACTCAGGTGGGTGTTTCAGCTTCACCCTCAAACAAGTATAAATTTATCATCCTCCTGTCACCGGCTCAGGCCTATTATACCGGAGATGTAAAAGTGATCTTCTCACAACAGTTTAGTCGTGCCGCCGATGGAGGGGTTGGTTTTGCCAAGGCCGCCGGGAATTACGGAGCCCAGTTCTATCCCACCAATCTGGCTCGCGAACGCGGTTTCCAGCAGGTCATCTGGACAGATTCCCACCAACACGAATACCTGGAAGAGGCCGGTACCATGAATATTTTCTTCAGGCTAAACGACACATTAATTACAGCCCCTAACAACGACCGAATTCTGGACGGAATCACGCGAAAGAGTGTTCTAAAACTGGCAGAGGCAATGAATATTCCGCATGAAGTTAGACGCATAACGGTTTCAGAGGTAAAGCAAGCCCAGACAAAAGGCGAACTCAAGGAGATCTTTGGGGCAGGTACGGCGGCGGTTATCAGTCCGATCTCGGCCTTCAGCCACGATGAAAAAACCTACGAGCTACCAAAACTTGAAAACTCCTATGCGGCGACCTTTAAAAAACGCCTGATGGAGATTCAATACAACATCTCCGACGATCCGTTCGGCTGGAGATACAAAGTGGAGTAGCGTATTTATTTCAAAGCTTTTAGCCGTTACTAGCTTTTTAGAATCGCTTCGATATCCGGTTTAAAATAATTGGGGCCTTTCAGAACTTTACCGTCCTCCCGGTATATTGGATTGCCGTCTTCCCCTAATTTACTCATATTACTTCGCTGAATCTCGGTAAAAACCTCTTCGATTTTATACTGAAGCCCGTGTTCGATGATGGTTCCGCACAGGATATAAAGCATATCGCCCAGGGCGTCGGCCACCTCAACGAGATCATCGTTATTTGCGGCTTCCAGGTATTCCTCGTTTTCCTCCCTCATTAGCTTGTATCGCAACAGGTTTTTGGCTTCACCCAGGTCGGCAGTTGGCGATTCCTTTATGCCGAGCCCAAAGGCAGAATGAAACTCGTGTACGGCGGCAATTTTATTCTTCATATACGTTTATTTGATCAAAAGTCCAAACTGAATAAACAGTTGGTAAACTTCCCATTATTAATCAGTATTTTTGTGTCGATAAAATTACAAATTTATGTTCAGTACCGGTCAATTGATCTTCGCCATTTGCTTCTTGATCGTCTTTGTCGTCATTATGTATTTTGCCTATGGCAGGGATAAAAAACTGCATCGGAAATACTACAGAGGAAGTTTCTGGATACTTATTGGGTTTCTGGTCTTTACAGGCCTGCTGATTCTTGTAAAATATCTTCTGAAGCAATAAAAAAACCTCCCTGCATTTCACAAGAAGGTTTAACTGTATTTCAGCAATTGTTAATTCTTAACCGGCAAATAACTGTAGTCTTTGGCGTACATAAGCATCTGCTCTTCGAAAGTAGAAGGCTGTTTTACTGAAAAACCTTCAATTTCACCCGCTTCGTTCATTTGAGGAACGATCACAGGATTCACAAATCCGCTGTAAGGCGCAGAAGTGAATTGTTTGTTTCGCTCCAGAATCTCGGCGTGTAAGGTCTGGTCGACCTTTACCCCGTAATCTTCAACCAACGCCTCAACGGCAGCATAGTCGCCTTCCGACTTGATGCGCTGTGTTTCGCGAAGCAGCTGTCCGAATAACTCGTGAAGCTTATCGTAGTCGTTTATGTTGTAGTAAGTCTTTCCATCTCTGGTCACTTTCTCAATCACATTGTCGGCCTTGCCTTTTTCGTAGGCCCAGGCGGACACCCACTGACGGTTTCTCATATGCGCTTCTTCAACATCATCCCCAAGGTTTAGGCGAATTAGCTGGGTCATTAAACCATTTCTGATGTAGCCATCGTAGGCAGCCATCCCGATCTTCTTCCAGTCGTCCACCAGCCCCAGTTCCTGCAGTTTAGGATTGTAAAGGTAGTACAAACCAACCAGGTCTGCTCTTCCTTCTTCCAGGGTAGATGCGTAGTTCTTTAAGGTTTCTTTGGTTTCTCCCACTCCAGGATTCAACTGCCCCGACGCGTGCCCGATCACCTCGTGAAGCGCCGTGTGTAATTTATCAGCCTGCTGGCCGTATTTCTTTTCCAATTCCAGTTCCTCCTCATCGTGAACGAATTCTTCAAGTCGACCGGAACTTCCGGCGTTGTTATAGGCTTCTATAATATTTCCGAGGGAAACAGATTTACTGCCTACTTCTGCCCTGATCCAGTTTGCATTCGGAAGGTTAACTCCAATTGGTGTGCTGGGAGAGGCATCGCCCGCTTCTCCTGCCACATTTACAACTTTATAAGAAACACCCACCACATTTTTCTTCTTGTGTTCTTCCATCAAGGGTGAGTTATCTTCAAACCACTGTGCATTCTCAGACAAAACTGCCATTTTCTCGGACATGTCGAAATCCTTGATCTGAACGATATTCTCGTAGCTTCCGCTATAACCCAGCGGGTCGTTGTACACTTCAATAAAGCTATTGATATAATCGATATTACCTTCAGTAGCACGTGTCCAGGCTACGTTGTAATCATCCCAGGTTTGCAGGTCGCCCGTTTTGTAGTATTCTATCAACAGGCCAATAGCATCACCCTGAGCTTCATTTTCAGCTACGCCTTTTGCCTTCTCCAGCCATTTAACGATCTCATCGATGGCTGAACCATACAGGCCGCCCGATTTGTAAACCCGTTCTTTAAGAACCCCGTTCTCTTTTACAAGCTGGGCATTCAATCCAAATGACAAAGGTTTAGCCGGATTGGGAGATTTTTTCTTTTTGTAGAAATTTATAACATCACTGTTGGTGACGTTCGGGCCATAGAAATTAACCGCTGAAAGTGCTACGTTATCAACACCTTTCGCCTGGTTTACCTTTTTGGAATCCTTATCGTTGAAAATTACTTCGAACGCTTCCCCTTCAAGGGTTGTATTTGTATCGGATAATAAGGTTTTCAAATAATCTGAAGAAAACTCCGGTTTTATCTTATCGTTCGAATAATGATGGTGAATCCCGTTTGAGAACCAAACTCGTTTCAGATAGATCTCGAAATTCTTCCAGTCGTCCGCTGTCTTGTCCCCTGAATAGGTAGTATAGATTTTTTCAAGAGCCTTTCGTATCTCCAGGTTGTGACGATAATTCTGGTCCCACATAATATCGCGTCCTGCAAGCCCTGCCTGAACCAGGTAATAAACCAGTTTTTGTTCTTTTAAGGTCAGGTTATCCCAACTGGGGATCTGGTAACGAAGGATTCTCAGATCGGCAAACTGATCGATCTGATATTGGAAGTCGTCCGTTTTTACTTCGGTTACTTCCGGTTTTTTCTCTTCTTTTCTGTCGTCTGCGCAAGAAAAGAACAGCAACCCGCTTATAGCCATTGCTATAATAAAAGTATTCTTCATTTTATCGGTTTTTGAAATTTTCACAAATGTAACAAATTCATTTCATCCTTTTAAAATCTTTCACCCACGTATAAATATTGATTATCTTAGCTGTAACGAACCAAAAAACTCCCTGAAATGAAAATCCTGAAGTACTTACTATTCCTGATTCTTATCGTAATCATTGCCGGGGCAATTTATTTTGGAACCAAAGACGGCAGTTTCGATGTGTCTAAAACAAAGGTAATAGATGCCCCTCCGGAAGTTGTTTATAACAACGTGAAGGATTTCAGGAACTGGGAACAATGGGGTCCCTGGATGGAGGAAGACACAAACATGACAATAACCTATGCCGAAAAGACCGAAGGTGAAGGTGCTTCCTATTCCTGGAAAAGCGAGGAAATGGGCGATGGAAAGATGCAGACTGTACGGGTTATACCCAATAAGGAGATCGATCAAAAAATAGTTTTTAACAGCCCGATGGGCGATTCGGAGAGCGATGTTTACTGGAGGTTCGAGCCTGCTGAAGAAGCTGGTAAAACGAAAGTTACATGGGGAATGAAAGGCGAGCAATCCTTTATGGAAAAGGTATTTATGTCATTACAGTCTGAGGACTTTGAAACCAGCCTCGGAACTATGTATCAATCCGGGTTGGATAGGCTGGAAACCGAATTAAAAACTTCCATGGAGCAGTATACAATTACCGTCGATGGAATCACCCAACACGGCGGAGGCTTTTATATGTATAATACCACGGCAGCCAAAATCTCGGAAATCGGCGAAAAAATGGGACCAATGTTGGGGCAGATCGCCGGATATATGGATACGAACAATATTAATTCAGCCGGAATGCCGTTTACCATTTATAATGAAATTAACGAGCAGAACGGCACCGTTATATTTTCGGCGGCAATCCCTGTAGCTGCAAGAGTTATAACTCCCGAAGGCAGCCCTGTGCTGTGCAATTATATGGCGCCTGTTTCGGCCTTAAAGACTACTCTTAAGGGCAATTACGACAATTTGCCGGAAGCTTACGAAGCGGCGAAATCATATTTGGCAACAAACAACCTCCTTAGAGATAACAGCCGCAATATGTTTGAAGTTTACGCCAACGATCCGGGTGAAGTGCCAAACCCGTCAGATTGGATCACCGAAATTTATATCCCGGTGTTGACTTCGGGCCCACGCTTCACACAATGAAACAAATCATTCTCGTATTTCTCGGGGGTGGGATTGGTTCGGCATTACGCTATGTGATTGGCAAAGCTCTTCATTCCCCGGCCTACTCTATTCCCCTTGGCACCTTTACCGTGAATATGCTGGGAAGCCTGTTCATAGGCTTGATCCTTGGATTCGCTTTAAAGCAGTCCTCCGAAACTTCAAATACCATTTTATTTCTGGCAGTTGGTTTATGCGGAGGTTTTACCACTTTTTCAGCTTTTGCATTCGAGAATTACGAATTGTTGAAGAATGGGCAACTGTTGAATTTCATTCTTTACGCCTTTGGTAGTTTGTTCTTGGGAATAGTCGCCGTGATAGTCGGAATCTGGCTCAGCAAGCTATTTTAACTCCCTTTAAAATCCTTTACCCCTGCCTCGACCAGTATATCAAGGTGATTTTCTGCGGGCGGAATGGGGCAAGTGTACAGGGGGTTATATACACAATACGGGTTATAGGCTTTATTGAAATCAAGGATTATGGTTGTCGACTCCGGAACCCTGGAATCAAGATACCTGCCTCCGCTATAGGTGCCGTTTCCGTTTGTGAGATCGGTAAAGGGCACAAAAAGATAACCCGGATCACCACCTTCCAAATATTGATCTGTTTGCTGGAATAGACTTAGCGTGTATTCCCTGTCATTAAAAATAAAACGGGCTTCCCCGTATTTTATGTATTCGGGCGACCAGGATGTTGTGGTGGGCATGGGAAAGGGAATTTCATCCGGGGTGCGCACCAACGTTGCCTCTACCCTGAAGTTTTTGTCTATGGGATAAAAATCCAGGCCGTCAAAATGTTCCAGATCCCGGGCTGTTAGCAAGCTGGTTTTTGGGTCGGAGAATTTTTCGTTTTGCTCCGCCTGGTATGCTTCGATCTCGCTATAGAACTGTACGTCGGTCTGAGACTTAAGCGCAAGGCTTAGTGTAATACAAATTATAAAAGCTATCCGTTTCATGCGAATAATGTAATCAAAAATAGGAAAAGAAAAGAGTTTTATTACTTTTGAAAACTATGACAAAATACCTGCCCTCACTGCTGTTGACACTTGCATTCGGATTTACAAACCATTCGGCTTACAGTCAACATATTAAAATCGATAAAGAGCTATTATCATTTTTGGCTTCTGAAGAAAAGGTAAATGTTGTATTCAGCTATAACAACCTTTATCTTAACGGTGATATGTTGACTGAAGAAGCTTTTTTAGACTACATAAATACCAAGATTATCGAGAATGCAGACAGGGAAATGGCAAGTCAATTTCAGGCGGATTACATTGCTGCGAAAGAACAGGTCTGGCCGGAAATGTTCGTTAACACTCTTAATGAAAAGGTTCGGGAATACGACTCTACACCCCGGTTTGTTTTGAACGATCCCACAACAACCTATACAATCCTGATCAATACAAACTGGATGTATTTTGGCTATGATATCGAAATTATCGATCGGCCGGCTAAGGTCACTATGGATCTTACTTTCTTTAAAAACGCCAATCCCGATAATATCATCACCAAGACAGAGATCAGCCGGGCAATGGGAACCTACAATAAGCAGGAGAACGACGGTGATATTTGGCCGCGGCCCAGTTTAAACCGCATGTCCAAAGCATACAAAAGAGCAGCTTATAAATTTGCGCAGGCTTTAAAAAGAATACTGGATTGAACGAATTTTCCTAGGCAGTTAAAGCTATTCTATTTTTTTCTACATTTGAATTAGAAAATCACCAAATGAAAATCAAGTTATACATCCTTAATAATGTACAGATGCAAACCGCGTTGGTACGAGGACGATGTGTAATTTGATTATATCTGAATAAGATAATTCGAACTAAGAACGTCCCGGCCATCACCGGGACGTTTTAATTTTATAGATACCGTACCAACCGAGAATGAGAAAATTATACACAAATTACATCAGTAATTTCCAGGGGCTTTCCAGGGAAATATGGTTGCTGTCCCTGGTTACATTTATAAACCGGGCCGGGGCGATGGTAATCCCTTTCCTGTCGCTCTACCTGGTAAATGCCAAGGGATTTTCATTACCTCAGGTTGGCTGGATCATGAGCTGCTTCGGACTGGGATCACTGGCCGGTACCTGGGTGGGGGGCCGACTTACAGATACTATTGGCTTTTACAAGGTTATTGTTTTAAGCCTTCTTTTGGGAGGCCTGGGGTTTATCGGACTGCAGTACCTGGATAACTTTTACAGTCTGTGTTTGGGAATTTTTACTGTAATCTTCCTGGCCGATTCATACAGACCCGCAATCTTCGTGGCATGCGATGCATACAGCAAACCCGAAAATATTACGCGTAGTATCGCCTTGATCCGGCTTGCAATTAACCTGGGTTTTTCAATAGGCCCTGTAATTGGCGGGATTATAATTGCCGGCATCAATTACAGCGCTTTGTTTTGGATCGATGGTATTACCTGTGTTCTGGCGTCCGGCCTGCTGTTCTTTATTTTAAAGCCGAAGAAAGTTAGTACAGATGAAATACCTGAACCTAAAATAAAAGAAGGACTTCCCCCATATAAGAATGGATTGTACCTGTTGTTCTTCTTGATAATGGTTCTGAACAGCATAATGTTTATACAGTATTTCTCGGTCATGCCTTTGTATTATGCCAAGGCTCACTTTTTAAGCGAAGATCTTATAGGGGCATTGTTATTTCTCAATGGCGCCCTGATCGTGATCTTCGAAATGCCTCTGGTGGGTTGGCTGGAAAGAATAAAACTTTCCAAGACTATGGCTACCTTCTGGGGAGTGGTCTTTTTGGCTCTGTCATTTGTGGTGCTGAATATTAGCGAATGGACCGGGATCTTGCTCATCGGTATGATCCTAATGACCATAGGGGAAATGGTTGGCTCGCCATTCTCGAATGCCCTGGCGCTTTCTATGGCTCCGAAAGGCAGAAAAGGGAGTTATATGGGCCTTTACAGCATGAGTTTTTCACTGTCGCATATTATCGGACACAACAGTGGAATGAACCTGGTGGATACCTTTGGGTTCAACACCACCTGGAACGTTATGTTCGCCACCCTGATACTTGTTGCGGCATTAACCCTGTTGCTGTATCGATTGCTTCGGAAATCGCCGACAATAACAAGTTACTAAGGTTGTATTCATTGAGAATCTCCTATTTAGCTCACCGGCTTAATTGCATTGTTGGCAATAATATGGGAGAGTACGATCTGGGTTTTGGTCTCCCCGTAAATAATCAACTGATCGATAAACGCTTCCAGGTGTTTCTGATTTTTCAGGATCACTTCCATTACGATATTCTCATTTCCTGTTATGCGATAGCAATTAAGCACCTCATCGTATTCTTTTACCTTTTCAAGAAATGGTTTAAGTTTTCCCATAAACGCCCTGAGAATTATTATTGCTTTTAACTGATACCCCGCTTCGAAGGGAGATACTACTGTCTTGTACCCGTGAATCAACCCTGCATCCTCCATTTTCCTGATGCGCTCTCCTACCGCAGGGGAACTTACTCCCACCTGCCTTCCGATCTCTGCGTTAGACTGGCGGGCATTCTTTTGCAAGCATTTTAGTATCTTTGCGTTTAAAGTATCTATATACATATTTAAATTTTTTATTGCCAAATTACTTAATATTTAAAGTAAATATAAATTTTTTCTTTAATTTTTGTATTGAAATCGCCATTCTTAGTGGTAAATTTGAGTGATAAAAAAATTGCCTTGCTTAGAAATGATTCCAAGTTTTCCAAATAAGCTTCCACATTCGCCTATTTATAAAAAGGCAGTAGATATCTTTACCATTTCCCGACACATCTCGAGTTATATGACCGACGATCTTGCCGCCCTTCGAGAGGACGGACAAGAGGATCCTTCAATTTATTTCGGGGGAGACATTGTACAACAATCGGTGTCGCTGGTGCCGGAAATTCTAAAAGCTGAAAGCCAGACATTTTCAGAAGAAAAACACAAGTACGCCGCCTCGGTTACCCGGCTTGTCAACTTACTGTACAAGAATTGTGAACGCCTCGAATTGGCTAACAGCAATGGCAAGGACTTCTTACCCATCCTGAGAGGTGAACTTAAAAAATTCAGGAAACTGCAACGCAGCTGGATGCTGACCTTATAATTTTGATCCTTCGTTTTTAAACTGCTAGAATGCTGAACCTATGCGTTTCGGCGAATTACATATTCCTTCTGTACTGTCCACCCACCTCGAACAACGAACTGGTTATTTGCCCCAGGGAACAGTATTTAGTTGCCTCCATAAGCTGTTCGAAGAGGTTTTCATTGCGGATGGCAGCCTTTTGCAACGCCTCCACCGATTCCTCGGCTTTCTCCGGATATACCTTGTGAAGGTTTTCTAAGGTTGCAATCTGGGCTTGTTTCTCCTCCTCGGTTGCCCGGATGACTTCAACAGGTAATACGGTTGGTGAGCCCTTACTGCTCAGGAAGGTATTTACCCCTATTATAGGGAATTCCCCATTGTGTTTCAGCGTCTCGTAATACAAGCTCTCTTCCTGGATCTTACTGCGCTGATACATGGTTTCCATGGCACCCAGCACCCCTCCCCGTTCGGTGAGCCGGTCGAATTCCTCCAGAACGGCAGCTTCTACCAAATCGGTTAATTCCTCGATGATAAAGCTTCCCTGAATAGGGTTTTCGTTCTTGGCAAGCCCCAGCTCTTTGTTGATGATCAACTGTATGGCCATGGCACGGCGTACACTCTCTTCGGTAGGAGTGGTTATGGCCTCATCGTAAGCATTGGTATGCAGAGAATTACAATTATCGTAAATAGCGTACAAAGCCTGCAGTGTGGTACGAATATCGTTGAAGTCTATTTCCTGTGCATGCAGCGACCTCCCGGAAGTTTGAATGTGATATTTCAGCATTTGCGCCCTCGGGTTCGCACCGTACTTGTACTTCAGGGCTTTTGCCCAGATTTTTCGCGCTACCCTTCCTATGACAGAGTATTCCGGGTCTATTCCGTTACTGAAGAAAAAGGAGAGGTTCGGTCCAAATTTATTGATGTCCATACCTCTGGAAAGGTAATATTCCACATATGTGAAACCATTGGCCAAAGTAAAAGCCAACTGGGTGATGGGATTGGCACCTGCTTCGGCAATATGATAGCCCGAAATGGAGACCGAGTAAAAATTGCGCACTTTGTTCTGAATAAAATATTCCTGTACGTCTCCCATAAGTCGCAAAGCGAATTCGGTAGAAAAAATACAGGTATTCTGAGCCTGGTCCTCTTTTAAGATATCGGCCTGGACAGTTCCCCTTACCTGCTGTAGGGTTTCTGTTTTTATCTTTTTATACACGTCTGCCGGAAGCACCTGGTCTCCGGTAACCCCAAGCAGCATCAAACCCAGGCCGTCATTACCTTCAGGCAGCTCGCCCTGATAACGCGGCCTTTCAATGCCTTTGTCATTATAGAGTTCTGTGATTTTCTTTTCAACTTCGTCTTCCAGTTGCTGCTCCTTGATATATTTCTCACAATTCTGGTCTATGGCTGCATTCATAAAGAAACCAAGCAACATGGGTGCCGGCCCGTTTATGGTCATACTAACAGAGGTCATAGGGTTGCTCAGATCGAATCCGGAGTACAGTTTTTTAGCATCGTCCAGGCAACAGATGGAAACTCCTGCGTTACCAATCTTACCGTAAATATCCGGCCTCAGGTCGGGGTCGTTCCCGTACAGGGTAACACTGTCGAAAGCAGTTGAAAGGCGCTTTGCCGGTAAACCCAGGCTTACATAATGAAAACGCCTGTTAGTCCGTTCCGGGCCGCCTTCTCCCGCAAACATACGGGTAGGATCTTCCCCGGTTCTTTTAAATGGATATAACCCGGCAGTAAAAGGAAACTCGCCGGGAACGTTTTCCTGCAGGGACCACCGCAGTATATCTCCCCAGGCCTCATACTTTGGTAAGGCCACCTTGGGAATTTGTGTATGGGATAAAGATTCGGAATGGGTATCTATTTTGATTTCCTTGTCTCTTACCTTAAAACTGTAAACAGGCGCTTTGTATCGATTCACCTTTTCTTCCCAGCCCGTTATGATTTCCCAGTTATACGGATCCAAATCCATTTTTACCCTATCGAATTCTGAAATGAGTAATCGTATAAATTCTTTTTGTTCTTCTGAAGCATTAACCGATTCATTATCGATTCCAGCCTTGTCCAGAGAAGGTTTAGTTCCCGAAACCGACTCTATGGTTTTGTATATTCCGAACAAATGCTGGGCAACTTTGGCCTGGGCTGAAGCTGTAATATCGTATGTTCTGTTGTTCTCAGAAATTTCTGAAAGATATCGGGTTCGTGCGGGTGGGATGACAAAAACCTTTTCAGACATCTCGTCCTGCCGTGAGTAATCGCTTTCGAACCCGGCCTCGGTCTTTTCGGCAATCAGTTCCATAACCGCAGTGTAAAGCCGGTTCATACCCGGATCGTTGAACTGAGAAGCAATGGTACCGTAAACTGGGAGCTCATCCTGGGGGGTATCCCAAAGTTGGTGGTTACGCATATACTGCTTCTTAACGTCCCGAAGGGCATCGAGGGATCCTCGTTTATCGAATTTATTAATGGCAACCAGGTCGGCAAAATCCAGCATATCTATCTTTTCCAACTGGGTGGCTGCCCCGAACTCAGGTGTCATTACGTATAGGGACACATCGCTGTGGTCGAGAATTTCGGTATCGCTCTGCCCTATCCCGGAAGTTTCAAGGATAATAAGGTCGAATTCGGCGGCTTTAAGTACTTCGATAGCCTCCGAAACATATTTGGACAGCGCCAGATTGCTCTGTCGGGTTGCCAGGCTTCGCATATAAACCCGTGGATTGCTTATGGCATTCATCCGGATGCGATCGCCCAATAAGGCTCCCCCTGTTTTTCGCTTGGAGGGATCGACAGAGATAAGGCCTATGGTCTTTTCAGGAAAATCTATTAGGAATCTTCTCACCAGTTCATCGACCAGGGATGATTTACCCGATCCGCCTGTACCGGTAATACCGAGCACCGGGGTATTTAATTTTACATTCTTTTTATGGATTTCAGATAAGGTCTCTTTGGCTACTTCCGGAAAGTTCTCTGCCGAAGAGATCACCCTTGCGATGGCACCCGGGTTTTTCTCCGCCAAAAGGTCCGCCTCCCGGTTAAGCGCATTTCCTATAGGGAAGTCCGATTGTTCAACCAGGTCATTGATCATTCCCTGCAGGCCCATTTCGCGCCCGTCGTCCGGAGAATAGATGCGCGTTATACCATAATCCATTAATTCCTTTATCTCGGAAGGAAGTATTACTCCCCCGCCGCCGCCAAATATCTTAATATGGCCTGCTCCTTTTTCCTGCAACAGGTCGTACATATATTTAAAGTACTCATTATGCCCCCCCTGGTAGGAGGTCATGGCAATGGCATTAGCGTCTTCCTGGATGGCGGTATTCACAACTTCTTCCACACTACGGTCGTGTCCGAGGTGTATAACTTCCACTCCTGTTGCCTGGATAATCCGGCGCATAATATTGATGGCTGCATCGTGTCCGTCGAATAAGGAGGCGGCTGTTACGATACGCACTTTGTTCTTTGGTTGGTAGGGTGGAATTTTATGCATTTGTAAAATATCTGAAAATTGGAGTTGCAAATTTACGAAAATCGTAACAACCCTTGAGTTTTAATGAGAAGATTCAACCTAAAAAAATCTTCATATTTACGAGGAACTAAAGATATTAATCGTATATTGCTGCCTCAATATTAAACAACAAATAACTTAATTATTATGAAAAAAATTTACTTATTAGCTTTGGCGGTATGTGCGTTTGGGTTGAATACCAATGCTCAGGTTCTTATTGAAGACAACTTCGATTTTTACAACTTAGGACCAATGGGTGATCAAGCGCCATGGTGGACAAACTGGTCTGGTAACACCGGAACAGATGAAGACATCCAGGTGGTTGACGACGAATCAAATTCTCCTGACCAATCAGGATTTATCGGACCAGGTGGTGCGGTGCCGGATGCATTACTACTTCTAGGAAACCAAACTGCTGGACAATATACGCTTCAGTGGTACGCTTTCATTCCTTCAGGTGCAACAGGATACTGGAACATCCAGGAAGATGAAGTACCGGGAGTACAGTGGAATGCTGATTTCTTCGTAGACGCTACAGGTTCAGGTGGAACTGCCGGAATGATCCAGCACTCTCAATCTGGAGCTGAAGTACCTTATCCTAACGACGAGTGGTTCTTGGTAAGACAAGACATCGATCTTGATGCATTAACTCTATCTGTATGGATTGACGGTACTCAATTACTTGATGAAGAGACTTATCCTGGTACTGCTCTAGGAGCAATCGACTTTTTCTCTATCGATGCTAACAACAGCATGTACATTGATGACGTTCTTTACAACGATGGATTCCTAGGTGGTGATGATTTCAGCGCAGCTGCTTTCTCAGTATATCCTAACCCGGTACAAGATGTTCTTAACATCCAGAGTGCTGCTGTTGTAGATGCAATTAGAGTTTATGACGTTCTTGGTAAATTAGTTCTTCAGGCTCAGCCTGATTCAATTTCTCCAAGTATCGACATGAGCGCTCTTACTTCAGGAGCTTACATGGTTCAGGTAACTATTGGAAACGCCACTAAAACTGTTAAAGTTGTTAAATAAGCAATTTTAAAGTTTCAACATACTTTTTTAAGAAGGCCTTTCGATTCGAAAGGCCTTTTTTTATTGGGAGTACTGTTAAAAGCCATTGTCAAAATTTAACACAGTTTTTTGCTTTTTTTATTTTTTTTGAATAATTTTATGTTACTTAAACCTAATAAACTTTAACGTTATGAAGAAAATATACTTATTAGCCTTAGCGCTATGTGTGTTTGGTTTAAATACAAATGCACAAACGACATTGATCGAAGACAATTTCGATTTTTACAATTTGGGGCCAATGGGCGACCAGGCACCATGGTGGACCACTTGGTCCGGAACGACAGGAACTGACGAAGATATCCAGGTTGTAGACGACGAGTCAAACTCACCCGACCAATCAGGATTTATCGGCCCTGGTGGTGCCGTGCCGGATGCATTATTGCTTCTAGGAAACCAAACTACAGGACAATATACTGTTCAATGGTACGCTTTTGTGCCTTCAGGTGCAACAGGATACTGGAACATTCAGGAAGACGAAGTGCCCGGTGTTCAGTGGAATGCTGAATTCTTTGTAGATGCTACCGGTTCCGGTGGAACTGCAGGAATGGTACAACACGCCGGTACGGGAGCAGAAGTTCCTTATCCTAATGATGAGTGGTTCCTGGTTAAGCAAAACGTAGATCTTGATGCTGCAACCCTTTCAGTATGGATCGACGGTAATGCTTTACTTACAGACGAGCCATATCCGGGAACTCAACTTGGAGCTATTGATTTCTTTTCAATCGATGCCAACAACAGCATGTATGTAGACGATGTGCTTTATACTGAAGGTTTCTTAGGAAACGACGATTTCAGTCAAGCCGCATTCTCCGTATATCCTAACCCGGTTCAGGACATTCTTAATATTCAGAGTGCCGCTGTGGTAGACGCAATTAATGTATACGATGTATTAGGTAAACTGGTGCTTCAGGCTCAGCCTGCCAGTGTATCGCCTAGTATCGATATGAGCGCGCTTACTTCAGGAGCTTATATGGTTCAGGTAACTATTGGAAATACAACAAAAACAGTGAAAGTTGTAAAATAATTTTCCCTGGTTAACAATCTTAAAAGCCTTTCAGTTTGAAAGGCTTTTTTTATATCTTTAATTAAGAACTTAAAAATCATTGCTATGATCTCCAAAAAACCCCTCTACCTTATTGTTGCGCTGCTCTTAACATCCTCTTGTGCCGAACTTCAGGGCGTGGTGGGTTCCTTACCGGGACAAACGGGAATGGATCCGGCAATGATTGGAAATGGCCTAAGGCAAGCTCTCGACTTCGGAATCGATAAGCAGGTAACCAAATTAACCCGTAAGGACGGCTTCTACAAAAACCCTTTGGTAAAGATTCTACTCCCCCAGGAACTACAGAAAGTCGATCGCACTTTAAGGGATATCGGACTCAGTAGTTTGGCAGATGAAGGGCTTAAGATGCTGAATCGCGCAGCCGAAGACGCCGTGAAAGAAGCAACTCCTATTTTTGTTAATGCAGTTCGAGAAATAACGTTTAACGACGCGAGGAATATTTTACTGGGACCGGATAATGCAGCTACCAATTACCTTGAAAACAAAACGAACGCCGCATTATACGCCAGTTTTAATCCTGTAATTCATAACTCATTTTCAAAAGTTGGCGCCGATCAGATCTGGGCCAATATTATCAACAAATACAACAGCATCCCATTTATGGATCCGGTTAACCCCGACCTTACCGACTATGTTACTAATAAAGCGTTAGAGGGGGTATATACAATGATTGCTGTGGAAGAAAAACGTATTCGTACAGATATCGCCGCACGTACCACCACCCTCCTTAAACAGGTTTTTGCGCTTCAGGATTAAACGTTAAGATTTTAACGAAGACTACAGTACACCGAGCTTTTTTAATACGGATTTAACCCGATCTTAGCGGAAATTGTTATTAGTAGCCGGTAATTTTGTAATTAAAAAAATGCTACACTGGTTTAAACCCAAAACTAAACTGGAGATACTGAAAGAACGTTACCGTATCCTTATGAAAAGATCGTTTCAAATTTCACCCTACAACGCCAGTGAAAGTGAACGATTAATTCGCAAAGCGGAAAAGATTAAACAACAGATACAAGAATGTGAAAAGAAGAACAGGAATAACTTTGCCCATTAAATTTCCAACCGAAGGAAATAATCGAAGGCATCACGAATACGCGATCCAAACCAACTAAAATATTCTCCATCTACTAAACGACAGGGAATTTCGGTTTTACTGTTCAGAAAATCGGCATGCTCTTGTTTAAATGGAAAAGGTTCGGTCGATAATAAAATTAGATCGCTGCCCCGAAGCTGGTCTATACTCACTTCCGGATAGCGACTTTCTTCGATATGGTTAATATAACCGTTAAGCTCCAGCATATGATTGATAAAGGTATTTTGTCCGGCCGCCATGTAGGGATCTCTCCAGATAAGGTATACGACCCTCAAGGCTTCCCTGTTTTGAATCTTTTTTAAAAATGCATCCCTGGCAGTCTGAATATTCTTAATTACAACGTCCGCAACAGCTTCAACTTCCAGTATTAAGCCCAGGTCCTGTATCAGTTTCAAGGTATCGTCAATGCTAACGATATCGCTGATGTAAACAGGTGCTATACGCTCCAATTGCTGAACCGTTTCCGGGGTATTTTCTTCCTTATTGCATAGAATAAAATCGGGAGAAAGTGTTTCCACTTTGTCGAGGCGAACAGACTTTGTACCCCCTACAACCACTTTTCGACGTATTAGTCCAGGAGGATGCACACAAAATTTAGTAATTCCAACCAGGCTATCTTCCAATCCCAGATCCACGAGCAATTCGGTTTGTGAAGGTACCATGGAAATAATCCGCCGAACCGGACTATGAAGTGTTATAGTTCGTCCAAGTTGATCAACTACGCGCATCTAAGACAGCTTTCATTTGCCGTTGAATGTCCCGGGCTGCAGTGGCAGCGGCAGCGGCAAAATCCTTACCATTGGATGCATAGATAATGGCCCGGGAAGAATTGACAAGTAATCCTACATCCGAATTCAGACCATAACGACATACCTCGGCCAGGTCACCTCCCTGCGCACCAACGCCCGGAATGAGGAGAAAATTATCAGGCGCAAGCTTCCTGATTTCAGAAAGATATTCGGCTTTGGTTGCCCCGACAACATACATTAGCCGGTCTGAATTATTCCATTTAAGGGAGGTTTTAATCACTTCTTTATAAAGTTCAAGACCATCGATACGCTTCGTTTGAAATTCGAAGGCACCTTCGTTGGAAGTCAACGCGAGCAAAATTGTGTACTTATTGTCGAAAGCGAGGAACGGTTCAACCGAATCCCTGCCCATATACGGAGCGACGGTGACACTGTTGAAATTAAGATCTTCGAAAAAAGCCTTTGCGTACATTCTTGATGTGTTGCCAATATCCCCTCGTTTTGCATCGGCTATGGTAAAAATTTCCGGATAGTTTTCATTCAGGTATGATATTGTCTTTTCCAAAGACTTCCATCCAGAAAGGCCATATGCTTCGTAAAAAGCAGTATTGGGTTTATAGGAAACAGCCAGTTGATGCGTGGCATCGATAATGGCTTTATTGAATTCGAAAATAGGGTCTTCGCTATTCAATAAATGAGTTGGAATTTTCTCAAGATCAACATCCAGACCTATACACAGAAACGACTCCTTCTTGTAGATTTGATCGATTAGATGTTTTAATTCCATATTTAAAAGGTTTCGCCTGCTTCCTTCAACTTTTCTGTATTACTCACTAATTGTAATTCATCGATAATCTTTTGAATATCGCCATCGATGATGTTTCCAAGGTCGTACAAGGTGAGGTTTATTCGGTGGTCGGTTACCCTGCCCTGTGGATAATTGTAGGTTCGAATTTTTGCGCTCCTGTCGCCACTGGTTACCATCGAACCTCTTTTTTCGGCATCTTCAGCCTGTTTTTTGGCTAACTCACGATCGTAAAGTCTGGACCGCAACACCTTAAAAGCTTTCTCCTTGTTTTTATGCTGCGACTTCTGATCCTGGCATTGGGCCACCAGGCCTGTGGGTTCGTGAGTAAGTCGTACGGCCGAATAGGTGGTATTTACAGACTGACCCCCCGGTCCCGAGGAACAAAAATAATCCACCCTTACATCTTTAGGATCTATCTCCACGTCGAACTCTTCGGCTTCCGGGAAGACCATAACCGTAGCCGCACTGGTGTGCACACGACCCTGAGTCTCGGTTTGGGGAACTCGTTGAACGCGATGAACACCGGCTTCGAATTTCAGGATGCCGTAGACATCCTCACCTTCCACTTCAAATTGTATTTCCTTGTATCCTCCACTGGTACCTTCGCTAAAATCGACCACATTTACCCTCCAGCCTTTACTTTCACAGTATTTACTGTACATTCGGTAAAGATCGCCGGCAAATATACTGGCTTCATCCCCACCTGTACCTGCCCGTATCTCCATAACTGCATTCTTGGCGTCTTCGGGGTCTTTGGGAACCAGTAAGAATTTAATCTCATCCTCCAGGGTATCAATCTTCTCCCTGGCCTCTTCCAATTGCATTTTGGCCATTTCTATCATTTCGTCGTCCCCGCTTTCCTTGATAATTTCCTCAGCTTCACTTAATCGCTCGTTGGCAGTTAGATATTCCTCCCGTTTATCCATTAACAATCTCAGGTCCTTATACTCTTTATTCAATTGGACATAACGCTTTTGGTCTGTGATTATCTCGGGTTGAATAATAAGATCACTAACCTCGTCGAAACGCTGTTTAACTATTTGAAGTTTTTCTAACATAGATGTTTGATAAGCCTATAAATTTACGATAATTACTGTTTTTAGCAGTGATTGCCTCAGCCCATTTAATAGTTGAATGTTCCCATAGGGGTTGAAATAGTGAGTTTCTTTTCTGAAGATTCTTCCACTCGTCCTACTATCTGTGCATCCACACCAAATGATGCGGACACCTCTATTATCTGTTCAGCAACCTCTTCCGAAACATAAAACTCCATACGATGGCCCATATTAAAAACCTGGTACATTTCTTTCCAGTCGGTCTTACTCTCCTGTTGTATGAGTTTGAAGAGTGGCGGAACTTCGAATAAATTATCTTTTATAACGTGAAGCTCGTCTATGAAATGCAGTATTTTCGTCTGTGCACCACCGCTACAGTGAATCATTCCATGGATGTTGTGGTTCCCTATTCGTTCCAGAACGGCTTTCACCACGGGGGCATAGGTGCGTGTAGGTGAAAGTACCAGTTTACCGGCATCCAGCGGACTGTCGGTAACACTGTCGGTTAGTTTTTTACTTCCGGCATAGACCAAATCGTACGGAACCTCACTGTCGAAACTCTCCGGATACTTTGCAGCAAGGTATTTACCGAAGACGTCATGACGGGCAGAAGTAAGCCCGTTACTTCCCATGCCCCCGTTGTATTCCTTTTCATACGTAGCCTGCCCGAAAGAGGCCAGACCAACGATTACATCTCCGGCCTGAATATTCGCGTTATTTATTACATCCTTGCGTTTTATACGTGCAGTAACTGTTGAATCCACTATGATTGTGCGGACAAGGTCGCCAACATCGGCAGTTTCCCCTCCCGTTGAATGAATTTGTACTCCAAACTGAGCAAGTTCCGCGATTAGCTCTTCAGTACCGCTGATAATAGCCGAAATAACTTCTCCCGGGATCCGGTTCTTATTGCGGCCGATGGTAGAAGATAAAATAATATTATCGGTTGCTCCTACACAGAGAAGGTCGTCAATATTCATTATCAGCGCATCTTGTGCAATACCTTTCCAAACACTTAAATCGCCGGTTTCCCTCCAGTACATATAGGCAAGAGATGACTTAGTGCCGGCGCCGTCGGCGTGCATTACGAGGCAATAATCTTCATCATTGCTGAGATAATCCGGAACGATTTTACAAAATGCCTTGGGAAACAAACCTTTATCGACATTTTCTATGGCTTTATGCACCTCTTCCTTGGAAGCTGAAACTCCGCGTTGTGCATACCTCTTTGAAATTTCCTGGCTCATAGCTCGATTTGCTACAAAAATAGTAATAAAAAAAAGCCCACATAGTGAGCTTTTAATATTCTTTATTGATTTTTATTCCCAATCCGGCATAAAGGCATTTTCAAAGAGCAGGTCTCTGCTGTCTTCAAGGATTTCTATCGAATATACGTTCCGTTGAGATATTCCGTCATTCGATGTATTGGTGAAAATCACGAAGGCTTCATTTGGAGAGAATATTGGCTCAAGGTCATTGGTACCACCCGGTTTCTCATCTCCCGAGACATCAATGGTTGTTCCGGCTACCATATCGTAAATAAACATCCTTGAATCCAGTCTTCGATATGTGGCAGCCTCGAAGCCCGTAACATCGTAAGCATAAAGGATCTGTTGGTTGGTTACCGACAAGCTCAAACCACTAACGGCTCCATCGACACCGGATAATATGGTGTCTTGTACATTGCCATTAAAATCTATAGTAAAGATTTCAACATCGTAACCGTCCAGGTTGTTTGTTTTAAGAACGATAAGATTGGTATTCTCACTAACTGCGACCTCAGAAATCAGGGAACCATCGGGAGTTTGATATACCAACTGTACCGACTGGCCATTGGTTGTAATCCTGTATAATTTATCAAACTGCGGGAAATAGATTCTGTCTGTATCGGCCGGCCAGGAGAAATTGATCTCGTTTAAGTTAAAGCCGTTAGGCTTGAAAGTGGAAGTCACCTGGAACTTTTCGCTTCCGTCCCTGTTCATGGTAAATATATCAACATCGGCTCCATTACTTTGCAAATAAGCAATCTTGTTACCTGCCACATGTCGTCGCGGTCTGTAACTATTAACCTCCTGTGAGGTCAATTGGAATTCATTTCCTTCTTCGTCTGCCGAAAATATAACATTGTTTTCCCCAATTTTTCGTACAAAAAGGAACCGATTATCAACCGGGGCTTCCATTACTTCAAAAGTTCCTATCGGACTAATTACCGGGTCATTTATATCGTCGGAAGCGGTTACCTGCCAGAAATATTTCGCTCCCAGCATTAGCGGGGAATAAGTAAGTGTAGTATCGGTTAGTTCTTCGAATAGCAGCACATCATTGTTCTGATCGTTCCTCAATTCGAGTGTATATTCCAGAGGATCCCCTTCAGGATCGACCGAAGTCCAACTAAAAACAGCTTCAATACTTGGCAATACTTCATTCTCTTCGGGTGAAAGTAGAACGGGAGCAGATGGTGGCCTGTTGTTAGCCGTAGAGACCAGCAATTCGAAAACGACGTTACTGGTGGCATTTCCATTTATTGTGGCCGGTTCGAAATCGGCGAGATAGCCGTCTTTTTTAGCCTGAACACTATAATCACCAACTGCGATATCGTTAATCGTGAAACGGCCCTGGTCATCGGTGAATACGGTACTTGAAACCGGATCGGTCGATATTTTAACGTCTGCCAGCGGTTCATTTGTTCCCGATGCCACAACCTGTCCTTTTAGCGTACCAAACTCATTTTCGCTAATTTTATCTTCATTACAGGAAAACAAAAGTATCAATACCACTCCTATTAACTTTACATTTAAAAACCTTTCCATGATAAATTCGCTATTTGTTAGTTTTTAGTTTAGTTTTTTTAGAGCCGAAATGGTAATTGATCCCGGCGGCAAAAGTGAAATAAAAGTCATCTCTTCTTCCGCTGATCTGATTATCTATTTTGTCTGAAAACGTGGCATTCCACGCCCCGTTAGCTGTAAATGATATTCGATCCGATACGGCAAATTCCAGTCCGGCTCCCGCTTTCATTTGAAAGAAGGTATCGAATTTCTGCAAGTACAGAGCCGGATCATTATCGGCGAACAGCATAAATCCGGGGCCGGCAAAAACATAAGGAGCAAGCCTGTCGTGCGGTAACAGGTTATATTCCACCAGAACAGATTCGCTAATCCACCAATGGCTAGTCTCCTGGGTGGAATTCAATCTGAATATCTGTATGGATGTTCCAAGACTAAACCCGGGAAGGAACCTGTATTTATAACCTAATTCAAAATTGTAATCCACAATTCCGCTCGAAAAATCACCGTCTACATAAGCCACCCCTGCGGCTGCATTCATGGTATGTCTGTAGTCGTGTTTTAAGAATTCTCTTTCATAAAGTGCTGTGGAAGCTTCAAGTTCCTGTTCGAGCAGGTATTGATCCACCAGTTCTTTATTCTTTTCAGGACCTTCTGCTGTAGACCACAACGAATCTTTAATCCCTTCGAGAATAAGCACTTCAACTGCTTTTTCGATAGCTTCCTGTACTGCAAGCTGGGTAGGTTCGTTTTTCGTGAATCCGGTTTCGGCTTCCAGTAACTTCTGAAAACTCACGTATCGGAAAATGCCCACATCCACTGCCTGCGACAGTATGGTCTTCGACACATTCACGGTTTTTAAAATTTCTCCGGTAGAAGTAGAAACAGCTCGAAGGTATATAGTTATCCGGTCCTGCCGGTACTGAGACGAACCGCCTACCCCGAAATATCGGGCTCCCACACCACCGGTAAGGATGTTGGTATCGTAGGAGATTACCCCTCCTTCGAGCAACATTCCTGCGAAAAGCAAGGGACTCATTCGTTGATTTTGCTCCGAACTACCCAGATATTCCTGTCGGGTAGTTCGAATAATATTCCTTTCGTTAAGCAGGTTCTGCAGGTTCTCCCGCTCAATAGGTGTAAACCAGTTGGAATCTTCCAGTGCTTTAATAAGGATGGTAGTTGCGCCCTGGGTTACCGCAGTACTGAAGGTGCTTCCGGTTTCAATACTCTTGTACTGCCCGGTTTGATCCTTGAAATTATAAACCCCAACTACGATAGGAGAAGCTGGGGCGGGAAGTTCCTTGAGAATACTGGTTAACTTTGTGTCTTCGGCAATCCTTGCTTTTTGGACGCCGGTTGGTTGGTTATAATAGGCTCCGCAACTGCTTAACGCCAGAATTAAGAAAAGCAGTCCGGCTATTTGTAAAAACTTTCTCATACGATTATCCGTTTGGAACAATTATCTGTGTTTGTTCACCCGTTAATATATCCAGAACATTGATTACTAATCCTTCGGTAGATTCGAACACCTCGTATTCGAAGTTTCCGGACTGGGACGTTCCTAACGGAGGAGTTCCACCTCCAAACTGGTTTGTGAACTGATTACCCAAACTACTATTCAATCCGGATAAATTGTCAAACCCGGTAAATGAATCATTTTCAAAAGGGTTCTGGGAGTTAGCCGAATTCAGAAGCCAGGTATAGTTAAAGGGATCTCCTCCAAAAGCCGGATTCACCGGGGTATACACCAGTTGCTGTCCAAAACTATAGCCGGAAAAAGTTAGAAATAGTACTAAGAATAACGTTCTCATGATAATATAAGTTAATATGATTTTACAACATTCTTGCTCTCCTTGAGATTCTTAAAATATCTGATCACCCTGTTAAGTGCTTCCTCCTCCATCGAATCCATGTATTCGGTCTGTGGGCGAACAAAGAATTCCATCACGATGTCCTCTCCTACTTTCACTGCGATCTGGGTGTTATTGGCAAGGGCAAGGCTCTCGATTATCGTCACGACCTTTGGCCCCATAATTTCCTTATTCCGGTAGTCTGTAGCAAATTTACTATAAAAATCCCTTCCAAGACGGGTTTTGGTCTCTTCAAGTACCAATCCTTTTAATTCAATTCCATCACTGGTGGCAAACGCTTCATCTATATCACTATCGGGATTTGGCTTCTTATTGAGGATTATCTTCTGATCTCCTTCGGTATCATTCAGGACAACCCTGTCTTTACCTAGCAACCTGTCCTTTTCGTCATAGACCAGTAATAAAATTATCACCCGCTCATCTCCCGGCTTACTGGTGTAGGTCTTAACAAGATTCTTTATATCACCTCTGGAAAGAACAAGACGCCCTTTCTGGTCTTTTTTATTGCGCAGATCTGTTTTGGGGTCATGTCTGATTATAGACAAGACGAACCTAAGGCTCTGATCTATCTCTGTTTTATTATAAGCAGTTCCTGATACATCAATGAATTCGGAATTGGGTTTGAGAATTATTTTAGCTTCAACCTGGGTATTGTACACCTGTGCCGTAGCAGGTACGGCGAATAACAATAATAAAATTACCAGAACTGGTAGTATTATAATTCTTTTACCCATTCATTACTGGCGTTGAAAATTTCGAATAATGACAGTCTGATTATTTCCCTGCATCGTAACCCTCAACCTGTCGGAAATTGAATTATTACCTATCCAGTACAGTTGCTGATTGGTTCCGGTTTGAATTACCTGACCCTCGTGATACAGGTTTAAACCATTTCCGATGTCGTAAAATACATGGTTATTACCAAACTGAAAGACTTGTTCATTAATTCGGGCTGAATTAATATTTAAATATGTTTCGTTGTTATTTCCGTATTGATAGAGACCAACATTACTCTGAACAGAGCGTAGGTTGGATTCAAAACGATTATTATTTCCAATCTGCTGTACATAAACGGCATTGGAAACGGATTGATTAGTTGTTGTGGAAGAAACAATTTCGGAAGCGATAAGATTTAAAGGGACGGCCGTACTACCAATGGTAATACCTCTTGGCGTGGCGTCGACATTCTTATATGTTTGAGCCAAGACAGCTCCACCGGCGACCAATACAAGAAGAAAAACCAATAGTAACTCTTGTCGAATCTTCATATTAGAAAGGTATCAAATTTGTGAGCAAATAAAAAATAAAATTATTAAGAAAAAGTAGTGTATAAGATGAACAGTAACGAACACTTATACACTACCTTCAAACTTAGTATTGTGTAAATACTTTTCGGTGTTTATTAGAATCCACCATTGTGCTGGTTCACGATTGAAGCGTTACCTGCACCAAACTGAACTACAGTACTCATGTGTCCAAGACCGTGCTGATGCGTATAGCTAAAGTTGAATAATCCAACCTGAAGTACATCAGAGTCGTTGATTACACCATACTGCTCAGTCCACTGACCGTTTCCGATTCCAATTTGAAGAACGTCAGAGTCGTTAGCAAGACCGTGCTGATCAACTACACCCCAGTTTCCAAAACCGAACTGAAGAGAAGTAGAAGTATTCAAAGCACCTAGTTGATGAACACCAACAGTGTTATCTTCTCCTACCTGAAGCGCATAAGAATCGTTAGCGATCCCTTCCTGAAGGATATCAGCTTCGTTATCTTCTCCTATTTGAACAACATCAGAGTCGTTGAATGCTCCGTACTGATCTACATCTGAATCGTTATCTTCTCCTAGTTGGAAAACATTTGAATCGTTAAGAAGACCTACTTGAGTTACATCAGATTCGTTGGAAACTCCAATTTGAAGTACATTCGAAATGTTTGCAACACCAGTTTGGTCAACATCAGAGTCGTTGAAAGCTCCAAGTTGAACAACGTCAGAGTCGTTTACCCAGCCTATCTGGTTAACATCAGAGTAATTCAATAATCCAATTTGTAGAACATCAGAGTCGTTGAATTGCGCAGACGCTACTGTTCCGATCATAAGCGCTAATGCGCAGAAAATCACTTTTTTCATAATTAAAAATTTAGAGGTTAAAAAATATTAGTTAAACATTACTTACTTAAATACATCGTTTATGTTGATATACAAACTGCTAAGCAGCATATATAAACGTGCCAATACACTAAAATTTGTTGTTGAGGATTGTAACTTGAAACAGAAAAGCGGTTTGACAATTTTTCTATTTCCAACCAGAACGTAGGGGATCTGTTTTATGTGAGAATTGGGGGCTCAGTTAAATCTGGTTTGTTTAAATTGTCTTTTGAAAGAATTTGTATAGGGGAGTGATCTTTCAATTGAACAAGTCAAATATCCAAAAAAAATCCGTACCAAAAAATACGTATTCACACGTATATTTCTGAAAATCAAGTATTTGTAGGTTCTTTCTTACAAGTAATTATTTTCTTACAGATTTCAATCAAAATTAAACGTTGAAATGCTTAAAACCCCATATTTACCTTAAATGTTAAATATTTGTTAAATAAAAATAGGAAAAGGATTTCAATAAAAAAGCCCTTTTGTAAGAAAGGGCTTATTAATGATTTAATAATAAAACTATCGCGTAAAGAGCAATTCTCTGTACTTGGTCAACGGCCATAATTCATCATCGACCAATAGCTCGAGTTTGTCGCAGTGATACCTTATCTCATTAAAATACGGTTTTACCTTATCGCAGTAAGCAAACGCTCGCTTTTCGGCATCTTCGATCTTGTTCGCTTTTTTCCGCTCCTCTATCATATCGGTAATTCCTTTATTAATCTTAGCAATGTGCTCGCTGATACTTTCTATAAGCTGCATCTGTTCCCCGGCAAACTTCTTAAACGAATTCCCGTAGATGTTTTTAAGCCCTTGCACATTCTCTATCAGTATGTTCTGGTAACGAATAGCAGTTGGAATAACATGGTTCCGGGCAATATCACCCAGAACCCGGCCTTCTATCTGGATGTGCATGGCGTATTCCTCCACCTGAATCTCATGTCTGGCCTCAATTTCTACCTTGGTCATAATCCCAAGGTCTTCATATAACTGAATGGTCTTTTTTGAGACATTGGCCTTTAATGCTTCAGGTGTGGTTTTGTTGTTACTCAGCCCGCGTTTCTTGGCTTCCTTCTCCCAGGCTTCCCCATATCCGTCTCCCTCGAAACGAATATCTTTGGAGGTCTTAATATATTCGCGCAGCACGTTGAAGATGGCATCGTCCTTCTTCATCTTCTTCTCCTTTATCAGCTTATCCACACTTTCCTTGAACAGTATGAGCTGTTTGGCCACTATGGCGTTGAGAACTGTCATAGGCATCGCGCAGTTTGAAAGCGAACCTACAGCTCTTAACTCGAATTTATTTCCGGTAAATGCGAAGGGAGACGTCCTGTTCCTGTCTGTATTGTCCAATAAAATCTCCGGAATCTTCCCTACAACGTTGAGCTTTAGTTCTGTCTTCTCCTGTGGTGAGAGTTTACCATTGGTTACTTTCTCAAGTTCATCCAGCACTTCGGTTAACTGAGACCCGATAAATACCGAGATTATCGCCGGTGGCGCTTCATTGGCCCCAAGCCTGTGGTCGTTGCTGGCACTTGCGATAGCCGCACGTATCAATTCCTCGTATTCGTGTACCGCCTTTATGGTATTGATAAAGAAAGTTAGGAACTGCAGGTTCTTCATGGGCGTACTTCCCGGACTCAACAAGTTGGTTCCGGTATTGGTAGCCAGCGACCAGTTGTTGTGTTTCCCACTTCCGTTGATTCCGGCAAATGGCTTCTCGTGAAACAAGACTTTAAAGTTATGCCTGTCCGCAATCTTGTCCATCACATCCATTAATAAGGAGTTGTGATCTACAGCCAGATTAGCTTCTTCAAAAATTGGTGCCAGTTCGAATTGGTTGGGAGCCACTTCATTGTGCCTTGTCTTAACAGGTACGCCGAGGTACATACACTCTGTTTCCAGATCGCGCATATAATTAAGGACACGAGATGGAATTGAGCCGAAGTAATGATCATCCAATTGCTGACCCTTGGCCGAAGCATGTCCCAACAGGGTACGTCCCGATAACAAGATATCGGGCCTGGAGGCCGCCAGGGCCTTATCGATTAGAAAATACTCCTGTTCCCATCCCAGGGTTGCGTATACTTTACTTACCCCTTTATCGAAATATTTGGCAACCGCCGTAGCCGCATTGTCAATTGTTTGAAGCGATCTTAATAGCGGTGTTTTGTAATCCAGTGCTTCTCCCGTGTATGCCACGAAAACGGTTGGAATACAGAGGGTGGTTCCATAGATAAAGGCCGGCGAGGTAGGATCCCAGGCCGTATAACCCCTTGCTTCAAATGTATTCCTGATTCCACCGTTCGGAAAACTCGATGCGTCAGGTTCCTGCTGAACCAATTGTCCGCCCCCAAATTTTTCTATCGGCATGCCATCGCTGGTAGTTTCAAAGAAAGCATCGTGCTTTTCAGCCGTCGCTCCCGTTAGTGGCTGAAACCAGTGAGTGTAATGTGTGGCTCCTTTAGTAATGGCCCACTCTTTCATTCCGGTGGAAACATGATCGGCTACATGCCGTTCTATCTTACTTCCGTTCTCAATGGCATCCTTAACACTTTTGTACGAATCTTTGGTGAGGTACTGACGCATTGCTGCCTCGTTAAAGACATTCTTTCCAAAAATCGCCGAGCGACGCTCAGGTTCATGGACTTCAATAGGCTTTCGGTTAAATGAGTCTTCGACGGCTCTGAATCGCAATGTTGACATAATGCAGTAAATATTTTAGGGTTGAACGGAGCAAAAATATAAATTTCACCCATAGACCCCCCTCTTTTTTTAAAGAAAGTTATTAATAAGTATGAATTTTTTGTTTATAACCCCCTGATTTGATTATCAACCCTCGAGAAAGTAAAGATTTACTGTTGGTTACTCGAGGAAGGCACTCCCTACAAAGAAGACATAGGCCAGGAAGATGATGATGCCCTTGTATCTGCCCAATTCGAATTTCTTCGGAAGAAAAGCCAGTGGAATTAGGATTCCGGCAAAGCCCAGCATCCAGAAGATATCGCTGTTTAATATGGCTTCGCTCTTTACCGCTATCGGCTGAATTAGGGCGGTAATTCCAAGTACCGATGCAATATTGAAGATGTTTGAACCAATGAGGTTGCCCAGTGAAATTGCCTTTTCTTTCTTAAGGGCCGCAATTACCGATGCTGCCAATTCGGGCACACTTGTTCCCACAGCGATCATGGTAACCGCTATTACCCGCTCTGTTATACCCAGTGTAATGGCGAGATTCACGGCTCCCTTCACCAGTAATTCACTCCCTCCCCACAGCGCAACGCCACCAATCAGCAGCCAAATGAATATCTTAAAACTCGAAACCGTTGCCAAACGGTCGTCCACTTCTTCAGCAGGAGCTATGGAATGACTTCTTCTGGATTTCCGGATCAGGAAATACAAATATACTATCAGCAGTATACACAACAAGCCGCCTTCAATCTGATCGAGCACTCCGCCAGATTTCAGCAGGAAGTAGAGCGCAACCGACAAAAACATCATCACCGGCCAGTTGTACTTGTAAAATTCGCGATCTATGGCCAGCGGGGCGATGATGGCTGTAATTCCAAGTACTAATCCTATATTGGCAATATTAGAGCCTATTACGTTTCCAAGGGAAATATCACTAAAACCGTCCAGGGCGGCGTTCACACTTACCAGTAATTCAGGGGCCGAGGTAGCAAAGGATACCACCGTAAGACCGATTACCATCCTGGATAACCTAAGTTTAAAAGACAGGCCCACCGAAGCGCGGACCAAATACTCTCCTCCTACTACGAGTAAGGCCAAACCAATAAGTATGTAAAGTACATTCATCGGGCAAAAATCTTTGCGCGAAGATAAAAAGAATTGGAGGGACGCTCAGGGCATTTAAGATAATTATCTGATAATTGAAATACTAAAAAATAAAATTGTCAGTTATATAACTATCAATTTAGTTGTATAACTAGAAAAATAGTTTTAAGTTTGAAATATGGAACGACTTACAAATAAGGAGGAAGAAATAATGCAGGCGCTGTGGCAGCTTGAAAAGGCCTTCGTAAAAGAGATTTTGGAAGAATTAGGCGGAGAGCAACACTACAACACCGTATCGACCATTGTCCGAAACCTGGAAGAAAAAGGATATATAGATCATGTAGCCTTTGGCAAAACCCATCAGTATTATCCCCTGGTGAGCAAGGAAGAATACACCAAACGGTTTATGAACCTGGCCATGCAGCGATATTTTAACAATAACTACAAAAGTATGGTCTCCTTTTTCGCAAAGGAAGAAAAGATCAGTGCCGAGGAGCTTAGAGAGATTCTTGAATTAATCGAACAAAAAGAATAACATGGACCTAATGGTATACCTTCTTAAATCGGCGGTGGTATTGGCACTATTCTATTTGGTGTATATCGCGCTCCTTCGCAGGGACACCCATTTTAAAGTGCATCGGGTCTTTTTGCTCGCAGGCGTGGCCGCATCTTTTGTATTACCCCTACTCTATTTTACAACCACCGTGTATATCGACCCGCCACAAATTATGACAACTTCAGTCCTAACTGAACTTCCTTCAGAAGCCATGAATGTAATTGGGGAAAGCGGCAGTTGGTGGAATTGGCCAAACATATTGCTCATATCCTACTGCATCGGACTTAGCGTTCTGCTTGGCAGATTCGGCATACAGCTGCACAGCCTGATAAGACTGTTGAGAAATAACACCTGTCATTACCGAAACGGCTTCCGCTTTATTAAGGTAAGTGAGAAGCTTGCGCCCTTCTCTTTTTTCAATTATATCGTATACAATCCCCGGCTGCATTCGGAATTGGAATTAGAGATGATCCTAAAGCACGAGCAGGCACATGCCTTCCAATGGCATACAGTCGATATCCTACTGGCCAATATCCTGGTAATCTTGCAGTGGCCAAACCCATTTGCATGGCTTTATAAGAAAAGTGTGGAGGAAAACCTCGAATTCCTGGCCGATAATACGACCATAGCAGAGGTTCCTTCGAGGAAAGAATACCAAATCGCCCTGTTGAAAGTCTCGTCGTCCAGGGAAATCCCGGCTTTGACGACCAATTTTTATAAATCATTCATCAAAAAACGAATAATCATGTTAAACAAACAATCATCTAAACAGTACAATGTTTTAAAAGTAGCGGCAATTTTACCCTGTATTGCTATTTTCCTATGGGGATTCAACCTTCGTGAAACAGTTGCCTATAATGAAGTTCCCCAAACCCCGGAGACAGAACAGTGGGACGAACCGCAAACCGAACCGCTTGCTCAGGACAAAACAGACGGCAGCCAAACTCCTAAGACCCGGACGGCAACTACGGCCAAAGCGGGCAGTTCGGAAATTGCCATGTCTTCGGCTGAACCCAAAAGGAATACGCGGGCCCGGAGTTCCTCAAACCCTGAAATAAGGAAGACCCCTAAATTCAACGCTATGGGAAAGGACTTTAAGGTAACGATCACCAAGAATACTACCGATGCCGAGTTAGAGGAAATGAAGAAAACCCTGAAACGCGATTTCGATATTGAATTTTCTTACAGCACAACAAGGAACAGCAAGAATGAGATCACGTCCATAAATATTCAGTATCAGGGTGACGGCAGGAGTGGTAATTTCTCCGAAACCGAGGATGACGCCATAGGAGATTTTGTATTCTATATCAGCGACAGCGGTAAAAGCGGTTTTTATTCTGAAAAGCATGAAGAACGTATGGCCCAGCGTATGGCACAAAGAGCAGAACGCATGAAGGATCGGGAAAAAGAACGGGAAGAAATCATTATCCGTCGCGATGAGATACGAAAAGAGATGAGAGAAGAGATGGAGGAAGAGCGGAAAGCAATTCGACAGGAAATGAAGGAAGTTCGCAAAAAAATAAAGGAAAAAGACGGCTCGGTAATAATTATTGAAGAGGAGGACATCGATGATGGGGGCGAATCTCGCGAATTCGTACATGCCATGCGGGCCCGAGACAATGCCATGCGTGAAAGAGACAGGGCAATTGCCTCAAGAGCAACGGTAGTTCGAGACCGGGACAGCAGGCGGGCGGACCGAGGCCGATTTGCAAGACACAGTCTGGCGATAGACAAAAATATGAGCGATGCGGCACTGGAAGAGCTTAAGAACGATCTTACGGATGATGGCATACAGATCGATTTCAGCAAGATAAGACGTAACAAACAGGGCGAACTGACCCGTATCAAGGTCACGGTTGAAACCGAAAACTCCAAACAAACCATGGTAGCCGAAGGCGAGGGCGGAGAACCGATTAACGTATTGCGAATGCAAATCAATTAAACAATTATACAGCAACTGAAATCCCGCCACACGCGGGATTTTTTTTTTAAATTTACAGTATGAAGAAGCGCTTATTCAAAATACTGGCCAAATTCAACAAGGCGGTTCTTCCCAGTTATTCCAAAAAGCAGCTCGACCTGAGCAAGGCTTCGAAATTGCAGTTGGCCGTTTTCGGCTATCGCTTATGGGTTACTAAAAATGCGTTGGATTAATAGGTAAACAAGGATCTGAGCTCGTAACGTCTTAGTTTGGCGGTTCCGCGCAATTCGGAGAGTTCGATCAAAAAGTTACACTGCACGATTTCCCCACCCAGTTTTTCTATCAGTTTGCAGGCCGCCTGAGCTGTCCCTCCCGTGGCAAGTATATCATCATGCAGCAGTACCTTATCCCCCGGTTGGATGGCATCTTCGTGAATTTCCAAAGCATCCATCCCATATTCAAGGGCATAGGGCTCCTTTATGGTATCGTAGGGTAGTTTGCCCGGTTTTCTCAGGGGAACAAAGCCGGCTTCTAGTTCAAGCGACATAAGCGTGGCAAAGAAAAAACCTCGGGTTTCTATACCTACAACCTTATCGATCTTTTGTCGTTCGGTGAGTTCCAGCAAACCGTTCAGGCAATATCGTACCGCTTCCGGATTGGCCAGCAAGGGGGTAATATCCTTAAACAGTACTCCCTGTTTTGGAAAGTCGGGTATATCGCGAATTAAGGTTTCGATGTTCTTCATTTATTTTAGAAAGTGCTTTGCCTATAAAGGTAAAAAGAAATATATTTGCACCCCGAAGTAAAACAAGCTTATTTTTAAAATGTTTTACTGAGAAATTTAAGGCCTCGTGGCGCAACTGAATAGCGCATCTGATTACGGCTCAGAAGGTTGCAGGTTTGAATCCTGCCGAGGTCACGAATAAACACTTCAAAATAGAAAAAACGCCAAGCTTGCTTGAGCGTTTTTTTGTTTGAAGTGTTTTCAAAGCGGAGCTTTGTCAGGATGTTGAGCGAAGCGAGACAATCCTGTTTTAGAAAAGCGGAGCTTTCTCTTAAAATTTACTATTAAACAATCTCCGCCGACAATCCCGCGTCCAGTAATTTGCTGCATCTTGGGGTAAGGTCCTCCAGCGAACCGGTCTTTACGGTGCATTTTCCCTTAAAGTGAACGATGATAGAACATTGTTCAGCCTGCTCCGGAGTGTGGTCGCAGGCATAGATTAGCGTCTCGATAACATGATCGAAGGTATTTACCTCGTCATTGTACAAGACAATCTGGTTTTCGAAGTCCTCCTGTTCAGCTAGAAGTACCTCTTCCTTAAATTTTTCTCTGGTACTCATATCAACCCCTAATTTACAAATTTTGCGGCAACCCAGTTATTCTTCATCTTGTGTTCAACGTAACGCAGTCCGAGATTATTGCAGACCTCACTTATCTGCGCCAGGTCCTCGCTGTAAAATCCACTGAGATACAATTCACCCGAAATCGTTAAAGTCTGAACATAAATCTCTAGGTCTTCCAATAAAATGTTCCGGTTAATATTGGCAATAATGGTATCGTATACCGGTTTATTCCCCAAAACAGATGCATCGCCCTGCGATACCGAGATGTTTTCACAATTGTTCCGCTCCGCATTCTCCATAGAGTTTTCCACACACCACTCATCTATGTCGATGGCATCGATGGCTTTGGCGCCCCTCATTTCAGCCAGTATGGCCAATACCGCCGTTCCGCAGCCCATATCCAGCACCTTTTTATCCTTAAACTCGTTCTGAAGCAAGAACTCAAGCATCATAAAAGTTGTTTCGTGATGCCCGGTCCCAAAAGACATCTTTGGTTCTATGACGATCTCGTACGGTAACTGCCGCTCCTCATGGAAGGGTGCCCGAACTACACAACTGTGCGACACTTCGATGGGGGTGAAATTCTTCTCCCATTCCTCGTTCCAGTTTAACTGCTCGATCAACTCAGAGGTATAAGTGACCTCGAATTCTTCCGAAGAAAGGATCTGTAAACTTTCCAGGGCCTCGGCATTAAAGTCGGATGGCTGAATATAGGCCATCACCCCTTCTTCAGTTTCAACAAAGCTTTCAAAGCCGATCTCCCCTAACTGGGCGATCAGGATCTCAGATCCGGGTATCAAGGGCTTGACACTAAAATTGTATTCCAGGTATGCATTCGCCATGCTGCGGGTTCAGAGAATTAATAAATTTCTTCGAAGTAGTACTAACTGAAGGCATTGATAATCGCGGCAAAACTCTCCGCTTTAAGGGAGGCCCCGCCAATTAGACCGCCATCAACATCGGGTTTTCCAAAGATCTCCCCGGCATTCTCGGGTTTAACACTTCCCCCGTATAAGATGGAAATACTATCAGCAATTTTAGCCGTATAACGTTCACCTATGGTGCGCCTGATGAATTTATGCATTTCCTGCACCTGCTCCGGACTCGCGGTCTCCCCGGTCCCTATAGCCCATACGGGTTCGTAGGCCAGGATGATATTCTCCCAGGCGGATTCTTCCAGATGAAACAATCCCTGCGATAACTGGCTCGAAACCCGGTCGAAGTGCTCTCCCCTTTGCCGGTCGTCCAGTTCTTCCCCGAAACAGAATATTATCTGCATATTGGCCTTAAGAGCCGCATTGACCTTTTCTGCCAGTATGCCGTTGGATTCGCCAAAATAGGCCCGGCGTTCGCTGTGACCTATTATCACTGTATCTACCCCTGCGCTCTTTAACATAGCCGCCGAGATCTCGCCGGTATAAGCTCCGCTCTCCGCCTGGTGCATATTCTGGGCCACAACAAGGATATCAGTATCGATAAGCGCCTGGTTCGCAGCCTGTAAACTGGTGAAAGGCGGTGCCACCATTACCTGTACGTCTTCTGCTAATTCATATTCCGACAAAGCATCCAGCAATTCGTAGGTCTCGGAGATGTCGCAATTCATCTTCCAGTTACCCGCAACAATTTTCTTTCTCATAATGTGTTGATTAAGTTCTGATTTTAGGATCCAGCCAGCCGTAGATCACATCGACTAAAATATTAATAAGGATAAACAGAGTGGCAATGACAATTACAGCTCCCATGATAACCGGGAGGTCCAGGGTATTCAAAGCGTCGACTATCTCCTTCCCCAAACCGTTCCAGCCGAAAATATACTCAACGAAAACAGCCCCGGCAAGCATGGATGCAAACCAGCCTGATATGGCAGTTACAACCGGGTTCAGGGAATTTTTAAGCGCATGTCTCTTAATAATGGCAAAGAACGACAACCCCTTTGCCCTGGCGGTTCGAATGTAGTCCTGGCTCAGCACTTCCAGCAGTGAATTCCGCATTAGCTGAGATACCACTGCCAGCGGCCGAATACCCAACACTATGGCCGGCAGGATTAGATTCTTCCACTGTATATACTTTCCTTCCCCGAAGTCGTCTACTTCATACAAACTACCCGTCATATTCAGCCCTGTATATTCATGCAGCAAATATCCAAAAATCCATGCAAATACAATAGCACTAAAAAAAGATGGCACACTCATTCCAAGCGTACTCACAAATTGTATCGTCTTGTCGATCCATCCGTCTTTGAACAGCACCGAGACAATGCCCAGCAGTATGCCGATAAACATGGCGATAATTATTGCTGAAACAGCCAGGATAGCGGTATTTGGCAAGGTTTCCGCGATAACTGCGCTAACCTCCTTGCCATTCTTCTGAAAGGATTCCCTGAGATACGGCAATTTAACAACCGTGATGATATCGCCCGTTTGAAACAAGCGAAGGGCTTCATATTTACCTTCCGATAGAAAAGTATAGTCCCGCTCATTATCGCTGTGAAATGAAAGGGGCGAAAGATCATTGAGGTAATAGAGATACTGAGTCCCCAGGGGTTTATCGAAGCCGTATTTCTGCTTAACTATGGCCACCTGCTCCTCGGTCTCATTCTGTCCCAGCATCATCCGGGCAGGATCGCCCGGCAAAATGGTAAACAATAAGAAAATAACGGTAACTACCCCGAACAGTGTGAGTAGGGCATATCCCAGTTTCTGAAGTACATAACCAACCACACTACTCTTTTAAGATTAGGGATTCGGCATCGTTCCAGTGAAGTTTCTGTTTGATCGTACCCTTCTGAAGTTCGAGAATTCCGGGATTGGACCTCACAATGGTTTTCAAGGTGGTCATATCGCAGAAATAGAACTTAAAATTCAAATCCATTTCATTCACCAGCGCATCGGTAACCGCGGTGGAAGAGGCAGATAAACCAATAACCTCGTATCCTTTTTCAATGGCTTCATTGGTCACTTCACGTACGGCGGCGAAACCTTCCATTTCCGAATTACTTAGACTATATGCAATTACCACGATAAGGTCCTCTTTGTTCAGGAATTCCTCCGTAAAATTCGCCCCGTCCCGTTCAATACTAAAGTCGTGTATGGGCGGTTCATAGCCGGCCTGTACCTCCTCTGTTTCCACCTCTATGAACTCACCTTCCTGATCGGGATAATCTCCGTTGGTCGTTACGATCTTTTCCTCCCCGTTCACCATAAACTTCCAGTTGTATTCATAGATGGCCTTTGGTGCATCTTCAGGCGTGGTCATCCCTTCTGAAATATTGGCGCCTATCTTATACGGCCTGAAATCGATAATGGGAAGATGCATCAGCACATAATAGGTGATCCCAAGACAGAATATAAACGAAGCAAAAACAATCAAACTACGGGTATTCCGTGAGAAGAAGGGCTGTATGTATTTCCTTCCGAAGAAAAGAATTAGAATTAAGACAAGGAGCACCACATCCTTATAGAACGATTCCCAGGGTGTTAATTTCAACGCATCTCCGAAACATCCGCAATCGGTTACCTTGCCTGTAACGGCCGAATAGAACGTAAGGAAGGTGAAGAAAACGATCATGATGAGTAAGCTCCAGAGGGTGAATTTCTTAGCATAGCCAAAGATGATCATTACCCCCAGCAATACTTCGTAGATAACCAGGACGATCGCAATAACGAGCGCATAGGGGGTTAAGAAATCCAGGTTGAGAACTTCAGGTGCAAAATAATCCTGCAACTTGAAAGAGAAACCTACGGGGTCGTTTAGTTTGATCAGCCCGCTGATTAAAAATAAGATCCCGACGAATATTCTTGAAATTCCAACTAATATTTTCATGCTGTTTCTTTTAAATGTATAAGTGCAAAAACCGAGTAATTTATCATGTCCTGGTAATTGGCATCTATTCCCTCCGACACCAGCGTCCTGCCTTGATTATCCTCTATTTGTTTTACTCTCAGTAATTTCTGAAGAATTAGATCTGTGAGGGAGCTCACCCGCATATCCCGCCAGGCTTCTCCGTAGTCGTGGTTCTTATCCAGCATTAATTGCCGGGTAGTACTCACCTTTTCATCGTAATGCGCCATGGCCGTTTCCAGGTCCATGTCGGGTTGTTCCACCACGCCTTTCTCGAGCTGGATAAGCGCCATAACACAATAATTGATTATTCCGATAAATTCGCTTACTTCCCCTTCATCCACTTTCCGCACATCGTTCTGCTGCAATCCTCGAATTCGCTGTGCCTTTATAAAGATCTGGTCGGTGAGCGAAGGCAGCCGAAGGATGCGCCAGGCACTGCCGTAATCTTTCATTTTATTGATAAACAGTGCTCTGCAACTAGCTATAACCTCATCGTATTGTTTTGAAGTATCGGGCATCAGGTCTCTCAGATTTTGCGTAAATTTCGCTTAAATAAATCAATTTAAAAAATTGTATACCATCAATTGCAAAGGAGCCCTGATCGACCTGTCTGTACCTAAAGTAATGGGCATAATTAACGTCACTCCCGACTCGTTCTACGACGGGGGCAAGACCCAGGCTCTTTCCCAGATTGTGGCACAGGCTGAGAAAATGATCTCTCATGGTGCCGCTTTTCTCGATATAGGAGGTTACAGCTCAAGGCCAGGTGCCGCCGATGTTTCGGAAGAAGAAGAATTAAAAAGGGTGGTGGTTGCAGTTGAAGCTATTCGCCGGGAGTTTCCGAAGACCATAATTTCGGTTGATACCTTCAGAAGTAGTGTAGCCAAACAGGCTGTAGCTGCAGGTGCTTCAATAGTTAACGATATTTCGGGAGGTACCCTGGATGACAATATGTTTGCTACCGTAGCTCAACTGGGTGTTCCCTACATCCTGATGCATATGCGGGGCACTCCTCAGAATATGACTGAAAAAGCCAACTACAATACGGTAACAACCGAAGTAGTTTACGAGCTGGCTGTTCGTATTGCCGAAGCCAAGGCGGCCGGAATTAATGATATTATTGCCGACCCCGGGTTTGGTTTTGCCAAAACCAGGGAGCACGGTTTCGAACTATTACAGCATTTGGAACACTTCAAACTACTTGAGACTCCGCTTCTAATAGGAATTTCACGTAAATCGATGATCTATAAGACGCTTGATGTCGATGTACAGCAGGCCCTTAACGGTACTACTGCCCTGCACAGCATTGCCCTGCTGAAAGGCGCATCCATACTGCGGGTTCACGATGTAAAGGAAGCTGTACAATGCGTTGCCCTGGTTTCGGAAGTTCTAAACAGCCAATAACTTTTAAAATTTTAAAGTACATTTACAAAAACACTTCAGCCTGTGGAGCTATTTGACTGGACGAATATTAGGATAATCGATGTGGTCGATATTGTCTTGGTGGCTCTTTTGCTCTATTACCTTTATAAACTTGTAAAGGGCACTGTTGCGATTAATATTTTCTTCGGAATTGTTATCCTCTACGCTACCTGGAAGGTTACCGAACTGCTCGAAATGGAAATGCTGAGCAAGGTGCTTGGGGGGTTTCTCGGGGTAGGAATGTTGGCCCTGGTGGTAGTTTTTCAGCAGGAGATAAGAAAATTTCTGCTTTTGGTGGGGTCAACAAACTTCAGGGCCAGGAAACGCCTGTTCAGCAAATTAAAATTCTTTTCCGAAACCGGGTCTTCCAATATAAATGTTAGTGCCATCGTAAGAGCCTGCAAAAAAATGTCGGAGAGCCGTACAGGAGCGCTGATCGTAATTCAGCGGAATAACAGGCTCGATTTTGTAAAAAGCACCGGAGATATGATGAATGCGAAGGTGAACCAGCCCATCATTGAAAGTATCTTCTTTAAGAACAGTCCGCTACACGACGGGGCTATTATCATAGAGGATAATGTAATAACGGCTACCCGGGTGATCCTGCCGGTTTCCAACGACCGAAGCATCCCGCAGCGCTTTGGTCTGCGTCACAGGGCGGCTATTGGCATAACCGAGAAGAGTGATGCAGTTTGCCTGGTGGTGTCGGAAGAGAACGGGCAGATTTCCTATATCAAAGAAGCCGATTTCGTGCTGTTCAAGGATTTGGATGAGTTGGAATCGATACTAGAAAATGATCTAAGGTAGGTACTTATGGAGTGCAAGAATTGCTCGCAACTACTGGAATCATCAGACAATTACTGCAACAATTGCGGGGCCAGGGTAATCAGAAACCGCTTAACTACTCGCAAACTGTGGGATGATTTCAGCACACAGTTCCTCAACTACGACAACAGGTTCCTGCGTACCTTTATCGCCATGTTTCGAGATCCGGTCTCGGTAATCGATGGGTTTATTGGCGGCCTGAGAAAAAAGTATGTAACCGTTCTCAGCTACTTTGCCATAGCCGTAACCTATGCCGGTTTTTACACCTTTATCAACCAGAAGTTCTTTCCTGAGGCCTATCAGAGCTTGTTCGAATCTGTTAACTCGTCGGCCGAACATACCGAACTTTCAACGGCTTCATACCAGTTTATTATCGAATACCAGGCCTTTATTTTCTTCCTAACGATTCCGCTGCTGGCAGTTATTTCGCGTCTGGTTTTTCTAAGGAATAAAAAATACAATTATGCCGAGCACCTGGTAATTAACCTCTACACCTATTCCCAGGCGTCCATAGTGATTACCACCATTGGCTTTTTTGCGCAGCTCGACCCGGCCACCTTCAGGGTGTTTTCCTTCCTGGCGCTCTTACTTCAGATCCTTTATTTTTCTTATGTACTGAAGAAACTCTTTCAATTGTCGTTGCTGAAAATCATTCTGAAGACGCTGTTATTCTTTCTTATTATCGTGGTGGTATACATTCTGCTAATAGTCCTGGCTGTAGTTTATATGATGTTGTTTACAGACCTTTTACAAAAGACCATGGAGGCTGAACGCTTGAAGCGGGCAGCTGCCTATGTGGTTTCTTCTGCCATGAACTGAACTTCGTAAAGGTTGCGGTAATAACCTTTCTCCCTCTTCAGAAGTTCTTTATGCGTGCCTGTTTCGACTATCTTACCAAGGTCCATAACTATGATCCTGTCGGCCTTCTTGACCGTAGCCAAACGGTGGGCTATTACTATGGAGGTGCGTCCCTGGGTGATCTTATCGGTAGCGCGCTGTATCATTTCTTCCGAATAACTGTCTATAGACGAAGTAGCTTCGTCCAGCACAAGAATTTCAGGGTTGCTTACATAGGCACGTAAGAAGGCAATAAGTTGTCGCTGCCCGGAGGAAAGCATGCTCCCGCGCTCTTTGACATTATAGTGATAGCCATTTGGCAGGGACGTGATGAATTTATGCACGCCTATTTCCTTCGCCGCCGCGATCACTGTTTCCTCACTGATTTCGGGATCGTTCAGGGTGATATTATTCAGGATGCTGTCGGCAAAGAGGAATACATCCTGGAGTACCACCGCTATATGTTTGCGAAGCGATGCCAGGGTGTACGATTTTGTGTTCTTGCCATCGATGAGGATCTCTCCTGAATCGATTTCGTAAAAGCGGTTTAACAAATTGATAATGGTAGATTTCCCGGCTCCGGTGGCTCCTACGATGGCCACGGTTTCTCCGGGATTTACCGTGAACGATATTCCCTTTATTACTTCCTCGTTCTCCTTATATCCGAAACGGACATCCTTAAACTCTATCAGTCCCGAATTTCGGCTCATCTCTATGGTACCATGGTCGTCTATATGCGATTGGGTATCGAGGATTCCAAAGACCCGGTTGGCCGCTACCATCCCCATTTGCAAGGTGTTGAACTTATCTGCTATCTGCCTCAGAGGACGGAAGAGCATTTCGGCGTATTGAATAAATGCAGCGATGATTCCTACTGTGATGATCCCGCCTTCGGCTGCATTTAGCCCCCCATACCAAGCAATAAGCCCTATGGCAATACTGGAAGAAATCTCGGCAATGGGAAAGAAGATGGAGTTATACCAAACGGTTTTAATCCAGGCTTTTTTGTGCTTTTCGTTGATATCCCTGAAACGCTGCGACTCTGTATCTTCTCTGGTAAAGATCTGTACGATCTTCATTCCCGATATACGTTCCTGTACAAAAGTGTTCAGGTTAGCTACCTGGTTACGCACCTGTTCGAACGCCACTTTCATCGCTCTCTGGAAGAGTCTGGTTGCGTAAAGGATCAAGGGTAGAATGGCGAAGACGATCAAGGCGAGACGCCAGCTCTTATAGAACATTACACTCGCGATTACCAGCATTTTCAAAAGGTCGCTTATTATCATAAACAAGCCTTCGCTGAAGATACTCGAGATGGTTTCAATATCGTTTACGGCCCTGGTGGTTAATCTGCCTACGGCGTTCTTGTCGAAGTATTTCATTCGGAAGCTGATCATCAGCTTGAACAATTTTATTCTCAGATCTTTTATAACGCTCTGGCCCAGCCAGTTTGCAAAGTAAATAAACGACAACTGGAAGGCTACTTCTACCACCAGCACTACGAGCATGAGTACGACATAAAAGAGGAACTGGTCGCCGTCCTTCGTAATGATCGAATTGTCTATAGCCAGCTGTAGCAGGTGTGGCCTGAAAGCCGACAAACCAGCCATTGCAATAGCGGCGAAGGCCACAAAGAAGAAAATACCTCTGTACGGTTTGGTAAAGGCAAGCAGCCTCTTAAAAAGTTTGGTATCAAATGCCTGTCCGGATTCTGCCATCTATGGTCTTATGGATTTTGGGTATGAAATTTTGGTCAAATACAATCCGTGTGCCGGTGCCGACGGGCCGGCTTCCGACCTGTCCCGGCTTGACAATATGCTTTTAAACTGCGCTATTGTAGTTTTTTCCGAACCAACTTCCAGTAGTGTTCCCACCACGGCGCGCACCATATTGCGCAAGAATCGATCGGCCGAAATCTTAAAAATAAGCTCTTCCTTTTTCTTTGTCCAATATGCAGTTTTAACATCACAATAATACGTCTTTACATCCGTATTGGATCGGGAAAAGCATTGAAAATCCTGATGGCCCAATAACAATTTTGCCGCAGCATTCATTTTTTCCAGGTTGGGCTCAGCGTGAATTATATAAGAAAAGTCCTGTTTAAAAGGGTTTTTCGACAGGCCAACTCTGTACTCATATGCTCTTTCAGTAGCGTGAAAACGTGCATGTGCATCATCTTTTACAACAAACAGATCTTTTACCGCAATATCATTTGGCAGAAACGAATTAAGCCTGAAAACGATATCTCCGGGAATCTCACCCGATACCAGGTCGAAATGCGCAAACAACTGTTTGGCGTGCACCCCGGTATCGGTTCTTCCCGCACCGGTAACACTAACCTCCTCTCTTAGCAAGGTTGAAAGTGTTCGTTCCAGCACTTCCTGCACACTGATCGCATTGGGCTGCCGCTGCCATCCGTGATAGTTCTTGCCGTTGTATGCTATTTCGATAAAATATCGCAAGGATTCTTGTATTTTTGGTTTTCAAATATACGCAATCAGGCTGTTTTCACCTTCGGTGGAAAACTACAAACACCATGAAGAAAATCTTACTTCTCAGCGATACGCACGGCTATATGGATGATGCCATTCTGAAACACGCTGCCGCAGCCGACGAAGTTTGGCATGCGGGTGATATAGGCTCGCTGGAAGTAACCGATGCGCTCTCTGAAAAAACTACGCTTAGAGCAGTTTACGGGAATATAGACAATGGGGAGATCAGACAGGCCTTTCCCCTTCACAATCGATTTCGCTGCGAAGAACTGGAGGTGTGGATCACGCATATTGGGGGCTATCCCGGAAGATACGACCGGGAAGTGCGTGAAGCAATTAAGGAGAATCCGCCCGGACTCTTTATCTGCGGTCATTCGCACATATTAAAGGTGATGAACGACAAACGGTTGGGGCTTTTACATATGAATCCGGGGGCGGTTGGGATCTACGGGTTTCACAAAGTGCGGACAATGTTGCGTTTTAAAGTTGATGGTAAGAAAATAACCGATCTGGAAGTTATAGAGTATCCACGATAAAAATTCGAGACATAAAAAAACCCCTGAAGTTGGCATACTTTCAGGGGTTTCGCACTAATATACCAAGATTGGTTTAGCGTAAACGGTCCACAGATTTTACGAGATCCTCGTCCCTTTTGATGGCCTTATTGGCCAGCACTAGAAAAACGATAGAAATGATGGGAAAAAGCACCCCAATACCCTTCTCCGAGACTAAAGTCTCTCCGGATAATGTTAGCGACCTGTATACGAAAACTCCCAGTAATACAAAGTTTGATACTATATTTAATCGATTAATTACAAACTGTAATTTTCGGTTCTTAAAAGAGAAAATGGCTATCAAAGCCAGAATGACCGATACGACCATCAGGCCGAGAACAAGTGGTTCATCCCGGGTTATCACGGCCTGTCCAGTTTCATCCTGTACCAGCGGAAACCACATATACAGCCCTCCGACAATTAAGGCGGATATAATGATATAGACTGTTTGTATGCGTTGAATCACCGGTTATTGTTTGAATTGATGGCAAAAATAGGGTTTCTTTTTAAAAAATTTAAATGCAAATTATAATTTATTGTTGTATTATTGCATAACCATTCGGTAACTTCTTCAATGACGGTTACTTAGTCTTCAATAACTTTTCAACACACTATCCTTCTCGAGAGAGAAAAGTATTATCAATTAATCTTATAGAATTTTTCAATGTTAGAAATTTCAGAATTAAAAGAACAGAAGTTGCCTGAACTTCAAGAATTAGCTAAAACTTTAGGCGTACCAAAATACCGCAGTCTTAAAAAACTTGACCTAGTATACCAAATCCTGGATTACCAGGCAGCAAACCCTTCAAAAGTAAAGGCCGCCGCACCGGAAGTACTGTCGGACGCTAAGGACGAAAAGAAAGCCCCGGAACAACAACAAAACAAATCTGATAATCGCAACGATCGACAACGAAATCAACGTCCGAACAATCGCAATCAGAAACCTCAGCAGAATACTCAATCCCAATCTAATAAATCGAACGCTCAGCAACCAAATAAGAGCGACAACCGTTCTACTCCCGACAATAAATCCGGGCAGGTAGCGGATAAGAAATCGGACCAGAAAGATCAAAAGGATCAAAAGGATCAAAAGGATCAGAAAGACCAGAGAGATCAGAAAGATCAGAAAGATCAGAGGGATCATAAAAAGGACCAGCAGAAACGCGATTCGCATAACAAACGAGACAACCAGAACCAACGAGGTAAGAACGGAAATAAGGACAATCGAAACCGTTATAAGGAGCCCGATTATGAATTTGACAGTATTATTGAAAGTGAAGGTGTGCTCGATATCATGCAAGACGGCTACGGCTTCCTTCGTTCGAGCGATTACAATTATCTTTCATCGCCGGACGATATCTATGTATCCCAATCGCAGATACGTTTATTCGGTCTGAAATCGGGAGACACGGTATTAGGTGAAGTGCGCCCTCCAAAAGAAGGAGAAAAGTACTTCCCCCTAATTAAGGTGAACAAGATCAACGGTTTGAACCCCAATGTGGTTCGCGACCGAATCGCCTTCGAACACCTTACCCCCCTGTTTCCGCAGGAGAAATTCAATATAGCTGAAAGACAGAGTACAATTTCAACTCGTATAATCGACCTGTTCGCACCAATTGGAAAAGGACAGCGAGGTATGATCGTGGCACAGCCAAAAACCGGTAAGACGATGTTGTTAAAAGACATTGCAAACGGAATTGCGGCCAACCATCCTGAAGTTTACCAGATTATCCTCCTAATCGACGAACGTCCTGAAGAGGTAACCGATATGCAACGAAACGTTAGCGGTGAAGTTGTGGCTTCTACCTTCGACAAAGAGGCATCCGAACACGTTCGGGTGGCGAACCTTGTTATCGACAAGGCCAAGCGTTTGGTAGAATGCGGTCACGATGTGGTAATCCTTCTGGATTCGATCACGCGATTAGCACGAGCGTACAATACCGTACAACCTGCAAGTGGAAAGATATTAAGTGGTGGTGTAGATGCAAATGCGCTGCACAAGCCTAAACGATTCTTTGGAGCCGCAAGAAACATCGAAAATGGCGGATCTTTAAGCATCATTGCTACGGCACTTACCGAAACCGGTTCTAAGATGGACGAGGTGATCTTCGAAGAATTTAAAGGAACGGGTAACATGGAATTGCAACTGGACAGAAAGATATCCAACCGCAGAATATTCCCTGCTATCGACCTTACATCTTCAAGTACACGTAGAGACGACCTGTTACTGGATGAAAATGTGATACAACGTATGTGGATCCTGCGTAAATACCTGGCCGATATGAATCCTGTAGAGGCTATGGAATTTATTAACGAACGTATTAAGACCACAAGGAATAACGAGGAATTCCTCATTTCCATGCAGGGATAAGATACATCCTTATATAAAAACAAACCCTCCATAGCTACGGAGGGTTTTTTTATGGATTGGAATCCCGTTAGTAGGATGAAGCTTGGTATTAGATGTCAGTTCAGTACAGTGGCGTATTGATTCCACGTTTAATTGCGTTGAACTACCAAATAAGAGTATATAATTCAGCCAATAAAAAAAGCCTCGCAGAGCGAGGCTTTAAGTTATCTTTTAAGAAGTAATTACTCCTTAACGATTTTCTGTGTAAGTGTACCGGCAGAAGTTTCGATGTTCAGGATATACACACCTCTTGCTAGGTTAGAAGTGTTAATTTGTCCATCAGCCAAAACAAGACCAGTGTTCTTTCCAAGTACGTCGTAAAGAGCAGCGCTGTTTACATCTACGTTCGCAGGAATGCTTACGTTAAGAACGTCACTTGTTGGGTTTGGATATACAGATACAAGATCAGCAATGTTGTCACCAACACCAAGGATATCCTGTCCAACAACGTTCATAATGTGCCATCTGTCTGGGAAACCAATGTTTGCATAGGTATCAGCAGTTGTAAGACCACAAGCATCAGCAAGGATCCAAGAGTCGTCGTTAGAAGCAGTACCTGTAGCACCAAGACGGAAACCGGTTTGAGTATCATCTACAACAAGTAATTCAATAACTACTACACTTCCTGCAGGAGCTACTGCCGGAGTAGAAAATGGAACAGAAACAACTGATAACGCATCACCGGATGAAAGCGTAATTGCATCACCACCAAGAAGCGTTAAAGTACCATTAGGGTTACCATTATCGGTTGTATATGCATTAACTACAACGTTATAAGCATCACCAGGTGCGTTTAATACCTCGTCAACACCGAATTGTACTTCGTCGATTTGCCATGCTCCGGTAATACCAAAGTCACCAGCAAGGTCGAAAACTCCAAAAAACTGGTTATCAGTAGTGATACCACCAGACTGACAAGTTAGACCCAATCCGTCATCCACAGTTTGTGAATTGTTATGGGTAATAGTCTGCGCATTTAACGCAACACCAGCTACAAGAGCAGCTAACATTAAAGTAATTTTTCTCATAATTTTTGTTTTAAAAGTTTAATATTGTCTAACAAATATATGAAAGCAATTTAAAAAATACCTCATTTTTTACAAAATTTCATTCAATAATTGTTATGAAAGGTACTAAGCTTCGGACACTTGATAAACATTTAAGAACAATCGTATCAAATCTCTTTCTCTGCCTGACGGCCGGAATTTTCCTCTTTTCATGCAAATCGGGCGACGATTCGGAGGCGTTTAATCCTGTCACCGTTTTCGAGCAGACCGATGGCGCACAAACCGCAACCTACGAAGAAATTATCGACTATTACCAGGGCTTGGCGAACGCTCATACCTCGATTGCTCTCTATGAAATGGGTAAAACCGACAGCGGAAAGCCCCTGCATCTGGTTACCTTCAATCCCAACAGGACTTTCGATTCAGAATTCGCCGGAGATCAGCAGAAAACCATATTACTTATTAATAATGGGATCCATCCCGGAGAACCCGATGGGATAGACGCATCCATGATGTTGATGCGCGATCTTGCCAATGGGACACTTAAAACCCCCGAAAATCTTATCATCGCAGTGATTCCTGTTTACAATATAGGTGGAGCCCTTAACCGGAACAGCAGCAGCAGAACCAACCAGAATGGCCCCGAATCCTACGGTTTCAGGGGGAATGCCAGGAACTTCGACCTCAACCGCGATTTTATCAAGGCCGATACGAGAAATGCGCGTTCCTTTATCGAACTGTTTCATACGGTTAATCCCGATCTTTTTATCGATACCCACGTGAGTAACGGGGCCGATTACCAATACACCCTAACCCATTTGTTCACCCAACACAATAAACTGGGAGGCGAGCTCGGCAACTATCTGCACACCGAATTCATGCCAAGACTGGAGGATTCGCTCACCAAACAGGACTGGGAGATAACCCCCTATGTGAATGTCTTCAACCGTACCCCAGAGACCGGCTTTAGTCAGTTTCTCGACGGCCCGCGTTATTCTACCGGATATGCGGCCTTATTCAACTCCCTGGGAATGATGATAGAAACACATATGCTGAAACCCTATAAAAAACGGGTTGAAGGCACCTATGCGCTGCTGTACGAATTTATCCGAATAGCCGATGCGGAAGCAGATACCATAAGAATATTACGACGGAATGCCACCGCTACTATGAATCCAGGGACAGAATATCCTCTGGCGTGGCAACTGGATACCACACAAAGCAGCAGGCTGAATTTTAAAGGGTATGAAGCTACCACCACAGCGAGCAAGGTTACGAATTCACAACGTCTTAAATACGATACTACCCGACCTTTCACCAAAGAGGTTACCTACAACAACTATTACAAACCGGCAAAATCTGTCACAATTCCCGAATACTATATTATTCCCGCCGGCTACCACAATGTAGTGAACCTGCTACGTGAAAATGGCATCCGCTGTGACATGGTGACAAAGGATTCTACTGTATTGGCCGATGTCTATTATATTGATGACTACGAAACAGTGCGTTCACCTTACGAAGGGCATTACCTGCACTATAACACCAGCGTGGAAACCAGGGAAGAAGAGGTTAGCATACAGGCGGGCGACTATAAAGTTTCCACCGATCAACGCGGAATACGATATATGCTCGAAACCCTCGAACCCATTGCGCCCGATTCTTATTTCAACTGGAATTTCTTCGATACCATCCTGCAGCAAAAAGAAGGATTTTCACCCTATGTGTGGGAAGAAAAAGCTGAAGCATTTCTAGCTGAAAACCCCGAAATTATGGCCGAATTCGAAGCCAAAAAGTTAACAGAACCGGAATTTGCATCCAATTGGTTTATGCAGTTAGACTGGATTCACAAACAATCGCCACATTACGAGAAAGCACATCTACGCTATCCTGTCGTTCGGGTGGGTGGTTAAATACTCTTTGGGAAATAACAGTTTTATGTTCTCGTACGAGTCATTGAGAGCAGCCTGCGTTTTTTCGAAGTTCTTCCAGCGCACCTTTTTAATCCCTTCACTTGGTTCGGGAATAAGCGGGCCCTCGTAGGTGGAATACATTTCGAACCAATAGGTGATCTTCAGTTTAAATTTTTCGTTTCTCCTGAAAATATGATAGGTCTTGGTGATAAAGCGCTTTACGTGCAGATCCTGTACCCCCGTTTCTTCTATCGTCTCCCTGATTGCTGCCTCTTCGTGGGTCTCTCCTTTCTCTACTTTTCCCTTCGGAAGGTCCCATTTCTTATTTCTTCTTATAAAGAGTATTTCGCGTTTATCGTTAAATACCATCCCCCCTCCTGCTTCAACTACCGGTAATTTCTTCCGAAGGAATCGCTCTAATTTTTCGGGATTCTTATGATAGAGATTCACGTACAGCAACTCGCCGTTATTGATCTTGGTGATAAGCTTCTTAAACTTCGCAAGTTTCAGGGGAATAGAGGTATACTGCTTTCCAATTTTTTTCTCTGTAGAGAGAATAATGGGAATTTCATTGACAAAAACTTTATACATTTGCAGTATGATTAAAAATAAAGAAACAGCCAAAAAAACAGCTGAATTACTGCTGCAAATTAATGCAATAAAATTACAACCACAAAACCCTTTTCAATGGGCCTCGGGTTGGAAATCCCCAATATACTGCGACAACCGTATAACCCTTTCATATCCTATGATCAGGAACTACCTGAGAGAGGAATTAGCCAGGCAGATAGAAAGCATTTACGGCAGGCCCGACATGATCGCCGGAGTTGCTACAGGAGCCATTGGTATCGGAGCTTTGGTAGCCGATTATCTGAACCTTCCGTTTTGCTATGTGCGGCCGGAAGCCAAACAACACGGAAGGAAGAATAAGATCGAAGGTTATGTGGAATCACATCAGAGTGTAGTCGTGGTGGAAGACCTCATCAGCACGGGAAAAAGCAGCCTGATGGCAGTAGAGGCTTTGAGGGAATCCGAGCTAAACGTAAAAGGCATGGTTGCCATTTTCACCTATGGTTTCGACCTTGCGGAAACCAATTTCAAAGCTGCCGGGGTGCAGTTGAATACCCTGAGTAATTACACCCATGTGCTGGAAACAGCCGAAAATTCAGGTTATATAAATGCGGAGCAAGCTGCCTTGCTGGCCGACTGGCGAAAGGATCCCGACAACTGGGACCCGAAGATTACCCTCGATCTGGAAAATCAATAATTAAAAAAAGCTCCCAAACTGTTATGAAACTGGAAAGTAAAAAAGTGGTGGTACAGAAACCTGCGCAAGAGCTCTGCGCATTTCTTACCGATGTAAAGAATTTTGAAACCCTGATGCCCGAAAATATCAGCAAATTTGAAGTATTAAGTGATTCATCCTTTGTTTTCGCCTTAAAGGGAATGCCCGAGATCGGCTTGGAAATAAAGGAAGTAGATGCTCCCAACAAATTAGTTCTGGGTGCAATCAGTGATAAGATTCCCTTTCAGCTAACTGCAAATATTAGGGCGGTATCTGATACTACTTCTGAAGCAGAACTTGTCTTTGAAGGAGATTTCAACCCCATGATGGCTATGATGATCAAAGGCCCGATTACCAAATTCATTGCTACGCTATCAGAAAATATGGCAGCACTCTAAGAGATAAGTTCGATTTCTTTTATTCTGAAATATCTCATACCAGCTTCCTCGGTTTCAACCATCAGCGCACCCGAGTTACTCACCCCCCGAATTATCCCGTTGAAACGAACACCATCGGGAGTTTGAAAAACAGATACTATATCCCTGCGGTACAGCCGGGATTCGAAGGCAGTTTTTAATACGTGGTCCTCTTCGCTCTCAACATACTGAAGTTGTGTCCTAATTTCATTCAATACCGCAGCCATCACTTCCTGCAGGTCGAATTTTATGCCCGTCTGCAAAAAGACCGAACCGGCCTTCGGTAACCCTTCAAACCACTCCTCATTTACATTAATTCCCACTCCTATTACGCCAGACCTGATAAAACGGCCTTTTAACTGATTTTCAATAAGGATTCCGCTAATCTTTTTGCCGGCTGACAGAATGTCGTTAGGCCATTTGATTTTTACAGCGGGTAGTTTGAGTTCTTTTAACACATTGGCCACCCCCACAGCCACTGCATAATTCAGTGTAAATTGCCGTTCAACCGCCAGGAAATCGAATCGCTTAAAAACACTGAATGTAAGGCTATCACCCGCTTTAGACTGCCAGTGGGAAGCATGCTGACCTCTTCCTGCGGTCTGGCTCAATGCCCATACCACAGTATCATCCTGCAGCTGGTTTTCTGCGTTGCGCTCCAAAAGGTATGAATTGGTGGAGTGGGTGGCATTAAGTTTGATTACTTTCAATTGGAATTGAATTGTTTTAGTTTAATATTTAATAACGGTTCAAGAAACAAAAAAGTAATAACTTTGCACAAATAAATGATTTTAATGTCAGAGAGAGAAGTAGGAACAGATCAGCTTGTAACACAAATAATATCAGGGATTGAAGAAGTTAAGGGTCAGAATATAGAAATACTGGACCTTAGAGATATAGAGAATACAGTATGCGATTATTTTATTATCTGCGATGGTACTTCAAACACGCAGGTAAATGCTATTGTTAATTCAGTTCAGAAGACAGTTAGCAAATCCATAAAAGAAAAACCGTGGCACATTGAAGGTGTCGACAACGCCGAATGGATACTGATGGATTACGTACACGTAGTGGTTCACGTATTTCAGAAACATATCCGTGAGTTCTATGATATTGAAGGACTGTGGGGAGATGCTAAATCGGTAAAAATTGAAACAACCTATTAAATTAACAGCCCCTTATGGCGAACGAAAATAAAAAACCCGAAGCGAAGAAACCTAAGTTCAATGCCTATTGGATTTATGCAGCTATTATACTTGTATTCTTAGGTATTCAGTTCTTCGGTGGCGGCAGCTGGTCTCAGCCCGCAAAAACTACCCAGGAAGAATTCCAGAATTACCTGCGCGACGGCGATGTTGAAAAGGTAGAGATTATCAATAAAAAAGTGGCCCGGGTGTATCTTACACCGGAAGCACGGACCAAGCCTGTCCACGCCGATAAGGCGGACAAAGGTTTTCTGCCTACAGCCGCGACCGACCCTTTTTACGAATTCGAGTTCGGAGATCTTCAGAACTTCGAAAACAGCATAAAACAGATTAAGAACGACAATAATCTCGATACGAAAGTGGTCTGGAACACCGACAGTAATATGTGGGGCGAACTGTTCCTTACTCTGCTGCCCTTTATCGTGATCATCGGGATATGGATCTTCATCATGAGGCGGATGTCGTCCGGTGCAGGTGGCGGAGCTGGCGGCCAAATCTTTAATATCGGTAAGTCGAAGGCCAAGCTTTTCGACGAAAAGACAGACGTTAAAACCTCGTTTAAGGATGTTGCCGGGCTGGAAGGAGCCAAGGAAGAAATACAGGAAATCGTCGATTTTCTTAAGAACCCTACAAAATATACCGCTCTTGGAGGAAAGATTCCAAAAGGTGCGTTGCTGGTAGGCCCCCCGGGAACGGGTAAAACCCTGTTGGCCAAAGCCGTGGCAGGAGAGGCAAAAGTGCCGTTCTTTTCGCTTTCAGGTTCAGATTTTGTGGAGATGTTTGTAGGGGTTGGTGCATCGCGTGTTAGAGACCTGTTTAAACAGGCAAAGGAGAAATCGCCTTCCATCATATTTATCGATGAGATAGACGCTATTGGCCGAGCCAGGGGTAAAAATAACTTCTCCGGTTCCAATGACGAACGCGAGAACACTCTGAACCAGTTGCTTACTGAAATGGATGGTTTTGGCACCAATACGAACGTGATCGTGGTAGCCGCGACCAACAGGGCCGATGTGCTGGACAAGGCATTAATGCGGGCGGGTCGTTTCGACCGACAAATCTATGTCGACCTGCCGGATGTACGGGAACGAAGAGAGATTTTTGAAGTACACCTTCGGCCAATCAAGACCGACGATACCCTTGAGCTGGATTTTCTGGCCAAGCAAACACCCGGTTTTTCCGGAGCCGATATTGCCAATGTGTGTAACGAAGCAGCATTGATCGCAGCCAGAAAAGAAAAGAAAACAGTAGGGAAACAGGATTTCCTCGATGCGGTCGACAGGATTGTTGGCGGGCTGGAGAAAAAGAACAAGATCATCACTCCCGATGAAAAGAAAGCCATTGCTTTCCATGAAGCCGGGCATGCTACGGTGAGCTGGATGCTGGAACACGCAGCACCACTTGTAAAAGTTACTATTGTACCTCGCGGTCAGTCCCTGGGGGCAGCCTGGTACTTGCCGGAAGAACGGCTTATCGTTCGGCCGGAACAAATGCTGGACGAAATGTGTGCCACCATGGGTGGACGTGCGGCCGAAAAAGTGATCTTCAACAAGATCTCAACCGGTGCGCTAAGCGATCTTGAAAAAGTGACCAAGCAGGCACGGGCCATGGTGACTATTTACGGCTTGAATGAACGACTTGGTAATCTAACTTACTACGATTCCTCAGGGCAGAACGAATACGGTTTTACCAAACCCTACAGTGAAAAAACCGCCGAATTAATCGATAAGGAAATCTCTAATCTCATCGAGTCGCAGTACGATCGTGCGGTAGAACTGCTCGAGAAACACAAGGATAAACTTACGTTGCTGGCCAATGAATTGCTGGAAAAGGAGGTAATTTTCAAAGAGAGCCTTGAACGTATCTTTGGAGAGCGCCCCTGGAAAAAGGAAGAAGTCCAGCTGGTGAAGCCTAAACAGTCTGAAGACGAGCCTGCCAAACCCGAACAGGAAGAAGACGAAGTTCCTACTAAGCAGAACTAGTGGTTTTTTTGAAGGAAAAATCCTAAAAGATTAATTCTTCCGTTACTTAACTTCAATATAGATTTTATATATTTGAAGATTACACAATTATTAGAATTCCTCAACAACGCTTAAATGAGTCTATTTAAAAGACTTTTAAATCCGAATTACAAATCAGAAGAAAAACTAAAAAGCTCTGATACCAGTAAATATTTCCCTGAAGAGAAGCTCCCTATAGACGAAAGGTTTACGTATCACTTCAACAGAAACGGCGGGAAGTTCCTCTATTGTGAAAACTGGGAAGAGATTATCGAATCCTTCGATAATATACTTTTGGAAAACGATTGGTACGAACGGGATGTCTTATGCCTGGATGATAACCTGCGCTCGCGTTTCGACGGTTTTAATCTGAACTTCAACAACCAATCCTCTTCAACTTTTTTCCTGTCTGCCTGCGAATCGCTGGTTTCCAATAACGGTTCTATCTTACTCTGTTCTAATCAGGTAAAAGAAAAGAAGCTTCACGAACTGCCTTCAAATTTTGTGATCTTTGCCACTACCAGTCAGCTGGTCGAAAATATTAGTGAAGGACTTCGGAAGATAAAATCGAAGAACAAAAGCCACATTCCCAGTAATATTACTACCATACAGGACTTCGAAACAAACAAAGAAAAGGACTTCATGAGCTACGGAAGTAGCACAAAAAACCTATATTTGCTGTTACTCGAAGACCTCTAATATATGAAGGAACTTATTGTACGTTCTATTTCGGGCGTGCTATATATCTCAATAGTACTATTCTCAATGTTCACTTCCAGAGAATGGTTTATGGGACTCTTCCTGGTACTTGCGGCTATCACCATCAATGAGTTTTTACGACTGATCCACCTGCGTAGCTATGTGGCATATTTGATATTGATCCTGTTCTTTTATTTTCTCAGCTACAGCATATTCGATTTTAACGCCGTTTACCTCCTCCTCATCCTCTGTTGCTTTGTTAACCTATTCCTGCTGAAGGACCTGCTATGGACCAGCAAGATCCCCATGTTTGAGAAAAAAAAATACATAGTGGTTATCTTTTACCTGATAAGCGGTTTTATATTTCTCACCCTTATCCCGAATCATTCCGGGGATTTCGTTCCCCAGACTATTGTTGGGGTGTTTGTCCTGGTTTGGAGTAATGATTCATTTGCTTATTTAATCGGTAAGAATTTCGGGAAACATAAACTACTGGAACGGATCTCACCAAAAAAAACCGTAGAAGGGTTCTTAGGAGGATTACTCGGTTCTGTGTTCGCCGGATTTATTATCTTTAGTTACCTGGATTTTTACCCTCTGTGGATGTGGCTCACCATGGCGGTAATCGCCTCATTCTTTGGTACAATTGGCGACCTCATCCAATCGAAGTTCAAACGCCAGGCAGGGGTTAAAGACAGTGGAATCCTGATGCCCGGGCATGGAGGGCTGTACGACAGGCTGGATAGTATAGTTTACAGCAGTCCGTTTATTTATGCATTTTTAGAAATTTCAAACTATGTTTCATAAAGAAGGTCACAACATCATTCTCTTTGCCCTCGTATTTTGTATATCATTAGTATTAATAGTGGATATGAACGTGGCAGACCCGGTTATCAAATATTCCTTGATAGCGGTCTTTATAATCGCTCTTATATTAATTCTGCAGTTTTTCAGAAACCCGAAAAGGACGTTCGAACCTAATACCTCTCAGGTCCTTTCCCCTGTAGACGGTAAGGTAGTGGTGATTGAAGAGGTTTTTGAAAAAGAATACTTCAATGACAAACGGATTCAAATCTCGGTATTTATGTCACCGCTTAATGTTCATGTTACCCGATATCCGGTGGGCGGAAAAGTGGTTTTCAGTAAATATCACAAAGGAAAATACCTGGTGGCCTGGCATCCAAAATCCAGTGAAGAAAACGAGCGTACAACCGTGGTGGTTCGGTCGGAAGAATTTGGAGATGTCTTACACAGACAAATTGCAGGAGCCATGGCCAAACGAATCGTAAATTATGCAAAGGAGGGAGAAAGCGTAAACCAGTCGGACGACAGTGGATTTATAAAATTCGGCTCCCGGGTTGATGTTTTTCTGCCTTTGGATGCTAAAATCAACGTATCATTAAACCAGAAAGTAAAAGGCGGGATTAGCATACTGGCTTCCAAATAACAATGGCAACTTCCGAACTTGATATCGCATTTCAAAAGGCTGTAGAAAGTATCAACCAACATACCGAGCCATTTCCTGCAGATGTACTCTTAAGGCTATATGCTTACTATAAGCGAGCCACCAACGACGAGGTGAGGCCAAGAAGTGATAAGCCGCTTATTGACGCCTTTAAGACAAATGCGCTGTTCCAGACTCGTCACCTCACGGTTGAGGAGGCCAAACAGCTGTATATCGACGCTGTAAACACTTATTTCATCTATCGGAAATAATTACCGAAGACTGGCCAGGCTGGCTTCAAGTGTCTCTATCTTAGCCAGGGCGTCTGCTTCCTTGGTACGTTCCATGGCCACTACTTTTTCCGGAGCCCCCTTCACAAACTTCTCATTGCCCAGTTTCTTCTGAACGCTCTTCAGGAATCCGCGTGTGTAGTTCAATTCTTCGGTGATCTTTGCTATCTCCTCTTCCACATCGATCGCTCCTGCGATAGGGACAAAGTACTCATTCGATTTTACCCTAAAGGTCAGGGCTCCGTCCAGTGCTTCTGAAATATAGTATAATTCCGAAATGTTCCCCAGCTTTTTAATCACGGCATCGAAGGTTTCCGGAGCATTTTCAGAATTGATCACAGAAAGTTCGATGGTCTCTTTAAATGCAATATTCTTTGTCTTTCTGATGGTTCTAATTCCCGATATTACCTCTTTGGCGAATTCAAACTCCCGGATTAACTCGTTGTTGTAGTCCGACATCTTCGGCCATGATGCAACGATTAGTGCCTCTTCCTTACTGCGGGTTGCAATATGCTGCCAGATCTCTTCAGAAACAAATGGAACGAAGGGGTGCAATAACTTCAGGTTATTCTCAAGAATCTCAATTATGGCAGAATGAGTAGTCGAATCGATAGGTTTTCCATAAGCGGGTTTCACCATCTCGAGTAACCAGGAACAGAAATCATCCCATACCAGTTTGTAGGTTGCCATAAGCGCATCACTGATACGATACTTGCCGTAATGATCCTCAATCTCACTCAACACCTTGTTGAACTTGTTCCGGTACCACTGCAATGCTATGCCGGTGGCTTCGGCAGGGGGCTTTTCTTCAGAAATTTCCCAACCATCTACAAGCCTGGAGGCGTTCCATATCTTGTTCACAAAGGCACTCCCCTGCTTACAGAGTTCTTCATCAAACATCAGGTCGTTTCCTGCCGGAGAGCTTAACAGCATTCCAACCCTTACGCCATCTGCTCCATACTGATCCATAAGTTCGATGGGATCCGGGGAATTCCCCAGAGATTTACTCATCTTTCGGCGTTGTTTATCCCTAACAATACCGGTTAGATAAACGTTTTCAAAAGGTTTTTCATCCCGGTATTCGTAGCCGGCTATGATCATACGCGCTACCCAGAAAAACAGTATTTCCGGAGCCGTAACCAGGTCGTTGGTGGGATAGTAATACTTAATATCCTCATTTTCGGGCTCTAATATGCCGTTGAATACGCTAATAGGCCACAGCCATGAGGAAAACCAGGTATCGAGCACATCACCGTCCTGAGTAAGATTCATGGCGGTGAGATCAGAGTTCCCCGATTTCTCCTTTGCAAGCTCTAATGCCTCTTCTTTTGTTGCTGCAACAACAAAGTCTTCTTTGCCCTTACCGTAGTAATAAGCCGGAATCCGGTGTCCCCACCACAATTGGCGCGATATATTCCAGTCGCGCACATTCTCCATCCAGTGTTTGTAGGTATTCAGGAATTTTTCAGGCACCAGGTTCACCTCGCCTTCAACCACGGCATCCAGTGCCGGTTGGGCAAGCTCTTTCATTTTAAGAAACCACTGATCACTTAATTTAGGCTCTATTACCGCGCCTGTTCGCTCACTGGTTCCTACTTTGTTGGTATAAGGCTCAATTTTGGCAATAAGCCCAAGATCTTTTAATTCCTGCACTATTTCTTTTCGTACCTCGAAGCGATCTTTCCCTTCGTAATGAAGGCCATAACTGTTCAGGGTAGCGTCGTCGTTAAAAATATCCACGACTTCAAGCCCGTGTTTATCCCCGAGCATCTTGTCGTTTTCGTCGTGGGCCGGAGTGACCTTCAGGCAGCCGGTTCCAAATTCCACAGTGACGTATTCATCTTCAATAATGGGTACCACCCGTTTACAGATTGGAACGATTACGCGTTTGCCCTTTAAATGTGCGTAACGCTCGTCTCCGGGGTTTATACACACAGCCGTATCTCCAAGAATGGTTTCGGGCCTGGTTGTGGCGATGGTAACTACATCCTTACTGCCTTCAATCTCGTAGTTGATATGATAAAGGCTTCCTTGTTTTTCTTCGTAGTTTACCTCTTCATCAGACAAGGTGGTCTGGGCTTGAGGATCCCAGTTTACCATTCGGTAACCCCTGTAGATCTTACCTTTTTTGTACAGATCTACAAAGACTTTGATCACCGATTCGGACAGATCGTCGTCCATGGTGAACTTGGTTCGGTTCCAATCGCAGCTAGCCCCCAGTTTTTTTAATTGTTCGAGGATGATGCCTCCGTGCTTATGCGTCCATTCCCAGGCATGTTCGATGAATTCTTCCCTACTGATATCCGATTTCGAAATACCCTCTGCCTGTAATTTGTTCACTACTTTGGCCTCCGTGGCGATGGAGGCATGGTCCGTTCCGGGCACCCAGCAGGCATTATAGCCCAGTAATCGCGCTCTTCTTATCAGGACATCCTGTATGGTATTATTTAGCATATGACCCATATGGAGTACTCCGGTGACATTTGGCGGCGGGATAACTATGGTATAAGGGGTCCGATCGTCTACTTCAGAGTGAAAATATCCATTTTCCATCCAATAGGCGTACCACTTGTCTTCCACGCTTTTGGCACTGTATTTTGCCGCTAAACCCATATTTTGGTCTGATTTTTGAAATAATAAGCAAAAGTAGGCATATCTGCAGGATTATAAAAGTGAATAACTTATTTTGCAGGTTGTATAAAAGATGGCTAAATTAGCTATCCAAAATTTATGTAATTATGAAAAAATTAGTAGTTACCATTTTAATCGTTTTTGTTGGTTTTGCCGTACAGGCACAGGCTGAAATCAGTTTTAAGACCGACACCATCGATTATGGCCAGATTGCTAAAGGGAGCGACGGAACTCGTGTTTTCGAATTTACGAATACCGGCGACAAACCTTTAGTGATTTCCGATGTGAAGTCTAGCTGCGGATGTACAGTCCCCAAGAAACCTGACGGACCTGTTGCTCCCGGAGCATCCAGTTCAATAGAGGTGAAATATGACACCAATCGAGTTGGGCCTATCCGTAAGACGATAACAGTACATTCCAATGCCAAGGAACCCGTAGTTGCCCTAAAAATAAAGGGAGAAGTGCTGGCTGAAGGCAAAAGCGTCCTGGAAAAGACCGAATAATAACTTTACTTTATATAATAAGAACCCCTGCAGCTGCGGGGGTTTTTTTATAATACCTCCTTTAGAACGAATTTTTTCTTAAGAACAGTATTGTTGCGCTGTATCTCAAGATGAATCGTCCTTCCGGCCTTTGATGAGAACATCGCAACCAGATCGGATAATTTATATTTGTACGAGGATCGGCCATTGATAGATACTACTTCATCTCCTTTCAGAATTCCAGCCAGATCGGCCGGCGATCCTGCTCTCACTTCGGCTACAACGAATTTAGGCGCAAGAAAAAAATGCACCACAGGCGAATTATATAAATCGGCCAGAGAAGTAGTCTCCCTGCTTTCTTCGTTCATGGTCATGGTATTTCTTCTGGAGTATCGAAGGTCCTTCACAGGGATGAGTCCTTCATGCTGAACTATCAGCCCCGCCATATTGTAATGAAAGGGATCATTGAAAAAGCGGTTTTTCTTCAGGGTCATCTTCCTGTTGCGGTAATCCATGATCACAGTAAATCGTCTCAACACCTCGCTTCCCAAACTACCGTCCCGTTTATGGTAACTAATGAGGTTCTCTATGGCTGCAGCTTCGGGGAATGAAGCTGTTACCTGAGGTAGCTCAAAGCTTCCCAATTCCAGATTGTCTGCCTTGGAGCGTTTGCCGTAAATCGTACCGCTTAAACCAAGACCGAGAAAATCGGAAAAGTAGTTTTTAGGATTCTCGGTGATGAAATCGGCCGGTTCGAAGATCCATAAGCCGTCACTGGACCCACTATCGATAAGCAAGGTAAGCTCTTTCACCCCTGATAACGATTTTACTTTTGCATCCACATAAGGTTTATTGGCGTGAAATGTGAGCTCAAAGTGTTCACAGGACCGGCATCTTCGCTCCCTGTATGCGTCCGGATCGTAGAAGGTAACCCGTTTTGCGGTGTAATCGGTCTTCACCACAAATCTTCTGAAAAAATCGAAACCCAGTATACCGTGAATAGGAATTCCCATTCTGGTGGAGAAATTAATATTCTGGTCCAACACCATATATATGGTATGCTGATTGTCGATTGCCCTCCCTACCTTGAATGTATTGTTATTGCTTCGGTAGGCATCTACGCTTCCCCCCGTACCAAGACCCTTGATCTTGATAGGTTGCGCATTATTTAATTTTAGTGAATCGAGGTTTTCATAGGAGAAGAGCAGCGTGGAGTTCACTCCTGTATCCAACAGAAAATTCAAATTTGTTCCATTGATTTCTACCGGTATAATAACGAGGTTATTAACCAGTTCGAACGGGATCTTATCTTTTGTATATGGGGATGGTAGCGAAAATCCTTTTTGGGAAAACGCCCATGTACTCAAGCAGAAAAAACAGAACAACAGTCCGAATACACGCATGAAACGAACATTAATTAATTATCTTGAATATATGGAAAAAATCTTGAACCGCTCTTCCGCCCGGGCGGTTTTATAAAATATATTTCGCAACTTTGCAGTTCAAAACATAAGCGTATGCCTTCAATTTCAAAAAAGGGCCATGGAATGCCTGAGTCGCCTATTCGCAAGTTAGTCCCTTATGCCGAGAAGGCGTATAAGGCAAAAAAGACCGTCTTTCACCTCAATATCGGGCAGCCCGATATAAAGTCGCCCGTAGTAGCCATGGATGCAGTGGCCCATCATTCCCTGGAAATTCTGGCCTATACCAGGTCTGAAGGCTCGGAAGGGTACAGAACGAAAATAGCCGATTATTACAAGCGGCAGAACATCATTGTAGATGCCGACGACATCATTGTTACAACAGGGGGTAGTGAAGCCCTGCTTTTCGCCATGGGAACGATAGCCGATGTGGACGACGAGATTATCATCCCGGAGCCTTTCTATGCCAATTACAATGGGTTTGCAACGGCTTCGGGTATAAAGATCGTCCCGGTAATCTCTAAGATAGAGAACAACTTTGCGCTTCCTCCAATTGCCGATTTTGAAAAACTGATCACTCCTAAAACCAAGGCAATCCTCATTTGTAACCCGGGGAATCCTACGGGCTATCTTTATTCGAAGGAAGAAATTCAGAAACTGGCAGCCATCGTTAAGAAACACAACCTCTTTTTGGTCGCCGACGAAGTATATCGCGAATTTGTATACGACGGTTTAACGCATTATTCCATCCTGGAGGAGGATGGAATGGAAGACTACGGGATTATCATCGACTCCGTATCCAAACGCTACAGTATGTGCGGTGCACGCATAGGCTGCCTGGTCTCCAAGAACAAGGAAGTAATTAGGACGGCTATAAAATTTGCCCAGGCGCGACTTAGTCCGCCAACTTTTGCACAGATTGCCAGCGAGGCTGCTTTACTTACGCCTCAGAGCTATTTTGATGAAGTGATTTCCGAATACAAGGAACGAAGGGATATCCTGATTGAACTTCTGCAGGAAATTCCCGGGGTAAAAGTAGGTTTCCCAAAAGGCGCATTTTATTGTATAGCCGAACTCCCAGTAAAAAACAGTGATGATTTTGCCCAATGGTTGCTGGAATCCTTCGACCTGAACGGGGAGACCGTTATGGTTGCCCCCGCCGCCGGCTTCTACTCCAGTGAAGGGGTGGGAAAAAATCAGATACGGATAGCCTATGTCCTTCAGAAAGAAAGTTTGATAAAAGCGGTGAATATCCTAAAAAAAGGACTGGAACAATACCCGGGCTGATGAAGGTAGAAAAGAACAAATCCCTTCGCAGTTACAATACATTTGGCATTGATGCCAAGGCTGCTGAATTCATTTCGGTAGATTCGGTCGCCACGCTGAAACAGGTATTGGAGCACTACAAAGGGGAGGATATCTTCATACTCGGAGGCGGCAGTAATATGTTGCTTACAGACGATATTAACCGCACCGTGGTGCATATAAACCTCAAGGGTATTTCGGTGGTGAGTGAAGACAAGAACGAGGTTGTCTTAAAGGTAATGGCCGGAGAAAACTGGCATGAACTGGTGCTCTACTGTCTCGAACATAATTACGGGGGGATAGAAAATCTGTCTCTTATTCCGGGCAATACAGGTACTGCTCCCATCCAGAATATCGGTGCCTACGGCGTAGAATTAAAAGATGTGTTTGTAAGTTGCGAGGCTATTTCGGTGGTCGCCGGTGAACTGCGTAGTTTTTCCCTGGAAGACTGTAAATTTGCGTACCGCGATTCCATATTTAAAACCCGCTTAAAAGGCGAATATATAATTACATCCGTTAATTTGCGCCTTACTAAAACGGATCACCGGCTGAACATCAGTTATGGCGCGATATCGGATGTGCTTGAGGAAAAGGGGATTTCGCAGCCGGACATTAGGGATGTTTCAGAGGCTGTGATACAAATAAGGCAGTCTAAGCTGCCCGATCCGGAAAAACTAGGTAATAGTGGTAGTTTTTTTAAGAATCCTGTGCTCACTTCGGAAGAATTTCAAGCCTTTAGGAAGAATCATCCCAATGCCCCCTATTACGAAGTATCACCCACCGAATTCAAGATTCCTGCCGGCTGGCTGATAGAACAGGCCGGGTTCAAGGGTAAAAGGTTCGGGGATGCCGGGGTTCACGATAAGCAGGCATTGGTACTGGTTAATTTTGGCAGCGCCACCGGAAAAGAGATATGGGAACTCGCCCTGAAGATACAGAAGAAGGTAAAAGACAGCTTCGGAATTTACATTGAACCGGAAGTAAATATAGTCTAGTTAGAACCTAAAAAGTTGTCGATAAGGTGGATAACGCCATTTCCTCCAATGATATCACTTTTGCCAATTTTTGCGCTGATTCCTTTTTCGCTTTCGACCATAATTTCAGAACCTTTTTTTGAAATCGTTAGGCCGCTGCCGTTTAAGGTTGTGAGTTTAACCGGCCCGGATTTTAAGGCCTGAACCAGGTTTACGGTATCGTAATACCCTTCTACTATATGGCCTTTTAGCATGATCGCCAGGCTATCTTGTTTCTGCTGTTGCGAAAGTCCTTTGTTCAGTTTATCCCCAAGCCTTTCGATTACATCATCCGTAGGCGCGAAAACCGTGAACGGGCCGTCTTCAAGGAATAGTTTATCCGTAAGACCTACGGTTACCAAATAACTGGAAAATCGGCTACACTCTTTAGTGAGCATTAGTTTTGCCATAACGCTCTTCGCTTTTTTAATATCCTCTATAGTGCGTACGGGCTTCTTTTCAACGGTTTCTTCTACCGCCTGTTCCTGCTGAACAGGCTCCTCCTTATCTGTTTTACAACTAATGAATAGTATAGACAACGCTAAAATTAGAAGTGCCGGAATTCGTAGTTTCATACAATGTGATTTGAAGGATTATGGTGCTAAAATTAATCAAAATCGGTGCATTTCAAATAGAAAGATTGTATTTTTGCAGTAGAATTAAATCTGATGGGACTTTTATTAATTACACTTCTTTTATTACTGCTGGCTGTAGCCGGAATTGCAATTAAACTCTGGGCAAAGAAAAACGGAGAATTTGCAGGAACCTGTGCCAGTCAGAACCCAATGCTCAACAAAGACGGGGAGGCTTGCGGCTTTTGCGGTAAAACGCCCGATCAATTCGACAGCTGTTCGGGGGAAACACAATAAATTGTGAATCGCCTATGATGCTACTTTACTTCTTCATCTTTATTGTCCTTGTAAATTGTAGCTTCTATATCTTTTTTTCACGCTTTATTTTCGGGAAGTCGGATTTGAAAAACACGGCTATTACGTATCCTGTTTCGGTTTTGATTTGCGCTAAAAACGAAGAAGAAAATCTAAAAAGACATATCCCGCTCATACTCTCACAGGACTATCCCGATTTCGAACTAATTCTTATAAATGACGCGTCCTCGGACCACAGCCTTATGGTAATGGAATCCTTTGCCGAGAAGGATGCACGTATAAAAATCGTGGATGTACAGAACAATGAAACCTTCTGGGCCAATAAGAAATACGCCCTGACGCTTGGCATCAAAAAAGCTGCCAACAAGCGGTTGCTCTTTACAGATGCCGATTGCAAACCTGCCGGAAATCGATGGATTGCCACCATGGCTTCACATTTCAGTAAGGATAAGCAACTCATTCTCGGCTACGGTGCTTACGACACAACCAGCGGATTTTTAAACAGGCTAATTCGCTATGAAACCTTTATTACGGCCATACTTTATTTTTCTTTTGCAAGCGCAGGAAGGCCTTATATGGGGGTTGGACGGAATCTGGGTTACACCAGTACTTTATTCTACGACAATAAGGGATTTGCCTCACATATGCATATCGCATCCGGCGATGACGACTTGTTTGTCTCCGAAGCCGCAACCTCTAATAATACAGCACTTTGTTTTAGCCCGGAATCGTTTATGTATTCAAAACCGAAAACTACTTTAAAAAGCTGGTTGGTTCAGAAGAGAAGGCATATTTCCACGGCTTCCCATTACAGCCCCTTTCATAAATTCCTGCTTGCCGGCCATTATATTTTCAACCTGCTGTTCTGGGTATTCCTGGTTGTAACCCTGTTTCTATACAATTGGAAACTCGTACTGGTAATCGCCCTATTCCGGATTTTGGCTCAGCTTTTCATCCTCGGGAAGGGCAGTATGAAGCTCCGTGAAAAAGGACTGATCTTCTTGCTCCCGCTGCTCGAATTATTTTTAATCTTCCTTCAAATGATTATCTTTATTACTAGAGGCCGAGCAAAACAAAACCGTTGGAAATAACTAAAGAACTGATACTGTCGCAGATACGACAAGCAAAGAAAGGCAACCAAAGCGCCTTCAGTTTCTTATTGGATAATTTCTGGAATGAAGTCTATGGATTTCAACTGAAACGGGTAAAAGACGAATACGAGGCAGAAGATATAGCCATAGAGAGTTTTTCCAAGGCCTTCGACAAGATTCACACCTTCGACGAAAAATATACCTTCGGAACCTGGCTGATAGCTATCTCCAAAAACATTCAGATTGACAAGTCCCGTAAAAAGAACGCCTCCATTTACGCACTTACTTCAGATGCCAGTGATGAACACGTTCAGAAGATAATTGACGACTCTCCTACCCCTGAGGACAAGTTAATCACCGAACAGAACCTGGCCGAGCTACTGCGCTATATCAAACAGCTTAAGCCTCATTACCAGGAAGTGATCAATCTCAGATATTTTCATGAGATGTCCTACAACGAAATATCAGAAACTCTGGAAGAACCGTTGAACAATGTAAAAGTGAGACTGCTGCGCGCTAAAAAGCTACTTGCCGAAATAATCACTCAAAACAGAACATCGTGAAACTGTCTCTTAGGAAACTGGGGCCCGGTTTTATTTTTGCAGGCGCTGCAATTGGAGTCTCACACCTGGTGCAGTCCACCCGTGCAGGAGCCGATTTTGGATTCGGTTTGTTGTGGGCCTTATTACTTATCAATGCCGTGAAATATCCCTTTTTCGAATATGGTCCGCGCTATGCCGCCTCTACCGGGGAATCGCTGCTTGAAGGCTACCACAAAATGGGCAGGGGGGTAATCATCGCCTATTTCGTCCTCACCTTTGCCACTATGTTTACAATCCAAACGGCAGTAACCATTGTTACCGCCGGCATAGCCACTTCAGTTTTTGGAGTTGGCTCTGTGGTGGGATGGACCATCATTATTACGGTAATCTGCAGTACTATCCTGATTATAGGTCGATATAAAGCGTTGGATTTACTTATGAAGATCGTTGTAATTGGTTTGACCCTTAGTACTATTATCGCGGTACTACTTGCCATAGATCCGGCAGAACCGATAACCATAACCCAGTTGTTACCCTCTGATGTAGCATCGCTTGCCTTCCTGATTGCATTTATGGGATGGATGCCCGCCCCTTTGGATATATCGATCTGGCATTCCATCTGGACAGTAGAAAAGAAACGTGTGAATCCGGATATCAATCCGCGCCAATCACGCTTCGATTTTAACGTAGGATATATTACCACAACGGTAATAGCCATTGGATTCTTAGCCCTGGGGGCACTGGTAATGTTCGGTAGTGGCGCCCGGTTTTCCGCAGGGGGTAGTGATTTTGCCAATCAATTGATCGCCATGTACACCAACAGCCTGGGAGATTCTGCCAGGCTGCTGATAGGAATTGCAGCCCTAACAACCATGTTCAGCACAACGCTCACCACCCTCGACGGTTCTCCGCGGGTAATGAGCAGGGCCACCGAATTAATAAGCGGTACCACTATTAAAAGAGGGTATGTTATATGGCTGCTGATACTGGCTTCCGGTACAATTCTAATCTTTTTATTGTTATTGTCTGAAATGAGGTTACTGGTGGAAATAGCTACCATTCTTTCCTTTTTAACCGCTCCTTTCTACGCCATCCTGAATTATAAATTGATTTGCGGCCGAAATACACCCGAAAATGCACGACCGGGGGCTTTATTAAGGGTTTACAGCCTGATAAGTATCCTTATCCTACTCGGATTCAGCGGGTGGTATATAAGCAGTCTTTTGTAAGCTAATTCATCTAAACTTTGTACATTTGCTGCTGCTATGGAAACACAGATCATAGAAGAAAAAAAACCTCAACCAAAGCCCAAATGGCTAAGGGTTAAACTTCCTACCGGGAAAAAATATACCGAGTTACGGGGACTGGTGGATAAGTACAACCTGCACACTATTTGTACCAGCGGCAGTTGCCCCAATATGGGAGAATGCTGGACAGAAGGTACGGCCACTTTTATGATCCTGGGAAATATCTGTACCCGTTCCTGTGGCTTCTGTGGTGTTAAGACCGGCCGTCCTCAACAGGTTGACTGGGACGAACCTGAAAAAGTAGCCCGATCGATCAAGATCATGGAGATAAAACACGCGGTGGTCACCTCGGTGGACCGTGATGATCTCAAGGATATGGGATCGATTATCTGGGCTGAAACGGTAAAAGCCATCCGCAGAATGAACCCCGATACCACACTGGAGACCCTTATTCCCGACTTCCAGGGTGAAACGCGAAATATCGACCGAATTATCGAAGTACAGCCGGAGGTGGTTTCCCATAATATGGAAACCGTAAAACGACTAACACGAGAAGTGCGGATACAGGCCAAATACGAAAGAAGCCTCGAAGTGCTTCGATATTTGAAGGAGCAGGGAATAAATCGAACCAAGAGCGGTATAATGCTTGGGTTGGGGGAAACCGAAAAGGAAGTTATAGAAACCATGGAGGATCTGCGTAATGTCGGTCTTGACATCGTTACCATCGGACAATACCTGCAGCCATCGAAAAAGCATTTACCGGTCAAGGAATTTATCACCCCGGAGCAATTCAAGAAGCTGGAGGAAATTGGCCTTGATATGGGCTTCCGTCATGTGGAAAGCGGGGCCCTGGTACGTTCCTCGTATAAAGCTCAAAAACACCTTACCTAGTTTGCCATGAAGCAGGCGATCACTGTAGGAATTAACGGATTTGGCCGAATAGGGCGCACCTTGTTCAGGATCTTGTTAGAGCGGTCTGATATTGAAGTTGTAGCAATCAACGATATTTCAGATACGAGAACGATGAGTCACCTGTTGAAATACGACAGTATTCACGGACGACTGGACGCTGAAGTGGGTTATACCGAAGACAAGATTCTGGTTAATGGTAAGGATTACCGCTTTACCAGCGAATCCGACCTTTCAAAAATAAGGTGGAACAAGGTAGATGTCGTAATAGAATGTACCGGTAAGTTTAAAACAAAGGATTTGCTGCAACAGCATCTGGAAAACGGGGCCGGAAAGGTGATCTTGTCTGTTCCTTCTCAGGACGACGACATCAAAACAGTAGTTTTGGGTGTGAATGAGCATATTATTGAGCCGGAGGACCGGATTATTTCAAATGCATCCTGTACGACTAATAATGCAGCCCCAATGCTGGATATTCTCAACAAGTTGTGTGGGATTGAACAAGCGTATATTACGACAGTGCATTCGTATACAACCGATCAGAGCCTGCATGACCAACCGCACCGAGACCTGCGACGTGCACGAGCGGCAGGGCAGTCGATAGTTCCAACAACAACCGGGGCAGCAAAAGCCCTCACCAAGATTTTCCCTTCGCTTTCCGACGCTATTGGAGGCTGTGGGATCCGGGTTCCGGTTCCAAATGGTTCTTTAACAGATATGACGGTAAACGTAAAGCGACAGGTTACTATTTCGGAAGTTAACAAGGCTTTCAAAGCCGCTGCCGACGGGCATTTGAAACAAATTTTACAATATACCGATGATCCGATCGTTTCGGTTGATATCATTGGAAACACACATTCTTGTATTTTCGACGCTGAAATGACGTCGGTTATAGGAAAAATGGTTAAAATCATAGGCTGGTACGACAACGAAGCCGGTTATTCGTCAAGAATTGTAGATTTAATCCTACAAGTTTCGAGGAAATAACTATATTTATCGTCCAATTGCATCATTAATGCGCACGAAATTAGCAATTTACAGATTAAGATTCTGGACAATTGTCTTGTTATTCGCTTCCCCCGCGTGTATCTCTCAACAGGCGGTAAAGGATTCTATTGAATATATTCAAACCTACAGAACCCAAGCCCATAAAGCCATAGCGAACCAGGCATTCAGCGAGGCCATCATCAACTTAAACAAAGCAAATAAACTGGTTGCTTCCAGTAAGGATATTAGTTTAAAAGCATCGATTCAATTGGATGTAGCCGAACTGCATTACTTCCTGCAAAATTACCAGAAGGCCGAATCGGAATTAGACCTGGCACTTAAATTAATAGAGTCTAAAGCGATCGACACCCTAACGGCAGATGCATATGCCCTTAAAGGTCTGGTATTAACCCGCCTTCAGAAATACGAGCAGGCCGAAACCTTTCTAAAGCGTGCCGATCTCCTCTATCTCAATAAAGGCGACGAGGCTAACCAGGCCCGGGTATTAGTAAGTTTAGGTACCCTACAGCTACGACAGGGAAAACAGCGTGATGCGGTGAATTATTTTAATGCCGCCATACCTGTACTCAAGGAATACAACAGAATGTACGATCTTGCCAAAGCGTACTTGCATAAAGCAGAGGCTTTACTGGGATTAAGTGATGGAGAGACAGGAAACTCATTGTTGCAGGCAACAACCGCGTTAAACAATGCGACCGCTGTACTGGAGGCATATGATTTTCCCCGATTATCGATAGACAGCCTGAAGTTAGCCTCCTATGTGGCTATCAGACGAAATAACTTTTCGGAAGCGGAAAAGTATCTCCTGGCCTATGAAAAGAAGAACGACTCCATACAACAAGTGTATCTCGAAGCCATTTCAAAAGGTGTTGAAGTGGATACAAACATTAACAACCTAAAGGAAGTTATCGCCACACAGCAGGACGACCTTACCAAGCAACGAAAATCGATTAACTTCGGTAAAATGACCATGGCACTTAGTATTGCCTTAATCGTCATCCTGTCGTTGCTTACGCTGTCGCTTTACAAGAACAATAACCTGAGAGCCAAGGCTAACGACCTGTTACAGGATAAGAATAACGAATTGCAACTGGCAAAGGAAAAAGCGGAAAAGGCTTCACTTGCCAAAGCCCAGTTCCTGTCCACGATTACGCACGAACTGAGGACACCACTTTATGCGGTAACCGGCCTTACGCACCTGCTGCTTGAAGAGGATCCGAAGCCTCATCAGAAGGAACATCTCAACTCTTTAAAATTCTCGGGCGAATACCTGCTTTCCCTTATCAATAACATCTTAGACCTCAACAAACTGGAGGCCAATAAAGTCGAGATTGAAAAGGCCAGTTTCTCTCTTAAGAAGCGTATTAATGATGTATTGATTGCGCTGAAGAAATCTGCAGACGACCGCAAGAACAACCTGCACCTGGAATTCGACGAAGCCATACCCGATCGCCTGGTAGGAGATCCGTTGAAACTATCCCAAATTCTCATTAACCTGATTGGCAATTCTGTGAAGTTCACCCAAAACGGGGACGTGGTAGTACGCGTAAAGAAACTGGAAGAGAAGAATTCGCGGGTATCCCTGCATTTTGAGATCGAGGACAATGGGGTTGGTATTTCCAAAAAGAAACAAAAAAGCATATTCGAAACCTTCTCTCAGGCTTCCCTTCAGATCAACCGTAAATTCGGAGGAACGGGACTCGGTTTATCCATCGTTAAGAACCTGCTCGAACTAATGGGCAGCAAGATCAACCTGGAAAGTCAACTGGGGAAAGGATCTAAGTTCTGGTTTAATATCACTTTTGAAGTATCTGAAGACCTTTCAGAAGAAAAGAATCCGAAGAACATCATCTACGATGTGGATTATGTGGCCCTTGAAAACAGAAAGATCCTTGTGGTTGAAGACAATAAGATAAACCAGATGATCACCCGTAAGATCCTTGAAAAGAATAAAATGCAGTGTATGGTGGCAGATAACGGTATGGACGCCATCAAACTGGTTAAGGAAAACGAATTTGATGTGGTACTGATGGATATCCATATGCCGGGCATCAGCGGTATTGAAGCCACCCAAAAAATTCGAGCTTTCAACAAGGAGTTGCCAATCATCGCGCTAACGGCCGTTACCATCGATGAAAATCTGGATGATTTTTACAGGGCAGGATTTAACGAGATCATCCCTAAGCCTTTTAAGCCGGAAGAATTCTTCGAAAAGATCTATCGTACTATAGAAGGCAAAGCCTTCCCGGTGGGGAATTAACCCATATTTTTTACTGCATCTTTAATATACTGTTCGAAAAATTCGTTCTGCTCATTTAGCAGCACGGTTTTGATAGGGAGAAAATACATGGCAAACTTGTCCAGGTGAGGTTGAAGACGAACATAGTCCTTTTCAGTAGTAAGAATAATATCCTTCTGAGATAATCTCTTTATTTCCGCTTCACTAAAGTAATGATGATCCCTGAATTTCTCGTGTTCGAAATAAAAGCCCTGTTTCTGCAGAAAGGCTACCAAGGGGTCGGGATTTGCTATTCCTGTTAGTAAGGTAAACTTTTTATCGAGCAGATATTGCAGGGGTTGGATTTCCGACTTACCGTATATCTTGCTGTCGTAACCAATCCTTGAAAAATACAACCGCTGATGAGGCAGCAGCTGCATCCGGAACTGTATTTCTTGTTGTTTGGCGTACGACAGCGGCTGTGGACATTTAGTCACTATGATTACATCGGCCCTCCGCGCGCCGGTGGTCGGTTCTCTTAGCCGTCCAACAGGGACAATATAGTCGTCCAGATAGAGCTCATGAAAGGGTGTGAGAAGAATATTAATATCTGGCTTTACTTTTCTGTGTTGGAAGGCATCGTCCAACAAGATTACTTCTACCCGGGATTTCATCTTTTCGATACCCGTCCTGCGATCTTCACAAACTGCTGTGAGGACAGAGGGAAAATTCTGTTTTAGCTGAAGGGGTTCATCGCCTACCTCTTTTGCCGTGGAATGAGATTCCACTTCGAGATATCCGCTGGTTTTTCTACCGTATCCCCTGCTTAGCACCCCGATTTTGTAATCATCTTTCAGCAGCTTCACGAGATACGCTATCATGGGAGACTTCCCTGTTCCACCCATCGACAGGTTGCCCACACAAATAATTGGAATAGCGTACTCCCTGCTTTCCAGCCAGCCATTGTTGTACATACCGTTTCGCACAGACATCAGCAGTCCGTAAAGAAAAGCAAATGGAAAACCCAGAAACCTAAGATACTTCATCAGGCAGAAAATTTTTTGAATTGTTCCCCGGCCACTATCCCTCTTCCACAATGCCTCCGGGTTTTATTTTGGCCGTTTCCCAGAACGAAAGTATACTTTTTTATCTTTACCGTAAAACCGGACCGCATGAAGATTCACGATATAATTAGTTTACTACAGCAAATCGCACCCCTGGCCTATGCCGAGGATTTTGATAACACCGGCCTGTTGGTTGGAAACGAGGAGGCGGAAGTAACCGGCATCCTGGTTGCCCTCGACACCCTGGAAGCTGTAGTCGAGGAAGCCGTTAATAAGGATTGTAACCTTATTGTTAGTTTTCATCCCATCATCTTTTCAGGATTAAAGAAGCTCACCGGCAGGACCTATGTAGAACGGGTAGTCGAAAAAGCCATCAAGAACGACATTTCCATCTTTTCCATTCACACAGCCCTTGACAACCAGTGGAACGGGGTTAACGCGATGATATGTGAAAAACTTAAACTGAAGAACCGAGTGATCCTGCTTCCAAAAAAGGACAGCATTAAAAAATTGGTCACCTATGTTCCGGAACAGGAGGCAGACGCTGTTCGCAACGCCATGTTTGAAGCCGGTGCAGGCAATATCGGTAATTACAGCAACTGTAGTTTTAACACCGATGGAAAAGGTAGTTTCAATCCCGGTGAGGATGCTAATCCCACTTCGGGAGAAATCGGAAAAACCCATTTTGAAGGTGAGGTGCGAATTGAGCTAACCTATCACAAACATCTCGAGAGAAAGGTATTGCAAGCACTATTTTCTTCACATTCCTATGAAGAGGTGGCGTATGAAATAACCACCCTCGAAAACAGTAACCAAAAGCTGGGAATGGGTATGCTTGGAGAGCTTAACGCCGAATTGGATGAAAAAGCGTTTTTGAAACATCTAAAGGATACGTTTGGTACGGGCTGTATAAGGCATTCGAAGTTTACCGGTAAGATGATTCGCAAAGTTGCAGTCCTGGGTGGAAGCGGAAGCTTTGCAATCGATGCGGCCATAGGTGCCGGAGCTGATGTTTTTGTGACCTCCGATTTAAAATACCACGATTTCTTTAAAGCCGAGGGTAGAATACTACTTGCGGATATTGGTCATTATGAAAGTGAACAATTCACAAAAGAGTTGATAGTTAATGCCCTTACAAAAAAAATCACTAATTTTGCACCTGCCTTGCCGCCAGGCGGCGTGGTTGTATCGGAAATAAACACCAATCCTATTAGTTATTACTAGCATATGGCAACAAAGACAGAAACTACTATTGAAGAGAAGTTAAGAGCATTATTCGATCTTCAGCTTATCGATTCCCGTATCGATGAGATCAGAAATGTGCGTGGTGAGCTTCCTCTCGAAGTTGAGGACCTTGAAGATGAAGTAGCCGGAATGAATACCCGCCTCGAAAAACTTACTTCCGATCTGGAACAGATTGAAACCAATATCAAGGATAAGAAAAATTTGATCGAGGAGGCTAAGGCCCTTATCAAGAAGTACGCTTCTCAGCAGGATAACGTGAGAAACAACCGGGAATACAATTCCCTGAGTAAGGAAATTGAGTTTCAGGAACTGGAAATTCAGTTGGCCGAAAAACATATCAAAGAACTTAAAGCCCAGATCGAACAAAAGAATGTCGTGATAGACGAGACCAAGGAGCGATTAGCCGCTCGCATGGATCACCTCAAGCACAAGCAGAGCGAATTGGATGAGATCCTTTCAGAAACAGAGAAAGAAGAAAAGTCTCTCATTAAGGAGTCGGAGAAATACGAAAAGAACATCGAAGAACGCCTTATTAAAGCGTATAAGCGAATTCGCAGCAACGTGAAGAACGGACTGGCTGTTGTTCCGGTGGAACGAGGAGCTTCCGGAGGATCGTTCTTTACCATTCCGCCACAGGTGCAAATGGAGATCGCGGCACGAAAGAAAATCATCACCGATGAGCATAGCGGCCGAATCCTTGTAGATCCCGAACTGGCTATGGAAGAACGAGAAAAAATGGAAAAACTTTTTAAGAAAGTGAAATAAACCCATTAAAATTATAACAAAGCCTTCACATCAAGTGAGGGCTTTTTTTATTAATTTATACGGCACTTCAGGACAGGCAATACAAACATTGGTCTTGTTAAGCTAAAAATATTATGAGAAAGTTTTGTTATCTGTTTTTTTCCTTCGCATTGATTTCAATACAGGCAAGTTGTCAGTCTTCAAATGAGACCAACAAAAAAATAGAGGCTGAGGCCCAGGCTACCATAGAGCCTGTGGAAGTACCACCTCAGAATGGACTGGAACGCGCCTATTTTGCCAGTGGCTGCTTTTGGTGCGTTGAAGCTATCTATGAAAGTGTGAAAGGCGTTAAGGAATCCATTTCCGGTTACAGCGGCGGACACACGGAAAACCCGACCTACGAATCGAGTAATACGGGCAGAACCGGGCACGCGGAGGCCGTGGAGGTGATTTACAACCCCGAAGTGGTTTCGTTCAAGACCCTGGTAGATGTGTACTTTGGTTCGCAGAATGTTACCCAGGTGAACGGACAGGGTCCTGATCACGGTTCCCAATACAGGTCTATTATTTTTTATCAGAATCCCGCACAGAAAGAAATTATCGAATCGAAGATCAGCGAATTGGAAAAAGAATACGGTGAAGGCAAGGTCGCAGCCCAGGTGTTGCCCTTTCAGAAATTCTGGGACGCTGAAAACTATCACCAGGATTACGAAAAACGGAATCCTACCAATCCATACATTCAGAATGTATCCATCCCCAGGTTAAAGCGGTTTCAGAAAAAATTCCCTGAACTCTTGAAAGAACCGGCCGATCATTAATTCCCGGCGGTATTCACTCACTTTTTACTGCCTTGATCTCATAAACCAGGGGAAAAAGACCATCGACTCTTTCATACATACCATCTTCGGTCTTGATAAGATTCGGAAAAATATCATAGGGCGAAGCAGGGTGTTCCTTCAGGTACTCGATCTTCAGCCCCGCCTCTGTAAGTGCAGTGACGACTTCTCCCAGGCCATGATTCCAACCGTATTCCTTGCTTAATATTTTCGTTTCGGCATCTTCGGTATATGAGCCCTCGTATTCTTCGTATATGGGTTCTTTTTGTTGGTAGCCGTATCGCAGCACCGGCGGGTCCTGGAGATAATCGAACATCCAGGCAATAGGATGAAATTCGACCATATAGAAAATTCCACCGGGTTTTAATCGCTCCGATATCATTTTCGCCCAGGGCAACAGCTCGGGAATCCAGCCAATCACGCCGTAACTTGTAAAGACTATATCGAAAGTTTCAGAAATATACTCCGAAACGTCCAGGACATTACAACACAGGAAACTGGCGTTTAACTGAAGTTCCCGGTTAAGGGATTGAGCAATCTCTATTGCCTTTTCAGAAAAATCTATACCGGTGCAGGCTGCTCCTTTCCGGGCCCAACTAAGCGTATCCTGGCCAAAGTGACACTGCAAATGAAGCAGGGATTTACCTGCCACTTCCGGTAAGGCGTCTAATTCGTACTTATTAAGGGAGCTATGTCCTTCTCTAAAGGCCTCTAGGTCGTAAAATTCACTGGCAGCGTGAACTTCAGCCTTTTTATTCCAGGTTTGACGGTTGGTATCGAACTCCTTGTTAAAATTCATCGCTGTTGACTTATTGTAATTATCGGACTGATTGCCCTATTCACTAAACACAAAATTTTCATAAGATTGGGTTAAAGACAGGTTAAATGCCGACAGTGCGGTGGGTTTTCCTGCTATCTTTAAGATACTAATCACAAAAACATTCATTATGAGAGACTTAATTTGGTTAATAGTTGTAATCTTACTGGTAGGCTGGTTGATAGGCTACTTTGGTTTTGGAGACGCCGTGGGTAGTCTGATCCACATCCTTCTCGTTCTGGCTATAATTGGAATCCTTTACCGACTCGCTACAGGCAGAAGGCCATAAATTTACTAACCTTTAAATTATTATTATGAGAAAATTTCTTTTACTCTTGCTATTTCTGGGAGTGGCGAGTGTTACCTTCGAAAGCTGCCGGGAGAATAAAACGGTGGCAGATGATGTTGAAGATGTGGTCGATGACGCGGAAGATGCAATAGATTAAATCCACAGCTCTTAACTTAAAGCCTGTCCGACGGATGGGCTTTATACATTATAACCTTCTGCAACCAGGGATTTCCACTCTTGATGTTCCCGGATGTACGATGCCACAAAAGGACACAGGGGTACTACCTTTTCTCCCTCCTGCAAAATTTGCTGAAGGACCTGTTTCACTAAGTTCGAGCCTATACCTTTGCCTTCCAGGGATTTTGGCACCTCTGTATGGGTTAGGTATACTCCATTTTTCGCCCTTATATATTCAATAAAGGCGATTTTTCGCTCGTATTCTGTTTCAAATCGTTTGCGTTCTGTATTATCATTTATAGTTAATTCCATCGACTATTTTTTGTGAGATCCGTCGCAAAAAGGAATATTAGAGGTTTTACCGCATCTGCAAAACGATGTTCTTGGCTCTTTAACCTCTATCCTTCCATCGGCATGAATTACCTCTATTGTTCCTTTAACCAATAAAGGTCCATTATTCAGAACTTCAACACAGGTACGCTCCGCATTTTGTTCTTTTGTATCCTCGGTTACTTTGTCCGAATTCCTGTAATAGGTGAGAGCGCCGCTGGGACACTTTTCCACGGTACGTATAATCGCTTCGGAAGTTGATTCCCCTACTTTTATCCAGGGCTTTTCATTGGGATTGAAGACTTGTGGCGAACCTTTTACACACTCTTTTGAATGAAAACACAAACCGGGTTTCCAAACCACGGTTATCTCACCGTTCGAATATTCTTTTTTAATGTCCATATATAAAAATACAAAAATTATGTATGCTGTACGGGAATGATTATTTTTACTGAAATTCAACGCTATGAGAATTTCTATCGGCCTACTCCTTTCGACTATTTTACTTGCTTCATGTAATAATTCTTCTGAAAAGGCTACCGCCGATCTAGCTTCGAACGAAGTTCAAACTACAGCCGAAAAGATAGCAATGGCATATGGAATTGAAAACTGGAAGGGGGTCGACATGCTGGAATTTACATTCAACGTAGACAGGGGTGAGCGACATTTCGAGCGCAGTTTTAAGTGGTTTCCCAAACAAAACAAGGTGGTCTATATGAATGAAAAAGATACTGTTTCCTATTTCCGGGACCAACCTCTGGACAGTATTTCACGGGCTGCCGATAAGCGGTTCATCAATGATACGTATTGGATGTTATCTCCTTTTAAACTGGTCTGGGATGAAGGTACCACCTTTATCGATTCCACCCGGGTGGCAGCAGCTGTTTCAAAAGACACTTTAAATAAGCTTACAATAATATACGGTAATGAAGGTGGCTATACCCCCGGCGATGCGTATGATTTTTATTACGATAACTCTTATATGGTGAAGGAATGGGCATATCGCCCACAGAATGCGGCTAAGGCTGCTACCGCTACCCTTTGGGGTGAAGTTAAATCGTATGACGGCATCAAAATTGCCACCCAACACACCGATACGACCGGTAATTTCAGGTTGTATTTCAGTAATATTTCGGTTATTCGCGAATAGTTACTTCTTTAAAAATCTTCGCACCAAAATCGGGTTCCCCTCATTTTGAAGGACTGCAAAATACATTCCCTGTGAGAGCGCAGAAATATTTAACCGGCAATAATGATTCTCATCAAAATCTGCGGGAACAGACAATATCCTATTCCCAACCATATCATACACATTGAGCTGTAAGTTGTCGTTGGTTTCATATGCCAGGGTTAGCAGGTCGCTGGCAGGATTAGGAAAGAGAATTCCGTTAGCAACACTTTCAGCATTAAACACGCGTTTCGCAAATTCGAAGGCGTTATGCCCCAGTTCAAAACCGATAAATCTACCGGGAATGTCATCACAGGGCGGGTGAATACCGCCCCAAATCCGGGATAAGCTGGTCTGATCGCTGGCATCCCTGTATGTCGCCCATTGCAATTGAAACGACTCGCTTGGCCCCTTTTCAAATTTCAGGAATTCATGCTGTTGAATATCGAAAACTCCCATCCCCCCGGGAAAATACTCATCTCCCGTGAGTCTGGTAAGGATTTCTGCAGCTGCCCTGGAAAAGGTGGAATGACCTGAAACATACCCCGCAAATGGTGGGGTAACAAAGGAAGGCCTCTGGTAGGGAAACCATTCTTCGGCAAGTATCCAGCCTACACCCGCGATGTCATTATTAGGATCAGCTATATAATCCGGTCCGCGCCAGGTGTACAGTTTTATTTTCCCTACGTTTTCATCGAATGCGCCTGCCAGTGGGTCTCCGGGATTTACAAGTTCGATATAATCGGGAATAAGCGGAATGCCATGAGGGTGATAACTGGGTAAGGCAGGGTCGCTGGACTGCCCGCGATCTGTCATATAGCGGATGGCACTAATAGGCCTCACATAATCGTAATACCCTTTAATTCCCCAGGCCGTAACCGCCACATCGTGCATGGCTCCGCCAAGTATAAAATACGAACGAATATCCCATTCCAGGTCTGATAATACTTCCCCTCTCCCCTCGAATCGCTTTTCGAGTAAGGGATGGTCGTTTACATAGTTCAGGATGGTGAACCAATGCCCGGGTGGTGTTTCGCTGTCCGGCCCATCGGCCCAGAATTCGGCAAGGACTCTGGTATAATCCCCCCGCTTTACAATTTGAGGTTGATAGGGTTCTCCCGTCACCGGGTTTACCGGCCTTCCCCGGGATGGATCGCCACCTTCAAAAAAATCATAAAAATCCTTGTAATCAGAAAATAACTGAGGATACTCATCAAACGGTAAATTGCCAAGAGCTGCAGGGGAAATGTCGATGGTGGTAGTATCTTCAGGCCCCAGGTGCGAACCCCAGACAGATACCATGGCAAAACCCCATTTGTAAGGATCCTCTAATCCCAAACCATTCTGAATAAATGGCGGTGCACCGGGATCCATATAAACGTAATAATCGAAATCGGGCGATGGAAATATGGTAAGCTGTTCCTCACTTAAGGCAAAAGGCGTAACCTGCCCCCACTCGGGCCCCAAAAAAGGCGGCTGTCCGCCCGGAATGGTATTTCCACTTTGATCTACCCAATTTTCAACTCTTAACGGTTGCCAGTGGTTGGGGAATTCCATAGTTGGATTTCCTGAGATATCTGTATTTAATGGGGCGTTCAATGGCTCATAATAACGATTCTGGTAATCGTTGGCCTCATTTGAACCATCCTGTAGTCCGAACGCAATAAGTTGTTCAGCAATATAGTTCCCCATTGCGGCCGGATTGCCGTTCTTGTAATACGCATTGTTATAGGTGGTGTCGTAACCAAATGATTCCATCAAACTATCGATGGAGGCATATATCTCATCCTTACCCGGGGAATTCGCAAAGCGATGTTTCATTAAACGATAAACCGCATAGCTTATGGTTTTATGTCTCGCTGTTGCGATTTCTTCATCGGTAGTAAATCCATCGAATATACATTCGTAGGAACCCAATTTATTCCCAAGAAAAAACGGCCTGCTATCCTTGTCATATATCGACCAGCCTTCGTACATGGCAAGCGAAGTATGGAAAAGGTTGCGCGCGTGAACAGTAGGACGAGCGTAATCGTTCCGGATGGCATGCAGCACTTCCTCATTCCATTGCCTGGCCACAGATTGTGCAAATCCCATGGCTGTAATCAGTAATGCACATACGGGCAGTATGAGTCGAATTGCGGTCGTCATTGCACAAATATAAATTAACAAGCCTTAAAATTGGAAACCAGAACGAATATAAATTCCTATTTTTGTTCAAAGCCGAAATTACTCCAGACTATGTTCGAAAATTCCCTTGAATTTGCCCGGCGTTGTGATGCCGAAGACACTTTGGCCCACTTCCGGGAAAAATTTCATATCCCAACTGATTCCAACGGCAATGAACTTATTTATCTCTGCGGTAATTCACTTGGGCTTCAGCCAAAATCCACTTCAACATATATAAAAAAAGAACTGGAGGATTGGGCAAATCTTGGTGTGGAAGGTCATACCCATGCCAGGCATCCCTGGATGCCTTACCATGAATTCCTTACCGAGAAAATGGCAAAGCTGGTAGGAGCCAAAAACGAGGAAGTGGTGGTAATGAATACACTCACCACCAATCTGCATTTAATGATGGTATCTTTTTATCAACCGACCAAAGCGCGCTATAAGATCGTGGTTGAGAGCGACGCTTTCCCCAGCGATAAATACGCGGTGGAAAGTCAGCTGAGATTTCATGGCTTTGCTCCTTCAGACGGCCTTATTCTATGGAAGCCCCGCCCGGGAGAAGACCTTTGCCGGATGGAGGACCTGGAAGAAATTATGAAGGAAGAGGGATCATCGATCGCGCTGCTCATGATAGGTAGCACCAATTATTACAGCGGGCAGTCCTTTCCGCTAAAAGAAATAACTAAACTGGGACATGATCACGGCTGTAAAGTAGGCTTCGATCTTGCACACGGGGCTGGAAATATTCTTCCCGACCTGCACAATGCCGGTCCCGATTTTGCCGTCTGGTGCAGTTATAAATACCTCAACAGCGGACCGGGTAGCCTAGCAGGCTGTTTTGTCCATGAACGTCATGCCGAGAATGCCCAGTTAAAACGTTTCGCAGGATGGTGGGGTCATAACAAACAGACCCGTTTCAATATGAGACACGAATTCGATCCCCTCCCGGGAGCCGAAGGCTGGCAACTAAGTAATCCGCCCATACTTTCCATGGCGGCCATCATGGCGTCTTTGGATGTATTTGACGAGGCGGGAATGGAAAATTTACGTGAAAAGGCTATTAAACTTACCGGTTTCCTGGAATATCTGATCGACGAATTAAACAACGATGGTATTTCAATGATTACGCCCCGCAACCCGGACGAACGAGGTTGCCAGTTATCCATTCAACTAAAGAACGCCAATAAAGACCTGCACACCCGGTTAACAGCAGCCGGGGTGATAAGCGACTGGCGCGAACCGGATGTGATTCGCGTGGCTCCTGTTCCACTGTACAACAGTTTCGAGGATGTATATAAGTTTGCCGAACGATTAAAACAGCTTTTGAATTCATGAGGACGAACGATCATATTTTAATCATTGGTGCAGGATTATGCGGCAGCCTGCTTTGCATCCGATTGGCACAAAGGGGCTATAAGGTAACCATGGTGGAAAAACGACCTGACCTCCGCAAGGTCACTCAGGATGCGGGCCGATCGATAAACCTGGCTCTAAGCGACCGGGGTTTGAAAGGATTACGCCTTGCGGGCGTTGAAGAAGAAGCAAAAAAATTGTGTATTCCCATGCACGGTAGGATGATTCACGACAAAGAGGGAAATAAATTTTTAAGCCCCTACAGCGGAAGAGCCGATGAATACATCAATTCCATTTCCCGCCCAGGCCTCAATATGCTACTGCTTGATACAGCAGAAAACCTGCCGGGAGTGGAAATTATTTTCGATCACGGCTGTGAAAAGGTCGATTTAAAGAACGCTTCGGCAACATTTAAGAATTCTGTATCAGGCGAGCGAGTTAAAATTGAAGCAGATATCTTATTCGGTACAGACGGGGCCGGATCGGCTGTGCGAAAATCCATGTTTCTGAACAAGGAGTTCCTGTTCAGTTTTAGTCAGGAGTGGTTAACCCACGGCTACAAGGAAATCACAATTCCTGCTGCAAAGGACGGCGGTTATCGTACCGATGCCAACGCACTGCATATATGGCCGCGCGGAGAGGATATGCTTATAGCACTTCCAAATTTGGACGGCAGCTTTACGGTAACCTTATTCTTACCCTACAGCAATAGTGATTATTGTTTTGATAACTTAAGCAGCCCCGAAATGGTAAAGCGGTATTTCGAGGCTGAATATCCCGATGCCCTTTCCCTGATGCCGGATCTGGACAAAGAGTTCTTTGATAATCCAACCGGCCCGCTGGGCACCATTAAGTGCTCACCGTGGAGCAGCTTCGGTAAGACATTGCTCATGGGCGATGCGGCACATGCTATTGTCCCCTTCTACGGACAGGGAATGAATGCCTCATTCGAAGATGTAGTGGTCTTCGACGAGATCCTGGATAAAGTTGAAGGCGACTGGCAGCAGGTTTTCGCCCGGTATGAGCAGGTGAGAAAAGCAGATACCGATGCCATAGCCGATCTTGCACTGGATAACTTCTACGAGATGAAGGAGCACACTGCCAGTGCACTTTTTCAGAAAAAACGCAAGCTTGAGATCGCATTCGAAACCAATTTTTCAAACCGTTATAGCAGTAAATATTCTTTAGTTACCTTTAATGAGGATATTCCGTATTCGAAAGCAATGCGTTTAGGAAGAGCACAGGATAAAGCCATTCTCAATCTGCTGGCTGACGAAAAGTTAACGGAAGCCATGTCTTTGGAGGATAAACTGGCCATGGTAACGAAAGAAACAAATGAAATGCTGCAGGACGATGCAGTGGTTAAATATTTGAAATAAGTATTATGACAAATAAAAGCAGCTTAGTTGAAGGAAAAGCCACACCAAGAGGCGCCTATCCTCATGTAAAACGAGTGGGCGACTTTATCTTTATCAGTGGTACAAGTTCGCGGTTGGCAGATAACAGCTTTGCCGGAGTTCACAAATTGGACGACATGGGCAGTATGCACCTGGATATCCGGGAGCAAACCCGCGCGGTCCTTGAGAATATCAGGGATTACCTCGCTACGGAAGGTGCCGAGCTTTCAGATGTAGTGGATATAACCACCTTTCTGGTGAACATGAACGATTTTGGAGGTTATAATGAGGTTTATTCAGAATTTTTCAGCAAAGAAACCGGTCCGGCCAGGACTACGGTGGCAGTACACCAGTTACCCCACCCCTATTTGGTGGTAGAAATTAAAGCCATGGCGTATAAACCTGTTTAGTAAACCCCTCTAGAAACCGATTCTACTCATGGAGAAGATTCTGAATTATATCAATGGATCATACTGCGCCCCTTTATGCGGTGAGTGGCTCGATAACTACAACCCTTCCACCGGCAAGGTTTACGCTAAAATAGCGGCTTCCAATAGTGAAGACATAGAGGCAGCATACCAGGCAGCCGCAAATGCCTTTCCGGCCTGGAGCAATACGACCATAGACGAACGAAGCAGGATTATGCTGAAGGTGGCTTCTCTTATAGAAAAGAATCTGGACAAATTGGCTGAAGCCGAATCGGAAGATAACGGAAAACCGCTAAGTCTGGCCAAAAGCGTGGACATTCCCCGGGCATCGGCAAATTTCAGGTTCTTCGGAAATGCCATAACACAGTTTGCCAGCGAAGCTCATGAAAGCGTTGGCCTGGATACGATGAATTTCACCCTCAGGCAGCCACTTGGCGTGGTTGGATGCATTTCTCCATGGAATCTTCCGCTGTATTTGTTTACCTGGAAAGTTGCGCCTGCCATAGCAGCAGGAAATACCGTTGTTGCCAAACCCAGCGAAGTTACTCCAAAGACGGCATATCTTCTGGGCGAGATCCTCACTGAAGCCGGATTGCCCAAAGGCGTTCTGAATATTGTCCATGGCCTCGGTCCGGAAGCCGGGCAGGCGATTGTTGGTCATCCGAAGATAAAGGCCATTTCTTTTACCGGGGGTACAAAAACCGGGGAACATATTGCCAGGACAGCTGCACCCATGTTTAAGAAATTATCGTTGGAACTGGGCGGTAAAAATCCCAATATCATCTTTGCCGATTGTGATTACGATAAGATGCTGGCTGTTACGGTTCGTTCTTCCTTTGCCAACCAAGGGCAAATTTGTCTTTGTGGGAGTCGAATTTTCGTGGAAGCCGGTATTTATGAAAAATTCAAAACCGATTTCGTTGAGCGTGTAAAAAAACTCAAGGTTGGTTATCCCGGTGATGAAACAACTAGTATTGGAGCATTGGTTTCTAAGCCGCATATGGAGAAAGTTAGGTCGTATATCGATCTCGCCCGGCAAGATGGCGGAACGGTATTGTATGGTGGTGAGACTGTGAAAGTCACCGGATATGAGGACGGTTATTACCTGCAACCCACGATTATCGAAATTTCCGACAATAGTTGTAGGGTAAACCAGGAAGAGATTTTTGGCCCGGTGGTTAGCATAATGTCCTTTAAATCTGAATCTGAAGTGATCACCATGGCCAACGACGTTAAATACGGGCTGTCGGCTACGGTTTGGACCGGTAATATCGACAGAACGATGCGCGTGTCCAAACAATTGGAATCGGGAATCGTATGGGTGAATACCTGGTTAAACCGCGATCTGAGGACTCCTTTCGGGGGAATGAAAGACAGTGGCGTAGGCAGGGAAGGTGGTTTTGAGGCGCTTAAATTTTTTACTGAAACCAAGAATGTATGCATAAAATACGCATCGGAGGAATAGCAAATGAAGTGCGACCGGAAATGATGAATCGCATTTTATCGAACGTGAAACAGAAGATATGAATTTAGATTTAACGAATAAAAACGCAATGGTCTGTGGCAGTACTGCAGGCATAGGAAAAGCAACCGCCAAACAATTAGCGGCCCTGGGAGCTACCGTAACCCTGGTAGCCAGAAATGAAGCCAAATTGAAGGAGACACTTATCGAACTACCTTTCGAGCAGGGACAAAAACACAATTACTTTGTGGCCGATTTTACCAATCCCGACGATGTTAAGGAGAAGGCCGAGATAGCGGCCCACAACAAGATCTTCCATATCCTGGTAAACAATACCGGCGGCCCGAAAGGGGGGCCGATCTTCGAGGCCAGGCCTGAAGAATTCACAAAAGCCTTTTCCCAGCACCTTATTTGCAACCAGATACTGGTGCAAACGCTTGTCCCCGGCATGAAAAAGGCAGATTATGGTCGGATTATAAATATCATTTCAACCTCTGTGAAGCAGCCTATCGACGGCCTGGGGGTAAGTAATACTATTAGAGGAGCCGTGGCCAACTGGAGCAAAACCCTTGCAAACGAACTCGGACCGTTTGGCATTACCGTGAACAACGTTTTACCGGGATTTACCGCAACAGATCGCCTGGATGATATAGTGTCTAACGCCTCTAAACGGATGAAAAAATCTGAGGCAGATGCCACCAGCTTTATGAAGAACCTGGTTCCTTCCCGAAGATTTGCGCAGCCCGGGGAAATCGCCAATGCTGTGGCTTTTCTCGCTTCGGAAGCAGCCAGTTATATCAATGGAATTAATCTTCCCGTGGACGGCGGAAGGACAAAATCTTTGTAAATTTACAGTGGTATGCATAATATCACCCTAACTTGTACGCTATCCTTCAACCGTACTCAGAACAGTAATTGAATGGAAAAAAAATTAAGGATCAACGGACATTCCCACCTCCTTCCCTATCCGGAGGAAATTCCCCAGTTCATGAAAGACAAGGGAATCTTCTGGGTGGATAAGGACAGGAAATTCATGCTTCAGAAAAACTGGAGCAGACCTGTAACCGACTCGAGCTTTTTCCTTCATGAGAAACTGGAATGGATGGAACGATTTAAAATCGATCACGCAGTGGTTTTAAATCTTAGTCAGTTGTACGGAAACGGACTTCGGGTTGAAGAGATGAAACAGGCCCTGCGCTTCCAGAATGATTTCAATGCCAAGGTGCAACACGAGCATCCTTCAAAATTCACCTGTGGTTTTGTGGTTCATCCCGGATTTGTTCGCGGTGCCCTGTGGGAGATTGAGCGTTGTGTAGAAGAGCTGGGAATGCAGTTACTCTGTCTACCCACACATTACATGGACACTATTGGAACCTGGCGCTGTATTTTCGATGAAGAAAATGAACCGATATTCGAACTGGCTTCAAAGTACAACCTGGCCGTTGAAATTCATCCATACGACGGTGAAAAATTTATATTGTTGGAAAACACCTCCTGGCGTTTCCACCTTATTTGGATGCTCGCCCAATGTGCCGATGCATATCACTTCCTGACGCTGAACGGGTATGCCGACAAATTCCCCAATATGAGGACTTGTTTTGCCCATGGCGGACAACTTGCCCAGATCAACCTGGGAAGGAGAATCCAGGGCTTCGACGGGCGGCCGGATCTGTTTGAAGGCAAGGTTCACCCGCGAAAATCTGTGGGACACCCCAATATCTTCTTCGACACTTTGGTCCACGATACCGGGTCGCTCGAATTACTTGTAAAAAACCAGGGAGTACCACAGGTGCTAATGGGTCTGGATGATCCATATCCGCTCGGGGAGATGGAAAGCACTCAGCAATCGTCCTACCCGGGGAAAATTCTCGACCTCGCCATGGAGCGCAAGATTTTGTCTCCTGAGGATTGTGACGATATCTGGAGTAAAAACGTAATCCAGTGGTTGTGCGGGGATGACACGGCGGCCAAAGAAAAATTACTGAAACGAATTTTATCCTGATAATGAATTTCCTGCCCGAAAAAATTGAAAAATACGTCGAGTCTCATTCACAACCCGAGCCCGAATTATTAAAGGAATTAAACCGGGAAACCTGGCAGAAGGTACTCGCCCCCCGAATGTTAAGCGGACATCTTCAAGGACGCATCTTAAGTATGTTATCACACCTTATCGCGCCTAAGAATGTCCTCGAGATCGGGACCTATACAGGCTATTCTGCCTTGTGTCTTGCCGAGGGACTTCAGGCCGATGGTGCCATTCATACCATCGATAACAACGAGGAATTGTATGAAATTCAGCGGAAGTATTTCGATAAATCCGATTATGGCAATCAGATCTTCCAGCACACCGGCGATGCGGCCGAGATCATTCCCGAGTTAAAAATGACCTTCGACCTGGTTTTTATCGATGCCGACAAAAAGAACTACCCCAGGTACTTCGAATTAATTATGCCGGCCCTGCGCAGGGGCTCAGTTATCCTGAGCGACAATGTGCTATGGAGTGGTAAAGTAATCGAAAAAATTCAGGAAGACGACCTCGACACCAAGGCGTTGCTTGAGTACAATAAATTGTTGAATACCGACCCCAGACTGGAAACCGTAATCTTACCCGTTAGGGATGGTCTCACCATCAGCAGGGTTCGCTAAATCCGGAAACAGCCTGTTGAGCAGCCATACCATAAGTTTATAAAGCAGGACGGCGATAATCGTTCCCACCCCGGCTCCAACAGCAATGTCGCTGGGATAATGCACCCCCACATAGATCCTGCTCATAACAAAGATCAGGGGCCAGATATAAGCCAGGTAAATCCATTTGGAGTAATCTCGTAGAGCGAGTACCACGAAGGTGGTTACCGCGAAACTGGTAGAGGCATGTCCAGAGAAAAAGCTAAAATTGGTGGGTTTTTGTAAGATTCTGATCAGTTCGGCCAGTTCACCGGCATTATTGGGCCGAAGCCTGGCTACATAATCCTTGGTAAGGTCGGTTAGGAACAAGGTAAGCGCAAAAGCCACCAGAAGTATAATAAAGACGATTGGCCCCCGCTTCCATTTGTACTTATAGAAGATCAAAAAAATAAACAAGAGGAAGAGCGGAGTCCAACTGCTGATCTGGGTTACGTAAATCCAAAAGGCATCCGCTTGTTCGATACCCAAACCATTGAGCCAAACAAAAAGTTCTCGATCCCAATCTTTTAACGTCTGAAGCATTTAGAATTTACGTTTAACCGGCCCGGTGATCTCTTTTACATCCTCTTTTACTTTGTCGATCTCCTTTCGAACGTCTTTGGTGATATCCACATCAAGGCCCTGTTTCTCTGCGCTTTTCGTAATTTCGGATTTTATGTCGTTGGTAGCATCCTTGATCTGTCGCATCCCTTTACCAAGACCCCTGGCAATTTCCGGGACTTTATCGGCACCAAACACCATAAGCACGATAAACAGGATAAACGCTATCTCCGCACCGCTAATAAAAACAGGAAGTACTATCAACGTATTCATACTGCAAATATACCTAAGATATTCTGAATTGTAAATGAGTTGATTTGAAATAAAAAAGCCCCGTTTTTTCAAACGGGGCTGGTGTTAATCAGGGATTATTGTCCCTTCACTTTATTTTTAAAAGCATCGAACTCTCCCAGCTTTTTCCGTGCGGGCCAGCTGTTGTTAGAGGTATCGATATCTGCGGTTTCTTCATCCGGGTCTACAACGATCTTTGTGATCTCTTTTTCACTGGCGATCACCCTGCCTACCGTTTCATCATTCTTTCTCCATATCTGGGCAGGATAGGTTACGCGTTCGCTGCTACCGTCGCTGTATGTGTATTCGGCTATGATAGGCATCGGGATACCTCCCGGTTTTTCGAAAGTAACTTCATAGAAATATTTCGGATTCTTTAAGCCGGCACGTTGGTCGGCCGGTATATTCTCCAATATATACTCCTGAAGCGTACTCACATCATTAAGCGATGCAGTTCGCATACTCTCTTCGAAGTCTTCGCTGCCTTCTTCTATCATATACACAAGCGGTGGCAAGTCGCCCTCATTGATCCCGCGTGCAGCGATCATCTCTCGAACCTCCTTGGTCATTTTCGAACTTACATAGAATTTCTTAACCTCCTTAACACCAATATCGGTATAGTCGGTGGTGTAAAACCATGATCTCCAGAACCAGTCCAGGTCTACAGCCGAAGCATCCTCCATTGTACGGAAGAAATCTTCGGGGGTTGGGTGTTTGAACATCCAGCGCTGTGCATAGGTCTTGAAGGCATAGTCGAATAACTCCCGGCCCATGATAGTCTCACGAAGTATATTCAAGCCGGTTGCAGGTTTGGAATAGGCATTGGCGCCAAAATTATGTGTATTTAAGCCTTTGGTCATGATAGGTTCCAGATAATCCTGATCGCCGGCCATATAATCGACAATGTTCTTTGCCGGGCCCCTTCGTGAAGGATAGCTCTGGTTTGGTGCAATGGCTTCCGGATAGGTCTCCCCAAAATCCTGTTCAGCGACATATTGTACGAAGGTATTCAATCCTTCATCCATCCAGGTCCATTGACGCTCGTCACTGTTAACGATCATTGGGAAATAGTTATGACCCACTTCGTGAATAATAACACTAATCATCCCGTATTTGGTTCTTTCACTGTAATTTCCGTCTTTATCCGGCCGACCGTAATTCCAGCAGATCATAGGATATTCCATTCCCTGGTTTTTGGCATGAACCGAAATGGCCTTGTGATACGGATAATCGAAAGTCATTCGAGAATACGATTTCAGTGTACTGGCCACGGCCCTGGTAGACCACTGTTCCCAAAGCGGATTCCCTTCTGGAGGATATACAGATACAGCCATTACGTCTTTGTTTCCAATCTTAACAGCCATCATATCCCAGATATATCGTCTTGAGGTAGCGAATCCGTAATCGCGAACATTCTCGGCTCTGAATTTCCAGGTCTTTGTATTGGTGGCAAATCCTTTTGAAGCAGCTTCGGCTTCTTGCTGTGTAACTATCACAACCGGCTTATCGTACGTTTTTTTAGCCTGCTCGTAACGATCCATCATCGTTTTCGTAAATACTTCCTTTCTGTTAAGGAGTACCCCGGTGGCATCGAGGGTATGGTCGGCTGGAACCGTTATATTCACTTCGAAATTTCCAAAAGGAAGTGCAAATTCATCACGGCCCCAGAATTGGCTGTTCTGCCATCCTTCAACATCATTGTAAACTGCCATCCTCGGATAGAACTGAGCGATCACATAGCCGCGATTGCCATCCTCGAAGGTTTCGTATCCGCTGCGAGCACGGTCTATGGTATGATCCGGGATATTGTACCACCATTTGATAGAAAAGGTGAATTTCTCTCCGGGCTTCAGGTCTTTCGGCATTTCCACACGCATCATCGTCTGGTTGATAATGTAAGGCAGGTTACCGCCCTTGCTGTCCTTTACCTCCTGTATGTTAAAACCTCCGTCGAAAGGTGCTCCCATGTATTGGCCCACAAAACTACTTGCGCGATCTGCCTGAACAGCACCACTAGGCTCGATAAGTGGAGACGGAGAGTCCTTGGCCCGAACATTCTGGTCGAGTTGTACCCAAAGGTATTCGAGTACATCAGGGGAATTGTTTGAATAGGTGATAGTCTCATTTCCGTATAACCTGGCGTTCTTATCATCCAGAATAATATCCATGACATAATCTGCCTGTTGCTGATAATACTGTGGACCCGGAGCACCGCTGGCTGTTCGGAATACATTGGGAGTTGAAAACTCCTCGTATAGTTGTTTAAAGCGGTTATTGTTGTAGTGACCGGGTTTGCGCTCCTCAGCGGTATTCTCTTCCTGGGCAAAGATTGTTCCTGCTGATAGAATTACCAACACCAGGGTTAAGTATTTAAATAAATTCATTGTATTCTCGGGTTTTAAATAATCGGATAAAAATAAGTTTTATACTGCTGTCTCAAGGGCAGATTAATTGAAGTTTAACATTCCTTTAGGATTTTCCTTCTCCAGTATCATGCTTCTGCGTGTATCGCTTTTGAAGTGAATGATATTCTGTTGTTCTTCGAAGAGTTCTGTGAGCCACTCATTATTCACTTCGAGGGTTTTCACTTCTTTCACTCCGGTCACCTCCATATAGATCTTAAGCACGTCTGTTTCATACTCATGCCCGATAAAGTCTATGCTAACTTGCTTGCCGTTTACCCAAATATCGAATTTCTGATCGATATAGGTTCTGAGGAAATCAATATCACGCTGGCTTTCCTTTTTGGTGGCAAGACTGATGGAAGGGTCGTATCGCTGCTGAAGCACGTCTTCGATATCATCTATAAATATTTTTGATATAATCTGTATGGCCTGTTTCTCCTTAACATACTCCATTTTCGTTATGCTGACGTAGAATTTGTGATCGGCAAAGGAAGTAAGTAACGGCAATATGAGAAGAATCAAGCAGATTCTGAAGAATTTCATATAATTAAATTTCAAAGTTTATTTGACGAATTTTTATTTCGGACGTTACAAAAATCATTCCTTTTCCAATTCTATGCGTTGTACATAGACTTTTGCCCTGTCTTCAATGATCTCCAAAACGACTCCATAGTCTTCAGAATAAAATCTGGACTGTATATCACTGGTCTCTATACAAAACAGAAAAAAGTCATACAGTTTATTCTCCGGAAGCCCGAAGGACCTGTGTAAAAATTCGGCCGAATAAAAGTCTAACATCCCGGCGACCGCAATGTTCTGTGCATCCCACTTTCGCTGTATCCGGAGCTTCTTGTAGTAGCCGCTTAAATGATTGTACAATCCTTCCAGATTAACCGATAGCGGAGTGATCACTCCGCCTATTAAGGGGGGTATCTTTTCTTCGGGCTTTCCTTTAAAGCCCGGCAATCCCACATCGTCGAAATCAATTTTATCCTTAACGGGTATCTTTTCGATATCCGTTTTCAGATTTCCGCTGAGATCTGGACCCAAAACCACCTCGTCCAATTCATTTACGAGCTCTGTAAGCGTGACAATTAACAGCCCCTTCTCGAATATTTCGGGATGCACAATCTCTCTTTGGGGGCTGTAATGTACCGAAGAAAAAATAAGGGTATCATTTTGCCGTACCGTAATTGCAAAATTACCATACGGATCGGTAACCGAATTATAACGGGAAGAGGTATTGAGTATATGAATACCTTCCACATCTTTTTCGTTAGTGATCTTGCCCTGCAACAGGATCCGATCCTGTGCCTCTATCCCTGTAGCCCAGAAACATAAAATAAGAAAAAGAAAAAGTCGTGCCTTCACCTCCGCAAATTATCTAGAGTTGTTGTGATAATCATCCTAGTCTTTGTTAAATTTATAACATAATTAATTGTATGAAGAAAAATCTTATAATAGCGAGTACATCGACAGTACATGGAGAATCCTACCTGGACTATCTGCTGAAGCCTGTAAAGGATCTATTCGAAGGTATTGATGAAATAATATTCATCCCTTATGCCCGACCCGGGGGCATGAATCATGATGATTACACGGAAAAGGCGAAAGAATTCTTTCGCGGAATCAATAAAGAATTAAGAGGATTACACACCTTCGATAAACCCATACAGGCAATTAAAAATGCCAAAGGTATATTCACCGGTGGCGGCAATACGTTTGTGTTGGTGAACGCTCTTTATGCGTCTGGGATAATGGAACCTTTACGGGAGGTGCTTTTTAACGGAACCCCGTATTTGGGAACAAGTGCCGGCAGCAATATATGTGGGGTTAATATGATGACCACTAACGATATGCCCATCGTCTACCCGCCCTCTTTTAAAACCTTAGGGGCAGTACCTTTCAATATTAATCCCCACTACCTCGACCCCGATCCCAACAGTACGCATATGGGTGAAACCAGGGAGACACGGATAAAGGAGTTTCACAGTCAGAATAATATACCTGTTGTCGGCCTGCGTGAAGGAAGCTGGTTGAAAGTTGAAGATACGTCCATTAGCCTGAAGGGCACGTTAAAAGCCAGGATATTTCAGCAGGCCAAAGAACCATACGAAGTGGAAAGCGACACCCGAATTGACACCCTAAAACCATGAAACGATCCTATTTTCTTAAATTGGGACTGTACGGAAGTGCCGCAGCAACCCTGTTGCCCATGATGGCTTTTAAGCCGCTTCAAAAAGTATATACTCTGGATCAACTTATCGGAAAGAACAATCCCGATATTGAAGGCGATTCGTATACTTCCAAAATGCATAAGGATACCAAAGTTGCATTCGAGGCCATGAGAAAAGCCGCGGCCAGTGACGGAATTGCAATCGAGGTGGTCTCAGCCTACCGAAGTTTTAACAGGCAGAAAGAGATTTTCGAAACCAAGTATTCGGATTATATTTCCCAGGGTCTTACTCCGATCGAAGCTATCAGAAAGATTATAGAATATTCTACTATTCCGGGAACATCCAGGCATCACTGGGGTACCGACCTTGACCTTATCGATGCCAATGCACCGCGTCCCGAAAATGTATTGCTGGCCGAACACTTCCACGGGGAAGGTCCGTTCTGCCGATTAAAAGAATGGATGGACATACACAGCGAATCGTTCGGCTTCTATGAAGTCTATACGGACGATCCCCACCGTGAAGGATTTAAATACGAACCCTGGCATTTCAGCTTTGCCCCAATAGCCAGACCCATGCTAAAGGAATATCGTTCCTTGAATGTAAAAGATATTCTGAAAGTGGAAAACATTAAAGGCGCGCAACATTTCACCGATGAATTTATTTATGATTATCGTAACAAAAACATACTGGACATCAACCCCGAACTTTTGTAACTTTAATTTTCCTAATTATTTAGATCATGGCAAGCAGGAAAAGTTGGAAGATCAGGATTATCATCGGGATACTTATCGTGGCCTTTGCTTTTGTTAAGAAATGTGCCAGTACCGAGGAGAATCCCTATACCGGTCGCGAGCAAGCAATAGCCCTGGACCCGCAGGAAGAAATTCGGTTAGGGCTTCAAACGGCACCTCAGATGGCCGAACTACACGGCGGTCTGTATCCCGACCAACGCCTGCAGGCCTATTTTGATATGGTAGGCAATAAACTTGTCCAAAACACCATGGCTTCCAGGAGCCCGTACAAATACGATTTTCACCTGCTGGCGGATACCGAGACGATCAATGCCTTTGCCCTGCCGGGAGGTCAGATTTTTATTACGTATGCTCTTTTTGAAAAGTTGAATGAGGATCAACTGGCGGGAGTACTGGGTCATGAGATTGGTCATGTTCTCGGAAGGCATTCTTCTGAACGTATCGCGAATACCGAATTCTGGCAAACCCTTTCCCAGGGGGCGGCAGTAGGAGCCGACGCAGGTGGCCTAATAGCGGGAATAGGGCAGAATACCTTACTGAAAAACGGCAGGGGTGACGAATTGGAGAGCGATGACCTGGGGATACAATTTATGATCAATGCGGGCTATGACCCCTACGAAATGATACGTGTGATGGAAATTCTCAAGGCTGCCACGGGTCCGGGACGCGTGCCGGAATTTAAGTCTACACATCCGGATCCCGAAAACAGGATCGAAAAGATAAGAGAATCGATAGAGAAATACGGTGGCTAACCCGCTTCCAAAAAAAGAAAATGATCCCGCTTAGGCGGGATTTTGTTTTTAACTTTGCAGCATGTATAAAAAAGTGATACTAATGATACTCGACGGCTGGGGGATTACGCAGAACCCGGCTGTGTCTGCCATTGCACAGGCCAATACACCTAATATCGACCAGCTTAGCAAGTCTTACCCTTTGGCACAACTCTTAACTCACGGTATGAACGTTGGGCTTCCGGCCGGCCAGATGGGCAACAGCGAGGTAGGACATATGAACCTTGGGGCAGGCCGGGTGGTCTACCAGGATCTTGCAAAGGTAAATCTCGCCATTAGCAACAATACCCTCAAAGACGAAAAGGCCCTGGTGGAAGCATTCAACTATGCCAAAAAAGAGAATAAGGCGATTCATTTTCTGGGCCTGCTGTCTGATGGCGGGGTGCATTCACATATCGATCATTTAAAAGGGCTGCTTGAAGCGGCCCACCGGGCCGGGCTATCAAAACTCTTTGTTCATGCTTTTACCGACGGCCGGGATGTAGATCCGCATTCAGGAGTAAGATTCATTAGTGAGCTTCAGAAATCACTCGACAAAACGAACGCAAAGCTCGCTTCCATTATTGGACGATATTTTGCGATGGATCGCGACCGCCGATGGGAACGAGTAAAAAAAGCGTACGACTTGCTTATTTCCGGAAAAGGAGAGGCCTCGGTAAATGCCGTGGAAAGCCTTGAAAAAAGCTATGCAAAAGGAATTTCAGATGAGTTTATCGAACCAATCGTAATGATGGAAAACGAAAAGCCTGTGGCGACTATTTCGGAAGATGAGGTGGTGATCTTTTTTAATTTCAGAACAGACCGTGGCCGACAGCTTACCGAAGTACTAACCCAACAGGATCACCCGGATCATGATATGGAAGCCTTATCGCTCTATTATGTTACGCTGACCAATTACGATGAGAATTTTAAGAACATCCGAGTGGTATATAACAAACAAAATTTAAAGGATACCCTGGGAGAAGTATTATCAAAACACGACAAGATTCAAATCAGGATTGCCGAAACCGAGAAATATCCGCATGTAACGTTCTTTTTCAACGGGGGCCAGGAAGAACCGTTCAAAGGTGAAAAACGTATCCTCTGTCCATCGCCAAAAGTGGCCACTTACGATCTTCAGCCCGAAATGAGTGCCAACCATATTCGGGATCAGATCCTACCCGAAATTAAAGCAGAAACAGCCGATTTTATATGTTTGAACTTTGCAAACCCTGATATGGTAGGCCATACCGGCGATTTCGAGGCCGCCGTAAAGGCCTGCGAAACAGTAGACAATTGTGCCGGAGCGATAGTGGATTGTGCACTCAAGCACGGATACACTACCCTAATCATTGCCGATCACGGCAACTGTGAAACAATGAAGAATCCGGATGGATCCCCGCATACCGCCCACACCATCAACCCGGTGCCTATAATCGTGGTAGACCCGGATGTTTCGGAGGTAAAGGAGGGGATCCTGGCCGACATAGCACCTACAATTATCAAGCTGATGCAGTTAGAGCAACCTCCAGCCATGACAGGTCATTCACTGCTGTAAATCTTGCCGTTTCGCCATAATTCTTTGTATTTTTGCCCTTTATATCTGAATTGAATGCAGGAGACTTATACAATTGCTGTGGATTTTGACGGGACCATCGTGGAAGATGAGTACCCGGGCATTGGGAAACCCATAATCTTTGCTTTCGAGACATTAAAAAAGCTCCAGGAGAAGGGGCACCGACTTATTCTCTGGACATACAGAAATGGTAAGGCACTGGATGACGCTATCGAATTCTGTAAAAAGCACGGGGTAGTATTCTACGCTGTAAACAAAAGTTTTCCGGAGGAGGAATTCGACCCTAAATACAGCAGGAAGATCAACGCCGATTATTTTATCGACGACCGGAATATTGGTGGATTAATGGGATGGGGTGAGATCTATCAACTTCTTAACTCCGAACCGATTCAAAACGTTCTCGGAAAGAAGAAGAAAAAAAGTTGGTTCAGTTTTTAAACGTCAAAGATGATCATACCCAAAACAAGAGAAGAAATAGAATTGATGCGGGAAGCTGCACTGGTGGTTTCCAAAACACTGGGAATGCTTGCTTCGGAAGTTAAACCCGGTGTAAGCACGAACGAACTCAATTCGAAAGCCGAAACCTTTATCAGGGATATGGGCGCCATCCCCGGTTTTCTGGGGCTGTATGATTGTCCGTCCACTTTGCTCACCAGTGTAAATGAGGCCGTGGTACACGGACTTCCTACCGACAATCCTCTCGAAGAAGGCGATATAGTAGCAATAGACTGTGGCGCAATACTCAATGGTTTTTACGGTGATCACGCTTATACCTTTGAAGTGGGAGAAGTGGATCCCGAGGTTAAGAAGTTACTGGAAGTAACCAAGGAATCCCTCTACAGAGGAATACGAGAATTCAAGTTCGGGAATCGCGTGGGCGATATTGGTTATGCAATTCAGAACTATTGCGAATCGCATGGGTACGGAGTGGTTCGCGAACTGGTAGGTCACGGCATCGGCACTAAATTACACGAAGCTCCCGAAGTACCAAACTACGGTAAAAGAGGACGGGGCAAGAAATTCATCGAAGGTATGACTATTGCCATCGAACCCATGATCAATCTCGGCACACATAAAGTTAAACAACTGAAGGACGGATGGACTATAGTAACCATGGACGGCCAGCCCAGTGCTCATTTTGAACACGATGTTGCCCTAGTAGACGGAAAACCGGAATTGCTTTCAACTTTCGCCTATGTTTACGAAGCGCTGGGGATAGAAAGCGATGAAGAAAAAGAGTTTCGACAAAAGGAACAGGTACTTTAAATAATGTACCATGCAAAATGTATTTAAGTACTTCCTGAATCTGTTTCCCAGGCCATTTCTCATTCGGTTGAGTTATCTTATCCGCCCCTTTGTGGCGTTTTTTCTAAGAGGTTCGCGCTATACCGATCCCATCGACGGTAAATCCTATCGGAAATTCCTGCCTTATGGTTATGAAAGAGTACGTGATAATGTGCTTGCCCCCGGCACCCTTTCTCTTGAACGTCACCGCCTGTGCTGGCTTTACATAAAAAATGAAACCGACCTTTTTACCGCCAGCCAAAAAGTGCTTCACTTTGCACCCGAACAGGCTTTTCTGAAGCGATTGAGAAAGCTGGATCATCTCGACTACACCACCACCGATCTCAACTCCCCTATTGCCGATGTAAAAGCTGATATCTGTGATCTACCCTTCAAAGATGACGAATTCGACTTTATCATTTGCAATCACGTGCTGGAACATATTCCCGACGACCAGCGGGCCATGGGAGAACTTTTCAGGGTACTCGCACCCGGCGGAACCGCCATTCTCCAGGTTCCATACGATGAAAACCGCGCCAAAACCTTTGAAGATAATAGCATTACCGATAGGCGAGAACGCACTAGAATCTTTGGACAGTACGACCATGTACGGGTTTATGGAATGGATTATTTCGACAAATTGAGAACCGTGGGGTTTAATGTTGAAGCGGTAAACTACACCCAATCCTTCAGCGAGGAAGAAATTGATCGATTCAGACTGGCTAAGGGCGAACTTATCCCGGTCTGCAAAAAACCGCAGCGGTAATTTTTTACAACTTACTTTTGGTCTGGATTTATAAACACCGACCGACTCTCCTTGGGTTTTAAAGCAGCAGTAATTACTTTTATTTCAGGTATCTTTTGAAATTCCTGTATACTCATGAGGCGAAAGTTACATTTGTTGCTCGCATTGCTCTGTGTTTGTTCCATTTTCGGTCAAACACCCAATGACTGTGATTACGCCCTTCTGGTCTGCGGCAACACCAGCTTTGGCCTGGAACCCGCGGGAGTTGGTTTCGATGAATTCTCACTACCGGGAAATACCATTCCTCCCTGTTATTCATTTGGTAATAATACCATTTGGCTTCGATTTGTTATTGCTGAAAGCGGCCAGTTTACTTTCGATCTTATCCCTGAAAGCGACCAGGCGGATTATGATTTTGCAATCTTCGGACCCAATGTAGACTGTAAGAACCTGGGAGAGGCCATTCGATGTTCAAGCACCAATCCGCAGAGTGCCGGAGTTCCGGCTCTAACAGGTTTAAACCTAACCGAAACAGATCACTTTGAAGGCCCCGCCGAGGACGGAAACGGTTATTTACAATATATGGATGTACTGGCGGGAGAAGAATACTATATGGTTATCGACAGGCCGCATGGTTCGGGTGGCTTCGATCTGGATATGACAGGTTCGGCGGTCCTCCCAGATCAGCCGGTGGCGCACACCGTTCCCGACCTTACAACCTGTGAAAATGACGGCACCATCGATGGTTTTGCGCTTTTCGATCTGGATCCCCTTATTCCGGAGATTATCCAGGCTCAAACCAATGTTAGTGTGACCTTTCACAAAAGCCTTAACGATGCGAACATCGGACAAAATCCACTTAGCAGTCCGTTTATGAACACCTCAAACCCCATGACCGTTTACTACAGGATTGTTAATTTGAGTACCGAATGTTTCGACATCAATGAACTTGTCTTAACTGTGGAATCCACATTCGAGGTTACCCTCCCTCAGGATATCTTTATCTGTGACAATTCGGGGGAGCCGGTTACGCTTTCCACCCAACCGGGCTACGCTTTTTACGAATGGAGTACCGGGGAGTCGGGGGCCAATGCCTTCAGCATAGAAATCGACCAGGGCGGAGATTATTGGGTAGTGGTAACCGATAATGAAGGATGCCAGTCTCAGGCGTCAACTACGGTACTGTCGTCGAACGCAGCGACAATTACTGAAGTGGTGGTAGAAGATTTCAGGGGAATGGAGAATACTATTACTGTTCAAGTTGAGGGCCCGGGAGACTATCAGTTTCTGCTGGACGAGCTGTTGCCCTATCAGGATGAAAATATCTTTACGGGGGTAAGTCGCGGTTATCATACAGTTTATGTCCGGGATAAAAAAGGCTGTGGAATTGTTTCTACTGAAGTGGTCGTCCTGGACTACCCGAAATTCTTTACCCCTAATGGCGATGGGGTAAATGATTTCTGGCAAATTGAAGGCATCTGGGAATTCCCAAATTCCAGCATCCTTATTTACGACAGGTACGGCCGAATTATCAATGGTATAAAACTGAATTCCGGTGGCTGGGACGGAAGAGATCAGAATGGCGTTATGTTAGCCGCCAACGATTATTGGTTTGTTATCACCCTTCAGGACGGAAGAGAGATCCGGGGGCATTTTACGTTAAAACGCTAATCCGAGGGCAATCTTTCCTTTATGCCCGGAGTCATAAAGACTTTCTCATTATTAAGTGAGTCCAAATAAGTAATATAGGCCTCCAGTCCTTCTGAATTGTTCAATAATATTTTCGCTCGATTGAAACCCATTGCCATAAAGGCCGTGGCATAGGCATCGGCAGTAGCACAATCGGCAGCCACCACCGAGGCACTTGTAATATCTCCTTCTTCAGCCATACCCGTGTGCGGATTAATGGTATGAACGTATTTTTTTCCACTGAGGGAGTCTATCCGGTACTTCCTGTAATTTCCTGAAGATGCCATGGCTTCGTCCTGCAGGAAAATCGACTGTTTCAGGCTTCGGTTATCAAGTTCTGAGCGTACCGCCTCTATGCCCACTATCCAGGGTCTTGAGGTAGCCATATTAGTACCTGAAACCAATACCTCCCCTCCCAACTCAATAAGAAAGTTCGTAATGCCTTCAGACTTTAAATAGGCGCCCATATAGTCGATACCATACCCTTTGGCAATCGCATTAAAATCGAGGTAGATGTGGGGCGATAGTTTTCTAACGGTTCCTTCAGAAGTGATCGACACCTTTTCGAAACCTACGTATTTCCGCAGGGAATCAAGTTTGTCGGGGTCGATCTCCTTCATTGGTTCCACATCTCCAAATCCATATGCATTTCTCAACACCCCTACCGTAGGATCGAAAAACCCGTTGGTGTGCTCGTATATTTTTTCTGAAAGATCAAAGACCCCTCTGAAAATAGAATCGACCACGACCGTGGAATCCCCACGGTTTATTTTTGAAATCGCACTTTCGGCCATATAGGTATTCACCGAACGGTTGAAAGCGTAGATCACCGAATCGATTCCCCGCTGAATTTCCTGCTCCTCCGATGCGAAGTATTTTATGTAATAGGTGGTTCCAAAAGCCGAGCTGGAGATTTCATAAGCTTTCTCCTCCCCCGAATCACAGGAGAAACAAATTATTAGTAATAATATAAAGGCAAGGTGTTTCATGTTATTTCCTGTAGTCCGTTATAAACCATGGTGTAATCTTCATTCTTAACCACCGGTTTGGCATAGTCAGACCCGTGACCCAGGCCGACTCCGGCATAAAATGTTTTTGCCTCGAACTTATCGGCATGTGCTTTTATGGTTCTCATTAATACAGCATCATATACATCTGCATTTTCGGGATAGGCAACGGCTCTTACAATGATAAAGTGAAGGTTTTTATCGCGAAGTGCTACAAACTGCGGATCGCGTTTTAATTTGCTGTTCACCCCTAAAAATTCGAATCCCTGAGCCTGCAGATCCTCCCCGACTATATTCATTGCAAGGTTGTGAAGTTCCTGTTCGTTGAGATATTCAGACATACAAGGCTTAGATTTTATTAGCTGTAAAAATAAGCTTTTCTTGAACATTCATCCGAACGCATAAACACAAAAAGGTCATCTTATAAAAAAGACGACCCTTTAAAACTGTCGAATTAAATACTGTTAGTTTTTAATTATTCGCTTAGTGAGCGAACCCTCGCCGGTGTCGATTCGCACAAAATATACAGTCGCTTGCAACCCCGACATATCCAATTGATGACTGTGTTGTTCGTCTACACTAATATTGAAAACTGTTCTTCCTGACAGGTCGACGACCTTAATCGAAACTATCGGGCTGTGTGGTGAGACTATATTTAAAATTGTATTGGTCGGATTAGGATAGGCTACGATACTGCTGAGTGCTGCTTCTGAAGAACCGAGAACCGAATCTGATTCGAACTTCAGGATAAACCGTTCACTGAACTGTCCTTTGTTACTGAAGAACTCATAATCGCCCTGGGTTAGGTCGGTAATGGTGTTCTTGTAGGTATCGATCAGGTATACGGTTGCA
>JASBSY010000024.1 GCA_030148705.1 Pukyongia sp.
CAATTACTGCTGCAGGTCCATTCCCAAGAGGATTCAGATACCCGAACACAGAAACAGAAAACAACCCGAACATCCAACAACGTCAGTTAACTGATCAAGTATTCTGGGATAATAACCCGGGTGGATTTATAGACTAATTTAAAAAAAGTTCATTATGAAAAACCTTAAAAACATTGTACGCATATCAGTAATTGCATTGTTTATTTCAATGTCTTTTACAAGCTGCGAGCAAAGAGAAGACTGGCGTTTTCCTGAACTAGGAAACGGCGGGTTCATCAAATTCGTAGAACGACCATTCTCATGGGAAGGGTCTGACACTTCCAATGGGGCTACCATTACCAAGTACCACATTGGAGAAGATCCAGCTACTTCCAGCTTTAACGCTGCTGTAGAAGATCCTAACGGAAACGTTGCATCTGTAGATTTCTTTGTAACAGGAGATTTCGCAGGAGCACCTGCCGAAGCTATTCCTTTTGGAAGCACTACTTCTTTTCCTTATGACGTAAGCTTTACAACAGAAGAAATGGCAAACTTATTTGGAGTTGATGCATCAGTTTTCCAAACCGGTGATTTCTTCGAATTCACTACTGTACTAACTACTACCGATGGCAGAGTATGGGTTTCATCTCAATCTGCTTGCCCGGATTGTCCTATTGATCCTACTGATGATCCATTAGATTCCGGAACCTGGAATGGAGGAACTATAGACGGTGTAATCCTTATGGGTGGTGACACAGGAGATAACTTCCTGATTCCTGCAGTTTGGTACCGAGTAAAGTACCTGGCTGCTTCTGAATAAGCCATAAACAATTATAATTTTATAATTTATTGAAAACCATCCCGCTTTATGCGGGATGGTTTTTTACTTTTGTGCAAATTATTCACCCATTGGAAAAAAGAAATTTTATTTTCGGAATTCATCCGGTACAGGAAGCCATAAGATCCGGCAAGGCCATCGATAAGATATATGTGCAACAGGGAAGTGCGAACGACAAAGTGGAAGCACTACTAAAGGAAATAGATCCAACCTCTGTAAGTATTAATCACGTACCGATTGAAAAACTCGATCGTTTAGTTAGAAGTAACCATCAGGGCATCATAGCCATCGCCTCTCCTATTGAATTTGCAAAACTGGAGGATGTGGTAGCTTCGGCACTGGAATCGGATAAAGCACCCTTGTTTTTAGTACTGGACCAGGTTAGCGATGTACGCAATTTTGGCGCAATCTTAAGAACCGCCGAATGTACCGGTGTAAACGCAGTTATCATCCAGAAAAAAGGTGGCGCCCCGGTGAGTGGTGACACCGTTAAGGCTTCTGCAGGTGCAATCTTTAATGTGCCAATCTGCAAAGTCGACCATATTAAAGATGCTATATATTATCTTCAGGGCTCAGGGATCAAAACCATTGCAGCTACCGAAAAAAGCACCGACAGCGTCTTTAAATTAGACCTGCGGGAACCATTGGCCTTTATTATGGGATCGGAAGGTCGCGGGGTTTCGGGTTCTATACTGTCCTTAGTAGACGAAAAAGCTGCACTGCCTCTGTTGGGTAAAATCAATTCACTAAACGTCTCTGTTGCCTGTGGTGCCTTACTCTATGAGGTTATTCGACAACGACAATAATGATTAATCCTTAGTATCAGCGTCCTTGTCCTTTACCGGTTTAACTGTATAGGTGATTTTAATCTGTGGCGGTGGCTCTGATTCTTCTTCAGGAAGTTGTTCAATAAAATTACCCTCCTCGTCAAAATGTTTTAGAAACGGATCGGAATCCGGATCGAACTCCTCTTTCTCCCAGGCATATTTCTTCGTTTCAATAGGATTCTTTCGAAAGATCAACGCAAAAACAAATCCAACCGCAAAGCCGGACAAATGTCCTTCCCAGGATATTCGCGGATCTATTGGGAACAGATACCACAATAGGCTTCCATAAAGGAATACTACCACCAACGCCAGCGCAGTAAGCTGGTACTGCCTGGAAAATATCCCCTTAAAGAATAAAAAGGCCGCTAAGAGATACACCACACCACTGGCTCCAATATGTAGCGCCGGACGACCAATTAGCCAGGTAAGCAAACCGGTAAGTAAAATCCCCAGCAACAACACTTTCCATTTGATATTCCTGTAAAAATAGAATAGCGCAGTTGTAAGCACCAGTAATGGTATTGAATTATTGAACAAATGCTTCAGGTCTCCGTGTATAAACGGGCCGAACAGAATTCCCCTCAAACCCTCAGTTTTCAGAGGATAGATTCCGTAATACTTGAGTTGCCAACCAAACCTGAATTCGGCCCAGAATACTACCCATAACATAAGTACCAGACAGAGAGGTACAAGAATCACCTCATTGGTAAATTTTAATTTCGAATCGTTATCCATTGCATTTACACTTGTCAAAAAGTACACCCCATTCAAATTTATGATAAATTGTCAGTAAGCTACGTTTTAGATTATTGTAATTTTGTTCTCTTATGAGTAAACCACTAGCGGAACGAATACGACCTGCATCCCTCGACGAATATATCAGTCAGGAGCATCTGGTTGGTCCTGATGGTACCATTAGGAGGCAACTGGAATCCGGAATGCTCGCATCCATGATCCTCTGGGGCCCTCCCGGAACCGGGAAGACAACCCTGGCTTCGATTATTGCAAAACAATCAGATCGTCCATTTTATACTTTAAGTGCCGTAGACAGTGGTGTGGCTGCCGTGAGGGAAGTAATTAACAAGGCTAAAAAGAGCGATGATCTATTTTCTACCAAAAATCCAATACTGTTTATTGATGAAATTCACAGGTTTAGCAAGTCGCAGCAGGATTCACTCTTAGGGGCTGTTGAGAAGGGCTGGGTAACCCTTATCGGAGCCACGACGGAAAACCCAAGCTTTGAAGTGATCCCTGCCCTATTATCGCGTTGCCAGGTGTATGTATTAAACCCTTTCAGCAAAAAAGATCTGGAGGCCCTACTCGACCGCGCCGTAAAGACAGACAAACTATTGGCAGACAAAAGGATCGATCTTAAGGAAACCGAGGCTTTGTTGCGAATTTCCGGAGGCGATGCACGAAAACTTCTAAACATCCTCGAACTTGTAGTCCTTTCTGAACAGACATCGGAAATTACCATCACTAATGAGCTCATTCTTCAAAAGGTTCAGAAGAATACTGTACTCTACGACAAGACCGGCGAACAGCATTATGACATTATTTCTGCTTTTATAAAATCCATACGCGGTAGTGACCCCAATGCGGCTGTTTATTGGTTGGCACGTATGATTGAAGGAGGGGAAGATTTAAAGTTTATCGCCCGACGGCTGCTCATTCTGGCTTCGGAGGATATTGGAAATGCAAATCCCACGGCATTGGTGATGGCGAATAATACCTTTCAGGCTGTTAATACCATCGGTTATCCGGAATCCCGGATTATTCTGAGTCAGTGTGCCATCTACCTGGCATCCTCACCAAAAAGCAATGCCTCATACCTGGCCATAGGAGAAGCACAGCGAACTGTTCGACAGACCGGCGATCTTTCCGTGCCGCTTTCAATTAGGAATGCCCCCACCAAATTGATGAAAGAACTGGGTTATGGTGAAGATTATGCCTATGCACATAATTATGAAGGTAATTTTATACCGCATGAATTCTTACCGAAAGAGATTTCGGGAACGAGCTTTTATAAGCCCGGGAACAACAGCAGGGAAAATAATCTGCGCAATTACCTGAAGAGTCTCTGGAAAGATAAATACGAATTTTAGTCGGCCACCTTCAACTGCATCACCTTGCCTTCGGAAATAAGTGACAGATCGTGATTCTCACTAAAAATTGCAACAAAACGCTCCCCTTCTTCCGAATCGTAAACCATGGAATTTCCCTCACGACTTATGGTACCGATTAGAAGCAGGCCATCGGGGGCCGAAGTTGTTTCCTCGTAAAGCAAATAGGCATTCCCGGCCTTCCGAAGTAAGTAAGATCTTCCTTTTGAGATATAACTGGTGAATTTGGCCGAAGGCAGGTTTAAATTTCCGGAAGACCCTGCCTGAACACCGGTTCCTACCGTAAGCTCACTACTTTGATCTACCTCGCCTACCAACTGAGGATTTATTTCGGTACCTGAAGGGTTCAGGGTGTTCTTTTCAGAATCCAATTCCACTTCAACCTCACTCTCCTCATAGACCTGGGTGTCTTTTTGCTTTACGCCAAGGGCTTCGATACTCTGAAAAGCCTCACGCAAAGCCTGGTGATAGGATTTTCGATAATCCTTATACTTACTTTTACCTTCATCACTGCGATAGATCTCATTTCCGTTACAATCGCTAAGCACCACCACTAATTTGGTCCAGATAAAGTTCGAATTGGAAACCACATCGGCTTGCAATCCGTCGCACCTCTTAACATTCGGCAGATCTGAACTGAGATAGGCATTAAAGCCATATTTATTAAACAAAAAGGCGGCAAGCGAGTTTACCTGATACTGATCCTCCTGGCTTAAGAACTCAAATCTCTCAGGCACTTCCACATAAGAGTAGTCTTTAAGTGATCGCTGTGAAGACATTTCGTAAGAAAGGCATGTTATCGTTATTATGAGCAAGAAATTCTTTATCATTCTTCGTCAATTTTTATATTGAATCCCAACTGTAAAGATACACTTTTTGCCTTTGCCAGATTACCGTATTTCAGCAGGTTATCGGCCGCAATATAAAAATTAAATTTTCCGATATCCGCGGCTACTGCCAATCCTACATTGCTAAAACTGAACGAATCGGCGGTGTAAGTAGCTTTAGCCGAAAGAAATTCCCATAAGCGTCGATAATAGAACAATGTCCCGGCCATCTGCGGGCCTTTCGGCCGCATAATGCTGTAGAATTGAACGCCCACTGCCTGGGCCCTGCTTACCCCGGCACCCATATTGGTGCAATCGCATTCCCCGCTCCCACCCGTTATACGACCGAAACTGTATTTTACCGAAGCGTTCATCTTTACGGGCCTTAATTGAGTATAGCCGGAATTAATTGTGTCTATTGGTATTTCACGCTCTATTTCATCCTCCAGGTCATCGTAGTACGGGAAGGTAGGTTCTCCTTCATCCAGGGGTGGGAAAATAAGCTGAATTCCATTCAGGGTATAGGAGCCCCTGGCCTGATAGGTCTCGGCATCCTTCGAGTGAAAGATCGCTCCAAGGTCGACTATACTGGCACTGGCCTGGATATTATCGGTAACATCGTAGGTAGCACCCAGGTCTATTCCCAACCCAAAGTTACCACCAAAGAACGCTCGTCCTATTAATTCCCCCGGTATCTCGGAGCCTTGCATCCCGTCGAGGGAAGCAATCCCGGTTGTATTCAGAGTGATGTCGGCGTTATCGATCCGGTGTTCATAGATATTCAGACTGTTCTCGGCTATGGTGGTTGTAAAAGTCCCGCTGTTATTGGTGCTGCGCGCACTGAGCATACTCGAATATACTTTTAATCGCAATCCTGCTGTGAGCTTTTTCCCAAGCTTCTTATTGGCACCAAAATGATACACCGTAAGTAAATCTGCGGTTGCGCTCACCTCGCCTAAGTCGAATCCGTAGTCGAGATATTGCTGATTTCCTTCCCAGGCGAGAATAGCCAGGTCCCTGGGGAAATAAGTGATAAAGTCGAATTCCTGGTACACACCCCCGGAAAAATAGAATTCGTTTTTCGCACGCCATCCGAAATTAAGAATCTCCAATTGCTGGGTGGTTGTGAAGAAATCGGTATTTTCCATTTCAAAGATCTTCCTTCTTATCTTAGAATTTATATCCTCTCCCGTTTCACCAAAAATATCATAAACAGTTACGCCACTGGCACCGCCATTAATGTGAAGCTGGGATAAAAACGGAATTCCGAAATGTTTTTTCTGAGGTACCACGACTCCGGGGTTAGCGAGTAAACTCTGGGGAATCTCTTCAAAACCGTATAAAAGCTGTTTATTCTGGCCAATAGCTGCAGTCAGGCAAAATGCCAGAATGAAAGTGAGTAACTGTTTCATTGTAGTTATTGACGATCTCTTATCTCCAGGTAATAGGTTGTCTTCGATTGCAGATTGAGGTTCCCGCTAAGATTGGCATTGGAAGACGGAATGGTTACAGAAACGACCACCTTATCGGCCATAGTTAACTGTAGAATATCCTCCCCTTCGATTTGCTCCTCAAATTCGGTGATAACCACATTGGCTGATGAGCCCTCATTAACAAAAGCTTGGGTGGTATAGGTGGTATCGTTCTGTTCGCTGAGAAACATAAAATCTACCTGAAAGCTTCTGGGAATGCTGTTAGTGAATTTAAAGTAGAAATCTGCCCTGCGCAGGCTTTCCCGGATTTCGGAATCGTCCAGGAATCTGATCTCGGTGGTATCGGTCACGGTACTACGGGGCACATTGTTCACCTGGTCGAAGAATTCACTCGCGTCCAGATCGAAGTAAATGAGGTCGAGTTCGACTACGGGTGTAAGGGTAATGTCTTCAGCCTGATCGAAATCGGTGTCTTTTACACAAGAGAGTACAAGTATAAAAAAGCAAACAAGGACGATGGGCTTCAGCAATGTCGTCTTCATGGTTTGGGGCCTTGGTTCTCTAAGTAAACGACGCTGCGAAGAGAATAGTATCTATAAATGGGATTTAATGTCCATCAAATGGGTCACCACTTTATAATGAGGAGGAACCGAATCATTCCTGTAATTATAGAAGAGTGAACTCATGCCGATTTTTTCGGCTCCCATTATATCTGCTTCGAAGGTATCTCCAATCATGATGCTGGCGGATGGATGTGCATTAGCCTTGCTCAAGGCCGTTTCAAACACACGGGGATGGGGTTTCTTCAGGCCTACTTCTTCGGAAGTGGTTACCGTCTTAAAATAATGCGAAATCCCGCTGTTTTCAAGTTTAAGCGACTGAACTTCAGCAAAACCATTGGTTATGATATGCAGACGATACTTCAGGGCGAGATATTCGAGAATCTCCATAGCGCCTTCAAGCAGGTGATTATCTTTGGGTAATTCGTCTATATAACTGGTGGCTAAGGCATCCAACTCGTCTTCGTTATACCTTATCCCAAACGGTACAAATGCATCTCTGAATCGCCCTCTTCGCAATTCCTGTTTACTTACCCTGTCTTCCCGGTACAGTTTCCAGTAGTCGAAATTGATGGGTTCATAAATCTTTAAGAACTCGGGCAAGATGATGGAAATTTTATGCGAACTGAATACGCGTTCGAAAGCAAGGGCCGAATTCCGGTCGAAATCCCATAGGGTATGGTCCAGATCGAAAAATACGTCGGTTATCTTACTGTTCATGTTTATGTAATTTTTCTGAAAACAAATTTCGCCAAATCTCCTTAGATCTGTGCTCGATAAAGTCTTCATTACTGAAAAAAATAGAGAAACATCCGTTTAGGTCCCGAACTGTTGAATAAACATTGGCTATACGTTGCAGACTGTCTGATTCATACTTATTGTTAAAACCTTCGGTTGTGAACGCCACGGGATGTATAACGAGGGGGGTTTTAATCTCGAAGTCCAGGTCGTAAAACAGAAAAGGTGTACAGGTACTGGCTCTAAAACCCGGAGTGTCCTCGTAGACCATGGAAAAATCCCGTTCAATTTCCTGTTCCACCAAATTTCGATATAAGTCGGGGAGTTGAACCAGGTAATTGCTGTGAACAGACGAGCGTAAACTGCGGTGAGTTGTGGTTTCAATGCGTTGCTTCTCTTCTTTAAGAGCCTGGAGATTATCGAGGGCAAAGCGGGAAAACAAAAGCCCAACCTCCATATAATCGTTCAGAAACTTAATGAGCCATTTGAAATTCTTACGATTCGAATTAAACCCTTGCCGAAATGACACATCTTCCCCCAGTTGTACAAAAGCGGTGAGTCGATTGGAGCTGTTCTTTAATGCGCTCACAATCCAGTGGTATACATCCATGGGGTCTTTTTTTGTTCCCGTCAATACCTGAGTACGCAGCAGAATGCTTCTGAACCTAAAAGAAGTAAGATCGCGTGCATATCCTGCGACAGAGCGAATAAAACCCTTTTTTGCATAGAGGTAAGGCCGTTCCAGTTTTAAAAGTGAATGTACCTGCATTTTCTTTTCGGGAAACCTCAGTGAAGGGAAGGCAGTTAATAGTATTTCCCTGAGTTTATAGGCCCAAATATCGACTACCGGGAGCAATAGAAACTTCTCCCTAAAGGCTAGACTCTCGGAGGCGGGGAAACGGGCTAGCTCGTCCTTCACATGGGGCAGATACTCTTCGTAACGGCTTATAAGATAGAAGGCTGCTGAAAAAATGTCGAATGGAATGGAACTTTTTTCCGATACTTGAAAGAAACAAGGCGTTCCCTCCCACTCTTTCACCTGAATGGGAATGTCCTCAATTCCCGACTGAGTAAGTATTCCGTGACTTTGCACAAAGAATTCATTCCCCATTGCGTTTTTACCGTAAGAGATCTTGGCATCACCATAGGCGATGAACTCTTCGATTACGGTTGTAAATTCCACTTCCAAACCGAGGATTCGGTTAAAGATGTGCTTAAAGATAAAATCTATTCGTGGTGTTACTTTTCGGGTGTGAATTAACAGCATTACAGGCTATATCATTTGTTCGTCTGCAAAGCTAAAGTACGCTTTTTCGGTTATTATCAGATGATCGAGAATGTTTATATCCAGGCTCTCAGCTGCTTTTTTCATCTTTGCCGTGAGTTGCTTATCGCTTTCACTGGGTTTAAGGGTTCCGCTTGGGTGATTATGCGCAAGTATTATTCCTACGGCTCCAAGTTCTATCGCCTGCCTGAGTACCAGGCGCACATCCACCAGGGTTCCGGTAATACCGCCTTTACTAAGCTGAACTGTTTGAAGCACCTTGTTGGAATTGTTCAGGTAAACAATCCAGAACTCCTCGTGCGGCAGATCCCCGATGAGGGGTTGCATGAGTTCAAAGACGCTTGCACTGGACGTTATCTTGTGCAGATCCAGCGCTTCCTGTGATCGTCTGCGCCTTCCTAATTCCAGGGCAGCCACAATTGAAATTGCCTTGGCCGGCCCTATTCCTTTAAATGCACAAAGATCTCTTACCGACATCTTACCGAGTTGGTTAAGATTTTCATGAGCCTGGGCCAATACCTTTCTGCTTAGGGCTAAAGCACTTTCGTCCTTGCTTCCCGACCTGATGAGAATTGCTATAAGTTCGGCATTGCTAACCGAAGCCCGACCTTTCAGCATTAGTTTCTCTCTGGGACGGTCGTCCTCGTTCCAGCTCTTTATGGAAAATGAAGGATTGTAATAGGGCATTAATCCGTAAATTAATTTGGATAAATCTATATTTCCGGAATTTATAAACTCCGGCTCAGGAGGGAGTCAGAACAACTATTTAATCACCAAAAAGGCAATAAGTCAAAGGTATTAAACTAAGGGATTGTTCGTATCTTTATATTTAATTTTATATACGGAATTCATGAAATCACTGCTTGATCAGGATACCTACAACGAAATTAAACAACGCCTTTCCAACTTAACGGAAAACTCCGAAAGACAGTGGGGAAAGATGACCCCCGGCCAAATGGCCAGGCATTGCCAGGCACCCCTGGAGATCATGCTTAAAAAAAACGATTATGGAGTGAAACCTAACTGGCTTATAAATCTGCTGTTTAAAAAATCCATGTACAACGACAAACCCTGGCGACAGAATCTACCTACCGCAAGAAATTTTCGGATCACGGACGACAGGGATTTTGCTGTGGAAAAAGTTAAACTGGTTGCATTAATCGATGAGATCGGGGCCAAGCTTGATAAAGAGGACTGGGGGAAGCACCCGGCCTTTGGAAAGCTTACCACCCGGCAGTGGGGGCAGATGCAATACAAGCACCTGGATCATCACCTGCGTCAGTTTGGAGTATAATGAGGATTTAATTTAATTCAATCAGACCTATGTATCCGCCACCTCATCACCAGATCCGTGACCGGGAAAAAATGATCAGTGTTATAAAGCACTTTCCATTGGGAATGTTGGTCACAGCCGCAAATGAGCGTCCGTTTGTTACTCATATGCCGGTAATTTACAATGAGGGTAGCGGTAAGCTGGTTGCCCATATAGACGCTTCCAATCCGCAGGTAAAAACCCTGGTAAACGGCAGAGAGGCCACCGTTATTTTCCGGGGGCCCGACACCTATATTTCACCCAGTGTATACACTACTGAGCAGTTGCCAACCTGGAACTATATTATAGTTCATATAAGCGGAACCATACAATTGATCGAAGACGAGGAAGCTGTAAAGCAAACCCTGATCGACATGACCCGATTCCTGGAGGGTAGCGAGCAAAAATATGTGTTAGAGGCGCATAATCCGAAAATGCAGCGATTGGTGAATTATATCCGTGCCTTTGAGATTACTATCACCAACTGGGAAGGTAAATTTAAATTATCCCAGGATAAAAATGAAGCCGACTTTCACAATGCCAGGAATGCGCTTTTAAAAAAATCTAAAGAAGATCTCTCCGGGTTTATAAATTCGATGTATAACGACCTTTAATTTATTTCATAACTAATAAGTCGCTTTTCCCAACGGTGTTCCGGATCTCCAATAGCAGAATAGGTTTGTCTTATTTGTCCCACACCATCTGTATAATGCGTCATATCTCGTCCAGGCAACACCGTTCCTTGTTCATCTTTGGCAAATTTTTCATTCAACAGGGTAGAGAACGTCCCTGCAGGAACCGATATATCAAAAGTGCCGGAAACTAAGAAGGCATAAATATCGAAGGAAGTACCGTTACTTACCAAATATTCTTCTTCGGGATTGCTATAGGTATTATAAATGTATCCGACGTCGTTTATTAGATATCCCAGAGAGTCTCTAACAAAAACGGATGTAACTCCGACTTCCGGCTGACAAGGGGGGTTATCAGTTCCCGAAGCGGTTGTTTGCAACTCATAGTACGTTTTATTGTTTATTTGTGCCGTTCCAACAACCTCCACCTCGTCGAATGCATCCATAGGCACGAAGGTATTGGTTTGGAAATCTTTTTCGTAGTACTGATAATTCCAGCTATTTCCAACCGTTAAGGCATAAAAGTTTGCAACTTCCTCTTCCGGAAGGTCATCGTTGTCATTATTTGAACAGGAAACAAAAATAAAGCTGAGTGCGAGGAAAATCAATGCTGAATTTTTCATAATAAATTGGATGTGTTAGTATTTGATTAACTCCAATTTTATCATTTTAGTATAGCATTATCCGGGGAAATTAAACGTTATGAAACCAAATTCTAAAAAAATTCATTCACAGCAAGGGTTGATTTATGACGTTAAACCTCAGGAATCCATTCGGTTATTTTATATACTCCACTACCTCATCGAAGTCTAGTCCACCGTAATTGCCGCTACTCATCAGTAGTAAAGATTTCCCTTCGAAATCCCGGCTAAAGATATATTCCCTGAATTTCTCCGGATCGGTAAAGATCACCAGGTCGTCCCGTTGAAAGGCTTCTGAAATCTGTGCTTCGGAAATTGGATCGAGTTTTTTGATCTCCACCGCATGGGGGGAATAAAAAACCACAGCCGTATCGGCAGCATCCAGGGTTCCCCGATACTCTGAAAGAAATTCGGGATTAAGGCTGCTATAGGTATGTAGTTCTAAGCAGGCTATTAGTTCCCTGTCGGGGAATTGATTTTTAACGGCCCGGGTTGTGGCTTCTACCTTGCTGGGTGAATGTGCAAAGTCTTTATAAGCAACTGAAACCGAGGTCTCGGCCAGTTTCTCCAATCGCATACTGGCACCTTTAAAGGAGGCTATGGCCTCGTAAAAATCTTCGGCATCGACTCCCATTAGCTGGCAGATCCAGCGTGCTCCTTCAAGATTATTAAGGTTGTGTTTTCCAAATACTTCTATTGGCATGGCGCCTTCCGGCGTGTCGAGGTAGGTCACTCCTTCCCGAACCTCATAACCGGGGGTGCGATACGGATATTTCTTTATCTGCCGGTTACTTTCCTCAACGATACGCTTTACTTCGGGATCTTCCTCGTTGTAGATTATCGCACCGCCATGGGTGATCTCGTCCAGGAAAAGTTCGAACTGTTCTACATAATTCTCATAGGTTGGAAACACGTTAATATGATCCCAGGCGATTCCGCTAAGCAAGGCGATATTTGGCTTGTACAGATGAAATTTCGGCCTGCGGTCTATGGGTGAAGACAGGTATTCATCTCCCTCCAGCAGCATAAAATCTGAATCGTGAGTCAACTTTACCATTGTTTCGAAACCTTCAAGCTGGGCGCCCACCATATAATCGACATCCCTGTCGTGATAATGCAGCACGTGAAGCACCATGGACGTTATGGTAGTCTTGCCATGAGAGCCACCAATAACCACCCTGGTCTTGGTCTTTGCCTGTTCGAATAAGAATTCGGGATAGGAGTAAATTTTAAGATTCTTGGATTTGGCTTCCAGCAATTCGGGGTTATCGGCCTTGGCATGCATCCCAAGAATCACGGCGTCGAGTGCGGTTGTAATCTTTTCCGGATACCAGCCAAAGGCTTCGGGAAGCAGTCCTTTGGAAGCGAGCCTGCTCTTTGAAGGTTCGAAAATTACGTCATCACTTCCGCTAACCCGGTAGCCTTTATTGTGTAAAGCCAGGGCAAGGTTGTGCATGGCACTGCCCCCTATTGCTATAAAATGTACTCGCATTGGTTGAGATTAAAATATTGGCAAAGGTACAATTTTGGACTGCAACAGGGATAGCGGCCAGTAGCTTTTGCGCAGCAAAACTACAGCCAATAGCCCGGCCCTGTAGTTCATACTACAGGGGTTGCCCAAAAATTTACAGCGAAAGTATCTGTTGCTTTTCTTCCATGGCTTCTTTAAAATCGGGCCTCTCCTTCAGTGCCTTGTCGATCCACTGAAGCGCAGTAGCCTTGTTGCCCAAGTTGCGATATATCTGGGCGAGGCGATAGTACGCCCAGTCTTTAGGCACCCCGTCGCGAACGGAGTGATTTTCTATGTACCGCTGCAGACAATCGATTCCCAGCTCGGCATTAAGATTGTACTGTGCGGCTATCTTCCCTATCTGGTAATTCAGTCGGTTGCGGTTGTGCTTTTTTAGCGCTTCGGAGGCGGTGGCCATAGCTTGCGCGGGCCGATCGTTCTGTTCGTAGAGATTGGTAAGCTTGTCGTAAGTATGTTCCGATCCTCCTACTTCGATGGCTTTTTTATAATAACGCTCGGCATCTTCCACCCTTTCGGAATATTCGGCTATATATCCTTTGGCCAGGTAACCGTCGACGGGCGAGATCTTTTGAAGTTCGTTGGCATATTTAATGGCTTTGCGTTCGGAACCGCCTATTATCCCGGGCAGCTGAATATAGAATTCCACCAGTGCCCATCGCGCTTCAATATGGTTCGGGTCTAAGGTTGCGGCAGTTTCAAAGTGATGCCTGATGTCTCCTATGTAGGTCACGGCACGGATCCTGCTAATTTCCAGGGCTTTCATCCCCATGGCCCCGCCATACTTAAAATGATAGTTTGCGTTTCTGTCGTCTGCTTCCACCAGAGTCTCATAATACTCTATGGCAGTATCCCATTCTTTGGCATGGCCGGCGATATCACCCAGGTATTCTATGGTTTTGAGATGGTTTGGATTTGTTTTTAAATGCTGGAGAAAAAGGGGTTTGGCTTTGTGGAATTGGTCTTTTGCGAAATAATGCTCAGCCTGCTGAAATGCGGACTGTGCGCTAAGCAGCGTTGGAAACAGCAGTAAGATTACCAGTTTTTTCATAATTTAGATCGGGGTACTTAAAGAACATTGAAATTTACTCTTTATTTAGTCTTTGGCGGGTATTTCTTGAGGATCTTAGCCATGGTGTTTGCGTAATAGGCTTCTTTTTGTGCCGGACCGGCTTTTTCCTTGAGTTCTCCTTCGTAAACCGCCTGCCAGACCAGGTCATCGTTTACCGCATCTATAAAATCGACCGTAAGCTGCTGGTTGATCACTCTTCCGCCGATTGGGATACCGCCGCTTACGCCAACTCCTACATTACTTCCACCGCCACCAACCCCTATTCCTATGGTATTCCTCGAATTCGAAATATATTCGGAGGCGTAGAAATTGATAAGCAGCTGTGGAGCTTCCGATCGTATAAAACCTCTGGAGCTGAGAATGCTATCTGTTGCTGCCATAATGCGTTTATTATCGAGTTCGTTCAGGCCCGAATCGATAGTGGGATAAAAGTCGTAGGTGGAATATTGGCTGAAGTCGGTAGTCTTATCGTAATCCACGCCAACGGCTGCACCGCAGGACATAAGTACGATAGCTGCGAGAATGGCAAGCTGCAATTTCATAGTTAAATTTTAATAAATATACTGAAAAATGCCGCCCTCGGTTTTGGGTTTTACTAATCTTTAACGATTAGGGCGCTCTTTGCTCCTCACCCTCGGCGTTCAGCATCTCCCACAACTTGTCCTTTAACGCATTAAGGCCTTGTTGCGCCACTGAGGAGATAAAGAGGTATGGAACTTCCTTGAACTCCTTATCCAGAACCACTTTCATCTCGGCCTTTAGTTCCTCGTCCAGCATATCGCTTTTGGAGATTGCTACCAGGCGTTCCTTATCCAGGAGTTCGGGGTTGTATCGGCGAAGTTCGTCCAGCAGGATCTCGTACTGTTCTTTTATATCCTTGGCATCGGCCGGGATAAGAAAGAGCAAGGTAGAATTGCGTTCAATATGTCGGAGGAAGTAATGCCCCAAACCTTTACCTTCGGCTGCACCTTCGATGATTCCGGGAATATCGGCCATGACAAAAGTCTGGTAATTCCTGTACTCCACTATTCCCAGGTTGGGTTTTAGAGTGGTAAACTCGTAATTTGCGATCTTGGGTTTTGCCGCTGTAAGTACTGACAACAGGGTTGATTTCCCCGCATTCGGGAAACCTACAAGGCCAACATCGGCAAGCACCTTCATTTCAAGCGTAAAATTACCCTCTTCCCCTTCAAGTCCGGGTTGTGCATAGCGGGGAGTTTGACGGGTAGCACTTTTAAAATGTGCATTCCCCTTTCCTCCTTTTCCGCCCCTGGCGATTATGAGTTCTTCGCCGTGTTCCATCAGCTCTTGCAGCAATTCTCCGGTATCGGTGTTCTTTACTGCCGTTCCCAGCGGGACATCGATATACACATCTTCCCCGTCGGCACCCGTGCTTGTTTGCTTACCACCTGCCATCCCGTGGCCTGCTTTATAATGTCGCTTAAACTTTAGATGATACAGCGTCCATTTGTTCTTATCGGCCCTGAGGATGATATGTCCGCCACGCCCGCCGTCTCCTCCATCGGGTCCGCCTTTGGGGATATATTTTTCACGGCGTAGGTGCGCACTGCCCTTCCCTCCTTTTCCGGAGGAGACATGGATCTTTACGTAATCGACAAAATTTCCTTCAGTCATCTGTTAGGACCGCCTCTGCGATCGATTTATAGGGTGTCTATAACGGCACTCAAGCGTTGCGTGATCTCTTCGATAGTACCAACCCCGTCTACGCCGTAATATTTGTCCTGTTGCTGGTAGTATTTTTTCAGTATGTCAGTTTTGCGATAGTACTCCGCGATGCGTTCCCTGATCACTTTTTCGTTGGCATCGTCCGGCCGGCCGCTGGATTTTCCTCTTTCGAGCAGTCGCTCTACCAGTATTTCATCATCCACTTCCAGGGCTACCATGGCGTTTATCTGACTATCTTTTTTATCCATAAGGTCCGAAAGTGCTCGGGCCTGGGCTTCTGTTCGGGGGAAGCCGTCGAAGATAAACCCTTTTGCATCGGGGTTTTTATCGACTTCCGCATTCAACATATCGATGGTTACCTCATCGGGCACCAAATGCCCTTTATCCATATAGCTTTTTGCCAGGGTGCCAAGCGGGGTTTTATTCTTTATATTGTATCTGAATACGTCTCCTGTAGATATGTGTTTCAACTGATATTTGTCCTTCAGGACTTCGGCCTGAGTACCTTTTCCGGCTCCGGGAGGACCAAATAATACGATGTTCTTCATTCGCTTTTTTTTCTTACTGAATAATGATTTTATGTATTGCCACATAATGAAGGTGCAAAGATAACAATTGAGAAGAAGATTGTACCTTTGTGGCATGGCTAATTATTTTTCTTCCGACTTCACCCTTGGAATTTTAGGCGGCGGCCAGCTGGGAAAAATGCTGCTGTATGAAACGCGGAAATACGATATCGGGACACATGTGCTGGACCCCAGTCCGGAAGCTCCCTGTCGCATTGGTTGCGACCGGTTCGTGCAGGGCGATCTGCTCGATTACGACAGGGTGTATTCCTTTGGGAAGAACGTAGACCTGTTGACATTCGAGATCGAGGGAGTAAACGTGGAGGCGCTGGAGGCACTGGAAGCCGAGGGAAAATCGGTTTTTCCGTCGGCTGCGACATTAAGGACAATCCAAAACAAGGGGACCCAAAAAAAATTTTACGAGTCGAACGGTATTCCTACCGCTCCCTTCCTGGTATTTGAAGATAAGAACCAGCTAAACGAGGCAATTGTGAGAAAACAGCTCCGGTTTCCATTTGTCTGGAAGAGTTGTACCGGGGGTTATGACGGCAAGGGGGTTAGTATTATTCGGAGGGCCGAGGATATTATCCCGCTGAGCGAAGGGGAATGCCTGGCCGAAAAACTCGTTCCTTTTAAAAATGAACTGGCGGTGATCGTGGCCAGAAACAGGCTGGGAGAAGTAAGCACCTACCCGGTTGTGGAAATGGAATTCCATCCTGAAGCCAACCAGGTGGAATACGTTATTTGCCCGGCACGCATCGACGAATCTGTAGCCCTTAAGGCGAGGGATGTTGCCGAATCGGTTTCCAGAGCGTTTAAGCATGTAGGCTTGCTGGCGGTGGAGATGTTCCAGACGGAAACCGATGAGATCCTTGTAAACGAAGTTGCCCCAAGGCCTCATAACAGTGGACATTACAGTATTGAAGCCAGTTATACCAATCAGTTCGAACAGCATTTGCGCGCTATTCTCGGCCTTCCACTGGGGAAGACGGACAGTAAAGTAGGAGGAATCATGGTGAACCTGGTGGGGGCAGAAGGGCATACAGGACCGGTTCATTATGAAAATATGGAAGCCATATTGGCTATGGATGGAGTAAGCCCACATATTTATGGCAAAAAGCAAACCAGGCCCTTCAGGAAAATGGGGCACGTAACCGTAGTAAACGAAGAAATCTCCGAAGCCCGTAAGGTAGCCGAGGAGGTAAAAAACTTAATAAAAGTCATCAGTAAATAAAACACAATGAGTAAAGTTGGAATAATCATGGGAAGCACAAGCGATCTGCCTGTTATGCAGGATGCGATCGATATTTTAAAGGGTTTCGATATTGAGGTTGAAGTTGATATCGTTTCTGCTCACAGGACTCCGGATAAATTATTCGATTACGGAAAAAATGCTCATACTCGAGGAATTTCTGTGATTATTGCCGGCGCGGGAGGTGCAGCCCATCTACCCGGAATGGTTGCGTCATTGTCTCCCTTACCAGTTATTGGCGTGCCTGTGAAGTCCAGCAATTCCATAGACGGCTGGGATTCGGTATTGTCCATATTGCAAATGCCCGGTGGCGTTCCGGTAGCTACAGTCGCCCTGAACGGCGCTAAAAATGCCGGGATACTGGCTGCACAAATTCTGGGCACATCAGACAAATGTATGCTCGATAAGATCGTTGCATACAAGGATGGCCTGAAAATGAAAGTCGAAGAAGGTGCAAAGAAAATCAAAGAATAATACTGCTTGAATATCCCTAAAATCGCTATGAATAACCCCTTATTACAAGATTTCGTTACCGCTCCGTTTTCAAAAATTAAGAATGAACATTTTCTTCCGGCTTTTCAGACATTAATCCGCGATACAAAACGGGAGATTGAGAGCCTCGCGGAGAACCCGGAGCCACCCAGCTTCCAAAACACGGTGGAAGCGCTTGAACGCAGCGGCGATAAATTGAACGTAGTAAGCAGTATTTTTTTCAATCTCAACGGTGCCGAAACCAACGATGAACTTCAGAAAATTGCCCAGGAGGTCTCTCCCCTGCTCACCAACTTCAAAAATGACCTTCTGTTAAACGAAGCGTTATTTAAGCGGGTAAAGGTAGTCTACAACAACAGAGAAACATTGTCGCTAAACGCGGAAGAGGCAATGGTGCTGGAGAAGCAATACAAGGCTTTTTCGCGTAACGGTGCCAACCTGTCCGACACGGATAAAGAGATTCTCAGGAAGATCGATGCCGATCTCTCCGGTTTAAAACTCACTTTCGGGGAAAATGTCCTGGCTGAAACCAATGCCTACTTCTTGCACATTACAGATGACGATCAACTTGCGGGGCTGCCAGAAGGAGAGATAGAGGCGGCCGCACAGGCGGCTGAAGACAAGGGGTTGACGGGATGGGTCTTTACCCTGGATTATCCCAGCTATTTACCCTTTATGAAATATGCCGAAAACCGGGAACTTCGGAAGGAGTTGTCGCTGGCCTTCGGAGCACGGGCCTTTCAGCAGAACAAATGGAATAACGAAGAGAACGTACTGCGCATTGTGAATTTAAGGTATAAACGTGCGAAATTACTCGGTTATCCTTCACACGCCCATTATGTGCTTGAGGAACGAATGGCTGAAACTCCTGAAAAAGTAAACGCATTTTTAAATGAACTGTTGGTAAAGGCCAAACCGGCAGCAGAAGAAGAGTTCCGGGAGCTGGAAGAATTTGCACGGGAACTGGATGGGATAGCTGCACTTCAAAAATGGGATGCGGCATACTACGCGGAAAAGCTTCGACAAAAGCGATTTTCGCTGGACGACGAAAAATTAAAACCTTACTTCGAGCTGGAAAAGGTTATTCAGGGTGTCTTTACCGTTGCAGAGAAGCTTTACGGTCTGAGTTTTGAGAAAACCACGGAAATCGACGTCTATCACAAAGATGTGAGTACTTACAGGGTAACGGACAGCGAGGGAACACTGGTGGCTGTTTTTTATACCGACTTTCACCCCCGACCCGGTAAAAGGAACGGAGCGTGGATGACTTCTTACAGACCTCAGCAAATTAAGGACGGAATAAACGAACGGCCACATATCTCAATTGTTTGCAATTTCACCAAACCTACGGCACAGAAACCATCGCTCCTCACCTTCAACGAAGTTACAACCCTCTTCCACGAATTTGGTCATGCCCTGCACGGGATGTTGGCGAACACCACCTACAGCAGTTTGTCGGGCACCAATGTTTACTGGGATTTCGTGGAATTACCCAGTCAGATCCTTGAGAACTGGTGTTACGAGAAGGAAACATTAGAACTCTTTGCGAACCATTACCGGACGGGGGAGGTAATTCCGATGGAATATGTTGAAAAGATCAAGAGTTCTGCAACCTTCCACGAGGGAATGCAGACCTTAAGGCAGTTGAGTTTTGGATTATTAGACATGAACTGGCACGGGGGTGACCCTTCAGATATTACCGATGTTAAATCCTTTGAACTGGAAGCATTTGGGAACACCCAGTTATACCCGGATACACCATCTACCTGTATGAGCACTGCGTTCTCGCATATTTTTCAGGGAGGCTATTCGGCGGGTTATTACAGTTATAAATGGGCCGAAGTCCTGGATGCAGATGCGTTCGAGTATTTTAAGGACAACGGTATCTTTAGTAAAACGGTTGCGGATAAATTCAGGGAATATATTTTATCCCGTGGGGGTACCCAGGACCCAATGGAGCTTTACATCAAATTCCGCGGGAAAAAGCCGGATCCCAATGCACTTCTGAAAAGAGCCGGCCTGATAAAAAGCGCTTAAGTTCCTGAAACTTTGCTATTTTTGAGTATCCGAACGGATATTGCTATGACTATGGAATTACTTCATCCCGATAAATGGGTCGACAGGTATGCAGATTATCTGTATAACTATACCATCGTAAGGGTAAACGACCATGTAATTGCCCAGGACCTGATATCTGAGACATTTCTCGCCGGCTTGAAATCCAAAGGTAATTTTAAGGGGGATGCCACGGAACGAACCTGGTTGATCTCCATACTTAAACGGAAGATCATTGACCATTACCGAAAATCGAACTCCAAAAAAGGCCGGGCGGAGGTCCGTATAAACTACAGTGATGACGAGGCGGAAGGAGATTGGCTGGAGGAACGGGTGAAGGATCCCTTCGACAAAACTGCTGAAGACAATTTTGTAAACAAGGAACTTGGGTTGGCTATATTGAAGTGTTTGGACGGACTCGATCCACGGCAGGCCGAGATATTCAAGCTAAAGACCATCGAGAATTACGATACCGAAGCCATCTGTAATGAATTCAACATTACACCGTCTAACCTCTGGGTTATTGTCCACCGTGCCCGCCGGGCACTGGTTCAATGCCTTGAAAAGAACTGGTTTTAATGAAATTAGGAATCGTATTTAAGTGTAATAAAGCGGCGCATATTTGTGATAAGTCACAATATGCCGAATCTACATTAGCCGAAAGGTTTTTTATGCGGATGCATCAATGGATGTGTAGTATCTGCAGGGATCATTCAAATGAAAATTCCAAACTCACGGAAACCCTTCACAAGGCAGATATTCAGTTGTATCCCCAGGAGAAAAAAGAAATACTTCGTCAAAGAATTCAGCAGGAAATCTGGAAATAATACTTCAGCAGATAAAATATAAGCACCCAGAATACCGGAATGCTTTCTACGAAGAATGACGCATAATACGGTTTCTGATCTTTCTTAGCTCCCCATAAGGCCAAGGCACAAACGAAGGCTGTAATGGCAAATGAAACTATGTGGGAACAACTGAATTCATCCTTAAATAAATCGAGGGTAAACCCAAAATACATCAGTATAACTGCCAGCCACTTGGAGGCATTCACGCCGAGTTTCTGAGGCAGGGTACCCAGGGCGGTACTGTCGTAGCGCAGATCACGTATTTCGAAAGGGATGGTGATCACAATGACCATGATAAACCTCTGTACAAAGGTTAACCACACATTGAGATCGATCACTTCGGAAACCGCCAGGACGGGTAACAATACGGTAACCGATGCCCATACCAGGGAGACAGCGAATATTTTCAGCCCTGAAAACATTCGCAAAGTACGTTTTCCAAGAAATGGTACCGCATACAGAAAAGTAACCAGAGCCAGGGCCAGCGCATGCCAGTAGATGGCAGCAGGTAAGAAATAGGCAAAATAAAGCATGAGGCCGAAAGCGAAAAAAGAAAAGATCTGAATAGCTTTGAGCCTGGAGGTAAGACTTCGGTGATGAAAGCGGGCTATCCCAAAATATTTCACAAAGTTATAACCGCTGATAGTAGCAAAGAAAATAAAACCGAGCAGGTTTGTTTCCACACTTAAATCGTATTCGAAGACTGTAACGTAAACCAGTGAGCAGACCGCTACAGCCACATGTATACTGCTATCCAGATAAAACTCGAGAGCTGCTCTTAAGTGCTTCATGTAGTAAAAATAGCCAAAGTGTTAGTAAGTCCGCTTTTTAGTTGAAAAAATGTTGATTCACCCTGCGATATTAACGGCGAATTATTAGTGAATATCGTAATTTTGCGCCATATTTAAAAAGTAGCTGATGAATACCGATTCTTTTGCATTACGACATATAGGTCCCCGAAGAAGTGATCTTCCAAAAATGCTTGAAACCGTGGGAGTGGAAAGCATGGATCAATTAATAGAAGAAACCATTCCTGCCGAGATTCTCCTGAAGGATAAACTGATCCTGGACGATGCCATGACAGAGCAGGAATACCTGGAGCATATCATTGATCTGGGAAACCGAAATAAGGTATTCGACACTTACATCGGGCTGGGATATCACGAGGCCTATACCCCGGCGGTTATCCAACGCAATATTCTGGAGAACCCGGGATGGTATACGGCTTATACCCCCTATCAGGCTGAAATCGCCCAGGGAAGACTGGAGGCCCTTTTAAACTTTCAAACCATGGTAAGTGATCTCACAGGTATGGAACTGGCAAATGCTTCTTTACTAGACGAGGCTACAGCCGCTGCTGAGGCAATGGCTCTGCTATTTGCAATTCGAGACAGGGATCAGAAAAAAAATAACGTAAGTAAGTTCTTCGTTTCAGAAGAAGTATTACCACAGACCATTTCGTTACTGAAGACCAGGTCTAATCCATTGGATATAGAACTTGTGATTGGCGATCATCGCAGTTTTGATTATTCGAACGAATTCTTTGGTGCCATACTGCAATATCCCGGAAGTTCAGGACAGGTTTACGACTATACTTCTTTTATCAGTCGTTCTCAGGAAGCAGGAATCAAGATCGCAGTTGCAGCAGATATCCTAAGCCTCGTAAAATTAGAAGCTCCGGGTAAGATTGGAGCCGATGTCGTGGTAGGAACCACCCAGAGATTTGGGATTCCACTCGGTTACGGTGGTCCGCACGCAGCATTCTTTGCTACCAAGGAAGAACACAAACGACATATTCCGGGGCGGATCATCGGGGTAACTAAGGATACCGATGGCAACATGGCGCTACGTATGGCCTTACAGACCCGGGAACAGCATATTAAACGCGATAAGGCTACTTCCAATATTTGTACTGCCCAGGTACTTTTGGCCGTAATGGCAGGTATGTATGCGGTCTATCACGGACCGGAAGGGTTAAAATATATTGCGAATAAGGTTCATAAGGCGGCAGTGACTACTGCCCATGCACTGGAACAACTCGATATTGAACAGATAAACACACATTATTTCGATACCATCTGTTTAAAAGCTGATACAAGCCGGGTACGCCCTATCGCAGAAGCCAATAAGGCTAATTTCTACTATCCCGATCGGGAGACCGTTCAGATTTCCATGAACGAAACCACCTCGCTAAAAGATGTGAATACCATAATAAAGATCTTTGCCGAGGCCCTTGGGAAGGAAGTCTTTACTGTTTCCGAAATGATAGAAACAACTACAATCCCTGAGGGAGTCGGGCGGAAGTCTGAATTCCTCACCAACGAAGTATTCAACTCCTATCACAGCGAAACCGAATTAATGCGTTATATCAAGAAACTGGAGCGCAAGGACCTAGCCTTAAACCATTCCATGATCTCGCTGGGCAGTTGTACAATGAAACTGAATGCAGCTGCTGAAATGTTGCCTCTGAGTAACGCAGCCTGGGGAAATATACACCCCTTTGTTCCCCTGAACCAGGCTATGGGGTATCAGTTAATGCTGAAAAAGTTAGAAAATCAACTCACCGAGATCACCGGCTTCGCAGGAACATCCCTTCAACCGAATTCCGGAGCACAAGGGGAATACGCCGGCCTGATGGTTATTAAAGCCTATCATGAATCGCGCGGGGAGGCTCACAGAAATATTTGTCTTATTCCTTCATCGGCACACGGTACCAATCCGGCGAGCGCGGTTATGGCCGGGATGCAGGTTGTGGTGACCAAGGCAACGGAAGAAGGAAATATAGACGTAGAAGATCTGCGCGCTAAAGCGGAACAGCATAAAGAGAACCTGGCGGCCCTGATGGTTACCTATCCGTCCACACATGGAGTGTACGAATCGGACATCAAGGAAATCACAGCCATTATTCATAAATACGGCGGACAGGTGTATATGGATGGTGCCAACATGAACGCACAGGTAGCCCTGACCAATCCCGGGGTTATTGGTGCAGATGTTTGCCACCTGAACCTACACAAGACATTTGCCATTCCTCACGGGGGTGGCGGGCCGGGGGTTGGACCCATTTGCGTTGCCGAGCAACTGGTACCCTTTCTACCTACCAATCCCGTAATTAAAACCGGAGGGAACCAGGCTATCACGGCTATTTCGGCTGCGCCATGGGGAAGTGCGCTAGCCTGTATCATTTCGTACGGGTACATCTGTATGTTGGGTGAAAATGGCTTGAGAAAATCGACAGAGTACGCTATTCTTAATGCGAACTATATCAAGAACAGGCTTATGGGCCAATTCGAAGTGCTCTACACCGGAGAACGCAGCAGGGCAGCGCATGAGATGATCATTGATTGCAGGCCTTTTAAGGCGAATGGAATCGAGGTTACGGACATTGCCAAACGACTAATGGACTATGGGTTCCACGCCCCCACGGTTTCCTTTCCGGTAGCCGGCACTATTATGATCGAACCTACCGAAAGTGAAAGTAAGGAAGAGCTGGATCGCTTTTGCGACGCACTGCTGTCGATAAGAAAAGAAATCGATAAAGCATCCAAGGATGAGCCGAACAATGTACTGAAGAATGCCCCGCACACCTTAAAGATGCTAACGGCCGATAGCTGGGATTTCCCCTACTCCAGGGAGGAAGCCGCTTATCCGCTCGCCTACGTAAGTGAGAATAAATTCTGGCCTGCAGTGAGACGCGTGGATGACGCCTATGGCGACAGGAACTTAATCTGTACCTGCACTCCGTTGGAAGCCTATGCTGAGGTGTAATAAAGTTAAAGCGTATTACAATCTTCGAGGCGTACAATAAGTAGCCCTTGCAGGTTAAGGTAACGATTTGAGGACACGCTTTTGTGATTTCTTTACATGGTTAGATTAACTGTTTTAACTATTTTTATAAAAATTAAGAAGTATGAATACGAAGATCACCGGTGTTGGCAGTTATATTCCTACGGGAATCGCACCTAATGACCAATTCAGCGAACATAGTTTCTACAATGAGGACGGTTCTAAATTCGGGCATGAGAACGCTGTGATTATCGAAAAATTCAAAGCGATCACAGGTATATCCGAACGAAGATACATCCAGGAAGACCTTACCACTTCAGAAATCGCACATTTCGCTGCTGAAAAAGCTATAGAAGACGCGGGGATCGACCGCGAACAACTTGATTATATCATCGTTGCCCATAATTACGGGGATGTAAAACACGGTACGCATCAAAGTGACACCGTACCCAGCATTGGCTCACGGGTAAAACACCTGCTTAAAATAAAAAATCCCGGTTGTGTAGCGTACGACGTAATGTTTGGTTGTCCCGGATGGGTGGAAGGGGTTATTCAGTCGCACGCCTTTATAAAAAGCGGCATGGCACAAAAGTGCCTGGTGATTGGTGCAGAAACTTTGTCGCGCGTGATCGACCAGCACGACAGGGATTCTATGATCTACAGCGATGGTGCCGGAGCCTCTGTGCTTGAGGCGCGAGATGAAGAAGGCGGAATCCTCGCCCATCATACTGCGACCTATGCTTACGACGAAGCTCATTTTATCTACTTTGGTGAAAGCAATAACCAGGAACTCAATGACGCCCGTCGATATATCAAGATGTACGGCCGCAAGATCTATGAGTTTGCAATTACGAATGTTCCCGCCGCCATGCAAACCTGTCTTGATAAAAGCGGCTGTGATATTTCGAAAGTTAAGAAGATCTTTATCCACCAGGCAAACGAAAAGATGGACGAGGCTATTATAGACCGGTTTTACAAATTATACGATATGAAGCCTCCTACCGATGTGATGCCCATGAGTATAGACAAATTGGGGAACAGCAGTGTGGCAACGGTACCAACTCTTTATGATTTGGTATTGCGAAGGGAACTGGATGACCATGAGGTGAATCCGGGAGACGTGGTAATGTTTGCCAGTGTTGGGGCCGGGATGAACATTAATGCCGTTGTTTACAAAGTATAATGTACGAAGGTAAAATTCCAAAGAAACGTTACAAACACACCTTAAGATTTCTGAAGCAATTCGTTTCCGAAGAGGATCGAATCCTCGACCTCGGTGTGGAAAACCCCTTTTCGGAAATTCTTAAACGAGAAGGTTTTAATGTTAGCAATACCTCCGGGGAAGACCTCGACCTGGAAACAGCGGCGGTTAAATCGGATGCCTACGATGTGGTAACCGCATTCGAGATCTTTGAACATTTGGTATCTCCTTTTAATGTCCTTCAGGATATCAAAGCCCGAAAATTGGTTGCTTCCGTACCTCTAAAACTATGGTTTGCCTCTGCTTACCGAAGCAAAACAGACGAATTAGACCGTCATTATCACGAGTTTGAAGACTGGCAATTCGACTGGCTTTTGGAAAAATCGGGTTGGAGGATAAAAAAGAGGGAGAAATTTACAAACCCGGTAAAGAAGGTGGGTATACGCCCCATACTGAGACGATTTACTCCAAGATATTATCTTGTGTATGCTGAACGTATTAAGTGAGATTCTACATTGTAATACCGGCTCATAACGAAGAAATGTTTCTGCAGCAAACATTGACTTCCCTTGTTACACAGTCGCTCCCTCCAAAACAAATAATCGTTGTTAACGACAATTCTACAGACGGCACACAAGAAATTATAGATAACTTCACGGAAGAATATTCCTTTGTTTCCGGAATTAAAACAAACTCGTCGGGTCAACACCTGCCCGGCAGTAAGATTATTAATGCCTTCTACGCAGGTTTCGAACAATTAGATACCGAATACGACATTATTTGTAAGTTCGATGCCGATCTTATCTTCCCTGAAAATTATCTTGAATTTCTTTCTACTTTATTCACAAATAATCCCGAATGTGGTATTGCGGGTGGGTTCTGCGCAATACAACAGAGAAAGGCCTGGAAGCTTGAAAACCTGACTTCCAAAGACCATGTTCGCGGAGCTTTAAAGGCATATCGAAAGGCATGTTTTAACCAAATTGGCGGCTTAAGAAAAAGCATGGGTTGGGACACCGTAGACGAATTACTCGCCCGGTATCACGGCTGGGAAGTATGTACAGATGAAAGCCTGCACGTAAAACATTTAAAACCTACAGCCGCCTCTTATCCAGAGCAAGCCGGTCTAAAACAGGGAGAAGCCTTTAAAAAAATGCGATACGGTTTTATACTAACTATAATTGCCTCGGCTAAACTGTCTTACAAAAAGAAAAACTTTTCGTATTTTCTGAAATGCATACAGGGGTATTTCCGTTCAGAAAATGCCTATATCGTGACCCCGGACGAAGGTAAGTTCATCAGAAGGTACCGCTGGAAAGGAATTTGGAGTAAATTCTTCTGAACTATAACCTCAACTTAACACTTATTGCTTGCATTCTTGCTAATTTTGAGGATAAATCAATCCCCAATGAAATTTATACTAAATATATTTTTAATGCTGCTTGCATCCTCCATAATCGGGCAGCAACCATTGGATTCGCCTGCGAACCCTTCAGAAAAACCAAAGAATATTATTCTAATGATTGGAGACGGCATGGGTCTGAGCCAGATCTCCATTGCTAACTTTTACAAGGACGGACCTTCTAATTTTGAGCGCTTTCCGGTTGTAGGGCTAATCAACACCAACTCTACTACCCACCGCATTACCGATTCCGGGGCGGCGGCCACGGCTTTTGCATCCGGAGTGAAAACCTTCCACCAGGCCGTAGGAGTGGCGAACGATTCTACTGCCGTTCCAACCATAATCGAACAGTTGGAAACCCGCAACTACGCTACAGGCATCGTGGTTACAAAAGTTATTGTCCATGCCACTCCCGCTGCTTTTTATGCACATGTACCCTACCGCTACGACTATGACGATATTGCTCCCTGGTTGATAAAGGCCGATATCGATTTTATTGCCGGCGGGGGGTTGCAGTATTTCAACAAGCGACCGGATGGCCTGAACCTTTTGAACGAGTTCCGGGAAGCTGATTACGCCATAGATACCCTTGCGTTGCCAACTGCTCCCACAAACAAAAAGCAATTGATCCTTCTGAATGACGATGACCTCCCATGGAAAACCAACGGAAGAGGGGACTTCCTTACAGATGCAACCGGGCTTGCGATTGAAAAATTAAAACGAAACGAGGACGGGTTCTTTTTAATGGTGGAAGGATCGCTTATCGATTCCGCGGCCCATGACGAAGAATTGGAATATTTGATAGATGAACAATTGGATTTCGACAATACTATAGGCAGTGTACTCGATTTTGCCGTAAAAGATAAAGAGACACTGGTGATCGTTACCTCCGATCACGAAACCGGTTCCTTTGCCTTATCGATGGAAGACGGCAATTACGACAAGATAAAACCAACCATCTACTCCGACGATCATTCGGCGACTATGGTCCCGGTCTTTGCTTTTGGTCCCGGGGCAGAGAATTTCGGCGGGGTATACGATAACACCCGTATCTATCATAAAATCATGGCTTTACTGGAGGAATAATCCCGGAGAATCTATGTTTAGTTTTTACAAAAAACAGTCGGCTAATTTTGTTACTTTAGCAAGGATATGGTCATAACGAATCTAATTAAAGACATAGGCTCTTATTTTATCATGCTGAAACGTGTTTTCAGTGGATTTACAAAGGGCTCGGTCTTAAAGGAACTGATCTTCAAAGAGATCGACGACCTTATCATAGGTTCGCTAGGAATCGTTGCCTTTATCTCATTCTTTGTAGGCGGAGTAATTGCGATTCAAACAGCCCTAAACCTCGAAAACCCTTTAATTCCAAAAAGTCTCATCGGTTTTGCCACCAGGCAGTCCATGATCCTGGAATTCGCTCCCACCTTTATTTCGATCATCATGGCCGGAAAAATGGGGTCATTTATCACCTCCAGCATTGGTTCGATGCGCGTAACCGAACAGATCGACGCCCTGGATGTTATGGGTATAAATTCCCTGAATTACCTGGTATTTCCTAAAATAGTGGCTCTGATGCTGTTCCCCTTACTGATCGCCCTATCCATGTTCCTGGGAATCACCGGAGGATATCTGGCAGGGGTGTACGGTGGCTTTACGTCAACGGGTGAATTCGTCGCCGGGTTGCAGGATTCGTTCGAACCTTTTCATCTTACCTATGCGTTTATAAAAACCTTCGTCTTTGCTTTTATTCTAGCTACAGTACCTTCATGGCAAGGCTATTTTATGAAAGGAGGGGCATTGGAAGTAGGTAAAGCGAGTACAAACTCCTTTGTTTGGACGAGTGTACTCATTATACTTTCCAACTATATAATCACACAACTACTGTTAAGCTGATGATACGCGTAGAGAACATACATAAGAGTTTCGAGGAGAATCAGGTGCTAAAAGGCATAAGCACTGTTTTTGAAAAAGGAAAAACCAGTCTGATCATCGGAGCCAGCGGAAGTGGCAAAACAGTGTTATTAAAATGCCTGCTCGGACTTTTTCAGCCGGATGAAGGAACTATTTACTACGAGGATAAGGCAATAGGTATCATGGATGATGAAGAACACCGGGAACTTCGCGAGGAGATCGGGATGCTATTCCAGGGTGGTGCTTTGTTCGATTCCATGACCATAGAGGAGAACGTCATGTTCCCTTTAAGAATGTTCACCAGGCAGAAAAAAAGTGAGATGCTGGACCGGGTAAACGAGGTACTGGCGCGGGTAAAACTGGAAAATGTAAACAAACGCTTTCCAGCCGAAATTTCCGGCGGGATGCAAAAAAGGGTGTCGATTGCCCGGGCAATCGTTAATAAACCGAAATATCTGTTTTGTGATGAACCGAACTCCGGGCTGGATCCCAGAACGGCCACTATTATCGACAACCTGATCCAGGAGATTACTCACGAATACAACATGACCACAGTAGTGGTTTCCCACGATATGAATTCGGTTATGGAGATTGGAGAAAGCATAGTGTTGTTAAAAGACGGGGTTCTTGTTTGGGAAGGCACTAACCAGGACATCTTCTCTACCGACAATAAGGATGTAACCGAATTTGTGTATTCATCCGAATTGTTCAAAAAGATCCGGGAGGTTCAGCAAAAGGAAGGATAAATTTGAGCCAATTTTCTGCAAATCATATTTTTTACCCTATTTTTAACGCTATTAAAAACCCGAATTATGATAAATAAATTACTTTTTTGCCTTGTTTGTTGCTTTAGTGCGATATCTATTGGGCAGGTGTCTTTCACCAACGAAGGGGATCTCTTAGGAAATTATCCGGATCATTCTGAAGTAGCCGTTGATATGAATGGCGACTACCTGGACGACTATGTGAGAGTTTCTCAGAATGGTATCGGAATCGATTATTCCAACGGCGACGGAACCTTCAATTCAGTTTTCTATACAGTTCCCATCGAAAATACGCCCAACTGGAGTATTGCAGCCGGCGATCTTGATGAAAATGGGTATAACGACCTTGTTCTTGGTAATGGAAGTCGTGTATCCTTCTTGTACGCTAACGCAAACGGAACTGCATATACCGAAACGCCATTTCCCCAATTCATCTTTTCACAACGGTCCACTATGGCCGATATAGATAATGATGGTGACTTGGACAGTTTTGTTTGTCACGATGTGGATCTTAGTCATCCCTACCGAAACGATGGAACAGGGACTATGTCATTAGATCAGACTTTGATCGTTACTATAGACGCTCCGGGTAATTATGCATCCGTTTGGGTGGATTACGACAATGACGGGGATACGGATATGTATCTCACCAAATGCCGCCAGGGAGCTGCTCCCGGCGACCCATTTAGGGATAATGCCATGTATACCAACAACGGTGACGGAACCTTTACCGAAAACGCCCAGGACATTAATATGCGTGATAATGCGCAGTCGTGGTCCACGGTTTTCGAAGATTTCGACAATGACGGGGATTTCGATGCCTTTATAGTAAACCACGATTTCCAGAACAGGTTTATGCTAAACGACGGTACCGGAATGTTTACCGATATTATCGGAGGTACAGGCATTAATGCAAACGACCTGGGAGCCTGGGAGAATCAGGCAGCCGATTTCAATAATGACGGCTTTGTCGATATCTTTTCAGAACTTTCGAAAGAATTATATATCAACAACGGAGACCTGACGTTTACCGGAATCGACCTTCCGTTCGACGAAGGCGCTATTGGCGACCTCAACAACGACGGTTTCCTGGATGTGGTTAATGATGGGATTTTCTGGAGAAACAACGGAAACTCCAACAATTGGGTGAAAATTGCACTTCAGGGCGTAGAAAGCAACTACAACGGCATCGGCGCGCGTGTGGAAATTTACGGAGACTGGGGAATGCAAATACGGGAGGTTCGTTCAGGTGAAGGATTCAGTCATATGAACTCGCTTGTGGCGCATTTCGGCCTCGGTACTGCCACAACCATAGACCAGATCGTAATTCACTGGCCCAGCGGCATTGTGGATGTTATTGAAGATCCCAATATCAACGAACAACACATTTACGTGGAAGGAGAGAATATCCTTGCCGTTACCGATTTCCAAAAGGACGGAATCAAATTATTCCCGAACCCCACAGTGGACAACATCAATTTCTCACTCCCGGGATTGGAGAATACAGCTGTACGGGTAATGGATGTAAACGGACGTACGGTTTTGAACACCGTAATATCTTCTGAAAATTCAATCGATGTTTCAGGACTGAGAAGTGGTGCGTATTTTGTTCAACTGGAAGTTGAGAAAAAACTCGTAAGCTATAAATTCGTTAAGCGATAAGCATAATTGAACAGATTGAAAAAGGCGCTCTAATGGGGTGCCTTTTTTAGTTCATTCTACGCACCAACAGGGTATCGAGGTTCAGTTTGAACTTCAGCCATTCGGCCAGTTTCTTTTCATTTGATGTCCTTGTCCTGTTACCTATTCGATTGCTCCAGTCCACCTCAAAAACCGATATGGTGTCCACCTTGTCGAAGTTGGTTATCAACTTTCGGCTGTAGCCGAAGGAATTCAGATCAGAATAATTAATCTTAACTTCTTTGCTAAGCTCCTGGAAAGGAACTTCCGAAATTTTCAACTTGGTGATCTCGTCTTCGAGAAACCGGATACGGGTTTCTTTATCGCGTAGTTTTTGTTCATTATTCACATAGAGGTCTTCCAGGATTCCGGCTTTTAGCTCGCCCGAGATCTTTTCGGCAAGTTCCCCGGACTGATCAGTCCCCTGATAGATCTTTAACTGAGTATCGGAGAGCTTATCGGTTTCCTTTATCGTCTCCATCCATTGGGCAATTTGCGACTGAGGAACCTGTCTGCCTATAAGATAGATCTCAATTTCCTTTGTTTTGTAGTCCTGCGTGAATTTAACCACTTCGGCACCGTCATAATTAATCACATCCTTTACGAATTCTTTGGTGGAATTCTCAAAAACCTGCTGATCCAAAAGCTTTACGAACAGTATCACACTTGGCACCATTACAATTAGGGCAATAAGCGATGCAACCCTGGCAATAAACCGGCGACGTTTCGAGTTTACATATCTCACCATAGGAAAACGCAGCAATTTAGCTACGATAAATGTGGACAGTGCGATAAAGGTAGCATTGATGGAAAACAGGTATATCGCACCCCCGGCATAGTTCAGGTTTCCAATTGCCAGGCCGTAACCCACGGTACACAGGGGCGGCATAAGAGCGGTAGCAATAGCGACCCCGAAAATCACACTGGCGATAGTTCCGCTCTTGGTCTTGGCGACAATGAGGGCAAGGCCGCCAAAAATGGCTACCAGTACATCCAGAATGGTGGGATACGTCCTGGCCAGCAACTCAGGAGTTTCTTCTGTGAGGGGTGATACCTTAAAATAAAAGAAGGCCGTTAGGACACTAAGACCTATCATTACCCCCAGATTGATCATAGATCTTCGCAGGGTTTCAACATCGTTTATTGCTACAGACATACCTACCCCAACGATCGGACCCATCAGTGGTGAGATAAGCATGGCACCAATTACCACGGCTGCGCTACTTACATTCAGTCCAATTGAAGCCACAAAGATCGAGAAAATGAGGATCCAGGCATTATGTCCTTTAAACGATATATCTTTCTTAACCGCCAGTATGGTAGCATCGTGATCGGTGTCCGCACGTATATCCAGTAGCTCCTTAACGAACTTCTTTACGCTTTCCCAGGCGGTAAGTCTTATCTTCTCGAATTGCTGTTCCTCCTGTGCCTGTTCTGCAGCACTTTTTTCTTCTTTGTTCATTTAAGACTATTTAGCTCCAAAAGTTTGCGATATGTTCCTGGACAATTCCTTTATCGTCTGCTCCTTTGATTTTGGAAAGATAAGCAAGACCTCGTCATTTTCTACTATGATATAATTGGAAACGTCTTGCAGAACGACTAATTTATCTGTGTTGGTAAAGATCATATTACCTTCTGAATTTTCCAGATGAAGCTTTGCATTTACCACGGCATTATCCCGGTCGTCCTTCGAAAGCTTGTCGTGCAAAGCCCCCCAGGTCCCCAGGTCGTTCCAATCGAAAGTAGATTTCTTTACGTACACATTATCGGCTTTTTCCAGTATGCCGTAATCGATGGAAATATTCTCGGCATCCGGGTAATTACTTAATACAAACCCAGCTTCATCTGAAGTGTTATAAGCATCCATACCCGATGCAAACAGCTTGTACATTTTTGGGAGATGGGCTTCGAAAGCCTCAATTATAGCTTTTACACTCCAGATAAATATCCCGGAGTTCCACATAAAATTACCCCTTTCGATAAATTTCTTTGCTGTTTTATAATCGGGTTTTTCGGTAAATCGTTTTACTTTCCTAATCTCCGATGCCTCTGAAGGATCTGCCTCAATATAACCATAGCCGGTATTGGGGAAGGTGGGTTGAATTCCCAGCGTAAGTAAGCCGCGACTTTCGTAACAAGCCTTTATACACGCTTGGAGATCGTCGTGAAAGGCTCTTTCATCCTCAATCCAGTGATCACTGGGTGCGACTATCATTACGGCCTCGGGATTTTCCTTATAGATCTTTAAAGCCGACAATAAAATACAAGGGGCCGTATTCCTCATTGCGGGTTCGGGAACGATCTGCGATTCGGTAATGGAAGGTAATTGCTCCATCACAAGGGAGTTATAGCGTGCGTTGGTAAGTATCCAAATATTCTTTTCCGGAATGTTGGTGTTTAATCGCGAAAAGGTCTTCTGAAGTAAACTTTGCCCACTTCCAAGCATATCGTGAAATTGCTTGGGGTATTCTGAAGTGCTCACAGGCCAGAATCGTGAACCGATTCCCCCAGCCATTATAACCGCGTAAACATTACTTTGCATAAACTAATCTATTAATTCAACTTCGGCATTCGGATTAAAAAGATAGATTCTCCCACTTGCTACTTCCAGACATTCGAATCGTTTAACGCGTTGCTTACCTCTCTTAAAAATCTTGCCGTTATACAGCTTGAATGTACCCCCGTAGGGTATCTCAAAGATATAGTTTTTATCGTTGGGTGGATCGTAATGCTTTAATGCGAGGGATAATTTGCTGTCGGTGTCGCTGGACGCCTTTGGGTTCTTAAAATGCAACGCAAGCAAAGGCAATAGGTCACGGGGAAAGATCTCCGGCCTTAAGAAGGGTAACATGAGGAGTTGAAAAGTACGCTTCCACTCTTTGCCATGTGGTTTTATGTGACGGCCATAATTTTCGAAAGCAACCAAATGGGCGATTTCATGAACAAGAGTGATAAGGAATCGGTATGTGTTCAGGTTTGCATTGACAGTAATCTGATGGCCTCCGCCCGGTAGTTTTCTGTAATCACCGTGCCTTGTTACCCGCTCATTAACGATCTTAAGATGAACATTGTGTGTTTTTATCAGTTCGAATATATCCGGAATTGAAGCAGCTGGGATATAATTGTCTAATACGTCCTTCATCGATCAGGGAGTGGAGCTGGAAACTTCCAGGGTTTTACCGTTATAGAACAGATTTCCACTTAGTGCGAACTCGGCAATATAATCGGCCATAGCTCTAGCCGAAATAGGCGCTTTGTAACCGGGGAATGCTTCTTCCAGCATTTCAGTCTGCACAGATCCCAGTGCCAACACATTAAAACTCGGTCCGGTTTCTTTGTACTCTTCTGCAAGGACCTCGGTAAGCGTAATCAACGCACCTTTACTGCTGCTGTAAGCACTAAGTCCGGGAAATTTAACACTACCTCTTACCCCGCCCATGCTGCTGATGTTTACTACATGTCCGTCCTTTTTCATAAACGGAAGTACTTCCTGGGTTAATGCGGCTGCTCCAAATACGTTTACTTCATAAGCATCTCTGAAATCTTCCTTTGAAAGCTTTGCGAAGGGTTTGCTTATCAGATAACCGGAATTGTTAATCAGGATGTCTACCCTCTTCCAGTTCTTTTTGATGAATTCGCCAACCTTTGAAATGTCCTTGCTGTTGGTGATATCACAGGGAAAACAATGGCAATTGGAGAGTTCCATACCTGAAACCGGCACATCGTTGCGTGATAAAGCCAACACATTATGTCCCGCATCTGTGAACAAAGCAACCAATTCATAGCCTATACCCCTGCTGGTTCCTGTTATTACTATGTTCTTTTTCATATTTAAAAACTACTAAATCCTTAAAATAAAAACGCGCTAACCTTTAATTCATTCAAGGCCAACGCGAATTGTTTAAATGCGAAACGACCCGAATTCTCAAACAAACATGGTAACCGGGTTCTCGATATACAGTCGTAAGGTCTGCAGGAATTTCGCTCCCGTAGCCCCGTCTACCGTACGGTGATCGCATGCCAGGGTTATCGTCATTGTATTACCAACGGCAATGGCACCATTCTTCACAACCGGTTTTTGCACTATGGTTCCTACCGAAAGTATGGCCGAATTCGGTTGATTGATAATCGAAGTAAATTCCTTAATCCCGAACATCCCAAGGTTTGACACTGTAAATGTACTGCCCTGCATTTCGTCGGGAGTAAGTTTCTTGTTCCTGGCTTTGGTGGCCAGCTCCTTCACCTCGGCTCCTATTTGGGAAAAGGTCATATTATCGGTAAATTTCAGTACCGGTACCACCAAGCCTTCATCTACGGCCACGGCCACACCTATATGGATGTGTTTTGCTATCCTTGTTACCTTATCGTCCCACTGGGAATTAACCTGAGGGTGTTTCCTCAACGCCATGGCGCAGGCTTTCACTATCATATCATTAAAGGAGATCTTTACGTCCGGATCGCTGTTTATCGCCTCACGAGACGCGATTGCATTATCCATATCCAATTCAACAGTTAGATAGTAATGAGGCGCTGTGAATTTCGATTCGCCAAGTCGCTTTGCGATTGTCTTACGCATTTGCGAATTGGTTACCTCCTCGAATGATTCGGTTCCAACCGGCACATAGGCAGCGGCTCCTGCTCCCGGCTGGTAATTTTCTATATCCCGTTTTACGATACGGCCGTTTTCTCCACTTCCGTGCACCGACGAAAGGGAAATACCTTTCTCTTCTGCCAGTTTTTTGGCTAGTGGCGAAGCAAATATGCGAGCGTCGGAAGGCCTGGAGGATGCCTCCTGGGTCTTCGTAGTTTCTTTAATCTCTTCCTTCTTAGAAGTTTCTTCTTTCTTTTCTTCCGCTTTGGGTTCGGCAGGTTTCTCTTGCTTTTCCTTCTTAGGGGCCGCGAGGCTTAGGTTCGACACATCGGTGCCTTCCGGACCGATAATTGCCAAAAGTGCATCTACCTTGGCTGTTTCTCCTTCGGCAATTCCTATTTTCAACAAGGTTCCCGAATAGAAGGATTCGAACTCCATGGTGGCCTTATCGGTTTCGATCTCGGCCAGAATATCCCCTTCAGAGACCTTGTCGCCTTCCTTCTTAAGCCAGGAGGCCACCGTTCCTTCTTCCATGGTATCACTTAGTCGGGGCATGGTAATAATCTCAACGCCTTCGGGCATTGATTCAGACTCTTCTTCATCGGTGTTGTCCTTATCTCCTGACTTATTCTCTTCGGAATCGTTTTCAGTTTTCTTTTCAGCAGCTTCTTCCTTAGCTTTTTTGGTAGAATCACTGCTTTTTTCTTCCTTAGGCTCTCCTTCCTGTAACAATTCGGAAATATCTTCACCTTCTTCTCCTATAATCGCCAATAGTTTGTCTACCGCAGCCGTTTCACCTTCTTCTATTCCGATATGCAGGAGCGTACCTTCATAAAAAGATTCGAACTCCATGGTGGCTTTATCAGTTTCGATCTCGGCCAGAATATCTCCTTCGGAAACCTTATCTCCAACTTTTTTAAGCCAGCTGGCTACCGTTCCCTCTTCCATGGTATCGCTGAGGCGTGGCATTGTTATAATTTCAGCCATAACTTATAGTTTATGAGGTAAAAATGGATAATCATCCTGTTCGTAAACTGTATCGTACATCACGTTCTTATCCGGATAGGGAGATTCTTCGGCGTATTGTTCGCACTCACTTACTCGCTCCTTCACCCGCTTATCGATCTTTTTTATATCTTCTTCCGTCGCCCATTTATTGGTATAGATATGATTCAGCACATAATCGATCGGATCTTCTTCCTGTTTCTTTGCTACCTCTTCCTTGGTTCTGTAATGTTGTGCATCACTCATTGAATGCCCCCGATATCTGTAGGTTCTCAGTTCGAGGAAGGTAGGGCCCTCTCCTTTTCTCGCCCGGGCAATCGCTTCATCCATTTCTCTGGCTACCACCTCGGGTTTCATTCCGTCCACCGCCTTGCTCGGCATTTCATAGCCGAGACCCAATTTGTAGATATCGGTATGGTTTGCGGTTCGTTCTACGGAAGTACCCATGGCATAGCCGTTATTCTCCACGCAGAAAACAACCGGCAGCTTCCACAGCATGGCCAGGTTGAAGGTTTCGTGCAGGGAACCCTGCCGGGTAGCTCCGTCTCCCATATAGGTCAACGTTACGGCGTCCCGTTCGAAATATTTGTCGGCAAACGCCAATCCTGCTCCAAGTGGGATCTGCCCGCCAACTATTCCATGTCCGCCGTAAAAGCGGTGCTCCTTGGAAAAGATATGCATGGAACCACCGAGGCCCTGAGATGTCCCTGTTCCCTTGCCGTATAATTCTGCCATCACCCGTTTTGGATCGACGCCCATCCCAATGGGTTGAACATGATTCCGGTAGGCGGTGATCATCCGGTCCTTCGACAGGTCCATGGCGTGCAGGGCACCGGCCAAAACAGCCTCCTGTCCGTTATACAGATGCAGGAAGCCCCGAACTTTTTGTTTTATATATACCTGGGCAAGTTTGTCTTCAAACTTTCGCCAGAATAGCATTTCCTCGTACCAGTTCAGGTACGTTTGTTTCGTAATTTTTTTCATGCAATGAGGTGTGTCCAATACCGCTACTTGTAGTACGGTATAAATTTCACGAATAACAAAAATACTATATTCTTAAGTACTACGAAAAGTCAATTTGAAAAAAGAAATTAATATACGGCCACCTCGCTTAGGATAGGATCAACGAAGGAAGGAACTGTCGAAAATCAAGGGTAGCAGGTCACTAACCGATGCGGCTTTTACCACTTTACCTATTTCTCCCATAAAGTACACTGAAATTGGACTCTGCTGTTTTATTTCGTATTCCGCCAGCACCTGCCTGCAGGCACCACAGGGCGGGGTAGGTTTGTCGATTTCCTTCTGAAGGGACCGAACCGTAAGGGCTATAGCAGAAACTGCAACATCGGGATAGGTTGCGCCGGCATGAAAGACAGCTACCCGTTCGGCGCATAGGCCTGAAGGAAAAGCAGCATTCTCCTGGTTGCTTCCGCTAACCACTTCCCCGTTTTCCAGCAGGAGGGCAGCTCCTACCTTAAAATGCGAATAAGGCGCATAAGCTTTTTCTCTTGCTTGCTGCGCCTTATTGATTAATTGTTGAATAGAATCGGGTAATTCTGTTACAGAATCGTAAACTTCCAGATATGATTCTATTTTGTGTTTCTTCAAGTTCCTAGTATTCGTCGTACTCGTCTCCAAAATTAAAGGTAAGTCCGAAACGCAGAGTGCCTTCAAGCGGGCTTCTTACCTTAGATGTAGAGAAGAGGTATGAAATATCTATGTTGATTGCCGTGTATTTGAAGCCGGCACCCAGGGAAAGGAATTTTCTGGATCCTTTTTCTTCGCTTTCGTTGAAATAACCTGTACGGAAGGCGAATACGTCCTGGTACCAGTATTCTGCTCCCAGGGCCCAGGTAAATTCCTTAAGTTCCTCACTGAAACCATCCGGGGCATCACCGAAGGATTTAAACATTCCCGAGAAAAAACTGATAGACTCGTATTCTTCGTCGTCTTCAGCATCAATATCGCCATCCCCGTCGAAATCCTGTGGGGTTGGAACGAGCAACTTATTAATTTCGGCGTTTACACCTATTTTATTGTATTCATCCAAGATAAAGTCGAAACCACCTCCCAAGGCGAGGTTGGTTGGCAGGTTGTTTTCCTGTCCCACTTCATCGTATTTAATCTTAGGACCAATATTCGAAATATTGAAACCCATTCTCCAGCGCCCGTCGAAATCGTTGTACGCGATCTCTTCAGACTGATAGAAACCGGCAATATCAACGGCAAACGAACTGGCTGCGGAAGCATCCTCGTTAGATGCCTGTATTTTAAGGTCGGATCTTAAATAACGCCCGGCTACTGCCATGGAAAATCGTTCGCCCAGTCTAAGTGCATAGGATACGTCGAAAGTAAACTCATTCGGACTCTGAATAAGTGGATCCTGATCGATGGTTTCCCGCAATTCGATGTCACCAAGGCTGAAATATCGCAAACTGGCACCAATGGCGCTACGTTCGTTCAAGCGATTGTAATACGTAAGGTTTCCTAGGAAGATGTCGTTTACCAACTGACTTAAATAAGGAGTATAGGTAACACCCAACCCTTGTTTGGAAATAGCAAAGGCATATTTAGCGGGGTTCCACTGCTGCGAAAATGCATCAGCAGAAGACGACACTCCAATGTCTCCCATACCAGCTGCGCGAGCATCTGCAGCGATCAATACGAACGGAACCGCAGTTGTAATAACTCGCTGATTTGCAGTTGGATCGTCTTGTGCATTTGCCTTAACAACAAACAAACAAATAAGGATTGGAATAATTATTTTCTTCATGAGGTTCAAATTTTGGACAAATATAGTTTTTTTTTAAAGTATTACCAGTTTTTCAAATTTTTCAATTTGCTGGTCAGTTAACGTAGATTTCACGGTTATCTTGTACACATACACGCCTTTTCCTATTTTATCCCCGAAATCATCCTTGCCGTCCCAGACGATATCCCTGGACAGAAATCCATCGGTATTGATTATCTGGTTTTTAGTCCAAACGATCTTACCGGTAACGGTAAAAACCTGCACCTGTACTTCGAGTGGCTCGAACGGACGGTTGTGATTGAACCAGAATTCGGTGTAGTTCACAAAGGGATTTGGATAGTTCAGCACTCTGGTAATCTCGAGCTTGTCGTTCCCTGCCACGACAAACTGTATGTCCATGGTTGAAGAGTTATTATAAACGTCCCAGGCCTTTAGTGTTAAGGTATGCAGGCCTTCTTCGAGGTCGCGCAAACGGTAGGTTGTCTTTCCACGGGTGTAGTCGTCCACCTCAGCCTGGTAGTACTCGTTCAGCACTATGGGGTTGGCCTCATCTCCGTCGAGGATAGCAATTATATCATGGCCGATTCCACTGGCGGTATTGATTCCGTTCTCATCTTCGAGTTTGGCGATAAGAATGGGCGAATCGTTAGTAACACCTCCATTTACGAAGCTCTCGTCGTTCATAAACAGGGAGATCTGAGGGCCGGTATTGTCCTCGGGGGCATCTTCATTCAACCCACCTATCATCAGGCTTAGGTTAACCCCGGTCTGATCTATTAGTTCTCCGTTCTTCTGGGCATATAAACTGGCGCGCCCTGTTCCTACCGGGATTTGTATATCTCTGGGAACCACGAATTCGAATTCGAATTTACCATTGGTAACGCTGGCTTGCCCGTTAAAGAGGATTTCCCCAAGGGTTTTAAAGGTCATTATTAATAAAGGGCCGTTGGGGCCATCAGTAACGCCGTCATTTCCCAGAGTCTGTCGTTGTACATTTTTATCGTATATCTTGCCCTCGAAAATACCGTTGTAATTGGAAAGTATATTTCCCGACTCATCTACGATCTCCCCTCCTATTTTCACTCTGCTGAGTGCCTTTAAGGTGTCCGTTGCCTGGGCGATAGGTACATCGTTTAATGTTGTAAGCCTAACACGTTGTTTTGGAAACGCCAGGTGCATGGACGGATCGCCAATAAAGAATACGACATATTTATCACTACCGGCTATCCTGTTCCGCGCCAGGCGAAGGGCTTCGGCCGGAGGATTTATATTATTGGTTCCAAACCCGAAGAGTTCAGGAGCGAGTTCTTCGTTATAATCCACCCCGGTACTAACCGTTATGGACCGGGTAGTGGTAATCAATGCAATGGCCCCTCCTTGCCTGTTCCAGTATGTAAGCTCTCCTGCCGTGATTCGCTGAGGGTTGTCGAATTTGGTAAACTCGCAAGTTACTGTGACTATACATGGATATTTGATGTTGCGGAGATCCTGGGCCTGTTCTTTGGTGAAAATAAACTCATTGGCCAGTCCGTCTTCCCCACCGTGTCCAAAATAATTTATCACCAGGGCGCCAACTTCTATGGCATTGCTAATAGCCTCATTCACCTCGGGATATCGGTTGCCTCCTGCTGAAGTTTCCTGCTGATATGCATCACTGTGTATCTTCTTCACATTTACAAAGGGTTTCTGAAAAGTGATCTGATCTCCCAGCTGATCCAGGTTTACCTGAAGCGAATAATCCCCTCGTGTATCGGCATCATCTGAAATCAATACGAAATAATTTCGCCAGTTACCGTAAGAAGCCTTAGAAGAATAATCGATGATCTTATCGACCAGGGAATTCGCCAACCCTACTTCATCGGCGAGTATCCTGCCCATGGCCAGATCGCTCATGTCGCTCAGGTTCATAAGACCATCGCTGGGATCCATCATCGCATAGAATTCATCCGACATATAAGAAGAAAACGTACTCTGGCTGTCATAGCGGTGATATACCGGTACTATATTATTGTTGTCCGGGATCCTGTCCTTATAGTCGATAGAAGCATCACCGAACATACATACATATTTAATACGCTTCGAGGGCGAGGAGGCATTATCATATATATACTTAATTAAATTCCTGATGGCTGAAATATCCTGCCTGCCGGAACTGAATTCTTCATAGATCTTATCGGTTGTAACCACTTTTACATTCAATCCGCTAACTTCTTCGCGATGCCGTGCGAGTTTCAGGGCAGGCTGTATAAGAAAAGGTGCGGTAACGATCAACATATCGATATCCTCGAAATTTCCGGACTGATCGTTAAAAATTGTGCCTTTGAGGTTTTGATTAGTCACCCGGGCCTGTGCCACTTCTATCGGGGAATAAAAATCGGAAGGATTTAAGGCCACATACTCACGTATTTCCCCCATAAACGTTTTAAAGCTAATGGTGTTGGCACTCCCCTCGTTCAGTTTGGATGTAATATTCTGTGGATTTGTAACGTCCCACACCTCAGAGAACTGGGCGCCGTTTGAAATTCTGAACTCCCCTATTCCCAGTTGTGAGGCGGCATCGTTATACCTAAATGGCAGTTGTAATCCGGCACCGCTTAATTGCCTGAGAGCCCCAATTCGTATATAGTCGATATACCCTATACTGGACGGATTACCGTTGTTATTATAGGTAAGATCGACGGTAACCGTTTCGCCCCCGGCCGGGATTTCCCCAATATATTCTTTGGTATCTAGTAATTTGGGATCGTTGATTGGATCGAATACCACGGGATCCAGGCTGGTACCGTTTACGGAAATCGCCATAGAGGTGGTCACTTCGGAAGCTGAAGCCAGCCGAATATCGACTTCCATTTGGGATCCACCAATAATATTAGAGAAAGTGAATTCGTAGGATTGTTCACTTTCAATGTCGAAACGGTTCCCGAACCAACGTCTCCCTACTTTGGCAGGTGAGGTTTCATCTACTTCATGAAATTCGTAATGATTAAATCTATCTATTGTAATGGAAGGCGATCCGCCGGGTTCTGTCATTGGCTGGACACGGCGGCCACTGTTGCCGCCTGCGGTAATATAATAATAGGAATCGTCTGAATAAGGGTTAAAATGAGTTAGGTTCTCTTCATCATAACCTACCGTGCTAATCCCGTAAAAAAGGATAAAATCCTGACTATTGAACACCCCGTCTTCCTCGCCTACAACTTTTATAGCTGTTTCGGGTATATCGTAAAAAACATTACTCTCATTTAAATACGGCAAGGCCTTTCCGCCGTGGCCGTAGATCTTAATAGTTCTGGGGTCTATGCCATCGGTGTTTAATCCTATATCGTTCAGAAATTCCTTGTCGAGACGGTATATTCCGGTTTTATCTACTTTGAATTTAAACCAGTCTCCACTAGCCAGTACCGAGTTGCTAATGGGCATTCGGCTGTTGTTCCTTGTCCGGGCGCTGTAATCATATGAAATACTGAAGGAAAGTACTTTTTTAAAGATGCCGTTGTCGTTTACGACAGGCGTAATACTGAGCACACTATAGAGAAGATCCCGCGCTATTGTGCTTCTTAAGGTAAGCACGGGCAACTTTGGAACCGCTTTTTTATCGATCTTGTTCAATTCCTCAGCACTCAGATTGCCGTAACTGATACCACTTAATTGCACGCTGCCCTCGTTCACATAACGGCTGTCGAGCCACTGATAGGTGAACATGGTACGATCTCTGGATAATTCCAAGTTAAACGAAACATCCTTTTCTTTGGAATCATTCCGGGATATCTCGGTATTCCCGGTGAAGGCGGGTGTGCTGTTCTTTTTACTGTCCCAATCTATAATAATAGTTCTGCTTTGCGCATTCATCAACAACGGAAAGGCAAATAGAACGATACACAGTACTACTTTTCTCATCATAACAATTAACGCTTTAAATATACGCTTAGTATGGCTGAAGAATCAAAGTTTTCGGTTGAAAAAAATAGATATAATAAATATGGAACAATTACGTTACTTTTGGGGTCGGTTAATCGAACCGGTCCTCAGGTGCAGGATTAATATAAAATAATATTGCACTTTTATCGTTAATTACTATATTGCGAACCCAATTTTTTCATATTTGAAACTATGAACTTGAGAAAAACCTTAGCATTACAGCTATTACTTGCGGTAGTTGCAACTTCCCTTTTTGTGAGTTGTAACAAATCACGAGACTACAAAAACAGTTCCAGAGCCACCGGTTGGAAAATGAACGCCAAAGAAGGTGGTTTCCAATACAATCCGAAGGCAAAAGAGCAGGAAACAGGCCCCGGTCTGGTATTCATCGAAGGAGGAACCTTTACCATGGGTAGAGTTCAGGATGACCCTATGCACGACTGGAATAACGCTCCAAACCAACAGCACGTGCAGTCCTTTTATATGGACGAAACTGAAGTTACCAACCTGATGTACCTTGAATACCTGGATTGGATCAAGGAAGTTTTCCCTCCATCGGATGAAAATTACAGAAGAATTTACGACGGCGCAGTACCTGATACCCTGGTATGGAGAAATCGCCTTGGATATAACGAAGTAATGACCAATAATTACCTGCGTCATCCCGCCTATGCCGACTACCCTGTTGTGGGAGTTAGCTGGATACAGGCCGTGGAATTCAGTAACTGGAGAACCGACCGAGTAAATGAACTTATTTTAGAAGAAGAAGGTATTACATCTCGTGGCGCCCGCTACGATGTAGAAGCCGGACAAACCTTCAGCACAGATACGTATTTAAATGCGCCTACCCAGACTTACGGCGGCAGTGATTCAATTACCCGTGGTGGTAAACGATCTGAAGCCCTGCTAAAGAGAAACGAGGACAGTACGAACCTTTACATTCAACGTAAAGACGGACTTCTATTACCCGATTACAGACTTCCTACTGAAGCAGAATGGGAATATGCCGCCCTTGGTTTAGTTGGACTTAGAAGCTATAACGTATACCGCGGTAAGAAAAAATATCCATGGGAAGGACAATATACACGCTCCGGAAAACGCAGAAGCCGTGGAGACCAGTTAGCCAACTTTAAGCAAGGCGATGGTGATTACGGGGGAATTGCAGGATGGAGTGATGACGGTGCCGATATTACAGCCGAAGTAAAATCGTACGAGCCGAATGATTACGGACTTTACGATATGGCAGGAAATGTGGCCGAATGGGTTGCCGATGTTTACAGACCTATCGTAGATGACGAGTTTAACGATTTCAACTACTATCGTGGAAACGTTTATACCAAAAATGCTATCGGAGAAGACGGAAAAGTGAAAGTTGTAACTGCAGATTCGATAGTATACGACACCCTGGCCAATGGAAAGATCATTGCCAGAAACTTACCCGGTGAAATCCTTCAGGTACCGGTTGACGAGAATGAAACTTACCTGAGAACCCAGTTCTCTGAAAGTGATAACAGGGATTTTCGAGATGGAGACAGACGCTCTACGAGATATTACCAATCGTTCAGCGATTATAATGAAGGTGAAACAGACGAACAAAAACGTATGTATAATTCACCTAAACACCAGGTTTACGCAGACAGCACAGGAAGTCTTGAAAGACAATACGACAAGGCCACCAACCGTACGACTCTTATCAATAATGAGGTGCGAGTGTACAAGGGTGGATCCTGGAGAGACCGCGATTACTGGCTAGATCCGGCACAACGCCGATATTTCCCTCAGGATATGGCAACCGATTATATCGGGTTCCGATGTGCGATGTCGCGAGTAGGTTCTAAATCCAAAAAAGGAAAGACACCAAGACATAAATAATAAATAGTTTCAAATAGAGAAACCCTCCAGTTTAGCCCAGGCAAATTCGGAGGGTTTTTTATATCTTTAATTCTCTGAAAAACGATTTTCGTTGAAAATAGAAACTCTCCATACGCATTTTCTGAACAGCAGTGGAATTTGCACCGATACCAGAAAAATAACCCCGAATTGCCTGTTCTTTGCTCTGAAAGGCGACAATTTCAACGGAAACGAATTTGCCCAGGAAGCATTGGATAAAGGCGCATACAAGGTTGTGATCGACGAGATCGCCTACCACAAGAATACCGGCGAAACCATTTTGCACGGCAATTCCCTTCAACTGCTGCAAAAACTGGCCAACTATCACCGAAAGTCTCTGGATATACCGCTTATCGCCTTAACCGGCAGCAATGGGAAAACCACTTCCAAGGAATTGATCAATGCCGTGCTGTCTCAACAGTTTAGCACCACTGCCACCACGGGCAATCTCAATAACCATATTGGGGTTCCGCTTACCTTATTGTCACTGACAGAACGGACAGAGATAGCGATAGTTGAAATGGGGGCAAATCACCTGGGTGAGATCGAACAACTATGTGAGATCGCGGCGCCTGATTACGGGTATATCACAAATTTTGGAAAGGCCCATCTGGAGGGGTTTGGAAGTTTGGAGGGCGTGATTCAGGGAAAATCCGAATTGTATAAACACCTGAAGGAGCATGAAGGCAGGGTGTTTGTAAACGGCAATGACAAGAAACAACTGGAGCTAACCAAATCCCTGGATCGTTTCACTTTCGGCCCTGAGGGCAGCGACTGTGAGGTTCGCCTGCTGGACGCAAGTGAGACGTTATTGATAGGTTATAAGGATTACAGTATCCAGAGCAACCTCATCGGACTTTATAATTTCCACAATATAGCCGCGGCCATTGCAATAGGAGAGTATTTCAAGGTTGGGATTGATAAAATCAAGGCGGGAATCGAAGGGTATATACCACGGAATAATCGCTCCCAACTTCTGGAAAAGGCGGGACATAAGATAATCCTTGATGCATACAACGCCAACCCTACCAGTATGATGGCTGCACTGGAGAATTTTCAGCAATCGGAAGGACAGCATAAGGTGATGATACTGGGCGATATGTTCGAATTGGGAAAGGAAGCAGCCAGTGAACATCAAAATATCGTTTCTCATCTTCAGAAAAACCCCTTCGGCTCGGTTTTCCTGGTTGGTAAGAATTTTTACAATACCGAATTCGCTTCAGACAATATACTGAAGTTTGAAAATTTCACTCAATTAGAATCTCATTTGAAGCAACATCCATTACCTCCTTCTATTATTCTAGTTAAAGGTTCCCGGGGTATGGCCCTGGAACGTATTTTGGAGATACTCTAATTTTCTGAGAGTTATTCGCTTACCCTTCTGCGAACCCAAGATTACCTACTGATTTCTAAATTTTTTAACAAGCCGATTTTTCAATTAACATAGTTTTTTGTTAAAACTCAATTCGCTTGGTTAAACACTGTTAATTCTGATTATAAGTACGATTCCGGTAGTATCTTAGTGTAAACCAACAACGCCTACGTGATGAACCAACAGATCCAGGAATCCTTTAATGACATTTCCGATAAGTTATTGAATTGGGTTTCTATTTTTATAGAAAACCTTCCCAATCTTGGAATAGCAGTATTAGTCCTGGTAATTGCGTACTTCCTCGCACGATATACAAGTTCGGTTGTTTATAAATTAGCCGCTCGGTATTTCGAACAAAAATCAATGTCTAAGCTCATAAGTCGTATTGCAGCTGTAATAGTTGTATTGGGTGGACTTTTTCTGGCCCTGGGGGTTATGGATCTCAGTAAAACCCTCAACACCTTATTGGCAGGAGCCGGAATTTCCGGACTGGTTATCGGTTTGGCCTTACAAGGCACGCTGTCGAACCTGGTATCGGGAGTGGCGCTCTCACTTAGAAAGAACATCCGAATAGGTCATTGGGTAGAGACCAATGGTTTTGCAGGTGAGGTAATGGATATAAAGCTATACTATTTTATCTTAAAGGAAGCCGACAATAATATAGTGGTCATCCCAAACAAGATGATCAATGAAAATCCAATTAAAAATTACACCCTGACCACTAAAATGAGGATTAGCATTGAGTGTGGCGTCGGCTACGAAAGCGATCTGGACCTGGTTCAGCAGCTCACTAAGGAGACTATTGCCAATTCCTTCGACCAGATAGGTAGTCCGGAAGACGTGGAATTCTTTTATACCGAGTTCGGTGGAAGTTCAATTAACTTCTTGTGTCGTTACTGGGTAGAATCGGAGAATAGTATTGAAAAACTAAGAGCCAAAAGCAAGGGTTTAATTGAGATTAAAAAAGCATTCGACAGGGAGGATATCAACATTCCGTTTCCTATCCGGACGTTGCAGTTCGACAATGAATTAAGCCTGGAGAATACGTTGAAAAAAGAAAACATATCATCAAATTAATATACGACCTCAGCCGTCCTGCCGCAAACTGTAGGATACGGAAAGAAAATTAACAACTAATTAAAACAAAAAACTATGTTACGTTGGACAATAATATTTATCGTTATCGCACTAATCGCCGCAATCCTCGGATTCGGTGGAATTGCAGGAGCAGCGGCCGGAGTGGCTAAGATCTTATTTTACATCTTTATCGTATTGTTTGTAATTTCTCTGTTGTTCCGTTTGGCACGCAAGTAATTACAGCAAATTGAAAATTGACATTTATTAATCTATTTAAAAAAAAATCATTATGGGAAATAATCAAAATTTAATCGCAGGACTGCTTAGCGGAGCCGCTATAGGCTTGGCAATTGGGGTGTTATATGCACCTGAAAAAGGTTCTGAAACAAGAAAGAGAATACGTGAGAAGGCGGCAGACGCCAAGGATTCTGTAATCAACCAGGCCAACGAGGTGAAAGGAAGAGTAATCTCAAAGACGCATGAGATTCAGAATCAATTGGCACATCGTCTGAAGACCGGTTCGACTGTGGAAGAAGAACTTGATCATATCGTAACCAGTGTTGGTTTGAAAACTGATGAAGTAATTACCGCCATGGAAAAGAAACTGGCTGATTTAAAAAAAAAGAATCGTAAAGCAACATTAAACTAAAATGAAACTATTGAAATCTTTGAATGGCGCTATAGATGACGGAGCCGATAAGACCAGGGAGTATGCGGAAAAAGAATACGAACACCTGAAACTCAGGGTATTCTACCACCTTGCTAATATAGCGGTGCAGTCTGCAAACAAGCTACTTCTTATCCTCTGTGTATCCTTGTTCTGTTTCTTCGGTCTAATTGCGCTCGCCTTTTACCTGGGAGCCCTGACCGGCAGCATTGCACTTGGATTTTTGCTAACTTCTGTTGTATTTATACTATTGGCAGTAGTGGCGTATTTATTGCGTGATAAGATTGAAAAGTATATAGTTAATAGTTTATCGGCAAATTATTTCAAATTATGAGAGAGTACAATTCACTGGAAGAAATAGCGTACGACCTTAAAAAAGCAGATTTGGAACGAAAGATCGCCCAGGAGGAATTAATCCTGAAGTACAACGACTTTGGTTCTAAGGTTGCAAAAGGTTTTATGATCAGTACAGCAGCTCAGTTTGGAATAAGCTTACTTCTAAAGGTGATAGCCAAACGATTCAAATAGGTTGCAACCATCACATATTACAACAAGGTTGGTTTGCAGAATTACATTCGTGTAATTCTGTGGTTGAAGTCCCTCTCCACTTCGGAGAGGGATTTTTGCTTTCACAATTGTTATCCCGTTGAATCGATAAAATAATGCGCAAGCCGATTCAATTTTTATCTTTTTAATTTGTGATAAATAAAAACTAGCTTATATTTGCATCCGCTAACTGCAAGGGCGCTTAGCTCAGTTGGTTCAGAGCACTTGGTTTACACCCAAGGGGTCGGGGGTTCGAATCCCTCAGCGCCCACACCCTTAAAACCCCTATAAATATAGGGGTTTCTTATTTTTAGACGAATTTTAATTCCTTTGATTTCTTGTTTTAAGTGGGAAAAAGTACTAAAATTGTACGTACTATTGTACGTAAATTGTACGATTGAAAGCTTCAGTTAAATTATTTACTTCAGATGGGGAAACCTCGCAGGGCTTTCCGGTGAAATTGGTGGTGTCTCATAAAGGGAAAACGCTGCGGCGGACCCTTGGGTATAGTCCGCTGGTTTATTGGGACTCGCTTCGGGGTAAACCTACCCCTTCGCACCCGGATTATGAATCGCTTTATGGCCAGATGCTGGATATTGAAAAGAAAGCGTTAACCGCTCAGTTTCGCAATTCTACCGATGTGAACCTGGCTTTAAATGATCTGCTCGATGTGCCTGAAGCCAGGGATATTCCCCTGGAGTCGTATTTTAAAAAACAGATTTCCCTTATGCGTTCGCAGGGACGGCCGGGAAATGCCGATGCGTATGTCGCGGTGATGAATCAAATGGAATATTATTCACCGGGGTTGCTTTTAAGTGATATTGATGGGGTTTTATTGGAGCGGTTTAAACGATATAAATTGAAAAGCTGTAGCGATAAGACGGTTAAAAATTACCTGGGTGTGCTCCGGGCACTCTATAATAAAGCGCTGGTGGATCCGGATGTGAATCTAATGGATAAAGAGCCGTTTAAAGGTGTTATGACCGGGCTTATGGTAAAGCGAAGGCGGAAGAAAAACCGTTATTTGCTGCTAAAAGATATACAGCGATTGGATGCGTTGTTCCACTCCAATAATCTTACACGAACTGAAAAGCGGGTGGTTGGATTGAGCTTGCTTCAGTTTTATTTGGGCGGCCTTAATCTGGTGGATCTGTATTATTTAAAACGCTCTGCCTTTTATAAAGACAGGATCCTGCTATCCCGGAAAAAACTTGGTCGGTATGCGGAAGAATACGATGTGAGAGTGTTTCCTGTGGCGCGCGCGATTTTTGATTTTTTTGAAAAGGACCCTACTTATATCTTCCCATGGCGAAAAGATGAGCTGGGTTATAAAACCTTCAGAAGAAACCATTACAGATCACTTTTAGCACTTCAGCAAAGACATCAAATTGAGTTACACCCAGTGGATGTAAGGCTTAATATTAATGCCTTTAGGCATACATTTGCCACCCTGGGGAAGTTTGCCGGGGTGGACCCGGACATCATTAGGGAATTAATGGGCCACGAACGAAATGATATCGATACCGTTTATAAGGACCGGTATCCCGAATCAGTAAGGGATGCAGCTCATGGTAAAATTATTGGAATTGGAACAGAGAAGTGAGCGTTTGATCGATACATTCCAGGTCTTTTTTAGCTTGTTTGTTGCTTCTCAGGGTTTTATCGCTTTTACGTAAAAGATACTGTTCAATCTTAGTATCCTGGTCTGAAGTTTCCACCGCTCCTAGATCTACAATTAAATTTGTTTGGAAAGAAATATCGTCTATTTTTACGGCGTAAGAATTTAGACTAATCGAAATGGTTACATAACCGTGAAAGTTGTTTCGTAAAAAAATTGCGGTGCCTTTGGTGTCGCAATTTTTTGTGATCAATCCGCTTCGGCCGCTTAATTTACCCGCGAGGTTTCGCAGTGCCGGATGATTCTGTAAATGTGTATAAATCTCTTCTTCAGAGAGTAAGGAAGGGAATTCTTTTTCCCATGTAATGTAATTATTTTTTACGCTGAAATTCTCCTGAGAAATTACTGATGACGTTGTGAAAAACAAAGCGATAATTATCCATTTCATTGTCTAAAATTTTGTTAATACTAAATATTTTTTTTGGTCGTTCTAAGATAGTCACCCCCAATTAAATTATCATCAATCAATGCACGAAAATCATCTTGTAGGGGTCTTATTATACAAGCAAAATAGAAACGAATACCGACAGGAAGAGCGTAAAAAACTACGAATTCTGCTTCGCTCTTCTATTTCTCCGGTCCTCGATGATGTTAGACAGACGCTCTAGTACTTCATTGTGCTTTTGCTGAAGGTCTAATATCTCATCGGTATCGAGAAGCAGTTCAGATATTCCAGTCGACAGAAGTGTGTTACCGTTGGTAATGATCATTTCCAGTCGCTGTAACCCATGCTTTAAATCGTAGGCTTCCCGCGGCTCTCTAAGGACATTTATTGCGTCGCCATTCTTTTTATGTCCAGGAACTTCGGTGGCGACGATTCTGGACTCTATATAGTTCAAAATAATATTTACCGTTTTAAGTCTTGGATTCGACTTATCGGTTAAAATATTGTGTACTGTTACGTCTGAAATGTTCGTATTCTCCCCTATTTCATAGGCTGTAATCCCGTGTTTTCGCGTTAAATTCTTAATTAACTCGATCTTCTCTTCAATCCCTAAATCCTTCATACTTAACTGGTTATAACTCAATAAAAAAATTAATTCATTTATTTTAATTAAAATTAATTAAATTTCACTAAGTTTGTGTTAGTGCATTGATATAAACAAATGACGTGCCAAATGTTAACGAAAAACAAAGATACGAAAAATGGGGTATAAAGATGTTCTTATAAAACCATTTGATTACAAGGGTCACGTACTCGCAAATGCGCATCGGGTCCTTCAGGATTTTAAGCATAGGGGCTTTGCTTCTCGCAAGGCATTTATAGAGGTGGTTACCTCTAATAGCGATAAGTTCACTACCTACGATGAGTTAAAGCAGCTTGAAGGGTTTTGGCACTACCGCTGTACTGATTATCGTATAATCCAGGAACTTGAAAATGTTCTCGAATCTTTAAAGGCTGAATGATGGAAGGGGTAATTAAGGCATCGGAATTTATGGAAGAACTAAGACGGCAAAAGCTTGTGATAGTTCCGCAGACGGTGGCTGAAAGTATGACTGTTCGCGGCATCCCTATTGAGGCCTTTCAGAAAAGAATATTAACGAAAAAACTGCTCTCCAGTAAAGAGATAAGCGATGCCCGGTTGTGGGGCCCTATTGGAAAGCGAGCAGTACGAAAGATAATTTCCCAATTAGTTCCGGTTCATGACCAGGTAGCGTGTGATCCGTTAGGGACGATTAAAATCCCCCTGAGTATAGTCAAATCTATTGCGTCCAGTAGAGGCTATTCTTGGGGGTGATTTTTTTATACAATATACCATCGTGGTAGTGGTGTAGATGGTTTTTTTTCATAGTTGAATTTGTTTAAAGTTGATTAATTGTTAATCGCCACTACCAATTTTTAAGTGAGATGAATTTTAATACTAACATACAGGTATCTGAGCAGGGATGTAGGGTGAACAGGCGGTATTGCGTTGGCGGCTATGAGAGCGGCAAATGCGGAAATTACCAAAGCTGTTCTTTTATGGATCTGTGCCCTACCTGTAATAAAGCTGTGTAATTATGCATTTAGGTAAACTTGTAATATTTGGATTATGTATAACGGTCTTAATATGGATGTTGATGATAATTTTATACGCATTTGGAGTTAGGCAACTTTCCTTCTTGGAGGCGTGTGTGGTTCTTCTAATCCCTGTGATCACGTTAATCCTTGCATTGTTTTGAGGGTATAAAGAATTAACTAAAGATATATAATTATGGAACTGGCATTCTACACTATTTGCGCTATTGGATTTATAATCGGGATAGCAACTTTTATCGGGGTTTCCTTTGCAATCATTTTTGACAGCTGGGAGATGCGAAAGAAGGAAGAGAAACGCAATCTGCACAATATCGATGTGGATTACGAGGAAGTATAACCTTTAACACCTTTCAATTATGGATGTGATTAAACAAAAAATTAACAAGATGAACCGCCTTACTTCTTTGGTCGCGGCGGTTATGGACCTTAACTATTCCAGTATCCGAGGGTTCGATACCGAAGGAAAGGTGTTGGCCGCTTACATGGTTAAAAAGATACTGGGTTATGATAACGGAAACATCAGTGCTTTCTTCCGGATCCCGGTGGAGTTTATGAAGAATAAATGGGAGGACCTGGAGATTAAACTTCAATTCGACGAGAACCTGGATATACAGATGGCCAGTGTGGTGAAGATATGGGAATCATTAACGGTAAGTGAGAAGGCGGCATGAAGCAGATAAGGAAGTTTAAAGGGATATGGATGCCGGCCGCTTTGTGGGAATATCCGGGAATGAATATAACTGAGCGGTGCTTTTTTGCTGAAATAGACAGCCTCGATCATGGTGATGGTTGCTGGGCAAAGAACAACCACTTTTCGAAACTGTTTAAACTCAGTAAAAATCGATGCAGTGAGATTATAAATAAGATGGCTGAGAAAGGATTTATTCGAATAGAAATTGCTGAAAATGGGGATCGCAGAATGTTCCAAAATATAGGGTTCGGAATATCGAACCCCCCTTCGGAATCTCGACTGACCCCTTCGGAATCTCGACAACCTATATATAAGGATAGAGATATACAATTAGAGAAACAAGAGAACGATGCGCGCGCGATTGATTTTTTAAAAACTAATTATCCTATTCGCTTTCAAGCGTGGGAGATGTTGCACAAAAGAGCCATCGACGATTACCCGGAATTTCTTAAGCTGTTCGATAACAAGGTTGATGTGGAAGGATTGGAATACACCGCCCGGATATTGTTTGCCCGGCTCGATAGTTTTTACACGAACTGGGTAAGGAATACCCGCAACAGGCAGAGCACTCGACATGACTTGCCTTTATCTCCTTTAAAACGAATCTCTTAATGAGCGATAAGATAACAAAAGGAAAGTTGCCGCCGCAGGCTGTGGATCTTGAAGAAGCAGTACTGGGGGCAATGCTTATTGATACCAGGGGAATGGATACCGTTTTCGAGGTTATTAATAGCCCGGATGTTTTCTATAAGTCGGGCCATCAGTGGATATTTAAAGCTGCTCAGTCATTGTATAAAAGATCGGAGGCGATTGATATGCTTACAGTAAGTGAGGAACTAAAGTCCTTCAATAAACTTGCTGATGCAGGTGGCCAGCGGCATTTAGTGGAACTTACTGAGCGTATCGCTTCATCGGCTCATACGGAGTACCATTGTAGAATTCTACTTCAGAAGTATTTGCAGCGACAGGTTATTAAGATAGCGAGCGAGGCGATTGAGGATGCATATAGTGATAAGTGTGATGCATTACAGCTGCTGGATGATACATCGGCTAAGTTCGACCTGCTGCAAGGTGTGGTGAGTAGTGGTTATACTTCACAGGATTGGTCGGGCGCTGTACTGTCTATTCCTGCAAGGGTTGAGTTCTTAACTAATAATGAAGGGGAGATTACCGGGGTTCCTTCGGGATTGAAGAATGTGGATCAGTTTACAAACGGATGGCAGCCGGGAGAGTTTATTGTTATAGGCGCTGATAGTGGAATGGGTAAGACTGCTCTTGTTATGGGAATGATATTGGCCAGTGCTAAGAATGGAAATCCGGCAGGTATGTTTAGTATGGAAATGCCGGTGGTACAGTTGGCAGCTCGTGGGGTTGCTGTTGAGAGTAATTTCCATATGAAACAACTCACTCACTATGGTTTTGAAAAGCAGGAATACTTTCAGTCACTCAATCGTGTGGTGGACCGCCTTAGTAAGTTGCCTATTCATATTGATGATAAACCGGCACTTACCATTCAGGAGATGAAACGTAAGGCTCGAACGATGTACAGGAAACATGGGATTGAGTTTATTGTTATTGATTTCATTCAGATGTTTAGTGGGGATAGTAATGACATCCGGATTAATGTTGGTGATGCTGCCAGGGAATGTAAGAACCTGGCTAAAGAATTAAATATCCCTGTTATTGCTTTAAGTCAGTTAAGCCGTGAGGTTAAGAAGATCCAGTATTGTATCCCGCAGAAACACCACCTGAAAGAGAGTAGCGCGATTGAAGAGGCTGCGGATCTGATTGCATTACTGTATCGCCCATCTTATTACGGATATTCAGAAGCGACTCATCCTGCTTTGTTCGATCAGCTGGAGATGAAGCATAATGAGAATGCGTGTTTGATTATAGCGAAGAACAGATCCGGTGCGATGGGAACAATCGGCCTACACTTCATTGAGAATAAAACAAAGTATGTGAATCCGGAAGATGTGCAGGGCCAACTAGTGGAAGCACAGGACGATGATGGGTTAGCGTTTTAATATGCCGAAGCGAAGTGATAAAATACAGCCGCATTGGGTTCCTAAACGGAAGAAGCATGAAAGGCTTGTGGATAACTCAGCCTTCTATAACTCCAGCAAATGGAGAAAGTTTTCAAGAGCATACAAAGATAAGAATCCGTTGTGTGTCGAATGTGACAGATTAGGACTGGTGGGCCCGGCAGATGTAGCGGATCACATTGAAAGAATTGAAGATGGCGGGGCGAAGTTTGATGAAAAAAATATACAAAGCTTATGTAATAAGCACCACGCTCAGAAAAGTGGTCGAGAAGGTAGTATAAACAGGGGAACCCCTTAAAAAAGTTTGATCTTATGATAAGCGAAACATCGCCTGTAAATCAAAATTTTTGTGTGTCATTATTTTTTAAGGGGGGGTATCAATAGTAATGTTATGAAAGTAGTAGGAAAAGGAAATGGAAATCTAGTTAAGTCGGACCTGGTTAAGAAGGTCCCTGGTGCACCGCGGTTTTTTACTCCGCGAGCAAAGACGACGTATAAAAGATTGGGTAATATTTTAATCGAGGCCGGTGTGCTAAAATCCCGCCACTTACCTACTCTTGAAATTCTAGCACAGAATTATGATCAGTGGCAAAGTGCGATCATGGCAATAAATAAAGCCAACCGGAAAAAGGCTATGAGTGGTTACATCCAAAAGTTTACCACCGGTGCCACGAACATCTCCCCGGAGGTGACTCTAAAAGAAAAAGCTGAGAAACAAATTTTTATTTGCCTGAAGCGCTTCGGCTTGGATCCGAAGAGCGAGAAAGAACTCGATGCCGGAAATCAACTCCAGCTCCCGTTTACACTGGATGATATTCTAAGCAACAAGCGAGCAGTATAGTAAACACAGAGGGCGGCCGCCGTAGGAAGCAATACCACCCTCTTCAATCAATAATTAATTATGAAATCAAAGGTAACACTAATTTTATTCCTATTCTCTTTAGGGGTATCAGCACAATTCAATAACGACGAAGATCTTACCGCGTCAGTATTTATCGATCCCACCTTCACAGATGCCGGCTTTCAGTTTGGTGTCCAGCTTCGAAAAGAACTACTTTGGGGATGGACCGGAATTGAGGCATCTCATTACGGATCCTTAAATCCATCTTACACAGACCTGGTAGGAAGCGGCGGAATGGCATTTGAGTTTAAACCAGTAACAATTCTCTTAGGTCCCAGGGCTGGAGTTTTATTCAGAGAACGATCACCTTATCCGCTTGTAGGATTGATTACAAATATCGAATTACAGATCAGTCAAAAAATCCGAGTGGGCTTTCGTTTATGGGTGGACCATCGCGAAGATCAGAAAGATCAGTTTTATGGTGACAGCGATGGATATGAACCGGGGATAATTTTCACTGGTCCGCTCGCTCAGGAAAATGGCGCGGCAGTATTAACCTGGATAATTCAATAAAACACTCCTGAAAAAGAAATACAAAAAATGGTTTTTGGATACGCGCGAGTAAGTACATCAGCACAAAAATTACAAATGCAAATAGACGCTTTGGAAGCATACGGAATCGATACAAAAAACATCTTCACTGATGTAGCATCGGGAGCAAAATCCGACCGGCCCGGCCTTTCAGAATTGCTTATGAAACTACGTGAAGGAGATACGGTTGTGGTATGGAAGAGCTGCCGATTGGCCCGAAGCTTAAAACACATGATCACATTAATGGAGAATTTCAATTCCTTAAAGATCGAATTCAAGAGCATCCAGGAACCATTCCTGGATACGAAGTCTGCTAATGGCCGCTTTATCTTCAATCTGTTTTCGGCACTCAACGAAATGGACCGGGAGATTAACCGCGAGCGAGTGATCACCGGATTAGAGGCCGCGCGTAAACGCGGTAAAGTAGGTGGCCGTCCAAAGGGACTGAGTAAAAGACTGCGGGATATATCTCCAGGTGTAGCTAGTATGTGGAAGGACCCTAACGCGTCTATCAATGATATAAAACGAATATTCGGCATCGCTCAGGCTTCGGTTTACAAGTGTGTGAGGTACCAGGGAATTAATATCCATTCTATGGATCATAAGAATAAAGTCAAACGATCAAAGTGAATTATGAATTTACAAGTAAATGAAATACCGGAAAACTGGAATCCAGGATGTGTAAAGTCATTTAATCGATGGGTCTCACGCATCCACAATCACGAAAAACGGCGATATGGTATTCCTATTCGAATCAGTAAAAACAAACAGTAATTAACGGCTACGGCCATAAATCATAAAACAATGGAAGAATTAAAAGCGATTGAAAAAGAGCAACCCCAACATTTAGAAATGGCTAAAGAGGTGGCTGAGACATTAATTAACACTTGTTCAAGCGAGCAGCAAGCAGAATTTTTAACGTTTGTTCAGAAAGTTATTGATGAAGATTATTGCAACAGGATTGCACGCTGTGAAAAAGAACTTGCTGTCATAAAAATGGAACACAACAGGTTTTTAGGGAATCCGAATAAACCACAAGAACCTTATTCAAACTAATTGTAGGATATGAGTGATCCACAGATAAGAGGTAGGTGTATTTCTACTGGGAAAATAATTATTAATTCTCAGGTGACTCAGATCGGAAACAGGATAAACAATGCCGACTGGATTTCCGAAAGAACAGGATGGTATAAAACAAAACAGTAATTAAGATGAAACCATATCCAAACCACAAATCATTGACATTCGACAAGGAAGCTCAGAATAACCTTCCACAAGAAATCAAAGACAAAATGAGAAACGACATGCAAGAAGCAAGATTATTCGACTATCTCTCGAAAGAAATTTCGGAAGGAAAAACAGAATTTAGAATCGCCATGCAATCTAAAGATGAAGGCATTATACACCCATTAGGGAAGGATGGCAATACATACGATTTTAAAATTATTGACAAAGGAACTTTCCTTTCGTCATCTAAATAAATAGTAGCTATTGAGGCTACGTAAAATCAAACGATATGAAACAACTTACAGAACAACAGGCAATTAATTTCGCTAATAGCGAAGAATGGAAGGAATGGACAGACGAACAAATTGTAAGGCTACAATTATTCCAAAAAAGACTTTGCGTTCCATTTTCAAGATTTCAAGAAGCTATGACGAAAGTTTTAGGGCGATCCATTTGGACACACGAATTTACGACGTCGAACCATGATAATTTAGTTCAAGAATATTTAGGAACAAAGCCAGCTCCTTCATTTGAAGAAATTGTAAATCTAATACCCGAAGAAAAGAGGGTGATATTAAACCTGTAGTATGAGTTGGTATATAATCATGGAAAAGCATCCTGGGGGTAAATGGGAAGATCGTACAGATCCAGACAATCATTGGCCGTCTATGAAAATTAAAATGCAGAAAATGAAAAAGGATAGACCAGAAAGTGAATTTAGAATAGTAAAAACGAACTATTAATACTGTAGGTAATGGCAATGACACTATTAGGAGATATGAAGCTATCGCATAACATTCTCGATTTTTTAGGATTTGAGTTTGAAAAAGGTGGGTGTAAGTATTTTAAAGTCGAATTAGATGCGAAAGGTTGGGCTTTAGTTTGGTGTGAAAGCCTGAAAGATTACTTCATTGAACCTAAATTTCAACCAACATCAAGAATAAGAGTAAGCACGGTCGATAAATTACACGCTGCTTACATTTTAATAACTGACAAAAATTTTAATCTGTAGAAATCATGGAAAATCAAAAATACAGACTAACGAAGCTAAGCGATGATAGGTTTGATGGCCTTCATCCAAACGGAATCAATAAAGGGTATACAAAGAATGGAAACCGTATTCACCCTGAAAAGCCAACCAAAGGAAAAATCTTTTGGCTCGACAACATGAACACTTCAGTTGTTACCGAGGAAATGAACGATGATGGAATTTTTAAAACTCGAAATTCAACATACAAACTGGAAATACTGTAGAATATGGCGCACCATTGTTATATATGTAATTCCGAATGCTATTGCAACGGCAGTATTGATGATGTAATAGTAGATAAGACACCTTCAAATTGTGAAGGATGCGGATGTGAAGATATGTTTTATGATGAAGATGAACATTTTGATCGATGCGAAGATTGTGACGGACACGATGCGTGTTTAGATTTTGGATGTGCATTTGAAAACGGCTGCGGTCATTTAGTAGTAACAGATCCGGCTAAGAGTTGGTAATTAATAACTGTAGTTAGTGAACCACGGATCATTATTTAGCGGAATTGGAGGTTTTGACCTGGCGGCAGAATGGATGGGGTGGGAGAATGTATTTCACTGTGAATGGAATGAGTTTGGCCAACGAGTTCTTAAATATTACTGGCCTAATGCAATAAGTTATGACGACATTACAAAAACAGATTTCACTATTCACCGAGGATCAATCGACATCCTTACGGGAGGATTCCCCTGCCAACCATACAGCACCGCAGGAAAACGAAAAGGAAAAGAAGATGATCGCCACCTCTGGCCGGAAATGCTTAGAGCGATTCGAGAGATTGCCCCAAAGTACGTTGTGGGCGAAAACGTTTCTGGGCTACTTAGTTGGAACGGGGGGCTGGTATTCGAAGAGGTGCAAGCTGACCTGGAAGCTGAAGGGTACGAAGTACAACCGGTCCTACTTCCAGCTTGCGGCATCGGTGCGCCCCACAAAAGAGAAAGAGTATGGTTTGTTGCCTACTCCCCAAGCAATAGATGGAAAAGGGAAGGGAAGAAAATTGAGAATGAAAACCGGAAATCGGGATCCTCAGAAATTGGGAAATTGGAGGGGGGATTTAAAAGATTGGGCGAATCAAGGATTATTGCCAACTCCGAGCGCAAGCGACAATCGGGATCGGGGCGGGCCGACGAACCCCTGCGTACAAAAACGGATTCAGAATGGAAAGCAAGTTGGGCTTACGATGATGATAGATGGCCAACTCAATCCCCGGTTTGTAGCAGAGATGATGGGATTTCCAGAGAATTGGACGGAATTACCTTTTCTAAATGGTTACAAGGATCAATTTCAGGATATGGAAACGCAATAGTACCGGAATTGGCATTTGAATTATTTAAAGCAATAGAACAAACAAAATATTCATTAAACCTGTGATTATGTATAATGTATCATTTACAACAAAGCTAAAAGGGGAGCTGGTTGAAGAAGGATTTACAACTTCTCTATCTCCTAATATTGAAGATGCACTTCATCATTTTTCAGACGAAACTGATTTTGCTGATATAGATGAAATTGAACTAAGGATCAATCCTTTAAATCTGTAATTAACGTACAATCAAACGATATGAAAAAATGTGAAAATTGTAATAAAGAAAAAGTGGGTGTGAGGTTTTTAGGTAAAGACATTTGTATGGCTTGCTACAACAGAATTACTGGAGCGATTAAACCACTAACTCAAAAACAGTAGGATATGAAAAAATCGGGATATTATGGAATTGGAGCATTGAATATGAAAACAAGCCAAAATTATGGTACGTTGTTCCGTACGGCCCAAATTCTTAATGCTGATTTTATTTTTCTGATTGGATGTCGATTTAAAAAGCAGGCAACGGACACTATGAAATCGTGGCGACATATTCCCCTTTTTGAATATGTGGACTTTGAAGATTTTAATAAGCACCGCCCACATGATTGTAAACTTGTCGGCATCGAAATGACAGAGACTGCGATCCCAATTAAGGAATTTAAACATCCAAAACAAGCATGCTATTTGCTTGGTGCGGAGGATAGTGGGCTAACTAAAGAGGCTGTCAAAAATTGCCAGGAGATAATATTTCTTCCTGGAGAACGAAGTATGAATGTGTCAGTAGCAGGAAGTATTGTGCTATTCGACCGCATAAACAAACAGTAGGTAATGTACTATAAGGCTGTAAAATGTGATTGTTGCAATGCAATTGAAATTGTTAGTCCGGCAAAACCGATTAACCTTTCAAGAGATACAACTTTAAAAACCCTGGGCTGGATAACCCGGATGAATGGTAGGGCTGTTCTCGACTTTTGCAGTAAGAAGTGCGAAGAAATTTATAATCAAAAACAGTAGGTTAAATAGCGGATCCTGCTAATTAAGAAATCCGCTGAAAACTTAAATAAATCAAACACAATGAGAACTGCTATTTATACACAGGTTGGGCTAACTATTGGATTGGTTATTAATGTGTTCTTTAAAGTAACTGAAATAAATGAAGCTGTTTTCATTTATATACTTTTAACGATGGGCTACTTTCTTGCCTTTTTTCAATTTCGAAAAAAGATAAAAAATAAATTAACCAAAAACCACCCACCAATGACCGAAGAACAGATCCGCCAGCTGGGCTTTCAACTTGAAAAGCACTATACCCACGATGAATGGGAAACCTTCCGCTATAAAAAAGGAGTAATTCAGATTGAATTCACCTATGAAATTAAAAGCGGAAAGATTGATACAGTCGATGTAACCATCGACGAAGTGATCGGAAAAGAAATGGGTTTTACGAACTTGCTTAAACTAGATCGAATTCTAAATTAATAAACAAATGCGACATCTATCCCAACGCGAAAAGCATGAAATAACCAGACATCAAAAAGAAGCCTACGAAGCGTATCTTTTAATGTGCGCGTCTCTTAATGAAGTGCCCAGGCCCGACATCGTAATTCTGATAAGCGGATGTACAGTACGGAATCGACTTATAGAATCCACCGAAATATTTAAATCGAAAACTAACATTAACCCGGAAACATAAAATGAAATCAACCCGAACCTGCAAACACAAGCGAACCATCCCTAGTAAACTGAATACCGGATATGTAATGTGCCTAAACTGCCTTAAAGTAGTACATCGGGAAACCGGAAAATTACTCCCGCGATGACAATGCCTGTTTTTTAAAGAATGAAGCCTACTAAAGAAATGACATCCTCAACCCCATGGACCTACGCTAACAATGTGCGAAGCGGAAAGATCGCGTGCGGAAATTTCATAAAATTAGCAATAGAACGCTTTTACCGATGGGTGGATAATGCCGAGGCAGATGGATATTACATCGATCACGATGCCGGGATGCGCATAATAGAATTCTTTCCTAAACTCATTAATCACACAAAAGGAAGCATGGCCGGGAAGCCCTTTCACCTGGCACCCTTTCAGCAATTCACTTTATACAATCTTTTCGCCTGGAAAAATAAAGAAACCGGCCTGCGGCGAATTAAAAAAGTGTACGATAAACGTGCAAAGAAGAACGGAAAATCGGCAGAGATGGCTGGGCTTAGTTTGTACGTAATGGCGGCCGATAACGAATATGAAGCCGAAGTATATGTGGGTGCCACTAAAGAGGACCAGGCGAAGATCTGTCACAACCAGGCAAAACAATTTATAGAATCCCCGGTGGCCAACCCGCTTCTTAAAGCGATAGGATTCAGTACCCGGCTCCGGGAAATCCGCTTCGAAGGAACCGCCAGTAAGATGATGCCGCTGGGTGGAGATAGTAAAACCCAGGATGGAATCAATTCGCACGTATCCATTATAGACGAATACCACGCGCATAAGGACGATACGGTAAAAGAAAACCTGGAGAGTAGTAGTATTCAGCGCCGGCAACCCATCACCTATCACATCACCACTGCCGGGTTCAATACCCAGAGCGTGTGTTATAACTATGAGCAGGTGTGTAAGGATGTATTGCTGGGCACCAAAGAAGAGAACGACAGCTTGTGGATAATGATCCATGAACTCGATGAGGGTGATGATTGGCAGGATCCCGATAATTGGATAAAAGCCAACCCCTTACTTCATAACGGATTGAGCCTGAAACGGCTAATGGAAGAGTATAACGATGCTATCCTTCAGCCCAGTAAACAGAATAATTTTAAAACAAAGCACCTCAATATGTGGGTGGACGCTCCCGATGTGTTTATCTCGGATGAAGACTGGATGCGTAATTCTGAAAAGGTCCGTATCGAGAACTTTATAAAATACGGATGCGAAGGAGCCATCGACCTGAGTACAACCACCGACCTTACCTCGCTGGGGTTTATTTCGTATCCGGACGATGAAGGGGTGCAGGATTTGTTGGTGTTTAACTTTTGTCCTAAAGAAACAATCGACCAGCGGTCTAAAGCCGACAGGGTGCCGTACCGCTTTTGGAGCGAACAGAAGTATGCAGACTTTATTACAGTTCCTAAAGAACTGGAAGATGAATTCGCGCACCTGCTTAACGATGTACCGCTTTTGGTGGCCACTCCGGGAAATGTGGTGGACTATAATGTATTCGAAGATTATGCGGTATCCTATGCAAAACAACTTACAGCAAAGACGGTGAATTACGACCGGCACAACAGCACGCAGCTTATCACTAATATCGAAGAGGCCGGGGTAAAATGTATGCAGTTTGCGCAAACGATAATCTATTACAGCTATCCTACAAAGGAATTCGAAAAGCTGGCATTAAGCGGGAAATTGAGGCATGGCGGAAATCCGGTATTGCGATGGTGCTTATCCGGCTGTGGGATCTACCGGGATCCAAATGAGAATATCCGGCTCAGTAAAAAGCACAGCTCAAAACGCATCGATCCGTTAATTGCATCGGTGATGGCGTTGGCCGGGGTGCTCAATGTGGAGGAGCCCGAAAGAAAACAGAGTGTATATAACGACCCAAATAAAGAATTCTATGCCTGAATTTAAACCGCTCGATCAGCTTTCGCACACCGAAAAAGTAACCATTGCAATAAAGTTAAAGGACACCAATAGTTTTTTTACGGCCTATTTTAATTACCTGCCGTATTTTGGCACCTATAGAGAGTGCTTCGAATATCTTAACGAAATTCACCTGGACATCTTCGGCTCGGAAAAGTACTCCAGCTTCGACAGTTTCCGGGTATGTATGTATCGCGATCACCAAAATAAACGAACCCTATGAAACCAATATTTATAATACTACGCTTTTTTCTTACCCTGGCCGTTTGCTTTGCCGGGTCCTTCCTGCTCGATGTAGAGATCATCCGGGATAACTGGCTGCGCTATACAGTGGTAGTGGTAGCCATCGCACTATTTTTTACCTTTATGCTGAAACTAACTATTAATGATATTAAGAAACTATGAAACCAACAGAATTAAGAGTAGGGAACTGGGTCCAGCTGTACAGAAGCCCCGAAGAAAACGAAATGTATCCACAACAAATAATTTCTATTGAGTTTGATGCTGTTGGGTATATTACTGGTGAGGGGTATATGTTGCGTTTAGATGACGGCTTTTTTATAAACTGTGACACAGGTGTGCTGCCCATCCCTTTAACCGAGGACTGGTTATTAAAGTTTGGCTTTACAAAGGGTGAGCAGACAAAAACTAAAGGCAACGGCGGGGATTATCAACCCGAAGATGTTTACACTTTATCAACAATTTACAGTCTATACACGGATGATGATCCTGACGGAAATATAAAATATGAACTATCTACATGGCATTGGAGGGGAGGTGAACCAGAGAACCAGGACGCTTTTTGGTTTTACCATGATAGTTTAATTAGATGTGAATACGTCCACCAATTACAAAACTTATACCACGCTCTTACAGGAAAGGAACTTATACCTGTTGCTTTATGATAAAAGCAATTTATTAAACCAGACAAATTATGAAATCAACGTCCGAACAATCGCAATCAGAAACTAAGCTATGCCCTATGTGCGGTGTTAGTGGGGGTGCTTTTTTAGCCTTTATTAGAATTGATTACGAAGGTATATATGAAGGCAGTATAAAGTTATTTAAAAGCAAAACAGCAGCAGATAAATATATCAGTGAGTTAAAGAAAGAAAATGGTGGTGATTCGGTGACTTATGATATTGTAGAGTTGCATTTTCACTAACGGACGAGTGTATGAATAGTTTTATTATTAAAAACCAAAATTTAATAGATATGATTAAAATAACATTTGAGAACCAAACCGTAGCAATTTCTAAAGACTTGCTAAATGACGAAATTATTGATATAGACTTTAACGGTGATATGATGGTGCAATTTAAAAAAGAGAACAATAACACATATACTGCTGTAAATGGTATGAATGGTTGGGGTCAAAATATAGCTTCTGAAATTGCGGGCAAAAAAGCCACAATCTCCGAATAATAAAATTATTTATACACATTGTTACCTGACGAAGTGAACAGTTTAAAATACTATTTATTATGAAAAAATGGACTAAAGAAGAAGAGCAAGAATTAGTGAGGCTTACTGAAAATGCGTGGGATTGGAATTTCCCAGGTTATGACTGGGTAAGAACTCTTTTAGAAGTTGATTACCCGAACGGTCGAACCGTTAACGCAATTAGGAAGAAGTACTATAGTATTTTAAATTGCAGGTAACGTGCCCCGTGTATGCGGACGTAGCCGATTTAAAAACTAATGTTTAACCTATAAAATACAACTTGATATGAAAACTGAAACTTTAAATACTGCCGAAACTAAGGCTATGTCGTATGACACGGTGTTAGCAACTGGCTTTGGCGAAGATGATTATGTAGAGGGAGTGTTTCTTATTAAAGCAAAAGCAAAGGAAACTTTCTTTAACCGAAAAAGAAGGCTTGAAGAAATCACTGGCTTTTCAGATGGTTTTTTTGATTCCTACGAAGAGGATGAAGAAGGTGGAGTTTGGAAAGTGATAACAACAGCTTGGTTTGAAAATGTTGACGAAATCAAAAAAGCTCTGAAAAAGATGGAAAAGTATAACTGGTTATTTCAGTACGATTCATCTATACTTTTTGAGGGCAAAGAAATTTACTGTGATGGCAGGTGGCTTGTTTAAGCTTGTTGCTAACGGTTTGGTTATGCTTCCGTTGTGAGTAAAATCCGCAGGATTTTCCGAGTAGGAAGCTACCAAACCAAGAATAGAATTAGATTGAATTATTAACAAAAAAGCAATGGAGTATAACCGTTGTTGTAAAACGTTTTTTAGCAATGCCCAAAACAAACACAAAATTACGATTAAAAGCTATTTTAAAATGGAATAAAGAAACTGTTTATGTTGAACCAATTTTATTTAGTTGGCACGTTGGTATACAATATAAAGTATTAACTGGTAATAGTTCTGGTTCTTTATTTTGCAGGAAAAGAAGTGATTTTATTTTTCCTTTACAAACTAAAATAGCAATGCTTATTGTAAAAGCCTATTATTGGATTTATGAAGGTGGTTATTGGCAAGGTAGAAGGAAAATAAAAACACGTATAAAAAGGTATAAATTAAGACATAATGAAGGTGATTTACCTTTCTAAATGTTTTACAACGTCGTATATCACTAATAAACGAAACATTGTTTACATAAATAGATTTTAACCCTACCTACATTTACCTCATTCATAGTTGATTGGTTTTAGGTTAAATGGAAAGTAGTATTACAAGAACGTTAAAGTCTATGGTATCGCTTTCACCGGGCGGAGAGAGCCGAAGCGCGGGGAATGTTTCGCTCTCTTCGCTTTTTGGTTTTGGTGCATCCGGAACTTCCGTTGTTAATCACGAAACCGCTCTTACCATCCCCGCACTCTTTAACGGGGTTGATCAAATTTCCAACGACATTGCAAAGCTTCCTAAAGGCGTTTATAGGAAAATAGATAACGGCCGCGAGGAAGTAAAGCACCGCATTAAATACCTTATCAATAAGGAGCCCAACAGGCAGATGGATGCCTTTACCTTCCATAAGATAATGACTCAGGCCGCAATTCTACGCGGCAACGGCCTGGCCGTGATCCTTCGCCATCCTAATACCGCAGCACTGGAATCCCTGGTGTTTATCCACCCGGACGATATTCGGGACATACGGATGATTAAAGGCGATGTGTACTACATCACTAAATACGGTACGTTCACTTCAGACGAAGTAATTCACATTATGGGTTATACCGATAATGGCTGGCTCGGTAAAAGCGTTATCCGCTATGCAGCCGAAACACTGGGAATCGCTAAATCTGCTCAATCCTTTGCCGCTTGTAATTTCGATAATAGAGGTATTGGATATGGAGTAGTTCATACCGATAACGAAGTATCTCCTGAAGGTAAACAAAAGATCGAGGCCGGCATCAATGCAAAGATGTCTATAAAAGATCGTTTCCGTACAGCTGTCATTGATGAAGGGATGAAGTATGAAGCTATTTCGGTTAGTGCTCAGGACGCGCAGTTAATTGAGCAATCAAAGTTTTCTGTGATCGACATTTGCCGCTTCCTTAATATCTCCCCCAGGAAGGTGAAGGATTATACCATTAACAATTATGCTTCGGCCTACCAGGATGCCACAGATCATGTAACAGACAGCATTCAGCCCTGGTCTAAAAAATTCGAAAACGAATACGACCGGAAGCTTTTCACCGCCACCGAAAAGGAAGATCACTACGTAAAGTTTAATGATAATTACCTGCTTCGCGGGGACCTTACTGCAAAGTCTAATTACTATTTCAGGGCGACAGCCGGCGGATGGATGACAATCAATGAGGTACGGGCTATGGAAGAACTCAATCCCATCGATGGAGGGGATGAGCCGCTTATCCCTATGAATATGCAGCAGGTAAAACAACTTGAAAATTCTATGCAAGATGAAAAATAAAGATTACCTACAAAACATAGACGGCGCCGAACGTCGGCACTTTGGGCCTGAAGTTCGCTATGAACTACGAGACGAAAAGGATGTGGCCGGAGGCTATGCAGCTTTGTATAATGTCCGCGCAGATCTAGGATGGTTCGAAGAGGAGATCGCGCCCGGTGCGTTCGATGATGTTATAAATGATGATGTTCGCGCACTCTTTAACCACGACCCTAACCATATCCTGGCACGATCCAAAGCAGGATCCGGAACGCTTCGCCTTTCAGTAGATGAGAAAGGCCTGGTGTACGATTTTGATATCCCGGACACTACTGCCGGCCGAGACCTTCGGGTTAATATGGAATTAGGCAATGTAACGCAATCTTCATTCGGGTTTTCCATCGAGGAAGAAGAGTGGGTGCGTCGAGACGGGAAGGAAAAAGACCTTCGCATTATAAAGAAATTCGGGCGGCTGTTCGATGTAAGCCCGGTAACCTTCCCGGCCTATACCGATACGACAGTGGCAAAGCGGTCCTTTGAGGCCGTTCAAAAAGAAGAACAAGAAACCAGGGAACAGGATAAAAAAACGATGAGTGTATTCGAAGCTCGTCATAAGTTGAACGTAAATAAAAGTTTGTAAACAGATGAAAACATCAGATCAGTTGAAACAAGAGCGAGCTTCAGAAATTAAAAAACAGGAAGCATTGCTAAAAAAAGCCGAAGCCGATAATAATCGAGACTTCACCGAAGATGAGCAAACGGAATTCAGGACCCTGAACACGTCCATCGAATCCTTCACTCAAAAGATTAAGGATGCCGAAGAGCGCGAGGCTGCGCAAAAGCGCAATGCCGAAATGGCGGCCGCTTCGGGGGTTCCTAATTTGGACGCAGAGGAAAGAGAAAAAGGCAAGATCCAGAAGCGTGCATCCATCCTAACTGCCATCCGCAGAGGAATTGTAAATAAGCCGCTGGAAGGAGCCGAAAAAGAAATGGATGCCATCGGCCGACAGGAAGATAGGGATGCCGATGTAAAGACTCCTGAGAACGCTCAGGTTGTTATCCCGATGAGTTTCCTGCGGGCCACTGCTCAAACAGTTTCGGAAGACTCCGGAAACTACGGTGGATCGTTGGTGGTTGATCAGGCTCCGCGTGTGCAGATGGGCTTTAGTCCTCAAAGTGTGATCGAAGAACTTGGTGCGACAATATGGACCGGCCTTTCCGGTGGGGATATTCCTCTTCCGGTAGCGAACGATTATACGTTTGCATGGTATGCGGAAACCGGCGCGATCACTCAGCAGAAGAACACGATTACCGGTCCTACCCTTTCTCCTAAAAGGTTAGGTGCTGCCGTAGAAATCTCCAATCGTTTATTGGCTCAGGCATCTATGGATGTGGAGGCAATTATCCGCGCGAAGATCCTTAAAGGATATAACAACACTATTAACGTGGCGGCGATCAACGGTTCCGGTTCTTCCAACCAACCTGAAGGTGTCTTAAATAAGACCGGTATTGGGGCAGGATCTTCTGTGGATGCCGATGTACCTACAAAGGCGTTGGTAGCTGAATTAATTCAGTTGGTAATGGAGGCAGACAGCACTCAGGATAAGCTTGCTTTCCTTGGTTCTCCTGCCACTCAGTACCTGTTGGAAACTACCCTTCTGGATTCCGGAAGCGGGAAGTACATCAAAGAATTGAAGGACCAACTTTTAGGACATAAGTTTGTTGCCAGTACTCATGTGCCACAGCTTTCCGGTAATGAGGTGCTGATCTTCGGAAATTGGAGCGAACTGTTTATCGGACAGTGGGGATCACTTTCAGTATTGAGCGATCCTTTCGGCGCGGCACTTTCCAACAGTGTAAGACTTGTGCTTAACGGACACGCCGATGTTGCAATCGCACAGCCCGGCGCGTTCGCTGCGAACACATACTTCAATGAAACAGGAGTATAGTAGTTAGTTTTTTCATAATTATTGGTTTAGCTAAAAAGGCCCTGTTTAGAGGCGGGGCCTTTTTTTAAAAAGAGAACAATGGCAAAGAAAAAAACAGCAACAGCAAAGCATCCTAAAAAGGAAACGGCCGAAGCGAACGACTCGCGTAAACCGGCTAAAGCTAAAAAGGCAGCATCCGGAATCAAGTTAAAGATAACCGGAGGTGTGGCCTGGCTTGGATGGCCTTACAGGGTTGGCCAGGTTGTGGAAGTTAATGATACGAAACAAGCGGAAGAGGCAGTGAACGCCGGCCGCGCAAGATACGTCGATTAATGTCTGTAACCTATAACATACCAGCATATTCAGGGGGCGACGAAGTGATCACGCTTATCGAAGCAAAAGCACACCTTCGTATTACCCACGATGATGAAGATACAGAGATCCAGGCGTTTATAGATTCAGCTGTTTCGGAAGCAGAGTCTTATATGGGCGGGCCTATACTACAGCGTACCGGTGTGGTATTTGGTATTTCCGGGTGGCGACTTCATACAAAGTTTCCTACCGGCCCGGTAACGGCAATTACAGAGGTTTCATACCTGGTTGCCGATGCTGATGATTATGTGGAACTTGATGCGGAGTATTACAAGTTGTACAACTTCGGTACTACCAGCCAGCAAATTACCATTCGGGAGGTGGCTCATACGCCATCACTGGAGGAAGATACCCTGGATGCCGTTCGTATTACGGCAACCATTGGGTGGACTGCGGCAACGCTCCCGGATGCTATAAAAAAGGCGGTGCTCTTAATGATAGATGATGCATATACTTTCCGCGGAGAAAAAGAATTGAAAATGAACCGGAGCAGTCGTAACCTGCTTCGTCCTTATAAACAGTTTTAAGATGGCCAACGACCAGGTATTTACAGGCCAGCGCGATAGAAAGATCGAGATCGTGAAGTTCACCAAAACGAAGAACGCAATTAATGAGGTGGCTACAGCCGAGGTGAGTGTTGGTTTTTTCTGGGCGGCCATGAAGGATATATCGGGAAATGAGAATGAGGAAGGAAAGGTAATCCACCTAATTAACAGGACTTACACCATTCCGTATGTAGCGGAAGTGAAGACCGGTGGCGATCATATGGTGGTGAAGGATGAAGGAAGTCTATTCCAGGTGTATCATGTACAGGAGTTGGGAAGAAAAGCCCAGCTGCTGTTAAAGGTAAAAGTACGTGAGTAAGACGTTATTTGAAATAGAGGGGTTTCCACAGCTTCAGCAGAAGATAAAGCAACTTCCGGATAAGGTAAAGAAGCGCGAAATGCTGAAGGTACTCCGCCAGGTGGCAAAGCCTACCGTTGCCGCTGCAAGGGCGCAGGCTCCTGTAGGGAATAAAACCCATAAGCGATACAGCCGAAAGGATGGCACCGTGTTGGCTACCTATCAGCCCGGCAACCTTAAAAAATCCATCGGAAACATTACAGGTAAGCGGGGACTGGGAAAGGTAAATGCAGTGCTTTATGTGGGGCCCAGAAGTAAGGGCAGGAAGTACGATGGGTATTACGGTGGTATGGTCCATGGAGGAACGAAGTTTCAACGGCCTAATCCGTTTATGGACCGGGCGTATAACCAGACAAAGGCGATGGTTACTAAAGATGCGGAAGTTAAGGTGGCGGCGGCTATTCAGAAACAAATAAACAGGTTGAGCAATGTATAATGCGTTTGTGTTTATATCAGATCTGCTAACAGGGAACACCACAATCACCGATGAGTTTCCTACATCGACCAATGTGGAAGGCCCTAACATCTTTGCGGGGATTGCAGACAGCGAGACCGAAGGGGATTTTATGGTGTACCTGGTGCGACGAAACAGCACCTTCACTAAGAATGGATTGCAGGAGTATGAGGCCGAAATAAGTGTTTTTGCAGACAGCATAATGGAGGCGGCACAGAAAGCCGACATCGTACAGACCGAGTTAACCAACCACCCCAGAATCTATGGAAGCAGTGCCGACGTACAACTTACAGAAGACAGGACGCGTGCCTATATAAATTTAATATTCACTTTTAAAATATAAGATCATGCCAAATACAATTAGCGGAGTAGCGCGAATTAAGGTAGATAGTGAGAATATCTATCACGAAATCGATTGCGAATTATCCATGGACCTTGAAACAAAGGAACGTGAAACAAAAGACACCGACGGAACCGAATACCGGGCAGGAAAGAAATCCTGGACCATGAGCGGCAACGGCCTTCAGGTAGAAGATACTACCGGCAGTGAGCACACCTTTAGTGCATTATTTGCGAAATACGATGCCGCCACAGAGGTAGCAGTTGAGTTTACAACCGATAGTACCGGAGATAAGTACTACTCAGGAAACGGGCTCATCACGAACCTTACTATAAATGCAACGGTTAATGAGGATCCTTCAGCTTCCTGGAGCATCCAGGGAACAGGAGCGCTAACCGAAGCTACTGTAGTTTAAAAGCATCGTTATGGACCAGGTACTAATTAACGGTGTTAACTACCCTATCAATTTAGGGTATAAATGCCTTCGGCCGCTTAGTGAGCGTTTGGGCCACAAAAGCCCTATTACTACCATCAGAACAGTGGGTGAGATTTTTCAGCCGCTGTTCGATGCGTATGCAGATATCGACGAATCGGAGTTCGACCAGGTAGATTCAGAGAATATTACCTACGAACAGATTGAACTTTTCCGCCACCTTACCATCTGTGCAATACAGGCAGCCACACCGGGTATCGATTTTGATATCCCGGAGGAAGATAGTTTTACTTTCTTCACAAATAATGCTGCTGCTCTTGGCGTGATCATGGTAGGATTTGTAAAGGCAACCGTACCGCAAGACACCGCGATAGAGCCGGGAAAGCCGAAGCGGGCGAAGAGGGGTCCGAAGAAGAATATGAAAAAGCAAAAGGCATAAATGAAGTTACCTGGGATGAATTGGAGCAGTTGGCGTGCGGGGAGATAGGACTTGGTTATACCGAATTCTACTCTCTCACGCCGCGCCAATTCTATAACATCCAAAAGGGGTATTTCAATAAGTTGGAGCGGGTTGAAAATCAGAAGTGGTTACACACAAAAGTGATGAGTTATATGATATATCTCAACATTCCAACCAAAAAAGCAAAAAAGAAAAGCCTTGCAGAGTTTGATGAGGCTTTCTTTAAAACTAAAAAGAAGTACCAGGTAAAGGAAAAGCAATCCGGGCTATCAGTGGAAGAGCGTAAAAAACTGGCGATGGAGTTATGGTCCCGGATCGATGCGAAGAATTAACGCGGCATGGAGCAGTTGGCAGCTCGCCTGCTTGCTTTGCAGGAGGTCACAGGTTCGAATCCTGTTGCCGCTACTAGAAGTATAATTTAAAAGGGAATTGCCGAAGCGCGAGTTTAAGTAAAATAAACATTAAGTTTCATGCAGATCTGAAAGAATTCTCTTCTCAGATGCAGAATGCGGAGCGCTCCATGCAGAAGTTCGGGAAGAAACTGCGGGGTGCGGGCGCGGCACTTTCGGTAGGACTTACAGCACCTATTGTGGCTCTTGGCGCAAAAGGTGTTTTTGCTTTCGACCAGCAGGCAAAAGCCATCGCCCAAGTGGAAGCCGGTATAAAAAGTACCGGTGGCGCTGCCGGAAAAACGGCAACCGAACTAACAAAAATGGCCGCTTCCTTACAGGGAAGTACGCTCTTTGGCGACGAAGAGATATTAAAAGACGTTACAGCACAGCTTCTTACATTCACAAACATTGCAGGGACTCAGTTCGACAGGACCCAAAAGGCTGTACTAGATCTGGCCACCCGCCTCGATGGTGACTTGAAAAGCGCCTCCATACAATTAGGAAAAGCCCTTAACGATCCTGTGGCTAATTTAAGCGCCTTGTCCCGGTCCGGGATTCAATTCTCCACAGACCAGAAAAAGGTAATAAAATCCCTGGTAGAAACCGGGCGAATTGCCGAGGCGCAAACAGTTATACTCGATGAACTTGAAAAGCAATATGGCGGAGCTGCCGAAGCAGCCGCAAAGGCAGGATTAGGTCCGTTTAAACAGCTGGGTAATGCCCTGGGGGATCTTACCGAAGATTTTGGAAAGATCATCGTGGAAGCCCTGCTTCCGTTCGTGGAAAAACTAAAGTCGGTTGTATCGTCGCTTCAAAACCTCGATGACGGTACAAAGAAAACCATTGCGATAGTCGCGGGATTTGCCGCTGCTTTAGGCCCGATATTGTTTACAATAGGATACCTGGCCACCAATGTTATTCCCGGATTGATCGTTGCTTTAAAAGCGCTTCAGCTGGCTATTATGACCAATCCGATAGGTGCTTTAGCCACTACGGTAACTGTATTTGCCGGAGCGGTATTGCTCGCAAATACCCGCCTTACATCACTTACCGATGCAAATAAAGAGTTTGCAAACCTGAGCGCACAGGCCGGGCGAAGTATTGCGGCCGAAAAGGTGGCGCTGGATAACCTTATCCGCACAGCTAACAATGAGCGTATAAGTAAAGAAAAGCGCCTCGATGCTATAAAAGAACTTAATCGAGTTGTTCCACAATATAACGGTGAGCTCACTCTTGAAACATTAAATACAGATAAGGCGCGTGAGGCCACTGATAAGTATGTTCAGAGTTTATTGTTAAAGGCTAAAGTACAGGCCGCTCAGGAAAAATTGGTTGAAGTAGAAAGACAGCTGCTCGATCTTATGCTTGGACAATCGGAAGCGGCAGATCCTTCCTTCTGGCAAAACCTGGGTAACGCGGTTACCTCCTTCGGAAGCCAGTCGGCTTATATGGGTAAAACCCTGGAGACGGTTGTGGATAATATGCAGGAGGAAGAAAAACAACTTACCTCGCTTCAGAAAAAATTACTCGGCTTCCTTCAGTCCAATCAGGATGTGGTAGATGGTCTTAAAGGACAGGAAACTACCCTGGCCGATGTGGGGGCTCAGGGGGATCAAACAAGGAAATCGCTCACAAAGCTTACCGGGGTGATGAATACCATGTTCGTGGATAACGAACCAACTGAGTTATATACCTGGGTGGATGCAATGAACCAGGTGGGGGCTGCGGCTAATAAGCTTATCCCCACACTAACAAAGGCACAACAGACAGCCGGGGCGGTAGCGGCATCCATCAACGAACAGGTGGGTCCTGCTATACAGGATGCGGCGGCCACCATCGCTTCGGGATTTGGTAAGATATTGGCGGGGTTCGCAACCGGGACCAGCGGCCTTCGGGATATTGCGAACCTTATTATTGGCACCCTGGGAGATCTTATGATCCGCCTGGGTGAGATTGCTATTCAGGCGGGAATTGGTATCCAGGCAATTAAGGCTGCCTTCGAAAGCTTAAACCCTGCTGTGGCTATTGCCGCCGGTATTGCCCTTATTGCGTTTGGTTCGCTTATTAAATCGGCAATACAATCTGCACCGCCGGATGTTGCCCTGGCTCAGGGTGGATTGGTACGCGGGGAAACCCTTGCTTTAATTGGGGATAACCGTAATGCTGCCTTCGATCCGGAAGTGGTTGCACCCCTGAGTAAGCTACGAGACTTTATAAATCCTAACCAGGGCGCCGGCGGGGTCGATGTGCATATAAGCGGAAAGCTTGAAGGAAACGACCTGAAGCTTGTTATCGACAGGCAAATAGAAAGAAAGATTCGGTTAAAATGATCTATTGTATCTCCATATCGGTTTATGATACAACGCTTCCTGCGGGGTCTGTGGAGCATATCCAGGACTATGCCGAAAAGGGATCTGTTAAGATCGTGTACGATGGTGAAGATAATAAACTACCATCCATCCTTTCGTCCAGGGTAGAATTCTCCCTGGAGGTGCCGCACAATGTAACAGATACGGACCTGTTCTACGAAACCCTGTTTACCGGAAATGAAGTGCGCTATAGTGTTGTGGTGCGCGACCAGGACAATAATACGCTATGGACCGGCTTTGTGCTTGCCGATGAATATAATGAGCCTTATACCACCGGCACTTTCTATGTACGGTTTACGGCCACCGATGGCCTGGCGCGATTGAAAGGACAGGTGTTGCCCGATTCGTTCTATACAGCCCGGCAAAGCATAAGCAAGGTAGTAACCGACTGCCTGAATAAAACAGGCCTTTCTTTAGACCTGTGGGTTAATGAGGCTATAAAGAACAACGGTGCCGGTTCGCGCTGGGATACCTTGTATGTGGATGGTGCTGCCTGGCTTTCAAATGGTACAAAGACCGATTGCTATGATATTTTAGAAGGAATCATCCATGAGCTGGGTTGTGTATTGTTTCAGCAGGATGGAAAGTGGTATGCAATAGGAATTAACAAGCGCGGAGTTACGGTGCCTATATATAACCGGTATGATACTTCCGGGGTGTATGTTGAAACACATCAGCCTCCTGCGTTAAAACCTAAATTTCTGCGGTGGGATGCCACCCCTTCCATCTCTATTAGTCCACCTTTCAGGGAGGTGGAGATCACTACCGGGGTGGAGATTACCAATACCCTTCTTCCGGAAGATATTGTACGACAGCCCTGGACTAAGACGGCCGAACCCCAGGACCCACCGCTTCCTAAATACTGGACGGGCACAGGCTTAACTCCTGTATTAAAACATAATAATAATGGTGCGTTTCCAACATATTTAGGAGAAGCGATAGAGGTTACCGGCTCTGCGGTAGGGGCAGAGCATATATATGCAGATCCGACTCCCACCCAGGTGTTAAATAATTACATTTCTTTAATTACAAAGCCTTATGTGCGCGGTGGTTCAGGAGAAACCATAGATGTTTCATTTACTTATACTTCTTTTTGGCCTTCTCCATTTGTAAATCCCGCAGAGTTTATGGATAATGATGTGGTAGTATATGACATCTTGCTAGATGGAAGTACTATTATTAGTAATCGTTCCGGGTTTTCCTCTTCTGGGGCTTATGGCTTAGATTTCGATACGGTAAGTATAGGGGCGGGATTGTATAAAGTAGATGCACGCTTGAATATCACGGATTTTGAACTTCCTAATTCAGGATCTCTAGATATACGCTTTCACCACCTGGGCGATGTGGATGGTGTATCGTACACTTCCGGGTATTTTGTAATATCTGATCTGTCTATAAACTATATTGCAGATACGACCAACGTATTTAAAAAGCGTCGCACTTTAGAGCACACAAAGACCCATGAGGTGAGCACCTTCCATGGTGATACGGTGCTGGATTTGGTTCCTAATTCGTTTATCTATCAGCCGTATATGGCTGCCGGGCAATTTACGTCCGTTACCTTTTCCGCTGCTTATATCTACGACAGCGGCGGGGATCCTATTGGATGGTGTTTAGGGGTTTCTTCGGCAAACTATTCTTCCCTGCAAAGCAACAGCGACCGTATTTATGTAAAGCGAAACAACAGCGATTTCTACGAGTATATAACCGATATAACCTTTGTCACCGATGCCGGGAATTACTACGTGCTTATTCGTCATCAAGACGGTTATTTAACCCAGGTGGGCGATAGCCTGCTTATCCGTTCGGCCACAGGTGGAAACCCGCAGACCACCGTAGTAAGAGGCTACAGGGAGCAATGGAAGAAAACTACACAGAATACCGGCACCCAGCGATTTGCACAGGTGCTGGCCGAAACGATTCACGACATCTATCACCGGGCGGTGATCTCTTTTGAAGGGACCGTTACCGGACTGATATTCCCCTTAACAGTATTGCGGATGCAATTTAAGAACAAGGACCGGTTTTGGGTGGCCACCCGCATTACGATGGAGCCGGGTGAGAATACCAGCGATATAAAGATCATGGAATATGTGGACGAAAAAGTAACAGATTATGAGTAGGCTGAAATACAGAATTTTTATAGGTGTTGAACCGGAGCCTACCGCACCCGAAGAAACGATAAACCTGGTGGTGCAGAGCGGGGATAATGCCGTAACACAAAGTGGAGATAATATAATAATTAAGTAGTTATGCCAGATAAGAAATTTTCGGATTTTCCGTATTTGGATCCTTCAGAGGTTGCAGCCGATGATGAAATACTGATCCTGGATAAGAGCAATACCAGCCATGAGTTGGGAGATGCCGCAGGAACCATGTCGCGAACTCTGCCCGAAGCAGTGAAAAACACCGGCAACGTGGCTTCCCGGTTTATCTATACCCCTATAGATTTCGCCACTCCCGGCACCGATATCGATAAAGTGAAGGATGCTATTAACGCCATGGGCACCCTTGCTATGGAGCGGAAGGTATATAATTTCTATACCATCCGTTATGTGGAAGGCGATGGCAGTACCACCATTAGCAGTGATGGCGGTCCCGGCTTCGACAGTATTATAGATTTCTACCAGCTGCTGCGCAATTATAGTTCCCTGGGTTCCGGTGGAACGCAGTTGCAGGGAAGCGGATATGCTAATTTACGACTGGCCAGCAGGATAAGTACCCGCGATACATCCGTGGCCGATAACGATTTGGGCGAGCAGGGTGTAACTGATATTGAAGATGTTGTGAACGCCAATGGACCGTATGTAACCAATCCGGGTGGGTTTAACCTGTTTACGGTAGATCGTTCCGGGGTGCCGCATCGCTATTTATATGTGGGTGAGGCAGTGAATATTGGTGATGGTGAAGTACAAACCACTTCGTCCGACTGGCTGGCCTGGCCTACCACTTCGGGGGAAGATGACGGTGAGCCGGACACTACCCCACAGGGCTATGAGAATTACATCTTTGTACAAAAAGCCTATGCAACCATGGCGGCTTTATACGCAGCCCAGGCGGACCAAATAAAAGGCGCTGTAATGTATGTGGCCGATGCGAGTGCGCACGCTAAGTTGATTTATGGATATGCCTATTTAGAGTATTTAGGAACCACATCCGGGGATGAATCGGATTACACTATAATCTCTAGCCAGAAAGTGGAATCTGCGGAACTTATGTGTAGTGATATGAGTACTGATTTAAGCACCGGAACAGATTTAGCCTATTGGTATCCTGAGAAGGATGGGACGATAGTAGCGGTATCGAGCGGGTGTTTTGTTGCCCCTACAGGAGCGGTTGTAACCAATGATATAAATAAAAACGGAACAACAATTCTCAGTACAAAATTAACAATTGATGCAGGAGAAAAAACAAGTATAACCGCCGCCACTCCAGCGGTTATAAGCGTGTCTTCCTTTTCGACGGGTGATATATTTTCAGTGGATCGGGATACGGTTGGAAGCACTGTAAAAGGCAAAGGAAATATTGTGAAACTATTCTATATATATACGTGATTCATGGGGGTAATTCTAAATCCATATACATCTGATAATCTTATTCCTCTTGGAAACCTTGTGGCTTATTTAAGGTTTAATAATTCCGTGGCGGACCAGTCAGGAAATCATTCACCAACGAGCAACGGAGTAACGTATGTAAATGGTTTATTCTCCCTTGGATCATTGGAGGCTGTGTACTTAAATGATAACTCAGATTATATTCAAATTTCAGACGATGGTAGTTTAAGTTTTACAAATGGTAGTGCCGATCAACCTTTTAGTATTACGACTCTTATGGAGCCATTAAATCTGGGGGTGGTTGAAGGCAGTATCTATCAAAAGTTTTTGTTTTCGAAAAGAGGATCCGGATCGAATGGTGATCTTGAAAAAGAATACCAGTTTACTACCACCAATGCTTCAACAAATCATAAGCTATTTTGGTCGCAATGGGATCAAAGCTCTGGCGGTAGAAAAAATTGGCAAGGAAGTACCAATTTGGTAAACTCGACGAAGTACCATATTGGAGTAAGTACAGACGGTACAAATATGCAATTTTATGTGGACGCGGTTGCGGAAACTATGACACCATCCTCTTCCGGAACCTATACTTGCATGGAAAACCTGGGGGCACCGTTTAAAATTGGTTCTACTCTTTGGGGTGATCAATATGGGCTACAAGCTTATTATGATGGTTTTGCTATTTGGGATATAGGGTTATCACAGGAGCAAATGACAGCAATAAAGGAAAAGCAATATAGCGGACAGGAATTATTATAAATCAAAACAATTAAAAGATTATGGCACTTACAGCAATCGAACAATTAAGAATATTGGCGGGTGAAGCTCGGCCAGATGCAACAGACTTTAAAAGCTTAATACTTCAGTCCGCTGCGATAAACGGAACCGCGTTTATAAATAACGCAAAAGATACTTCGTCTGATCCAACGGCTGAAAGCTACTATAACAAATACACAAGTATAGTACGCTCAATTTTTAGTAAGAATATGAGTATGGTCGATGCGCTAGAGCGTGTTTTGGTGGTTCTATTAGGTCAAAATGCAGTAACGTTTTCTCAAGTGCAAAGTGCTACCGATGCGCAGTGGGAAGCATTTGTTACAGATAAGATTGACGATGCCATCGAACTAGTTGCAATGACAACCAGTGCTGAGAAATTAGCATACGAAAATCTTTAATAATTAAATGTCTTGGTAAAGGCTATGGAAACAGACGTAAACATTTGGGCGTGTATAGGCCTGGGGCTTTTAGGGATTGTGTTCTTCACGTTCTTTAAGTCCAGGAAACACTTTATTGAGTGGAACCCCTTTAAGCCGAGAACGGTTAAGGTAAATGATACATGGAGTTTTAGCGTACTGCTGCAAGAGAATTTCGGGGCGTGGCTATGGTCGTTTGTAATGATCGTACTGGTGGCCGTTGTGGTTGGATACATCCCGGATGTGGCAGAGGCTATTTCAGAGAATTTAGGGTTAACGGTAGGAACGACATCGAAGTCGTTCTTCACTTTAGGCATTGCCCTGTCAGCACTTGTAAAAAAATAACCTAACACGTATATGCGATGAAAAATCCGAGTAAAGAAGAATTAAGATGGGTGGTTGCCTACTCCAGATGGCATTATAAGGTCGTTACGCAAGGGCTGTCAACACTGGATGATGACGATACGGTAAACCCTACCCCGCCACCACCACCGCCTCCACCACCAACAGACGATTAATATGAAAGCGATCCTGGTTATATTGTTTATAATCCTTTTTATAGGGAACAGCTATATATGTACGTGGCTATACCCCTACGACCCGGCCAATGCCGAAACGTATCATTATTTCAATGACTGGTATTATATGCGGGACCGGATCTATGAACTTATGTTCCTTATAGCAATTTGCTTTCCATTCACAAAAGGAACGCGCCTAAGCCGGGCGGTTGTTTTTGGGGGATTTATAATTGTGCTTAGTAGTGTTTCAGATAAATTATTAATAGGGCAATACACCACCATGTTACGCGATTGGTTAGTAATCGTGCCGGCCGCTGTGGCGATGTCCACCTTTGTATATATGCGATCAAAATGAGAAAAGAACTTTTCGATATTCAGTTACTGTTTAGATTATTGCGTCACTTTGTAGTAGTGTACCTGGGCGCGTATGCCGCGCTTTTTTTCTACTCAGATTGGGATTGGGGAAACTTTTTATCGAACGGATTTAAGATCGTCTGCATAAGCATAGCAACGATGATCTATTGTTACGGCGCGATCGCAATAATACGCGACATAAAAGCCGGGGCGTTGGCCGTCTTGGTAGGGCGAATTAAAACATGGTTTAAAGTTTTAATACATGGAAGGTAAGGGGTATATGATATTTTCGGCACCGGCATTTGTAAGCGTATATGAAAATCTGGTATATGGCACACAGATCGATTTTACCATCGTGATTGTTGCTATTGTTACCTCGCTTATAGGTTCCACCATGCAGATAACTCATAAAAACCTGGACCAGAAAAGAAGGCAGTTGCCGGTAATCTCCAAACTGGAGATATACGCCATCTATGTTACCGGGGTTGTTTTTGGCATCCTGGCTTATTACGTAGGCCAGGAAAAATCGAATTTACTGTACACCATGCTTATAGGCATCTTTGGCAGTTACATGAGCCTGGACCTGTTTAAATACGGAAAGGCCGCTGTGATCTCCCTGCTGCAAAAACTCCCCGATGCATTATTGCAGTATTGGTTCAATCAGAAAAGCAATTCAACCGATAAAGATAATAAGTAAGATATGATACCAATATTTGATAGTGGACACGCGGGGTTAATAAACGGATTCTACGAAACTCCGGGAAAGCGATCTCCTAATTGGGAGTGCGGAATATTTTATGAAGGGATGGGAAATCGCTGGGCGGTTAACCGATTGATAGAGCTGTGCGATCGTGCTGGAATTCCTTATTATCATGTATCTCCGGAACTATATGATGTGAGCCTTCAGGAGCGAGTAAAACGGGCAAATGATATTTACGCCGTAAACAAGAACGTTTATTTCTTATCCATTCATCACAATGCAGGAGGCGGCCATGGAATTGAGGGGTTTACGTCTATAGGAGAAACGACATCTGATAAGATAGCTGAAGTGTTCCTGCAAAATTTTAAAGCTGATTTTGCCCACGATACAACATTAAGAACCGATGTGTCTGATGGGGATCTCGATAAAGAATCGAACTTCTTTGTGCTTCGAAATACGCTCTGCCCATCCGTACTACTGGAACTTGAATTTATGGATAGTAAGTCCGGGTATTTGAACTGCTGGAGTGAGACGGTCATGGCTCTAAAAGTTGAATCTATGTTTAAAAGCATAGTTAAAGTATATAACGAATTGTAACTAATATGAAAAATCTGTTATTGATCTTCCTGGTGCTGCTGTCTATGACCAGCTGTAGAAGTAAAAAGAAACTTGTGGAGCGTGAGCGAACAAAGACCGAACTCTCTGAAGTTGTGAAACTCGATAGTGTGGTGAAGAAAGATACCAGTATCGATTCATCGGCTGTTAAGAAATCGGAAACGATAACCGTATCGAAAGATGCCGAAATAGAGATATCCGGAAACGATACAGACACTATTACGGTAAATGAATCGATTACCCCTACCGGTAGGAAGATAACCGTTACAGGGGCTAAAAAAGTGGTTATTCGTGATAAACAACAATCTACCAGGATAAAAGATAGCGCAGCTGTAGATGTTAAGAAAACAGATCGCTCTGAAATTGTGCGATCGGAGACCAGGGAAAAGGAGGAATCTGCTGAGTCGAATTCCCGAAAAACAGATACAAAGACAAAAGGCACCAATACTTTTGTATCCATTGCAATAGGTGTTGGTATAGTTGGCGGGATATTGGCATTAATAATTATATGGTATATTAGGCGTAAACGGCGGATGCTGAGCGGGTAAAATGTACGATTATTGTACGATTGGAATATTTACAGATTGTAATGTATTGAAAATACGCATGTTACAAAATAATACCTCTTAGTTTACACCCAAGGGGTCGGGGGTTCGAATCCCTCAGCGCCCACATCAAGCAGAATCCCGGTTCATTTTCGAACCGGGATTTTTATTTTCAAAATACCTGAGTTTTGGTCTTGGGATTCTTGAAAATAAAAATACCATGAGCAGTGAAACTGCCTGGGATTCTACTTGCAGTAGCGGGTTCGCAAAGGGAGCACACCATTAATCAAAGATAATGGCGCTTACAGAAATAATACCGCAAGTAGTAAAACAGGCAGAACAGAAATTGAAACAGGTGTAAATTCACTTTTCTTTATCGAATTTTGTAATTTTGGAACCCATATCGGGTCATTAACTCAGTTGGTTCAGAGTGTTACCTTGACAGGGTAGAAGTCACTGGTTCGAATCCAGTATGACCCACATCAAATAGAATTCCGGTGCGACAGCACTGGAATTTTTCGTTTTAAGCGTTAAAAGCTCCGCTTTTATGAGCGATAAAACGGAGAATTACATACTCACGCAGTGAGAGGAATTCTATTTGCAGGAGTGGATCTACTCTGGATCATGAAAATAATCCAGAACTGGAATTTTTCGTTTTAAGCGTTAAAAGCTCCGCTTTTATGAGCGATAAAACGGAGAATTACATACTCACGCAGTGAGAGGAATTCTATTTGCAGGAGTGGATCTACTCCGGATCATGAGACTAATCCGGCACCGGAATTTATCGTTTAATACGTAAGCAGTGCATCAGCCACCGTAAAGGTACTACCGCCTATAAAAACCACATCATTCTTTTCGGCACTATTCAGTGCTACCGAGAGGGCCTCTCCCACCTGTTGGTACGCTTTACCCTTCAGCCCGAATTGGGCAGCTGTATCTCTAAGGATTTCTGCCTGAAGGCCCCGGGGTATATCGGGCCTGCTAAAATAATAGATCGCATCTTTTGGAAAAAGCGGCAAGATCTTAGTCAGATCCTTGTCATTCACGGTCCCCAGAACTATATGGAGCTTTTCGTAGTTCTGAGCGAGGAGTTGGCGCAAAACGATCTCCAAACCTTCCTTATTGTGTGCAGTATCGCAAATTACCTTGGGGTTCTCTTGCAATAGCTGCCATCTCCCCATAAGGCCGGTGTTCTTTTCCACTTTATTCAACCCATGAACGACTGCTTCCTCCGAAATATTCCAACCGGCATCTCTCATAACCCCGATAGTTGCAAGTACAGTACGAATATTCCGAGTCTGGTAGGCTCCTTTCAGATCGGAGGTATAACCATCAAAGTTCATTTCTTCGGCAAAACTAATGGGAGCCAATTGCTGTTCGGCCACCTGTTCGAAGACGAAGCGGGAGTCCGGTACGGTTTCTCCTATGACCACCGGAATACCCTGCTTGATAATACCAGCCTTTTCTGCAGCGATTTCGGATATGGTATCACCCAGCATCTGGGTATGGTCGAACCCTATATTGGTAATAACGGATACTTCAGGGGTAATGATGTTGGTGCTGTCCAACCTACCTCCTAGCCCTACTTCGATTACCGCAATATCGACTTTTTCATTTCTGAAATAATGAAATGCCAGGCCGACGGTCATTTCGAAAAAGGACAGGGAATTCTCCTCAAAAAACTCCTTGTACTCATCGACGAAACGTATCACCTCCTCCTCTCCTATCATAATCCCGTTCACCCGGATGCGTTCCCGGAAATCCTTAAGATGAGGGGAAGTGTAAAGCCCTACCTTATAGCCTGACTGTTGTAGGACCGACGCTAACATATGACTGGTAGAACCTTTCCCGTTGGTCCCCGCCACATGAATGCTTTTAAAATGCTTTTCGGGATGACCCAGTTCTTCAGCCAATAAAAGACTGTTTGAAAGATCCTTTTTAAAAGCCGAATCTCCAACTCTTTGATACATTGGCAGCTGTTCAAACAGCCAGTTTACGGACGCTTGGTAGTTGCTCACAGCTTATTCAATAATGAGTTTCTTTGTAATTGTAGTGTTGTTCCCCATATCGATCTCAATAAAGTAAAGCCCGGTTTTTAAACCATCGATATCGATTTGCATACCTGTAGCGGTCGGGTTATGGCTAAGCACAAGCGAACCCAGCATATTTATCACTTTCACTGCTTTTACTTCTGAAGTATTTGAAATTTCAATGGTTACTATTGAAGAAGCAGGGTTGGGGTATATTGCTACTTCAGGGACTTCGTGTTGGGGGCTTTGCAGAATGATATCGGAGATATCAGCCTTGTAAATCGATCTACCATAAGTGGCTGCATAAAGATACTGCGAAGCCTCCGATATGTGCATATCGGTAACTACCACCGAAGGCAGGCTGCTGCCTACAGCTTCCCATACAGCTCCATTAGTGGCCGTGGCAAAAACGCCAATGTCTGTTCCTATATATAAATAATCGTTTGCATCCTGCACTATATCATTTACCGGGATATCGGGAAGATTAATAGAGATATCCATCCAGTTCAGGCCTGCATCGATACTCCTGTAAACGTGGCCGTCATCCTCGCCGTAGCGGTAGCCGGAATAGGTTACATACACCCCATTTGTAGTCTCCCTCGAGGCCAACACCTTGGTAACCCAGCGATTAGGGAGGCCATTGGAGATAAGCTCCCAGTTTGTACCCCCGTCGTTGGTATGCCATACATTTCCGTCGTCTGTGCCCACATAGATCTTATTGCTGTTTATGGTAGATACATCTATACTGGTGATGGTTCCAAAGGTGAGGTTACCGGTATACGGCCCATTGGAAAGGTCGGGGCTGATAGGGGTCCAGTTTCCGGCGGCATTGACAGATTTGTAAAGCCGGTTGGCCCCGTAATACATGATTTGCGGATTTGCCGGGTCGAATACAACCGGGGTATCCCAATTCTTGCGATCGGTCCCGGAAATCCCACTGGTCGCATTAAAAAAGCTCACCCCGTTATTGACAGATTTTACAAGATTTCCTCTTTGAGAGAGCGCATAGATAACATTGGTATTGGTAGGATCGACCAGAGGTTGAAAGCCATCTCCCCCGGCAATGATGTTCCAGTTGTCCAGTCCGCCGGTAGTGGTACGCATGGTACTGTTGTCCTGAGCCCCGGCGTACACTTTATTTTCGTTTTGGGCATCCACATGCATGCGATACATTTGCGTTATTGGAAGGGTTTCGTCTTTAGTCCAGCTACTTCCTCCATTCCCGCTTCTATACAGTCCGCCGTCATTTCCCAGCAAAACTTCTCCCGTAACCTGCTCATTGAATGCCAGGGCGTGCTGATCGACGTGCACATCGATAAATGTTTCAGACCAGTTGTTGCCTCCGTCGGTGGACTTTTCAACCACGAAATCTACGTTATAGATGGTATTCTCATCGGTGGGATCTACGAATATCCCACCGAACCACCAGTGAAAGCCGATATTTGTAAGCTGACTGGAGTTTACTTCTGTCCAGCTGTCACCGCCATTGGCGGTTCGAAAGACACCTTCTATATTCCCACTGGCGTCGGCGTATCGTGCATAAAGTACATCGGGATTCGACCTGGAGATATCTATACTTATCCTGCCTTTGTCGTTGGGGGCAGATGGCAATCCGTTAGTGAGTTCGCTCCAGTTCTCTCCCCCGTCTGTAGATCTATAGATCCGTGAGGTCTCGCCGCCGTACTGACGGTAATTTGGGCGTCGTATACGTTCCCAGCTACAGGCGTAGACAATATTTCCGTTGGAGGGATGGATGGCCATGTCGATGATCCCGGTTGAGTCGCTTACAAACAGTTTTTGTTCCCAGCTGTCTCCTCCGTCGGTTGAGCGGTATACACCCCGGTTGGGGTCATTTTTAAAAAGGGGACCCATGGCTCCGACAAAAATGGTGTTATCGTCGTTTGGGTCTATGAGGATCTTCCCGATACTTCCGGTTTCCGGCAGCCCTTTCGGCTCCCATGTTTGTCCGCCATCGATACTTTTATACACTCCGTCCCCGTCGTAGGCAAGGGAGCCACCTCCTGCGTTCACTTCGCCGGTGCCCACCCATACAAGCTGGTTGTTATTCCGCGAAATTTCGATATCTCCTATGGACAGCATTTCCTGCTCATCGAAAATAGCAGTCCAACTGTTACCGGCATCGGTGGTCTTAAAAATTCCTCCTGAAGCGGCGCCAACGTAGTATGTCTGTGAGGAATTGGAAGGAATCTCTATATCCGAGATCCGCCCTCCGATGTTTTCGGGCCCTGCGAATTCCCAGTCGGTACCGGAGTTTCTTTGTTGGGGAAGTGAGCGTTTCCATTCCAGGGCCTTTCGGTAGGCATCGGTTTTTATCTCACCATGCGGGTAGGCCCGCTGATCGAACATAAAATCGGCCGGGAGTTTATTTGATTTGCTTTGTGGTGTTTCGTTCGCAGGATTCTCACAGGCCATAAGCAGCAGTGGAATGAGAACCAGTAGGTAGTATTTATCTTTCATAGCCTTCAATTCTGAACACTAAAGATACTTAAATTACGCCTGAAAATTGTGAGTGGTTACTGGGACAATTTGAAATTGTAGACAATCTGTCCAAACTGCTTGGCAGGAGCGTTTTCATCGGGGTTGAATCGCGTAGCCAGCGCGGCTCTTTTTGCAGGTCCGATGAGACAGGGTTCGGTATTGGTGGAGCCTTTCACTCCGGCAACGGCTGTAAGTACTTTCCCGGAGCGGTCTACGGTAATATCGACAACCACCCTGCCCGATTCGTTGCAATCCTGGACTTCTTTAGCCTTATTGATTGCCTTTCGGCCTCCCAGTCGGTAATTACCATCGCCATCGAGGCCTTTGCCCGTACCGTAGTATCCTTTGGCATCGGGGTCGCCGTTGGGATTGCCCTTGTCGCCGGCCTTATCGTCATTTCCTTCACTACCCTGTGCCTTTCCGTCGTTCTTGGGCCCATTGATTATACTCGAGAGGGCATCGGTGGTCGACTTATCGGGTTTGGGGTCAGGTTTCACGATCTTTTTAGGCTCTTCCTTTACCGGGGTTTCCTTTACCTCTTTCTGAGGTTTGTCTTTCTTTATCACCGGGGCCTCTTCATTGTCCTGGGTAACTAGGTCTTCTTTAATTTCGGTCTTTTCGGGAGTTACAGGTTCGGGGCTGGTATTCTTAGGGGCGGTTCGGATGGGTTCGGTGGGCTGAATGTTTCCGCTTCCTTCGTCGGTAGTACCGAAATTAACTGCAATCCCGCTTTCCAGGGGCGGATCCATATATTTGAGTCCGAAAACGAAAAACAACAACAACAGCAGGATCACATGCAGGATCACGGTGATCGTCATGCTTTTCCTTTTGTGTTTTGTATCTAACAGACTCATCTTTATCTTTTGCGTTAGGGATTGAGCTAAGTTACCTGCTTAGCCTTCGGGCTAAGTTGTAACAGCGAAAGCCCGACCGCGCAGCATGCGTGGTAACGCCCTATTAATTAGGCCTGACGGCCAGTACTACTTTAAAATTGTTACGGTTGGCCACATCCATGACCATAACCGCTTGTTCGATAGGCACTCCTTCTTCCGCTCTCAGGATAATGGTAGGGGCATCCTGTCCTGCCAGAAGGGTCTGGAGTTCCTTTTCGATATTGTATTCGCTTACGCGTTCCTTGTTTATATAGAACGCACCGTCTTTAGTGATACTTACCGAGGCCTTTTGCTGGTTGGTAGATTTTCCTTTGGCTTTAGGCAGGATAAGATCGAGGGCGTCCGGGGTAATGGCCGGCGATGTCAACAGGAAGAATACCAACAACAGGAATACGATATCTGTCATTGAACTCATGCTGAATTCCGGGCTAATTTTATTTCTTCCTCTTAAATTCATATTAAGCAGGTTCGTTTAAAAGATCGAGGAAATCTACGGCCGTGGCCTCCATTTGGTGTACTACCTTATCGGTTCTAACCACCAGGTGGTTGTATCCCATATAGGCTATAATGCCTACAATCAACCCGGCCACAGTGGTGGTCATGGCTGTATAGATTCCTTCGGCCAGGGCACCCATCTCTGCCTGTCCGCTACTGGTTGCCAGCTGGTGAAAGGCCAAAACCATACCAATTACGGTGCCAAGGAATCCGATCATGGGGGCTGCACCTGCGATGGTAGCAAGAATACTTACGTTCTTTTCCAGTTTATAAACTTCCAGGCGACCGGCGTTTTCGATGGCGGTATTTATATCGTCCAACGGACTGCCAATTCGAGAAATCCCTTTTTCCGTAAGCCGGGAAACCGGTGTATTTTGCTGAGCGCAGAGGACTTTTGCGGCTTGGATATTACCTCCGGCCACACTATCCCGTATCTGGTTCATAAAATTATTATCCAGTTTGGAGGCTGCCTTAATGGCAAATAACCGTTCGAAATAAATATAAACTGCAACAAAGAGCAAGATAAACAAGACGCTTATGATAATCTGTGCGCCCAGGCCGCCATCGAGAATAAGCTGCAGTACCGAAAGTGTTTTTTCTTCGGAAACCACCGGCTCGAGACCTTGTGTGATTTCCTCTCCACCTTCCTGAATAAAGAAGTTTAGCATAGTTTAGATTTGATTTAATTGGATAACGAATTTCGTGCCAAATAATTGTTTAGGTGTGTGCAAACAATACGCGTTCGAACAAGAGGAAAACTCCTGCTCCTGCAATAAAGCCAATAAAGGCAAGCCAGGTGATCTTTTTGAGATACCAGATAAAGTCTATACGCTCCATTCCCATAGCGGCCACACCTGCGGCCGATCCGATGATGAGCATACTTCCACCGGTCCCTGCCGAATAGGCAATGAAATGCCATAGTACAGAATCTACAGGGGATTCGTACATACCTATGGACGCTGCTACCAGGGGAACGTTATCGATTATTGCCGAGAAGATACCAAGTAGGATAACTACCACATCCTGGTTGGGGATTGCCGCCTGTAGCACTTCGGCGAGGTATCGGAGCGTACCGACTTCCTGTCCGTTTATGGTTCCGTATACAAGACTTTCCAGCCCGGCTACGGCCATAAGTATCCCGAGGAAGAACAGTATGCTGGATATCTCGATTCGCGATAAGGCCTTATGGGCAGAGTACAGATGTCTTCGTTCTTTACTGAAATCCTCTTCCGGGTGGATATACTCGGAAACCAGCCATACGATTCCCAGGGCGAACATCATACCGATATAGGGAGGCAGGTGGGTTAGGGTTTTAAAAACAGGTACTGAAACGATCATTCCAAGACCCAGGAATAACATGGTCCTGCTGCTCAGTAGCCGTTCGGTCACCACGTCGGTGGGAAGTTTTTCCACCTGTACTAAGCCTTTAAACGGCTTTAAATAGCTGGCGATGATAAACGGTATAACAAAGCAAACGATGGAAGGCAGGATGACAAATTCGATCAGTCCCAGTGCCGTTACCTTATTTGCGATCCACAGCATGGTGGTGGTAACATCTCCGATTGGAGACCAGGCCCCCCCGGCATTGGCTGCAATAACCACCATGGCGGCGTACCAGAGTCGGTCTTCCTTATTGTGGATGAGTTTTCTCAACAAGGTTACCAGCACGATGGTGGCCGTTAGGTTATCTATGATGGCCGATAGTACAAAGGCCAGTACCCCGATAATCCATAAGAGTTTTCTCTTGCTTTTTGTAGTTACCGCACCTTTTAGCACCTCGAAGCCACGGTGGAGATCGATTATCTCGACTATGGTCATGGCACCGATAAGGAAAATGAGAATCTCGGCAGTTTTTCCGAGGTGATGCAGCAAGGTATTTTCAAAGCCGTGCAAGGCTTCCTCTCCTCCTACTGAGTAATCGAAGACGTTCTCGTAGGTATCTATTACGTTAAACCAATCTGCATTGAATCCAACCGCCAGTACCGCCCAAATTAAAGCGGCCATAATCAATGCCGGTACGGTCTTATCGAGACGAAGCGGATGCTCTAAGGTAATAGACAGGTAACCTATAACGAAAATGAGGATGATTATGGAATCCATAGTAGTGAGGGATTAGAGGCCTAAATTAACTGATTCAGTGCAATTTCAAAAGCTGTTTTACTAATATTCGTCTTTGTGCTGTTTTGGTCGAAGGTGTTTTGTATCGCATTCTTAATGGTCATGGAGGTGTCGTTAAAAATCGCATCGTCTGTCATCTGCACCTTTCTTTCCATAAAGTATGCGAAAACTCTTGCCATTCCGCAGTTGCTGATAAAGTCGGGAATAAGGCTTACGCGTTCATCGGTAAATTCCATGATGGGCCCGAAAAAGATCTCTTTGTCAGCAAATGGAACATTGGCGCCACAACTTATTACTTCCAAACCTGTATCGATAAGGGTCGCTATCTGATCTTTGGTTATAAGTCTTGAGGCAGCGCAGGGTGCGAAAATTTCGGCTTCCAGGGACCAGATCTGTTTATTGATCTCATCGAAGGGAATTAAAGTATCGGCCTGCAGGGTATTGCCTTGTTTATTGAGAAACATTTGCTGAATCTCTTCGAAGCTGTAGCCGTCTTTATTGATCAGGCCTCCTGCACGGTCTATGATCCCAACCACTTTGGCTCCCATCTGGGATAAGTAATAGGCTGCTGAAGATCCAACATTCCCAAAGCCCTGAACTATGGCTCGTTTCCCTTTGATATTTCCGCCGTAAATTTCGTAAAAATGCCTTACAGCTTCAGCTACACCGTATCCTGTTATCATATCGGCAACAGTGTATTTGCGTGTGATATCGGGAGAATAATTTACATTTTCCAACACTTTGATCACGCCCTGTCGAAGCTGCCCGATCCTGTTTATCTTATCGGCCTCTGTCGGTGTAAAATGCCCGTTGAAGACGCCTTCCTGCGGGTGCCAGACACCACTTTCCTCCGTAATTGGGATCACTTCGTGAATTTCGTCCACATTGAGATCGCCACCGGTTCCGTAATAGGCTTTTAACAGCGGTGATACAGCTTTATACCAGCGTTCGAGTACTCCTTTTTTCCTGGGATCGGAAGGATCGAAATTTATTCCCGATTTTGCCCCTCCGATGGGGGGGCCGGATACCGTGAATTTAACCTCCATCGTCTTAGCCAGGGAGAGCACTTCATTCCTATCCAGTCCGGGTCGCATCCTGGTTCCTCCACCGGCAGCGCCGCCTCTTAAAGAATTTATTACTGTCCATCCTTCGGCCTCGGTTTCAGGGTCATTCCAGTGAAAAACGATTTCGGGTTCTTTTTCCTCGTACTTTTTTAGAAGTTGCTTCATTCTGGCTGTTCAGTCGTATTAAGTGTGGTTGCGCTTGCTGAATTAAAACGCGAAAGGCAAAGATAAAAATTTGCTATTGGGCACAGATTAATTTTATATAAAATTTAGGCGGGGAAAATATACCCACTGCAATGATCATATTTGGCCCCGGTAACACTCGCCAGGCAGTTGACTTCATCTCGCAGGCGAAGCACTCCTAGCAAGCCAAATATCATAGCTTCCTTGTATTCAATCAATTGCGCGTCGGGAATAACAATTGAGGCAGGGGTATGGAGGCGCAGCTGTTCGATCAAAAAGGTGTTATAGACGCCCCCGCCGGTAACCAACACATTTGAGTTTTTTGTGAACTGTGCAGCTAACTGGCGGACTATATGAGCCGTGAAGGTGGCTATGACATCGCCGGGAGTAAGTTGAAAGTTGTCGATTAGGGGAAATATGTGTTGCTGAACCCATTCCAAACCCAGCGACTTTGGAGGTCGCAGGCTGTAATATGCAAGGGCATTCAGTTCCTTGAGCAATTGTGAATGGATAGTACCGGCTGCGGCCAGTGCCCCGTCCTTATCGTAGGCTTGCCCTACCAAGCCGGCATAGTGGTTTAACACTATATTCACGGGACAAATATCGTAGGCAAGGCGTTTGCCCTCCAATTCGAATGAGACGTTGGCAAAGCCTCCGAGATTTAAGCAAAAATCGAAGCGGGAAAACAATAATTTATCCCCTATGGGAACCAGTGGTGCTCCCTGCCCTCCCAGCTTTACGTCCTGTACTCTGAAATCGCATACCACTGTTTGTTCGATACGTTCAGCCAGCTCCGGAAGATTTCCTATTTGCAGGGTGAGGCCTTTTTCGGGCTGATGCAAAATTGTATGACCGTGACTGCAGACTGCATCCAGTCCTTTTATTTTATTGCTTGAAATAAAATCCCTGATCACCCCGGCCAGATATAAGGTGTATTCTTCGTCCAGGGTTCGCAATCTGCCGGTTGAAAAGTGGATGGCCGATCTCAATCGCCTACTCCACTCTTCCGGATATTCGACAGTTTGAGTGTTTCTGAGTTTGAAGGTCCAGCCGGAATCTATATCGAGTTCAAAAAGACATTCGGCCAGGTCGATTCCGTCCAGGCTGGTGCCGCTCATAACGCCGAGGATGTGATAGGTTTCTTTCAAAACTGATTTCGATTTGCTCGCTATTGCCTTGCCAAGGTACAATTCCTTTAAGTTTTAACGCAATTGGTAAATTGAAATTGTCGAGCACGGAGGCCTTGGTTTTATTTGATCTTTCTAATTTGTGATTTCCTATATATGGGGTATCTTTGCTGCACTTTCTAAAACACAATTATTTATAAACCAGCTATCCATGGATTTCAACCTTTCTGAAGAACATTTAATGATTCGAGACGCTGCCCGCGATTTTGCTAAAACGGAACTTCTGCCGGGTGTAATTGAACGCGATAATGAGCAACGTTTTCCGACGGAGCAGGTAAAGAAAATGGCAGAGTTGGGGTTCCTGGGTATGATGGTGGATCCCAAGTACGGAGGGGGAGGAATGGACACGGTATCCTATGTGCTCGCCATGGAAGAACTCAGCAAGATAGACGCTTCGAGTTCGGTGATCGTCTCGGTGAATAATTCACTTGTGTGTTACGGACTTCAGGCTTTTGGAACTGAAGAACAAAAACAGAAATACCTTACCAAACTGGCCACGGGAGAATCCATAGGTGCATTTTGCCTCAGCGAACCGGAAGCGGGAAGTGATGCTACTTCTCAACGCACCACAGCGATCGACAAAGGCGATCATTATATACTTAACGGAACGAAGAACTGGATCACCAACGGCGGCAGTGCCGATTATCACCTTGTGATCGCACAGACCGACCGGGAAAAAGGCCATAAAGGCATCAACGCTTTTATTGTTGAAAAGTCCTGGGATGGGTTTGAAGTGGGCCCTAAGGAAGACAAACTGGGTATTCGAGGCAGTGATACACATACCCTGAATTTCAACGATGTAAAAGTGCCCAAGGAGAACCGAATAGGGGAAGACGGATTTGGATTTAAATTTGCGATGAAGACATTGAGTGGCGGGCGCATTGGAATCGCGGCCCAGGCTTTGGGGATAGCGGCCGGAGCCTACGAAATGTCACGGGATTATTCGAAGATCCGCAAGGCCTTCGGAACCGAGATCTGCAACCACCAGGCCATTGCCTTTAAGCTGGCCGATATGCTCACCGAGATCGAAGCTGCGCGGCACCTGGTTATGAAAGCTGCCTGGGACAAAGACCAGGGCAGGAACTACGATATGAGCAGTGCGATGGCCAAGTTGTACGCTTCAAAAGTAGCCATGGCAACTACTGTAGAAGCCGTTCAGATCCACGGCGGAAACGGATTTGTAAAGGAATACCATGTTGAACGCCTGATGCGGGATGCAAAGATCACTCAGATTTATGAAGGTACTTCAGAAATTCAGAAGATAGTTATCTCCAGGGGCCTGTTACGAGATTAGGCCCTGCTGCAAAGCATTTTAAAAAAACTTACAGGAAGAAATTCCAGACCAGGCCGAAACGTATCACCGCATCCCGAAAGGGATAGCCGGGTGCGGAAAAATGATCGTTAGACGAGCTGAAGAGTTGGTTGATGTGCTCGTACTTAAAGTAAATCCGCGTCTGCCTGATCTTCGCATTAAAAAACAGGTCCAGCCGGGGAAACCCACCCAACTTTGTTTCATTCTGCACATAAAACTCTGCCAGGACGGGATCGTATCCGTTCATATTGTATTCGGTAAAGTATTTAAAATTGATTCCCGTCTGAAGGAAAAGTGCCTTCTTAAACCAATGGTCTTCGTAATACAATGACTGCCTGGTGATAATTTCCGGAACATTCAAAACTTCATCGCCGGAGAGCGGCTGCTGAAAGATAACTGTATTCATTAGAGCGAATGGGCCGTAGCTGAATTCCTTCTCGGCCTTCACCTTTAAATAATCCACGCGTTCATTGAATTGTCGAGGAGTTGGCGTGCTGTCGTTTTCCGCAATGGTGAAATAGGTATAATCGTCTATCCCGGTGTAACTAACTGTTGCGTTCAACAACTTTTTTGAACGCAGCTCGATTTTTAGCTCCTGGGTTTTTACGTTTTCAAAGTCATGCTGCCAGTTATAATTCACATAATCACTCTGGTAGAGCAAAAAATTGAAATTTGGAGCCACCGAATGTATGGTTGCAGAGGCTTTTACATCGTTCTCCTCGTTAAAGGCAAATGACGCTGCGGCTGTAAGATAGTTGCCATCGAAGTCGCCCGCAAGGTTTAAAGCACCTTCCCCGGAAAGTTCGAAGCCGCGGTATTGTTTGCTGTAACTTGCTCCCAGCTGAACAATATTCCCTTTTAAACGATTGGAGATCCGGCCGTCATCCAGAATAAGCACGGTATTATAACCGTAGTTGTAATCGGTATATCCAACAAAAGCTCCCAGTTCGCCAATCAGACTGCTTTCCAGACGGGCAAATGCCTGCGCATTAAAATGTTCGAGCTTGGTGGTCTTTTTAAGATCGGAGGGTTCATAAGAGACTCCGAAGCCATCGAAGGGTTCATTTTGTCTGTACTCGTAAAACTTGTCTTCGTAGCTTAGTCTGTTTCCAATGGTGAGCACATTATAACCCAGGCTATCTCTTTTACCCAAAAGATCGTATTCGTGTTCCCCGTAAAATCGCAGGCCTTCAAGCTTGTTTTCCGCATTTTCGAAATTCACATCCAGCCGGGCCCGGTCTTCAAACTCCGGATCGTCGGTTCTAAAAAGAAAGAGGGAATTTTCTGTTAAGCCGCCATTTTCTTCATTCAGTATATCCTGAGCTGCAATGTGAGCCCGCGCCTTATAGCGTTTGTCTTTGGTATGATAGGAGGTAGTAAATCGAAAATTTCCCGTACTGCTTAGCATCTGCTGATAATTTCCCAGGGAGCGAACACCTTTATAGGCTACCGAGAAGTTAAATTGTTCGCTGGTATTTACCGTAAAGAAGGCATCCAGTTGCTGCCCCTGCTCGAAAGCGGTTTTAAAATAGAGCTCGGTTAGCGGGGTTGGTACATGATAGTACTTCATGTCCTCGATTTCCAAATAGTTGAAATGATGTGACTGAGCTGCAAAGAGCGGGATTAAATTCTTTTTATTGAAATCGTAAGCCAGGGTATTGTATGTTTGCCCCACATTGGCAAACGGCATTAATTCGAAATTATCTTTGCGCAAATAATTGAACTGGTATTCCTTCTTAATTGTGAGAGACGTATCCACATGGGTGGTGTCCCGGTTCACCGAAATAATTTTGTAAAGTTCTATTGGAGGCTTATCCTTTTTTAATTTTGTGGCGGGGCTCGGACTGTTTTGTGCCAATAAGCAGACCCAGGGGCATAAAAGAACTAGAACATAGAACACTTTTTTCATGAAGGACGGTCTGATACGACAAAGGTAAATTTTTAAACGAAAATACTTACTTTTAATTTCAATGCTAAAACTCAAAATTCATCAGCATCTCATAGAGTGCGGAACAGATGAAGCCGGCCGTGGCTGTTTGGCAGGTCCGGTTACCGCTGCGGCTGTAATTCTTCCGGACGATTTTCAGCATCCCTGGCTGAATGATTCGAAACTACTTTCTGAAAAGAAACGACTTGAGCTTCGGCCCATCATTGAAGCCGAAGCGAAGTGTTTTGCCGTAGCACACGCGATGGTGGAGGAGATCGATGAATACAATATCCTGAATGCTTCTATCCTTGCGATGCACAGAGCTATTGAAAAATTAGCTGTCGGTCCGCAGTTTATCGCAATTGACGGGAATAGGTTTAAACCCCTGAACGATATTCCACATCAATGTGTAGTGAAAGGCGATAGCAAATACCTGCACATAGCTGCAGCCTCTGTGCTCGCAAAAACCTACAGAGATGACTACCTCTCGGAACTCGACAAAGAATTCCCCATGTACCGGTGGAAGAAGAACAAAGGCTACCCCACAAAGGAACATCGTTCGGCTCTGTTGAAATTCGGCCCGACTTCGTATCACAGAAAGAGTTTCCGACTGCTTCCCGACCAGTTAAAACTCAAGCTGTAACAGTTGATGCGGTTTTTTTTCTTAGAAGGAATTGTTGAAAACAAGTCGATAAAGATTTTATGCTACGGCCGATTGAGGCATTTTTACTGCCTATTTTTGTTGTATGAAGCAATTTTTGAAGTTGTTGTTCATCCTAATTTTGCCGGGACTGCTAATTTGCTGTTCGGAAGAAAATTCCCGTGAGTCCCAGCTAACCGACTTCATTCCCGAAGAGGCCATATTAGTCTTAAAAGTGAACGACCTGCAGTTGCTTCAGAGGGACATTGGGCAACACGATGCGCTGTCTGCGTTCAAATCTTCGGCCATTTATCCCATTCTTAGTGGCCGGCATAAGATTCTTCAGCATATCCGATCCGTGAATCCGGTTTTATTAAGCATCATAAAGCTTAAGGATTCCACCTATGGGTATACCCTTGTAAGCAGGCAGGATTCGCTGAACTTTCAAATCGACTCCTCTAAGAATCGAAGCTCGGAAACATTAAAATACAAGGACATTAGCATTAAAAGGATTTCGTTGGAGGACGAAACTGTTTTTACCGCCCTAAAGGACAGTTTATTTATCGCTTCCTCTTCTCAACAGGTTTTAGAGAACCTGCTTACCGATAAAACCTATATGAAGCCTTCATTGCAGAAAAATTTAAGTGCTCGCAATGTCAAGGAACTCTCCCTTATCCAGTTGCACCCTCAGTTAAAACTGGCGGACACCTCTCTTTCAGACCTGGCCGAATTTGTACAGTTGGACGTAAGCATTGCACCCACAGGAATCACCGCTGCCGGGGTAGCAGTTACATCAGCCGAAAACAACTACCTCATTGATAGTTTTAAAGGGCAGACTCCACAAGAGAATACGATTATGTCGGTACTTCCCTCAGCTACGAATTCGGTTGTATCGCTAACTTTCAACAATGCCGCTGTCATCGTGCAAAATCTGCGTGCATTCGCCGGCGATTCTACACATACAACGTCGGTACCGCTTTTTGAAACCATTACCGAAATAGCGGAGATTTCCCTGCCGGATGGGAAGGCGGTGGCCATGCACAGTATAGATGCGGTGGCTGCTGGGGAAGCTTTAACTGCCATGAGAAGTGAACATGCCGTTTTCCGGGATGTGGAGATCTTTAATTTTTCCGAACCCGGAATCTTCAGGAGTAGTTTTTATCCATTGATATCGTCTTCGGTTAATTTCGGATTTCGGCTCGATCAATATTTTGTCTTCACTGAAACTGTAGCATCTGCCGAAGGTATCATCTCGGCTTATAAGAGTAACGATGTAATCGAAAATACGGTTTACTTTAAAAATTCCAAACAATATTTATCTGACGCTTCTTCATTATTGGTTATGCATTTTAACGGCTTGGTAAAAAGTGGTATCGCGAACGTTTTCTTCCCCGAATTGTCTTCGATTAATTCGGAAAGAGCGATCGACAAATACCCCCTGGCTGTAATGCAGTTCACATACGACCGGGATTTTGCACATGTAAATTTTGTGAGCCTGGAAACCGGTTCAACCAAACAGATCACCGGGCGGGTTACTCAGCTGGCAAGTAAGAACCTGGACCGGGCGATTCTGGGATCACCGCAATTTTTCAGCAATCATCGCAGCGGGGGTCAGGACATAGCAGTTCAGGATATGAGCAATAAACTACAGCTGCTGGCTGTAAACGGAAAAACACTGTGGACCAAACAACTGCAGGGCCCTATCCTGGGGGAAATACAGGAAGTAGACCTGTTGCGAAACGGCAAAAAACAACTTGCATTTGTCACAGCCAACAGTTTACATATTATCGAAAGGAATGGAAAACCGGTAGCGCCTTTTCCACTCAAGTTTAAAGATAAGATAACACAACCCTTATCGGTTTTCGACTATGACAACAATCGCAACTATCGATTTGCGGTAGTTCAGGGAAAGGAGGTATTCCTGTATGATAACAAGGGTAAAATCGTTTCCGGCTTCCGATTTAAAAAAACCGCTTCGGAAATCGTTCAGCCTATAAAGCACTTCCGAATTGGCAATAAGGATTATATAGTCATCCCCGAGGCGAACGGCACACTTAATATCCTAAGCCGTGTCGGTACACCGCGGATACAACTCAGGAAGAAATTCAACTTTTCCGAAATTCCCATCACCACCGAAGGTTCCAATTTTGTGGTTATTACTAGGGAGCATACCAAAGAAAGCATTTCTCAAAACGGGAAGCTAAGCAGCACGAACTTATCGGTTACAGACAGTTACTGGTTTACAACTGCCGGCAGAATCAAAGTTACCCTGGACGATAATTTACTTCGAATAGATGGCAAGCTGGTGGAACTCCCATTCGGGATATACACGCCGCCAACCATCTTCAGAAGTGGTGGCAATACCTATATTTCTATCACTGAAACTCAGGAAAAGAAAGTCTATATCTACAATACAGACGGAAGTCTTCATCCGGGGTTTCCGGTATATGGCTCTTCAGCGGCTATGCTCGGTGATGCAAATAAGAACGGCCGGTTAAATATTCTGGTTAAAGGGGCAGATAGCGAGATAATCCTGTACCAACTGGAATAATCTCTTTATTATCAAATAGATAAATCCCTTCTATTTTTTAAGGTTTTCTTATCTTTAATGATATTCGAAAAACAGTATCATGAAAAGTTTCATATTTACATTTATAGTTCTTGCTTTTTTAACTACATCAACCCAGGCACAACACGGCTGCAGCAAATATTATCCGTTTTCGGAAGGAGCTAAATCGCAATTAACCCTATACAACGGAAAGGGAAAGGCAGCCGGAATGGTTGAATATCACGTACTGAATATCAGCGATAACGGTAGTTCGCAAACCGCTACCATGGAAACCACGATTACCGATGAGAAAGGTGAAACCATTTCGGTTACCGAGTACGACGCCACTTGCACTGAGGGCGTCGTATCGATAGATTTTAATTCACTAATGCGTCCGGAAATGATGCAGGCCTACGGTGAAATGGATGTTGACACCGAAATAACAGGTACAAATATCGACCTGCCTAATGAATTGGAGGTGGGACAGACCTTGCCCGATGCCGAAATCAACATCAGGATAAGTATATCGGGGATGAATTTGAACATGCAAACAACTATAACCGATCGAAAGGTATTGGACAGAGAAACCGTAACCACGCCGGCCGGAACCTTCGATTGTTATGTCCTCACGCAGACTATGGATCTAAAATCAATGGGGGCAAACCGGAGCAGTTCTTCGAAGCAATGGGTATCGGAAGGCGTAGGGGTTGTTAAGACTGAAGATTATAACAAAAGAGGAAAGCTGGACGGATATTCGGTATTAACATCATTTACGCGATAAAATAAAGGAAGATAATACAGGTTTATCTCGGTTTCTCCCGCTCTAATTCTTTAACTGCGGAAGCTTCGAACAGATGAAGAAAATGTTCTAAAAGCTTTGACTGTACTTCCTCCATTGGAACTTCTGCCTTTCCCAATTCGACATTGAGAGAGGTTACAGCTTTGCCACGGATTCCGCAGGGTATCATATGGTCGAAATAGCCAAGGTTGGAATTTACATTCAGGGCAAAACCATGCATGGTTACCCACCTGCTGGCCCGAACTCCCATTGCGCAAATCTTTCTGGCGAAGGGCGTTCCAACGTCCAGCCATACACCGGTTTCACCTTCACTGCGTTCGGCTTTTAAGCCATAATCTGCTAAAGTAAGAATAACCATTTCTTCCAGCAGACGCAGGTACTTGTGTATATCGGTAAAGAAGTTTTCCAGGTCTAATATTGGATATCCCACTATTTGGCCCGGCCCGTGATAGGTGATGTCGCCTCCCCGATTGATCTTGTAGAAACTCGCATCGATCTCGGCCAGTTTTTCTTCGGAAATCAACAAGTTATCATGGTCGCCGCTCTTTCCGAGGGTATAGACATGCGGATGTTCAACAAAAAGAAAATAGTTAGGGGTCTTTTCGTCCCGTTCCTCCCTTCTATTCCTGATCTTTATATCCAGTATCTCCTTAAAAAGATTCTCCTGATAATCCCAGGTCACTTTATAATCCTTTAGTCCGAGGTCCCTTATTTCAATTTCCTTGTTCATCCTTATTTTTCCAATTCAACAGTAAGATCCAGCAGATCCGGATTCTTAAAGTAGTCTACAAAACTGCGTTCCAGGGTAACTGTCTTTCCGTCTGCCGACACCTTTGCGTCTGAAGTGGATGTTTTCTTGATGCGCTTCGGAAAAGTATATTTCAAGGTATAATTCATTCCACTCATAAAAGCCTCTGCCTGTTGCATACTATCTACCTGGGCCTTATGCCGCTCATTGTCTTTGATAAAGGCATCCCTTTTAAAAACACTTTTCTTAAAACTGTAAGTTACTCCCAGGATTTCAGGTTGGGGGTCCGACTCTTCCGCGTCGGGATCGTTCTTCATCCCGGGAATGAATTCGGCGGTTTGCTCGAATCCTTTCATAAGTTCATTTGCTTCAGAAACGGATGTAAAATCTACAAACATATCCACCACCATTTTGTTAATCTCTGGATCGGTGTCGATCTTTAAGTTGTACTTGCTCATGGCCTTTAGTCGGTCCTGCTCAGCCATGGGCAGCTGTGCAATACTATCCTTCTTTTCTTCGAGTATATCCCGGAAGGCGATTATGGTATCCTGTTTCACAAAGCTGGAGTCCTGAGACATTTCTCCACCAAAGGCCATCATCTCACTCAGGTCGACACTTAGTGCCATTCGGCCGCTTCCGTCTTCGTTGATTACCATAGTTTCGGAAAACTGGCAACTTAGCAGACTCAGGGAAACACCAAAAAGGAATATTATTTTTTTCATCGGTCTATCGGTTAGGATTATTCAGTATGATCAGTGCAGCGATAACGCCCGGAATCCATCCGCATACGGTGAGGATCAGTACAATAAGTATAGAGCCACAGCCTTTGTCTATAACTGCAAGCGGTGGAAACAGAATAGAAAGTAAAACTCTCCAAAAATTCATAGGTACAAAATTACGATTAATATTCAACTCTATCTGTCGGCGACCCTTTGATTTGTTACAACTATTGATTTAGTGGAATGCAGTAAGTATCTTCGCAGCTAATGAGACGACTTCTGCTTATTGGAATTTTATTAATTTCTGGCGCCTTTTTGGAGCTCAACGCCCAGTATCACTTCAGCGGTTATGTTGCAGAGGATATGATGGATGGAGAGGTCTATCTGTCCCTCGTGGAGGATTACCGAAAGGTTTCCGGCGTTTATCACGAACAGATAATCGCAACCACGGCTCCCGATTCTTCCGGCTATTTTAGCTTTTCCGGAAACAATCTTCCCGCGGAAAACAGGTTGTACCGTATCCATGTGGATACCTGTCCTAAAGATGAACTGGAACTCGCTCATATTACAGGCCATTGCAGCAACAGTGAGGAAATTTTATTTGTGGCGAATAACACTATTCAACTCTCATTGCCCACAACCTTCGAGGATGAGATGTTCTGCAAAGTGATTTCTGATGAAGAACGTAGTAATGCCATTATAAAGATCGACTCCCTGAAAAACGATATGCGGTTTTCTTTCAGCACCTACAGAAGTGAGACAAACCGGAAACTCAATACCAAAAAATGGTTTAGCATACTACAACAATACGGCGAGCAGTTAAACGAGCCCCTTGCCGAATTGTATGTATTCAGCTTTCTCAGTGACCGCAGCAGCATACTCCACTCCTATTACCTGGAAGACCTGAAAGTAAATCCCTGGTACGACGGACTGCTTGAAAGACTTAAAGCAAAATACCCTGAATCCTCCTATCTCGAGCAATATGAAGCTGAACTCAGAGCCGATCAGTATTTGGTTCATTCAGTTGGGGAAAAAATACTCCCGGCCTGGGTGTATGGCCTTGCCGGCCTCTGCCTGTTCTCACTCGTATTTAATTTTTATTTCTTCCGAAGGTGGAAGAAGGTGGTAAACGCCATTCCAAATGCAAACGAACTACTCTCGAACCAGGAACAAAAGGTACTTGCTCTTATCCTGGCCGATAAAACCAACAAGGAGATAGCGAGTGAGATGTTTGTGAGTGTAAGCACGGTTAAAACTCATATAAACAACCTTTATAAAAAGCTCAATGTAACTTCAAGAGAAGAGGTGAAATCCATGTATTCTTCATAATCAAATATTTACACCCCCGGTCTAGTCCTCAATTCAACCCGGAATAATGGTGCTTTCATCAGATTCCTGTTCATCTTCGTTCCTCAATCAAAAAACGAACGATCATGAAATCAATTCTTATTACAGCTTTTGTATTGTACAGCTTTTGTACCCTGGCCCAATCCGTAACCTCCGAGCTCACTTCAGATAAGCCCGCCTCCATCCTACTGGGAAAAATAAGTGAGGAAAGTCTGTTGCAGCCACCCTATAAGGACTGGTATCAGAAAAATTATGATGCCTATAGTCCCGATCTAAATACAATTGATGAATTATCGGAAGCTCTGAAAGCATATACCATTACAGGTTTTATGGGCAGCTGGTGCGGCGACAGCAAACGAGAAGTACCTATCTTCTATAAGGTCCTTCACCAGGCGGAATTTCCTATGTCGGCATTAACCCTAATCGCAGTAGACCGTGCTCCGGATTCATACAAACAAAGTCCAGGTGGGGAGCAGGAAGGTTTGAACATACACAGGGTACCTACCTTTATCTTTTATAAGAACGGCAAGGAAGTTGGAAGGATCACGGAGCGGCCGGTGGTGACGATGGAAAATGATATACTCAGTATGCTGAAAGGTGAGTACGTTCCCCGATATGCGGGTGTTACCACGGTAGACAATTTAATGAAGCAACACGGGGCGGATAACTTTTTGGAAATTGCAAAGGCCGAGCTTCCCAAGCTTAAAGAGCAGCTGGAGCATCGTTACGAATTAAATACATACGCCAAGCTACTGGTAAGTCAAAATAAGATGCAGGAAGCCATTGCAGTGTTCGAATTAAACACCCTATTATTTCCTAATGAAGCAGGAGCATTTCTCAGCCTGGCTAACACCCTGGGAGTTGCGGGCGATAAAGAGCAGGCCCTATTAAATTACAGGAAAGTATTGGTGCTGGATCCTGAAAACAAGGAGGCAATTTCCGGAATTCGCTTTCTCAACTCCAAAATCTAAGTAAGTTTCCCCGTTTTTCTGAAAGAAATAAGAGGAATTTTTAACAAATAGGCTAATTTTGCAGATTCAAAAGCAATACCTATGCAACTTTCAGAACTGGAGCTGATTCGACGTGAAAAGCTGGCGCAACTACGCAAGCTGGGAATTAACCCTTATCCTGCCGACCTATACCCGGTAGACAGCACTACCGCCTCAATTAAACAGGACTTTTCTGAAGGTAAGAAAGTGAACATCGCGGGCAGGCTGATGTCGAGGCGAATTCAGGGAAAGGCATCTTTTGCCGAATTACAGGATTCGGAAGGTCGTATACAGGTTTACTTTAATCGCGATGAGATCTGTACGGGCGAGGACAAGACCAAGTACAATGAGGTCTATAAAAAACTCTTGGATATAGGCGATTTTATCGGTGTTGAAGGGGAGCTCTTTACAACTCAGGTTGGTGAAAAGACAGTTATGGTTAAAGACTTTACCTTGCTTTCGAAAGCCCTGAAGCCACTTCCCCAACCCAGGGTTGACGCAGAAGGAAATGTTCATGATGCCTTTACCGATCCCGAACAACGCTACCGACAGCGCTATGCTGACCTGGTAGTAAATCCGCATGTGAAAGAGGTGTTTAAAAAACGCACCAAGTTGTTTAACGCCATGCGGGACTTCTTTAACAAGAGAGGCTATTTTGAAGTGGAAACCCCGGTTTTGCAGCCTATTCCAGGAGGTGCGGCAGCCCGGCCATTTGTGACCCACCACAATTCACTCGATATCCCCTTATATATGCGGATAGCGAACGAATTATATTTGAAACGACTCATAGTGGGTGGTTTCGACGGGGTGTACGAATTTTCCAAAAACTTCCGAAACGAAGGTATGGACCGCACGCATAACCCGGAGTTTACAGCCATGGAGATCTATGTGGCTTATAAGGACTACAACTGGATGATGGAGTTCTGTGAGCAACTGCTTGAGCATTGTGCCATGGAAGTGAATGGGACCACCAAAGCCACCTTCGGGGAGCATACCGTCGATTTTAAAGCTCCCTACCCCAGGGTTACCATGACCGATGCCATTAAGAAATATACCGGTTTCGACATCACCGATAAAACGGAAGAAGAGATACGCGAAGCTGCAGTTTCGATGGGAGTTGATGTAGATGAATCCATGGGCAAGGGAAAACTAATCGATGAGATCTTCGGGGAGAAATGCGAAGGCAAGTTTATTCAGCCCACCTTTATTACCGATTATCCTAAAGAGATGAGCCCGCTTTGCAAGGAGCACAGGGAAGATCCCGAATTAACCGAGCGCTTCGAACTGATGGTTTGCGGCAAGGAGATCGCAAACGCCTACAGCGAGCTGAACGACCCTATCGATCAGCGCGAACGCTTTGAAGCACAGTTAAAACTGGCTGATAGGGGCGACGATGAAGCTATGTTTATCGACAACGATTTTATCAGGGCCCTGGAGTACGGCATGCCACCAACCTCCGGGATGGGAATTGGTATGGACCGGCTTATTATGTTCCTCACCAACAATGCTTCCATACAGGAAGTGCTGTTCTTCCCGCAAATGAAACCGGAGAAGAAGCCGGTAGCCATGACCGAGGAGGAGAAAGCTGTCTTTAAGATACTAAAAGGCAATGCCGGGGACAAAATGGATTTGGAAGCCCTGAAAACAGCTAGCGGGCTAAGCAATAAAAAATGGGACAAGGCCATAAAAGGACTCACCAAAAACAAGTTGGTCAAGGTTGAAAAGACCGATTCGGGCTTGGTTGTGGGAATGCTGTAATAGCTTTACCTTCACGGCACTTAAAACCAACAACACATTCTTATGAAAAAAATTATCGCTGCAACCTTCCTCGTACTCATCACCGGGATTATAACTGCCCAGAAGGGAAAAGTATTGGAAGGGAAATGGAAATCACTGAGCAATATAGAGCGATTCGATCTGGAATTTGATTATTCGGAAGTAACTGTCGACGACTTTGAAACCGAAGAGGATTATATTCAGGTAAAAGTAAAGGAAAAAGAGGAGGACGAACCGGGACAGGGAGCGGTATGGAAAAAGAAATATTTCGCCGACAGAGAAGCGCATTACGAACCTAAATTCATCGAATCCTTTAATAAGCGAGGGGATTGGCAAGCGGGAAAGGATTTCAACGACTCCGATTATATCCTGAAAGTACATACTACTTTATTATACCACGGCTGGAATGTAGGGGTGATGCGTAAAGCAGCCCGGATCAATGCGGTTATCGCCGTTTACAAACGAGGAGAGGATACCCCCTTTTTTAAAGTACAGTATGAAAACGTAAAAGGTGCCGACGCCATGGGCTACGATTTTGCCATTCACAGCAGGGTGGCCGAAGGCTACGCCAAACTGGCCAAAGCATTTTTAAAAGATGTAAAAAAGCGGGCTTAAAACACGAATAAACATTTATTTAAAAGGAATAAACAGGCTACTGTGTATTCCTTTTATGCTTACTTAGAATATCTTAAACTCCCGGTGATCTAAGCTTTTCACTTGCCGAATCAATGATGTTTTTGAAAAAATCTATCATAGGCTTCAGCACTTCTTTCTTGTTCTCAAAGGACAGAGAATATTTTGCGGTCAAATGATAACTGTCATTTTCCCCTCCGCGAATTTCGGGTGCAAACAAACTTTTTCTAGCTATCTCCTCTAATCCACACTTGTGCAGGGCGCTTTCTATTTGGGCTTTAAAGGTATTATCTTCGGAATAAACCTTCAGTATATTCTTCTTGTTAAACAGTAAACGAATAAAATGATTTCTGTGTCCAATAGCAAACGCACCGGGATTTAAACCATTCTGAAAATTGCAATTAAAATGCGCTAACTGTGCATCTCCAACTTCATATCGTATCGAGATAAGTTGATTTTTGTAAGGAATGTCAATATGATAAGATTTTACTCTTAAATCGTTATTGTAGTCGGCCATAGGCATAAAAGTGACTAGCTTTGAATAGCCGGATTCATATTCCTTTTGAAGTTCAACTCCTTCCCGGGAAGCGAGATCCTCGAACTGGTCTTCGTATAAACTTTCCCTGATATTCATCTTGATTTAAGTGAAGCTGATAAACGCCATAACCGCAAGCGGGTCTTAAGTTAGTAATTTCCATTAATAAAAATTTTTAGAAACATTATTTTACCGCCAGTAACAGCAATAATGACTCGGAATTTGAACAATAGTTTTGCGGGCTGTGCGGAAAAAGCAAGATTTATACTATCTTGAACTGAGAATATAGTCTGAAAACAAGAGTGTTACCTCGAAAGGCGCTCAGTATCTAATCGTTAAGAAATGTATACAGGAAAAGTTTACAGTATCTCCGCCATGGTAAGGTGGACACGTTATGAAACCATTGTTTTTATCGCCATCATCGCAGCCTGGGTTTCGGCCTACCATTTTTTGGACATAGCCTGGCTTAAAATTCCCTGGACGCCCATGGCCTTAATCGGTACCGCAGTGGCCTTTGTTATAGGATTTCAGAATAACGCGGTGTACAGTCGGATCTGGGAGGCCCGTAAGATTTGGGGAGGAATCGTGAATACCAGCAGGACTTTTGGAGTGTATGTTCGGGATATGATTTCTACTGAACACAGTCCGGAGCATGTAGCTGAGGAAGCTGTTTCCCGTGAAATTAAAGCTATCACCTACCGCCACATCGCCTGGCTAACCGCCCTGCGGCATGCCATGCGAAAAAATAAGATCTGGGAAACGACCAGTAAGCAACGCACCAACCGGGAATTGGGAGTGCGTCCGCCGGAAGCCGTTAATGCGGTGGAAGTGGACCTTCAGGCCTACCTTTCAGAAGAAGACCTGGCCGAAATACTTACAAAGGACAATTTACCCACTGCCCTCCTTTACCAGCAATCCCGGCATCTAAAAAAATTAAAAGAAGAAGGAATGATCTGGGAGTTTTCCTTTCTGGAACTGGAAGGCATCATCGAACAGCTTTTTACCTTACAGGGACAAACGGAGCGCATAAAGAATTTCCCTTACCCCCGACAATACGCTTCCCTGAATCATTACTTTATGTGGTTGCTATTGCTGTTGCTTCCTCTGGCTATGGTGCCGCAGTTTATGGAACTGGGACAGGACATAGCCGAAGCCAAACCGTTGCTCGGCTCCTTATTTATTTGGTTTTCCATCCCCATTTACGTGGCGGTGGCCTGGATGTTCCACACCATGGAACGGATTGGCAGGACCGGAGAGAACCCCTTCGAAGGCACTGCCAACGACGTACCTATTTCTACGATCGCCAGAGGAATCGAGATCGATCTCCGACAAAATCTCGGAGAAATCAAAGACGAGATCCCGGCACAGTTTCCGGCCGAAAAAGGCGTTCAGTTTTAAGTTATTCTTTTTTGTCGGAATATAGATTTTTTAATATATTTGATATATCAATTATTTTTATATCAATCAATTGTTTTTATGAATATTCCTTTACCATCGGAAACCGTCTTTCACGCCATTGAAAGCAGTATTAAATGCTACAGGAAATTTGCCCAGCAGAATATTTCCGAAGTATTCCCCGACATTACTATCGATCAGGGCCTGATACTCTTATTTCTCAACAAATTTCCTGATATGTCGCAAACTGAAATAGCCGAACTCGTTTTTCGCGACAATGCCTCGATGACGCGCATGATCAATCTGATGGTAAAGAATGATTATTTAAACAGATCAATCAACGAACAGGACCGCAGAAGGTTTAACATCGAAATTACACCTAAAGGAAAAGATGTACTTAAGCGCTTACCTCCTATCATCGCTCGAAATCGAGCTCAATCCCTGCAAGGAATTACCGAGCAGGAGCAGGAGCAGCTTAAGAACATTTTGAAGAAGATGACAGCCAACTGCACCAAAATTTATGCATCATGAAAAATTCAATCAAAAAACTTTCAGCAGCAGTAGTACTGCTTATGTTATTAAGCACCCCCTTAGTGGCACAAAAAACCGAACCCGTACTTACTCCAGCCGAAAAGCAGACCGTAATCGACTCCATAGGCAGTAAACTGAACTCCACCTATGTATTTCCCGAAATCGCAAAAAAAATGGCCGATAAGTTAAAGACCAACTTAAAGGCGGGGGATTATGCAGACATCAGTGACCCGCAGGCATTCGCAACCCGACTTACAGACGATCTGCAGGGAGTGAGCAAAGACAAACACATCAATGTCCGATTCGATCCCGAGGGAATCGCAGAACGGCAGCAGGCCGTTACCCCGGCCGATAGCCTCGCTTTCCGCAACCGGTACATCGCAGGGATGAAACGAAATAACTTTGGATTTAAAGAAATAAAGATATTGGGCGGAAACGTAGGTTATCTCGATCTTCGAAATTTCTCCGACGTATCCTACGGAGGGGAAACCGCAGTTGCCGCCATGAATTTTCTCAGCAGTGCGGATGCTATTATAATCGATTTGCGATACAATGGGGGTGGTAGTCCCTCCATGATCCAACTCATTTCCAGTTACCTCTTCGGACCGGAAGCCGTGCATCTCAATAATTTTTACTGGCGCCCTACCGACAGCAATTCGCAAACCTGGACATTGCCTCACGTACAAGGAAATCGCAGCGCCGATACTCCTGTGTATGTTCTAACAAGCAACAGGACATTCTCTGCGGCCGAAGAATTCAGCTATAACCTGAAAAACCTCAAGCGGGCAACCCTGGTAGGAGAAACCACCGGCGGCGGTGCTCATCCGGGCGGCACGGTTATCGCTACCGACCGATTCACGGTATGGGTACCGACGGGAAGAGCCATTAATCCCATTACCAATACTAACTGGGAGGGCACAGGCGTGAGTCCGCATATAGAAGTTAAAGCCGAGGACGCTCTTGCAGTCGCCCATATGAAAGCCCTTGAGAGCCTGGCCTCCAAACACAAAGGAACCGAACTCGAATCGTTCTACAGCTGGCCGATAGCCGCGTTGCAGATTCAACAAAAACCGCTGAAACTCGATGAATCTCAGCTTAAGAAATACGTTGGAGTTTACGGTCCCAGAGTGATTACTTTTGAAAACGGAACACTTTTCTACCAGCGGGATGAAGGCACCAAATACGAACTCATGCCTTACAGCGATTCGGAATTCATGCTGATTGGCCTTGACTATTTCAGGGTGAAATTTCTTACTGAAAACAACAAGGTAACAGCCATCGAGGGGCATTATGACAATGGTCGCGTTGACAAGAACCTGAAAGGATAACCCTGTATAGGATAAGCTGTAAAGAAACAAAAGGAGCCGAAAAATCGGCTCCTTTTTCAAAAACAATTTGTAGTTAAAAACACCGCCCCCGGTACAACTCTTCCTTTTTGGCATAAGGTGCCGATATCTCTATCGGCCGACCACGAGCGGTGTACTACCAACCTAAACATCAACTAGTGGTTAATTGATGGTATGAAGATAGGCGGTATCAGCTCCAATAGAAAGCAGGGCCGGTCGGCATTTATCAATAGGAGGTCGTTATTTATAAATCAAGACAAAAGCTCGATCTACCGCAGTTTATTCTCCTATTTTACTCAAGAAGTCAATATCGTTTTCCACCGTTAGAAGCAGCAAGCTGGTCGCGGTACAAAATACAGGACTGGTAATGCAGTGATGGCCGTTCCAGCTTCCATCCGGGTTTTGGATTTTAAGTATTCTTCCGCTCATATCGTCGTACCAGCTTTTCCATTCCTCGTCCTTATTCACGATAAGTGATTCGCCGGTTTGAAGAAAACTAAGGAATTCCTCCCCTCCGTTGTTTCCAAATCCATTCAAGACATCTTCCTGCTGGGCAGTTTTCTTTGCGGCCTGATATACATTATATGAAGTGGCATAGCCTGTTGCTTCACTTTCTGCATATCCTGCCTTTCTGAGATTATCTGCACTAACCCCGGCATCCTTGTCCAATAGCCCCGCCTTCTTTGCTTTTTCAATTGCGGCGGCCGCCTTTCGCGCATCCCTTGCGCTTCCTCTTACACTTCCGCTTACAGCGTATAGCATGACCCCGGCACCATCGTCGGTTTTCACATCACCGGTTTCCTCATCGTAATTACTTTTCTGATAGTTCTTTGATCGAATAACCACTTCCTCATTCACCGAAGCACCCACAGCCTGGGCCGATTCGAGCGCAGAGGTGGCGAGTCCGCTCTGCAAAACGCCTGCCCATCCGGCTCCGGTTTGCCTCCCACTGGCATCCGTTGCAGCTTCTATCTTACTCACACATATATCCAGGGCTCTTGCAACTCTCTTATTGTCAACCCCTGCGAGTTTTCTGTCCAGAAGATTCGACAACAACTGGGCGGTCAATACGGCATCGATATTCTCCCCCAGTTTACTCTGTATCTGCGTACCCCTTACTTCAGTGATAAAGGGTGAATTTCCTTTTGAATGTTCTACGGTTTCCAGTAAATAATGAATGGCTCGTTTCAAATGTCCGGAGTATGGACCGCTATTAAGGGTTGTTCCGCTTCTGAGAAATGCCTGGGCCACCATGGCAGTGGTAGCAGGATCGGCCTTTACGGCATGTGGGTTGCGTTCGTGCTGAGCGCTGTGACTTCCCGCCCCGTAACCCCCGTTGGGTAACTGGGCTTCGGCCAACCACTTCAGTCCGTCACGAACCGACAGTGATATATTCTCATCGCTCTTGTAAACTCTGAAATTGGTGGAGGATTGCTCCCCCATTACGGTCATAAACACACATCCCTCAATCGGTTCAAGCAGCCGTGCGGTTTCGGTATACCGGTCGTTGGAGTCGACCAACGAAATAATTGCCCCAAGGGCTACTAAGGGTAATACAACTAATAAGATCTTTGTTTTCATCATTGAGATATTTAAAATTCAATCCGAAGCTATCTCTTCTGAAGTGCCTATCAAATCGACTTTTAGGGAACTGCCATTCTCAGTGAGGGAAGTGGGGCAGTACTTATTTTTAACTGCTGAACCGTAGGGGAATCAATCTAATTTTATATTTTTAGCACCAAAATTTATTGAAATGAAGAAAATCCAATCGATTTCGTTTCTTTTCTTAAGCTTGCTTTTGCTGGGCTGTGGTGGTGACGATGATTATGTACCTGCAACAAATGACACTCAGAGCCCCTCGGCTCCTTCCAACCTTTTAATTTCTAATATTACGGAGACCAGTATGGATCTTAGCTGGACGGCTTCGACCGACAATGTCGCTGTGACCGGTTATAATATTTACCAGGATGGAACTGCGGTGATTCTGGACAATGTCGGCACCAATGTTTCGATTTCGAACCTGATGACCAACACCGAATACTCATTTTATGTTACTGCAGTGGATGCAGCCGGCAATGAATCCAACATAAGTAACACTGCCACCGCCACCACTGTTGCGGCGCCCATCGAATTCACCCAGATGCTTTCGGGCATGGCGATGTTTCAGGGAAATTTAGGCGATCTGAATCCTGCCGATGGTGTTCAGATCTACGAGATAAATTCTACATTATTTTCCGATCACGCTGCCAAACAACGGCTTATTAAATTGCCTGCCGGAGGATCCATGCGTTATAACAATACTAATCTCCTCCCGGAATTCCCGAATAATACCCTTATCTCAAAAACCTTTTATTACTTTATCGATGACAGGGATCCGTCGCTCGGAAAGCGAATCATCGAAACCCGGCTGCTGTTAAAGTTAGAAGAAGGTTGGCAGGTAACAAATTACAAATGGAATGCTTCCCAGACCGATGCTGTAAGGGATGATAGTGGCAGTGAACTGCCAATTAGTTATATAGATATTAATGGCGATACCCAGAATGTGGATTATCTAATTCCTTCGAGAGAGGATTGCCGAACCTGTCATGACAACAGCAACCAAACCGTTCCGATCGGAATGAAACTTAGGAATTTGAATTTTGTTCCTTCCTATACTTCCCAGAATCAATTGGATTATTTTACCGATAACGGGCTGTTGCTTGGGGTTGATTCAGGGAACATTAGCGTGCTGCCCAACTGGCAGGACGATGCAACCTATACCCTGGAGCAGCGCACCCGAGCCTATATGGATGTTAATTGTGCCCATTGTCATTCACCCGGAGGCAGTGTACCCCCCATTTTCGAAATCGATTTTCGATATGAAACTCCTTTTGCCGATACGGGTATATATGTAAATCGAGGCGAGATACAGGCTCGGTTTGAAAGCGTTCAGCCGTTTTATCGCATGCCATTACTGGGAAGGACAGTGGTTCATGAAGAAGCACTGACGATGTTGGTTGAATATCTGGACTCATTGTAACGACAACTACCACATAGTATAGAAAAGACAGTTCCCGGGGAACTGTCTTTTTATTTTAAACCAATTTGAATTTTCGAAGTCCAAAGGCTGTAACGAAAATTCAACACTATGAAAAATCTATTGATCCTCCCGCTTTTATTCCTATGCACAATCACATTTGCCCAGCCGGCTCATTTAACCGACCTCAAATCGCATGGTGAGACTCACCACAGATCAAAACTAAGTCCGGAGCAGCAGGCAACTTTGCGCGTTAAGGAAATGACTCTTGCTTTAGACCTAAACGAAGCCCAGCAGCAGCAGATCATGCAGTTGGAGTTACAAGCTGCCATGGACAGAAAAGAAGCGTTTGAAACCCATAAGAGTGGAAAGCAACTTGATTCTCTTGCCAGGTTTTCCAGGAGATCGGCCTACTTAGACAAACAGATCGAATACAAAAATAAAATAAAGACCATACTGTCGGAGGAGCAGTTTAAAAAATGGGAAAAATCCATGGCTATGATGCACAAAGGCCTTCATAATAAGCGCCAGCAGCACAAAAACGTTGATAAGAAACACTAATGCTCATTTTTGGCTCAATTATTGGATTATCATTGCAAAATAGTTACTTTAGTAACCATAAATTAAACTAATAAACAATGAAAAATCTATTATCAGTACTTGCTGTTTCATGCATAATGCTTTTAGGAATGGGCAATGCTACGGCTCAGAACCTATCTCAAGATCAGGACAGGCCGGAAGTAATCGCTAAGACTAAAGTAGCAGAATTATCTCCTAAGCTAGACTTGAACGGAGACCAACAGCGTTCATTATTCAGAGCGTATACAGCGCATGAGAGCAATTATAAGAAGCACGTTATTGGTAAGGACATTGCCGATCCAAAAGTGCAGGCAGATAAAAAGAAATTCGACGACGTTCTTAAAAAGGCCGTAAAAGAAAGCTTAACGGCTGAACAGTACAAAAAATGGCTTAGCTTACAGCAAATGTAAGTAGAGACGAAAAAGAAGATTTAAGACCTCCTGATAAATTCAGGAGGTTTTTTTATAGGGTTGACACAACTTTTCTGCAGGCTTCTACACATTTATCCAGGTCTTCGTAGTTAAGCGCATCGTTTAAAAACCAACTTTCAAAAGCACTTGGCGGTAAATAGATCCCTTCCTTCAGCATTCCGTGGAAGAATTTTTTAAATGTGTCGTTGTTGCCTTTAGCCGAGGATTCGAAATCTACAACAGCTTCGGAAGTGAAATGCAGTGATATCATAGATCCCAGCCTGTTAATGGTATACGGAATCTCACTATTGGAAAGCACCGACTCCAACCCCTGATGCAGGTAGGCCGTTTTTTCTTTCAACGATTCATATACATCCGGATTGTCATTAAGTTCTTCAAGCATCGCCAAACCAGCCGCCATTGCCAAGGGGTTTCCACTAAGAGTCCCCGCCTGGTAAACCGGGCCGTCAGGAGCCAAATGATTCATTATCTCGTTATTGGCTGCAAAGGCACCAACCGGTAACCCGCCGCCAATCACCTTTCCGAAAGTCACAATATCCGCCTTTACATTAAAAAGTTCTTGCGCCCCGCCAGCTGCCAATCGGAAGCCGGTCATAACTTCATCGAAAATGAGCACTATTCCATTCTTATCACAAAGAGAACGAAGCCCTTCCAAAAATCCTTCAGCGGGCGGAATACAGCCCATATTACCGGCCGCCGGTTCTAGTATAATACAAGCAATCTCGTTAGGGTGCTGAGAGATCAGTTCTTCAACAGCATTAAGATTATTGTAGGCTGCCAATAGCGTATCCCTGGCTGTACCCGTGGTTACACCCGGGCTGTTGGGAACGCCCAGCGTAACGGCACCACTTCCTGCGGCTATCAGAAATGAATCGCTGTGACCGTGGTAACACCCGGCGAACTTTATAATCTTTTCCCTCCCGGTATAACCTCGTGCCAGGCGTATTGCACTCATACAGGCTTCGGTTCCGCTGTTCACGAATCTAATCTTCTCAATCCCCGGAACCATTGAGATTGCAAGTCGGGCAATCTCAGTTTCAATTTCTGTGGGCATGCCGAAAGAGGTCCCATCCTGTGCTTTCGCACAAACGGCATCGATAACCGGCTCATAGGCATGGCCAAGAATGAGTGGGCCCCAGGAGGCAATGAAATCGATGAGGGTATTTCCGTCGACATCCGTGATGTAAGCACCCTTGGCGCGCTTAACAAAAACAGGTTCGCCCCCAACGGATTTAAATGCGCGAACCGGCGAATTAACCCCTCCGGGGATCACCTGTTGCGCCTCTTTGAACAGTGCGCTGCTTCTCTTATAAATCATGGATTCTCTATTGGTTTTTAACAGGGTGCAAATATAACACCTGTCCGACAGAAATCGTATTGGTTTCTAACCCATTAAACTCTTTGAGGGTTTCCACCGTCATATTATATCTTCTGGCAATACTATATAAGGTATCTCCGCGGGTGACGGTATAGGTAGAAATCTTGGAGTCGTCCGGGTTCAACATACTTACTTTATTTCCCAGCACCTGGTCGTCGAACTTGTAGAGTTGGTACTGTTCTATTATTCTGATGAGTTTATTGGGGTATTGTGGATCCGTGGCATACCCGGCTGCTTTCAGACCTCGGGCCCACCCTTTATAGTCGTCTTTCTTCAACTTAAAAAGGTCGCTGTACCGACTTCGTTGTGTTAAGAAAAGTGAATGATCCCTGAAGGAATACTTTGGATCCTTGTATTTTCTGAAGCACTCCTGTAGTTCGTCATCGTCGTGGTAAACCCGATCTCCTGTCCATTCTCTGTGACATTTAATACCGAAGTGATTATTGGCTCTTTTGGTAAGATCACCTCTGCCGGCACCACTTTCAAGTATTCCCTGAGCCAGGGTGATACTGGCCGGTATACCGTACTGCAGCATTTCTTCCATGGCGATGGTTCCGTAATTGAGAATGTACGCACTAACAATTTCCGCATAACTTGCGTTTGCAGGAGGGGTAATAAATTCACTTTCTTTTTCCTTTTTAGGCGCTCGGTCTATGGTTACAACTTCTTCTTTTTTAATAACGACGCGCTCGCTAGGTGTAGCTCTTTTCTTTTCGGCCACACGCTTCTTAGAAGAGCAGCTGTTCAGACCTATTAGGATGATACATAATAGCACAAGGGTTCGTGAGGTCATCTATTGAAGGATTTGAGGTAATTTTTTTCGTTCTAATAACATATTCATGCCTTCGATCCCCTGGAGACCGCCGGTATGAACGGCTAAAATACGGCTATTTTTTCTGAAATACCCCCGGCTCATCAGCCGGTAAATACCAAAAACCATCTTTGCGGTATAGACAGGGTCCAATAAAATTCCGTTTTTTGCCTTAAACTCATTTATGAAACGAATTAATTCCGAATCTATTTTAGCATAACCTCCAAAACTAAATTCGTCTATAAGTTTATAGTTGGTATGTGAGCTGTATTTTTGAATCACTTCCTGCTGAAAGGTTCCGTTTAAAGCTGAAAACCCGAGAACCTCTTGTTGCGGATCGGCAGAATTAAGAATACCCGCGATTGTGCCTCCTGTACCCACGGAGACACAGATATAATCGAATTGGCTGTCGGCAGCAGTTAAAATTTCTTCGCAACCTTTAACGGCCAGTTCAGAAGTGCCGCCTACAGGAATAATATAACAATCATGACCCGTATCCTGTGTTTCCGAAAGCTTATTTTGTTGCGTTAAGGCACGGTACTGCTCCCGGTCGACAAATTTTAGTTCCATTCCGCATTGTGCGGCGAATCGCAAGGTTGGATTACTAAGTAGTTGTTCTTTTAATTCTTCTCCCCGGATAATCCCGATTGTCTTAAAACCTTCTAACTGACCTGCTTTGGCTACAGCTGCAATATGATTAGAATACGCCCCGCCAAATGTGAGCAGGGCAGATTTATCAGTTCGCTTAAAATCTTCAATAATATATTTCAGTTTTCGGAGCTTGTTTCCCGAAATTTCTTGATGGATCTCATCCTCCCGTTTAATGTAAAACCGGTAATCTCTGTTCAGCTCAGAATTTAATTTAATTTGCTGATTTTCAGATATAAATTCTCGATGAAAAAAGTCCATTTTTAAGCTTTCCTATAAAATTTTGATATTTTCAAAGTTATTGAAGAAACCTTAATAATCCTTACCGTTCATCTTAGCCTGTTAAAATATCTTCAGCAAAAACACACCTCAGGTGATTTTCTTTCAGTGAAAACTGAATATTTAACAAAAAATACCAGTCAAAATTTTAACATTTTATTTGCTTAAATGTTAAACTTTATAGTCTTTCATCGATAATTTTTGTCATTAAACGATTTTATATTATAATATTGTAGGAAATTTCTTCAACTCCCTAACTTATGAAATTAACACTACTCAACCGAAAATTTCTAATTACAATTACATTTTTATTAGGAATAGGCCTACTGCATGCACAGGTAGGTATTAACACCACGACTCCCGCTAACGGAGCAATGCTGGATGTAACCAGTACAGACAAGGGTCTATTAATTCCCAGGGTTGCATTGAACTCTACCATAAGTACGAGTCCAATCACACCTGCCCCTACCACCAGTCTTCTGGTCTATAACACGGCAAACGCCGGTAGCGGCACTACAGCTGTAAGCCCGGGTTTTTACTACTGGAGCGGAACAAGCTGGATACCCATCCTAAGTAACGACTGGAAGCAAAGCGGAAATACCGGAACAACACCGGCCGCAAACTTTGTAGGAACAATAGACAACATCGGTCTCAGTTTCAGAACCAACAACACAGAGCGCCTTCAGATATCAAATACCGGTTCCTTACATGCCAGCATGGCCGGAACCGCAGCTTCACCCGTATACTCCTGGGGCACCGACCAGGATACAGGTATCTTCCGATCGAATTCAGACGAAATCTCTTTTTCCACAGCAGGTGCCTCTAGATTGACCATTACGAGTACGGGCAATATCCTGGCCTCCAACGGCGGAACTGCTGCCAACCCGTTATTCGCGTGGAGTGGTGATCCCGACAAAGGGTTCTACAGTCCTGGAGCCGATCAATTCGGGCTGGTAACCAATGGCATGGAGCGATTGAGAATCCCAAATAGCGATCAAATCTTCGCCATGGCCGACGGAACAACAACTTTACCGTTCTTTAGCTGGAACAGCGATCCCGATACCGGCATATGGCGGAGTGGGGACGACAGGGCGAATATTTCGGCAGGAGGCCTTGAATTCATAGAATTTCGCGAAAATACCACCAGCACCTTGGTGATAAATGACACCAATGCTGATATGAACACCCGTATCGCCACTGCTAATAACGCAAATTCATTATTCGTGGATGGTGCAAACGACAATGTCGGTCTTGGGACCGGCGCACCAAACATCAGTGCACAATTGGATATGGGCGACAACGATCGCGGAATCCTGGTAAACCGAGTGGCACTAACCGCTACTAATTCACCTGCTCCTGTGGCATCTCCTTCCAATGGCCTGTTGGTGTTTAATACGGCCAATGCAAGCAGTGGCAGCACCGAGGTTCTTCCGGGATTCTATTACTGGTATGGCGGACGATGGATCGCTATGGGCGGTACAGGAGGCCGCGACTGGTCCCTGGACGGAAATGCCGGAACACTGGCAACCAACAACTTTGTTGGTACTACAGATGCGGCCGATTTAATATTTAGGACCAACGATGTAGAGCGCATGCGTTTTCTCGACACAGGAACGGCGGGAATTGCAGCAGCGCCTTACACCAATGTAGCATTACGCGTTAGCAATAGTGCCGAGCCTTTTGGTGTAGTTGGTGAAACCGGCAGTAACGGCGCCGCTATTTATGGTATTGATACCAATGCCGGAATAGGAGTAAGAGGCGAAAATACGGGTACCGGCCTCGGACTCTACGGCTTTGCGGCCAATTCTCACGGGGCATATACCTACACCACATACACCGGAGGTGCTTTCCTTATAGGAGGAATTCAGGCCTGGGGTGGTGGGGCCAATGGCGCAAACGGGGTGCTTGCGGTATCCGACCAAACCTCTGTTTCGGCTTCGAACATGGGATTACGAGCCGTATCAGGGTCCACAACTTCTATTTCAACCAGTGATATATTAAATGTAGGGGTGAATACCAATGCAACCGACCTGTCCTTATATGCAATAACAGAGGGCCCTATTACCTCCCTGGGGACTATAGAAGCAGCGAGATTCCAGACTAATTACACCGGAAATGCCCTCACTGCCGATGCCCGCGACCCGCGAGCCCAGCTGGCAGGTTATACTAATTCCAGTCAGGTTGGCGGTGGACAGATGTATTATGGCGGTTATATGTACAGTGGCGGCTCAAGTTCGAATTCTTCTTACGCCTACGCCGGTGCCAGATATAATGGGACCAACTATAAGATAATTGGGAATGGTACGGTTTCCACGATAGTAGAAGACACCAATGGCGATAAAAAAGTGATGTTCGCAGCGGAAGCCCCCGAGGTTCTCTTCGAGGATTACGGGACGGGACAATTAGTGAATGGTACGGCCAACATCCAGATTGATCCGATACTTTCGAACAACATTGTAGTTAACAATGCGCATCCGTTAAAAGTGTTCATCCAACTGGAAGGAGAATGTAATGGCGTCTTCGTGACAAACAAATCGGCAAATGGCTTTACTGTTAAAGAACTCCAGGGCGGATCTGCCAATGCGGCCTTTTCTTATCACATAGTCGCCAACAGGAAAGATGATACCGGCAATTCCGGCACAGAAGCCTCGGCATATAGCAGCTTGCGCTTCCCCGATGCCCCGGAAGGATTTAATCCGGAGACACTTACAGCAAAGGAAATGCAAAAATTTGATCCTCAGATAAGTGTAACTGACGCCGCGGGATCTTTGAATAATTAAACCAGTAACAATTAATGCCTGACAAACCAACCAATACGTAGATCAAATTACCTGCCTGCGAATTTCATCGCGGCAGGTTTTGATTTATGTAAATGTTAAAATTTCAGGACTAATTAAACAGCTGAAATAGAGCAAATAAGATTAATTATCCCTTAATATAGGTAACATAAGTAGTTATTTTCTTACAATTCTTAATATTTTATGCATTTCATCGATTATTTTGTGTTTTTATCGTATTTCTTGCATATACTTGTGGTGCCCTAAAACATGATATCAGATGAAATTAAAATTACTTATCCTACAGAGATTGGTATTTACGGTCCTGATTTACAGCTTTTCAGTATCACTATTTTCTCAGGCAGGTATAAATACCACTAGTCCTAATGGTATATTAGAAGTGAACAGCCCCGTACACGGTATCGTACTTCCCAGGGTTGCCCTAACTTCAGCAACGCTAGAAGCACCGGTTCTCAACCCACAGGGGGGAGAAATTCCGGTAGGAACTGTTGTTTATAATACCAATACTTCCACAACCGGAACAGATGATGTCTATCCGGGCGTCTATGTTTGGTCCGGAACCCAATGGTTTCCCAAATTCGCAAAGAAACACGCCGAATTCTTTCAGCAGACAAATTATTTCCAACCGAGTTCCACTGCGGGTTACCAAAACGTTCCCAACCTGAATAACAGAACATTCACCGCGAGATATTCTGGCACATACCGCATAGAAGTGAGTATGAATTACGGAACCGGCTATATTTCTGATGCCTCCGCCGGCTGCGACGTTGCGTTTCAGGAAGGAGTTTTCAGATTTATTTTTGACGGAAACACAGACCTGATACCCGCCCGGGCAATGGCTACCAGAACAGACGACGGAACCAATTACTATGCGATCTGGGAACAATTCTCCTATGTAAAGTACGTAACGCTTACTGCCGGTGCCAGTTATATTTTCGATCTCGATTTCGATCAGGCCGATTCCCCGGGTTTTGTGAATAGTGGAAATTCCGGAACAGGGAGAGGTTATATCGGAATCCCCGATCACGTTCCCTGCTCGGTTGAATTTGTTTATATAGGCGACTAAAAAATATACAGATGAAAAACATTACTCTTTATCATATCCTGATTTTACTGACTTTCCCCGCAAGTCTTCTTGCGCAGGTTGGTATAGGTACAACGGCACCAAAGGGAATATTGGATGTCGACAGTAGTATTCACGGCGTGGCATACCCCACAGCGGCATTGACTGCGACAAACTTAGCAACTCCCGTGGTTAATCCCCAGGGTGGAAACCTGGCAGTGGGAACCACCATTTATAATACCAATACATTCTCTTCCGGATCCAACGACGTTGAACCCGGTATTTATTCCTGGGATGGTTCCGAATGGGTGATTCATTTTGAAAAACGGGAGCAAGTATTCTATGAACAGACATCCGAATTAAGACCTTCATCCTCCTTAGGGTTCGAAGGTATACCCGGCTTAGCGCCTTCTGAAAACAAAACCTTCACCGCAAAATATTCCGGGGTTTATCGCATTGAACTACGAGTAAACTACGGAGGTGGCCGAGTGGTAAATAACGGAGATGTGAATGTGACCATGGCAGAAGGGGATTTCCGATTCATCTTCGACGGTAGCACCGAACTTTTAACGGTACGCTCATTTTCTACTTACAACAATCATATTTCCGGTGGACGACAATTTGTAAACGCATGGGTGCAAACCACTAAAGTCTTTTACGTGAATCTTACCCAGGGCCAGACATATACTTTTTCACTGGAATTCGATCAATACAACAACTCTGTGTTACAGGCAAATGGCAACCTGCTTCTATCGGATGACGGTCGCGGATATATAGGAACGGATGTACCCTGCTATATAGAATTTGAATACCTAAGTGAATAACATGAATTTTAACCTGAATAAAATTATAGGTCCTATGAAATTTTCAAAAACATCAGTGCTATTGGCACTTTCAATCCTCTTTGTAATGGCCAGTGTGCCGGCCCAGGTGGGAATTGGAACCGATGCACCGGAAGGTATGCTCGACCTGCGAAATTCTAACGGAAGCGGATTTGTATATCCGAAGGCCGCACTTACTTCAACTCAGGTGGCGGCACCGGTAACTAATCCGAACGGCGGTAATCTGGTAGCAGGAACGGTGGTATTTAATACAAATACGACATATACCGGCGCCAACGATGTCTCTCCGGGTATTTATGCCTGGGATGGCTCCGAGTGGAACCCTCAATATCTAAGAGAGGACTCTGTAATATTTGAGCAGACAACCATGGATTTCCGAACTGTGGCCGGTGACCTTACTTATAATTCGGGCACATCAGACTGGGCAGAAATTCCTGGTTTGGGAACAGGCTCAAGTTTTACACCAAAATATACGGGAACGTATAAAATTAAAACCCGGTTTAATTTCGGCGGTGGAAAGGTAGTGGTTCCCGGAACAGGAAACATAATGATGGCAACCATGGAGGGATTGTTCCGCCTTACCTTCGATGGAACACCTTACCTTATTTATACCCATTCTTATTCGCTGTATAACAATGGCGTGTACCAGGAACAGTTTATCCATGATTCAGCCTTGACCCAATATGTTAATTTAACTGCCGGCGTAACCTATAACTTCAAACTGGAAATCGACATCTTTGTAGCAACTCATTACGAAAATGGCGGTAATTCAGGAGATGGTAGAGGCCACGTAGGTATTAATGTACCATGTTCGGTTGAATTTACCTATGTAAACGAATAAAACCTAAATTGCCAAAACTCTAATATAAACTATATACCCCGTACTATGAACAGATCCTTACTCTTTGTTTTATTGATCAGCTTTACCTCCCTTTCCGCTCAAACACCGTGTAACGGTGGGATGGCCGGAGGTTATCCCTGTAATGGCCTGGACCTGCAGGCCTATTTTTCTTTGAGTGATCTAGGTGCCTCTTCCGGAAACGATTCCTGGGGTTGGACCGACCCCAATGATGGTAAAGAATACGCTATTGTTGGATTAAACAACAGCACCTATTTTATCGATATCACCGACCCTGTGAATCCCCGAAGACTGGGACGTATGATGACTGCAACCTCCAATACTTCATGGAGGGATGTTAAGGTATACAACAACCATGCGTTCGTGGTAAGTGAGGCTACCAATCACGGAATGCAAGTGTTCGATCTTACCCGATTGAGAGGATTATCAACAAGTACGACCCGAACTTTTGCTGCCGATGCACATTATACAGGCTTTAAAGCTGCCCACAACCTTATCATCAATGAAAGTACCGGCGTTGCATATATACTTGGTGCGCGATTAAATTCGGCTCCCGGAACCAATACAGTGATCTTTCTGGATATTACTAACCCTACCAACCCGACTCTTATTGACGATTATTCAGGTAAAGGGTATACGCACGATGCTCAGGTAGTAACCTACGACGGTCCGGATCCGGACCACCAGGGGAAAGAGATCTTTATTGGAGCCAATGAAGACGAGGTAGTGATTCTGGACGTAACGAATAAATCGAGTGTCCAGGTACTTTCTTCCATAACCTACCCTAATTATTATTATACGCATCAGGGATGGTTCACCGAAGACAAGAGATATTTCCTGTTAGGCGATGAGGAGGATGAAGCCATGGGTGGCATAGGAAATACTAAAACAATCGTTCTCGATCTTATCGATCTGGACAATCCGAGTATCCATTTTAATTATTACGGACCTACCGCAGCAATTGACCACAACGGTTATGTGCGAGGTAACCGCTTCTACCAGGCCAGCTATTCGGCCGGAGTGCGGGTTATTAAAGTGGATGATATAGCAAACCAGAATATGACCGAGGTCGCATCATTCGATACCTGGCCTTCATCAAATTCGGCGAGTTTTAACGGCGCGTGGAATATATATCCATATTTTGAAAGTGGAAATCTAATCGTTTCCAACTACAACACCGGGTTCTTTATTCTAAAAGACCCGAATTACGACAATGTCGATCCGGTGGTTGTTTGTCAAAGCATTACTGCTACTCTGGATAAAGCAACCGGCACGGTGACTATCGATGCCATGGATATAGACGGAGGTTCGACAGATAATATGGGAATCGTAAAAAGAACCATTACGGGACAGACAACTTTTAGCTGTGCCGACGTGGGTGGGGTTTTTAATGTAACCCTTAACGTAGAAGATGATTACGGAAATACATCCAGCTGTAATACCACGGTAACTATTGCTGCAGAAACAACCGAATTCAACGGCGCTTCATGGTCTAACGGAACGCCGGATGTAGGAAGTAATGCCAAGATTGCTGCAAATTATGATATGGACAGTGGCGGCCTACCAAGCTTCGAAGCCTGTACGTGTGAGATCGATGATAATAGAACCCTTACAATAGGCGCAAATGATTATATCAGAATTGAAAAAGATATAACGGTGAATGGAAATCTTATCGTTAAACACCAGGGAAGTGTTGTTCAAACAGATCCATCGGCAGCCGTGATCAGAAATAACGGTACCGGCGCAGAGATCAACGTTGAACTCACCACGCCCCCGCTTAAGAAACGCGACTTTATGCTGATGGGTAGTCCAATGAATTTAGAGACTCGAAACGGAGTCTATAACTCGGCTTTTTTGGTGCTGGAACATACCCCTTCCAACTTTATCCCCCACCCGAGC
>JASBSY010000006.1 GCA_030148705.1 Pukyongia sp.
ATTCACCGAATGCAGATAGTGATTCGGGCCTACGGCTCCGGTTGGATCGGGAGGAAATACACCTCCGGACTCTGAAGCAGATGCTCCGATAAAATTTTGTTCCAACGGCATGGATTCGATCTGTCCGTTCTCGGTTTGAAGGTTGGGTATTACCGTGGTGGTTGGTACAGGCTGGGCCTGGGTATTTACACGCTGGTCCAGGACCATGGTAGGCACGGTTTTTCCTTCATCATTTGTTTCCATCAGCGGAAATTCATCAAGACGTCCTGTCTGCCCCATATAGGTCCCGGTGATTATTTCCTCGGGTGGAAATGTTTGCTGTGCACTAAGGGTGGCAGAAAGTACCAATCCGAGCACAAAAAGTAAGCTTTTTAGTCTCATAGTTAATGTTTTGGGTTAGAAATGTCGCACAATATACATGGAATATTTGATTCCAAAAACCCACTAGATTTGTAGGGAAATAAGTTGTTTTAATTACTTCAAATAATTCCTTGTTATTATTAATTTAATTATTTTTGCCCTTTGTTAAATACACCCAAAACACCTTGAGATGATCCACTTTTTTGGAGACGTTAAAAACACCGTTTTCGCAGTCCAGGCTTCAGGCGAACTTTCTTCAGAAACCATAAATAAATTATCCTGGTTATTTGGTCATCAGAGTAAAATTGAGCAATCCGCAATCGCGGATTTTTTTGTCGGTCCGAGAGCTGCCATGGTGAGTCCATGGAGTACCAATGCGGTTGAGATCACGCAGAATATGCAGATTTCAGGTATAAGTCGGATTGAATCGTTTGAGCATGTCACCGAAGATTATACGGATTACGACCCCATGCTCTCTCAGAAATATTCCTGCCTGGATCAGGACATTTTCAGGATAAATGTCCAACCTGAGAATATTATAGAGATAGATGATATTGCCGCCTACAACCTAAAAGAAGGCTTAGCTTTAAACGCAGAAGAAGTAAAATATCTTGAAAACCTTTCTGTAAAGCTGAACAGGAAACTCACAGACAGCGAGGTGTTTGGTTTTAGCCAGGTAAATTCTGAACATTGCAGACATAAGATCTTCAACGGCACTTTTGAAATCGACGGTAAAACAATGGCGTCTTCCCTCTTCAAACTAATAAAGAAGACCTCGGAGGAAAATCCCAACGATATTGTTTCGGCTTATAAAGACAACGTGGCCTTTATTAAAGGGCCGGAAGTGGAGCAATTTGCACCAAAATCTCCGGACGTACCGGATTACTACAAAAAATCACCATTTCAAAGTGTGATTTCACTCAAGGCCGAGACCCATAACTTTCCCACTACAGTCGAACCCTTTAACGGGGCTGCTACCGGAAGTGGTGGAGAAATTCGCGACAGGCTGGCCGGCGGAAAAGGATCCTTACCCCTGGCCGGTACGGCAGTCTATATGACCTCCTATTCCAGGCTGGAAGAGAACCGCCCCTGGGAAAAGGCTATGGACGCCCGGCCCTGGCTCTACCAGACGCCTATGGATATTCTTATCAAGGCGAGTAACGGGGCATCCGATTTTGGAAATAAATTCGGACAGCCGTTAATTTCGGGTTCTGTATTAACATTCGAACATGAAGAAGATGCTCGGCAGCTCGGATTCGACAAGGTCATTATGCTGGCCGGAGGAATTGGCTACGGAAAGGCTTCGCAGGCAATAAAAGATACGCCTCATGCCGGAGATAAGGTTGTCCTACTCGGTGGGGAAAACTATCGCATAGGAATGGGCGGTGCCGCGGTTTCATCGGCAGATACAGGCGAATTCGAGAGTGGAATAGAACTCAATGCCATTCAACGCTCCAATCCCGAAATGCAGAAGAGGGCCGCAAATGCCATAAGGGGCATGGTAGAAAGCGAGGACAATCCTATCGTTTCCATTCACGATCACGGAGCCGGTGGTCATTTGAACTGTCTGAGTGAACTAGTTGAAGATACCGGAGGCCATATCGATTTGGATAAATTACCGGTAGGCGACCCTACCCTATCTGCCAAAGAACTCATAGGCAATGAATCCCAGGAACGTATGGGTCTTATCATCGGCGAAAAGGATATTGCCCGTCTGAAACGGGTGGCAGACCGTGAGCGATCTCCGATGTACGAAGTTGGTGTGGTTACCGACGACCAACGATTCTGTTTCGAAAGTGAAACCACCGGTGAAAAACCCATGGATTTTGCCCTCGAGGATATGTTTGGGAGTTCCCCTAAAACCCTAATGCAGGACAGGACGATCGCCCGCCGCTATGCCGACCTAACTTACGACAAGTGTAAAATTCACGAATATCTGGCAGCTGTTCTTCAACTTGAAGCCGTTGCATCCAAAGACTGGCTTACCAATAAGGTCGATCGTTGTGTTACCGGAAGGGTGGCAAAACAGCAATGTGCAGGACCCCTGCAACTTCCGCTTAACAACTGTGGCGTAATGGCCCTGGATTATCACGGAAAAGAAGGTGTTGCAACATCAATTGGACATTCCCCTGTAAGTGCCCTGGTAGATCCGGTGGCAGGGTCGCGAAATTCGGTTGTTGAGGCTCTAACAAACATAGTATGGGCCCCGCTTGAGAAAGGCTTAAAGAGTGTGTCTCTGTCGGCTAACTGGATGTGGCCCTGTAATAATGAAGGCGAAGATGCACGACTGTACGCAGCCGTTGAGGGGATCAGCGAATTTGCCATTGAATTAGGGATTAACATTCCTACCGGAAAAGACTCCCTTTCCATGAAGCAGAAATACAAGGACGGCGAGGTAATTGCTCCGGGTACGGTAATCGTATCTGCTGCGGGGCATTGCAGCGATATAAGAAAGGTGGTTGAACCTGTGTTAAAAAGAAATGCCGGAAGTATATATTATATCGATTTTTCCGGGGACTCCCTTAAACTGGGCGGCTCTTCCTTTGCACAAACCCTGAACCGAATTGGTTCAGAAGTTCCGGGGGTAAAAGATGCTTTCTATGTAAAAAAGGTGTTCAATAGCCTTCAGCAGTTGATAAAAGATGAAAAGATCGCGGCCGGGCATGATATAGCTTCAGGTGGATTGATTACGACTTTACTGGAGATGTGCTTTTCAGAAGTAAATCTCGGCGCGGACCTCGATCTTACCAAGCTGGATAAAGACCTTATAAAAGTATTGTTTACCGAGAACAGCGGGGTGGTTATTCAAGCGAATATGGATGCTGAAATAGAGGCTGAACTGGAAAAACAGCAGATTCAATTTCACAAAATAGGAAGTGTGAAAGCAGGTGATAGTCTAAGCATTCGCCACGGCGACACGCTTGAAAGTTTTGATATTCCGAAATACCGCGATATCTGGGCTCGAACTTCCTATTTGCTGGATAGAAAACAGAGTGGTGAGAAGAAAGCCAAAGAACGTTACGAAAATTTCAAGAAACAACCCCTGGAATTTAAGTTTCCCGAAGGATTTACCGGGGCCTTACCGGCAATAGACCCGGCCAAGCGGAGAATTAAAGCTGCTGTACTCCGCGAAAAGGGCAGTAACAGTGAGCGCGAAATGGCCTATGCCATGTATATGGCGGGCTTCGATGTAAAGGATGTTCATATGACCGACCTTATCGAAGGTCGGGAAACCTTGGAAGACATCCGTTTTATAGCTGCCGTGGGCGGATTTTCAAATAGTGATGTCCTGGGAAGTGCAAAGGGATGGGCTGGCGCTTTTCTTTACAATGAAAAGGCAAATAGCGCTTTAAAAGGATTCTTCGCCAAGGACAACACCTTGTCCTTAGGAGTTTGTAATGGGTGTCAGCTTTTTATCGAACTAGGCCTTATCAACCCCGAACACGAGCAGAAACCCCGAATGCTACACAACGATACGGGGAAATTTGAATGTTCCTTTACTTCGGTTCATATTCCTGAGAATAATTCGGTCATGCTTTCGAGCCTGGCGGGCTCCACCCTGGGAATTTGGGCGGCACACGGGGAAGGCAAATTCGACCTGCCACTTCCTGAAGACCAATATCAGATTGCGGGGAGATACGCCTACAGCGAGTTACCTTCAAACCCGAACGGCAGTGGTTATGGCACTGCATTCCTTGCCGACAGCACGGGCCGGCACCTGGTAATGATGCCGCATCTTGAGCGGTCCACCTTCCAATGGAACTGGGCTCATTATCCTGAAGGACGAAAAGACGAGGTTTCTCCATGGATGGAGGCTTTTGTAAATGCCAGAAAGTGGCTGGAGTCTAATTAAAACACCGCTTACGAAAATTTAAAACCGTTGTGATAGGTATCCAACGGTTTTTTTTATTTCCGCTTTTTCCAACTATCAATCCAAAACTACCATTTGTCAATTTGGGGCTCGGTTCACTGCGGGTCGAATATACTTTTACACCAAAATCAAATAACACAATCATGAAAACTAGATTTACAGTATTAAAATGCTTTTTAAGTATTGCATTCTTAACATCACTCAACGCTTTAGGAAGCAACCCGGTGATGCTTGCCCCTCCGGTTAACGACCTTATCGAGAATGCCATCGACCTATCTCAGGTTCCCACCTTGTTTACCCACAGCAACGTCAATTTTCCGGAAGCCACCACTCCCGGAGACGGCGGGCAGCAAGGCTGTACGACAGGGGTGGCGGGTATATGGTATAAATTCACCCCAACGGCTGCAGGCGATATAGGTGCCGGCCTGGCCAACGATAACGGACCTATAATCGTATTCTACTCATCTCCAAACCCGAATGCGACTTCAGGGCAGGAACTTACGCACGTCGACCAGGTAAGTAACCCCTGCGACAACGGTAATTTTGCGCTCATATCGGCTAGCGTAGGTGTACATTATTATATCTATGTTAAGAATAATGTGATATCGGATGTGTTGATAAATTCGGAAGAGGTCTTTGCTCCACCGCTTAATGATTTTGTTAGCAACGCCACAGACCTGAATGGTCTGGAAGATTACTTCGATGAGGATGTACATTTTATGGTGGCTACCGGTATTGATGATGCAGGACAAACCGGGTGCGACACCCAGGGAGTGATCGCTGTCTGGTATAAATTTACAGCAGCTATCGAAGGACAGGTTGTGGCAGGGATCGACCTCAATGCAGGAATTGGAGGGGTTGTCTTCTACTCGGCTGTCGATGAAAACGCTACTTCCGGTAGTGATCTCACCTGGGTAGACCAACCTGGGAATGGATGCGACACCAATAGTATTGCCTCAATTATTGCAAGTCCGGGAACTACGTATTACCTGATGGCCGGGGTTGCTCCAAACGTGCCAATGGCCAGTGTTTCAGTTAATCTGGCGGGAATACTGGGGACAGGAGAGCAAACCATCGAAGGTTTCAGCTTCTATCCTAATCCGGTGAGTGATATCATTCAACTGAAAGCAATATCGAATATAGAGACAGTGGAATTGTTCAACCTTTCAGGCCAACGGCTGTTATCGGAAAACATAAACTCTACCGCCCATAGTATCGATTTTTCATCCTTACGAACGGGTAATTATATAATGACTGTCGTTTCAGAAGGAAAGAAAGGAAGTTATAAAATAGTAAAGCAATAGCGTAAAACACTTAAAGTTGGGGAAAGCTGTGCATGTTTAATGTTGTACGGCTTTTCCTAATTTTATATTCATATGTGTGATGATCTAAATCCAACATTAGCCATTTTGAAGACCTCCCCTAACCCTAAGAATGTATCGAACCGGCATCACAGCGATGAAATGGTTCAGCTGAAACTGAGAGCGTTCAGGTCGCAGCTCAATCCGCACTTCATCTTCAATTCACTAAGTGCTATTCAATACTTTATAACTACTGAAAACAAACGACTGGCCGTAATTTACCTTTCGGTTTTCAGCAAACTCATTCGCTTTTATTTAAAACACATGGAGCAGGAGTCGGTTAACCTGGCAGATGAGATAGAAATGCTGAAAGCCTACTTCAGTCTTCAGAAACTTCGGTATAATGAACAATTTAGTTATGAGATCTTACAGGATGAAACCACATCTCCTTCCGAAGCAATCATTCCTTCCTTTATTCTGCAGACACTATTTGAGAATATCATCGAACACGCCATATACAATCAATACAGGGAATACAGCATCGTTATTAAATTCAAGGTCTCCGAACAAAACGTAATTGTTCATACCGATTTCAATTACCTTGCGGGAAGAATCTCCAAAGCAGGGTACACTCCCGAATACCGCGCTAAGATAATGTTGTGGCAGGATCAGATAAGGCTGCTGAACCAACTTCGGAATTATAAAATCAAAAAACGCGTTAGCTTCTTTAAAAACAGTATCTTAAATGGCGGAAATATAGTCGTTACCTTACCTAATCTGCAATAGGATATGCCTGTTAAAACTAGGTGCCTTACCGTAATTATTGCAGTCCTGTGGCTTAATTGGGGCGCAGCGGGAGCGCAGGAAGCTTTAGACAGGAACGGTAAGGGTGTTTCCTTCTCCTTGTTTAAAACCAAGGACACTTCACTTACAATCGAGAGCATTATATCCGGCAATTACTACTTCAAAGACGGAAATGAGTTTACTGAAAGGTCGATGCCTTCAGACATATTCTGGATAAAGTTAGATTTCGGCGATGAATTTGCCAGGCTTGATACTGAAGAAAAATGGTTTCTTCGCACGCCTGGTTTCGAATATGCCAGCCTGTATTTTCAAGAAAACGATATTATAAAAGAGATGAAATTTGGCAGGTTTCTGAACGAGAATCCCGAAAAAAGGTCGATCATGTACCTGGCAGGCATTCCATTTGAAAGCAATTCGCTTATCGATGGCAGGTACTTGTTTCTGAAGGTTAGGCGGGTAGTGTTACTGGACCGCATAGACAAATGGAAAATAGCATACGGCTCGACGCTGCAGAATGATATAATAAAGGGATTCTACTCAAGTCGCGACATGGACGTGATGATTCCTATCTTTGTTTTCAGCGGAATCTGTTTGGTGATGTTTATCTTTACGCTGGGTTTCTATTTTTATACCAAACGCCAGGAATTCCTTTTCTATGCCGGCTATGTGCTTTTTCTATTCCTTTACCTCACCGGGGACCTCTTCAGGCTTCCCCAATTGATTTTCGGTGAGTTCAACCTAATTAGCTATACCTTCTTCCAGGTGAATCAGGTTACTATTAACCTGGCTTATATCCTGTTTGTGATATACTATCTTGAAACCAAAGATTTTTACCCAAGATTGCATGTCGCCCTGAAGTGGATAGCCTATGTGCTGACGTTGGTGATTGTCCTCGATATCGCATTTCTATTGGCAGAATATTTTATCGGACATATTTATTTACTGGACCTCGAGCGGGTTATCATGACGGTTTTCGGTCTGGTGGGAATGACCTATCTGCTCTTTAAGAGAAAGGACAAACTTGCCGTGTTTATAGTAACAGGCTCCTTCTGTTATATGCTTGGGGCATTGGGATTATTATTCCTCCGTCACCGCTTGTATATGGTAGTTGGATCTTCCCTGGAAATACTCATTTTCGCTTACGGACTTACCTATAAACTGCAGTTGGAGTACAAAGAAAGAATGCAGTTTCAAAAGGATTCGTTTGTGAATCAGAGCAGAGCCCTTCGCGCGCAGATGAACCCTCACTTTATTTTTAACTCCCTTAGTTCCATCCAGTATCTAATAAGTAATGAACAGAAAGAATCGGCGATCAAGTATCTCAATAAATTCAGCGCCCTGATGCGCAATCTGCTGGAGGGTTCTATCGAATCGAACAATCTACTGGCTAACGAGATCTCGCTGCTGGAAAAATATCTCGAACTGGAATCCCTGAGATTCGATTCTTCTTTCAATTATAAAATCATTATAGACGAGAATATAGATACCAGTGCGATCGAGATTCCTACCCTAATTCTGCAGCCATTTGTTGAAAATGCAATCCTTCATGGCTTGCTGAATCGATCACAGGCCGATAAGTTACTCCTATTGAGTTTTGCATTGGAAGATTCGTACCTGGTATGCAAAATCGAGGACAACGGGATTGGCAGAGAAGCAGCCGAAGAAATGAAATCTGCCCTGGTTGGATCGAAAAAATCACGCGGCATAGAGGTCACGGAAAAACGACTGCAAATGCTAAATAAACACCAGAATAATCATTTTCAAATCATCGATAAGAAGGATAACAAAGGAAACTCCCTGGGAACGCTGGTGATAATTAAAATCTATATAGAATAAATAAGGCAACCTATGAAATTAAAAGCAATAGTGGTAGACGATGAACAGCACAGCCGGGAAACCCTCAAGGCAATGCTCGATGAATTTTGTCCGGATATAGAAGTGCTGCAGGCCCTTAGTTCGATAGAAGAAGCCCTGGTGGTAATTCCTAAACTAGACCCCGACGTGGTTTTCCTAGACATTGAATTGCAAACCGGGACAGGCTTCGATCTGCTGGAGCGATTAAAAACTATAAATTTCGAGGTCATATTCACCACTGCCTTCGAACAGTTCGCAATCAGGGCAGTTAAATTCAGTTCGCTGGATTATCTGCTAAAACCCATCGACCTGGAAGAATTACTGATGGCAGTTGAAAAAGCCAAGAAAATTAAAGATAAGGACGTTTACAACCGGCAGTTGGAAACGCTGATTCAAAATTTAAAACAACAACAGTCCGATTTGAAGAAAATTTGCCTTTCGACCTCTGAAGGCTATGAATTCATAAACGTGGAAGACATTATCTACTGCAAGGCCGAGGGGTCGTACACCCACTTTCAGCTTAAGAATAAAACCCGGCATCTGGTAAGCAAACATCTTAAAGAATACGAAAATTTGTTGTCTGAATACGCTTTTTTAAGGGTTCACAACACCTATCTCATCAACCTGAAGGAGGTTAAGAAGTATATTAAATCCGATGGTGGATATATTTTGATGAACAACGACGAGGCTGTTGCTGTTTCAAGAACCAAAAAAGAGCTGTTCTTCGAAATGATGCGTACCATGTCCACCTGAAACTCAAACCAACCGTCTGCATCCCTGAAAACCGGATTATTTTTTATATTTTGCTATTCTGAAATTATCACTGCATGACTGAGGTAAAACGACTTTTCGACTTCCCCTATTATCAACTAGAGCACTATCCCCTCCAGTCTTCACTGGTAAGCAAAAAAAACGGCGAGTGGGTTTCAACTTCCACAGCTGAGTACATAGATAAGGCCAATGCAATTAGCCGGGGGTTAATACAATTGGGGGTTCAACCCAACGATAAAATAGCCATTATCTCGATGACCAATCGCACCGAATGGAATATATGCGATATCGGTATCCTTCAGCTTGGAGCCCAGGATGTTCCTATCTACCCTACGATTTCGGAAGAAGATTACCAATATGTGCTAAACCACAGTGAATCGAAATTTTGTTTTGTCTCATGTGAAGAAGTGCTGAAAAAGGTGAACCGTATCAAGGATATGGTACCTACCTTGCAGGGCGTCTATTGTTTCGATGAATTACGCGATTGTCCGCATTACAGTGAAATTATCCGCTTGGGAAATGAAAATCCCCACTTACAGGAAGAGGTGGAAAAACGGATGGCTTCAATCGATGAAAACGATCTTGCTACGCTTATTTATACTTCAGGAACCACAGGAAGACCCAAAGGAGTAATGCTGAGTCATAAGAATATCACCTCCAATGCCATTTACAGTGCCGAACGTCTCCCGATCGACCTTGGCCACACCAAGGCGTTGAGTTTTTTGCCTGTTTGCCATATTTATGAGCGCATGTTACTCTATATGTATCAGTACTGCGGGGTTCAGATTTATTTTGCTGAATCTTTGGAAACCATTAGCGAGAATTTAAAGGAAATACAGCCGGAAGTTATGACGGCCGTTCCCCGTTTACTGGAGAAAGTCTACGATAAGATTTACGCAAAAGGGACAGAATTAAGCGGGATAAAGAAAAAATTATTCTTCTGGGCCGTCAACCTGGGGCTGGATTACGAACCCTATGGCCAGAACGGCTGGTGGTACGAATCCAAACTAAAACTGGCGCGAAAACTGATATTCAGTAAGTGGCAGGAAGCTCTTGGTGGCAATCTAAAGGCCATCGCATCGGGCAGCGCTGCCCTGCAACCCAGACTGGCCAGGGTTTTCAATGCTGCCGGAATTCCCGTCATGGAAGGATATGGCCTTACAGAGACCTCCCCTGTGGTAAGTGTTAACGACATGAGGAATGGAGGATTTCGAATTGGAACCGTGGGGAAACCCATCCGGGAGACAGAAGTGAAAATTGCGGAGGATGGCGAGATCCTTATTAAGGGCCCGCAGGTAATGATGGGATACTACAAGGATCCGGAAAAGACAAGCGAAGTATTGGTAAACGGGTATTTCCACACAGGCGATATCGGGATAGTAGACCGGGACGGGTTTCTCAAGATCACCGACCGCAAGAAAGAAATGTTTAAGACTTCCGGTGGAAAGTATATTGCACCACAGCTAATCGAGAATGCGATGAAACAATCGCGATTCATCGAGCAGATCATGGTCGTAGGCGAAGGAGAAAAAATGCCTGCTGCCCTTATTCAACCGAACTTCGAATTTATACATGACTGGAATATCCGCAAAGGGATGAAGTTGAGTGATGACCCGCACGAATTGGTTAACAATCCGAAGTTAATTGCGCGCATTCAGGAGGAAGTAAACCATTTTAATAAACGTTTTGGAAAGTGGGAAAAGATCAAGAAATTTGAACTTACCCCGGAGGTATGGTCCATAGATTCCGGACTGCTCACCCCAACCATGAAGATGAAACGCAAAGTGATAAAGGAGCGATATATTCACCTGTATAATAAGTTGTACGGCCACGAGGCGGAGTAAATTACAAATAACAAGCCCCGTAAGATCTCCAAACTGCGCTTGCTTGGGTCAATTCAATTAAACTCCTATAAGTGTAACTGTATTGCCGGACATATCGTCAAAGGGGTGCATTTTGAGATAACCTTCTAATATTATAGTTATCTAAACCCCGCTGTTCCGCGCTGTTTTCAATATTAAAAAATTGTCAAAATTTTGTTATTTATTATGCATGCATAATAAAATTATGTATATTTGGAATCATCTAAAAGTGATTTCCATTGAAAGAAAAAACAATAGACTACCTGCTTCGGGCAACCTGGATGGCGGTTACCAAAATGTATAACGAAGAAGCCGGCAAAAAAGACAGTACCATGGCAACAGGATTCGCACTTATAAGTATCGATCCTGAAGAAGGGACGCCTTCAACGGCCCTGGGCCCGAAAATGGGCATGGAGGCCACCAGTCTTTCCCGCACCCTTAAGAACATGGAACAAAAGGGTCTTATAGAAAGGAAGCCCAATCCTGCCGATGGCCGCGGTGTTCTTATTCACCTCACCCCTTTCGGCAAGGAAATGCGCAACTTCTCCAAGAACGTGGTATTACAGTTCGACGAGGCAGTAAGAGACCATATTCCTCCCGAAGATTTGCAAACATTTAAAAAGGTAGCCAATTCCATCCTGGATTTGGTAACCTCGAAGAAGATATACACAACAGAAAAAATTCAGTAAAAATGTCGAAACGAAGAATAGAAAAAGTTGCTGTTATAGGATCCGGAATTATGGGTAGTGGGATCGCATGTCATTTTGCCAATATTGGCGTGCAGGTGCTGCTGCTCGATATAGTACCACGCGAATTAACTGAAAAAGAGAAATCGAAGGGACTAAGTCTTAACGATAAAGCTGTGAGAAACCGTATTGTTAACGATTCACTGGCTGCAGCCATTAAAAGCAAACCGGCACCTCTTTACCACAAGGACTTTGCATCCAGGATTACCACCGGAAACCTGGAAGACGATATTAGTAAAGTAAAAGATGTAGACTGGATTATCGAAGTGGTTGTTGAACGCCTCGATATTAAAAAACAGGTGTTCGAAAATATTGAAAAATACAGGACTCCGGGCACCCTCATCACATCGAATACCTCCGGAATTCCAATTAAATTTATGAATGAAGGTAGGTCGGAAGATTTCAGGCAGCACTTCTGCGGAACCCACTTTTTCAACCCGCCGCGCTACCTGAAGCTCTTTGAGATCATCCCGGGTCCTGATACAAAACAGGAAGTTCTTGATTTCCTGGATGGCTATGGAGAGAAATTTCTCGGGAAGACCACCGTAATTGCAAAAGACACCCCGGCTTTCATCGGAAACAGAATAGGAATCTATGGCATTCAAAGTCTGTTTCATCTGGTTGAAGAAATGGGACTTACCATCGAGGAAGTCGATAAACTTACCGGGCCCGTTATAGGACGCCCCAAGAGCGCCACCTTCCGTACAGTCGATGTGGTAGGCCTCGATACGCTTGTACACGTGGCGAACGGTATCTTTGAAAATGTCCCTGAAGATGAAGAGCACGAAGTCTTTGAGCTTCCCGACTTTATCAATTCGATGATGGACAACCAATGGCTTGGAAGCAAATCGGGCCAGGGTTTCTATAAAAAAGTAAAGAAAGAAGACGGATCCAGCGAAATCCTTGGCCTCGACCTTAAATCGATGGAATATCGCAAGGGGAAACGCGCCTCCTTCCCTACCCTGGAACTAACCAAATCTGTAGACAAAGTCATAGACCGCTTTAAAATCCTGATCGGCGGAAAGGATCGGGCAGCTGAATTCTACCGAAAGAACTTTGGCGGCCTTTTTGCCTATGTTTCCAAACGTATTCCCGAAATAACAGATGAACTTTATAAAATTGATGATGCCCTCAAGGCCGGATTTGGCTGGGAAAATGGGCCGTTCGAGATCTGGGATGCCGTTGGCCTGGAAAAAGGGCTTGAATTAATAAAGGAACAAGGCAAGGAACCGGCCCCCTGGGTTCGAGAAATGATGGATTCCGGAATCTCGAATTTCTATACGGTAAAAGACGGAGCCACCTATTATTACGATATCCCTTCGAAATCTCATAAAAAAGTTCCCGGGCAGGATGCGTTTATTATTCTGGATAACATACGAGAAAACAAGCAGGTTTTCAAGAACAGCGGGGCTGTAATTGAAGACCTGGGCGATGGAATCCTTAACGTGGAGTTCCAAAGTAAGATGAATTCCATTGGAGGCGACGTGCTGGCCGCAGTTAATAAGGCCATTGATATAGCCGAAAAAGATTTCGACGGCCTGGTAATTGGTAACCAGGGCACGAATTTCTCTGTAGGAGCAAATATCGGCATGATCTTTATGATGGCCGTGGAACAGGAATACGACGAGCTGAACATGGCCGTAAAGTATTTCCAGGACAGCTGTATGCGTATTCGTTACTCATCCATTCCGGTGGTCGTCGCACCTCATGGGATGACTTTAGGAGGCGGATGCGAAATGACGCTGCATGCAGACCGCGTTGTGGCAGCTGCTGAAACCTATATCGGATTAGTGGAATTTGGCGTGGGTGTAATCCCCGGAGGTGGCGGTAGTAAGGAAATGACCCTGCGCGCCAGCGATACGTTTGAGAAGAACGACGTTGAACTAAACCGACTTCAGGAGTACTTCCTCACCATCGGAATGGCTAAAGTAGCTACTTCGGCTTATGAAGCTTACGACACCGGCATACTCCAACACGGGAAAGATATAGTTGTAGTAAATCGCGACAGGCAAATCGCCACTGCCAAGGCCGTAGCCAGGCAAATGGCCGACCGGGGATATACCAAACCAATTCAGCGGAAGGACGTAAAAGTACTGGGGAAACAAGCCCTGGGAATGTTCCTGGTAGGAACCGATTCCATGGAAGCCGGAAAGTATATCAGTGAACATGACAAAAAGATTGCAAATAAACTGGCCTATGTAATGGCCGGTGGTGACCTGAGCGAACCCAGCCTGGTGTCTGAACAATATCTTCTCGACCTGGAGCGCGAAGCATTCCTAAGTCTAACCGGAGAACGAAAGACCCTGGAGCGTCTGGAACACATGATAAAAAAAGGAAAACCACTAAGAAATTAAGACAATGAAAACAGCATATATCGTACAGGCATACAGAACAGCGGTTGGAAAAGCACCTCGCGGACTCTTCAGGTTCAAGAGGCCTGATGAACTGGCGGCAGAAACCATTCAATTTATGTTGAAGGAAGTACCTCAGCTCGAAAAGACCCGTATAGACGATGTAATGGTAGGAAATGCCATGCCGGAGGCCGAACAAGGCCTGAACATGGCCAGGCTCATCTCGCTGATGGGTCTGAAGATAGACGACGTGCCGGGGGTAACCGTAAATCGCTACTGCGCCTCAGGTGTTGAAACCATTGCCATGGCCACTGCCAAGATACAGAGCGGAATGGCCGAATGCATCATAGCCGGGGGAGCCGAAAGCATGAGTTTTATTCCTATGGGCGGATACAAACCGACTCCCGATTACGAGATCGCCAAAGAGGGTCATGAAGATTATTACTGGGGAATGGGCCTTACGGCGGAAGCGGTGGCAAACCAGTTTAACGTCTCCAGAGAAGACCAGGATGAATTTGCCTTTAACTCGCACCAAAAGGCTCTTAAAGCACAGGCCGAAAATCGTTTCGAAGAGCAGATCGTCCCGATTGAAGTGGAACATACCTTCGTGAACGAAAATGGTAAGAAGGAAACGACTCATTATACAGTAAAACAGGATGAAGGCCCCAGGGCCGATACCTCTAAAGAAGTGCTGGCCAAACTAAGACCTGTCTTTGCCGCCAACGGCAGTGTTACGGCAGGAAATTCCTCCCAGATGAGCGATGGCGCCGCCTTTGTACTGGTAATGAGTGAGGAGATGGTAAAAGAACTAAACCTGGAACCCATAGCACGCATGGTAAATTTTGCAGCCGTGGGTGTAGAGCCGCGGATTATGGGGATAGGACCTGTAAAGGCGATTCCAAAAGCTTTAAAACAGGCAGGACTTAAGCAAGAGGACATTGAACTGATAGAGTTAAACGAAGCCTTTGCCTCCCAATCTCTGGCTGTTATCAGGGAACTGGATTTAAATCCTGATATTATCAATGTTAACGGAGGCGCGATTGCCCTGGGCCACCCACTTGGCTGTACAGGAACCAAGCTTTCGGTACAACTTTTCGACGAGATGCGTAAACGCAAGATGAAGGGAAAATACGGCATGGTTACCATGTGCGTTGGAACCGGCCAGGGTGCTGCCGGCATTTACGAGTTTTTAAACTAAGGCAGAGGAATTAGAAATAAACAGCAGAAAGAAATTGATATGAATACAGCAGCAGAAACTAACGAGGATCTATTACGAGGCGGACAATTCCTGGTAAAAGAAACCAAATGTGAAGATGTCTTCACCCCCGAAGACTTTTCAGAAGAACAAAAAATGATGCGCGATTCGGTAAAGGAATTCGTAGACAGAGAGATATGGCCCAAAAAGGATCGCTTCGAAGCCCACGACTATGGGCTTACCGAAGAGATCATGAAAAAAGCCGGGGAGCTCGGATTATTGGGTGTAGCAGTCCCGGAAGAATACGGCGGACTGGGCATGGGCTTTGTAACAACCATGCTGGTGTGCGATTATATTTCGGGAGCCACCGGATCTATTGCCACTGCCTTTGGAGCCCATACCGGAATTGGCACCATGCCGATTACCTTATACGGAACCGAAGCTCAGAAAAAGAAATTCGTACCTAAACTGGCAACCGGCGAATGGTTCGGGGCTTATTGTCTTACCGAGCCTGGTGCAGGTAGCGATGCCAACAGCGGAAAAACCAAGGCAGTACTCTCTGAAGATGGTAAACACTACCTTATAAGCGGTCAGAAGATGTGGATCTCAAACGCCGGATTCTGCGATATTTTTATAGTCTTTGCTCGTATCGAGGACGATAAGTATATCACCGGGTTTATCGTCGAGAATGATCCTGAAAATGGCATCAGCCTGGGAGAAGAAGAAGAAAAGTTAGGCATACATTCCTCTTCCACGAGACAGGTCTTCTTTAACGAGACCAAAGTACCCGTAGAAAACATGCTTGCCGAGCGGGGCCAGGGATTCAAGATCGCCATGAATGCCCTGAACGTAGGAAGAATAAAATTGGCCGCGGCTTGCCTGGATGCGCAGCGCCGGGTTATCTCCAATTCGGTTAAATACGCTAATGAGCGCATACAGTTTAATACGCCTATCGCCAAGTTTGGGGCCATAAAGTCCAAACTTGCAGAAATGTCTGCTTCAGCCTATGCCGGGGAAAGTGCCAGCTACAGGGCAGCCAAGAATATTGAGGACCGGATCGCCATTAGAAAAGCCGAGGGTAATTCGCATCAGGAAGCCGAATTAAAGGGCGTTGAAGAATACGCCATTGAATGTTCCATCCTGAAGGTAGCGGTTTCTGAAGATATACAGAACTGCAGCGATGAAGGGATCCAGATTTTCGGGGGAATGGGCTTTAGTGCCGATACGCCCATGGAGGCGGCCTGGCGTGACGCCCGAATCTCGCGAATCTACGAAGGGACCAATGAGATCAACAGAATGCTGGCCGTTGGAATGCTGGTAAAAAAGGCCATGAAAGGGCATGTAGACCTCTTAGGCCCGGCTACAGCCGTGGGAGAAGAACTCACAGGCATACCATCTTTCGATACCCCCGATTACAGTGAAGTGCTTTCGGAAGAAAAAGCCATGATTGCTAAAATGAAAAAGGTCTTTTTGATGGTAGCCGGTTCTGCAGTACAGAAATACGGGCCACAGCTGGAAGAACACCAGCAATTGTTATTGGCTTCTGCCGATATCCTTATTGAGATATATTTAGCTGAAAGTGCCGTGCTGCGAGCGGAGAAGAACGCAAAACGAGCCGCCAAGAATTCGGCCGAACAAGTAGCCATGGCGCAATTGTACACCTATCACGCAGTGGATACCGTCACGCTCAGAGCCAAAGAAGGTATTGCCTCTTTCGCCCAGGGTGATGAACAACGCATGATGCTCATGGGGCTTAAGCGCTTTACAAAATACCAGAACCTGCCGAATATCGTTGAGCTGAGAAACACAATAGCGGCCAAGGTAACTTCCGAAAACACCTATCCGTATTAAGACATCAGATGCTGTTTCAAGCATTTGGTTAGTTAGTTGAGAGAAACCGCCGTTCTTCGCCGAGCGGCGGTTTTGTCTTAAATAGTGAGTATATTTGAGCAAATTAATCTTCTATGAAATTTTCAATTGGCATTCTGGCCTTACTGAACACTATTTTAATCACTGCTCAGCCAAATACCGAAGTTTTTCTGGCCGAGATCGACCTGGCCAATGAAGAAATTTCGGTAACCAACCTCAAAAACATCTCGGAAGACGAAGGCTACGACAGTCAGCCCTCATTCCAAAGCAATAACTTAGTATTATTCGCCGGCAATAACAACGGACAGACTGATATCGCCCAATACAACATCCGGTTCGATAAAAAATTTTGGTATCACTCAGGCTCGGCCTCCAGTCAGTACTCCCCCCAGCGAATTCCCAACTCTCAGCATGTACTCAGTGTGCATCTTGATACCACAGGACGACAGCGTCTATTCCACCATCACCTCACCACTGCAGAATACAAAGAAGCACATCCCGATTTACAGATCGCTTATTTTGTGATGTACGACGAACACAATCTGGTGGGATCGGTTTTGGGCGAGGACGACCTGGAAATGGTAGTGACAAACCTGCAGACCAAAGCTGTTGATACACTGTTCCGGGGTGCAGGCAGATCCTTTCACAACATCCCGGGAAGTAAATCTGTTAGTTATACCTTAAAGAATGAAGAAGGTAATTACGACATCTATCAGCTGGAAATGGAAACCTTCGAAAGCTTTTTTGTCACCCAATTGCCAATTGGGGTGCAAGATCATATCTGGCTAAGCGATACGAAATTATTGTTGGGCAGCGGCAGTAAACTTTATATCTATGATCTCTATGAGGGCGGAGACTGGAAGGAAGCAGCAGATCTTTCAGAATATAAGATTTCCGATATTACCCGACTTGCATTGAGTCCGGATGGGAAACATCTTGCGCTAGTTGCCATGCCTGCAACCACTTCTTCCGAAGTAAAGCAATAAAGAATAATTATTCTTATCGAAATAAGAGTTGCTGGATCCCTTCACCCCTATATATCCTGACTATATTTCCCGAAAAAACAGTCATGAATATTAGTATTTTTTCTACTACACTATTGATTCTTTTATTGAATTGTTCGGGCAATGACGAAAACTCCGGCCAGAACAATAACCAAAACCCGGTCAACCAGTCTACTTCGGTAGGGTGTTCCGGGGTAACCTATCAGCCATGGCATGAGTCCGATTACGTCCTACCCTATCCCGTTGGCAAAACCTATCAGGTTCATTTAAGTCAGTGTAGCAGTTCTTACCACAGTCAGGGACAACCCGATCAGTTCGCAGTAGATTTTGGAATGCCAATAGGTACGCTCATCACGGCCAGTAGAAGCGGATTGGTGGTGTATACGGAAGAATCGGGTATAGACGGCGATTTCCCTAATAACCTGGTAGTGATTAAACACAGTGATAACAGTTATGCCCAGTATATGCATCTTACTCAAAACGGTGTCATTCCTGAGATAGGAGATTTAGTTGAACAGGGAGACAGTATTGGTTACAGTGGCTCCACGGGCCTTGCCGGTTACCCCCATTTGCATTTTGTAGTTACCAAAGACCGCTGGGAATACCCCTATGAATCCATTCCTCATAATTATAAGAATACCAGTCCGAATCCCAGAGGGCCTAAATCGCAGCATGAATATACAGCAGAACCTTATTAGGTAAAGCCACAGCTGAAATATTTTCTTTTCGTTATTTTAGTGTAAATTTAGATCAATGAGACTTCTATTTGCACTAATTTTTACGATCAGCTTTTGTACACCTTATGCCCAGACCGATTCGCGTATCTACGATATCATATCGGACGTTTCGCCTGAAAGGATCGAATCGGATATCGCAACCCTCGCAGATTTTGGCACCCGTCATACCCTAAGTGATACAACCAGTAACACCCGGGGAATTGGTGCCGCCCGAAGATGGATTAAAGCTGAGTTCGACAAGATTTCGGCCGAGTGCGGCGAATGTCTGGATGTTTTTTATCAAAAGGACCTGGTAAAGGAAGGTGCCAATAACAGGATCACCAGAGATGTTTGGGTAGTGAACGTAGTTGCAGTTCAGAAGGGAACCAAATATCCTAACCACTATATAATCATGAGTGGTGATATAGACAGCAGGGTAAGTGATTCTAACGATTACACCTCTGATTCTCCGGGGGCTAACGACAATGCCAGTGGCATGGCCGGAACCATAGAAGCTGCGAGAGTGCTAAGCAAATACAAATTCGAAAAAAGTATAATCTACCTGGGATTGAGCGGAGAGGAACAGGGCTTGTTTGGCGGCAAGGGTTTTGCAGAATATGCCACTGTGAATAATTGGGACATTGTTGGTGTATTCAATAACGATATGATTGGCAATATTCGAGGGGTGAATGGTGTGATCAGCAATCGGGATTTCAGAATCTTTTCTGAACCCGTTCCTCCTACCGAATCGGAAAGCGAGCGAAACAGAAGACGGTTTTACGGGGGAGAAGTCGATGGCATAAGCCGGCAACTGGCCCGCTATGTACACGCCACCACCCGTAAATACATGCCGGAAATGAATCCCATCCTAATCTACAGACTGGATCGGTTTGGCCGGGGCGGACATCACCGTCCGTTTAACGATGCCGGATTTGCCGGTATCCGGATCATGGAAGCCCACGAGAATTATACCCAGCAGCACCAGGATATCCGCATGGAAGATAATATTGAATACGGAGACCTCTTAAAATTCGTAAATTTCGATTATGCCGCCAGATTAACGGCAGTGAATGCCATTTCGCTGGCTTCCCTGGCCTGGGCTCCTCCTGCTCCTACCAGTGTTGCCATTGGAGGTATCGTTGAACCTTCAGCAAAACTGAAATGGAGAAAAAGTGAAGGTGCCACGGGTTACAAGGTCTATTGGCGGGAGACCACTTCTCCTACCTGGGATAACAGCCGATATGTAGGCGATGTGAATGAATTCACCCTGGACGGTATTGTTATTGATAATTACTTCTTTGGAGTTTCTGCCGTTGGACCCGGAGGTCATGAGAGTGTTGTGGTTTTCCCCTCGGCTATATTCAGATAATTATGCGTGATTCACTAAGACTTACCCTAATCGTCAGCCTGTTCATATCTTTTTGTTACGGGCAAAACTTCACACAAAAAGATTCCCTGTTCGGAAGTATTACCCCTGAACGTGCGTGGTGGGATGTACTTCATTACGAATTGCAGGTTGATGTGCTGCCGGAAACATTCCAAATAAAAGGAACCAATAAAATAACTTACAAGGTATTAGAGCCCAATCAGCTTATGCAAATAGACCTGCAGGAGCCGATGACTATCGAAAAAGTTACTCAGAACGGCAAAGAACTAAAAGTTACTTCTGAAGGAATGTTCCATTATATCCAGCTCGAAAAACGGCAGCGTGTCAATAAGACTTATACTCTGGAAGTATCGTTTTCCGGAAAACCGCGTACAGCAAAGCGACCTCCCTGGGACGGTGGCTTTTCATGGGAACGCGATACTAATGACAACCATTTTATTGCGACATCCAACCAGGGTATTGGATCGAGTATATGGTGGCCTAACAAGGATCATCCGTACGACGAACCGGATAATGGCCTGGATCTGTATATTGGTGCTCCAAAAGACCTGGTAGCGGTAGGCAACGGTCGGTTAATAGGTAAAGGTGAGGAAAACGGAACTACGCGTTGGCACTGGCGGGTTATCAACCCCATCAATAATTACGGAGTAAACATAAATATCGGTGACTATGTGAATTTCTCGGAGGTTTACCAGGGATTAAACGGTCCCCTAGACCTGGATTACTGGGTGCTGCGTGAAAATCTTTCAAAAGCAAGGGAGCAGTTTAAGCAGGCGCCAAAGATGATAGAGGCTTTCGAGCACTGGTTTGGGCCCTATCCGTTCTATGAGGACAGTTTTAAGCTGGTGGAAGTACCTTATCTGGGAATGGAACACCAAAGCAGTGTAACGTATGGTAACAGGTATATGAACGGATACCTGGGTGGCGACTTGAGTCGGAGCGGCTGGGGTTTAAAGTTCGATTTTATCATTATCCATGAAGGGGGACACGAGTGGTTTGCAAACAATATCACCAACAAGGATGTAGCCGATATGTGGATTCACGAAGGCTTCACCGCCTATTCGGAGAACCTGTACCTGGACTACTGGTTCGGGAAGCAGGCTGCTTCCGAATATGTTATAGGTACCCGTGTTAATATCGCGAACGACCGACCGTTAATTGGATTCTATGGAGTACGAAACAGCGGCAGCAGCGATATGTATTACAAAGGTGCCAACATCCTGCACACGCTAAGGCAATTGATCGAGAATGACGACAAATGGAAGGACATCCTTCGCGGCTTGAACCGCGATTTCAGGCATCAGACAATTAGCAGTGCGCAGCTGGAAGCCTATATAAGTGAAAAGAGCGGGATCGATCTCACCGAATTCTGGCAACAGTATCTACGAACTACCATGGTGCCGAAAATTGAATATAATATTAACGAAGCAACGGTGAAATTCCGATACGTAAACATTATCGATAAATTCGACATGCCTGTTATAGCCATTATTAATGGCGAAGAAACCTGGATTTACCCAACTGCGGAATGGAAAGAGATAACAACCGAATCGGAATTTGAATCCTTCGAAATAAAAAAGGATTTTTATGTAGACCTGATGTCTAAATAATGAGTGAAAAACCCGAATTATATTTTCCCAGAGATATCGAATGGAGGGAGTGGCTAGAGCAAAATCACAAGCTGTACCCGCAAGGCGTCTATCTGATCTTTTACAAGCTTGACACCAGGATCCCCACCATGAGATGGGAGGAAGCAGTTCGAGTTGCGCTTTGTTTTGGGTGGATCGACAGCACGGTTCAAAGCCTCGGACAGGGAAAACGCCGTCAGTATTTTTGTAAACGGAATCCCAAAAGCAACTGGAGCGCCCTAAATAAAAAACATATTGCCGAATTGGAAAATGCAGGCCTAATTCATGAAACAGGTTACGAGAGCATATCCATTGCCAAAGAAAATGGGAGCTGGAGTGCAATGGACGATGTAGAGAATCTGGTGGTTCCTTCCGATCTTCAGCAGGCGTTCAAAGCAAATCCGGAGGCTTATAAAAATTACAAAAATTTTGCACCCGGTTACCGCAAGTCTTATCTTTCTTGGTTGTTCCAGGCTAAACGTCCGGTCACACGGGAAAAGCGGTTGCAGCAGATAATCGAACTCTGTGCAGAAAACAAGAGGTCCCGGCAATAAACCCTTTAAAAATGATATCTTTAAATTTCCAAAAATTATAAACATGCGTATATACTGTACAATTCTAATCGTTCTGTTATCGTTCACAACCTTTGCTCAGAAGAAAAAGGATAAATCAGATTCCAAGGAGGAAGATAAGTGGAACGTAGCCGATCCGGGAAAGGATTTTAACTTCAAGACTCACACCTTTACAACGAATGAAGGTACCTGGATGAACCTGGATGTTAGTCCCGATGGTCGCCTTATCGCTTTCGACCTGCTTGGTGATATCTATACCATGCCCATCAGCGGTGGAAAAGCCACGGCTATTCGAACCGGTATCCCTTTCGAAATTCAACCCAGGTTTAGTCCTGATGGCAGCAAGATCTCCTTCACCAGCGACGCTGCGGGTGGCGATAATATTTGGGTGATGAACGCCGATGGCAGTGACGTACAACAGGTTACCAAGGAAGATTTCAGATTGCTGAACAATGCTTACTGGACGGCGGACGGTAACTATCTAATCGCCCGAAAGCATTTTACTTCCCAGCGCAGTGCAGGGGCCGGTGAAATGTGGCAGTATCACATCAGTGGCGGAAGCGGACTGCAGATCACCGAACGGAAAAATGATCAGCAGGATGTGAACGAACCCTTTGTTTCCAATGATGGTCGCTATCTGTATTATTCTGAAGATATGTATCCCGGGGGATTCTTTCAGTACAATAAAGACCCAAACGATCAGATCTACGTGATAAAGCGATACGATTTTACAACGGGAGAAACTGAAACCGTAACCGGGGGACCCGGAGGTGCAGCACGGCCAACAGTATCACCCGACGGAAAAAAACTGGCTTTTGTGAAGCGGGTCAGAGAAAAGAGTGTGCTGTACATTCACGACCTGGACACCGGAGAGGAATGGCCGGTCTACGATAAACTGAACAAAGACCAGCAGGAAGCCTGGGCTTTATTTGGAGTTTACCCGAATTTCGATTGGATGCCGGACAATAAAACCCTAGTATTCTGGAGTGGAGGAAAGATACAACGCCTGGATACAGAATCCCTGGCTGTTAGCAGCATTCCTTTCGAGGTGGACGTTGCCATTGATCTGGCCGAGACTGTGCATTTCACCAACCCCATAGAGGACGACAGTTTTACCGCCAAAGCAATACGGAATGCCGTAACCTCACCAAACGGCAGGTATTTGGTATTTTCTGCCCTCGGATATATCTGGTCGAAAGAATTGCCCAACGGCAATCCGAAGAGATTAACAACCGGCACCGATTTTGAGTTCGAACCCGCCTTTTCGCCGGACGGTAACAGCATAGTGTACGTTGGCTGGAGTGATCTTGAAAAAGGTTCCATATACAGAGTGCCCCTCAGCGGAGGTACTCCGGTTAAAATAACCGATGAAAAAGCGATCTACCGAACTCCTTCCTTTTCACCAAACGGACGGCAGATTGTATTTGCCAGGGAAAGTGGCAATTTCGACCAGGGCTTCAATTATACAAAAGATCCGGGAATCTATATGATGAATTCCGACGGTTCGGATATGAAAAAAGTAACCGACAAGGGCGAGTATCCCGAATTCAGCAAAGACGGTAAACGAATTTTCCTTCAAACAGGCGGAACTTACTTTGGTAACCTCACCAAGAAGCTAATCAGTGTAAACCTTAATGGGAACGATGAAAAGGAACATGTTGAATCCAAGTATGCCAACAGGATTGTTATAAGTCCCGATAATAAATGGGTTGCTTTTTCAAACCTGCATAAGGTTTATGTAGCTGCACTGCCCATGAATGGTAAGACACTTTCCCTGGGTCCCTCTTCCAAGGAAGTGCCTGTTCAGCAAATGGCAAGGGACGCAGGAATCAACATACATTGGTCTCCGAACAGTCAGAAAGTGATGTGGACCCTGGGAGATGAATACTTTAGTAATACATTAAATGAAAAATTTACTTTTCTTCCCGGTGCGGGGGAATCCCCGGCCGAAATGCCTGAATCAGGGATAAAGATAGGACTTACATCTAGTGTTGATAAACCTGCTGGGAAGCTTGCGTTTACCAATGCACGTATCATCACTATGGAGGGTGACCAGGTGATCGAGAATGGAACCCTGATCGTAAACAATAATAAGATTGAAGCCCTTGGGCAAGATGTTTCGGTTCCCGCCGATGCGATGGTTTTCGATTTAAGCGGAAAGACAATCATGCCCGGGATGGTGGATGCACACGCTCATATAGGTGCATTTCGTTATGGGCTTACAAGTCAGCAATACTGGCCGTTCCTGGCAAATCTCGCTTTCGGTGTTACAACCGCACACGACCCCTCGGCAAATACCGAGACAGTTTTCACCCTTTCCGAGCTTCAGAAATCCGGAGCCCTGGTGGGGCCAAGATTGTTTTCAACCGGATTTATCCTATACGGGGCCGACGGTGATTTCAAGGCGGTTATCAACAGCCTGGATGATGCAAGGAGCAGCATTAGACGAACCAAGGCTTTCGGGGCTAAGAGTGTTAAAAGCTACAATCAGCCAAGACGGGAGCAGCGACAGCAGGTATTGAAAGCAGCCAGGGAACTGGGCATTAACGTAGTTCCTGAGGGCGGCTCTAACTTCTTTCACAATATTACGATGGTTATCGACGGCCATACCGGCATTGAACACAATATCCCGGTTACACCGGTTTATAAGGACGTATTGGAAATATGGGGCAAAAGTGGTACAGGCTATACTCCTACCCTAATCGTGAATTACGGAGGCTTGAACGGTGAGTTCTATTACTATGAGCGGGACAACGTATGGGAAAATGAACGCTTGCTGAGATTTACGCCAAGAGCCATTATCGATGGCCGTTCCAGGCATCGTATGAAAATACCTCAGGAAGAATACGAGAATGGCCATATCCTTGTAGCGGAGACAGCAAAAGCGTTAAACGATGTGGGAGTGAAGGTAAATATGGGAGCACACGGACAATTGCAGGGGCTGGGTGCCCATTGGGAAACCTGGATGCTTGCCGCAGGTGGGATGACCAACATGGAGGCTTTAAAAGCCGCAACTATCAATCCCGCAATTTATATTGGAGCAGGGAACGATATTGGATCGCTCAAAAAAGGGAAGCTGGCAGATCTCCTCATCCTGAATAAAAATCCTTTAGATGATATTGAGAATACGGAAAGCATCGAAATGGTAATGGTAAATGGAAGGCTGTACGAGGCCGAAACTATGAACGAAGTTGGTACGCGGAAAAAGGAACGGATGCCTTTTTGGTGGGAACTGTCAAAAAACTCCGAAGTGTTTCCCTGGCACGGAACTTCACATTCCTTTATAGACGGAGGCTGTACCTGTGGGACCGGTCATTAATTCGAAAATTCGAAGCGGAAATTTCGTAACCGGACATATACAATAAAAAAGACCCCGAATATCGGGGTCTTTACTATTTATTAGGGCAATACCTTAGTGTTTCGGCATTACTACTTTGTCGATGGCATGGATCACACCGTTTGAAGCATCGACATCTGTCATAACAACTGTTGCCTTCCCTCCTTTAGCATCTGTGATCATTACTTTATCGCCACTTAGGGACAATACAATATTCTCTCCTTGTACGGTAGTTACATTGTACTTGCCATTATTGTCTTTTATTGCTTTTACAACATCTGCAGCCATAAATTCTCCCGATACCACGTGATATTTAAGCAGATTCTGAAGCGCCGTTTTGTTTTCCGGCTTTAAAAGGCTATTCATTTTAGCAGCAGGAACCTTTGCAAAGGCTTCATTGGTTGGAGCGAATACAGTATATGGCCCTTCTCCTTGAAGTGTTTCAACAAGATCAGCAGCAGTTACCGCACTTGTAAGTGTTGAAAAATTCTCGTTTGAAGAGGCGATAGCAACAACAGTGCTGGCATCGTATTCTGCCTTAGCTTTTGCAGCTGCCTCCATATCGGCCTGGGCTTGAGCCGTAGCTTCCATTTCCATTTTTTCCTCTTCTGCTCTCGCGGCTTCTTCTTTCTTTTTCGAATCATCGCAGGAGATAAAGAGCATACCTACTACTGCTAATGACATAACAATTGTGTTTAATTTCATTATAAAAGTTTATTATTTGGTTTTGACACAAATGTACTTGCAGGAGTGTGAATAATATATTAAATAGAATTAATACTTTGTTAAATATATAGGACTGAGAGACTAAGGTTTTGTATTGTCGTAACTTTAAACAAACCTTAAAAAAATCAACAAATGGTAAAAGAAAAATATCAAAGTGTCCTCAATTTAGGTGAGAAGCTCAAGATCCAACAAGGAGATGTTCAAGTAAAGGATAATAAGCTGAAAGTCCGTGGCGTGGCAAACACCCAGTATGAAAAAGACCTTCTTTGGGACGAAATTAAACGGGTTGGCGGTGAGAATCCTTCAGACATCATGGCCGATATTAAGGTAGCAGATACCAGCGTGTACACCAGGCACACTGTTGAAAGCGGAGAAAGTCTCAGTAAAATTGCCAAACAATATTACGGGGATCCTATGAAGTACAATGAAATATTTAAAGCCAATCGCGACAAATTAAAAAACCCGGATCTAATTCATCCCGGTCAGGAGTTAGTTATTCCTCATTTGTAAATTCTGTAAAAGCATTACTTTTAAACTGTCGACGCTTCGTGTTAAACTTAGCGTGGCAGTTTTTTTATGTTTGAATTAATCGCTGATATTGCTCCCGAATTGGTAATCCTCTTCTTTTTCCTCGGAATGGGAACCTTTACCCTTTCAACTATAAGTGGCGGGGGCGGTGCCATGATGCAAATTCCAATCCTGAATTTCTTGATAGGCACCTCTCAGACAGCTCCGGTGATTAACCTGGGAGCACTTGTAAGCCGGCCTTCACGAATAATCATATTTTGGAACAATATAGTCTGGAAGGTTTTCTGGTATTATGTGCCTTCGGCTATTACAGGTGCTGTTATTGCAGGTTATCTGTTTTCGGAAGTAAAAATCGTCTGGATACAGATTCTGGTAGGACTATTCCTGGTTAGCACAATCTTTCAATATCGGTTTGGAAAGGCATCCCGGTCGTTTCCGGTGAAGACCTGGTATTTTATTCCCCTTGGGTTTATTATTTCAGTGATTGGAACCTTTACCGGGGGGATGGGACCCATCTTAAATCCTTTTTTACTGAATGCGGGAATAGACAAGGAAGAGCTGGTGGGTACCAAGGCGGCTCAATCGCTTTTTCTTGGCCTTGCCCAGGTAGGCAGTTATACCTTTTTCGGCCTGCTTACCAAAGAATTGTGGATATACGGCATCGCACTGGGACTTGGAGCTACGATAGGAAATTTAATTGGTAAGAAGCTGCTCTCGCGAATGAGCAAACTAAGTTTTAGACGCTGGGTGATCGTTATAATGGTTATAAGTGGCCTGGTGCTTATTGTTAAAGGAGTTTCCGATCTTTAATAAAAAAAGGCCGGATTTACCGGCCTGTATTAATCCTGTATTAATTTAGGAGATATCGATCTTCCTCGGTGGCTGACGCTTGGCTTCTTCTTTTTTCGGAAGCTCAATATTTAAGATCCCTTCATTGTATTTTGCTTCGATCTTGTCGTCGTCCACAGATTCGGGTAGTGTAAAACTTCTTTGGAATGAAGCATATCCGAATTCTCTGCGAGTATAGTTCGAATCGTCATCTTCTTTTTCGTTCTCAGTTCTGGTTTCCGAAGAAATAGTGAGAACCTGATTTTCGATCTCTATATTAAAATCGGACTTTTTCATACCCGGAACTGCCATCGATACCTTATACGAGTCAGCTGTTTCCTGAATGTTTACTTTAGGTAAGCTCATTCCGGTGTTAAAATTCGAGCGGAAGATACCCGGCAAATCATTGTGAAAATATTCATCTATCCATGACGACCAGGACGGGAAGGTCCCGGACAATCGTGATTCTTGGTTTGCCAAACTTCCATTTCTGTTAGATTTCACTAATGAATTCATAATATAAAAATTTAAGTTAGACATCATTTTTTGTTACTCTTTTAAATGCAAAAAGATTGCCATTCGAGTGTTAATAAAAGAATTTTAACATCCAAACAGAAAAAAATCTTATCTGGGACTAAGGAATTAACGTATGGGACGCTACTTTCTGAAAAAATGTCACCCTGGATTCCAGTTCTCAAACTGCCAAATTGTACCCTTAGATCCCACTGATATACCCTCCGTAAATATCTTTGAACCTCATTCCGTCGGTGAGCGAATACTTGCTTAATTTCTTATATTCTACAAGTGCCCAGAGAACGAATTCCTTAAAGAAATACACATCAGATTCCGGGATATCCTGAAGGTATTCCTCTATCAGGCTATTCAAGGGTTCAATGCGGTTTAACTGCGCTCTGTATTCCTTATCGGATAGGGTATCCAGTAGTTCGAATCCGCTTTCTTCAAAGAACCAGGCAACTATATCGGTATAGGGATCCTTATCCGATTCCTTCTGAAGTTTTTCAATGCGCGGAAAATACTCGTTGAACTGTGCTTTGATCGCATCGGCTATAAGTTGCTGAGCAACTTCAGTAGCTCCTTCCTGTTCACCTTCATATACCAGTTCAACTTTTCCGGTCACTGCGGGAATCACTCCCATAAAATCTCCCATGCGCACCGTAGTCTTCGATTCACCATTTTGCAATGCCCTGCGTTCGGCCGTACTCAGCAAATTCTCGAAAGCCGAAATACTCAGTCGGGCACTAACGCCACTCTTGGTATCGATAAATTCGCTTTCCCTTGCCTGGAAACTAATTTCCTCCAGTAAATCTTTGGCCAGTTCCGGCACATAGATATGCTGCTTTTCTTCCACTGCCATCCGGGTTTCCTGTTCTGTGATGGATCGGGCAATGGCAATATCATCCGGGTAATGCGTGAGTATCTGCGACCCTATCCTGTCTTTTAACGGAGTTACAATGCTGCCCCTGTTCGTATAATCTTCAGGATTGGCAGTAAAGACGAATTGAATATCCAGAGGTAATCGCAGTTTAAATCCCCGAATCTGTACATCGCCTTCCTGTAAGATATTGAAGAGAGCCACCTGAATTCGCGCCTGGAGATCGGGAAGTTCATTGATTACAAAAATACTTCGGTTTGCACGAGGGATCATACCGTAATGAATCACCCGGTCGTCGGCATAGGTGAGCTTAAGATTAGCAGCCTTAATAGGGTCGACATCTCCAATTAGGTCTGCCACCGTCACATCCGGGGTTGCCAGTTTCTCGGAAAATCGCAAGTCCCTGTGTATCCATTCAATAGGGGTCTTATCTCCTTTTTCCCCAAGCAACTCTTTGGCGTACCTCGAGATAGGCTTGAACGGATCGTCGTTGATCTCACTACCCTCCACCACGGGGATAAATTCGTCAAGCAATGATACCATTTGGCGGGCAAGTCTTGTTTTAGCCTGACCACGCAATCCCAACAGGTTAATATTGTGCTTAGACAGTATGGCTCTTTCAAGTTCCGGAATTACAGAGAATTCATAACCGTGGATTCCGTCGAATGTCTTCTCCTTGGACATCAGCTTCTGAAGTAGATTCCTCCGTAGTTCGTCCTTGATAGTTTTATATTCATAACCCGCAGATTTGAGCTGTCCGAACGTTTTTATTTGATCAATTTTCATATTCTGTTTTATCTAATTCGTTTTTGTCTGTTGGTTTCGTAATCCGAAAAGATCATCTCTCCCAGACCTTGTAAGCCGGTATATAATGCCTTCCCCTGGTTGGCAGCGGTAAATTCCTCCACAAAGCGAATGAGGTAGGGGTCCTGTGCGATCATAAAGGTGGTAATGGGAATATGAAGTTTTCTTGCCTGCCGTGCCATCATATAGCATTTGTTTACGATATGCGGATCGAGCCCCACACTGTTTTTATAGTATTCCCCGTTACTGAGTTGCATGCAACTGGGTTTCCCATCGGTGATCATGAAGATTTGCTTATTGGTATTTCGCTTCCTTCTTAACATATCCATGGCTAATTGTAATCCAGCAACCGTATTGGTATGGTAGGGGCCTACATTTAAATACGGCAGGTCTTTTACCTCAATCGGCCAGGCATCGTTGCCAAATACCAGGATGTCCAGCGTATCCTTTGGATAGCGAGTGGTAATAAGTTCGGAAAGTGCCATGGCTACTTTTTTGGCCGGGGTAATACGATCTTCACCATACAATATCATACTGTGACTGATATCGATCATTAGCACGGTACTCATCTGTGCCTTATACATGGTTTCTTCAACCACCAGGTCGCGTTCTTCGATGTGAAAGTCGGATATCCCGTGATTTATCTGGGCATTCTTCAAACTCTCGGTCATGGAAATACTGTCCAGCGGGTCGCCAAACTGATAATTCCTGTATTCGCCGGCCAGTTCGTCGCCCTGCCCGGTATATTTCGTTTTGTGATTTCCACTTCCGCTTCGCCTGATCTTCCCGAACACCTGGTCGAGAACTCTTTTGCGCAGGGCCTGTTCCAGCTTTTCAGTTAACCGCATAGCTCCTGCACCACTCCCCTGTCCGTCACCATTGCCTTTTGAATCGAATTCCTTACGGATATACCCCTTCTTTTTCAGGTCTTCGATAAAATCATCTATGCTGTATTCCGCGGTGGTGATTTGGTACTCTTCATCGAGCTGCCGCAACCAATCGATGGCCTCATCGAAATCGCCCGATGTATGGATAATGAGTTCCTGAAAAATCTCGAAAAGTTTTTCAAAAGGAGTTTGTTCTTCAGGAATATGCTGGGTAAAAACATATCCGGAAGGCCTGTCTTTCTTCTTCATAAGCTAAAGATAGTATAATTAGAAACAACAAGGAAGCCGTATTAACAGCCTTTTAAGACTTGAATATCTTCGTATAAATTTAGTACCTTTAATTTTCTTAAAATCCAAAACTCAACCCTTTCACATGAGAAGATTCCTCTTACTGTTATTTGTATTTTCTGCATTTTCAACCTATTCACAAAAAGTATCCATGGACCTGATGAAGGACATGAAACCTCGCAATATCGGACCCGGGGGTATGTCGGGTCGTGTTACCGCCATCGATGTGGTGGTAAGCAATCCCGATGTGATGTTCGTAGGGACAGCTTCGGGTGGATTGTGGAAATCGACCAGTGGGGGAATTAAATGGTTTCCTGTATTCGATGATCAGCCTACGGCTTCGATTGGTGCCGTAGCCATACAACAAAGCAACCCTTCCGTAATTTGGGTTGGTACGGGTGAAGGAAACCCAAGGAACAGTCTTAACGGAGGATACGGGGTTTATAAATCCATGGATGGCGGAAAGTCATGGAAGTCCATGGGGCTTGAAAACACCCGTCACATTCACCGGGTGGTTATTCATCCCGACGACCCGAACACCGTATACGTAGGTGCCATTGGTAGTCCGTGGGGCGTACACCCCGAACGCGGGGTATTTAAAACCACCGATGGCGGGGAGACCTGGAAAAAGATATTGTATGTTAACGACAAAACAGGGGTTGCCGATCTGGTGATGGATCCTCATAATCCCAACAAATTAATCGCCGCCATGTGGGAACATAAGAGAGACCCCTGGTTCTTTAACTCGGGTGGTGAAGGCAGTGGTTTATATATAACCCATGACGGAGGTCGCAGTTGGGAAGAACGCACTCATGAGGATGGGCTTCCGAAAGGTGAGCTTGGGCGAATCGGGGTCGCAATAGCCAGAAACAAGCCTGATATAGTATATGCCCTTGTAGAAGCCAAAAAGAATGCCCTTTATAAAAGTGAGGACGGCGGCTTTAACTGGAAAAAGATAAACGACAAAGACGATATTGGAAACAGACCTTTCTACTATTCCGAAATATACGTCGATCCCCAAAACGAAAATCGGGTATATTCTGTCTTCACTTACGTGAATGTATCCCAGGATGGCGGCAAGAATTTCGATGAATTAATGCCTGCCTATGGGGTGGATAACGGAGTACATCCCGATCATCACGCATGGTGGATACATCCGGAAGACGGTAGTTTTATGATAGACGGAAACGACGGGGGGATGAACATCACCCACGATGGGGGTAAGACCTGGCGCTTTATTGGCAATCTTCCGGTGGCCCAGTTTTACCATATTGCAGTAGATAATGAGTTTCCCTATAATGTTTATGGCGGTATGCAGGACAACGGAAGCTGGCGTGGCCCGGCCTATGTGTGGAAATCGCAGGGAATAAGAAATAGTTACTGGCAGGAAATTTCATTTGGAGATGGCTTCGATGTAGTACCAGATCCCGACGATAGCCGCTACGGCTGGAGTATGAGCCAACAGGGATATGTTAGTCGGTACGACTGGATAACCGGTAACAATTATACGGTACGACCCACCCATCCGGATCCGGAGGTGGAATTGCGCTTTAACTGGAACTCGGCTATTAACATCGATCCTTTCAACAGTAATACGCTTTATTTCGGCAGTCAGTTCGTACACAAAAGTACCGATAAGGGCCTTACCTGGCAGGTGATCTCTCCTGATCTCACTACCAACGATCCTGAAAAACAAAAACAATCCGAAAGTGGCGGACTAACAATGGATGCTACAGGAGCGGAAAACCATACAACCATTCTGGTGATTGAGCCTTCCGTCCTGGAACCCAATATGCTGTGGGTGGGGACCGACGACGGGCGGGTACATTATACGCAGAACGGCGGACAAAGCTGGACAGATGTTTCTTCCAATGTCAAGGGCTTGCCTGAAGGCAGCTGGATTGCGCAAATTAAAGCTTCCAACAAGAATAAGGGCGAAGCCCTGCTGATCGCAAACGATTATCGGCGTTTTAATTATACACCTTACGCCTACAGGACCACAAATTATGGCAAAAGCTGGGAACGCATAGTCGATGGTGATGACGTACTGAGTTATGCGCTGAGCATAGTGGAAGATCCCGAAGAAAAGCGATTGCTGTTCCTGGGAACCGATGACGGTTTATATGTTAGTATTGACGGAGCTGCGAGCTGGACCAAGTGGACCAGTGGCTTTCCCACCACCTCGGTCAAGGACCTTGTTATCCATCCCAGGGAGCACGATCTGGTGATTGGAACCTTCGGACGTGCAGCCTGGGTAATGGATGATATTCGGCCCTTACGGGAAATGGCGAGAACCTCGGGACTGCCCTCCGATCCGGTGAAATTATATACTCCTCCCACTGCCTACCAGGCGGCCTACCAGCAGCCAACCGGCAGCAGATTTGGGGCAGATGCGATTTACAACGGTGAAAACCGCCCCTATGGTGCAAGGTTTAAGTACTACTTCAAAAAAGAGGAGAAGTCGGTAGAAGAAAATAAGTCCTCTGAGACTGATGACGATAAGGAAACTGAAACCGCTTCAGAAAAAACCGATGGAAAACACAAGGATAGCCTGTACCTGCGAATCTATGATGGTGACCGACTGATACGTACATTAAAGCAAAAAACTCCCGATAGCAGTGGTATTTATCAGTGGCGATGGTTTATGGATGAAGCCGGAGTAGAAAGGCCCAGTCGCAAATCTCGGGAGCGCAAAAACGAACCTGGTGGTGTAACCGTTAAACCGGGAACCTATAGGGCAGTACTTAGTTATCGGGACCATAGTTCCACGGCCAATATTAAGGTAGAAAGTGATCCGCGATTGGACATTTCCCGCAAGAGTATTGATGAAGCCTATTCGGCTTCCAAGCAGATTGAAGACATGACAGCCGTGGCTGCCAATGCGGTAAAGCAACTTGTTGAAAGTAAGGCAACAGTGGAGGAGTTTCAGAAGAAATTAAAAGAAAAGGATTCCGAAACATATAAAGATGATATCAAAGCGGGTAAGGAATTGATCGAGAAAATAGACGAATTGATTGCACTTTATCTCGGTAAGGAAGACAAACGACAGGGGATTACAAGAAACCCGGAAGTCACGGTTATGCAACGCATAGGTACCGCGAACTGGTACAGCGGCAGCCGACCTGATGGGCTGACGGCTACAGAACAAGTGCTTATCGAGCACGCCAGGAACGAATTAAACGATGCACTTTCCAAAACCAACGACTTTTATGTAACCCAATGGCCTGCTTATAAGTCTAAAATGGAAGGATTGAATTTATCTCCATTCAAAGAAACAAAAACCTTTAAAACCAATTAAATCGACAACAATGAAAAAAGCGGCATTATTAGTATTGATGGCTTTTCTCTTCTTTTCCTGTAAGGACAGGGATAATAGTGAGATGGCCGATACTACGGAAATCGAACAGTATACCATAGAGCAATTTATGGATAATGAAAACGCATTTGCCAATGGGTATTCATCAGACAATTCAAAAGTCCTGATAACGAGCAATCGATCGGGCATCTACAATATTTACAGTATCTCGGCCACTGGCGGAGAACTCACTCCTATTACCCAATCCGACAGCGCTTCTGTATTCGGCATCGGGTATTTTCCGAAAGATGACCGTATCCTGTTTCGTATGGATGGCAACGGCGACGAAATATACAAGATCTTTATGAAGGAGGGGGAAGAGATAAAAAGATTAACGCCGGCCGAAAATGTAAGGGCTTTATTCAGGGGTTGGGCCAAGGACGGTAACAGTTTTTTCTATGGCAGTAATGAGCGAGACTCCAGATATATGGATCACTACGAAATGAAGCTGGATGATTTTTCTTCAGAAATGATCTACCGGAATAACGACGGCATGGAGTTCGGGGGGATGTCTGACGATCGCAAATATATTCTGCTTGTGAAAGCTGTAAATACCAACGACAGCGACCTCTACCTACTGAATACAGAAGATAAAACCACGGTTAAGATCAACGATAACCTCAGTGCAAATTCGCCTGAGGATTTTGCACCCGACGGTAAATCATTTTATTATACAACAGACGACGGTGCTGAATTCAGTTATGTTATGCAGTACAATATTGAAGATGGAAGCAAAACCAAAGTGTTGGAGAAGAATTGGGATATAAATTCCTATTACTTTACCGAAAACGGCAAATACCAGATTACGTTCTCGAACGAAGATGCCAAGACCGTAATGACTGTTACTGAAGTTGCTACTAACAAAAAGGTGAAATTCCCCTCTTTTGAAAATAAGGAAGTGAGCAGCGCGAATTTTTCCGATGATGAATCAATGGCTTTGCTCTCGGTAGGCGGTTCCCATACACCGAGTAATGCCTATTCATACAACCTTGAAACCAAGGAACTGCATCAGTTAACCGATGTTTTAAACGACGAAATCGACCCCTCCCACCTGGTTGCTGCGGAGGTAATTCGCTATAAATCCTTCGACGGGTTGGAGATTCCTGCTATATTCTATGTACCCAAGCAGGCTTCTGCGGAAAACCCTGTTCCCGCTCTGGTATGGGTTCACGGGGGTCCCGGCGGACAATCGCGGCAAAATTTCAATTCCACTATTCAATACCTGGTGAATCACGGCTATGCAATATTAGCGGTAAACAACCGTGGTAGCAGTGGTTACGGTAAGTCTTTCTATAAAATGGACGATCGCAATCACGGCGATAAGGACCTGAAAGACTGTATCGCCGGTAAGGACTGGTTAAAAGCTCAACCCATGATAGACGGCGAGAAAATAGGGATCATTGGAGGATCGTATGGGGGTTATATGACCATGGCTGCACTGGCCTATGCTCCGGAGGAGTTTAAGGTTGGAGTAAATATCTTTGGTGTTACTAACTGGCTGAGAACTCTGAAAAGCATCCCGCCATGGTGGGAATCGTTTAAGGAAGCCCTTTATACCGAAATGGGCGACCCCAACACCGAAGATTCGGTAAGGTTGCGGGCTATCTCTCCTTTGTTTCATGCCGAAAATGTTACAAAACCCCTTATTGTATTACAGGGAGCTCAGGACCCGCGCGTACTGAAAATTGAAAGTGACGAAATTGTTGAAAGTGTAAAGAACAACGGAGTGCCGGTAGAATATGTACTTTTTGAGGATGAAGGCCACGGGTTCGTGAAAAAAGAGAATCAGATCGAAGCCTATGGCAGGATCAAGGAATTCCTCGATAAATACCTTAAAGGGGAAGGCCTGGAAACCATGGACACAGGTGAAAAAGAAACATCGGAAGCTAAAGTTTAAAAACAAGTGCATATGCGAGGTATTTATGTATTGCTTATTATCTTTTGTTTTACGTCAACATCAAATGCCCAGGCCACCGGAGAGGATAAATTTGGGACCTGGGCAATATATTTTGGCACAAACAGGGTAAGTGAAGATTTTAGTCTTTACACCGAATTACAGCTCAATCACTACGAGTTTTTCAAAAATTACAATCAGTTCTGGGCTATTTTACTTTTAAATTATCACCTCAGTGATAATGTAGTGGTGTCTGGGGGATATGGCTATTTCAATAACGACCCTACCTTCCTTGAGAATACAGAGTTCAAGGATGTAGATGAAAACAGACTTATGGAACAAATTGTGGTTAACCAATCTTTCGGGAACCTCAATATGCAACATCGCTACCGGTTCGAACAGCGATTTCTGAACACAGCCAATGGCACCCCTACCCGACACAGGTTTCGTTACCGGCTGCAACTTACACATCCGATAAGCCGGAAATGGTTTGTGAATGTATTCGATGAAATTTTCCTGAACCTGCAGGAACCCACCTTCGATCAAAACCGATTATTCCTGGCATTAGGTTTCAACATTTCCGATCAAGTAAATATGCAGGCAGGATACCTGAAATTGCATTTTACAGGCAGACATTACGATCGTGTTCAATTTGTCCTGAACATAAACACCGATTTTCGAAAAAAGCAAAGTGATACCATTGAGCCATGAAAACCAAGAAAGTAAATTTCACCAATGCTTTGGGGCATCAGCTTGCAGGCAGGCTCGAACTGCCGGTGGATCAGCAGCCGCATAATTTTGCGATCTTCGCTCATTGCTTTACCTGCACAAAGAACCTGGGTGCCGTGAGGAATATTAGTGAGGCCCTCACTTCTAAGGGTATTGGGGTGTTACGTTTCGATTTTACCGGTCTGGGTGAAAGTGAAGGCGATTTTGAGAACACCAACTTTTCCGGCAATGTGGAAGACCTCTTAGCCGCATCTCAATACATTTCGGATACCTTTATGCCTCCTTCCCTGATTGTAGGTCATTCTCTAGGCGGAGCTGCCGCCATTTTTGCCGCTGCCAAACTGGATCATATTAAGGCAGTTGCAACCATAGGCACACCCAGTAGTCCCGCTCATGTCCAACATTTGTTTAAGTCGGATTTGGATACTATAGCCGAAACAGGTCTGGCCGAGGTGCAACTAAGCGGGCGGACGTTTACAATTACCAAACAATTTGTGGAGGATTTGAAATCCAATGCGCTTCCCGAAGTTATCAGGCCCATGAGAAAGTCGCTGCTTATAATGCATTCTCCCCAGGATGAATACGTGGGTATTACGAATGCCGAAGAAATCTACCGGGCTGCTCACCACCCTAAAAGTTTTATTTCATTGAACGGGGCCGATCACCTATTATCTAATAAGGCCGACAGTCTTTATGCGGGCAGGGTGATCGCCGAATGGGCTTCCCGCTATATAAAGCAGGGCAAAAGCGTCGACCTGAAGACTTCAAAAGATGTGGTTGCCAGTTTAAGCGATGATACCATGTTTACCACTGCGATGAAACTTGGGGATCACTATCTTACGGCCGACGAACCCGAGAGTTTCGGAGGAAATAATTTCGGCCCCAGCCCTTACCAGCTGGTTTCGGCCGGTTTATCGGCCTGTACTGCTATGACCATACAAATGTACGCCCGAAGGAAGAAATGGAAGGTGCAAAATGTGGAGGTTCATACTTCGTATAGCCGGGATCATGCGGTTGACTGTGAAAACTGTGAAACAGAAAACAGCAAAATTGATACTTTCAGAAGGGAAATCATTTTGGAAGGTGAATTGGATGCAAAACAGAAGAATCGACTGCTCGAGATCGCCGACAAATGCCCTGTTCATAAAACCTTGCACAGTAAAACTCAAATCATCACAACGCTCAGAGACGGCATATGAGTAATTCTGGGGTAGGACATACCGCCAGGGTGCAACTTAGGGGATCGCATAGTGTGGTAATTCCTTCTGAAATCGCTGAGTACTATAAACAGAAAGGACAGGACAGGATTAAATGCTTAGCTACCTTGAGGGATAAGGAACTTGAGTTCCACGCCGCCCTGCGAAAATATCAGGGGCGCTATATCATCAGTTTCGGAAAGAGATACCAGAAGGAACTCGGGCTTAATTCAGAAGACGAATTTACTCTTACTTTTAGCGAAGACGATTCAAAATACGGGGTGGATATGCCTGAAGAATTTGAAGCTGTGCTAGCCAGCGATCCTGAAGCAAATGAGATTTTCGAATCGTTCAGCGACGGAAAAAAACGCAGTCTGATCTATTTTGTGCTGCGGGTTAAAAGCTCTCAAACCCGCATTGATAAATCCCTGATGGTAGCCGAAAACATGAAAATGGGGATTCAAAAAACTCAAGATTTGTTAAAAGACCATCGATAAGGCGCTTCAAATGCTAACATTTATTTAAATTTTTGCTGAAAAGATTGAATGGTGTTACCTTAGATGAAGAAAATAACCGAAAAAAAATAGCAATGAAAACTTTATCACTTTATCTGGCAACATTAAGTCTAATCTTTATAAGCTGCAAAGACGAGAACAAAGAAAAAGAAATGGAGGAATCTGCGGATGTGGAGGTCGTTGAAACCGTAGATAAAGAAAAGCGGATCACCTTTGTTCTGGAATCCAGAAGTGGAAGTACAGCCACCGGTAAAGTTTCTTTTGCCGAAATGGACGGCAAGGTTTCCATGGAAGCCAGTTTATCCGGATTGGAGCCCGGGACACATGCCATTCACATACACGAAAAAGCCGATTGTAGTGCGGCCGATGCAACCTCTTCGGGCGGACACTGGAACCCTACCTTCGAAAATCACGGAAAATGGGGCGATGAAGAAGGCTTTCACAGGGGCGATATTGGAAACTTCGAAGCCGATGATGCCGGGAATGGTAGTATAAGGCTTACAACCGATCTGTGGTGTCTTGGATGTGATGATGAAAATAAAAATGTGCTGGGCAAAGCCATCGTTGTACACCAGGGTGCCGACGACTTTACCAGTCAGCCAAGCGGAGCAGCCGGAGCAAGAGTTAGCTGTGGTGGAATAATCGAATAAGAAATTCAGAAAAAGAATATATTAAGCCACTTTTTGAGTGGCTTTTTTTTTGCGAATTCAATTCTATTTATAGATTTACTCCATAAAACCTTTTGCAATGTTATTGCTTAAAAGAACCACTTCAAAGGATTCCGATTTCGTAGTGCTGGTACAGCTGCTGGATCAGGAACTGGCGGTAAGGGATGGTGATGAGCACGCCTTCTACGATCAATTCAACAAGCTCGATGACATAAAACATACTGTGGTGGCCTATTGGGAGAATCGTGCAGTTGGCTGCGGGGCAATTAAATTGTTCGATACAAATTCCATGGAGATAAAGCGCATGTACGTTATGGACGAATTCAGGGGAAAAGGCTTGGCTACGGCCGTGCTTTTTGAACTGGAAAAATGGACAAAAGAACTAAAATTTGAGCATTGCGTGCTAGAAACCGGGGTCAGGCAGCCGGAGGCTATTGCTTTATACGAGAAAAACGGTTATAAGCGCATTTCCAACTACGGACAGTACAAAAACATGAAGAACAGCCTTTGTTATAAGAAAGCCTTTCAGAATTAACTGAAAGGCCTTGTATCTGGAAGCAAATGTTTCTTTTTAGGGACACTAGGTGTTTACTTTATGTTTCATCTACTTATGCTTGATAACTGTAGTATATAATATACAAAAAGGATGCCAAAAAAACCAAAGCCCGCTTCAATCGAAGCGGGCTTTTAGTTAAACATTAACGAATTCTATTATTGCTTTACAATTCGTTTAACAATACTGCTTGACTCTGATTCAATTTGTACAAAGTATAATCCGGCAGCCAGACTTTCAACTGAAAGTACTGTCGATTCATTCATATCCTGTAAATCGAATTTTTGGATTATTCTTCCATTAACATCTATGACCGTAGCCATTACAAGCTGTTCCGAACTTGTATTGACCAAAGTAAGGTCGCCTTGTGTTGGATTTGGATACAATTCGATACTGTTAGATAAGCTACTGTCATCGTTTCCGAGTATCTCTACCACTTCCACCTCGAAGGTACAATCGGCATCATTTCCTGCTGCGTCGGTAGCCGTAATTGTCACAGTTGTTATTCCAGGTCCTACATCTGTTCCCGCTGCCGGGCTTTGAGTAAGGATAGGCGATGCGGTACAATTATCTGTTGCCGATGCCATCCCTGTATAATCGGGTAAGGTGAAGGGAACACCAACCGGAGTTGTTTCGGTCATATCTGCCGGACAGGTAACTGCCGGGTCTTCCGAGTCTACAGTGACGATCGTCTCGGTTCGAGATGCAAGACAACCCATATATCCTAGTCCGATGTCGTCATTAGCCACTCCATAGGATGCGGTAAGACAAACATCCGGCCAGTCGGCACTTGTGTCCGATTCTCCGTTTCTGTGGAAGGAACCTGTACATTCAGCAAGGAAATCGGTGCCATCGCCGGACCAGTCGAGGTCGGCAGCGGTAACATTAAACCCACCGATTGTAACATTTAATCCGGCGATCTCGGCGCTTGTAAAGCCCCAGAAGACAGAATCCACTACATTACCCGATCCATCGACGATAATGATCCAACCGGTCTCTGCATTGTTCCACCAGATGTTAGAGCCCCAATATCCTGCACCACCGTCGTCATTGAATGCTATTACACCGTCCTGGCCAATAACTCCAAGGTTATTTTGATCAGAATTTACACTGTTTATATCAGTATATGGTTGTTCACTAACTGCTACTGTATAATCTGAATAATCTGCTGCCACTCCCACGTTTTGAATTTCAAACTGATCCGGAGTCTCAAGAGTGATCTCGGAAATAACCAGTTGATTCAATGGTCCGGGAGGGTTTTCCTGTGCCCAAAGGGTTATGTCGGCTGTCGGGTTGAAGGTATAATCGGTTCCTTCGAAAAGGAAATTTCCTTCAGTTTCCGCATCGAACCATCTAATGACATTTCCAGGATCGTCCGGTACTGCCGTAACGGTAACCGAATCGCCAACACAAACATCCATGGCTCCTGTTGTCACCGGGCTGTTTGGTACAGCTAATACTTCAATGTCGTCTGTTGCGGTTGATGCTACAGAGCAAGTACCCGCCTGTACTTCATAAGAAACTGTGTGTACACCTACTCCGGCAGCTGCAGGATCGAATGAGTAAGTTGAACCGTTTCCATCGTCGGTTACTCCGGGTCCGCTGTATATTCCACCAAATGGAGTTCCTCCGCCAAGACCGGTTTGTACACCGTCCGACAAACATAAATCGTCGGGAGCTGTGAAGGCAGCTACTCCTGAAGGCGTGTCGAAAGCTTCAGTTCCGTCGGAACGACTACCTGAAGATCCCTGGTCAGCACTTAGACCCAGCCCTCGGGCTGCGAAAGTGTCCCAGATAATACATTCATTTGTTCCCCCGTATAGGGCTACATCGGCAGCGAGAATCGCATCACGGCCGTCGACAAAGCCTGGGCTACAGGGCTGTATCTTAAGTCCTTCAATAACAAGCGCTAATGCCTGTACGTTTCCGGCATCCTGTGAAGGATCTCCGGTAAAGTTGTAGATATCTGCATCCCAGCCGTGTTCATCGATCAGGGCCCAGGTAAGGTCCCAAAGCATGGTTGCCCATACAGATCCAACTCCGTGGGGTACGCTTTCTGTTTTAATATCATCGTAAGTAAACGGGTTAATCCCTGTATCGGTACTATATGGATATGAGCGGATTCCTCCACCTCCGGGTCCCTGACCAAACAGGTAGGTTCCAACACCTCTGGCATCGGTTCCCATATCTCCGGGTTCGATGGTCATCACAGCTCCAAAATAATCACTCCATCCTTCTCCCATCTGCTCCGAATTCCCCAAACATCCCGATGCACCGGGGCCTCCGGTAAGTCGGTTGGAAATTCCATGTCCGTATTCGTGAACTATAACCAAATTGTCGAAGTCACCGTCCTTATCGCCACAAACATACATCTGCATACGAGGATTGCCTCCATCGGCGGGTGTACCGAAGTTAGCATTACAGGTTCCGGAACCATCCTGTGCTTCAGCATCTACCGAATCACTTCCTATTCCGCCGTTTCCGTAATTATTCTCCTGGAAATTTCCGCTGGCCTCGTCGAAACCATACATATACATTACATCGTGTATGATATTGTTCCAGTAAAACAGGTTTGTAATGGCTGCATCTTCGTATTGATTGGCAGCACTGTACACCTGGTTAAACGGATAGCCTGTAAAATCGAGCGTTGCCCCTCCATCCGGTTGATAACCGGGATTGTTTCCATCCTCATAGGCATCAACGTTATTTCCTTTTGTTACTGTGTGCTCTGCACCCGGAACACCATTGGTGTCGTGCCATCCGAAGGGTGAAGCCGTCAGGTTGGCCGGTGACATTGCGTTGGTATGTGCTCCGTAATAAGGGCTCTCTATAGGCATTTCGAAGGCCTGGTAACATTCGCTGCAACCTGCTTCTGCATTGGCAGCCACTAATTCATCATAGTTAGGAATGTCGTATAAGTTTGCGTTGAAGTCCAGGACTTCTTCCTTATGTGTACTGTGGTCATGCTCAAAACTACATGAGACGATCCAGTTTATCTTGTCGATAATTGTACCTGTTGTAGCATCCACACGAACACTATACCATTCGGTTTCATTCTGAACCGACTCGATCGAGAGGTCCCATGAAAGCACAAGGTTGTTATTCTGATCCAGTTGGTAAACCAATTTTGCCGGGATCTCAGAACGAGATAGACCGGCTTTGCTGATCAGCGTTTCCTGGGTGGCAGTGGATTTTCGCTCCAAAATACTCAGTGTACCCGGGATATCATAATTTAACTGACTGGCTGCTGCCTGTACTGCCTGTATGGCTGTTAAACCGGGAGTGGTTGCCCCCGAGGCTCTTGTAGCCGTATTGGCTATAAAACGGTCGTTTGCTGAAAGCAATTCACCGTTGGGCATAAAGTGAACGCCCGATTCGGTTCCGTAAATCGGGATACCATTCAGCAGCTGGCGGAAATACACATGGTGTACTCCACTGGTGCGGCTTTGGTGTTGGTCGGTAATTTCCCACTGAACATCCTGGGATTTCAGCAGACTGTTCTCCAGCTTTTGTTCAAGGTAATTGTTGATTTGGGTTACCCCGGTTTGTGCGGATAATTGGGTGGTAATCGCACAGCAAAAAACAAGTAGGATTAGTTGGGTAAATCTTTTCATCGAGAAAGTAAATTAGATTAGTAATGTCCTGGGAATTCCAGTATTGCGCGTAAATCTATTAAAATAAAGGCATTAATCAAATAATTAGATTGATTCAATCGGTTTTTAACATAATTATGAATTAATTGAAATAAGCGAATTATAGTAAATATATCGTAAAACTTCATTGTAATTCCTTGGAAGAATTTCGAAAAAAACAGAAATTATACGATATTTATAAGAATCTTATAATTTGGAATTAATACCGTTGCCAACAAACTGGCATTTATAATTGCACATCATTGGATTGTGTTATTCTCGAATCAGACGCTTTATCCGATTCTCATTGGCGAATTTAAAATCTACAAAATAGACGCCCTGAACAAGACTTTCAATGTTGAGTTCGGTCCGATATTGTGTTTTACTAAGGTCGTACGACTTAACCAACCTTCCCACCAGGTCGTATATATAAATGCTTTCTATTTTTTGCAAAAAACCATTCTCGATAAAGAGCCTGCCGTCATTTGGGTTTGGGTACATTCCAATATCGAATCCAAGCTGATTCCGAATACGTATATCAACAAGTAATTTACAGTTTGAAGTATTTCCGGCTAAATCACTCACGCTTATTTCAATCGTATTGAATCCTGTTGTCGTTGGAGAGTCCGTGGGAGGCGACTGCTCGACCGTCAGATCGTTCGCGCAATCGTCATAAGCTGCAATATAGCCTGTGAAATCCCTGAGAGTTAATGCTTCGCCTTCGTCATAATAATGAGTAAGAAGAAGCTGCGGGCACGTTACAACCGGAGGTTCAACGTCCTCAAATATATTTACATAACCCACATCCTGTGAAGCAATGTAACAATCCGGTGTTTCTTCTATTGAATAGATTATTTCATGGCGGCCAGCTGTCAACTGGTTGGTATCCACAAAAAACGAGCTTCCATTTCCACTATCAATTATACCTACTCCACTGTAAACCCCTCCAATGGGTTTTCCTTCCCCTTTAAACCACACCAAACCGATATCCCTACACACATCCTCTTCAAACTGAAAGATTGCTTCTCTGGGGTTTTCTGTGAAATCTTCCACTTCATCGCCAATGATTGTACTGTCGCCCTGAGCAGCATAGATGCCCAAGCCGCGTTTGGCAAATGCATCCCACAAATAGCAGTCACTTTCACCACCGTAAATATTGAAATTAGCCTGCAGGATGGCATCCCGGCCATCCACAAATCCCGGGTCGCATGGCATAAGCTTATGTGCTTCAGTAATTATAGCCATTGCCCTGATGTTCCCGGCATCGGAAGCTGTCCCGGTAAAGTTGGTAATATTCGGGTCGAAGCCATGTATATCGATCAATGCCCAACTTAGTTCCCATAAAATGTTCCCCCAGACAGCACCTACTGCATGTTTACTGCCGGGATTATCCTGAATATCCAGATAGGTAGAAGGGTTAATCGCCATGTTGGTGGAATAATAATATCGGTTTGTTCCTATACCCTCAGGCCCCTCATTAACCAAATAATTACCATATCCTTTGGGATCGGTTCCTTGGTCCCCGGGCTTGATATTAATAATCTTGGCGTACCAATCGCTTATACCTTCCAGGAGATTCTCTCTGTTGCGAAAGCACAAATTTGTACCGGGACCTCCAATTAGTCTGGATTGAAGGCCGTGGGTGTATTCATGGATCAACACATCCGAATCGATGGCCGCATCTCTGTTATTACAAACTCCCAGGAAAACCGTACCATTATTCCCGTCTACATGGGGGCGGTAAGAAGAACCGCAACGTCCTTCATTATGCATCAGCACGAGCATTTCATCCCCTGCAATTCCACCCCTGTCGAAGTTATTATGCTGAAAATTCCCTGCAGCCTCATCGAAACCATAGATATAAAGTAGATCATGCAGTTTATTTAGTACAAAAAAGGCATTGGTACCTGCTGCATCTGTAGAAGGGTTCTCATGCGTGTAGTTTATGTCCAACGGAAATCCGGTAAAGTCTAAGGTACTGCCTCCATTAGGGGCATACCCTTGATACATTGTCTGTAGATCAATATTATTCCCCTTGGTAATCTGATAGGTCGAACCGGGCAAGGCGTCCACCTTATGCCAGCCATAGGGCGAAGCCACCGGGTGAGCAGGATCTACCGCAATTTCTCGGTCCCCGTAATACGGATTTTCTACCGGCCAGACGAAGGCTTCATAACATTCTGTACACCCTGCCGGAGCATTTAAGATCAGCGGTGTGGATTTGGCCTTTGAGATATTATTCGATAGGGACTTGTTTTTATGATCCGATTCTTTTTTATCAACATGGCAATACATTGTTAGATCCTGCTGAGTTAGTATCTCAGCTGTTAAGGAATTAACCGTGCTGTGCCAATACTCCCCGCCTTTATTACTTGCTATTGCTGTTTTCCACACCAATACTATTTCCCCGGAAGGGAGCAGTTCGTAACAGAGGGATGCCTCCCTGGGCTGTTCCAGCAAATCCGATCTAAACGTGTAGTTTGTACCGGCCGCATCCACAGCTTCTAATTTCAACCGCGAGGATAAGTCGAAACCCAGAGAGGTCGCAACGTTTTTTACTGCCTCTTCAGCAGAAATGCCCGGCTTTGATTTTCCTGAGCTTCTTGCTGAAATATTCTGAACAAAACGGAGATGATCAGACAGCAGCGTATCGCTTTTAAAATGAACCGAGGATTCAGTACCTAAAATGGGAAGCGAATTCAGGGTTTGTATAAAATATACATGATGGATTCCACTGATACTACTCGAATGTTCAGCGGAAATCGTATAATGACAATCAGTATTCGTTAACTCACCCCTCTCCTGCAGCGAGGTAAAATAGCCCGTAAGCACATCGTCAGTTTGACCATGTAACAGTGTCCAACTCGCGAAAATTAAAGCTATTATGTACCACTTCTTTTTCATAGACTAGGTTGAAAAGTCGGAGGTTTCTATTAACCTGATTACCAGACAATTTAAAGTTACGAAATTTTGGGCGGTATTGGGGATAAAACCATACTACGGATAATTCGGTGCATTTTTCATCGTCTCCTGTTCTGAATACAAATTCGATTAAGTATTTAATTATCATTTTCACCGCCTCGTTTATTATCATTACTTTAGTTTTTTATAATTATCCTATGAAACAGCCGGATGAACTAATTGCGGCCATGCAGGCCGGGGATGAAAAAGCCTTTTCCAAACTGTACAGCATGTATTCCGATGCGTTGAACGGCATTATTTACAGCATTGTTCTGGACGAAGAAATTGCCCAGGAAGTACTGCAGGATGTCTTTATAAAGATCTGGAACAAATCGTCTTCATACAATACAACAAAAGGACGCTTCTTTACATGGATCCTCAATATTGCACGGAACAGTGCTATCGATAAGACTCGTTCAAAATCCTATAAGAATAGGAAGAAAAACCTTTCAACCTCCAATTTCGTAGATATATTGTCGTCGGCTGATGACCTCAACATAAAAACCAATGCCATCGGGATCAGAAAACTCGTGGAAGCCTTGAAACCGGCTTGTATTAAGATAATCGATCTGCTGTTTTTTAAAGGATTCACCCAGGCGGATGCCGCAAAAGAACTGGATATCCCGCTAGGAACACTTAAAACCAGAAACCGCAATTGTATAAACGATTTACGAACTATTGTATTAGGATAAGATGACTACTGATGAAATAATCGCTTCCGGAGACCTGGAATTATATGTAAGCGGATCCCTGCAAGAGAAGGAAGCAGCCGTTCTTGAACAGGCCATTGCGGACGATCCACGTCTACAGCGGGAGGTAGAGGCTATTGAAGCTTCCCTTATCACCTTAGCGTCTGGTGTTTCTCCCGGTATACCTGCCATGGTTTGGACTTATATCCTTAATTCGGTTCGAGGCGTTAAAAGGATGGAAAGCAGCAAGACCAACTGGGGCGCAATTAGCGGATGGGCAGCGGCCGTATTGGCAATTGCAGGTATCTTTTGGTTACTCAACCAAAATGCAGGCTTGGAAGATGAGGTTCAGCTAACCACCACCGAAAATTCAAAATTGAAACAACAGTTAGACTTTACCGAAAACGAATTGGAAGCAACCGAAGATGACCTTGCGGAAACAACCGATATCCTCGACCTAATACGATCTAAAAATTACGAGGCCTATACCCTACCGGGTAACCAGGCAGTAGCCCCTTCGGCATTTGCCAAGGTTTATTACAATGCAAAGCTGAAGGTTGCATTTATCGATTCCAGGGGACTCCCGAACGCGCCGGCCAACAACGTCTACCAGGTCTGGTCGGTAAAGCTGGATCCCTTATCGGCTGAAAGCGTAGGGTTGCTGGAAAAAGCAAGCGAAGTTACGGAAGGGTTGTATCGATTCGATAATATCCCGGACCCGGAGGCCTTCGGAATTACTCTGGAACCTGCCGGAGGTAGTGAAGCCCCTACACTAAATCAGCTTTATATACTGGGTGCCGTTTCCCCCTAAGTACAAAACCTCCCCCAAAAAGAAAGCGCCGCAAATTGTGGCGCTTTCAGCTAACAAAAAAACTCTGAAACCGACTTTCGTCGGCGATCGATTCGCTGTCCGTATGGACAAACATTCAAACCGTCTATCTTATATACGAAAGCAAGGTGTCTTTGGTTTTACAGTTCCTCAATTTTGGCTGCCAAAACCGGCCCTAGTTCGAAAGCAGCTTCAGCCAATTCATCCTTTGCAGCTTTCAACCTCTCGTCCAATCCATTAGCTTTATAAACAAGTGCCGAGTGATACTGAGCCATGGGTTCAAAAGTCTTTCCCTCTACTTCGGCTTCAATTATATCCAGTGCGGTCTCGGTATTGCCGGCTTTAAGATTAGCCAGCGCCAGCAGATGATAGGTTTCGGGAGTAGCCCGGTTCTGCACTTCCGCTTCGGCCAGTTTCATTGCCTCCTCCGGATTGCGGTCTGCCAGTATTTCGATGAGATATGCATTGTACATACTCCCGTAATTACCTTTATCAACGGCCTCTAAAAACATATCAATTTGTACTTTCGCTTCTGCGAAGTCGTCCTCGTATTCGGCGAATTCGGCCAGCAAGAGGTAATAGTCCGGAATGCTGTGATCCTTCATCAACTCGGTAATAATCCGGCGAGCCTCGGGTACATTCTTTTCGTGCGAATACGCTATCCAGGCTATCCCTTTTAAAACATAGGCATTATCAGGTTGTAGCTCAAGCGTTTTAAGGTAGTGCTCATAGGCATCATCAATTCGGCCGGCGTGACCATAATAATCCCCCAGATTACTGTATGTCCAGATCTTTAAACCTTTACTGTCTCGGGATTCGGCTATGGCCTTTGCATCTTCCATATAGTTTATGGCCTCGTCGAGGTCACCCACATGATCACTCCATTTTGCCTTTCGGATAAGGTAGTTGTAATCGGAAGTATTCTGTACTTTCTTAAGCACTTCTTCTGCTTGCTCGAATCGGCCCAGCTCCATAAATACATCGAAGAGCATCAGTTCTGTTGGACGCTTTTCCGAATTCGGGTCGTTATAAGTATCCGTCAGTAAGTTGGCGGCTTCACGGAATCGATGCTGGGAAATATAATTCCGCGCCAGAGCTCTGGCATAGATATCGGGGTGATTGGCTGAGATGGCCATTGCTTTTTTATACAGTTTTTCGGCGCTGTATAAATACTCCGATTTCCCGCTTGCTTCAAACAGACTGGTATAGGCAGCGGCCAACGGCCCCAAATCCCCTACTCCGCTGCTGTCCGGTCGCAATCGTTGAGACCAGAACTGCACTTCGTTTAAGGCCTCTTTTTGGCTGGGCTTTTCGGTACTGACCAAATAGTTATCATAATCGGCCGGATTCGTAACTTTCGGAAGCGTTTCTTCTCCGCAGGAGAGTAGTAGCACACTGATTCCGAATAATAAAAATCTTAGTTTCATATCTCGATTAAAGCAGAAAAGAGCAACGAATTGCTCTTTTCCTGTAGGTTAAACTTACACTTACTGATTGGGAGCTTCTAAATAGGGAAACGGCAGTCCGAAATCCCGGTCTCCACTGTCCACACCGTCGCTGGTGAGTTGCGGAGTACCGTTGTTTCCATCAAACCGTGTACCTGTAGTACCCCCGAACATCAGGATGAGGGAAATATCGATTACGTCGTCACTAAGGGTTCTTCCTGTAAGCGCTACACCTGTATTCGGATCGAAATAGGTAGTTTGTGCATCCGGAGCAACTTGTAATGCATCGAATTGCGCCAGTACTGTAGTAAAGGTAGGAGCGTCCAATCCAAGGATGTTAGTTTCGTAATCGAGCATAACCCCCAGGGCATCTCCGTATACATCGTGATAGGCTTCCAGGGTCGCTTCAAATATCGGCTGGAATGAAGCCCTGTCTGAAACCACAGAGGTATTGAAATTATTCTTTACGGTACCATTTCCGCTGAAAACAGTGTTGATTCCGGGTCTGCCCATTATGTCTTCCTGTGCGTACATTCCGCTAAAGTCTAAACCTTGTGCACACGGATCGCAGGCACTTCCGCCGCAATCAACTCCTTCTTCGTCTCCGTTCTGGAGGCCGTCATCGCAGGTTTCCTGTACGATCACATTCCCATTCTCATCGTCGTCGCATTGAACAAAAAGCAGCGTCGTGAAAATTGCTAGTATTACTGTTATATATTTATATGCTTTCATGTTTTTCTTTTTTTCGAATTATTTTTTATTGCTTACGTTTTGCTGAGACCCATACATTATAAGCCGGGGGTAGTCCGTCAATGCCCACTGCGGCTCCCACGTGAGGAGGAGCTGTACCCAGCATCGAATTCGGAATCTCCACAGCTATGGCCAGGACATTCAGGTCTTCAAAGAAATCCTCTGCAGTTCCCGGAGGAAAGAATCCGTCCGGTGCGGCAGCACCGGAAACCACTTCATTAAATCTGTTGAAATCGAAATAAAAAGCATCGCGTCTCGGACCTGCAAAGAAGTTCATCCCGTTGTTACTGCTGGTCTGAAAATCGTCGCTGGTGGAGATTTTTACGCTGTTGCGCTCTGCAAAAACAGCAACTTCCGAATTAAGTCCCGTTTGAGAAGGAGCTGCCGGTCCGAAGAAATACATAGAATCACCTCGTTTGATGGCCTGGATCACCAGGTCCTCTATAAAATCACCCGTATTGTCAATATTGAATTCGATTAATACGTCTTCATCGAAAACTGCATTCTCTGTTACGGTACCTGGCGCCAAGGGGCCCTGCACGGTTGCGATAAAGACGGTCTTGTTAGGATTATCACCTTCGAAGGCATAGAAATCGGCTATATCGGTAGTTGTCCCGGCGACTGCAGGGGCATCGATGTGGTCGGCTGCGACGAACACGATCGTAAAGAAGGCCAGAGCTACTATTGTAATCCCGGCAAAAATTTTGGTTTTTTTCATAATTATTGTTTTTTAGTATTAATTGCCTGCTTTGGTGATTATATACGACGAAATTAAGTGTATGGTTTTTTACTTCCAACTAAAGTTTTGTAAATCTGTCTTTTTTCACATAGCTTGCTGCCAGTAATATCTCTTCTAACCAACTAAAAAAAACCGACTCTCGTGAACCCTTCTGCCTCCGACTGGATCCCGAAATATCTTAGTCTTATCGATCCGGATTCCTTTGAAGAGAATTCGAGAACGCATGAATTTATTTATAAAAAACTGAAGGCAACGGGTTTTATCTACGGAATTTCGCTCGAAACGGTCACCAATGATCCTCAAAGCCAGTTGAAGCTAACCCGAGAGGAGTTTACCAAGGTCAATTTGTTCCACGGGCTGTTGCATACGTATGTTGTTGAAACCAACGACCTCAACTTCGATAAGGCGCTGCTAAGTATAATTCGGTTCTATGAAGCTCTTAACAAAGCTAAAACCGGCTTTTTTAATAAGATTTCCTTCTCCTCATCAAAGTCGCAAAAGCTGGAAAAAATGTTGGCCGCGCGGATCCATGAGACCAACACTTTTCTCAATAGAGGTGTTACGGGTGTCTTAACCTATGCACTTCTATATGTTGATATCCTGGCGTACAAGAAATCACTCCACCGACCAACTTCAGTAAAACTACATGCAGAGGAGATCGAAAAAACCGTAATTACCAGTTGTTACCTTGCATTGAGCTCAAAAAGAAAGAAGAACAAATACGACCGCTTACTAATCGATCTCTTCGAGTCTTCTGCCCTTTACCTTGGAGATATATCAAATGCAGGAGAAATAACCTTGGATTCCCTTAAGTTTCCGGCATCGGCCGATTTGGTTGAAAAATCCTACATTCTGGATATCTGCACCATCAGCATATGGGACGACCATAAGATGGATGAGGACGAACACGAATTTCTGCTTAAGTTAACAAACCGACTGCAGCTAACCCATAAAGAAGTTGAGCAAAGTTTGGCAAGCCTGGCGAACTTTACGGCCTCTAATTCCACTTCAATAAAATTATTCGAATACGCCAACCCCGTTAAGTTATTTTATCGGCAATCGACCGCAACCGTAAAACTCCTAATACTTCGAAATAAAAAAAGGCTGTTAAAGGAATTGGCTGAAAGCGGTGAATTGTTGTTATTGCTTACGGAATCTACGGTGCGGGAATTATCTGAAGAGGAGAAAACCAAGGTTAAGGACCAGATACTCGACATTTGCAAGACTATTCCCTCGCTCACGATTTTCCTGTTACCGGGAGGTACGGTTTTACTGCCCATCCTAATTAAATTCATTCCGAAGTTACTGCCTTCGGCTTTTAATGAGAATAGGATAAAGAAAAAGTAAATACCTTATTCCAACCAGAGTTTAAAATCCTTTACTCGTTCCCGGGCTACAATGATCTCTTGTTGGGTAAAATTGTTAAGCTTGAGCTTTAAACGACTGTTTGTGTATGAGATTATATCCCTGATGGCACGAATACTTATAATAAAGGTCCTGTTTACACGAAAGAAATTCTGGGGTTCCAGCTCTTCCTCCAGTTGCTCCAGCGTGGTGTCCAGCAGATAATCCCGGCCATCGGTTGTATGGGCATAGGTGCCTTTATTCTCCGAATAAAAGCATTCTATCTCGTCCACGGTAATCATCTTAATATGCTGCCCGATCTTAGTGGTAAATCGCTTTTTATACACCCGTTCTACCGGGTTTGTAAGCAGTTTCCTGATATCGTCGAAGTTAATCTGCACATCTTTTCGCTGTGGAATACGGGCTTTGTATTTAGAAATGGCGGCCACCAGTTCCTCCTCATCTATAGGTTTTAAAAGGTAATCGATGCTGTTCAGCTTAAAGGCCTGTAAAGCGTATTCGTCGAAAGCCGTGGTGAAAATTATTGCGCTGTTTACGTCCACTTCATCGAAGATCTCAAAAGACAAGCCGTCACTTAACTGTATGTCAAGGAAGATTAGGTCCGGATGTTCATTGTTTGAAAACCATTCCACGGCTTCGCCAACACTGTGAATCATCTCGTTAACGGCTACATCCTGTTTTTCGAGTAAACGCTGAAGTCTTCTGGCAGATGGTTTTTCGTCTTCGATGATAATTACGTTCATATCCTTGTAGCTCTTAAGTTGTTATTGCTCATCTTTATATTTTTCCAGTTCTTCCTTATCGCGTTCCATGAATTCACGGATCTTCCGTTCCTCCCACTTTTTAAACAGCCCCGATTTGAATTTAAAGACATACAGGCCGTGAAACAATACCCCAATACCCCAGAAGAAGGGCGTGGTAAAATGGGCCCAATCCGGCATATACAGGCCAAAGTTTCCTTTGAATATCCCCATGGCTGCCAGCAACAGGAAGATATTCACCAGTATATAGATAATAAGGTGAGTGTAAAAACCTTTAATTTCCTCGACCCGTTTTTTGGCCTGTTCAAACTTCTTCTTTTCGTTATCGGAAATTTTCATAGCAGATCGTTTATGTCTTTATTCTGTTGGTTCATGTACTCACGTATCTTGCGGTCTTCCCATCGCTTAATAAAGCCAAAGTTAAACCTATAGACATACAAACCGTGTAGTACAAGTGCGATACCCCAAATTACAAACGTACCCCATACATTCCAGTCGAGCCATCGCTCAAACTGAGGGTCGAAGGAGTCTATTTTAAAAAGTGAGAGGAAATTTGCACGGATGAGTAAAATAATGAGGTTGATTATGATAAATGTCTTGAGATGGGAGTGAAACCCTTTGATAGCATCCACCTTCTTTTTTGCGCGTTCGTACTTTTCTCTATCGAATGATTCCATTGTTTTGCCTTTATTTCCACGTATTGGTTTTGTTATCTTCTTCCTCCATAAATTTCTTTAATTGACGTTCTTCCCAGTCGCTGCTCAGGAAAGGGTTCCATCTGAAGGCCTTGGCCGCCTGAAAGAGCAACCCGATTCCCCAGCCGAAGGCAGCCCATAAAAACCACATATATCGCCACTGGTTGGTGTAGTAATTAAGAATTGCCAGGAAGCCTATGAACAATACATAAAAAATAAGCCCTGTATAGAATTTCTTAACCTGCTCTACGCGTTCTTTGGCTTTCAGATACCTGTTTTCTCTTTCGTTTAAGTCCATAACTTTGATATGTTTAGAATGAGTTCAATTGGTCCTTATCAATGAATTCCTTGATCTTACGCTCTTCCCAACGCCTTCCGAAGAAAGGATTCCACTCGAATACTTCCGAAGCATGCCCCGCTACTCCAAGTCCCCATCCTAAAATTGGAAAAAGTGCCCAGGGAAAACCCCCGCTTTTAATATTCAGATAAATAAATACCGGGATAAAAATCAGGTAAATTACAAAATGCGTGTAAAATCCTTTAAGTCTTTCAACTTTAGCCCTTGCTTTTTCAAGGCGAGAATATTGGTAGTCTGATTCTGGTTTCATAATGCTCTTTTTAAAATTATAGTATAAAATTACGAGCTGTGATTCCTTCAGGAAAAAAAAACAGACTGAACTGTAAAAAGTATTGCCCGAATTGTAATCCGGGGTTAATCTTCGTTCATATACTTCCGAATCTGCTCCTCTTCCCAGCGCTTTCCAAAGAAGGGATTCCAGTTGAACACCTCAGCCGCATGGCCGAATACACCCAGTCCCCAGCCACCAATAGGAAAGATGGCCCATGGAAAACCGCTGCTGATAATATTCAACCAAATAAATACTGGTACCATAAACAAATAAATGCTAAAGTGAACATAAAAACCCTTTAATTCCTCTACCTTCTTTTTAGCTCTTTCATATCGCTTTCCACTAATGTAAGTATCCTGGTTTTTCAGAGTCATAGTCGCCCTGGTAAGCATGGGAATTGCAACTTCAAACTCTGTAGGCGACTTGGAAATGGTTACGGACCTGTCGGTTAACAAACTGTACCGCTGGCGAATATTCTGCAGTCCAACTCCACTGCTCTCCTTTACAACGTTCTTAGGCTGAACGTTGTTCTTTATGATAAGACATCCATCCCGCTCGAAGATTTCGATATGCAGTTTCCTGCCCGGGGTAACCTGGTTGTGTTTAACCGCATTTTCCAGCAGTAACTGCAAGCTGAGCGGCACCACCTTTGCTTCGGGATTACTTATGGTGTCCGGTACGGTAAACACTATACTGTCCTCAAATCGCATATCGATAAGAGACATATAAAGTTTGGCGAACTTCAATTCCTCCTCCACAGTAATTAAGTCTTTATTCTTCTGTTCGAGTACGTAGCGGTACACTTTCGACAGCGAGGTGGTAAAGCGGGTTGCAGCTTCCGGGTTTTCTTCGATAAGGCTGGTAAGTACATTCAGGCTGTTAAAAAGGAAGTGAGGATCCAGCTGATTTTTAAGGGCATCGAACTGGGCAGAGGCCGATCGGGCGATGAATTTCTGTTCCTTTACTTTAGACTCCTGCCGGTGGCGATAATAATAGATCGCATAAAAAAGTGAGATCATTATCATCGAAATGATGAATCCCACATAATAATAATCGTATTGTTCTTCCGAAATAAACTGAAAAAACGCTTTCCCTTCAATTATGACCTCGGTAATTATGCGTACAAAAAACAGGCCTATAAGGGTAACCAGCATCCCTCCCAAAATCGCTTTAATCAGATTTTTTTGCTTAAAGATGTCCGTTCTATACCGCCTCACCAAATAGGTGATTAATGCAGCATTGACCATGTACAGGACTATGGTATAAATCTGATTGTAAAAAAAAGCCGTAAGTAGTTCGCTTCCTGTTAGATCAAAATTGCCAACAAAAAACTGTATCAGGCCTAAAACAATAAATATTACGACCCCTGCAAAAAATGCTCTCCCTAGCTCTTTAAATACTCTAATCATTAATTACCACAATTTTCCTGGAGTACCTGTGCCGCGTATTCACCTCCTCCCCGAGGATGAAACTCACCGGCTGGCACTTCCGATTCGAATAATGCAATGGCTTTCTCAATGTCGGCACAATATTTATCGGTTGGTTGGCCGAAAAATCTCGCCGTACCTATATCCCATTGAGCCTTCCCCAGGACTACCCTTGGGTTTTCAGGAGCAAGTACGCTGGCCTGCTGGTACAATTCAGCGATCTTGGGCGAATACTTCATCCCGTATTGTTGTCCGTCGTAGACCACCCAGGCGGTGAGTAACTGGGCTTCGAGTACCAGTATTTCGGGATTGTCTTTAGTTAAGGACTTGGCGTCATTCAGAAAATCGCGGGCCTTGTTCATCTGTGCTATCATCTTTTCTTTATCGCTTTCTCCAAAACTATTGAACACATTTATTTGCGCCACATAAAAAGGTGGCAGCCAGTTCTCCGGTTCGGCCTGGGCTATACGTTCAAACAGATTGGCAGCTTCCCAGGGCTTGTCCGCCCCCCAAAGTTCGAAGGCCTTTTCCATGCCTTGCTGATATTTTGACTGTGCGAAGGTCCCTGTCGAGATCAAAACAACGCATACTAATAGTAGTTTTTTCATAATTAGGAGTTTTGAAAAAGCAACCAAAATCCCAAACATATAGCGGAAATGCTAACTATTGTAAGATACTTGATCGATTTGTTACGGTTTAAAATTTTAAGGATTATTCCAAGCATTGATGTATAATTTCCAGTTACTAAACTAAAGTTTTTAATTATAATCGGATCGTCAGTTTCCTAGATTCGCCTCCCTTCAATTCGAATTTTGCATCTTCCCACTTGGGCGGACCAAAATATCCTCTGGCATTGTTCGATATACCATAGGGTTCGGTGGGAAATAATCCGGCGAACATATTTAAAGAATTGCTGCCGTCTTGGTCGTGATAACAGGAGATTGCTTAGACCCCGTCTGTAATTCCCGTAAAGGTCACCACGGCCCTTCCGTCTACAATGTCAGCGCGTTTGGCCAAAATATACTGCTCGAGGAATTTTTCTTCACTATCATACAGGCCCACATGAACCTGTCCGTTGTTATTTTCGAAGTTGGTCATTGTAACTTCGATGGAGTTCTGTGCCTGCATTACCAGGCCGGTAAGCAACAGCATTAAATAAGAGATAACTACTTGCATGAGATTGTGTTTTTAGATTATTCAAATGTCCCTCGATTGGCAGACACTTTAAAAGTTTTTCGGTTGAACTGTTGAATTACTGTCCTGAACTGTGAAAATAAAAACAGACCGTGATGACTTAGAGGTTGTCAAGTTGATTGTCACTACCATCTTTACTGATCGTCCAGAAGAAGCCCACAAAAAAGAACTGGTCGGCCGCAGGTCGTACGGTCCTGCGGTTAAAATTACCGTTGGCATCGGCCGTACTCGGATACTGATAGCCGTTTATATTTTTTGTACCCAACACATTGTTGACCGAAAAGTAAAGGATCTTCTGCTGGGAGATTAAATATGCCCAGTTAAAGCTCAAACTGTTATATGCCTTAGTCTTTTCCTGAAGAAACCCGGGAACATTTGGGTTGGTGTATGTACGTCCGCTGGCGAACTGGTGGCTGAAGCCAATCTGACTCTTCCAATCGTTAATCCACCATTTTACCACCGTAGAGAGATTGTGTTTATTCGCGAAGGAAGGTGTTGCGGCCACAGGATAATTCCGGTACATCCGTTCTGTATCCAAGAACGAATAACTTATCCAGTAATCTACGTTTTTAATGGTGTTATTATCGCGCCAAAAGAGGTCAAAACCCCGGGCATAACCATCGCCGTTGTTCTGAATTACGGAGTTGGTAACAGGAAATTCTGTATCGTAAGTGACTAGCTTATCATAGGTTTTCCGATATGCCTCTGCCCGCAGTATCCTATTGTTGGCAACGTATTGGTAATTCAGAATATAGTGTTGGGTATGTTGCGCCTCAAGGTTCCGTTCAAACTTCAATACATCATTAAAGGGCTGCTGATAGAAATCGCCGTAGGCCACAGACAGCTGACTGTTCTTTCCGGTCTTATAAGCCACTGAAGATCGTGGTGAGAGGGTGTATTGATCGAATAAGTCGCTGTATTCTCCTCTTAAACCAAGCTTTAGGGCAAATTTCCTGCTGAAGATAATATCCGATTCTGCGAAGACTGCTGAAAGATTGTTGTTAAAACCGTAGTTGTCGGAAAATTCGGGGTTTCGAAAATCTTCGGTAAAATCGGTGATAAATTGCTCTGCTCCGAAGCTTAATTTAAACCGGTTACTGAAACGCTTTCTGAGCTTAACTTTCAAATGGGCCGAATTTTCCCGGTTCTCGATATTATTATCCAGGAATAAAATATCGTTTTTGGAAATTGTAAAGCTCCCCCCCGCATCCAGTTTCCAGCTATCGTTTATATCTGTGCTGTAGCTGGTGTTGGTGTAAAAATTGTAATTCTTCAATTGGAAATCCAGGCCCTCCGGCAAATCGATATCTTCCTGGGTAAGTTTAAAGTTCGTACTGTCGAAAGCCGCATATACTTTTAAAAGTCCACCTTTAAGTTGCTGCCGATAAACAGCTTCTCCCGCAACAGCTTCAAAAGGTTTATCCCAGTCGTTCCTGTCGGGGAAAATCGCAATGTAGGGAGCCAAGTTGATATAAGAGGTGTTAAAACTCAAAGAACTCTTTTCCCATTTCTGGGTATTACCTATACCCCCACCCACAGTCATAACCGCCACGTCTGTCTTTTCCTGGTCCGGTTCGTCCACAGTGTTCAGAAGTAGTACCGAAGAGAGTGCCTGGCCGTATTCGGCAGAATAGCCTCCAGTGGAAAAAGTTATTCCGTCGAAGAGGAATGGACTGTAACGCCCCCGGGTAGGAATGTTGTTTGTTGTGGGAGAATAAGGTGTGAATACGCGTATCCCGTCGATAAAGATCTGGGTTTCCCCGGCGTCTCCTCCCCTTACGAACAAGCGTCCGTCTTCGGCAACCGTTGTCGTTCCCGGAAGGGTTTGCAATGCACCCACAAAATCCCCGAGAGCACTTGCCGTGGTCACCACATCCAGCGGTTTTAGCACCGAAACCTTGCTGTTATCGCTGGCTTCCAGGGTTCCCGCCGAAATTACTACGGTGTCGAGCGAGTTCACATCTTCACGAAGTGCAATTTTCAAGTTTTTCATTTGGGAAACATCGGCTGCCATCATAAACGGCTCGTAGGAAACATAAGAGATCACCAGGGTTTGCACCCCTTCTTCTTCAGTTACAAATGAAAATGCCCCGCTGGCATCGGTAGAAGCCCCGTCGTAAGTTCCGTCAAGATAAATATTCGCCCCTTCAATGGGTGTTCCGTTCTTTGCGGTAACTATACCCGAGATTGTTGTTTGCGCGCCAACCCAGGCTGTAGCAAGCAGCGTGAATAAGTTTACAAGGATGCTTTTTAACGGTGACTGAATCAGGATCATTAGTTGTATGGTGTTTTTGATTTCGACTTCAAAAATGACACTTTTTGTGAGAGCGTTTACAGAATTCTGTCTCAAATGTTGGATTTTATATCTCAATTGTTAATGGCATGAATTGATTTGAAAAAGCCGTATATTTAAAAAAAGATAATTCTCATGAAACGATTTTACACACTGCTTTTTACGATTATAATTTGTGGTTGGGCGTACAGCCAGGACACATTTTCCATCATTGCCGTCGATCCGGCTACCGGAGAAGTAGGGTCAGCAGGGGCATCCTGCGTCACGGGGGTTGGTCCAATGGGTATAATCGATATAATCACCGACATCATTCCCGGTCGGGGTGGGGTGAATTCACAGGCCTATGTTTGTATTCCTAACGTGAATCTACAAAATGCCATGATCCGAATGGAAGCCGGTGACGATCCATCCATGATCATAGACTGGTTGATAAACAATGATGCCTGCAGTTCCCAGAATTTCGATCCCGCATTTCGCCAGTACGGAATTGCGGACCTGGATGGAACAATGAACCCGCGAACAGCCGGTTTCACAGGAAATATGTGTGATGATTACAAGGAGGACCGCCAGGGTGCTACCTACAGTATCCAGGGCAATATTCTCCTAAACCAGTCGGTAATTGATAATATGGAGGACAACTTCAATAATACTGCCGGCACCCTGGCTGATAAACTAATGGCAGCCCTGCAAGGAGCGAATTTCCCCGGCGCCGATCAACGTTGTCTGGCTGCAGGCACTTCCTCAACAACAGCATATTTACTGGTATATAAAGCAGATGACGAACCCAACGATCCATGGTTAAGGCTTAATGTGGGCCAGCAGTCCCCCGGGGTGGAACCTATCGATCTGCTTCAAACCATGTACGATGATTTCCTCACGACAGGCGATTTCGACCCGTTTCCGGGGTTGAAATTATATCCCAACCCCGTAACCGATACGCTAATGTTGTCCTTCAACACTGAAACGAATATTGAAACAATGGAGATCTTCGATATCTATGGTAAATTAGTGCTGACTCAAAAAGCCGATCAAACCGGCGGAAACTCCATTCAGCTGAAGGTTAACACACTTACAGGCGGCCTGTATTTCTTAAAGGTTTCTAAAGGGAATATGGAAACTACCCTGAAGTTTGTAAAGCAGTAGCAATTTTATCATTTTAATAGGACTTTTTTACCAATTAAGCCTTTAAATTTGGCTCGGATTAAGATCAGCAGTTATGAAGGATACTGAAAAAGTTTCAGCCTATATCGAGAAGCATGATAAATGGACCGCACAGCTCGGGCAGTTGCGAAACGTATTTCAACGTACCGAGCTTGTTGAAGAAGTAAAATGGGGTAGCCCCACTTATACCCTCAACGGTAAGTTGGTAGCCGGGATGGCAGCCTTTAAGAACCACTATGCGATATGGTTTCACCAGGGCGTGTTTCTCAAAGACAGGCAGAATAAACTGTTAAATGCCCAGGAAGGAGTTACCAAAGCACTGCGACAGTGGCGGTTTGATGAAAACGACACCATAGACGAGGATTTGGTATTGGAATATATTCAGGAATCCATAGAGAATACCCTTGCCGGAAAAGAGTTAAAACCTCAAAGAAAAACAGGAGTAAGTATTCCCGAGTTGCTAACCACTACATTTAAAGAAGATGCCGAACTGCACAAAGCCTTCAAAAAGCTCACCCCGGGAAAGCAGCGGGAATATTCCGAATATATCGAATCGGCTAAACGAGTGGACACCAAGTTGCGACGTCTCGAAAAGATCCTGCCCATGATCAAGTCCGGACAGGGCCTGCACGATAAGTATAAGAACTGTTAATCGTGAGACTCCCCAAATTTTCCAGATATTCCATAAGACGGTTTGTATTCTACACCAGACGGGCCATATGGATAATAGTTGCCTGGTGGTTGATTTCCAATGTGCTCTTCTTCTACGAATATTTCACCTTGATCAATAAAGGCGTCCTGAGCTCTTCCTACGATTTCCGATCGGCTTTTGCAGCTAATTCCATTGCAAGTGTAATTGCGGGAATTCTGGGAGGTGTTATAACCGTAAACCTCATGGAGCGTTGGTTGCGGATGCACGAATTCTGGAAAGCCTTATTGTACATCGTCCTGGTATATGTGGCCACGGCCCTGCTTGTCAGTACGGTTGGTGCGTTGTACCTTAAGAGTGACGACCTGGGCTTGCCGTTTTATCATCCGGATGTGGTAATCACCTTACCCGAGTTTTTTCTATCCTGGCTGTTTATAAAAAATTTCATTATCTGGTTGTTTATTGTAATCGGTACATTAATCGTACTAATGGTAAACGATAAATTTGGTCCGGGGGTTTTCCCCGATTATCTCATGGGTCGCTATTTTATGCCCAAGCGAGAAAGACGCATCTTTATGTTTGCCGACATCAAGGATGCCACAGGTATAGCAGAGCGGTTGGGGGAAAAAAAATATTTTAATTTTCTGAAGGACTTTTTCAGGGATATCGCTCCCGCTATCGTACAGACGCGTGGAGAAGTTTATCAGTACGTAGGCGACGAGATCGTGGTAAGCTGGAAGATGAAATGGGGTCTTAAAAATGCAAATGCCCTGCTGTGCTTTTACAGCATGAAATACATCATGGCCTATAAAAAAGGGAGGTATCTGAAGAAATACGACGTATATCCCGAATTCAAGGTTGGGTATCACTGCGGAACGGTGATGGTGGGTGAAATAGGCCAGATAAAGAGAGAGATTGCGTTTTCAGGTGATGTACTGAATACAGCTTCGAGGATACAGTCTATGTGTAACGAATTGAATGTTGAGATACTCGCATCCAAAGAATTTGCCAATATTGCATATAAACTTCCGAAAGGTGTGAAAAAAGTCGAAATGGGAGAAGAAAAATTGAAAGGAAAACAATCGGAAATTAGTTTAGTGACCTACGAACGAATCTAATACCTTTCAATTAGGGAATGAAATTTGATGCCTGCTAAAGAAATAATCCTGAACTTTCTATGAATTTCAAATTTCTTCTCTTATGAAAACAGATCTATACACCAAATCCGTTTTAACCATCATTGCTGTTTGTCTCACATTGAATGCGGTAAAAGACTTCGATCTTATTCCTTCGGCTTATGCCGCCGATAACAGCGTCGATCCTGCATCCCTTTCCACCGATTATGCCCTGGTGCCTATTTCGGCAGCAAACACCATGGATGTTCGTATAGTGGACATTAATACTTACGACGAGCTCAATGTAAACCTGAAAAGTGTGGATACCTACGACGAGGTAAAAGTGAATATCAAAAGTATAGACACCAGCGACGAACTCGATGTGAATCTGGATGAAATTGGCGGAGGTTGGGTTACCCACGGAGGCCCTATCCGTGTAAAATTGGACTAGCTCTTTTTAAAGGGCCTGATAATTAATCGCGCCGCCCTGTCGTAATTGATATAGTTATAGGTCCAATTAAAAAAGGTGACAACCCGGTTTCTAAACCCTACCAGGAACCAAAGATGGACGAAGATCCAAAGGAACCAGGCGAATGCACCGGCAAAATGCATGCCCCTGATATCGCAAACTGCCTTGTTTCGGCCAATTGTGGCCATAGTTCCCTTATCAAAGTATTTAAAGGGTTTTAGCCCTTTGTCGGCTAACATCCTTTTGAAATTCTTAGCCAAACGCTTCCCCTGCTGAATTGCAGGTTGTGCAACCTGCGGGTGCCCCATGGGGTAATCTTCAGTCTCCATCAGGGCTATATCTCCCAGCGCAAAAACATTCTCAAATCCTTCTATGCGGTTATAGTTGTCTACCTTGTACCGCTTTTCTCTTTCAATCATGGCTGCCGCATCGATGCCGGCTACCGGGGCTCCCGTTACACCTGCTGCCCATATGAACGTAGCCGCCCTAAAGGTTTTGTTGTTACGGGTCTTTACCGTGGTACCATCATAGCTTTCTACCAAAGTGTGCAGGTGAATCTCAACCCCCAGATCCTTAAGAAATTTTGTCGCCTTCTTAGAAGCGTAATCACTCATTGGAGAAAGTACCTTCGCACCGCCTTCAAGCAGGTGAATCTGCATATCGTCGGTATTAAGTTCGGGGTAATCGTGACCCAAAATACCTTTTTTGAACTCGGCCAAAGCACCTGCAAGTTCAACCCCTGTGGGTCCGGCTCCGGTAACAACGAAAGTCAGTAATTTACTCCGCTCTTCCCGGTCCGGGGTCATATCGGCCTTTTCGATATTCTGGAGCATCAGGCTTCTGATATCCAGCGCCTGGGGTACTGTTTTCATAGGCATACCATTGGATTCGATGGATTCATTTCCGAAGAAATTAGTCCGGGTTCCGGTGGCAATGATAAGATAATCGTATGAAAGTGAACCAATGGAAGTTTCCAGGGTGTTTGCTGCGGTATCTATGTGAAGGACCTCGGCCATCCTGAAATGAAAATCTTTGTGATTCCTCAATATCTTGCGGATGGGATATGCGATAGAATCCGGCTCCAGTCCGGCGGTGGAAACCTGGTATAACAACGGCTGAAAGGTGTGGTAATTATGTCGATCGAATAATACCACCTGGGCCTTCAGTTTTCGGATATTCCGAAGAAAAGAAATTCCGGCAAATCCACCGCCTATCACTACTATTCGGGGTTTATCGGTAGAGGGTATATTCATAGGCCGCTATTGTACAGTAAAATTACAATATCTCCGAGCCATATCGCGTATTTAGCCATATTTTTAGCAAATTTGTAACAATGTCACTTCCTCTATTACTAATGCAACAGCTAACATCAAACCATTGACTAAAGAACTGGAACATAAATTCGTGACCCAGCTGGAGGAGAACCAGAATATTGTGCACAAGATTTGTCGTTTATACACCAATGACTCCGATTCGCACAATGATCTGTTTCAGGAAATAACAATACAATTGTGGCGGGCCTTTCCAAAATTCAGAGGAGATTCGAAATTTAGTACCTGGATGTACCGGGTGGCGCTGAATACGGCGATTACCCTGTATAGAAAAAGCAAGAGATCGGTAAAAACCCAGGATTTCGAAGGCGTTAGTTTTAAGATTTCTGCCGAGGAATACGACGACACCATAGAGGTGCAATTGAAAATGATGTATAAGGCGGTGAAGGATCTGAATGACATTGACAAGGCACTGGTATTCCTTTACCTGGAAGACAAATCTTACAGAGAGATCTCGGAAACTTTGGGTATAACCGAAGTAAACGCAAGAGTGAAAATGAACAGGATAAAGGAGAAATTGAGAAAAAAATTAAATCCGTAATCGATATGGACGAATTAGAAGTGTTAAAGAAAGACTGGCAGTCGAGAGAACAAAAATTCCCCAGGCTGACGTATGATGAAATTTACAAAATGCTGTGGAGAAAGTCCTCTTCAATGGTAAAATGGATCTTTTATATCAGCATTGCAGAATTGGCACTATGGATCGCCCTGGCATTTATAGTCCCCGAATCCAGTAAGCAGATCAATGAAGCGATGGGTCTAAAGGATGCTATGCTAATTGCAAGTATCGTGGGTTATGTTGTCACGGTAATCTTCATTATTCTATTTTATAAAAACTACCGCACTATTAAGATTACCGATTCCATAAAAGAATTAATGGCCAGTATACTGCGAACCCGGAAAACAGTTCGGTATTTCGTTTATTACAATATAGGTACAGCCATTTTTCTGCTCTTCTTTACTAATATCTATTATTATAAAAATCGAGACACTCTTTACGATACGTTCAAGTCTATAAGCGACAATTATGCTTCGGTACCCGCAGAAAGCTTTACCACCGTCTTTTTTACGGCACAGATCATTGTAGGGGTATTGCTGGTATTGTTCCTGGTGGTTTTTTACAGACTTATATACGGAATCCTGCTTCAGCGATTAAAGCGTAATTACAGGGAATTGAAGAAAATAGAAGATTAGGCCGAAGGGTCGGAAGATACTTTTTTCTTGTCGGGCCTCCACTGTCTTTCCTTGTTCTGCTCTTCTTGTTTGAGAAGTTCTTCTTCCGGAATAACTTTTAGAAACGACGGATGCTGCTCAATGGCGTACTCCAGTTTTTCCACGATATCTGAGATGCTGTCGTTGTCGTAATCGATATCCAGAGGCGCTTTGATTTCCATGGACTGAAGTATTCCCTTTTTCTTTGTGCGGAGCCCTTTTTTGTCGAAAGACCTTCTAAAACCATCGATTACTATTGGTACTACAATTGGCCGATTTTCCTTGATGATAAAGGCCGTTCCCCGCCTGATTGGTTTCCAGGGTTTGGTAGTACCCTGTGGAAAGGTAATTACCCAGCCGTCGTCCAACGCCTTAGAAATATTACTTACATCGCTCATCTTTACTTGCCGGTTTACGTTTTTTCCTTCAGCACGCCAGGTTCGTTCAATACTTACCGAACCTGCATATGCCAGTATCTTAGGTAATAAACCCGACTGCATCGTTTCTTTCGCAGCCACAAAATAGATATTCAGTTTTGGATTCCACAGGTATCCAATGTTTTTGATGCTGTCTACCCTTCCACTCAAACTCGCGTTGAACACGTGAAACATGGCAACAACATCTGCAAAATAAGTTTGATGATTTGAAACGAATAGTACGTTCTTATCGGGTAACTGCTTAATGATCTCACTTCCATCGATCTGCAATTGGTTAAACCCCTTAAATCTTCTATGTGTTAAGGCCCCAAGTATACGAATGAGCCACTTTTTTAAAAAAAGTATATGTCCGAACGGATTTTTCTTAAAAAGCCCCATAAGTGTTAATTGTCGTTATCTCAGTTTTGTCAACTTAAATCAAGCCTACAAATATAAGAAAATAGCTACTTACAAGGTATTTTTAAGCAATTCCCGTACTTCGCTGAGCATCATGGCCGTGGCACCCCAGACCACTTGTTCCTGCAAATGAAAGGCCGGAACATTTATACTTGTGGCATAGGAGGTAGTTAAGGTTCGTTCTGTAAGCGTGCTGTCGTCCAGAAATTCGGCAAGCGGTACCTCAATGATACGTTCCACTTCACTTTCCTGGGGTACGAAGCGCGGATACAACTCGGTAATTCCCAGGTAGGGTTGTACGAAGAAGTTACTGGGTGGAATATATAGTTCTGTAAGTTTCCTGATGACTGTTATGGATGACGATGGAACCCCTACCTCCTCTTCGGTCTCTCTCAGGGCTGTATCCTCATAATTTCGATCGCCCGGTTCATGCTTGCCCCCCGGAAATCCTATTTGGGCCGAGTGCACGCCTTTATACGTTTTTCGAAGTATGAGCACAAAATTGGTTTCCATGGCTTCAGAAGGGTAGAACAGCACCATGACGCCGGCTTTTCTGGCCGTATTCTTCGATATCGCCTGCCGTTTTAACTCTATTAAGCGTTCAATAGGTGCCATCAGCATATGCGAATCCTCGCCCGGTAGTGGCATTTTTTTTATTTTTGCTAACCCTTGTTTAAATACTGAAAAATTCATCTATGCGATATCAAGCCTTGTTTCTACTGATCGTTATGTTAGTTCTGTCCACAGCCTGTGAAGATAACAAAAAGGCGACTCCCGTAAAAAAAGAGAGCGTAGAGGGAGCTAGAGATAACACAGCTGTCGAGGACTCATTGAGAAACACCGAAAAGCAATCTCCCCGCAATATTGCAGCTAACTACCCAAAACTTACAAATGAAAATGTAGTTGAATTCCTTTCGGAATACGGTGAAAACAATCCCGAAACAAAAGTTTTGCTCAAAACGAATCACGGAGAAATTCGCCTCGAACTCTTTAACGATGCACCTTTACACAGAGCAAATTTTATCTACCTGGTAAAACTGGGATATTTCGACGGTACCTTCTTTCACAGGGTAGTACCCAACTTCATAATTCAGGGAGGCAACAGCGACAATGTTTCAACTGCCAAAAAAAGAACGGCCATCGGCAAGGATTATCTGCTGCCCGCCGAAGTGAACAACGGAAGGAGGCATTCGTACGGGAGCATTTCGGGTGCAAAGGAGTATCGCGAAAACCCCGATAAACGTACGGCACCCTTCGAGTTCTTTATCTTCCTGGGCCCAAAAACCTCAACCGCTCACCTGGATGGTAATTATACAGTCTTCGGAAGAGTTACCGACGGGATGAAGGTAGTTGAAAAGATTGCCAACCTGCCTTCAGATGATGGCGACTGGCCCCTTCAGAATGTTTATCTGGAAGCAGAAGTTATTCGGTAGATTCTTCCGAAGAATACACCGAAGGAAGAGATATGCGGAACTTAACTGCCAGCAGCCGAATGATTATCACAATCGAACCTGAGATAATTACAATGGCGTCGGAAGTTAGCGGCGTCTTCTGCAATAAAAAATACGCAATACCACCCATGATGCAAGCCGTGGCATAGATCTCCTTCCTAAAGATTATAGGGATCTCGTTACAAAGTATATCCCGGATCACCCCGCCAAAACAAGCAGTCATGGTTCCCAGGGCCACGCAAATAACAGGAGGCAAATCCACGGCTATCCCCTTCTCTACCCCCACAATGGTATAGAGCGCTATTCCTATAGTATCGAAAAGAAATAAAGAACGCCTGAAATAATTTAATTTCTTCCTGAATATAATTGCGAGTACGGCCGTAACGCTTATAACATAGACAAAGGTGAGGTCTCGCATCCAGGTGATCGGGGCATCGATGAGCACATCCCGCAGCGTGCCTCCCCCCACAGCGGTGACAAAAGCTATAATCAGAATCCCGAAAAGGTCCATTCGCTTTTTAAGGGCAGTAAGAACTCCGGAAATTGCGAACGCTATGGTTCCTAAGATATCTATGACAAGAAATAAACTCACATGTTCTGGGTAAAATAGTTATAATCCTTAAGGACGGTAGTTACGTATTGTCGGTCGTATAATTGGGAATTGGTTTCGAGTATCTTTTCCACCTTATCTCTTAATGCCTTTAAGGTCTTGTAATCGCTGGATCGAATGGCAGTGAGGTAGGTTTCCTTTATCAGCCGGACATCCTTATCGGTTAATTTTGTCACATTCGAGAAGGTAGGATTATACGATTGCTCGACCTCTTCCAGGATGGTATGCGTAATCCTAACTTTATTCTTGGTACTGATCACTACAGTTCCCGCTGCCATATCACCCAGCCGTTGCCGTTTTTCGGAAAAAATAAGCGAGAGCGTCCCAACGGCACAGAAAAACATCCATATATCGATTAACCGCATCATCCACAAGGTAAAATAATTAGACCAGTGTACCGGACTCCCGTCTGTTTTAACGACTTTGGTCTTCAGCAGCATCTTGCCCACAGTACGCCCGTCGAAAAGTATATGCATGGCCAGCGAATAGAACATCACCGGCAATAACAGCAGTTGTTGAATTCCAAAAACCGTCCATCGATCACTAATGGCCATACCCATGGCAGTGGTAATCAGCTCAACAGCATACAAATACACGAAAAAGATAAACAGGTCGATCAAAAAGGCCAGCATTCGGTCGCCAATACTCGCGATCTTATAGTCGAGATTTACATTCTGAGTAGTGTTGATCGCTAAATTTGCCATGTAAATTCAAGTGTTTATATTTGAAAAAATTTGATCGATGCGTGAGGCAGCATTTGTGAAGCAAAATAAGGAAAAATGGATAGCATTTGAAAAGGCGGTGCACAATAAACTTCAAATAAATCCTGATCAATTAGCCGATTACTACATTCAACTTACAAACGACCTTGCCTACGCACAGACCTATTACCCCGGAAGCAAGACGCTTCAGTATCTTAATTCCCTGGCTTCACAGGCACATCAGCATATCTATAAGAACAAAAAAGAAAGCAAGAACAGGTTGGTGAGTTTTTGGAAATACGAGTTTCCGCTTTTCTTTATTCAGTATCACCGTACCCTGCTCTATTCCTTCCTCATCTTTGTGACTGCAGCTGCGATAGGAGTCATTTCCGCCCTCAACGACGATACCTTTGTACGCCTTATCCTGGGTGATGCCTATGTAAATGAAACTTTGGCGAATATCGAAGAAGGGAATCCCACAGCCATATACAAGAGCGGCAGCGAAATAGGTACCTTCCTCGGAATAACCATTAACAACATTCGTGTAGCAATGCTGGCTTATGCCTTTGGGGTGATCACCTCCCTGGGCACTGCTTACATCCTTTTCTTTAACGGAGTGATGGTAGGCGCATTCCTTACCATGTTCTACAATGAAGGAGTGTTGTTTGAAGCCTCAAAAAATGTCTGGCTGCACGGCACCATAGAACTTTCGGTAATAGTGATTGCAGGCTGTGCCGGGCTGGTGATGGGAAACAGTATTCTCTTCCCCAAAACCTATTCGCGAAAGGTTTCATTTTTAAAAGGTGCCAAAGATGGCCTGAAGATTGTTATCAGTACGATTCCGTTCTTTATAATTGCAGGTTTTATCGAGGGCTTTATCACCCGCTATAACAATATGCCTGTTTGGCTCGCGATGACAATTATCTTTGGTTCCCTGGCGCTTATCGTATTTTATTATCTCATTTACCCGCTTCAACTCAATGCAAGACAAAACTAAAGTGTACATACAGCTCAAGCAACGGCGGGATATAGGCGATATGATCACGGCCTTCTTCGACTTCTTTAAGTTGAACCTGGTACCTTTCCTAAACTTGTTCATTCGCTATAACGGCCTGTTTATCCTTGGCTATCTGGGGGTGAGTTATCTAATGGTTACGGGCTTTATTGGCAGTATCCGATCCACTCCCGATATAGACGGTACCATCAATACGGCCGATCAACAGATGATGTTCGGACTCGGGCTTATTGGTTTTGTACTGTTGTTCATTATCACGGCTATTCTCAATTACAGTCTTGCAGCAGCCTATATGGTTTCCTACGAAAAATCTGAAAATACCGTAGTGTCAAGATCGCAGGTATGGTCGATTATTTCGAATAATCTCGGCCGCATCATCGTATTCATACTGCTGTTGATTATGATCTACGTCGGAGTTCTTATCGTTGGGGTAATCATTTCATTTGTACCTGTACTGGGTACGTTTGCCTATTACGGCTTGATGGTTGGATTTACCAGTTGGATGGGAATGTCCTTTATGGCAATGCTGCATAAGAATCTGGATGTAACAGGTGGCTTTAGTGAAGGCTGGAAACTATTGATAAAGTATTTTTGGAAATGTGTCCTGGTCAACTTGGTAGTGGGCATCCTGCTAATGGTATTACTGGTGCTGGTTCTAACTATTCCCGGAGTACTTATAGGGGTTTATGCTTTTCACGCTTCTGAAACCGGGGTCGACCTGGCAAATTCGCCCGTGGCCACTGTTATCTGGACTATAGCGCTTACTATCGTTCTGCTATTGTCTTGTTTAAATCAATCGGTTTCCCAGTTCTCGAACGGAATACTGTATTTTTCCTTATACGAAGAGACCTACAATGAGCACACGCGTAAGATGATCGATCAAATTGGTGCCGGTGAAGAAACTTAGATCCATATTTGTCTGCTTCTGCCTGCTAAACGTTTCAGCTTCAGCGGCAGTTCTCGATTCAATTCAAATTCGTGTGGATTCCTCGCTGGTTGAAAAACGAGTTTTTTCCAACAACTTTGCGGAGAAGTACCGGGGAGATGAATTCGATTATACCTCCGTGGAAGGCGAAGCCCAGAATTTTATCTCAAGGGCTCTCGAATGGTTCTTTAATAAGCTGGGGGAGATTTTCGGATTTAAACTTAGCCCGGAAATGTACCAGATTGTCGAACTTATCGTGTATATAGCACTGGGAATACTTGTTCTTTACCTGGTTATCCGATTTATGATAGGCAGCTCGACCAACGCCGTTTTTTCGAGAAAATCGGCCGTTCTAAACCCACTGAACATCAGCGAAGAGCATATTGAAAATGTCGATCTTGACCAGTTGATACAACAAGCCCTGCGACAGAGTGATTACCGACTAGCAATACGATATATGTACCTTCGGCTTTTAAAACAACTCTCCCGCGGACAACTTATCGAATGGCACTTCGATAAAACCAATAACGATTATTATAAGGAAATTGAAGATCCTGCACTAAGGCGGGACTTTAAACAGGTTTCCTATCTATACGACCATATCTGGTACGGAGAGTTTTCGCTGGACCAACCCGGATTTCACAAAGCAAAGGCAGATTTTGAACGTTTAACCAAAACGATTGCAGATGCTGGATAAACGTTCACGGAACATATTATACATCTTTGGTGGGGTATTACTGCTTATCTTAATAACGGAAATTAGCAGACCGGTGCCCATAAACTGGATGCCCAGTTATACTGCAGATGATAAGATTCCATTTGGCAGTTATGTGTTTTTTGAAGAATTGGAGGAAGCATTGGGAACGGGTTCAGTTGAGAGAATTGAAAGCGATCCTTATGTTTTTCTCTCTGAAGGTCAAGAACGAATCAATACATCCTACATTTTTATAAATGATTACCTGGATTTCGACGAACGTCAACTCGGGCAAATACTTCATTACGTTGAGAGCGGCAATACCGTGTTTATGTCGGCTAATTATTTTGGCTCAAGGGTAGAAGATACCCTGGGTTTCTATGCTGAAATAGTTTACGACCAGACCACCCCAACGTTCAATGCCGAGCTGGATCCGGAGTTTTTTAGTCCAGCCTTTAAAGCCGACACCTCCCTGACATTCAATAAAGGTGTGCGAAAGACAGTCTTTACCCGTATCGACACTTTAATGACCAGGGCTCTGGGCTACTATCAATCGGAAGCCCAAAATAAGGTTGAAAGCCTGAATTTTATTGAAGTTACCTACGGAAAAGGTAAATTCCTGATAAATACCTTACCCGAAGCCTTTTCGAATTATTATATGCTGCAACCTCAGCATGCCTACACTGCAAACCTTATTTCCTTTATACCTTCGGCCGACCAGGTGTATTGGGATAGTTACTTAAAGTCCGGTAAGCGGATCGTAACATCTCCCATGCGCTATGTTTTTAATCAGGATCCCCTTCGATGGGCTTATTACCTGCTTATCGTTGGTCTTATTCTGTATGTAATATTCAGGGCTAAACGCGAACAACGAATTATCGAAGTGGTAAAACCCCTTGAGAATTCCTCGGTCGATTTTACCCGTACCATCGGCCAGATGTATTTCCAACACCGGGATTACGGTAATATCATTGCAAAGAAGATAAATTATTTCCTCGAAATTGTGCGTTCGAAATTTTATCTTGACAGCTCGGTTCTCGATGAAGCATTCGCGGAAAAGCTCGCCTTAAAAAGCGGGAATAATGCGGAAAAGACAAAAAAATTGATCCGAAGCATCAATCACCTTAAAGCTAAGGCGATGCATTCGGAAGCCGATTTACTGGAATTAAATAAACTATTGGAAGACTTTAGAACTTAAATATGGAAGAAACTCAAAACGACAATCCGTTGGAATTTAGCTCGCGAATAGACCTTAGCAGGTTACAACAGGCGGTAGAAAAAATCAAGCACGAACTCGGGAAAGTGATCGTTGGCCAGCACGAGATGCTGGAAATGCTAATTGTGTCTATACTGTCGGATGGGCACACGCTTATTGAAGGTGTACCGGGAGTTGCCAAAACGATGACCGCCAAACTATTGGCCAAAACCCTGGATGTGGAATTCAGCAGGATTCAATTCACGCCCGACCTCATGCCCAGTGATATACTGGGAACTTCGGTCTTTAATGTAAAATCGAGTGAATTCGATTTTAAGAAAGGTCCGGTATTTTCCAATATCATTCTTATTGATGAGATCAATCGGTCGCCGGCTAAAACTCAGGCCGCCCTTTTCGAGGTAATGGAGGAACGTCAGATCACCATTGATGGAATAAAATACGATATGCCACCGCCTTTCCTCGTATTTGCCACTCAAAACCCAATTGAACAGGAAGGGACTTATGCCTTGCCGGAAGCACAGTTAGACCGCTTTCTCTTTAAGATAAATGTCCCTTATCCAAAACTTGAGGAAGAGATTCATATACTCGAACAGGCTCATAGCAGGGAAGATAAAGATATGATGGACGTGATCGAACCCGTGTTATCGGCTTCCGAAATAGCGGAATATCAGCAAACCATCAAGAAGATTCGTGTCGAACCACATTTGCTGAAGTATATTGCTTCGATAATCGACAATACCCGTAATAATTCGAATTTGTATTTGGGAGCTTCTCCAAGGGCATCTCTTGCCATTATGAATACGTCTAAAGCACTTGCAGCCATGAATGGTCGGGATTTTGTAACACCCGACGATATAAAGCGAGTAGCCCCGAGTGTATTGAGACACAGAATGCTTTTAACTCCCGAGCGGGAAATGGAGGGTATTACAACAGACAAGGTGGTACAGCAAATCATTGAAACCATAGAGATTCCCCGTTAAGATGAAACAATTCTACAAAAGTCTATACCTGCAACAGCGATTCTTCCTGGTGGTTTTTTCACTGGTGGGACTCTTTGTTTTGGGCTATTTTTTTGAGAATCTGTACGAAACGGTAAAATTGTTATTCTACCTATTTCTAATACTCATTGTTCTAGACACCGTATTACTATATCGAAATAAGACCGGAATTAATGCCACGAGGATATTGCCTGAGAAACTTTCGAACGGCGATGTGAATATTATTGAAATTGAACTAGTAAACAGGTATAAGTTTATTAGCAGCCTTAAGATAATCGACGAGTTACCGATTCAATGGCAAATAAGGAATTTTAAGATCGAGGCAGTTCTCAAACCCGGGCAGACCAGGAAATTCAACTACGAGGTGCGACCCACCGAACGGGGCGAGTATCACTTTGGGAACTTGAATATTTACAGCAGTACCCCTTTAGGCTTACTCGCGAGAAAACAGGTATTCGATTCGGAGGCCATGGTACCGAATTATCCGTCCTTTCTACAACTGAAAAAATACGATTTTATAGCTTTTTCAAATAAGCTGAAGCTCTTCGGCTTAAAGAAGATAAGACGGATTGGCCATACGATGGAATTCGAACAAATAAAAGAATACACAACGGGCGATGACGTTCGCAACCTAAACTGGAAAGCCACTGCCAAGCGAAATGAACTGATGGTAAATCAGTTTCAGGATGAAAAATCGCAACCTGTTTACTGCATAATAGACAAAGGTCGGGTAATGAAAATGCCGTTTAATCATCTCAGTTTATTAGATTATGCTATCAACGCCACCCTGGTGATGAGCAACATTGCGCTGAAGAAACAGGACAAGGCAGGGATGTTCACCTTTTCCAGGAAAGTAGAAGACCGGGTGATCGCTCAGCGCAGAAGCTCCCAGATGAATCTGATCCTGGAAACCCTGTACAACGTAACTACCGATTTCTCCGAAAGTGATTTTTCCAGATTGTATATCGACATCAAGCGAAGTGTAAAACAGCGCAGTTTGATGTTACTGTTTACAAACTTCGAAACCCTGGATTCCCTTCACAGGCAACTTGCCTATTTACAGGCAATCAACAAAACACATCTGCTGGTTGTAATCTTTTTTGAAAACACCGAATTAAAGGAGTTTGCCACCAAAAGTGCCGCATCCACGGAGGAAATTTTCGAAAAGACCATTGCCGAAAAGTTCCTCTATGAGAAGAAACTTATTGTAAACGAATTGCATAAATACGGCATCCATACCATATTGACAGCCCCTGAAGACCTCACGGTGAATACCATCAATAAATATCTCGAAATAAAAGCACGAGGCTTGATTTAGCAACTGGTGGAAAGAGTCTCTACACACCTTAATCTCCAAACCTTGGTCTATTGAATACACAAGCATCCCGGGTTTAACTTTGGAAGGAGCGCCTATTCTATAAATTTATTAAATAACTTCGTATATTAGTATAAATTTTCTATATGACGATCACACAACTTAAATATGTACTCGCTGTTGCGGAACACCGGAATTTCACGAAGGCTGCGGAGAAGACTTTTGTTACCCAGCCTACGTTGAGTATGCAGATTCAGAAGCTTGAAGAAGAACTCGATATACAGATTTTTGATCGAAGCAAGAAGCCCATTGAGTTAACTTCGGTTGGAAAAAAGATTGTAAACCAGGCAAGGAATATTGTAAATGAGGCCGAACGAATGCAGGATGTTGTTGACCAGGAAAAGGGAATAATAGGCGGTGAGTTTCATTTAGGCATCATACCAACGGTTATGCCCACCTTATTGCCGATGTTTCTGAGAAACTTTACAAAAAAATATCCCAAGGTTCAGCTAAAGATAGAGGAATTAACAACCGATGAGATCATTCAGCAGGTGCTCGAAGGTCATCTGGACGCCGCCATAGCCGCAACTCCGCTACATCATGATAAGATTAAGGAGCGGGCCCTTTATTACGAACCCTTTGTGGGTTATATCCCTCCCAGTCACCGACTGTCTGGAAGGGAAAAGATTGAGCGAAACGACCTTGAGATCGACGATATATTGTTACTGGAAGATGGCCATTGTTTTCGCGACGGGGTGATCAACCTTTGCAAATCGTCCAAATTGAACCGTTCGATGCATTTTCAGCTGGAAAGCGGGAGTTTCGAAACACTTATAAAACTTGCCAATGAAGGAATGGGTATGACCTTACTTCCGTATTTGCACACTCTGGATATTACTGCGCCTCATAGTGCCAATTTGCGTTATTTTTCAGATCCTCCTCCGGCAAGGGAAGTTAGTGTGATATACAGTAAAAGTGAATTAAAGATGCACATCATAAATGCGCTCTACGATATGATATCAGGGGTTATTCGTGGTGCAATAGCCTTTCAGGACGTTAAAATTATTAGTCCGACAAAGCAAAATTAAATTAAAAAAAATCCCTCACGAGGAGGGATTAATATTAGTTTAGAAGGATTAAACATTGATTTAATTGGGGGTTCTGTTTAACAAGAGCATCTACCCAAATCTTCAATTCCTCTATTTCGTAGGGAAGAAGCCTTTGCATCGCCTTTTTCAACTCTTTACAGAACAAATTTACATCAAAACTTACCTTTTTAAGGACGGCTTTGGTGTAATCAAACATTGCTCTAGCCATAGTTAAACACTTTATAATTGGGTTAAGTAGTAATTTCTATAAGCGAAGATTTTAAAATTTGACTGCATGAAGATAACAAAAAAATCGATACAATATTTCAATTTAGTCGAAAATTATCAACACTATTTCCTATAATCTGCTCATTTTCAATTTAACAGACCATTCGAAGGTGAATTTCGATACGGTATCACCCTTGGAATCCTTTCCTACGGCCTGCATAATACAGCTCTCTCCCACTCTCGATTCCACCGCCCGATTTAAAGTGGCTTCAATTAGTTTACCGTCCTCACAGCTAAAGTTTATCCTGCCGCGTGCTTTTTTCTGAAAGCTGGAGGTATTGGAAGTGAGTAGCATGGAAAATTCACGTTCACTTTGTTTAATATAACTCATCACAAGAGCTCCGGTACTTAATTCGGCAGCCATTCCCTGCACAGCCCAAAACATGGACTTAAACGGGTTCTGATTGATCCAGCTGTACTTTACGCTGGTGCGACAATAGGTTTCGCTGAGGGCCTTTACCCGTACGCCACAAAAGTAAGCCGCCGGCAAGCGAAGCAATAAGTAAGTATTGATAGTAGTAGGTTTTATGGGCATTTGAAAGGATTTTAGGCTAAGATAATCAAATAATCCAGCACTATAATATGTTAACAAAATGTTAAATTACAGTACTATGCGTAACATAATACCTTCTTTTATACATATATTTGCATAAGAAGATAAGCAATCATGGAATCAAATCAATCAGAAAATCACAAACAGTTAGGTGCCTTGATACACCTCTCAACCTTTGCAAAGTTCTTTTTCCCTTTTGGAAATTTCTTTTTGCCATTACTTATTTGGTCGTTTAATAAGGAGAAACCATTTGTGGACGAACACGGGCGGCAGGCGATAAATTTTCAACTTAGCATACTGTTATATACCCTGACGATAGGATTATTGTGTATTCCGTTCTTTCTGATCTTTGCGACAGATTTTATAGCCCTTATAGAATCCATCGAGCATACCGTTAACGGATTGACGATTAACAGTATTACAAATATCACCGGCTTTATTGTTCTCTTCGGAATCGTAGCCCTGCTACTGTTCGGAATATTCATATTCGAATTGTACGCTGTTATTTCTGCTACCATGCATGCAGCCCGGGGACTATATTATAAATATCCGCTAAGCATACCATTTTTAAAAAATAATTCACCAATAGAAAATCAATCAAATCATGAGCACTCTGTTTAGTTTAGTTGTAGCCGTTGTTGCCAATCTGCTCACTATCATAGGTGTTCCTCAGGATTCGCCAAGCGCATCAGGAGTTGAGATAATGAATTGTAAGCACTATGTACACAGCACTGACGCCCATTTCATTCTCAAAAACGAACAGTTATCTAAAAAATCAATTAAAAGATGAAAATCGAAAACACAAAAGCACAAATGCGAAAAGGAGTACTGGAGTACTGTATACTTTCCATCCTCAAGGACGGAGAGGCCTATACTTCAGATATCCTGGAGACGTTGAAAGACGCAAAATTGCTTGTCGTTGAAGGAACCATCTACCCATTACTTACGCGCCTTAAAAATGCGGGGCTGCTTTCGTACCGATGGGAAGAATCCACCGGCGGACCACCGCGCAAGTACTACGAACTTACCGAAACAGGAAAACTATTTTTAAAAGAATTGAACACGACCTGGAGCGAATTGCAACAGGCTGTTAACATTGTAACCAGCGAAAATATTTCAAAATGAAAAAAACAGTAAACATAAATTTAGCAGGAACGTTCTTCCATATAGATGAAGACGCCTTTGCCAAACTACAACGCTATCTGGATGCGATAAGACGGTCGCTTACAGACCCGCAGGGCAGCGATGAGATTATCAGGGATATCGAAGCCCGGATAGGAGAACTTTTTTCCGAAAAGATCGAAAGCAGTTCGCAGGTTATCTCTTTAAAAGAACTGGACGAGGTTATCGCTGTAATGGGACAACCCGAAGATTATATGGTGGACGAGGAAATATTCGACGATATCCCGCCTGCTTCAAAAAAAGGAAAACGATCGTCCTATAAACAGTTGTTCCGGGATATCGATAATAAGTTCATAGCAGGGGTATCCTCCGGATTAGGTCATTATCTCGGCTTCGATGCCATTTGGGTAAGACTCCTATGGGTACTGCTAACTATCTTTTCCAGCGGTACATTTATCCTGATATATATCCTATTCTGGATCCTTGTACCTGCCGCTGAAACAACCTCACAAAAATTGAAGATGACCGGAGAACCGGTAAATATCTCCAATATTGAAAAAAAGTTCAAGGAAGGATATGAAACTGTCGCCGATAAGGTAAAAAACGTCGACTATGACAAATACGGGAACAGAGTTAAAAGCGGAGCAACCGGTTTTTTCGAAACACTCGGTAATATCCTTCTTGCTATCTTAAAAATATTTGTCAAATTCATCGGTATCATTTTAATTATCGTTTCCCTGGCAACGCTTGTCGGACTAATAGTAGGCCTGTTCACCTTCGGGTCGGTCGACCTGTGGGGACAGGGAGAGGTAATGGATTATATCTCTGCAGTAGATACATCGAACGCACCGCTGTGGCTAATCTCACTACTAGTTCTCGGAGCAGTTGGTATTCCATTCTTCGTACTGTTCATCCTGGGATTGAAACTGCTTATCAGCAATCTTAAATCCCTTGGTACAACTGTTAAAATCAGTTTACTAATCCTCTGGATACTCTCATTAATAGGATTAGGTATTATAGGGGTTAGACAAGCCACTCAACAGGCTTATAATGGCGACTTTAATATTGAGAACGAGTTGCAGGTGTTTCCATCCGACACATTGATAATTAGTATGCGAGCCAACAGTCAGTACCACCACAGTGTGTACCGTCACGGCGGCTTACAGATAGAATACGATGAAAATGGGGATAGGGTGATCTATTCGAACGATATCCGACTCATAGTCCGCTCCACCACCGACTCCATCGGGAAGATCGTAGTTGAAAAGTCGGCACAGGGCAATAGTCACCTGGATGCCAGGGATAGAGCTGAAGCCATTCAGTACAATTATTCCCTTGAAAACGGAACCTTGTATCTTGATGGGTATTTTGTTACCGATTTCAAGAATAAATATCGGGACCAGGAAGTAGACATAGTTGTCTATCTTCCCGAAGGTACAGTGTTGTACGCCGATGACAATACTTATTCTTTTCATAGAAATGTTGCCGGTTACGGCGATATATTAAACAATGGAGATGAAGGGAGGCATTTGCTCATTACCAGAAATAAAACGCAGTGTCTCGACTGTCCGGAAAGAATTATCGATGCGGACGACACCTATGAAACCTCGGACTGGGAAGCAGAGGTTATTGAGAATCTATCGGATGACGAGCAGGTGGAATCTAATCAACTGCAGCGATCTGAAGAAGCCATGCCCGAAACCGATACCATTCAGAACAATCAAAACAATTAATCAAACAACAATAATCAAACGATCATGAAAAAAACAAATGTAATTCTGGCCCTGGTAATGACCGTAACACTAATGAGCTGTCATTTCGACTTAAGTCTTGGTCAGACGGACGGCAACGGAAATGTTGTAACAGAAGAGCGAAACGTGGGCGATTTCAGTAAAGTTAAAGGTTCGTCAGGCCTGGATATTTATCTTACCAAGGGTAATGAAAACAAAGTGGTAGTAGAAGCCGATGAAAACTTACACGAACATATTGAGACAATAGTAGAAAACGGAAAACTGAGAATTCGCAGCGCCGATCACACCAACATCGGAAAAGCCAAGGCGAAGAAAATTCACGTTACCTATATTGAGCTAAGCAGCATAGAAGCGAGTAGCGGAGCAGATGTAATAGGTAATTCGGTAGTAAAAAGTGAAACTCTGAATTTAGACGTCAGCAGCGGTGCAGATCTGGAAGTTGAAATCCTGGCCCGGGACGTATATGCGGAAACCAGCAGTGGTGCAGATCTTGTAGTCTCCGGTAAGGCAAATAGCTTAAAGGCTAAAGCTTCCAGCGGAAGCGACCTGGATGCCAAAGAACTTATGGTGGTAGACTGTAATGCTGATGCTTCCAGCGGAGCCGACATCACTGTTCACGTCAAAGAACGGTTAGATGCCGAAGCAACCAGCGGTGGCGATGTACATTATTACGGAGACCCTGCCGCAGTTACCAATAAAGGCGGCCGAAGCGGATCCATTCACAAAATGTAACCATTAACTTAACCAACCACTCTTGCTGAAACCCGGGGCGAAGTCCATAGCGTCCTGGGTTTTATAATATAATACTTATGAAAAACATCAGCCTAATCTTAGTACTGTTCAGTTGTTGTTTATCGGCACAGGAACATTCCGAAGCCGATCTCTTTAAGACGCTCAAACAAAAGGATAGCATAATCTTTGAAGTGGGCTTCAATAAATGTGACGCTACTGTTTATGATACGTTGATAGCCAATGACCTTGAATTTTACCATGATCAGGGAGGAATTACAAGCTCCAGAGAAGAATTTGTTCAAACCTTTAAAAAGAACATATGTGGAAACACCAATTTTAAATCGCGAAGAGAATTAGTGGAACACAGCCTGGAAGTATTCCCCATGTATAAAAATGGCACCCTTTACGGGGCGCTGCAAACCGGGGTACACAAATTCTATGAATCCTTCAATGGCAAACCCGAAGTGGCCGGGAGTACTGCCAGATTTGCCCACCTGTGGCTGCTGGACAATGGATCCTGGATTTTAAAAAGGGTGATAAGTTATGATCACATCCCGCCGGGTACGGAATAAATCAATTATTGGAAAATTTTTGAAATTGCCCCCTACTCGGCTTCTACTTCGGTTTCAATGGTCTGTAAATACCGTTCAGCATCCAGTGCTGCCATACAACCTGTACCGGCGGCCGTGACCGCCTGACGATATACCTTATCCTGCACGTCCCCACTCGCAAATACCCCCGGCTTGTTGGTTTTGGTGGTTTTTCCGTTGGTGATCACATAGCCTGTATCGTCCATATCCAGCTGGCCCTTGAAAATAGCCGTATTGGGAATATGCCCGATGGCAATGAATAAACCGGTAATGGCTATCTCGTCGATTTCGTCAGTGAGATTATTCTTGATCTTTAGTCCTTCAACAACCATATCTCCCAGTACTTCTTCCACTTCCGAATTATAGCGCAGATCGATATTCTTGGTGGCGTTTACACGGTGCTGCATAGCTTTAGAAGCTCGCATTTCATCCCGTCGAACCAACATGGTAACCTTATTACAGATATTTGCAAGGTAAGTGGCTTCTTCAGCAGCTGTATCTCCACCCCCTACAATGGCTACATCCTGACCCTTGTAGAAGAATCCGTCGCATACGGCACAGGCGGAGACACCTCCACCGCGCAGGCGCTGTTCACTTGGGAGTCCGAGATATTTGGCTGTTGCCCCCGTTGAAATAATCACTGATTCTGCTTCCAGCTGCGTATCATTATCGACTGTTACCTTATGAATTCCTCCCGTTTCATCACTAAAATCTACTGCCGTTACCATCCCAATTCGGACATCGGTTCCGAAGCGTTCGGCCTGTTTTTGGAGGTCTATCATCATGGTTGGGCCGTCCACCCCATCGGGGTAGCCGGGAAAGTTATCCACTTCGGTAGTAGTGGTGAGTTGTCCGCCGGGTTCCAAGCCGGTATATAAAACAGGTTTGAGGTCAGCCCGAGCTGCATAGATGGCAGCCGTATAACCGGCAGGGCCGGAACCAATTATCAAACACTTTATTCTTTCAATTGTATCAGCCATGGTAATTATTTACTGTGATTTAAAACAGTTGTAAAAGTAGTAACTTTCAAAAGAACCATACATCAAAAGTTATCAAGAAATCGAATGTTCTTATTAAGAAGTCCTATTTATTTCCATTTGGGAAAAAATCGTCCCGTTGTCTTCCTGTAGCGATTGTATTCGGGAAAGCGTTGCACCAGTAATCGCTCCTCGAGGTTGGATTTAAAGTAAAAAATAAACCCTAACAAAAGTGAAATGACAAGTCTGAAGATTGAATCGGAAAAAAAAGCGTACGAAAACATCAAAACCAGTATACCGGCATAAATAGGATGACGAACATAGGCATAGATGCCCTTAGAAATCAAACTGCTATTCTTTCTGGGAGTTGGGAAGGGTGTTATATTGTCGTTAAGGTTTATGATTCCAAACAGAATGATCACTGCTCCCAGCAGGCCAAACACAATTGAAATAAAGGCGGTCCAGGCGGGAAATTGAATTTCGACCACGTTTAAATTTAAGAAATACAGGGTGAAGAAAACGAATTGAATTAGAACAAATACAATATCTCTTTTAACTGTTGGCACCGGCACTTGAATTTTATGGTTTTCAAAAATAATCCAATTTTAAAATTGAAAAAAATTAAATTTCTTACAGTTTTCTTAAATCGCATGCCGAACACATACAATTCCTGTTATAATGAATATTATTGAATCCCTCTGCAATATGCATCCTAAAGTGGCATGTTAAACTTCTCATTTGGTTAAAAGCCGTTAAAATTTACCGCTTAAAAGCTGTTTTTTGTAACTTTTGTAATTCAAAATAATTCGTATCGGATGGAAACTAAAGATAAATTACTCGCGGAGATAAGTGAACTTACCCTAAAAATCGAAAATGAATATCCCGAATTATATGTTTTTCTCGATGAAATGCCTAATACCTTGCCGCACGAGGATGAACCCGATCTCGATATTGAGGCTTTGCAGGAGTATCGTGAAAGTTTAAAGGAGCTTATTGAAAATCACGAGAAGCAGCATTAAGAATAGCCACTGGTTATTACTTTAAATCAAAAAGTGAAAGCTGCGCATTTCTTTCTTCTGAAAACAGGATTTACAGAATCCCAATAAACCCTCCTTGCAAATACAAAGCACGCATCTTCGATACTGCTTTTATATTTTATCTGAACTATTTTAGTGAACTCAAAATAGTAGGATTTGTAGAATCCTAATAAACCTTGTTGCAAATGCAAAGCACGCATCTTCGATGCTGCTTTTATATCTTATCTGAATTATTTTAGTAAACTCAGAATAGTTGGATTTGTAGAATCCTAATAAACCCTCGTTGCAAATGGAAAGCACGCATCTTCGATGCTGCTTTTATATCTTATCTGAATTATTTTAGTGAACTCAGAATAGTTGGATTTGTAGAATCCTAATAAACCCTCGTTGCAAATGGAAAGCACGCATCTTCGATGCTGCTTTTATATCTTATCTGAATTATTTTAGTAAACTCAAAATAGTAGGATTTGCAGAATCCTTTTACATCGCTAGTGTTGCAAACAGATACCCGGCACTACCGTGCCTTGCCATTTTCATTTTTAGCTTTTGCTCAAGCCTTGCTTGGCAAAACCACAAATAAAAATACCCAATGTCTGAAACATTGGGTATCTGTTTGTCGGGATGACAGGATTTGAACCTGCGACCACACGGCCCCCAGCCGTGTACGCTAACCGGACTGCGCCACATCCCGAATTTGGAATTGCAAAAATACTTAAATTAAAAGCTTCTGCAAATAAAAATCCGAACATTGCGGCTCAGATTGTGTTGTCAGGATGGGAGGAATGTTTTAGAATTGAATACCAAGCCGAAGGCATAAAAAAAATTGAAATTAAGATTCACTTTGCTCAAAAAGTAATTCTAAATAATTTTTAAGATGGTGCAAATGTTTAGCCGTAATATCCGGATCATTTAATGCCCGTGAAACTATAAAGGCCCCTTCGAAGACCACTGTTACGTGATCTGCCAGTGAGTCCACGTCTGTGGGGTATTTGGTTTTGTGATCTTTTAGGACTTCCCGGATCAACTTCCCAATGACATTTCTCCACATTAACATCGTCTCGGCGATATGGTCCAATACTTCAGGTTCAAATTGTTGTGGTTCGTATAAGTAAGATGCATACAGACAACCGGGAGGTTCATTCTGCCCCTTTTCCGCGTCAATGAATTCCTGAATAAAATGTAAAAGTCGGTTCAGGGCATTACCCTTAAACGACTCTGTGTTCTCTAACGCCTTGTCCAATTTATCCATATCGGCTTTGGCAAACTCTTCTATTAAAGCCATAGCCAGCGCATTCTTGGTTTTGAAATGATAGAAAAAAGCTCCCTTGGTAATACCGGTCTTCTCCAGTATTTGATCGATACTCGTGCCGGAAAAGCCGTGTTCGAATATCAGGGCTTTCGACTCCAGTAAAATTTTATCTCTAGTAAGTTTTCCATCTCGTGCCATGCCGTAAATATAGAAAATTAATAACAGACTAGTTGGTATAATTAAAATATATATTATATTTGTACCGACTAGTCTGTTTAGGCTAATCAAATAAAATATGTATCAATTTAATTAATAAGTCATGGAACAGATTTTTTCACAGTTACCAACACCATATGAGGTGATCTTCAACCCTATGTCCTATATGGTTTTTACTATATTCGGAGGGTTAATGGCATGGGAAGCACTCTTCCCCGCCAGACAATTACCAAAAGTTAAATTTTGGAAGCTAAAAGGCATTCTGGCCTTTATTATATTCTTTTTTCTTTCTTCTTACCTGCCGCTCATCTGGAATGGATCGCTGGCAAAGTATCAGGTTTTCGATCTTACCGCGCTGGGTACCTTATGGGGTGCCGTAGTGGGTGTTATTATTTATGAATTTGGCGAGTATGTTTGGCATCGAACCATGCATAAGAGTGATTTCTTGTGGAAAGGCCTGCACCAACTGCATCACAGTGCCGAACGTGTGGATACCTTTGGGGCATTTTATTTTAATCCTTTAGATATGGTTGGGGGTACTTTAGTCACCAGCTTATGTCTGGTGCTGGTTGCCGGTTTTACGCCTGAAGCAACTACCCTGATCATTATGGTCACCACCTTTCTGTTTATTTTTCAGCATAGCAACATTAGAACCCCACAATGGATCGGTTATATAGCCCAACGTCCCGAAGCCCATACCGTGCACCACGCCAAGGGGATACATGCCTTTAATTATGCCGGACTTACCTGGTTCGATATACTCTTCGGAACTTTTAAAAACCCGAAAAACCATGAGTACGAAACAGGTTTTTATCCGGGTGCCTCTAACAGAATAAAGGATATGCTTTTATTCAGGGATATTTCAGAAGATAAAAATTAGAAAACCTTGCTTTTAATGCCAGAATAAAAAAGTGTGTTTTGCACCTCTTACAAGTGCTTCAACCTTTACCGGCTTAACCAATAATTAAATACATTGAAATGAAAAATTCTCGATTACTTTCGCCCTTCAATTACAAATCCTTCGAAGTAAATAACCGGGTGGTGATGGCGCCTATGACCAGGTCCCGTGCGTTCGGAAATATTCCAAACGATTTAATGGCAACATATTATGCCTTACGCGCCGATGCAGGGTTAATCATTACTGAAGGAGTATCACCATCAAAAAACGGATTGGGGTATCCTAACATACCGGCCATATATTCCAATGAACAACTAGCAGCCTGGAGACAGATAGCTGATGCCGTGCATGCAAGAGAAGGTAAAATTTTCTTGCAGCTCATGCATACCGGCCGGATAGCTCATGAATTAAACTTACCGGAAGGTGGGGAGATTTTGGGGCCTTCAGCCATAGGAGCCGAAGGAGAAATATATACCAATGAAGGACCCAGACCCAAGGGCATTCCCCGGGCAATGAGCAAACAGGACATCGCGCATACCCAAAACGAATATGTTCAAGCCGCTAAAAATGCCATCATTGCCGGCTTTGATGGTATTGAAATTCACGCTGCCAATGGATATTTACCCAATCAATTCCTTAACAAAGGATCTAATGACAGAAAAGACGAATATGGTGGCTCTGTTGAAAACCGATGCCGGTTCGTGCTCGAACTCACTCAAAAGATTGCCGCCGCCATCGGAAGTGATAAAACAGGCATTCGAATTTCTCCCTTTGGTCAGTTCAATGGCATGATCCTGTATGAAGATATTCCTCAAACGTACAGCTATTTAGTTGCGCAGTTAAAGGGGTTGAATCTAGCGTATTTGCACCTGGCAAAAATGTCTGATGCTGTTCCCGACGAATTTTTAGATGAATTAGCAGCTATCTTCAATGGTGTTGTAATTTTTAACGGTGGTTATGGGTACAACCTAGCTAAGGCAGAAAGCGTGCTATTACAAAGTGAGCGGTTTTTAGTTTCAATCGGCACCCCCTTTGTTTCTAATCCAGATTTAATTAAACGAATTGAATTAAAGGCTGAGTTAAACGAAGTTGATGAAAGCACCTTGTATACGCTGGGAGAAGAAGGTTATATTACCTATCCAACTTTAGAGAACTGTTCCAGCGGTTCGTAATTCATCCATACATTTAATGTAGATAGGTACATGTGGCTTTTCTATACCAAAAGTCGTTTTCTTGATAAACGAACTCAATTAATTAATACATTTGAATAACTAATCATTGTAGTGATGGCTTTATAGTATAGAAGGAATAGTCATCAATTTCTTTCTCGCAATTCAATTTAACATAGTGTAATCATGAAAAAAGCACAAACAGACACTGCAACACGCTCGCCTGAAAAACTCGTACTCGAATTTTTCGACAGAGTTTGGCATGCACCACATGAGCTGGATGCCATAGATGAATTAATGACAGAAGACTATGTTATAACCACCGCCGGTAAGGTTATAAACGGACGCGCTGCCTTTAAACATTGGGTAGCAGAATTTCATCGACAATTAGGCGATGCAAAGACCGAAAGCATCGACATTTTTTACAATGAGGAGCAGGATAAGGTGGTTTCAAGATGGATATGTTCCGGCAGAAATAATGGATTATTCGGGCTTGAGGCCGACGGCAAATTTGTTTCCTTTTCCGGTATAGCAATCTGGGCAATCCGCGACAACAAACTATCTGAGTGTTGGGCGGAACGAAGCGCACACGAATTATATCAACAATTGATATCCGGAAACAAAGAAAATGACTTTGTTTAATATCTAAAGAGAACTATGAAAATATATAGAGTTCAGAATAGCAAGCTCGTTCCTACTGAAGAGAATATTCCAAACGTCAGGGAAAATGAAATTCTTGTAAAAATTAAAGCGCTGTCTTTAAATTATAGAGATTTACTGGTCACCGAAGGAATTGCTCATTGGAAACCAAATGAAGCCAGAGTGCCCGTTTCCGATGCTGCCGGGGAAATCGTTGAAATTGGAAAAAGCACTTCCCGATTTAAGGTAGGGGACAGAGTAACAAGCTTAATTGTACCAAATTGGGAACACGGTAAATTATCTCCTGAAAAAATTAATATTGCTATCGGCGGACCTTCAAGTGATGGGGTTCTGGCCGAATATGTTAGCTTACCGGAAAATCACTTCTGTAAGATCCCGGATTATCTCAGCTATCAAGAAGCGGCAACGCTTCCTGTAGCGGCCCTCACCGCCTGGAACGCAGTAATAGAGCAATCTAACTTAAAGCTTGGAGACACTATTCTAATTATAGGTACCGGAGGCGTTTCGTTGTTTGCGCTGCAATTTGCAAAATTAGCGGGTTATAAGGCCATAATCACTTCAAGCAGTGATGAAAAACTAATAAAAGCCAAAGCCCTGGGAGCTCATCATACTATAAATTATAAAATTCATAAAAATTGGATACAAGAAGTAATGAACCTAACTGCCGGCCAGGGTGTTGATCAGGTGGTAGATGTTGTTGGAGGAAACCATATAAGCGAATCCTTAAAATGTATTAAAAGTGAAGGTATTGTTAGTATGGTAGGAGTTATTGACGGTAAGACTGTCGGCTCGATAGACACGGGAACAATAATGTATAAGGCGGCAAAAATTCAAGGAATTGAGACCGGTTCAACAGAAATGTATAAACGCATGCTAAATGCAATGGATCTTCACAAAGTAAAACCTGTTATCAATAAGGTATTTCCTTTCGCCCAGGTGCCGGAAGCTCTTTCATATTTAAAGAATGGAAGTCATTTCGGTAAATTGTGTATTGAAGTATAACAGCATACACACAGGCTTATCAGGTCACCAAAGGATCTGGCAAGCCTTTCTGAACAATCCTATAGCAAATTTGTTAGATATTGAACTTAAATTATTTTAACACTAAATGAAAGCAATTGTCCTCAATCAAGATACTTATGAACTTGAAACAAAAGAAGTTGATCTTCCTAAACTAGCTCCATCTGATATTCGAATTAAGTTAGAAGCAGCTTCAATTAATCATCATGAACTGTGGTCGCTTAAGGAAAAAGACTTAAAGTGTAAGTCAAATATAATATTGGGTTCCGACGGGGCAGGCACCATTGTAGAGATAGGATCCTCGGTGAAAACTTTTAAAATAAACGATGAAGTATTAATTAATCCATCGATTAATTGGGGCCCTGATCCTAAAGCACAGTGCGAAAAACATGAAATATTAGGGTATCCAACCCAAGGAACTTTTGCTGAATTTATTAGCATCAATCATGAATATGTAAGGCCCAAGCCCAAACACCTTTCATTTGAAGAATCAGCGGCCCTGCCATTAGCAGGCTTAACGGCTTATCGCGCTTTATTTACCAGAGGAGAACTTGAAAGCAAAAGCAAAGTTCTAATAACCGGGATTGGCGGTGGAGTTGCTTTGTTCGCGTTAAATTTTGCCGTTGCCTCCGGAGCTGAGGTCTATGTTACCTCCGGAAATTCAATAAAAATATCAAAGGCTGTGGACTTAGGGGCAAAAGGTGGAGTCAGTTACAAAGATATTGATTGGAGTTCTAAATTGAGAAAAATGAGTGATGGTTTTGATGTTATTATAGATAGTGCTGCGGGGGAAGATTTTGTTAAATTAACTGAACTCGCCAATCCCGGTGGGCGAATTGCAGTATTTGGAAGAACAGCTGGCCGTATAACCAACCTTAATCCGAAAACTATTTTCTGGAAGCAACTGTCCATTCATGGGACGACTATGGGAAATGACCACGAATTCAAGAAAATGATTGAATTGGTGTGTTCAAAACGTATAAAACCCGTTATAGATTCTGTTTATCCGGCTCATAAAATAAATGTGGCTTTTGAAAAAATGAACAAAGGAGAACAATTTGGAAAGATTATTATAAATATGAAAGACTTCTGAACCTCCTCTAGAAGCCTGATGAATTATTTCTTAGCATAGTGAAAAGGTTTAAGGTAAAGCATGATTAATACTTATAAATAATTAGAGAAAATAATTCAAGTTACCGGGAAAAAGTAATCATAAAACAAACTCATATGTCACCCCGGCCATCTCCGATTTTTTGCCGCCTTACTGCTATACCGGGAAAACTTAGGAATGGTGGCGATTTAATGTGGCAGCAATTATCGAAGCCTGATTATTTTTTATCCGGATACGTGAAAATTGAGTATTTTAGTTTTAGTGAATAACTACCTGGATAATCAGGCGTGCTTGATTAAATATAGTAGCTAGTGTAATCTTTCAATTGTGAATCTCTATATCAAAAACATGGTTTGTAACCGATGTGTCATGGTTGTTAAAACCGTGTTTGAAGCATTCGATCTAGAAACAGAGTATGTAAGACTGGGAGATGTGAAATTGACAAAAGAGATTTCAACGGAAAAGAAACAACAAGTTACTACTGCACTAGAACAGTACGGTTTTTCAATTATCGATGACAAGAAAAGTAAAATAATTGAAAAGATTAAAACTTTAATCGTTGAATTAGTTCATCAACAGGAGAGCGACTTAAGAATTAACTTATCCACATATTTGACTAATCATATTAATCACGATTATAACTATATAACGAATCTGTTTTCAGAGGTGGAAGGAACAACCATAGAAAAATACTATATAAACCAAAAGATCGAAAGGGTTAAAGAACTATTAGTATACAATGAACTCACCTTAAATGAAATTTCCTATCAGCTTAATTATTCTAGTGTAAGTCATTTAAGTAATCAATTTAAAAAAATCACCGGCCTTACACCAAGCCACTTCAAGAATATTCAAACCAATAAGCGAAAGCCCTTAGATAAGGTGTAATCTTATAAGTTTTTCCCATAAAAATACAACAGTGTTTTTCGTGAACCTGCCCAATTTTGTATTGAAATTTAAAATACAATATTATGGCTACTATATCACCAAAAACGGTGTACATACCTTTAGAAGGAGTTGAAAGTGAACATTGTGCGCTAATTGTAGATAAGGGGTTAAAACAAGTTAAGAATCTTCACTCTCATAGCATAGAAGTAAACAACCAAAGAGCAGTTATCCAATCTTCAAAGGTTAGTACTGCCATTCCTGATGCAGTCAAAACAATACGCGAGTTGGGTTATGAGGTTGCAACGCTAAAAAATACATTCCCCGTTTTAGAAATGACCTGTGCTGCTTGTGCCGTTAGTGTGGAAAGCATTGTTAAGAATTTAGACGGAGTTGTTACTGCGTTCGTCAATTTTGCTACTGCCAGTGTAACTGTCGAATATCTTCCGAATACCATAACCGCCGATGAATTTAAAGCAGCCGTTCAATCGATTGGTTATGATTTATTAATTGAAACCGGTGAAAACGGGACTCAAACCCTGGAGGAGTTGCATGAAAAAAAGTTCAAACAATTAAAACAGAGAACGATAAAAGCAATCTTCTTTTCTGTGCCGGTGGTAATCATAGGAATGTTCTTTATGGATATGCCATATGCCAATTATATAATGTGGATATTATCTACGCCGGTTATACTACTGTTTGGAAAAGATTTTTACATCAATGCTTATAAACAGGCGAAGCACCGCTCGGCCAATATGGACACCTTGGTGGCTTTAAGTACGGGTGTGGCCTACATTTTTAGCGTCTTCAACACATTATTTGCCGATTTTTGGCATGCACGGGGTCTGCATGCGCACGTCTATTTTGAAACAGCCGCAGTAGTAATAGCCTTTATTTTATTAGGCAAGCTATTGGAAGAAAAAGCCAAAGGAAATACCTCTACTGCTATTAAGAAACTTATGGGTTTACAGCCAAAATCCGTGACCTTAATTGATGAAACCGGAAATCACATCGAAACACCTATTAACAATGTGAATGCCAATGATGTAATTTTGGTAAAACCGGGTGAAAAAATAGCCGTTGACGGCACTTTGATTCACGGACAGTCTTATGTAGATGAAAGTATGTTGAGCGGAGAACCAATTCCGGTGTTGAAGAATGAGAATGATAAAGTATTTGCGGGAACCATCAATCAAAAAGGAAGTTTTCGATTTAGAGCTGAAAAAGTTGGGAAAGATACCATGTTGGCTCAAATTATTAGAATGGTCCAGGAGGCCCAGGGAAGCAAAGCGCCGGTTCAAAAATTGGTCGATAAAATTGCGGGCATTTTTGTACCTATCGTTATTGGAATTGCTGTAGTTGCTTTTATCTCTTGGGTGGTTTTTGGTGGTGATAATGGATTTACCCAAGGATTGATAGCACTGGTTACAGTTTTAGTAATAGCTTGTCCTTGTGCACTAGGTTTGGCAACTCCTACGGCGATAATGGTTGGTGTGGGTAAAGGAGCTGAAAAAGGCATTTTAATAAAAGATGCTGAAAGTCTGGAACTCACCAAAAATGTAAACGCTATTATTTTAGATAAAACGGGGACCATTACAGAAGGAAGACCGGTGGTGACCAACATGCATTGGCTCGATAATAATGATAGCGCGAAACAAGTGTTCTACAGCATCGAAAAACAATCGGAACATCCCCTGGCCGAGGCAGTAATTCAACACTTAGATGTTGCGTCTTCAATTGATATTTTAAATTTTGAAAGTATAACAGGCAGAGGCGTAAAGGCAAGTGCAAATAACGAAACTTATTATGTGGGAAATAAACAACTTCTTAATGAGCAATCGATTCGAATTTCTGAACACTTACTTATAAAAGCAAATCGTTGGAGTGACGATGCCCGTACAGTTATATGGTTTGCGAATTCGAAAGAAGCATTGGCTGTAATGGCAATAGCCGACAAAATAAAGGACACCTCGTTAGAAGCTATTAAACATTTAAAGCATCTGGGAATTGAGGTTTATATGCTTACAGGAGATAATGAAGCCACGGCAAAGGCGATTGCAGCTCAAACCGGTATCGAACATTATAAAGCTGAAGTGCTTCCGGAGCAGAAGGCTGCCTTTGTGCGATCATTGCAAAGCGAAGGAAAAATAGTTGCCATGGTGGGTGATGGAATTAATGATAGTGCGGCCTTAGCACAAGCAAATGTCAGTATTGCCATGGGAAAAGGCAGCGATATTGCTATGGATGTGGCAAAAATGACCATCATCTCATCAGATCTAAATAAAATACCAATGGCTATAAGACTCTCAAAACAAACTGTCACAGCCATTCGGCAAAATCTTTTCTGGGCTTTTATTTATAACATTATTGGTATCCCAATTGCAGCTGGAATCCTTTATCCAATCAATGGATTTTTATTAGACCCGATGATTGCCGGTGCGGCGATGGCCTTCAGTAGTGTAAGTGTGGTAGGAAACAGCTTGCTACTAAAATTGAAAACATAAGTATAGAAATATTACAACATTAACCCATAATAATACAATAGTTTATGGGTGGATCATTAAGAAATTTAAAGTACAAATAACCGTTAAAAACCTGATAAAATGAAAACTTTAAAGATTCAAATTCCGAGCATGCAAACTTCACATTGTCAAATGCGGGTACACAGTGCCTTGAGCACAATTTCTGATGCGTCATCGATCACTACGAAATCTGGAGAAGCAAGTTTAATGCTTCCTATAGAAACTTCTGATTTGGATGTAATCACTACTATTGAAAGCGCTGGCTACTATATTTCAGATTTTAGCAGTGACCTGGATATGATTGAGGTGACTTGCAGGACTTAAAAAATGATAGTTAAAATAAGAAGTGCGGTAGCGGCTGATAGCGATCAACTGTGGTATTTAATGAAGGAATTAGCAATTTTTGAAAAGTACATAGACAGTTTTGCTATAACACCGGAAATTGTTCTTCACAGCGGATTCAAGAAAAAACCAAGAGATTTTTATTGTTTGGTGGCGGAAGATAATTACCATATCGTTGGGTTGTTAGTGTATTATTTCCTTCCGTACACGGCCCAGAATAGGCCGGCTATCTATATGAAGGAACTCTATGTCACTGAAGAATGCAGAGGGAATAAAATAGGTGAGAAATTGATTAAAGCCTTAAAGGAGGTAGCTGAACTTTATAATTGTGGTCAAATTAAATGGACCGTTGCACCCTGGAATGAAGCAGGAAAAAAATTTTACGAGCGATTAGGTGCGAAAGAAAATCGAGATTGGCTGAATTATGAATTGACTCTTTAAAATACTTGGATTTCGTTATGATTTGAGAACAACAGTCCTTTAGTATTGCTAAATAATTCTATTATGAAACTATCTGTGAAAAATATGGTATGCCCAAGGTGTATACTGGTACTTAACAATGAACTCGGTAACCTCAATATAACTCCTAACAAGATTACATTGGGAGAGCTTGAGATTAAAGAGACAGTTGATGATGAGCTATTAATTGCGATTAAAAATCAAATCCATCAACACGGTTTCGAGATAATAGATGACCGCAAAACAGTGCTTGTCGAAAAAGTAAAAAATACTATAATTGAATTGATACATAGTTATGAAAATACAAAAATCAAGAAAAAATTCTCTAGCATCATTAGTGAGAAATTACAAATTGATTACAGCTATATAAGTACCATTTTTTCCTTAGTACAAGGAGTAACCATAGAAAAATATATAATTCTACAACGAATAGAAAAAGCCAAGGAGTTACTCATATACAACGAATTATCATTAAGCGAGATATCAGATAAGTTAGGCTATGTGAACGTTCAACATCTGTCCACTCAATTCAAAAAGATCACAGGACTTACACCATCTTATTTTAAGAAGTTAAAAGACAATAAAAGAAAGGCTATCGATCAACTCTAAGCTTGATTGAATTCGCACTTGCGAATTTGGATTTTCACCCCTTTCAAATCCCCGCCAATATTAAATTAATAATAGTTTTTAAAAGCACTCAAATGAGTGCTTTTTCTATTAAAACATCTCTAAAATTTTAGAACTAAACGATGTAAATGTGCAATAAGTGAGATAAGGATACCTTTTAATTTTGACCCATGATATTAATCTATAAATCAACTTATTATGAAGCAAAATGTCAACTTATGGAAATCCTTTCTGGCAAGCTTATTATTTTTGACAGTAGTTTCGTGTTCAATAAAGAATGATACAAACTCGTCTGCGAATGAAACCTCCATGGAGGTTGTAAAACTTCCGGTGGATGTTATTGAAGTTAAGGAATTAGAACTAATTCAAGAGGAGACGCTTATTGGCACTCTGTTGCCGATTCAAGAAGTGGCTATTGTAAGCGAAATTTCTCAGAAAATCACAAAAATTGCTTTTAAGGATGGTGAATTTGTCTCAAAGGGTCAATTACTTTATAAGCTTAATGATGCCGATCTTCGAGCTAAACAGAAGGAGCTTTATGCCGAGCTTGAATTGGCTCGGATAAACGAGAAGCGTTATGCCAGTTTGTTAAAAACCGAAGCTATTCGTCAGCAAGACTATGACGAAATTGCTACCAAACTCCAATCGTTACAAGCCCAAGCGGAATTCCTGAATTATGAGTTAAGTAAAACGGAAATCAGAGCGCCTTTCGCCGGAAAAATTGGCATTACAAAGGTTGATTTAGGCGCATATGTCTTCCCGGGCCAGGAAATGGTGAGTCTTCAAGATCAGTCCAAAGTGAAAATCAATTTCTCAGTGCCTGAAAAGTATGCACTGCTCGCCCGTAATGGGAAATCGATAACATTCATCACCCAACTTTCCGATAAGGAGTACAAAGCCACTATAACAGCTAGCAATTCTGGTTTAGACGATCAGAATAGAAGTTTAATGGTGCAGGCTGTTGCAGATAATTCTCAAAATGAATTTAGGGGAGGCATGTCTGCTAAAATAAAGTTTTCAACAGTAGATATCGGAGCTAAAGGCATTAAAATTCCGTCGCAAGCTCTTATTCCAGGAGAGAACGGCTATAACGTCTTTGTATTGTCGAATGACAAAGCTAAAACGACAGCGGTGACGATTGGAACACGCACTGAAAATGAAGTAACAATCCTATCGGGATTAAAGGATGGTGATAAGGTAATCATTTCTAATATTCTTCGATTGGGAGATGGTACAGCTGTAGCAGAGGTTGAAATAACTAATTAAAATTTAAGATCATGAATTTACCATCATTAAGTATAAAAAGGCCCGTCCTGGCTGGTGTGTTTTCTGCCTTAATTGTCATCATGGGCATCGTAGGCTGGATGAATTTGGGGGTGAGAGAGTTCCCGTTAACCGAGCCTCCTGTGATTTCAGTTGTGACCTTTTATCCCGGTGCAAGTCCGGATGTTATTGCATCGAAAATCACAAAACCTATGGAAGAATCTATTGCAGAAGCCAATGGGTTGCGGACCATTTCCTCTGAATCGCGAGAGCAGGTAAGTATCATAACTATTGAATTTAACAGAGATATTGATTTAGAAGATGCACTAAACGATGTGCGAGATAAAGTATCAAAATCTAAAAATCAAATTCCGGCAGATGTAGATCCACCTATCGTTGAAAAGGCCTCCTCGCCAGACAACTTAGTGGCTTTCCTTGAAGTAGAGAGTGATACCAAAGACATCAAAGAAGTAAGTCATTTGGCCTCAACAGTCATCAAAGACCGTATGCAGTCCATTCCCGGAGTTAACAGAGTGGCTGTGGTGGGTGAGCACAAATATGCGATGCGATTACGTTTTGATCCAATCAAATTAGCAGCATATCAGTTGACTCCTGAAGATATTAGGCTCGCTTTATTGCGAGAGAATATCGATTTACCATCAGGTAGAATTGAGGGCGATAATAATGAATTAAGTGTGCGATCTATCGGCCGTTTAACAACTGCGGAAGAGTTTAATAATATGATTATTAAGCAGGAGGGGAATACCATTATTAAACTAAATGATATTGGTTTTGCTGAATTGGGCGAAATGAATGAACGTACCGCGATTATTAATGGGACTCATAATTCCAATCGTATTGGGGTGGGGATTGCCATTCAAATTCAACGAGGTGCCAATGCAATCGAGGTGGTAGATGAGTTCTACGAACGACTTGATCAATTACGAAAAGAAATACCTCAAGAATACCGATTAATTGTTGGTTTTGATTTTACAAAACCCGTTAGGGAATCAATTAAAGAAGTTGAGGAGACCCTATTTATCGCCTTCGGATTAGTAGTACTAATTATATTCTTGTTTTTAAGGGACTGGAGATCGACCATAATCCCGGTTTTGGCAATTCCTGTATCCATACTGTCGGCATTTTTCATTATGTACTTGGCAGGATTTTCAATAAACGTATTAACGCTTTTGGGATTAGTACTCGCCATCGGGTTGGTGGTAGATGATGCCATTGTAGTGCTGGAAAACATCTATAAAAAAGTAGAAGAAGGAATGACACCAATCCAGGCAGCCTTTAAAGGATCGAAAGAGATTTATTTTGCCGTCATTTCAACAACTATAACATTAGCAGCTGTTTTTACGCCAATCATTTTTATGGGTGGAATCAGTGGGCAGCTATTTAAGGAATTCGCGATTGTAGTGTCCGGTTCCGTATTGGTGTCGGCCTTCGTGGCATTAACCTTGTCTCCTATGTTGAGCGCATACCTTCTCAAGAAACAAGAGGAGCCAAATTGGTTGTATAGAACGACAGAACCATTTTTTATAAGATTAAATAATGGTTACGAACGATTGTTGACGGTATTTATGAAAAACCGTTGGATGGCCTGGGTGTTTTTGGTTATCGCAGGGGCTTTAATTTTTATTGTTGGAAAATCCTTGCCATCAGAATTGGCACCACTTGAAGATCGATCCAACATAAGCCTTATCGCCGTAGCCCCTGAAGGTGTTTCCTTCGACTATATGAAAAGTGGAATGACTGAAGTAGGGAAATATGTCAATGAATCAACAGACGGATTATACCAAACCTACTCTATGGTTGCCATATCATTTATACCCGCCCCTGCACCGGTGAATGTCGCAGTCCAAAGTATTTACTTAAACGATCCTAAAGAAAGAAAAATGTCTGCACAAGAGTTGTACAATCAATATGGCGCAGCATCAGGAAAGTTTAGAGATTTCTTACTATTCCCATATATGCCACCTACAATTGGTACGCGATATGGAGGCGGAATGCCGGTTCAGTTTGTTCTTCAAACACAAAGCTTAGATAGTCTTAATAAAGTGCTTCCAAAATTTTTACAAGCGGCTCGTCAAAGCCCAAAATTAATGTTTGTGGATTCCGATTTAAAGATGAATAAACCGGAAGTGAAAATTAATGTTGATAGAGAAAAAGCAGCCTTAATGGGAGTGTCTATTCAGGAAGTGTCACGAGCATTACAGCTTTCCTTATCAGGGCAACGGTATGGCTATTTCTTGAGAAATGACAGACAATATGAAGTTATTGGTCAGGTGGAGAAACAAGAGCGTAACGATATAAGTGATTTACGGAGCATAAACGTGCGGTCATCCAACGGACAAATGATTTCATTGGATAATCTGGTAACTATGGATGAAGGGATCAGTCCGGCAGCCATTTACCGCTATGATCAATACACCTCCGCAACCATTTCTGCCGCTCTTGCCCCAGGAGTAAGTCTTGAGGAAGGTATTAAAGAAATGGCGTCGATTAAAAACGATGTCTTAGGAGAAACTTTTAAAACAAGTTTAGCAGGTCAGGCTCGAGATTATAAAGAAAGTCAAGGAAATATTCTTTTTACATTAATCTTAGCGCTCCTAATAATCTATATGATTCTGGCTGCTCAATTCGAAAGTTTGAGAGATCCCTTAATAATCATGCTAACGGTACCAATGGCAGTGACAGGGGCTATTTTGAGTCTGTATTGGTTTGATCAAAGTTTGAATGTATTTAGCCAAATCGGCATTATAACGCTAGTAGGACTAATCACTAAGAACGGTATTCTCATCGTAGAATTCGCCAATGATTTAAAAGCAAAGGGTCTTTCAAAATTTGAAGCTGCCACACAAGCCGCCGTACAACGGTTCCGACCAATCTTAATGACTTCCTTGGCCATGATTTTTGGAGCATTGCCAATTGCATTAACCTTTAACAGTCGTCAATCTTTAGGAATTGTCATTGCAGGTGGATTGATTTTCGCCGGAATACTTACACTCTTTATTATTCCTGCAGTCTATTCATATTTATCGAGTACTAAAGCGCAAGCGACGATCATTGAAGAGCACCATCCTTCAACCGAAATTAATCATGAACCCAATATTACTAACAATGAACACAGATATAATTAAAACAGTTATACTCTTGATAGCAAAAATAATACTGTTCTTATTATTCTTTGCTTTCGGAATAAAAGCTCATGCTCAACAGACTTTAACTTTAGATGAAGCTATTTCAATGGCATATCAAGGTAATAAAACATTAAAGATTCAGAATCTTGAGGAATTGAGATCCAAACAAGCAATTAAGGAAGCAAAAACTGCATGGTTACCGAACGTAGCACTAAATGGAAATATTTCAAGATATGTCGACAGACAAGTCATCTTTCTTCCTGGAACTTTTGCAGGTACAGATAAAGATGTGCAAGAAGTAAATGTTGGAGGGCTGTATCAATATAGTGGCGCCGTTACTTTCAATCAAACACTTTTTTCATTGAAAGCTAATAAGCAGCTTAGATCATCTCAAATAGAAGAGCAAATTAAAAGGCAACAGACTGGCGATTTAGAAAGTAGGTTGATCCGGGAAGTCACAAAAACTTACTTTCAAGTATTACTAGCTCAAAAACAATTGGTCTTATTGGAGAAAAGTCTTTATAGAAATGAAAAAGCACTTAAAGATGCCAAGTCGCTTTATTTTCAGGGTAAAGGATTGAAAACAGACACATTAAGGAGTTATATAGCAGTGGAAAACTTAAAAGCTTCAGTATCCTATCAATTAAGTTCCATAAGACTTTCAAAAATTCAGTTAAAACAACTGTTAGGTTTTGATGAAAATTATGATTTCGAGCTTGAAGATAGCCTTACTTTAGAAGACCATTATGATGCATTAACTGTTTTTGATGAATCGATTTCGATTGAAAATTTAAAGAGACATGACCTTTCTATTCAGAAATTAATTATTGAACTCGAAGAAAATAGATTAGCAACAGTAAAAGCAACCCAATCTCCCCAAATTTCCTTTATTGGCCAGTATCAGTTGCAATCACAATCTGACGATGCAAAAATTAAAAGTTACACATGGCACAACACTTCATTTATAGGTGTCAATCTGTCGATTCCTATTTTTTCCGGAGGGAAAACGACCGCAAAATTGAAACAGCATCAACTCAAACTTCAAGAGGAAAAGATAAAAATGGAAGATTTGTATAATACTGTTAAACTCGAATTAGCTACGATTATAAGTGATTGGAATCATGCCAAATTACAATATGAAACTCAAAAAAGAACTGTAGAGGCTGCGGAGGTGAACTATGCCATGAACAATCAGAGGTATAGCAATGGAATTGGTTCTAAATTGGAAGTTACAGATGCGGAACTTGCATTAACATCATCCCAAATAAATTATCTGTATGCAATTTATAATCTTAAAATGAGCAAAACGGAACTCAAAAGAGCCCTGGGAGAGCTTACTTTTTAAAACAATAAATTTTATTAAAAACAGACAAAATAGTGCAAAGCTTTTCGGGATAACACCCCCTAGTTTTGCGTAAATAAAACGATTATGAAAAATAAAACAACATTTGATGCAGGAAGTTATCCATCGAGATGGATGGCATTATTTATACTATGTGTGGCACAGTTTGTTGTCATCATGGATACATCTATAATTGGTGTTGCATTGCCAGCTATTAAAGCTGATTTAGGATATACGCAATCCGGGTTGCAATGGGTTTTTAATGCTTATGTCATTACCTTTGGAGGCTTCTTATTGTTAGGAGGGAAATTATCCGACATTTTCGGAGCGCGTAAATTATTTATGATCGGCTTTGCCATATTAACCTTGTCCTCTTTATTTGCAGGTTTGGCTTGGTCTGATCTTTCCTTAAACGCCGCAAGGGCAGTTCAAGGTATTGGTTCTGCATTAATAGCCCCTTCGGCCTTAACGATGGTCTTTACAATGTTTACAGACCCAAAAGAATTAGGAAAAGCTTTAGGTTTTTGGGGAGCCGCAGCAGCAGCCGGTGGATCGGCAGGCGTGTTTTTAGGAGGTGTTTTTACCCAGTGGATTTCATGGGAATGGGTTTTCTATATCAATATTCCTATTGCACTGATGGTGCTTTTAATAACTCCTCGTTATCTAGTTGAAGGAGAAAAAAGAGTTGGAAAAGTAGATGTGCTGGGATCTGTACTGGCAACAGTGTCTCTAATGCTTACCGTGTATGCCATAGTAACGGCGGAATCTAATGGATGGGCGTCATCAACAACAGTCGGTTTATTGCTAGTTTCAGCGGCCCTGTTTGTGTTATTCATTAAAATTCAAAAGAAGAAGCAACAACCATTATTACCATTGTCGATCTTTAAAACACCCAACCTCGCCGCAGGTAATGGAGTTATGGCTTTATTGGCAGCCGCATGGATTCCATTATGGTTTTTCCTGAATTTATATCTACAACAAGTACTCAATTATTCGGCATTCCATAGTGGGCTTGCGTTATTGCCTATGACGATTACCATTATGATCTTAATGGTTGGTTTCTCCGGGAAGTTGGTTCAGAAATTTGGCTTTAAACCTAATTTAATTCTAGGACTTATCTTTTTAACCATATCGCTAATACTTTTTAGTATGGTGCCTGAAAACGGAAGCTTTATTATACATGTGTTGCCGGCATCCATTCTAGGTGCTATTGGAATGTCTTTGGCCTATATACCCGGCACTATGGCATCTATTTCAGGCGCAAAGCAAGAAGATTCCGGACTTGCTTCAGGTTTGGTCAATACAAGTTATCAAATAGGTTCTGCACTAGGATTGGCAATTATTGTTGCCATAGCTGCCGCGATTACCCATACTGCAGAATCGTTATATGTTTCCTCGCAAGAGGCTTTACTTTTAAGCTTTAGAGTTGCGTTTATTGCGGCAGCATTTGTTAGTTGTTTGGCAGTAATTATATCCGCTTTTTATGTAAGAACATTAAAAGCCTAAACTTAAACTGTAAAAAATTATATCGATAAATATGGAAAATTTAAAATTCAAAACAAATATTAAATGCAGTGGATGCATAGCAAAAGTAACTCCTGCTCTGGACGAAAAATTAGGAAAAGGAAAATGGGAAGTAGATCTTTTTACGCTTAAAAAGACATTGACAGTAAGCTCACCAAACCTAAACGAAGATGACATAATTGCTGTAGTGAATGAGGCCGGATTTAAAGCAGAAAAAATAGTGTAATAAAAAAATGAACGATCAGTTTTATAAACCGTTAGCTCAAATTGACCTAATGGTTTATTTTTTATAATAGATCTAATAGAATTAACCTTCCTTTTACAGGGCTGAAAGGAGTCAAATTTTTAAATTGTATATGATACGAGTGGTGGTCACAGGAATAGGAGCAGTAACTCCAATTGGGAATAACATACATAGTTTTTGGCACTCACTATTAAATGGCAGCAGTGGTGCAAACCTTATTTCTAAATTCGATACAACAAAATTTAAAACAAAATTTGCCTGTGAGGTAAAGAATTTTGAACCTTTAAGTGCTATTGACAAAAAAGACATTAAAAAGTATGACTTGTTTACGCAATACGCTTTGGTAGCAACAAATGAGGCAGTAACCAATGCTCACATTAATTTTGATGCCTTAAATAAAGATAGAATAGGTGTTATTTGGGCTTCAGGTGATGGTGGAGTATCTACATTCGAAGAACAAATAAATGAATTTAAACTTGGAGATGGCACGCCAAGGTTTAGCCCTTTTTTTATTCCAAAAAGAATAATTAACATAGCGTCTGGCGCTATTTCTATTAAATATGGTTTAAGAGGTGTAAACTATACAACGGTTTCAGCATGCGCTGCCAGCAACACAGCTTTAATAGAAGGCTATAATCATATAAAATGGGGAAAGGCTGATATAATTATAACAGGAGGGTCTGAAGCATCCATAACTGAAACTTCAATTGCAGGGTTTAATGCTTCAAGAGCTATGTCGGTAAACAATGATGATTATGCACATGCCTCAAAACCGTTTGATATATCAAGAGATGGGTTTGTACTTGGTGAAGGTGCCGGAGCGATTATAATTGAATCGCTTGAAAGTGCTCAAAATAGGAACGCTACAATACTAGCGGAAATTGTTGGCGGGGGATTGGCTGCAGATGCCTATCATTTAACAAGCTCTCATCCAGATGGAGAAGGTGCTATTTTAGGAATGAATTTAGCGTTAGTCGAAGCTAATATTTCTCCAAATCAGATTAATTATATAAATGCTCACGCGACATCAACGCCTACGGGAGATTTAAGCGAATTAAAAGCAATTAAAAAAGTATTTAAAACCAATCAAAGTTTATCAATTAGTGGAACTAAATCTATGACTGGTCATTTACTTGGAGCTGCTGGTGCAATTGAGTCTATTATTTGCATTAAAGCTGTATTAGAAAACAAAATTCCACCTACAATTAATTCAGCAAACATAGAATCAGAGTATGTTGATGAATTTGACTTTATCCTGAATAAGCCAAAACATAAAACAGTGAATTATGCCTTGAATAACACATTTGGTTTTGGTGGTCATGTCGCCAGCTCTATTTTTAAAAAATACACTTATTTATGAAAACCGGTGAATAGATTTTTATAAACATAAAACGACTATGGCATAGAGTACTCAATGTTCTTAGAATTGAGAAACAAAATGATCTTCAGGAAATCACACGAGTATGCTTTGGGTTAGATTGAAGAAGTAGTTGATAGAAAGGTGCTTCCAACTCAAGAAGCCATAAATAATCTTTCAAAATTTCCTGTTCTAACGTCTAAAACAGAAGGCGTTTTAAACCAACTACTCTAATGGAAATCGGTCGACAGTATACACCTTAGGACTGTGGAATTGTATTATGTGAAAATCGCTGCGCTCGTGATCCTGAAGGGGGTTGAAACTCATCAAAAGTCGAAAGCTGCGCTTTCTTATCTTTTTTATTCCCTAAAACGAGTCAGGTGGTTTAGGATTACTCGCTGCGCTCGTGATCCTGAAGGGGGTAGGTACTCATCAAAAGTCGAAAGCTGCGCTTTCTTATCTTTTTTATTCCCTAAAACGAGTCAGGTGGTTTAGGATTACTCGCTGCGCTCGTGATCCTGAAGGGGGTTGAAACTCATCAAAAGTCGAAAGCTGCGCTTTGTAATCTTTTTTATGCTCTAAAGCAAGTCAGTTGTTTTAGGATTACTCGCTTCGCTCGTGATCCTGAAGGGGGTAGGTACTCATCAAAAGTCGAAAGCTGCGCTTTCTTATCTTTTTTATTTCCACTTCGAATTCGAAGCAAGCTTCGTTTCTCGTGGAAATAAAAAAGTCGGACACAAACTGTGTCCGACTTTTGATGGTCGGGGTGGCAGGATTCGAACCTGCGACCTCCTGCTCCCAAAGCAGGCGCGATAACCGGGCTACGCTACACCCCGAAAACAGCCTTAACTGTAATCAATTATTATTTCAATATTTGGTTCCAAAAAATACTACCAAATAAAGTAGTCCGGGAACCGGGCGGAGTCTATCCTGAGCGACGCCTTGCGGAGTCGAAGGGCTACACCCCGAAAACAGCCTTAACTGTAATCAATTATTATTTCAATACTCGATCCCAAACTCACTTCCAAATGAAGTAGTCCGGGCACCGGGCGGAGTTTAACCTGAGCGACACCTTGCGGAGTCGAAGGACTACATCCCGATTTCGGATTGCAAATATATCTCTTTTATTTATTATACAAACAATTTTAGCCCCTTTTAGAAGGAGAGATTTGGCATGCTTTATTACAACGTTATTTATGAAACATTTATAAGCCCCTTAACACAATTTTCGTCGGTTGCTGTTTTAATTTTATAGAACTTTAAATATTAACGATCATGGTAAAAGACCACGGAAAACAGATAAAAGACGATGCCAAATACGAGGCGTTGAGAGATGAAGGGATGAGCAAGGAAAAAGCCGCAAGAATTGCCAATACCCCGGATGCAGGTAAAAAGGGCGGAAAGGCAAAACCCTACGAAGAACGAACCAAGAAAGAACTGGATGAGAAAGCCAAAGAAATTGGAATTCCCGGCTATAGCAAAATGAAAAAAGATGAGTTAATTAACACCCTGCGCAATCATTAAATCACTATTTTCTTATGAAAAAGAATGATAAACCGAAGGATTTTCCCGAACAATCGCAATCACAGCCGGGAGATGAACACCAAATGCATCCCAAGCCCGAAATAATCCGGGATGGCTATAAAGGAAGTGAAAAACTACAGGATAAAGTAGCACTTATTACCGGAGGAGACAGCGGCATTGGCAGAAGCGTAGCCGTACATTTTGCCCGGGAAGGTGCCGACGTGGCTATTATTTACCTGGAAGAAGATAAGGATGCACAACAAACCAAAGAAATGGTCGAAGCGGAAGGTTCCGAATGCCTGCTGATAGAAGGCGACGTGAGGGCTGAACAATTCTGTAAGGATGCCGTTGAAAAAGTGATCGACCGTTTCGGGAAATTGAATATTCTGGTAAATAACGCTGCAGTCCAATTTCCCAAAGACAATATCTCCGATATAGAGGACAAACAACTAAAGGAGACCTTCGAAACCAACATCTACCCGATGTTCTACAGCGTAAAAGCGGCACTCCCCCATCTGAAGAAAAACGGCACAATTATAAACACCTCTTCGGTCACGGCCTATCGCGGCAGCGATCATTTGCTGGACTATTCCAGTACAAAAGGAGCCATCGTGAGTTTTACCCGATCGCTTTCAGAAAACCTGATATCGAAAGGTATCCGGGTAAATGGCGTGGCCCCGGGACCCATATGGACGCCACTTATCCCCGCTACCTTCAACGATATCTCCGATTTCGGCCAGGATACCCCCATGGGGCGTGCAGGACAGCCCAGCGAGGTAGGCCCGGCCTATGTATTCCTTGCTTCGGAAGACAGTAGCTACATTACCGGACAATTTATCCACATTAACGGCGGGGAAATGATAACAACTTAATGCGCAAACCATGGAAATCCCTATTATTGAATTCCTGATCAAAGTAGGTGCAGGTGCTGTAGCCGGCATGTGTATGGGTATTGAACGACAGATAAAAGGCAAACCTGCAGGCTTAAAAACAAATGCCCTGGTAGGACTGGCATCCACCGTATTCGTTCTGGTCTCCCTCCTATTTCAGGGAGAGAGTTCTACCGACATGACCCGGATCATCGGGCAGATAGTGGTTGGAGTTGGTTTTCTCGGAGCCGGCGTTATCATGCACCGAGGCGATGAACGCGTAAAAGGACTGGCCACGGCCGCCACTATCTGGTGTAGTGCAGCAGCAGGATGCCTGGCCGCCCTCGGCCTATACTCCGAACTGGCAGTCTTTACCGTACTGGTAGTGACCATAAATATCGTATTCGGCTATCTGAATAAGAAGCTGACCGACGATGTGCCCGAGAACAATAATTAAACTGAATAAAAGAGCTAAAGGGTTTTGAGTCACATCGGAATGTATAACTTGATAACATTCTGTGTACAAAACCCGAGAAATTAGTATCTTTTCAGTAAAGTCTTTTACAATGAAAAATATAATCTTAGCCGGTTTAATGGCAACTCTCATCATAGGCTGTAACACGCCTAAAAAAGAAAATGATGTGGCAATTAAGACCGAGGCAAAACTGAGTTATTCATACGAACGCGTTGTTGACAACCTCAACAATCCCTGGGGAATGGACTGGTTGCCCGATGGCAGTATGCTTATTACCGAAAAGAGCGGGGAGCTTATCCATTTTAAGAACGGGAAGAAAACCACCGTTACAAACGTTCCTGAAGTCTATAACAGTGGGCAGGGAGGCCTACTCGACATCGAATTGCACCCGGATTACGCTAACAATGGTTGGATATATTTTACCTATGCTTCAACCGACGGTGGCGGCAGCGGCGGGAATACCAAATTGAGCCGCGCCAAATTAAAGCAAAACGCCCTTGTGGAAATAGAGCAGCTGTATAAAGCTACTCCAAATACAACGCGCGGCCAGCATTTTGGATCGCGCATCGAATTCGACGATAAGGGCTATGTGTATTTCACTATCGGGGAACGAGGAAACCGAGAGGTAAACCCGCAGGATATAACCAGGGACGGCGGAAAGGTCTACAGGCTGCACGACGATGGACGGATTCCGGATGATAATCCCTTTGTAAACCGAAGTGGTGCAAAAAAGGCTATCTACACCTATGGAAACCGGAACCCGCAAGGCATGGACACACACCCGGAAACCGGGGAAATATGGTTTCATGAACACGGGCCAAAAGGGGGAGATGAGATAAATATCGTGAAGAAAGGTGCCAATTACGGCTGGCCGGTGATTTCCTATGGGGTGAATTACGACGGGTCGCAATTTACCGATGAAACCTCCCGCCCGGGGATGGAGCAGCCCATTTACTATTGGACCCCTTCCATCGCTCCCTGCGGAATGACTTTCGTTACCGGTAACAAATATCCCAACTGGAAAGGCCACCTCCTGGTAGGATCCCTGAAGTTCGGTTATGTGGAACTGCTAAAATTAGACGGTACCAAGGTAACGGCCAGGGAAAAAATTGCCCAGGGAATCGGCCGGGTGCGAAATGTAAAACAAGGTCCGGACGGCTTTGTGTATGTAGCTGTTGAAGGGGATGGTATCTACCGAATAGATCCCTAACCGCTTTTGGGTTACGCTTCATACCAGCCGGCAGGCTAATAATGAAGACAATTGGTGGCATCTGAATAACATTATTGCTATTTTTGTAAAAACAGTCCATCAATGCTAATTATAGGAATTGCCGGGGGTACCGGAAGCGGAAAGACAACGGTGGTCGACCAGATCATCGATCAGTTTCCCGATGGTGAAGTCTGCGTGATCTCCCAGGATTCGTATTACAAGGATACCAGTCATCTGTCCTACGACCAGCGGGTAGCCATGAATTTCGACCATCCCCAGGCCATCGATTTCGAGCTTTTATACAAGCACCTCAAGGAGCTAAAGAAAGGCAATACCTGCGAACAACCGGTTTATTCTTTTATTGAACACGACCGGACTTCAGAAACCATTACTACCCACCCAAAAAAGGTTGTCATCGTAGAAGGCATCTTAATTTTAACACATCCGGAGATCAGGGATCTCTTCGATATTAAAATATTTGTGCATGCCGACAGTGACGAACGTCTTATCCGTAGGTTGAAGCGCGATATCACAGAACGCGGGCGTGACCTGGAAGAGGTGCTTATGCGCTACCAGACAACCCTGAAACCCATGCACCAGCAGTTTATAGAACCCACCAAGGAATTCGCCGATATTATCATCCCTACAAACAGGTATAATACGGTAGCAGTCGACCTGATCCGGACCATTATTCATCAAAAACTGGATGCCTGATGGTGAAGTTTTCGGAATTAAAGAAAAAGAAATGGTTTAAGATTATAAGCAACACCTACGTGCTTATACTGTTGTTCTTTATAATCTGGATGATCTTCTTCGACACCAATTCCTACTTCATCCATAAGGAACTGGACGATGAGATCGAAGGCCTGGAAGACAACAAGGAATTCTATAAAAGCGAAACCGACAAAGACAAGGAGTTTATAGAGAAAATGAACGACAGCGCGGAAATGGAGAAATTCGCACGGGAGAAATATTATTTAAAAAAGGACAATGAAGATATCTTCATTATCGAAAACGCAGACAGTTTAAAAAATAACAAATGACCAATACATCCTTATTTGACGATTTCATATCGGTATCGGCCAAACAGTGGAAGCAAAAGATACAGGTCGATCTCAAGGGCGCGGATTATAACGATACCTTAATCTGGCAGAGCCCGGAGGGAATCGATGTGAAGCCGTTTTACCACAAGGATGGCTTCGACAAGGAATTCGCCCCTATCCCCGGACAGCCTGCAGACTGGGCCGTGATACAGCAGGTCTTCATACATGATGTGGAAATTGCGAATCGGCTTATGAAGGAAGCCTTTGAACGCGGCGCGGAAGGAATTTATTTAACCGCTGATTCTATTTTTAATATAAAGGCATTATTCGACGGAATCGATCTTCAGAGCAAATCAATATACTTCAATCTGAATTTTTTACAATCTGATTTTCTGAATGAGCTGATTAAATTCCTTTCTGAGTCAACTTCCGTCGTCTTTTATAATACCGATATTATCGGGAACCTCGCCCGAAGCGGTAACTGGTTTAACAACCTCTCCGAAGACCATAAGATTCTCGATTCCCTGATGGAAGCTCACCCTTTTGAAAGTATCCTGGGCGTCGATATCTCCCTCTACCAAAATGCCGGGGCAAACATGGTACAGCAGCTTGCTTATGGCCTTGCACACGCAAACGAATACCTAAATCATTTCAGCAAACAGCAAGACCTTAGGATAACCTTTAGCATGAGCCTGGGCAGTAATTACTTTTTTGAAATCGCCAAGCTTCGAGCCATGCGGATACTTTATGCCGGCCTGGCACATGAATACGGTTTTAGGGAGGAATGCCACATCCTGGCACTCCCCGGAAAGCGAAACAAGACCCTGTACGATTACAACGTCAACATGCTGCGAACCACCACTGAATGCATGAGTGCAGTCCTGGGAGGAGCCAACAGCATATGTAATTTGGCCTACGACAGCATTTACCATAAGAGCAATGAGTTCGGAGAGCGCATTTCGAGAAATCAGCTGTTGATACTAAAACATGAAAGTTTCTTCGACCTGGTGGAAAACCCTTCCGATGGCAGCTATTATATCGAGGCCTTAACCGACCAGCTTGCTGCAGCTGCCTTAAAGCTGTTCAAGGAAATTGAACAGGGTGGCGGGTTCCTGAAAGCCCTGAAAGAAGGAAGTATTCAGAAGAAAATAAAAGAAAGTGCCGAAAAAGAGCAACAACTATTCGACAGCGGAGAATTAGTACTCCTGGGAGTCAATAAACACCCTGATCTGAACGACCGAATGAAGGATGAGTTAGAGCTGTATCCCTTTGTAAAGACCAAACCCAGGAAGACGCTGTTGGAACCGGTGATCGAACGGCGCCTGGCGGAAAAAATTGAAAAAGAGCGGATTGAAAATGAAAATTAAAATATTGATATTATTAGCGGCGATCGCTGTGTTTGCTTCCTGCGCGGAAATAGGGCGGGAAGCCGCTTCATGGATGGAGATCGGCGACGAAGAGACCATTCCGGGTCAATATCATTTCCTGGAATCGGATGGTACAAAGATATTCCTGCCCAAGGTTTTTAAACGCTATTCTATAAGTGAAATGCAGAAAGTGATGGACTCCCTCCTGGACGGCGCTGCCTACGAATATGAAGTGGCCCGCCTGAACGACCTGAAAGACGAAAAGGGAGAATTCTACATCTTCTACGATGAGGAATCCGGGTCCAGCTACCTGATAAATACCCTTCAGTACATGCCCATGTCTAAGGACCAGGCACAGGAATTACTCGGTTTTATGAAGTACAATACCAACAGGGACCTCTCAACCAAGGGGGTGGAATTCGAGAAACTACAGGCCGTTTACAGCGGCGTACCGGAAAAATATATTTTTAAGGCACAGTATAAGTTATCCGAAAGCAAGAAGAACAAAGAATGGTATCATTCCAGTTATATAGTCACTTCGAACATGAAAACAGTATATATACAACTGGTAACCGGCTTCGAGGTGGATTTCGACCCTTATATTACTAAAACGATACTCTGATAATGAGAAAGGACCTTTCACATATAGCACCGAGAAAAAGTGATAATAAGCAGAAGCCTGTGGAAGCAGCAACAACCCTTACCGCTGAGGAGATCGAAATTAAAAATGCCTATTCCCCTTCAGATATAAAGGGAATGAAACACCTGGACTTCGCGGCAGGAATCGCCCCTTATCTCAGGGGCCCCTACTCCACCATGTATGTGCGCCGGCCCTGGACCATTAGGCAATACGCCGGGTTTTCTACCGCGGAAGACAGTAATGCCTTCTACAGGCGAAACCTGGCGGCAGGACAGAAAGGCTTGTCGGTTGCCTTCGACCTGGCCACCCACCGTGGATACGACAGTGACCATGAGCGGGTTGTGGGTGATGTGGGTAAAGCCGGGGTGGCCATAGACAGTGTGGAAGATATGAAGATATTGTTCGACCGGATCCCCCTTGATAAAATGAGTGTAAGTATGACCATGAACGGGGCGGTACTGCCTGTCATGGCCTTCTATATTGTGGCTGCCGAAGAACAGGGGGTTGCGCCTGAGGCACTTTCGGGAACTATTCAGAATGATATTCTGAAGGAGTTTATGGTTCGGAACACCTATATCTACCCTCCTGCCCCATCGATGAAAATCATCAGTGATATTTTTGAATACACTTCCGAGAAAATGCCGAAGTTCAATTCCATATCAATTTCAGGCTACCATATGCAGGAAGCTGGTGCTACCTGCGATATTGAACTGGCGTATACCCTGGCGGACGGACTGGAATACATACGCACGGGAATTGCCGCCGGGATGGACATAGACAGCTTTGCCCCCCGCCTTTCGTTTTTCTGGGCCATAGGCATGAACCATTTTATGGAAATCGCCAAATTACGTGCTGCCAGGATGCTTTGGGCGAAGATCGTGAGCAGCTTTAATCCGAAGAATCAAAAATCGCTTGCCCTGCGTACCCACTGTCAGACAAGCGGCTGGAGTCTTACCGAACAGGATCCGTTTAACAATGTTGCCCGCACCTGTATTGAGGCTGCGGCGGCAGCTTTTGGCGGGACCCAATCCCTGCATACCAACGCCCTGGACGAAGCCATTGCCCTGCCAACCGATTTCTCTGCCCGCATTGCACGCAACACTCAAATCTATTTACAGCAGGAAACCCAGATAACACGTACGGTCGATCCATGGGCCGGCAGTTATTATGTAGAATCCTTAACTGCAGAGATCGCCCAAAAGGCATGGGCTCTCATACAGGAAGTTGAAGAGCTGGGCGGAATGACCAAAGCCATAGAAGCCGGTATCCCAAAGCTTAGAATTGAAGAGGCCGCTGCCAGAAAGCAGGCGCGTATCGACAGTGGCCAGGATGTGATCGTAGGAGTGAATAAATATCAACTGGAGAAAGAAGACCCGCTGCACATACTGGATGTGGACAACCAGAAGGTGCGTGCCGGGCAAATAGAGCGGCTGGAACGCATAAAGCAAGAACGAAATGAAGAAGCCGTACAGCATGCCCTTTCCGAATTAACCCGCTGTGCAAAGACAGCTGAAGGAAATTTATTAGCTTTAGCCATTAACGCTGCCAGAGAACGAGCTACGCTGGGTGAAATTTCGAATGCCTTGGAAAAGGAATTCGGAAGATATAAGGCCCAGATCAGGTCGTTTAGCGGCGTATACAGTAAAGAAATGAAACAAGACCCCTCCTTCGAAAAAGCCAGGGAACTGGCCGATACTTTTGCAGACCTTGAAGGTCGCAGGCCGCGAATCATGATAGCCAAAATGGGACAGGACGGTCACGACCGCGGGGCCAAGGTGGTTGCTACCGGCTACGCTGATGTAGGCTTCGATGTGGATATTGGTCCACTGTTTCAGACTCCTTCGGAAGCGGCAAAGCAGGCGGTGGAAAACGACGTACATATCCTGGGAGTTTCCTCCCTGGCCGCCGGTCATAAAACCCTGGTGCCACAGGTGATTTCAGAATTAAAAAAGCACGGACGGGAAGATATCATGGTGATCGTTGGCGGGGTGATCCCCGTACAGGACTATCAATTCCTCTTCGATGCCGGAGCGGTGGCGGTTTATGGCCCCGGAACCAGGATTAGTGAAGCAGCCATCGAAATGCTGCAGATCCTTATCGACTCGGTAGCAGAATAATGGAATATGTAATTACAACCAAAAGACTGGGACTGCGAAACTGGAAGCCTTCAGATGAGCAACCATTTATAGAAATGGGCATGGATCCGGAAGTGATGCGCTACTTCCCCGGCCTTGCTTCAGCTGAAGAGACCAAGGCTCTAATCGGCCGACTTAAAACTCATTATGACGAATTCGGATATACTTACTTTGCGGTAGATCGCCTCGATACTCATGAATTCATCGGGTTTACCGGCCTGCTTAACCAGGACTGGGAAAGTGAATTTACACCCTGTGTTGATATGGGGTGGCGGTTAAAACGCTCTGCCTGGGGACAGGGGTATGCCACCGAAGCCGCCAAAGCTGCAATGGAAGCAGGCTTTACAGACTTTAAGCTGGATGAAATCTTTGCCTTTGCTGCCAAGGGGAATGTCGCCAGCGAACAGGTGATGAAAAAACTGGGAATGACCTACCAGGGAAATTTTGTCCATCCCAGAATCAAGGACGACCCGCGCTTCCCCTATTGTTTCGCCTATAAAAAATTAAGTACCGATTAAATTGCTGTGCATGCATAATACCCGCATCAATTTCCCTATTTTTACAATTCTAAAGCAAATTTCATGGATCTAAAAGCTAAAATGTTACGCGACGATGCCTTAAAAGGCAAGACTATAGTGGTGACCGGGGGAGGCAGTGGCCTCGGAAAAGCCATGACCACCTACTTCCTGGAACTGGGAGCCAATGTGGTTATCACCTCCCGTAACATGGAAAAGCTGAAAGCCGTGAAAACCGAATTGGAAGATCAAACCGGAGGTACTGTATTGTCGGTGCAATGCGATGTGCGCAATTATGAGGAAGTGGAGGCCATGGTAGCGGCTTCTGTGGAAGCTTTCGGTACGGTGGACGTCTTACTGAACAATGCCGCGGGTAACTTTATTTCTCCCACCGAGCGGTTGTCGGCCAACGCCTTCGACACCATCATTGATATCGTTCTAAAAGGAACCAAGAATTGCACCCTGGCGTTCGGGAAGCATTGGATTGATAAAAAAGAAAAGAATAAAGTAGTTCTCAACATAGTAACCACTTATGCATTTACCGGTTCGGCCTATGTGGTGCCAAGCGCAGCGGCAAAAGCGGGTGTGCTGGCTATGACGCGATCCCTGGCTGTGGAATGGGCAAAATACGGCATGCGTTTTAACGCTATTGCCCCGGGGCCCTTCCCTACCAAAGGAGCCTGGGACCGTTTGCTGCCCGGAGACCTGAAGGAGAAATTCGACCTTTCAAAGAAAGTGCCTCTAAAGCGTGTAGGCGAGCACCAGGAATTAGCAAATCTGGCGGCTTACCTGGTATCCGATTTTTCTGCTTATATAAACGGGGAGGTCATTACCATCGACGGCGGGGAATGGCTGAAGGGTGCCGGGCAGATGAATATGTTGGAAGAAATTCCGCAGGAAATGTGGGATATGCTGGAAGCCATGATACGCGCAAAAAAGTCCAAATAAACCGAAGATTTTACCGGCTTTTTTCAGAATTGAGCTTACGCAAATGCTCATCCATCTCCCTGTCGTACAGGTAGACAAAAAGCACGGCCATCATATCGCTGAATCCCTCCCGTTCATTCTCTGTAACCAACCGCAGTTCGTAGGTGTGGTCCGGATAGATCGGCAGCCCTTGCTCGTCCGAATACACCGGCACATGTTTTAATCCCCTTTTATCGCTGTAGTTCTCGCAATTAATGGTAAACACTGCTTTCTCCGCAGTGGCATCGTACAGGGTAAACGACTGTGCCCAGGGATGTAAATGGGCCGCCATGGCGTGGATACGGGTTTCATCGGTTAACCGCAACTGGTAAGTGACGTCGAAAACATATTCGTGCCGGCCCTTCGGAAGCACCCAGTGGGCCGCGTATCGCACTCCTTCTTTATTTGGGTAGGAATGATTTTTAAGGTCGAGGGGCAAACAGAGGTTGGGGTCCGAATTGGGATCGTGGCTATATGGGCTCTCCCGGTTGTAATCCTGAAGCAACACCAGAGCTTTGGGCAAGAGGGGTTTTAACTGATCTGATTCCTCGGCCATCTCGAATTCGATATGGTGTTTTACCTTGAAAAAGGCATCTTTAATATTGTGATTCAGGGTTCTGGAGGCCACGATAAACTTCTCATTGCCGGCCACGGGAAAACCGAAACCGTCGGGAAACCTCAGTTGGTTTATCCCGTTTGAAAGCGTGCCCAGCCTGGGGTACTGGCTGTTAATTCGCTTCGGAAGGTTTAAATTTTTATAGTGAACCCCGTTGAAGAAATCGATATTGGTATGACAGAGAAAGTCATTGTTATGCACCGAAGTCCCTTCCCGGAACACTTCAGCCTTAAACCCGCGAATCCACCTGATATCACTCCCCTCTTCATTCATAGAAAGATTCAGTATAGCCTGAGGGCCATCCATAGATTCGTAAATCTCATCGACCAACAGCTCGGGAGACTCGAGTTTAATGGCTCCGGAAGTACGGCTTACCTCCCAGTCGTTGTCTATGATGCCAAAACCGTGAAGCAACCTGGTTTTTACGATTGCCTGGTGTCTGTTCGACAGACTGGCGTAGCCGACGGCGGCTATCACTGCCAACAGAACGAAAATCGACAGCAGCAGGCGTGGACGATATAATTTCTTAAGTTTCACTTTAATTCTCCTTATGCTAATATACATAATCCATCACAGCGGCATATGTTTACTATTGTTCACTTTCTGTTAACAAAAATCATTTCTTATCCGCATAATAAATCGTATTTTTAATCCTTAATTCAGAACAAGCCGAATGGGTAAGATTATTGCGATTGCAAACCAGAAAGGAGGCGTTGGTAAGACTACCACATCCGTAAATTTAGCCGCTTCCCTGGGTGTTTTAGAAAAGAAAGTGTTGCTCATTGATGCCGATCCCCAGGCAAACGCAACCTCCGGTTTAGGAATTGATGTAGAAGAAGTGGAATTTGGCACATATCAGTTGTTGGAACACACTATTTCTTCAAAAGCCGCTATTCGTAAGACTTCATCGCCCAATCTGGATCTCATTCCCTCCCATATCGACCTGGTGGCTATTGAAATTGAACTGGTGGACAAGGACAACCGGGAGTATATGCTGAAACAGGCCATTACCCCGCTGAAAGAGGATTACGATTATATCATCATCGACTGCGCCCCTTCCCTGGGGTTGCTTACACTAAACGCCCTTACAGCGGCCGATTCGGTGATCATTCCCATTCAATGCGAATATTTTGCGCTGGAAGGCCTGGGCAAACTGCTCAATACGGTAAAAAGCGTTCAGAAAATACACAATGAAGCCCTGGATATTGAAGGCTTATTGCTAACCATGTACGACTCCAGACTTCGCTTGTCCAACCAGGTGGTGGACGAGGTAAAGAAACATTTCGACGAGATGGTGTTTAAGACAATCATTCAACGCAATGTGCGTTTAAGTGAAGCCCCCAGTTTCGGAGAGAGTATCATTAGTTATGATGCGGGTAGCAAAGGTGCCAATAATTACTTAAGTTTGGCACAGGAATTAATTGAAAAATACGAGTAACGTATTATGGCGAAAGCAACTCAAAAACAAGCACTCGGACGCGGATTATCAGCCCTTCTGAAAGATCCGGCAAACGATATCAAATCGGCAGCCGACAAAAACGCCGATAAGGTAGTGGGCAACATCGTAGAATTGGAACTTTCCGCTATCGAAGTCAACCCCTTTCAGCCGAGAACGAGTTTTAACGAGGAAAGCCTGCGGGAGCTCGCATCGTCCATTAAAGAGCTTGGCGTAATTCAGCCCATAACCGTCAGGAAACTGGGATTTAACAAATACCAGCTCGTAAGTGGGGAAAGGCGTTACCGGGCTTCAAAGCTTATCGGTCTTGAAACCATTCCTTCCTATATCCGTATTGCCAACGACCAGGAATCGCTGGAGATGGCCCTGGTTGAAAACATTCAGCGTCAGGATCTCGACCCTATCGAGATCGCTTTGTCCTACCAGCGGTTAATAGAGGAGATACAGGTTACTCAGGAAGCATTGAGCGACCGGGTGGGCAAGAACCGCTCTACCATTGCCAATTACCTTCGATTGTTGAAGCTGGATCCTATCGTTCAGACAGGGATGCGCGATGGCTTTATTTCCATGGGGCACGGCAGGGCACTCATCAATGTGGAAGACCCCAATGCCCAGCTCGATATATACGGCAAGATCCTAAGCGATAAATTATCGGTGCGCGAAACCGAGGCCATGGTGCGAGACTACAAAGGCCCCGACACTCCTAAATCGAAGTCCAAAAAAACGGAGGTTCCCTCCTATGTCACCGAGGCCGGAAAAGAACTGAAATCGGTGCTGAACAGCGATGTAAAGGTAAAAGTGACCGCTTCGGGCAAAGGGCAGTTAACCATCCCATTTTCCGGTAAGGAAGACCTTCTCCGAATTCTGAACACGATAAAAGGTGAGAAATAGGCTATTATATATCCTTTTTTTTATTTCGGCAACCTCAGCTTTTGCGCAAACCCCCGATACATTAATCGTTGAGCAAGAGCGGGTGCTGGTAGTAAAAGACTCCCTGCAGCCACCCGTGGAATACGACCCCCTGGCCCCGTCGAGAGCGGCTTTCTATTCGGCCGTCTTGCCCGGACTTGGACAGGCTTACAATAAAAAATACTGGAAAATACCCATCGTCTATGCCGGCATGGCCACCGGGGTTTATTTCTATATGCGGAATGACGACGATTACGACCGCTTCAGAAATGCATATAAACGCAGGCTTGCCGGGTTTACAGACGATGAATTCTACGGAACCGGAAGTACCCCGGTAATTTCGAACGACCGACTGATCGATGCCCAGAAAAGTGCACAAAAAAACAAGGATGTGAGTATAATCGTGGCCGTGGCCTTCTACCTGGTGAATATCATCGATGCCAATGTGGACGCCCATTTAAAACAATACAACATCAGCGACGATCTTTCGTTAAGTCCGAAGCTGGATGCCGACAATTCGATCTCACAGGCCAATTACGGGCTCTCTCTTAAATTCAAACTGCAATGAAACTCGCATTACTGGGATACGGCAAAATGGGTAAGACCATCGAAAGACTGGCTACTGAAGCCGGGCATGAAGTAGTTTATGCAGCCGGTAGTGATTTCGAACGTGGGACCCTGACCGATGCCGACGCAGCCATCGAATTTTCGGTACCTGAAGTGGCCGTGGAAAATATCAGCCGCTGCCTGAAAGAAGGCATGCCCGTTGTAAGCGGTACCACCGGTTGGCTAAAGGATTACGAAAAAGTACTAAAACTTTGTGAAGCGCGTAACGGCAGCTTTATTTATGCGTCAAACTTCAGCGTTGGCGTAAACCTGTTCTTTAATTTAAACGAACATCTCGCAAAATTGATGGCACCCTGGAAGGAATACGAGGCGTCCATTGAAGAGATTCACCATATTCAGAAAAAGGATGCCCCAAGCGGAACTGCCATTACGCTTGCGGAAGGCATTATCGAAAACAGTGAACTCGACGGCTGGGTCTTGGACAAAGAAGCTGAAAACAAGCTTAGCATAACAGCAAAGCGGGAAGGGGATGTAAAAGGTACCCACAGGATCGATTACCAATCCAAAATAGATACCATTTCCATCATCCATGAGGCTCATGGTCGTGAAGGCTTTGCGAAAGGTGCTATCTTAGCAGCCGAATGGTTAAAAGATAAAAAAGGAGTACACAGCATGAAGGAGGTACTCGGACTGGACACCAAATAAAACCTAACAACGAAGTGCAGACTTCGGTAAAAATATACACATGACAATAACAGGCTGGTTACTTTTAATACTTGTAATACAGATAATCCATTTTCTCGGAACCTGGAAGCTTTACATCAAGGCAGGCCGACAGGCGTGGGAAGCCGCAGTACCAATCTATAACTCCGTGGTACTTATGAAGATCATCAACCGACCCTGGTGGTGGACTATTCTTCTATTTATACCCATAGTGAATCTCATTATGTTCCCTGTGGTATGGGTAGAAACCATCCGCAGCTTCGGAAGAAACTCGGCCATGGACACGGCCCTGGTGCTGTTAACCCTGGGGCTCTATATCTTTTATATAAATTACACCCAGGATGTAAAGTATATTGAAGAACGGGACCTCAAACCCCGTACCAGTACAGGCGAATGGGTTAGCTCCATTCTCTTTGCGGTAGTGGCCGCCACTATAGTGCACACCTATTTTATGCAGCCCTATACCATCCCGACGTCTTCTCTGGAGAAGACCTTGCTGGTTGGGGATTTCCTCTTCGTGAGTAAATTTCATTACGGCGCACGAACTCCGATGACTCCCATCTCCTTCCCTATGGTGCACGACACCATCCCGGTTGTGAAAACCAAGTCGTATATCGCCTACCCACAGATCCCTTACTTCAGGTTACCGGGCTTTCAGGATATTGAACGCAATGACATCGTAGTGTTCAGCTGGCCTACAGATACCCTGGTGGATATTAACCCTCCCGGTTCGGGCAGCGTGATCAAGCCTATAGATAAAAAATCCAATTACGTAAAACGCTGTGTCGGACTGCCGGGAGATTCCCTGTCGGTTAAAGACGGTTATGTATATATCAACGGCGAAAAGAACGAACTGCCCGGGCGGGCAAAACTGCAGCATTCCTACTGGGTAAAATACAAATCGCCCCAGCTGCGGTTGAGTGACAATCAATTGTACAGCAGGTATGGCATTACCGATGCCACTGTGGAATACAGCGAGCAGACCGGCGAATTCAGGATTGCCGCCATTACGGAAGAAATGGCCGCCCGCCTGAAAAATCACCCCAATGTGGAATCTATCCGCAAGGCCGACAAGCCGGAGGGAGAGCCCGAGATTCAGCGCTATTACGGTGCCAACCGGGAGATCGTTACCAACCTCAACTCCATCTTCCCAAATAACGGCAAAGTGGCGTGGAACACCGATAATTTCGGGCCCGTCTATATCCCGGAAGCCGGGAAGACGGTAGAGATCACCCCGGAAAGTATCGATTATTACAAACGCATCATCGAGGTGTACGAAGGCCGGGAAATGGGGATAGACAATACTGTTACCACCAACGATAGGGGGGTCTTCCTAAACGGGGAGCCTTTGACCGAATATACCTTTAAAATGGATTACTACTGGATGATGGGTGACAACCGAAACAACTCACAGGATGCCAGGATGTGGGGGTATGTCCCTTTCAACCATATAGTGGGTAAGCCGGTATTTGTTTGGTTCAGCTGGGATTCCCGTGCCAACGGCATCATGAATAAGATCCGCTGGGATCGATTGTTCACCACCGTGGGTGGCGACGGGGAGCCGGTATCCTATTTCAAATATTTCGTTATTCTGCTGGCGGGTTGGTTTGTTTTCAATTTCTTCAGAAAGAAAAGAAAAGCAAACGCCAAATAGCGGTAGCATAAAGACTTTCAAAACGGGCGATTGACCAAGATGCAGACAATCCTCTTACATCCCACGTATTTTCCTTCCATCGCTCAGATGGTGGCTGTTGCGGGGGCTGAAACCGTTGTGTTTGAAGTCCACGACAATTACCAGAAACAGACCTACAGGAACCGGGCGTATATAGCCCATTCCAATGGAAAGTTACTTCTGAATGTCCCCATTAAACACAGCGGGGACGGTAAACGGCAGAAAACCTCCGAAGTAGTGCCAGACGCCAGTTTCCCCTGGCAGTCGCAGCACTGGAAATCCCTTCAATCGGCCTACCGCACCTCCCCTTTCTTCGAATATTACGAAGACGAACTGGAATTCCTGTTTACAGAGGAAGCCGGAAGTTTGCTGGAACACAATCTAAAGATATTCGAGCTACTCACCGAACTCATCGGTCTTGAGGTGAAGACGGAGTTTACAAAGTCTTATAAGCCCGAATATGCCGAAGGAGACCTACGAAAGCTGGTTGTGGCAAAGAAAGAGAAAGCCTATGGTTTCGAGCCGTATATACAGGTGCTACAACAGGCACATGGCTTTATTCCCAATCTATCGGTCCTCGACCTGTTGTTTAATGAAGGCCCCAATACCCTGAACTACCTGCAACGGCAGCCAGCCGATTTTTAATCCGCTTCGGCTTTCACCGGCCAGCCCACCGTGGCACGGATGGGTTTATGGTCTGAAAAGGTGTTGTTGAGGGTGGAAAAATCCAACACCTCGAGGTTTTCAGAAGTGAGAATATAATCGATCCGCATGGGATAGAACTCGAAACTAAACGTCCTTCCTATCCCCGAGCCCCGTTCCGAAAATGCATCCTTCATGTCCTCCCGTAATTCGTTGTAGATATACGAATAAGGCGTATTGTTCAGGTCACCGCTGAAGATTACCGGGTAGGGCGACCGTTTCTTATGTGCCAGAATGCCCTGGATCTGGGTCTGCTGTTTCTTAAAGGCTGTGGTCATACGCTGTTTTAACTGTTCGGTATCCCCATCTTGCAGGTATTCCACGTTGGGTAAAATGCCCATGGACTGCAAATGCAGGTTGTAAACCCTGATCGTGTCTTTTCCTTTAACGATATCAGCGTATATACTGTTATTGAATGTTCCCTGAAAATTAAAGGCTCCATGCCTCGCAATCGGGTACTTGGAGAAAATGGCATGCCCCAGCTTATGACCTCTTCTGAAATGGATATAACTGAAAGGATAGGCCGAGAAATTGGCGTTGTTGGGGTTGTAATACTCCTGTATGCTAACCACGTCGGGATCCTCTTCCTTAAGAATTTGGGTGATTACTTCCGATACCTGCACGGTATCCGGCACCTTTTCGTAGGCGTTGAAGAGGTGGACATTATAGGAAAGCACGCTCAGGGTTTCCCTGTATTCAGAAGCATCTTCACTGCTGTTGAATTCAACGAAGGGCCCGAATTGGAAATAAGAGATTATAAGGACAAGAAGTGACAGCCAGATATTGCGTTTCCTGAAAACAAGCCAGAACAGCACAAACAGTATATTCACGGCGATCACTATCGGCACTATCAGGCTGAAGAGTGATAAGGTGGGATAGTCTATGGGAGGCAATTCGGGAATTACCAATGAAAGCAGCAGGAGAAGCGCAGCAAGCCAATTTCCCCAAAACATTAACTTATAAACGAAGCCCCCTGGTCTCAAATTTTCCTGTATTATTTATCTTTTCCGGCCTTAATGAGAAAATCCTTTTCGGCCTTGGTTAAACTGTCGTATCCGCTCTTTCCAATCTTGTCCAGAATGGCATCTACCTTCTCCTGGCGGTCGTCTTTCTTCATATATTTTTCTGAAGGCCCCCGCTTCGGTGTTCGGTGCACCTTTTTAAAAGGCTGTTGCTTCCTGGTTTTAAACAGTCCGCCCACCCAATCTATAAAATTTTCAAACCATTTTCCTATATCGTTGCCACTTGCCAGCTGCCTGGCGTAAATATACCCGAAGGCTGCACCCCCTAGATGTGCCAGCAGTCCTCCCGCATTGGAGGAGGTGGAAATTCTAATCAGGTCGATCAGGATAAGGGTAACTGCAATATGCCATAGTTTGATGTTCCAGATAAAAAGACGCATTTCCGTGTTGGGTGTTGCAGTGGCGATAAAGGCCATTAGGGCCGTCACTGCGCCCGATGCACCTATGAGATAACCCCAGCTGCTGCTAAATACCGGAAAGAGGTTGTATGAGAGTGCGAATAATACGCCCCCGGCTGCCGCCCCGAGTAGGTACACGGTAAGCAGGCGTTTTTCGGAATACAGGTTTAAGATGATTCGTCCGAACATATACAGCCAGATCATGTTGAACAAGATGTGGAAAAAGCCGAAATGCAGAAAACTATAGCTGAGTATGCTCCAGGGCTGGGTGATAAATTCGGATACTTCTTCCGGAAGCACCAGCCAGGCCACCAGGAATTCAGGGTCTACCTGGAAGAAAAAGGCCAGCAATCGGACGATAAGGAAAATAAGCACATTGATGACGATTAGCTTGGTCATCACATCTGCTGTTTGGTATTTATATCTTAATCCGCCGCTTGCCATATTAATACAATCTGGTGTTATCGAAACTGTTCTTTTTCCAGTACCACATAATGATAAAGCCAATTATGGCACCTCCAATATGCGCCCAGTATGCGGTATTCTCTGGTCCGGCCAGCGAAGTGCCCGAAAGGGCCGAAATAACGTTTAGTGCAAAATAACCCCCTATGAGGTATTTGGCCTTAATGGGGATGGGGATAAACATGATCATCAGCGGCAGGTTGGGCGACATGACCGCAAAGGCTGCCAGCAGCCCGAAAATAGCGCCTGAAGCGCCCACCGCAGACGAATTAAAGGTGTTATACATCTTCTGTATCACCTCCGCATCCACATAGTCTAAAATCATGGTATTGTACTGCCCGGTGTTCATGATGCTGAGGACATCGGCTTTACTAAGTCCGGCGGCCATCAGGTCCTGCAATCCAGGGTAAAAATTGTAATAGTAGAACAGTATCTGCAGCCCGGTGGCTCCAAGGCCGGCAGAAAAATACAGAAAGAGGAAACGCCGCTGCCCCAGGTATTCCTCCATATAGCTTCCAAACATATACAACATAAACATATTGAAGAGGATATGGAAGATGGAACTTGGGTCGTGCATGAACATATGGGTAATGATCTGCCAGACGTGGAAGTTCTCGTTCATGGGAAAGAAGAGCGCAAACAGTTTGTAGGACACTTCCCCCGTGGCCATCGACCCTATATAGAACAGGATGTTGATGATGAGTAGTACTTTAACCGTATCTGTGATTCTTCCCATCTAATTAAATTTTTTATCCAGGTCGTTTACATCCAACGTAATTAATACCGGATTGTTATTTGGGGATACCCCCGGTTCCTTACAGGCGAATAGTCGGTGCACCAAATGTTCCCGTGCTTCACTATTCATGGGCGTGCCGGAGCTGATGGCCATACTCCTGGCCATGCTCTTGGCCAGCATGTCGTTCAGGCCAAAACCGGCATCGGGAATATCTTCCTTTACATCGGCTATCAGGCGGGTGATGAGTTCGTTTACAATGCTTTCGCTAATTCCCACCGGAATCCCGCTTATCCTCACTTTTTCTTCTGAAATAGATTCGAATACAAACCCGGTATGCTCCAGTTGCTCCTTCACCTGTGAAAGTATTTCCAGGTCCGGTTTGCTTAGGCCCAGTTCCAGCGGAAACAACAATTGTTGACTGATGGCCTCCTTTACGGTGATATTCTTCAGCAGCTCTTCATAGAGTACGCGTTGGTGGGCCAGGTGCTGGTGTATTACCATCAGCCCGCTTCGTATGGGGCAAATAATGTATTTATTCTGAACCTGGAAGGTTAATCCTCCCGTTTCTGTTTCTGAACTTTCAAACAAACGCCCGCTTACCTCATCGCTTTCAAACTCTATATCTTCTGAAGTATCTCCCTGCTCATTATTTCTGAAGGATTCATCCTTTAAACCAACATACAATGCCTCCCAGTTAGCGGGTTTTTCCCGCTGCCTGGAATAGGCTGCGGTACCCCCTGAAGAATTTGAGAACGGGTTGTAGTTCCTGTCTACCTCTATGGTGGGCTTTACGGCCTGCTTGCGGCTGTAATCGTAGGGAGTGTCGAAGCCGGCATCCTTGTTGAAATCGAGTACCGGGGCAATGCTGAACTGCCCTAAGCCGTGTTTGATGGCCGCCCGCATCATGGCGTAAATGGAGTGCTCATCGTCGAATTTTATCTCGGTCTTGGTAGGGTGAATATTGATATCGATGGAATGCGGATCCACCTCCAGGAAGAGGAAATACCCGGGATGTACGCCCTCTTTGATTAGCCCTTCGAAGGCCGAAGCCACCGCGTGATGCAGGTAGGGGCTTTTAATAAAGCGGTCGTTTACAAAGAAGAACTGCTCTCCCCTGCTCTTTTTGGCGAATTCGGGTTTTAAAACGAAGCCGTTCACCTTTACGATCTCCGTTTCTTCCGAAACCGGCACCAGTTTTTCGTTTGTCTTGTTTCCGAAGATATTTACGATACGTTGTCTAAGATTGCTTTCAGGCAGGTTAAAGACCGGGCTGCCGTTGTGCTCCATGATAAAGCTCACCTTGGGGTGTGCCAGTGCTACCCTGTGGAACTCATCGATGATATGCCGACTTTCCACCGTATTGCTTTTTAGGAAATTCCTGCGGGCGGGAATGTTGTAGAAAAGGTTCTTTACGGCTATGGTGGTGCCTTTTGGCGCTACCTCGGCTTCCTGGGAAACCACCTTACTGCCTTCCACGCAGATGCGGGTACCGATTTCAGCTTCGGCGGTACGTGTTTTCAGTTCCACATGGGCGATAGCCGCTATGGAGGCCAGGGCTTCCCCCCTAAACCCTTTGGTATGCAGGTTAAACAGGTCTTCGGCCTTACTGATCTTGGAGGTTGCGTGCCGCTCGAAACTCAGCCGGGCATCGGTAGGGCTCATGCCTACGCCATTGTCGGTTACCTGGACCAGGGTCTTTCCCGAGTCTTTTACGATAAGATTGATAAGAGTTGCCCCGGCATCGATGGCATTTTCCAGTAATTCCTTTACAACCGAGGCAGGGCGTTGAACGACCTCTCCCGCGGCGATCTGGTTTGCAACATGATCCGGTAATAGCTGAATGATATCAGGCATGAAATGCTACTGTGTAAAAATTGATAAATCGAAGTCAATAATCCACAAAAAGATCAGGATAAGTATGGCCATGATCACCAGTACTGTTCGATTTAGCTCTACGTTCCCACGGTTGCGCTGATTGAAACGGGCCTCTTTCCAGTGGGCTCCAAAATCGTTCTTGTTGTAGGTATCGGTGAATTTATCGAATTTCGTCCCGAATTCGTAGGGATTGGTATCCTCATCTTTGCCCTTGTAATAACGCGGGGTGTAATTGTAACGGTTATTTGGCTTTATACGTTTTAGGAAACTGATCTTCATACTAACTGAATTACTTCAAAGGTACTTAAAATAGCGAATAATTTCACGCTGTTTTCGTCCCTTCTTATCAACAATTACCGTACCGAAATGCCTTGCAGCGGCTTAGGGAAGTACAGGAAGTATCTTAGAATTTTGCGTCTTTCCGAAGCTGGGCCATTTTAATGGCAGCGATTGCGGCTTCGGTGCCTTTGTTGCCATGCTTTCCGCCACTGCGGTCGATGGCCTGTTGCATGGTATTGTCGGTTAGCACACAGAAGATAACGGGGATGTCGCCCTGTACGTTCAGGTCTTTTATTCCCTGACTTACGGCCTGGCAGACATAGTCGAAGTGTTTGGTTTCCCCCTGGATAACGCTGCCAATGGCGATCACGGCGTCCAGCATATCGAAACTCTCGGTGATCTTTTTACAACCGTACACCAGTTCGAAGCTGCCGGGAACATTCCAGCGAACGATGTTCTCCTTGATGCCTCCGCAGTCGAGGATGGCATCGAAGGCGCCCTGGAACATGGCATTGGTGATCTCGGAGTTCCATTCAGAAACAACGATCCCAAACCGAAAGTTCTTCGCATTTGGGATCGCTGCTTTATCGTAACCCGATAAATTGGTTGTTGATGTTGCCATTTCTATTGCATTGCCTCGGCCTTGGCTGCGTATAGCGTCGCATTTGCCGCTTCGGCAGACAGAGGGTATGAATCGGTTATCTCTTTGAAGTGTTTTAGGGCCACGTCTATCCGGTCCAGGTTCATGGCTGTGATCCCGGCTTTCAGCAGGAATCGAGGGGTTGTGATATCGTTGGTGCGCATGCTGGCCGCTTCCTCGTAATATTTTAAAGCTTCCTCTTCCTGGTTCAGCTGAACAAAGGCATCGCCTATGGCGCCTTTTGCCAACGGGCCTGTCATTTCATCATCCCCGTCGTAGTCGTCCAACTGGTCGATGGCGTTCTGGTAGTCCTTCAGGTTCAGGTAGGCCATCCCTGCGTAGTACTTCGCCAGGTTCCCGGCATTGGTACCGCCGTAGTTATCGATGATATCGAGGAATCCGTATTTACCTTCGCCTCCGTTAAGGGACAGGTTGTAGAGCGAATCCTTGGCAGGTGCCGTTAGGGCGTTCTCGAAGTATTGCTGGGCCTGGAACATTTCGTTCATGGCCTCACGCTCCTTGGGAGCCTGGATCCACTGCTGGTAAGCCAGGTAACCCAATACACAAACGGCAACCGCTCCAACCACCCCGAGGATGATCTTCTGGTTCTTCTCTACCCAGGCCTCCGTCTTAGATGCAGTTTCGTCCAGCGTGTTAAACACTTCTGCTGTAGTACTCTGCTCTTCTATCTGCGCCTGCTTCTCGGCCTTGGTCTTTGGTTTATGCCCTCTTTTCTTGTAGGTTGCCATAATGTCTGTTTATTGAGGGGCAAAAATAAAATTTTTATTAGAATTTAAAAGACAAAAAAGTGCTTATTTTTCAATATTTTGCAGCATATTTTCCTGATTTCCCTACTGCGGAAACAGTTTTAATGAGAAGTTCGCAATAGCCTCACATTTATGGTATTACAATCACTTTCCCTTCTGAACTATAAGAATTTCGACTCCAGAACCTTCGATTTCGACCCCAGGATCAACTGTTTTGTCGGTAATAACGGGGTTGGCAAGACCAATGTACTGGATGCCATCTACCATCTTTCCTTCGGAAAAAGCTATTTCAATCCCATTACCACTCAGAATATCAGGCATGGGGAAGAATTCTTTGTCATCGAAGGGGTGTATTCCAAGGATGGCAAGGCCGAAAAGATCGTGGTAAGCGCCAAGCGCGGCCATAAAAAGATGATAAAGCGGAACGACAAGCCTTACGAACGCTTTAGCGATCATATTGGGTTTATCCCGTTGGTGATCATCTCCCCTGCCGACCGAGACCTTATCATAGAGGGCAGCGACACCAGGCGGAAATTCCTGGATGGGGTGATTTCCCAGGGCAACCCGACCTACCTCCGCGACCTCATAAGCTATAACAAGGTGCTTTCCCAGCGGAATTCGTTGCTAAAGTATTTTGCCGCTAACCGCACCCACGACCAGGACACCCTCGATATCTACAACGAGCAGTTGCACGGCTATGGCAGCAAGATCTACGAAGAACGCCGTAAGTTTATAGAGGAGTTTATCCCTATTTTCAGCAGGCGGTACGAGTCCATCAGCAGTGGGAAAGAAGTTGTGAGCCTGACGTACCGGAGTCAGCTGGAAGATTCGGACTTACTGGAGTTGCTTCGGAAGAACATCAACAAGGACAAGATCACCCAGTACACCAATTACGGGGTTCATAAGGACGATCTGTTGTTCGAGATCGATTCGCATCCCATCAAGAAGTTTGGTTCCCAGGGGCAGCAGAAATCTTATTTAATTGCCCTAAAGCTGGCGCAGTTCGACTTTATCAAAAAGCAGAGCAAACAGCAGCCCATCTTACTTTTGGACGACATCTTCGACAAGCTGGATGAAGAGCGGGTAGCCTTATTGATCCGGCTGGTGGACGAAGAGAACTTCGGACAGCTGTTTATAAGCGACACCCATGCCGAACGCACCGAAGCGGTTGTTCGCACTGTACATCAGAGTTATAAGATGTTTGAGTTGTGAAAACGTCACTTCAAGTAACAATCTATCTCTTCTTTTTTGTATCGCTTTTCTCTTTTTTTTTCTTTTTTGCTGTGCATTCCTTTCGTCTGAAGTATAGTGGGCGTCGGATGCAGTCATAAAACGAAGCAAAAGAAAGAATTCCGTTCATTTTTACTTAATTAACTTTCTTTTGCTGGTCCAAAAGAAAGTTACAAAGAAAAGGACCTTTTTCCTTTTTCAGAGGCATTTTCATTGCTGCTGTCGCGCAATGAAACCGTATTTATTTTGCTAAATTCTCTACAGGGATTCGCGAATTCTTAACGCAAAATAAATACCTATGCTGGCCGAAAAAGGGGTTTTATATACAAATTTTACAATCTGTGTTTCGTGCCACACTCGCAGGTCTCTTTTCAGCAGAATAGAATGCTAAAAGCTCCGATTGTAAGGACCGCTGTAGCGGGACGCGGAGTTTTAGCATTGGTTTGGATTGCGGGAGCAATTCAAAATTCCTCTGAAAAGCCTCCTTTTTTTGGTTCTTTTTTTTGAGGTAAAAAAAAGAACATACAGATTTTAAATTCTGATATCATCCCTCGTCCACCGAAGCTCTTCAGCCGCCGTAGCCGAGCTACTTCGGCGAAGGAGGCTAGCGGAGACTTCCGACTTCCCACGTCCGCCGAAGCTCCTGCGAAGGGGGGCCGGCTTCCGGCTTCAATCTCCCTTCCCGGTAATTTCGATACACTCCCGCGTTGCGGGACCACTCAATCACCTGGTTTCGAACTAACACTTCACTCTTCACTCGAAGTGTCAACTTCTGACTTCCTCTGTCCGCCGAAACTCCGACGGAGGCGGAGACTTCCGGCTTCCGGCTTTAGACTTTAGACCTATTCACCCCTCACCACTCACCCCTCACTCCTCACGCTTCACTCAAAAAATCGTATTTTCACCCCATGCGACCACTATTTTTATCTTTAGTACTAATAACGCTGTTTTCCTGCAACCGTCAATACCCGGAGGCCATGGTCCCGTATCTGGATGGCTATTGGGAGATCGAGCGGGTGACGATGCCGGACGGCAGTGTAAAGGAGTTTGGGATGAGCGGGACGGTGGATTATATAGTGGTGCAGGGCGATTCCGGCGTAAGGAAGAAGGTGGTCCCGCGGCTGGACGGCAGTTTCCTGGTAAACGATGCTGCCGAGCAATTTACCCTAAAGCTTGAATCCGACAGCCTCCATTTGCACTACAGCACTCCCTTCGACCAGTGGAAGGAAAGCGTGCTGCAGGCCGGGGACGACCAGCTGGAAGTGCTAAACCGCGACGGCAAGCGCTACCGCTACAAACGGTATAGTGGTTTCACAGCCGACAAATAAAATGTTGCCCATATCTATTTTTTCATATCTTTGAGACTCTCCCCTTTTATTTTTTGATGGTTTTGGTTATGGTATTTTGGGCTGTGGCCGGAGATATCGTTGAAAAATATGGTTATAAAACACGTTAGGTGTCATAAAACCAATACAGGATGAAATGGAAAATAACAGAAAATAGATTTGTAGGATTCTTTGACATAATGGGGTTTAAGGATTTTGTTGCCAGACACGATTCGGAAGAAGTTTATGAAAGACTAAAATTGATAAAAAAGTTTTTGTCAGATTATGAGTCCCTAGACAAAGGTTCACTTAAAGAAAAAGGGGCAATTAAGCATTCAATTTTTTCAGATTCCATTTTAATTGCAACAAACGGAGGAAGCAACTTAGATGCTGAATTAATGATTAATCGATGCAATCATTTAATATGGCATTGCTTTAAAAACAATATCCCGGTAAAAGGTGCTATATCTTTTGGTAAAATGACAATGGATTTTGACAATTCTATTTTTGTAGGACAACCACTTATAGATGCATACCTACTTCAAGAGGAATTACAAATTTATGGTGGTGTTCTTGATTGTCATTGTGATAATAGGATAAGTGAATTTGAAAATGTTACCGAATATTTCAATCGGAGATTTTACAAGATTGGAATTCAAACAAAATCAGGAAAAATTACCCATTCAACTTTAAAGTGGATGTCTGGTGGAATCGCAAATTCAGATGTTCCAGAATCGAATTTAATTTTGGTAGATGAATTTTATAAAACTGTTTCTGGAAGACCCCGAAAATATGTTGACAATACCTTGAATTATTGTGAAGAAATGAAAAAAATAATAAATAATAACGACACCTAACATCGGCTATACCGCATAACCTCTCTGATTGCAGCCACAAGGCTCCAATTTCCAAAAAAATGTATCTTTAACAAAAAAGCGGCTGGCTTGGCTCGCTAACCACCACTTACGCGGAGGTCTGCCTCACTCGGCAAGCTTTATGCCCAGGGTTACGGTACATAGCCGAGAAAGTTGGCAAACATTTTGAAAATGATATTCAAAAAGAAAAAAAATCCAGTTTTAAAGAATTATATCATTAATAATGAAAAACGGATTATTAAAAGTCATAAACACGTTCTGACGGTTTTCTATCTATTACTTTGCCAAGCTGTAGCGAAAAACAAAGAATTTGGACAAACTAAGAAAGAAAAGACAGAACTTTATAACGATGTATCAATTTTTGAGTTGACATCATATGTTTTGCATCATTTGATTCAATATTGTTTAAAAAATCACAGTGATAAAATCCTAATGTATTCTGTTAGTTCATCCCAAAAAAGAAGATTAGACTTATTTGAACTCTTGAAGCAATTTCTGACTGACTCACATAAAGAAAAAAATGGATGGCGTGATTTATCAAAACTATATGATGATAGAATTAGATTTTATTCTAATGTCCAAAACATAGAACTTAAACATCGTATTTTTTTTACTACAATCAAAAAGTCCACTGATTTTGACAAACCAATTGACAAGATTAAAGAAATTAATTACAATCCTGCTGATATAGGAAGTACTGAATTTCTGAATTTATCAATTCAATTAAAAGCATATGAGGAAACAATTTTGGTCTTACTTTTTGAAGCTGTCGATCAATTTTTTAATGAAAGTCCTGAATTTGGTTTTAGAGAAATTATCTGATAAAAAACATTTGCCAACATTCACTATCGGAAATTTTTGACTTTCCGAATCTCAAATGGTGAAGAACTACATACTCTTTGGTGAGGTATCGGCCGACGAATAAAATCTACACCATTCCAATTTTTTCCTATCTTTGAGACTCTCCCCTATTATTTTTTGATGGTTATTGTTATGGTGTTTTGGGCTGTGGGCCTGGGATATCGTTGAAAAATATGGTTATATAACACGTTGGGCTTAATATAAAACAAACTTCATCTTGAATGAATGGCATAGAGAAACTAAAAGAAAATTTGAACGAACAACAGTTGGAAGCTGTAACAGAAACCGAAGGTTTTGTTAGAGTAATCGCAGGTGCAGGTTCGGGAAAAACAAAAGCTTTGACACAAAGATATGCCTACATTGTTGAAGCGTTAGGAATAAATTCTTCTAATATCCTTTGTGTGACCTTTACCAACAAGGCTGCACAAGAAATGCGAAAAAGAGTAAAACGTTTAGTCGGAGAAAATTCAGATTTAAGTTACATAACCACTTATCACGGATTTTGTGTTCGAGTATTAAGGGAGGACATAAACAAAATCAAATACCCTAAAAACTTTATAATAATGGATGTTGAAGACCAAAAAACTGTTCTTCGACAAGTTTACAATGAATTGGGTTTAACATCAAAAGTGTTTACTTTCAAACAAGTTTTAAGATATATAAGTAAACAAAAAACTTCGCAAGAATATCTGCAATATATCCTTGAATCGAAGAAAAAAGAAACTGATAACGAAATAGAAAAAGTCTTTATAAGGTATTTAGAAAAGCAACAAAGAAATTTCGCTTTAGACTTTGACGATTTACTCAATTTTGCCCTTTACATATTTGTAAATAATCCTGACGTTCTTGAAAAGTGGCAAAATAGATTACACTACATTCAAGTTGACGAAACTCAAGATAGTTCGCAAAAACAATTTATGCTAATTGAGATGTTGTCTCAGTTCCATAAAAATCTTTTCGTTGTTGGTGACCCAGACCAAACCATATACGAATGGAGAGGTGCGAAACCTGAAATTTTGGTTGATTTTGATAAACAATTTGTTGATTCAAAAACAATAATTATGAATCAAAATTATCGTTCAACTCCAAATATTTTAAGTCTCGGTAATCATATAATTAAAAACAACAAAATTCGAGTAGATAAGGATATGTTTACTCAAAATCCAGAAGGTGTTGAAGTTGTTCACTTTCACGGAGAGAATGACTACGAAGAAGGGTTATGGGTCGTAAATGAAGTCAAAAGACTTGTAAATGATGAAAATTGCAAATATTCAGATTTTGCAATACTATATAGAGCAAATCATATTTCACGTAGCATTGAACAATCGTTAATCAGAGAAAATATTCCTTATTCAGTTTTTGGAGGTATTCGATTCTTTGAGCGTAAAGAAATTAAAGATGTCTTAGCATATTTACGATTGATTGAATTTGAAGATGATTTTTCCTTCTTGAGAATTGTAAATACCCCAAGCAGAGGTTTAGGAAAAAAATTCATTGAAAATGTCGCAAAAATTGCTGAAAAAGAAAGTATTTCTCTTTATTCAGCTTTACAACAAAACATAACGCAAAAAGATTTAAGTCGTAAAGGAGCGGTTGAATTTATTGAACTTATAGAAAAGTATAAAAAATCAAAAGCAGATTTAATTATTTCGGATTTAGTAAAAGAAATAATGGACGAAAGCGGTTTATCTGCTTATTACAGGACTGATGGAGACACAGATAGATTAGATAATATCAAAGAACTTCAGAACTCTATAATTCTATTAGAAACACAAGATGAAGAACCAATAAACCTTACTGAATATTTGCAAGAAATTGCTCTATACACAGATATGGATATTGAAGATGATAGAAATGACCGAGTTAAATTAATGACTATTCACACTTCCAAAGGATTAGAATTTCCTTATGTTTTTCTTTGTGGCTTCACAGAAGGTGTATTACCAAGTGCAATGTCAATTAAAGAAAGAAGAGCAAAAGCAATTGAAGAAGAAAGACGTTTAACTTATGTTGCAATTACAAGAGCCGAAAAAGCATTTTATATGACTGAATCAGAAGGATTCAATTTTAGTACAGGTTTAAATAAATATCCTTCTCGTTTTTTATTTGAAATAAGCGACAATTATTTTGTGCGAAGAGGAGAATTAAGTCAAGAAATCATAAATGAAGCTAAAGAACAACTTAAACTTGATGCAAGTCGACAATTTATTCAAAAGAAATTTGACGTTGGAGATTTGGTAAATCACTTGATTTGGAAACAAGGTAAAGTAATTGAGGTAAATGAAGAAAAAGGAGAATATCAAATTGAGTTTATCGAAACAGGAAAAACTAAACCAATAAATTTTGAATTTAGAGGTTTAACAAAAATCGAAAAACCAACTGAACTGACGGAAGAAGAAAAGATTGAAAAATCTAAATCTGATGATGATTGGAATGCATTTGTGGAAAACGATATTCAAATTAATGAAACTAAGAAAACACAAATAACAGAGCCAAAAGAAAATAGTACGGAAGAAAAAAAAGATTTAATTAGAAAAAGAATTGCTGATTTAAAAGTAGAAAAATCAGAACTTGAAAAAACTAAATCGGAGTTAAAGACTGATTCGGAAATTTCAGAAAATGGTGCTGAAGAAATAGAAAAAATTGAGGAAAAAATACTAAGCCCAACAACGTATAAAAGTAATGGCGGGAATAGTGCTAAACCCAAAGAAAAAGATAAAAACAATTTATGGTCCAAACTGAAAGGCTTGTGGTCTTAAACCACCACTACTCTTATACAAGACCGTTGTGATGCATTTATAATATACTAAAATGGAAAAATTTATAATCGAAATAATAATTGAGGTCATTTTATTTCTATCTATCTCATATCTTCTTTATTATAAATCTTTTTTAAAAGAAATTGGTAAACAAAATGCACAAATTATTACACGCCAAGAATTAATTGAAATTGAAGAAAATGTTAAACAAGAATTTAGGCTAGAATTAGCAAATCTCAGGTCAGAAATGTCTAAGAACAATATTTCATATCAAATTGGTCTCGCAGAATTAACCAAAATGCGGTTTATTAAAGTTGAAGACTTTATTCTAAAACTAATCACTTTACAAGACTATATTACTGAAAATATGTTCTGGGTTGATGAAGAAAATTACGAATTAAATAAAAAAGAATTTAGGAGTCATTATAAAAAAGCAGATCGGAGTCGAAAAGTTTGCTCATTATACTTGCCTGATAATCTTATAACCAACATAATAGATGTTATGAATAATACTCATGAGGCTTATATATCATTCATAAAAATTTACCATACCAATCCAGATAAATTTGGAGATATACCCATATGGAATAATACTGCTCAAAATCTCAAAAATAAATTGAGTAACGAAAATTTTCAAGCCTATGAAAAGCTAAATGAAAAGATAAACGGTTTTCCATTGATTCTTAAAAAATTATCAGATGAGTTGAAGAATACAATAATTTTTAAAAACATTGATGCAACCTAAACGCATCACAACATTCACTATCGCAAATTTTTGACTTTCCGAATCACAAATGGCGTAGAGCCCCAAACACTTTAGTGATGTGACGGCCAACAAATAAAATATTATCCATATCGATTTTTTCCTATCTTTGAGACTCTCCCCTGTTATTTTTTGATGGTTATTGCTGTGGTCTTTTGGGCTGAGGGCCTAGGGTATCGTTGAAGAATATGGTGATATAACACGTTGTAAACAATGCTGAACAAACCAAGAACCAATGAATGAATTTTACGTTTTAGATGTCGAAACAGCAAATGCGGACTATTCAAGTATTTGCCAAATTGGACTCGCAAAGTTTGAAAACGGAGAACTAACCGAAAAGTGGGAATCGCTAATCGACCCAGATGACTACTTTGACGGAATGAACATTTCTATTCACGGAATTACGGAAAAAATGGTTCAAGGCTCACCGACATTTGAACAAATCTATCCAAAGTTAAAAGACCTTTTGGAAAATAAAATTGTCGGACATCATATGCCATTTGACCGAATTGCAATAAATCGAGCGTGTGCACTTGCCGAATTGGAATTGATAGAAACAAATTGGCTCGATTCGGCAAAAATTGTACGACGGACTTGGGAACAGTTTGCATATTCAGGTTTTGGACTTGCCAATGTTGCGAATCATTTGGAAATTGAATTTGAGCACCATAACGCTTTACAAGATGCAATCGCAACTGGAAAAGTAATGCTAAAGGCATTTGAAAAAAGCGAAATGAATTTAGAAGATTGGCTTTCCAGAGTTAAAAAACCAATTAACACTTATGCAAATGGTTCTACAAGTATAAAACTCGACGGAAATCCAGAAGGACCACTTTACGGAGAACATATTGTTTTTACTGGAGCTTTAATGATACCAAGAGCCGAAGCTGGAAAAATTGCTGCCGATTTAGGTTGTAATGTTTCAAATTCGGTCACTAAAAAAACTACAATGTTAGTTGTCGGAATTCAAGACACAACAAAACTTGCAAGCTATTCAAAAAGTTCTAAACACAGAAAAGCGGAGGAATTAATAAATAAAGGAATCGAAATTAGAATATTATCCGAAAATGACTTTGGAGCAATAACAAATGACTAAAAAGCACAGTTTACAACAACGCATATAGCTTATGGCGGGTGAACGGCTGCCAGCAAGGTTTTCGCTCCGTAGCCAGCTTTGGTTTCGGTGGACAGGAAAGTGCTTCGAAACCGCCACAAGCCATATGCAAACCGTTGTAAGCAAGCGAAGACAATCGCGAACTTGAATTAAAAATAGATGGAAGTAATAAACTCATTTTTCAAAAATGTAAAAGACAAACTTACAAATCCATATTTTGGAACTTTTATTCTGGTTCTGTTGTTTCATCATTGGGAATTATTGTATATCATTTTCAATTTTGATGAAAATGTGAGTCTTGATGTTAAATTAAAATCTATTAAAAAATATATTTCAATTAACATCACTTTTGAAAGCGTAATGTATGATGCATTATGGGCATTAATTTTAATGTTAGCTGGTTATTTAATTATTGTTATTACGCGGAGTATTGTTTTGTGGGTAGAATTTTGGCTTATGCCGTTCATTACCGGAAAAATCATCAATAAAAACGTTGTTAAAAAAGAAGAATATGACAAAGCGGTTAAAGAGCGTGAAGAATATTTTGACCAATATGAGGAACAAAGAGAAAACGTAAGAACTTTTTCGAAAACAATAGATGAGCAGACAGAGCAAATAAAAGAGAAAGATAAAAACTTACTTGAACAGACTAAAACCATAAGCCTAACAGTCAAAGAATTAGAATCGACCAAGAGCGAATTAGAAAAATCTTTAAATGATGCATCTTCTAAAGCTGACAAGATTGAATCGTTAAACGATTCTTTAGCCGAACTTCAGAAATATAACAATTATATTACTGACAAAGCCAGTAAATTTGAGCATTTACACTTTAGTGAAGAGAATCGAAATTTTTATTCATCAATAGATAAGTTTCCACCAGAAGTAATCAATAAAGTCAAAGAATTAAAAAAAGATAACAAGTTAAAATTATTCATTCAAGTTGGTAGTTTTTATGAGCACGGAGGTTCTATGGGTGGTGAAGTAATTACCGAAATGATAAATAGAGAGCTTGTATTTGAAAGAGGCTCACGTGAGGACCTAACACCTGTAGGAAAGATTATTTATGAATACCGGAAAGTTCTATTAGAAACTGAATGAAATAGCTGGTAAAAACGCCAGCTTACAACATCGGTTATAGCAAATGCGAACTAACGTATTAAATATAAAGATATTACACCTAAATAATTTACCGTAGGAGGTCAAGAATGCCTAATTATTTATGATTTTGTTAATAGAAAAAACATTATCTTTATTAATAACTATGAGCAATAAAAACGACGACTTTTTTGATGGCTGGGCAGGAATATTTTTGGGCGTTTTGGCTATTCTTGCTATAAAATCTATTTTCGAAGATGACAATAGTAAAATTATATCCAAACAAGGCCGTAATTTTCTGTTAGATGACGAAAAGATGAAAGATATTAATGCAGAAATTTTAAAGTCCGAAAATAATAGTGGCCATAACGAAATCTACATTTAAAACTAATGGACTTATCATTAGGCTTCATAGTTGTATTAGTCTTAATCTTGTTTCCAGGTTTAATCTTTCGAAGACTTTACTTTTACGGTGAATTTTCGAAAGAATTTAAATCTTCTTATAATCTAATCAGTCTTCTGGCAATTTCAACTATCCCAGGAATTATAAATTTAATTTGTGTTTTTGTATTCTACGACAATCTATTTTCGGCGATTGATATAGGTGAAATTATCGATAAGTTTAAAGATATTAATGACCCCTCCTTTAAACTACAAGAATCCAATGACACACCAATTAAAAATTTAATCGGATCAAAAGTTGCTCCTTTCATTGGATTTTTATACATCTCAAGTATTCTATTTGGTTCAATTTTAGGCAGATTTATTAGAATAACAAATCTTGATAAAAAATTCAAACTACTACGTTTTAAAAATTATTGGTTCTATCTTTTTAATGGTCAACCAATTGGTTTCAAAAAAATTCGAGATTTAAAAAAGCGTAATAAAAAACATCTTTTTACTAAGGCAGATATTTTGATTGAATCCGAGAATGAAAACCTTTTGTACTCTGGTATTGTAGTGGATTACGAATTATACGACAATAGTTGCAAACAATTAAGTAAAATAATGCTACAAAATGCTGAAAGATATAGCCTGAAAGAAGGGAAAAGAGTTCCAATTCAAATTCCTGGTAATCTCTTAGTTGTAGATTGCTTATCAATGAAAAATATAAACCTCACATATATTTATGAGGAGACAAAGAGTATTCTTAAATCTAAACTTCCAAATTCAATTGAAATAACATTTGGTTTTATTACGCTTCTTTTAATTCCAATATTCATTTTCAAAGCAGATTCAATTAATATGGACTTTTATGAAAGTTATTTTAATTTAAAATGGTATCAACAAATCATTGCTTACATTTTAACAATTCAATTCTTAAGCCTGATAAATCCTTTTGTTAAAAAAGGAAATGAATACAAATACGTAAATCTTAAAAGTATCCTTGCTAGATTAGCTTGGATTGGTTTATTTACACTTATACTATGGCTTACTACTTGAATTCAAATAATTAAGCACAACACCTCATAGCTCCTTACAATTTGATGTAAAGACACTTCGGTTCGCTCCCAACCCCAAAATTTCATTATCTTTAATCCACACCTAACTCACTGACTCACAGCTCATGAAACGCATCGAGCTTATTGCAAGGATCGTGATCGCCATCGTTGTTGGCGAGGTGATTCTGGTGCTGGGCACTACCCTGGCGCAGGAGACACTGTTCGGGGATATCAGCTGGCATACCTCCTCCCAATTGGAACTGGCACTCGGGGGGTTTTTTGCCTTTTTGGCGGCCGTCCTCGCAGGGGCTGTGGCTTATCTGGTGGTTAAAAAAGCCACCCTTATCCCCATTGTCATCCTTTCGGTGCTGGTTTTCCTGGAAACCACCTGGCTTATCCAAAGCGGCCGCTCCGAAGAGCCTGTCTTGGTATCAACTATGGCAGGGGCCTCGCTTATCCTAGGCTTCTGGGTTGGCACATGGCTGGGTTCCAAACTTCAAACAACGGCTGAAAATTAAAAATCTTGCATAAATCACCTGTCTTTGCGTTCTATTCTAAATGTCAAAAACAATAGTTTTAATACTACTCGGGTTTCTGGTCTTTATAGTGATAGTCTATATTGACAACAGAAGAATGAAGAACAGTCTTCGTAAATTAGACAAGGATCGCCCCCGGTTAACAAAAGTTGATTTTATAACACTATTAGAAGCAAAAGGCTACAATGCTAAGCATGCTGAAGTACTTCATGATCAACTTATGGATTTTCTACCAATAGAGAGATTTTCTATCTACCCTGAAGATGACCTCCACAATGATTATAAAATTGACGATTCAGAGGTTGATGATATTATTATTAAGGTTTGTTCTGTACTAAATATCAGGGAACCTAATCAAGATGATTGTGATTACGTATTTAAATCATTCGACTATACAAGTGTGGAATCAATTTTGTTTTTAACACGAGAGCTTTCAAAATAAATACAGCGGATAATTTTTGTTTATCCCCTTCAACTCAATTCGTCTTTTAACCAGTTTCACCCTCAATTCCATCCCAAAAATTATTATCTTTAATCGACACACCAAGCATTTCCAACATGACTCTGCTAAGGTTAGTTATACTGCTTTTTATTCTTTTTGTTTCAAAAGGAATGGACGCCCAGGATCCGAATTTGCCCGACAGGGATTGGTACCTGAATTATGCCACGGTTGACGGCCTTACCCGCGAACCGCCCTTTCCCGGTTTTGAAGCAATTTTAAACCTTTCGGCCACTCAATTCAATATTTATCATCCCTATTGCTCTGAAGCGCTTTCAAGTACGGTCTTATCGTATGAGGGAACCGATGTTTTCCAACTGGAAGAGGATGCAATACTATTATTGGGTTTTTGCGGCGAACCGGCCTACAATGTCTTTATGGGGCATCATTATTCGTTTTATTACCACAACGGCTCGTTCGCAAAGAACCCCTTTACCTATGAGATAACATCCAACGGACAATGGTCGACCCTGGAAATTACAAACGCCAACGGCGACCTTGCCGTGTATCACGACCAGGCGCTAGCCGTTCCCGGCATAGATAAAAACAGCTTTGGCATGTTCCCCAACCCGGCGGAGGAAATGGTAACCATCCGGTCGGCCGCTATTTTAGGCGAAATTTCCTTTTACGATCTTCGCGGTAGACTCATCTATTCCCAAGGCGATCTAAATACCAATGAGATTTCCCTGGATATATCCGACTTCGATCCGGGCTTCTACTTAACCGTTGCGAAAACGGAAAATGGGGAGCTAATTACCCGAAAGTTATACAAGGAATAAGGCGTGCAGTCCGCAACACGTATCGCAGCAAAATTTCTTATCAGCTTTAGTGGGTAACCTCTTCACATACTCCCCCATTTTATCCGCCATTACTACTGGCATAAAAGCTCTATTTTTAGTATATTTAAGAGAGGCCGCCCTAAGTATCATTTTAAAAATCGAGCAAGACATGTTAAGACAATTTATCTGTATTCTATTTATAAGCGGGCTACTGCTTAGCTGCAACGAGCAGAACAGCCGCGACAGAGACAACGAAGCCGGGCGGGAGGAAGCAGCCGACAGCCTTTCCATGGCAGACTGGCAGCATTATAAGAATTCGGAGCTGGGACTAAGTCTGCGCTACCCTACAGATTGGGTGCTGACCGAAGACCGGGAGCAACCAGATAACGTTGTGGTGATAAATATTCATAAGAGAAATATTGCCAAAAATCCCGAAGAACAACCCTTCCATCTGCACGAATCGGCCGAAATCAGCTACCTGGCTATCTGGCCCAAAGGCATAGGCACCGAATTCCCCAGCGGGGATCAAAAGAACTATACTGAAATAGCCACGCCCCACTACACCTTCCCGCTCAATACCGAAAGGTCAAAAGTCTTCTACCTGGAAAACGGCGAGCAATGGGCCGCTTTCCTTTCGCCCGCAACCGGAGCCACCAATACCAACTGGGATGAATACGGCTTTGTGTTCGCCCAGGCAGCCATAGCCGGTTTTTCGGCCGAATGCACCGACAAGGATACAGGCGCCAACAAACCCATGCGGCAATGCGACCCGCTGGCCGGGGATAGGGTGATAAAAAAAGGAAGCGTGGACCAAGCCGACTGGCAATTGCTCACTCAGATCATTTCGAGTATGGAATTCACCCAAACAGAGGAACGACCGCTTAGCGACCTCATCCGAGTGGAGCGCCCACAGCCCAATATGAATATTCAATCGCCACTGAGCATCCAAGGAACGGCCAGGGGGTATTGGTATTTCGAAGGCAACTTTCCTATCAGCCTTAAAGACGCAGCCGGCAAGGTGATCGCAAGGGGCTATGCCACCGCTCAGGGGGAATGGATGACGGAAGATTTCGTGCCCTTCGAAGCCAGCCTGGAATACAATACCAACAAAGCCCCCGATGACGAACGCGGGCAACTGGTCTTTGAACGTGCCAACCCTTCGGGCCTGGCGAAAAATGACCGCAGCTACGCCATCCCGGTATTATTTCCTCCCAAGCAGTAAGGAGACATTGTTTGTTTTTGGTGTTGTTTAATCGAAAAATCTTCAAGCCCTTTCTTATAAGCAACTCAGGCTGAGTTCATAAAAAAATTGTAACTTTAGAATATGATGTCACAATCCAATTGTGATTTTATGATAATGATGTTTCGGTACCGCAGCATACTAACTAAGATGTAATCGGTTTCCGAAACTGCTTTTTTTAACCATAAAAACATGATCATGACAACCACCCAAATTTCCCTACCTGTCTTATTGCTCAGTGCCCTGCTGCTAGCTTCCTGCGGCAATTCAGAAAAAAAAGAAAACACCGACGGTGAACATACAACTTCGGAAGCCACTGTTGAAAGCACTTCAACCGATCAAGGCATCGCACTTAAACAGCATGCAGATTATACGCGATTATACGCCCCGGCAGATGGCTGCAGAATTACGGCCGGAGAGGTTGCTTCCGTCTATGACGTACCCGAGGATAAGGTAAAAGAAACCTATAATATGGCCAATGGCCACGGAGGTCATGATTGCACCTATGAGGTTTATTTCGACGATGGTTCAAAAACGGTGTTCTCTGTCATGGAGATGAAAATGTCGAAGGAAGCAGTGGGCGACCAACTAAAAAAACTTACGAGCGGTTCCTATGAAAAGGGTTTTATGACTACCAGCCGGGCCGGCGACAACTATATCTGGAAGCACCCGAATCAGGGATATTTTGTGCTCTACAACCCCAATTATGCCAACGGCCTGCGGGTTCGGTATCGCATGGTCTTTAAAGTAAGTGAAGAAGAGAAGATCTTCCTGGAAGAAAAGGGCCTGGAAGCTGTTGAACTTATAATCGATAAATTTAAGGACTAACACTATGAAATCACTAAAACTCACTTTACTGTTAAGTTTTTTGCTACCGGGTATGCTGTCGGTACTGGCCCAGCCCTATACCCTGGATAAAGAGGTTAAACCGATAGAGTTGGCTCTTAAGGAAGATACCCGGAAGGGACATGAAGGCGAAAAAGGTATCGTATTCTTTAACCGGGTAAGCGATACTACCATGTATCATTTTGTTTCCGGGCACAGTATGTTCCAGTTTGTGGATGTGCTGGTCACCAGCCTGGACGGTACTCCCCTGGAGGTGAGTCTGAATCAGGACGTGTGGAACGATGAGTACAACAAACAAAGTACGGCCCGGGCAGAGGATAATACGGTGAACTTCCGGCTACGGGCTGAAGGGAAGTTCGGGATAAAGATTGAAACCGAAAATCCTTCAAATTCCCTGTACAGCATTGCAGTTTTGGCAAGCCCGGAACGAAAGGGCTACCTGGGAAGCGTTTTTACTAAGATCAAAGACAGCGAAATAACCGCCGAAGCCGAAGGTGCCGGCGCGGATGACGATGGAGATGATAATGGCGGCGGAGGCAATACGCTGCTGTATATTGCCCTGGGAGTGGCCCTGCTGGTTATTGGCTTACTGGCCGGGAAACTGATGGGCAGAAAGCGAAACAACACCACCGTGATCATACTGTTCTTGCTGGCGATGCCACTGGGCGCTATGGCCCAACGCGAAACATCCACCTTTCTCACCATAGAAGAATTCGAGCGGTATAAGGAAGGCATGGAGCGCGACCGTGCCAACATGGAACGGAAGCTGGAGATCCTTGAAAAGGAACGGGCAGGAATGGACAAAGGTGTTAAAGATCTCAACTCAAAGCTTTCCAGTATTCGTAAACGATGGGAAGAGGCTAAAAACCTTTACAGCCAGTATAATGGCCTGAGCAGTTGTATAAGTTCCACCCCTCCGGCCGGGAGTCCGAGTATACCTTCCATTTGTACAGACATCGTTTATGATGAGGACGGGGAACCGCTGGAGGAACAGGATGCCGAATGTGCCAACTGTTTTAAGGATGCCCGTAAGAAATTCAATGAGCAGCGCTACCTGTTCGAGCGACTGGCAACCATCTATAAATGCACCAAGAAGTTTTCGGAGGCCGCCATTGCTTTTGGGGATAATACCTCGGGTGTACATGCCGTAGCGGGAATGGCCTGGCAGGCGGAACGGGTGAAGATTGAGAAGTCGGTAAAGGACCTGCAGGCTGCCTACGATAACAAGTATGCCGAGTTGTTACAAAGTCTGGCCGATTCGATGATGGAACTCAATATCTGTGAGGCTAAATACGGCGTGGAGGACTGGTACGATCGCTTCGGCTATATGTATTTCGAATTTATGAAGGAAAAATACCAACGAAAGGACTAATGCTATGTATTTGACAAAGAAAATAGTGCTTCTCGCCTGCTGCAGCTTACTTTGGATGAGCTGTAAAACGGTTTCTTCTACGGGTACTCCTGCTGCAGAAACGATCATTGGGTCCTGGGAGGGTTGCGACGGAAGGGTCGTTACCTTTAGCTCGGAAGAAAATGGAGAGATCGTGGGCAGGTACAGCAAGCTGGGCGGACTGGCCCGATACGGTTTTGAAGTGAATGAAACAGGCTATAAATTACGGAGACGGGCTGCGGGTACGTATGCAGGGACGGTTAAATGGCGTACTACTTCAGGCAGTGTGAGCTGGAAAAAAGTAACGGTTTCAATACAGGGTGATACCTATTTGGATGACAGTTCTGACAGCTGTGCAAAAGAGATGACGCGAGTATAGGGTTGCTGTTTAACTGAATTCGCTTGCGAAAATTCTACAGCTTTTAGGCCTCCGATTGATTGATCGTGATTTACTTAAATATGAAAAATTTAATTATCTGCCTGTTGGGCCTTACAGTTCTTTTATCCTGTAACAGAGGTAATGAAAGTTTGCAATATGCCGAAGATCTATTAATTACGGATAATCACGTGCACCTTATGAGTCCCGGCTTAATTGCCGATTGGAAAGCGCTTGGTATCCCGTTTTCCAATCCCGATTATTATTATTCGGATATTGATTCGATCCTTACAAGAAACAATGCCGATTTTATAAGCCTGGTAGGGATGGGGTATGTGTATGAGAATCCGGAATATTACCCTGGAACGGATGTTTATAACAGACTTCGGGAGGAAAATGATTATTTGCTGAAAACATCTCAAGGATATGAAGCAAGAGTAGTACCCTATTTCGCTGTGGATCCCCTGAAGGAATATGCTTTAAAGGAGATCGAGAGATGTTTAAAAATAAACGAACAGGCAGGTTTAAAACTACATTTCAACGCATCTCAGGTTTATCTTACCGAAGCTGAGCATCTTAAAAAGATAAAACCCATTTTCGAATTGGCCGCTATTCGTCGTATTCCCATTCTCTTGCATTTTGACAACGGACACCCTAAATTTGGAAAGGCAGATGTGGAAATCCTGGTCGATTCTGTATTAAAGGATTTGGACACTGTACGAATGAATATTGCTCATTTCGGAACGTCGGGTGGGTTTAATGAAAAAACAAAGGATGTCATCGAAACCTTTATCGAACTCTACGATACCGGCCGTATTCCGGAAAGGCATCTGCTTAAATTCGATATTTCGGCCGTCGCCCTGGATAAGAACAGTGAGGGTATAAAAAAGTTATCGAAAAGTGAGTTCAGGGAGCTGAAATTGTATTGCGAAGGGCTGGGATATGACAAAATCATCTTCGGAACCGATTACCCCTTGTACACCAGCCAGGCGTATCTGAAGGTTTTAAAGGTAAAACTGGCACTCCCCGATTCCATCCTTCATAAGATCGTTGATAACCAAGACCCGGCTGTGTATCCCTCAACCGAAACATCAACCCGAATCCCGTAGCAAATGGTGTTCTTACTCCCTATACGTCGGAGCACTTAATCATTTGCAACCTGATTCACAACACTAATTAAAAATGAAACACTTTTATGTAACACAGCATTCGTACAGTTTACCATTATTCGCATTTGTATTCCTTATATGCGTATGCTGCACTGACGCTTCAGAAGAGAAAGCTACCAAAGTCGATACGGAAGCAAACTCCTTCGCGGCTTATAATCATACGGCCTTTGTGGTTAAGAATTTAGATTCCAGTGTGGCCTTTTACCACTACCTTTTCGAATTCGACACCATTCATTATCCCTTTCCGTACAGGGAGAATATTCAGGCCAAATGGATGTCGATAGGAAACGGTGGGGAGCTGCACCTGGGGGAATTCAAAGGAGATACCAATCAATATTCCTATCCCGGGCATATCGGGTTTACGGTAACCTCCATCGACACCATCCTTTCGCGGTTAGAAGCATTGAATATTGAATTGCCCGAAATGGAAAGCATGCCCAATGGCGAACGAACAATTCATATCGCAGACATAGACGGAAATAATATTCATATCATCGAGCGCAAGGAATAAAAGGAGCGTTAGGTTGCGGTTTAATTCCATGCTTTTTAAGCCGACTAAAAAGTTCAATTTCGCTACCTTTACGCTATGGCAAAACGATACGGCGATCACAGCTCTCTGGGGGATGTACTAAAAGATGTTATTGGCAGTGGCAAACTGAAGAAAGGTTTGGATAAAGTCACGGCTGCCCAGGCCTGGCATTCGGTCATGGGCGAAGCCATCACCAAATATACCACCGATGTAAAACTGGATGGCAGTACACTTTATGTAAGCCTGAGTTCCTCTGTGCTTCGGGAGGAACTAAGCTATGGCAGGGCGAAGATAATTGCTATGATAAACGAAGCCACTTCCGAAGAACTCGTTAAAAAACTGGTGCTGCGGTAATAAAAAATGCGCCTCCTGTAGTACAAAAGGCGCATAATAGTCTATACTATTTTATTTAGAATATCTCTCTTCCGGCAAAGTGAAATGCGCCTTCGATAGCGGCATTCTCATCGCTGTCACTTCCGTGAACAGCATTTTCACCTATACTGGCGGCATACAATTTACGGATGGTGCCTTCGGCAGCTTCGGCCGGGTTTGTAGCCCCGATGAGCGTGCGGAAGTCCTCCACGGCGTTGTCCTTTTCTAGGATAGCGGCAACGATAGGGCCCCTGGTCATATATTCAACCAATTCCCCGAAGAACGGACGCTCTTTATGGATGGCGTAAAATTCTTTTGCGTCGGCTGTGGTCATCTGGGTTAATTTCATAGCGACGATCTTAAAACCTGAAGCCGTGATCTTTTCAAGGATGGCTCCAATATGCCCTTTCTCAACACTGTCGGGCTTTAGCATAGTAAACGTTCTGTTTGTTCTCATGTGGTTCTTTAAATTTTGTGCAAAAGTAGTTATTTGAATAAAGAAACCCAACCATATATGTTAGTTTAATATTAAATCCACCCTGCTGTCTGTTAGGGCGATTCGGACGAATAATTGTATCTTAGCCCCTTATGAATAAGCAAACAACAGCGGTGGTTAAAGATTTACTGGCCGCTCCAAAAAAAATAATTGTAGTAGGCCATAAAAACCCCGACGGAGATGCCGTGGGGTCCTGCCTGGCGCTTTCCTTAGCCCTGAAAGAAATGGGGCATTCCTGCCGGGTAATGATGCCCAACGATTTTCCCGATTTCCTAAAATGGCTTCCGGGCTGCGAGGACATCCTGGTCTATGAAAAAGACAGTGAGGGCAACGATAAACTGATAGAAGCTGCCGAACTGATCTTTACCCTCGATTTCAATGCCCTGGACCGGGTGGGTGAGATGGAGACCCCTTTAAAGGCTGCCGAAGCAGATTTTGTACTGATCGACCATCACCAGAAACCCGACGATTATGCCGTTGCGGTTTACAGCGATACGAGCATGAGTTCCACCTGTGAGATGGTTTACCATTTCCTCGACGCCATCGACGGCCTGCAATACCTCAACTCCGAAATGGCCACCCAGCTCTACACCGGAATCATGACCGACACCGGTTCTTTCCGCTATCCGGCCACCAGCGCCACTACCCACAGGATTGTAGCCCAGTTGATCGAACACGGGGCGAACGGCTCGGCGATCCACCAGAACATTTACGATACCAATACGCCCAATAGGCTTGCACTGCTTGGTGTTGCTCTCAAAAATATGAAGGTATTACCCGAATACCGGACGGCCTATATCACCCTGAGCCAGAAAGAACTCGACAAGCACAATTTTAAACGAGGAGATACTGAAGGCTTTGTAAATTATGCCCTGTCGGTTAGCGGAATAGTATTTGCAGTTATTTTTATCGAAAACAAACAGGAAAGGATTGTTAAGATCTCCCTGCGGAGTAAAGGCTCATTCTCGGTGAACGATTTTGCGAGAAAATATTACAATGGCGGCGGTCATATTAACGCGGCAGGCGGAAAAAGCGACAAATCCCTATCGGCTACCGTTACTGAATTTATTAGTATATTGCCATCCCATAAAAATGAACTTATCGATGCACTTTAGGTTTCTTTTATACACCCTTGTCGCACTGTTTGCGCTGGCTTCCTGTAAGACACCTGAAGCGAGGCGTCCCGTTCAGCAGAGCTCGGGCAGTTTTATCAAGGAATCGGCCAAACGCAATAAGAAATTATACGAAAAGGAATCGAAGCGGATCGCCGAGGTTATGGCGGCACATCCCGAAACCGACTACCTCGCGTCTGAAAGCGGCTTCTGGTATCACTACAACGTTAAAGACAGCCTGGATGTTCCCATGCCCGAATTCGGTGATGTCGTCACCTTTACCTACGACATCAGGAAACTGGACGGAACCGTGGTTTTATCTGAAGCCGAAACCGGCCTGCAAACCTACAAGGTGGATCAGTCTAACCAGGAATTGATCTCCGGGCTTAGGGATGCGGTAAAGCTGATGAAGGTTGGCGAACAGGTTACCTTCCTCTTCCCTTCATACAAAGCTTTCGGTTATTACGGTATCGACAATAAACTGGGCACCAATGTGCCTATCCAGAGTACTGTTACCTTAAAATCTATTCAACAAACTCAATAAACATAGAAATACAATGAAAAAACTGCCTTTATTAGTCTTAATGCTGTTAACTCTGGCGATCACTACTGCCTGCGATGATAAATATCCCGACCTGGAAGAAGGTGTTTACGCCGAATTCGTTACCACTAAGGGAACATTCGTGGCCAAACTCTATCACGAAGCCACCCCTTTAACCACGGCAAGTTTTGTTTCCCTGGCCGAAGGAACCAATGAAATGGTGGATTCGCTTTACAAGGGAAAACCATTTTACAACGGACTAACGTTTCACCGGGTGATCAAGGATTTTATGATACAGGGAGGTGATCCAAGCGGTGATGGTACGGGAAGTCCGGGCTACCGATTTCCAGACGAGATCGTGGATACGCTTAAACACGACAGCAAAGGCATTCTTTCCATGGCCAATTCAGGCCCCGAAACCAACGGGAGTCAGTTTTTTATCACCCTAAAAGAAACTCCCTGGCTGGACGGTAAGCATACCGTATTTGGAGAAATTGTTATCGGACAGGACATTGTAGATGCGATTGGAAATGTAGAAACGACCAAGCCGGGGGACAAACCGGTGGAGCCTATTCACATGAACGAAGTGAACATCATAAGAAAAGGAAAGGTATCGGTTGTGGATTTCGCCAAAAGGCTGAAGGAGATCGAAAAAGAACGCGAGGCTATAGCGGAGCGAATTGAACGTATTGCGATCGATAAAGCGGTGGAATTCGTAAATATGAAGAACGAGGCAACGGCTACGGAAACCGGGCTGCAGATTTACTACAACCAAAAGGGAGAAGGTGCTAAACCGGCTGAAGGTGAAAAGGTACTGGTAGATTATTCCGGCTATTTTACAAACGGCCAGTTGTTTACCACCAGTAAGCAGGACCTGGCAGACGAATACGGGCAGATCGACCCGGCGCGTCAGGCTGCGGACATGTATCAGCCAATAACCACCACCTCTACAGACACAAGGCTAATCCCCGGTTTCCGGGAAGCTTTAAAAATCATGAGAGTTGGTGATAAGGTTACCGTCTTTATTCCTTCACACCTGGGATATGGAGAACAGGGTAACCGACCCTACATCCCACCTAACACCGACCTGGTCTTCGAAATCGAAATGCTCGATATGACGGCTGAAGAATAAATGAACACATAAAAAAAACGCCCGCTGAAACGGGCGTTTTTTTATGTAGTTTTTTCAGGGATGTTTTTAAGGATCTCTTTAATGTATTCCCAGAACTTTTGGGTGCTGGAAATACTCGCCCGCTCGTCGGGGGAGTGTGCACCTTTAATGGTTGGCCCAAAGGAGATCATATCCATCCCGGGATAATTTTGTCCGAGAATCCCACATTCCAGGCCGGCGTGGCAGGCTGCCACATGGGCTTCTTCCCCATTCAGTTCTTTATATAACGAATCCAGTACCTTAAGGATGGGACTGTCCATATTGGGCGCCCAGCCGGGATATTCGCCTGAAAAAGACACCTCAAATCCGCCCAGTTCGAAACAGGCCTTAAGCGAATCGGCTAAATTCATCTTGGAAGATTCCACGGAGGAACGGGTTAAGCACTCAACGGTTATCTCCCCTGCTCCTACAGTGACTTTCGCTATATTATTTGAAGTTTCCACCAATCCTTCCATGGCCGGACTCATTCGAAACACCCCGTTATGGGCCGCCTGCATGCAGTTGAGGAATAGCTGCTGCACCTCACCCGGCATCATGCTTTCCGCTTTATCGCCTTCTTCAAACAAGATCTTTAAATCCGGTTCCAGGAGTTTGTATTCCTCCAGGATAGCTTGTTTTATGGTGTTTAATTCCTTTAAGAAGGCATCCTTATTATCCTTCTTTACAACAACTGTGGCTTCACTCTCCCTGGGAATGGCATTCCGAAGGCTGCCTCCTTTTATAGCTACGATATTCATTAGCCCGGAAGTAGAAAAGAGCATGCGGTTCATCAGCTTGTTGGCATTCCCCAGGCCTTTAATGATATCCATTCCACTATGACCGCCTTGCAGGCCTTTTATCTTCAGTGTAAAGCCAAGGTTTCCCTCGGCCGCAACCTCTTCGTAAGATCGGGTGGCGGTAATGTCCACTCCCCCGGCGCAGCCTACACCAATTTCGTCGTCCTCTTCGGTATCGAGGTTTAAGAGAATCTCTCCCTTCAGCAGGCCGCCTTTAAGTTCCATGGCTCCTGTCATTCCTGTTTCCTCGTCTATGGTAAACAAGGCTTCAATATCCGGGTGTGGTATGGAATCGCTTTGAAGTATGGCCATGATGGTAGCGACTCCCAGACCGTTATCGGCACCCAGGGTGGTTCCCCTGGCTCTCACCCAGTCGCCATCCACGTACATTTCGATTCCCTGTGTATTGAAATCGAAATCGGTATCGTTATTTTTTTGGTGAACCATATCCAGGTGCGACTGCAACACCACCGCTTTGCGGTTTTCCATACCCGCTGTGGCCGGCTTGCGGATGATTACATTGCCGATGTGATCGACTATGGTCTCGAGCTTTAATCCCTCTCCAAAGGCCTTCATAAAGGCGATTACCCGCTCTTCCTTTTTGGAAGGCCGCGGTACGGCATTGAGGTCGGCAAAATTATTCCAGATTTCTTTAGGTTGCAGATTGCGAATGGCTTCGTTCATAGGTGCGAGATTTTCCTGCAAAATTATGCTTTTATCCAGCCTTCCAAAAATATTAGATACAAGATTTCTTCGTATGTTTGATTTATGCAACGAAAAAGAACGCGCCTAATTCTTGCCCTCCTTCTTCCGATTCAGATCATCGCCTTACAAATACTCAAAAACTTTCCCGAATTCGTCGAAGTGTATTACAGCCAGGGAATCTACCCGGTCATTTCTAAAATTTCCCGCTATATATTCGGCTGGATCCCTTTTTCCATAGGGGATGTGTTCTACCTCCTCATTGCCGTCCTAGCCATCAGGTGGTTATACAAGAACATTCGCCGGCTGCGCTTCGAACCGGCTAAATTCCTCATCGATATCGCCGCCACGGTCTCCATGGTCTATTTTGTCTTTCATCTGCTATGGGGACTGAATTATTACCGGGTTCCCCTGCACAAAACCCTGGGGATCGATTATGAATATACCACCGAGGAACTGATTGAGACCACCAGGAGACTGGTAGCCAAATCGAACGAAATGCACCGGCAGTTGGGGTATCCCGACAGTGTAAAGATAGACCTGCCTTATAGTCAGCGCGAGATCTTTAAGAAATCCCTGGACGGGTATAAAACAATATCGAAGGAATATCCAAGCCTGGCCTACAGCCCCAGGAGCCTGAAGAAGAGCGGTTGGAGCCTGGGGTTAACCTATATGGGCTATAGCGGGTACTACAATCCTTTTTCGGGCGAAGCCCAAGTGAACAACCTCATAAAGACCTATAAGTTCCCGGTGGTTAGTTGCCACGAAGAAGCCCATCAATTGGGGTATGCTGCAGAGAACGAAGCCAACTTCATCGCCACCCTGGCCACCATAAACAATGACGACACCTATATACAATACAGCGGCTATATTTTCGCGCTGCGATACTGTGTGAACGAGATCGCCCGCAGGGATATGGACGCCTATAACGAGATCCTTGAAACCATCAATCCCGGTATCCTGGCCAGTTATAAGGAGATGCGCGACTTCTGGGAAAGCTATAAGAATCCGTTTGAAGCATTCTCCAAAGGGTTTTGGGACCAGTTCCTGAAAGCCAATAACCAATCACGAGGAATCATGAGCTACAGTTATATGGTGGCCCTGGTTGTAAATTATTTTGAAGACACACCATTTTAATATAAGGTTCTATTTGTTAAAGGAAGGTTAAGATTTGGTTCACATTGGCATAGCTTCCTATCTTTAAAACTTTGTTAAAAAATTCCAAAAATGAAAAAACTCCTACCGTTATTTCTATTACTGATTTCAGCCTGCACACTGCATTCCCAGGACTATTTTCCGAAGAATGAAGGCCTGAAAGAAGAAAACACCAATTTTATGGCATTTACCAATGCCACCATTTACGTCACCCCTACAGAGGTGGTTAAAAATGGAACCCTCCTGGTGAGGGATGGGAAAGTAGTCGCATCGGGACGCTCGGTGAATATCCCGGCCAATGCGGTGCAAATCGACCTGAAGGGTAAGCACATATATCCTTCATTTATCGATCCCTATACCGATTTCGGGGTTGAAAAGCCCAAGCGAGAATCCGGGCAGGGCAGGTCTCCCCAATACGAGCCATCGCGCAGCGGGTTTTACTGGAACGACCATATCATGCCAGAAAAGGCGGCCGTAGAAAAATTTGAATACGACAAAAAGAAGGCCGAAGATTACAGGAAAGCCGGATTTGGAGTGTTGAATACCCACATTATGGACGGGATCGCAAGGGGAACCGGGGTCTTGGTCGCGTTGAACGACAGTGACGATGAAGCCGTTCGTATCCTGGATGACGCTTCGGCACAATTCTTTTCCTTCGACAAGAGTGTAACGTCCCGGCAGTCGTATCCCACCTCCCTGATGGGGGCAATGGCATTGCTTCGGCAATTGCACCACGATGCCAACTGGTACGAAAAAGGAAATGTTTCCACCAAGGACCGTTCCCTGGAAGCCCTTATTGCCAGTCGAAACCTGCCTTCTATCATAGAGGCCGGCAGCAAGGACAATAACCTTAGAGCCGATAAGATAAGCGACGCATTCAACCTAAATTATATAATAGTGGGTGGCGGCGATGAGTATGAATTGATCGACGAGATTAAAGCCACCAATGCCCGCTACATCATTCCATTGGATTTCCCCGATGCCTACGATGTAAGCGACCCCTATGCGGCCGATTACGTTTCCCTACAGGATATGCGGGCCTGGAACCAGGCGCCTACCAATCCGAAGTCTTTGGCAGATAAAGGGGTGACATTTGCTTTAACCACCTTTAAGCTAAAGTCTCCTTCCGAATTCGACTCTAAGCTGAAAAAAGCCTTTCAGTACGGTTACGATAAGACCAAAGCCCTGGAAGCTTTAACTACTATCCCGGCTGAGCTGCTGGGTAAGAGTGAGGAACTGGGCAGTTTAAAACCCGGTCGCTATGCCAATTTCCTGATCACTTCAGGAGATATCTTCGACAAGGAAACCACCTTATACGAAAACTGGGTTCAGGGGAAAAAACATATACTCGCAGACATGAACCAAAAGGATATTCGCGGGGAATACAGCCTGAATGTGGGCGGTAAAACCTACGATCTTTCCGTAAGCGGTGAACTTGCCAGTCCCAAGGCCGAAGTAAAGATCGGCGACACCAAGTACCCTTCGAAGATGAGTTATTCAGACAAGTGGGTTAGCCTGTCTTTTACTGATGAAGCTGGGAATCATACGTATACTTCTACCGCTATGGTGCCCGAATCCGGAAGCGGGTTTTCCGGCAAGGTGATGTTACCCGGGGGAAGCGAAACCGGGTTTACTGCGGTCTACAAAGGCCCTATGGCTGAAAAAGACTCGGAAGAAGAGCAGGACCACACGCCTGAAGTCGTGCCGGTAACCTACCCCAACGTGGGATATGGATACAGGACCAAACCGCGACAGCAAAATGTGCTGTTTAAAAATGCTACAGTCTGGACAAGTGAAGACAGTGGCGTACTCCCGAACACCGACGTGCTCGTAAAGAACGGGAAGATTGAAAAAATTGGTAAGAATTTAAGTGCAGGCGGAGCTACGGTAATAGATGCTACAGGAAAACATCTTACCGCCGGGATTATCGACGAGCATTCCCATATCGCCGCCTTATCCATAAACGAAGCAGGTCAGAATTCGTCTGCGGAGGTATCGATAGAAGATGTGGTAGACCCCGAAGATGTTGGAATTTACAGGAACCTGGCCGGGGGCGTTACATCCATACAGATACTGCATGGTTCGGCCAATCCCATTGGCGGCCGTTCGGCCATCATAAAACTGAAATGGGGCGAGAATGCCGATGAACTGATCTACGACGACAGTCCGAAATTCATAAAATTCGCCCTGGGAGAGAATGTAAAGCAGTCGAACTGGGAGAGTTACTCCCGATTCCCGCAAACCCGGATGGGTGTAGAACAACTCTACGTGAACTATTTCAATCGGGCAAAGGACTACGATGCCAAAAAGAAAAGCGGGCAGCCCTACCGCTACGATGAAGAAATGGAAGTTTTGGCCGAAATTCTGAACGGGGAACGATTTATAAGCTGTCATTCCTATGTACAGAGCGAGATCAATATGCTGATGAAGGTGGCCGAAAGTTTCGGGTTCAGGGTAAATACCTTTACCCACATACTGGAAGGCTATAAAGTAGCCGATAAAATGGCCGAACACGGGGTTGGAGGGTCAACCTTCTCCGACTGGTGGGCGTATAAGTTTGAAGTAAACGACGCCATTCCCTATAACGCTGCCATCATGGCCAGTCAGGGGGTAACCGTCGCCATCAACAGTGATGACGGAGAGATGTCCCGCCGACTGAACCAGGAGGCGGCCAAGAGTGTAAAATACGGCGGAATGAGTGAAGAAGAGGCCTGGAAATTGGTTACCATCAATCCCGCTAAATTACTTCACCTTGACGATCGTACCGGCAGTATTAAAGAAGGGAAGGATGCCGATCTGGTGCTGTGGAACGACCACCCGCTTTCCGTGTATGCTTTGGCTGAAAAGACTATGATAGACGGTACCTTCTATTTCGATATTGAAAAAGACAAGGCGATGCGACAGCAGGTTCAAACCGAACGCGCCAAATTGATAAATATGATGCTTTCTGAAAAGAGCAATGGCGGAAAGACCAGGGCTCCAAAAGGAAAAGACAAGATCCATTTTGAATGTGAAACCATAAATTAATCCAACCATGAATAACTTGAAAAAATTAATTTTAGCAATCTTAATAAGTGTTGGATCGCAGTCATTCGGACAACAAACACCGGCCCCGGAACAGGCAGGACCTATAACTATAACAGGTGCCACGGCGCATATCGGTAACGGTAGTGTGATAGAAAACAGTGTAATCGTTTTCGAAGCCGGGAAAATTACAGCCATTGGCGGGCCGGGAACGGCTACTAAGGGAAGGGTTATTGAGGCCTCGGGCAAACATGTCTACCCCGGATTTATCGCCCCGGCCAAATCGCTGGGACTGGTTGAAGTAAATGCGGTACGTGCCAGTAACGACCAGGATGAACTGGGAAAATACATACCCAATATAAGAAGTCTTATTGCCTATAACGCAGAAAGTAAAGTTGTGGAGAGTATGCGCCCCAATGGCGTTTTACTAGGCCAGATCACACCCCAGGGTGGCAGAATCTCGGGTACTTCGTCCATAGTGCAATTTGATGCGTGGAACTGGGAAGATGCGGCGGTAAAGGTGGACGATGGAATACACCTTAACTGGCCGAACAGCTTTAGCAGAGGTAGATGGTGGCTGGGAGAAGAACGAGGCTGGAAACCCAATAAGGAATACACCCAGGAACAGGATGAGTTACGTATGTTCCTGGCAAATGCAAAAGCCTACGGCAGCGGAGCCGGGGAACCGGAAAACCAGGCGTTCAAGGCCAGTCAGGGATTGTTCGACGGAAGTAAACGCCTTTATATTTCCGCTCAGGGGGAAAAGGAGATCATCGATGCGGTAACGCTTGCAAAAGAGGCCGGTGTGAAAAATATCGTGTTGGTGGGCGGATATGAGGCTTACAAGGTCATTCCTTTCCTAAAACAACACAATGTACCGGTGCTGGTACGGCATACACATGCATTACCCTTTAGAGATGACAATGATTACGACCAGTCGTATAAACTACCGAAACTCCTTATGGATGCCGGCATCCTGGTTGGGTTGCAAAATGCCGATATGTCTAATTTCCAGACCCGTAACCTTCCTTTTTACGCAGGCCAGGTGGTTGGACAGGGAATGGACAAGGAAGCCGCCCTGCAGTTAATTACAGGCAATACGGCCAAGATCCTTGGGATAGACGATATGTACGGAACCCTGGAAACGGGAAAGAGTGCCACCCTCTTCATCAGTGAAGGCGATGCCCTGGATATGCGTACCAATATCCTTAGCTCAGCCTTTATCGACGGCAGGGAAATCTCCCTGGAAACACACCAAACCGAACTCTGGCAGCGGTATATGGAAAAGTACGACCGACAATAAGAATCCAGAGGCTGTGTGAAACAGCCTCTTTTTTTTTTTGAAATTTTCTTTTATTTCTGATCGACTGCGGTAGCCGTTTCCGGCATTGCAAATACAGAGGCTTCCAGGTGGGTTGCAGTGAGATTGACCTTTTTGAAGACGATACTGTTCTTTTTCTTAACCGGGGCATTATTTTCCACGGAATACCAGCTAATCTTTTCAGGAACCTTAATTCCGTTTACCTCCTGCCATTTGTCGTACTTTATATAATGCCAATCGTCGCTTTTTTCGTCTTCCCCCCTGGTTACCGTATAGGCAAGCCAAACCATTTCGAAGTTTTCGGGTTCGTAATAGAGTATGTACTCATCCTGAGGTGAGAACCCTATTCCCGCCTCATAACCGATTTTAATTCCCTCATATACCTTACCGTCCAGTTCGGCGGCTTTAACCTCCGAATATTTTATGCCGTCGTCGGCAAGGACGAAGGGCATGGCGTAGAAATAGAACATCAGGTCGTAGTAGAACCGGGGATCGCCCTTATAAGCATTGGCCTTTTGCTGAAGCAGCCATAATTGCTCCTTGTCCTTTCCAATAGACCAGTCGGGGCCTTCGATCTTTACCATTCTTTCCGGAAGTGAAACGGTGTGAATTTCCTTTCCTGAATCCTTTTCAAACTCAAAGCAGAGATTGCGCATCTCGTTCCAGCGATCGATCCCGCCATGGGCTTTTAAGACTTCCATAAGCCCAACCGGAAGTTCAGTCCTGGCAGTTGTCGAGTCTATTGGTATACTATCGTGTATAACCGGTTGGTCGGTTTTCTTTTGTTCCTTACAACTAACAAATAGCAATAAGGCCATTGCAATTAAATTGATGGTTCTCATATCATTAGGTTTGTGCTTTAAAGATATGAAAGCCAAGTCGTTCTACGGTAAAATTTTACAAAGCTTTAAGAATCCTATAAGGGAAACTGGTCACGGTTATTGCATAATATAGAATATAACGGCAACTAGACTGATCCAAAAAACAATTCCGAGATAGTAAAGAATTAATGCCTTATTTTTTTCTTTGGGAGTTTTACCGGGGATTGAATTGAAATAATGAAAGCCCGCGAACATAACTATAAATAACCCTCCAAAAAAAATCAGAATTTTATGAGATACGCTTAGAGAATTTCTAGACTCGTTATTCTCAATCATTAATTTCTATAATTATTACCAACTCTTACGGCAGATTTCTCTTAAAGATACATTTTTTTGGAAATTGGAACCTTCCGGCGGCCAACTAACAACCTATGGGGCATAGACTGCTATAAACCTTGAAATTTTCGGGTTGATAATACTAAACATTTCTGAACAGCTGTATCTTTGATGGCTGTAAGAATCAAATAGTACCAAATGGACCGATCTATTTCGAGTATACAAAACCCGGCTGTTAAGCAAATCCTTGCCCTGAAAGAAAAGGCGAGGGAACGCAGGAAGCAGGGCTTGTTCGTAATTGAAGGGCAGCGGGAGATAGAACTGGCCATTAAGGCCGACTATCAACTGGAAACCGTATACTATTCCCCCGACATTATTGCCGAAGAAGACCTGTATTCCATCAAAGACCAATCCGATACTAATACGGCCTTTGTCGAAATCACGTACGATGTCTATGAGAAAATCGCTTATAGGGCTACCACCGAAGGGATCGTTGCCATAGCCCACACCAGGGACCATTCCATCGATCGGTTGAAGATAACTTCGGAAAATCCGCTTATCCTGGTGGCCGAAGCACCTGAAAAACCGGGTAATATCGGCGCACTGCTGCGAACTGCCGATGCTGCCAACGTGGATGCCGTTCTCATCGCCAATCCGCGAACGGACATCTATAACCCCAATATCGTGCGAAGCAGTGTGGGCTGTATCTTTACCCGCAGCATTGCCCTGGGAACGACTGCCGAGATCATAACATTCCTTAAGCAAAACACCATCCGGATTTATTGTGCGGCCCTGCAGGCAGCTGTGCCGTATCACAGCTGTGATTTTAAACCGGGTTCAGCAATAGTGGTGGGCACAGAGGCCGACGGGCTCTCCAAAGAGTGGTTAAAGCACAGCGATCAGAATATCGTTATCCCCATGCAGGGTGAAATCGACAGTATGAACGTTTCGGTAGCGGCCGGAATTCTTATATTTGAAGCCAAACGACAACGCAATTTTAACTAATGGCCCTTCAGAAAACACAGCCTAAAGACATTCCATGACCCCGCAAACACTTTTTTATATTCTGATCGGTATCATTTCCCTAAACTTTGTATTTGATAAATATCTGGACCACCTGAATGCAAAGCACTTTGGAGATCCGCTGCCTCCGCGCCTTGATGATGTTTACGATACCGATGAATACCGAAGATCACAACGCTATAAACAGGAAAAGTATAAGTTCGGACTGATAACTTCCACAATCTCTTTTATAGCCACGCTGCTGTTCTTCTTCCTGGACGGCTTTGCAATTGTCGATGCCTGGGCACGGTCCTTTTCTTCCCACCCCATTGCGGTTGCCCTGATATTTTTTGGGATAATTATGCTGGCTGCCGAAATTCTCAGTATTCCTTTCAGGTATTACAGCACCTTTGTCATAGAAGAGCGTTACGGTTTTAACAAAACAACGCGCACTACCTTTTTCCTTGATAAGATAAAGAGTATGTTGATGACAGCCATTGTTGGCGGCGGCCTGCTGGCGGCAGTGATCTGGTTCTACCTGTTTACCGGTCCGAATTTTTGGCTTTATGCCTGGGGTATAATTACCCTGTTTTCCGTAATCCTCAATATGTTCTATGCCAGGCTTATCGTACCGCTCTTCAACAAACAAACCCCGCTGGAGGAAGGTATGCTGCGAAGCGAAATTGAGGCCTATGCCGGAAAGGTAGGGTTCAGGCTCGATAAGATATTTGTAATCGACGGTTCGAAACGCAGCACCAAGGCCAATGCCTATTTTTCGGGTTTTGGTGCCGAAAAGAGGGTCACCTTGTACGACACCCTCATTAACGACCTTGAGAACGAGGAGATCGTGGCAGTGCTGGCCCATGAAGTTGGACATTATAAACGAAACCATATCCTCATCAATCTCTTTGCTTCCATTGCCACCACCGGGCTTACCCTGTGGATACTGTCGCTGCTTATAGATAACCCGTTGTTGTCGGAAGCATTGAACGTGAGTGAGTCTTCATTTCATATCGGACTGATTGCTTTTGGCGTGCTTTTTTCTCCAATTTCGGCAGTAACCGGGCTGCTGATGAACTATCTCTCGAGAAAATTCGAATACCAGGCTGACAATTATGCTAAACAGACTTATGCTGCACAACCCCTGATTTCGGCCTTAAAGAAATTGTCCAGGAACAGCCTGAGCAACCTTACCCCCCACCCGGCCTATGTTTTTGTACATTACTCCCACCCCACATTATTAGAGCGATTTAGAAACCTTCAGGCCTGATTTTAGTCGTCTTCGGAAATTTTGAAGGGCACAATATTTGTTGTTTCTTACAATGCAATATCGTACTTTTAATTCTATGAGTGAGGAAGTATTAGAAGCTGAAAAGAAGGAGCTGGCGAAACAATACAAGGAGCTGCTTAAGATCTCTTACCGCCGTTTAACGGCTGCGGATAAGCGGCTTATCCGTTCTGCTTTCGACGTGGCTGTGGATGCTCATAAGGACCAGAGACGGAAATCGGGCGAAGCCTACGTTTTCCATCCCATCGCTGTAGCTAAGATAGTCGCTTCCGAGATCGGCCTGGACGCAACTTCGATTGCCGCAGCACTGCTGCACGACGTAGTTGAAGACACCACCTATACCCTGGCAGATATAGAGCAGCTGTTTGGCGAAACAGTTGCGCGCATAGTCGACGGGCTGACCAAGATCTCCAATATGCCCTACGATAAGGATGTATCGCTGCAGGCGGAAAATTTCCGCAAGATGCTGCTCACCCTTAACGAGGACATCCGGGTAATAATCATCAAGATAGCCGACAGGCTGCACAATATGCAAACCATGGACGCCATGCCGGAGCACAAACGCGTAAAACTCGCTTCCGAAACCCTTTATATCTACGCCCCGCTGGCACACAGAATCGGCCTCTACAACATTAAGACCGAATTGGAAGACCTCGGTTTAAAGTACACAGAACCCGAGGTTTACAACGACATACTCGATAAGATCAAGGAAAGCAAAGAACAACAGGACGCTTATATCGAAGACTTTACAAAGGTTATTAAGGATTCTCTGGATGCCGAAAAGTTGGATTACAATATCAAGGGCAGGCCAAAATCCATTTTCTCGATCAGGCGGAAGATGACCACTCAGAATGTGAGTTTCGACGAGGTTTACGATAAGTTTGCGGTTCGAATAATTTACAAGAGCGAACCGGAGAATGAGAAATTCATCGCATGGAAGATCTATTCGATAGTCACCGATCACTTCCGACCAAACCCTACCAGGCTTCGCGACTGGATCTCTTCCCCCAAATCCACCGGTTACGAAGCGCTGCATATTACCGTGATGGGTCCACAGGGCAGATGGGTGGAAGTACAGATTCGCAGCGAGCGCATGAACGAGATTGCCGAGAAGGGATATGCTGCCCACTACAAGTACAAGAACGATGAAAAGGAAGATGTGGGACTGGACGACTGGTTAAACAAACTGCAGACCTCTCTTGAGAATGCCGAGATCAATGCTGTAGATTTTGTTGAAGATTTTAAGCTAAACCTCTACGCCAAGGAGATCTTTGTGTTCTCTCCAAAAGGCGACCTGTATTCCCTGGCCAAGGGAGCAACGGCTCTGGATTTTGCCTTTAACATCCACACCGAAGTAGGTCTGAAAACCCGTGGAGCCAAAGTGAACGGGAAACTTGTTCCGCTAAGCCACGTTCTGAAAAGTGGCGACCAGGTTGAAATAATGACCTCCGAAAAATCGCAGCCTACGGCAAACTGGCTCAATTATGCCACTACCGGGAAAGCGCGATCCAAGATCAAGTCCTCCTTAAAAGAGGAGCAAAAGACCATTGCCGCTGAAGGAAAAGAGATTCTAATCCGCAAATTAAGATCGTTAAAGATCACGCTCGACGAGCGCACCATCAATCAACTTGTGGTGTATTTTAAACTAAAAACTAGCCTGGATCTGTTTTATCGGGTAGGGGCGGGTATCATCGACAACAAGAAGTTAAAGGACTTTGCGGCGTCCAGGAATAATGCCTTTGTGAGTTTCTTTAAGAACCGCATTCGAAAACCGGACAAGCCGGAAGACGTTGAACGGGAAGAGATCACTCAGAAGTACGATCAGCTGGTATTTGGGAAGGACGAGGAAAAACTGGAGTATAAACTGGCCAATTGTTGCAATCCCATCCCGGGAGACGACGTGTTTGGTTTTATAACGGTTTCCGAAGGAATAAAGGTACATAAGCAGAACTGTCCGAATGCCTTGCAGTTACAGAGTAACTACGGATATCGCATCATCCAGGCCAAGTGGATCGATTCGTCTCAAAGCGATTTTAAAGCCGAACTGCTCATTACGGGAATTGACACCATCGGCCTGGTGAATGAAGTGACCAAGGTAGTGTCGAACAACCTGCATATCAATATGAAGAGCGTGCATTTTGATAGTAACGACGGTATTTTCACTGGCAGGATAGTCGTAGTTGTAAAAAACAAGACCATTCTTAATAACCTGGTGGAAAACATCAAAAAAATAAACGGGATTGATAAAGTTACACGCTCTTAAATACTTACCTTTGTAGCTTTGATATGACGGCAAAAACGGATCAAAATAATCAGGCAATTGTTAAGAATGTTTTTACGGCATTCCTCGAAAAAAAGGGACACCGAAAAACACCTGAACGCTTTGCTATTCTTCAGGAAATCTACGATCACAACGACCATTTCGATATTGAGTCCCTGTACATCAATATGAAGAACAAGAATTACCGCGTGAGCAGGGCCACCCTTTACAACACCATCGAATTGTTACTGGAATGCGGATTGGTGAGGAAACACCAGTTCGGACAGAATCAGGCACATTACGAAAAATCGTATTTTGATAAGCAGCACGATCATGTAATCCTCTCCAACGGGGAAGTGATCGAGTTCTGCGATCCGCGAATTCAAATTATTAAAAAGACCATCGAGGAAGTCTTCGATATAGAAATTACCAACCACTCACTTTATTTTTACGGAAATAAAAAATCTCCTGATTCGGTTCAGGAAAACAATTAAGGCATATGGCAGTAGACTTACTACTCGGATTACAATGGGGCGACGAAGGAAAAGGAAAAATCGTCGACGTTCTTACCAGGAATTACGATATCATCGCGCGCTTTCAAGGCGGACCCAATGCTGGTCATACCCTTGAATTCGACGGCATAAAGCACGTTTTACACACTATTCCCAGCGGAATCTTTCACGAAGACGCCATTAACCTGGTAGGCAACGGGGTTGTTATCGACCCGGTAATCTTTCAGAAAGAGCTGGATAACCTCTCAAGGTTCAATCTCGATATAAAGAAGAAATTACTGATTTCGCGTAAAGCGCATCTTATCCTGCCTACACACAGGCTGCTGGATGCTGCCAGTGAAGCTTCCAAGGGCAAAGCAAAAATAGGTTCTACGCTTAAGGGGATAGGCCCCACCTATATGGATAAAACCGGCCGAAACGGAATCAGGGTGGGCGACCTAGAATTGGATAACTGGCAGGAGAAATACCGGGCGCTGGCAGATAAACACGAACGAATGATCGATTTCTACAAGGCCGACATCCAATACGATCTCGCTGAATTGGAAGGTCAGTTCTTTAAAGCCATAGACACCTTGAAGTCGTTAACTTTTATCGACAGTGAAGAATACCTGTACCGGGCACAGGCTGAAGGTAAGACCATCCTGGCCGAAGGAGCTCAAGGCTCGCTGCTGGATATTGACTTCGGAACTTATCCGTTCGTCACCTCATCGAATACAACCGCGGCAGGAGCCTGTACCGGTTTGGGGGTAGCCCCCGGAGCCATTAATGAGGTTTTCGGAATTTTCAAGGCCTATACAACCCGCGTTGGAAGCGGCCCCTTCCCTACTGAACTTTTCGACGAAAACGGGGAGACCATGGGACGGGTTGGAAACGAATTTGGTGCAACCACCGGTAGGCCTAGAAGATGTGGCTGGCTGGATTTGGTAGCCCTGAAATACGCCGTCCAGGTGAACGGGGTGACCCAGTTGATGATGATGAAAGGTGATGTTCTAAGTGGTTTCGACAAGTTAAAGGTATGCACGGCCTACAATTATAAAGGCGAGCAAATTTCACATCTACCTTACAATATCGAAGCGGAGAACGTAACCCCGGTTTACACCGAGTTGAATGGCTGGAAGGAAGATCTTACAAGCATGAAGGATGCCAGTCAGTTTCCTGCCGCCTTAAACGCTTATATCGAATTCCTTGAAGATGAATTACAGGTGCCTATCAAGATCGTTTCGGTTGGGCCCGATCGTACGCAGACGATTCACCGGTAATAGTTGCTCGGTATTTTCGTTCTAATCATTAAAGTTGTGTATTGAAAATATCAGGTTACATATCTCTTTTCTTATTTTCCCTAAGCTGTTTGATCGCAAAGGCCCAGGACAGTCCCGGAACCACTAAGGTTTCCGTGCAATCCGGCTACCTTGAGAAAAAACCTGAGTTCCCGGATGCTGTTATCTATACCAAGGACAACAGCGGGCAGGTGTATATCGTGCATGAAGGGGTTGAAATGTGGTGCGACCAGGCCTACGTCTATCTGAAGGACAACTTTGTTAAGGCCTACGGAACCGTGCGCATAACACAGGGAGATACCGTAAGTATGCGAAGTAAGTACGCCGAATACAACGGGAATACCCAGTTTGCATTCGCCAGTGGAGACGTGCTCCTCACCGAACCCAAGACTACCTTAAAGACGGACACTCTCTACTTCGACAGGATAAAACAGCAGGCCTATTATCGCAGCGGGGGAACCGTGCGGGATACTGCGAGTACGCTTACCAGTCGTATAGGGCGCTACTACGCTGCCACCAAAAAATACCAGTTTCTATCCAAGGTGAAGATCGTTAATCCAAAATATACAGTTAACAGTGAGCAGCTAGATTTTTATTCCGAAACCGGCGGGGCTTACCTCTATGGGGAATCTACCATAGTTTCAGAGACCAGCACGGTTTACTGTGAGCGCGGATACTATAATACCAGAACCGATAAAGGGTATTTTGTTAAGAATTCGAGGGTGGATTACAACAACAGAATACTGTACGGCGACAGCATTTACTTCGACAGAAACAAAAGCTTTGCATCGGCCACGAACAATATCAGGGTGCTGGACACTATAAATAAGTCGGTCATCCGGGGACATTATGCCGAGGTCTTTCGGGAGAAAGATTCGGTGTTTATCACCAAACGAGCCGTTGCCGTGACTCTCCGGGACAACGATTCCATCTATGTTCATGCCGATACGCTGCGGGTAACGGGCAAACCGGAGAACAGGATCATCCGCGGATTTTATAAAGCGCGGATGTTTAAACGAGGCTTGGCCAATGAAGAACCCACAAGCGGAATGTGCGATTCGATTTTCGTGGACCAGAAAAAAGGGATCACAAAGTTAATTCGAAATCCTATCCTGTGGAGTGGTGTGAACCAGATGACCGGTGATACCATTCATATACTTTCCAATACACAGACAGAAAAACTGGACACCCTGAAAGTATTTAAAAATGCCTTTCTGGTACAAAAGGACAGCGCCGGGTATAACCAGGTAAAAGGCGAACGGCTTATAGGGTTGTTCACCAATAACGAGTTGGACACCGTTAACATCGTTAAAAATGCCGAGGTAATCTATTTTTCCCGAAACGACAAACAGGAGTTGATAGGCATAAACAATACGGTTTCAAGTTCTATACAGATGTACTTGCAGTCGCAGCAAATTACCGGAATTAAATTTATAAAGCAGGCCAAAGGCAAGGTATATCCTCCTTCTCAACTTCCGGAGAACGCTAGGATTCTGCCCGGCTTTGTTTGGCGAGGCGATGAGCGGCTTTTAAAGGTACAGGACTTGTTTCGGGGTAAACCGGCCCCCTTGCTTCCGAAAATAAAGGGCATACCCCTGCCCGAAGATGAAGGGGACTTCTTCGATGATATTCCGGAGAAAGATCTTGATCTGCCGGAGGCTTCCAAGCTAAAACCCAAAGACCTGCAGAATCGGGAGGACGACCCTAAATTCAAGACCAGAGAGGAAAGCGGGGAAAATACGAGACAGAACGACAGTATTCAGAGCAGCCTGCCAAAAACGACCGACAAGGAAGGTTAACGAGTTATATGCAAAACGATTTTTTAAAATATCAGGCACAGACCAGTCCGCATCCGTTGTCTATAGAGATTTCCCGAGCTTCGGGCTCCTATATTTACGATTCGGAAGGCAGGGAATACCTGGATTTTATTGCCGGAGTGTCAGCCTGCAGCCTCGGCCATTGTCATCCGGCGGTTGTAAAAGCAGTTAAATCGCAACTAGACAGGTACCTGCACGTGATGGTATACGGAGAGTTTATTCAACAACCTGCAGTAGAACTTACAAAATTATTGGCCGCACACCTTCCTGCTCCCCTGGAGACTACCTATCTGGTAAACAGCGGTGCCGAAGCCATAGACGGATCCATAAAACTGGCCAGAAGAGCTACGGGACGCAGTAGGATACTCTACGCCCACTCCGCTTACCACGGTAATACATTGGGCGCTTTGAGTGTAATGGGCTATGAGGAACGAAAACAGCCTTTCGAACCGCTTATTCCGGACTGTGAAGCAATTAGTTTCAACAAGGAACAGGATTTGAGTTTGATAGATACTTCCACTGCAGCAGTAATTCTTGAAACCATACAAGGAGGTGCGGGCTTTATTATGCCGGAGGACGACTTCCTGAAAAAAGTAAAAAAGCGTTGCGAGGAAACCGGGACATTGCTTATCCTTGATGAAATTCAACCCGGATTCGGACGAACCGGGACATTATTTGCCTTCGAGCAGTACGATGTCGTACCTGACATCCTGGTGATGGGCAAAGGCATGGGCGGGGGCCTCCCCATAGGTGCTTTTACGGCATCTCATGAACTGATGTCGCTCTTAGCTAACAATCCCAAGCTTGGCCATATTACCACCTTTGGCGGGAATCCGGTGATCGCGGCTGCGGCCTTGGCAACCCTTAAGGAATTGAGTGGAACGGATATAATTGCTTCATCGCTGGAAAAGGAGAAACTCTTTCGATCCTGCTTGAACCACCCTTCTATTAAGGAAATCCGCGGTAAAGGATTAATGCTCGCCCTGCTGTTGGAATCGGACGAAATGGCTACTGAACTTATTCTGCGCTGTAAGGATGCAGGTTTACTGCTATTCTGGCTGCTATTCGAAGCTCGGGCTGTGCGAATTACCCCACCCCTAACCATTTCAGAATCGGAAATACGAAAAGGCTGTGACATAATTACAGCAGTTCTCAATGATATAACTAATTCAAAATAAATTTATAAGATATTGATTTTCAACTATTTAATTTCTAAAAAATCTGTTAATAAGCTTGTTAACAATAATAACGGCACAACTATTGAACTCCTTTTTACATTGCTATCTTTAAAATAGAAGAAACCGTTAACCTATAGTGTATGCAGTCTAGCTCTGAAGAGTATAACAATTTCTCCCTCTCCCGCTTCGAATCCATGCTTAAAACAAATAATGTCCTCTTCTTCGACTCCGTTGAGTTCGAGGAGATTATACAGTATTATCTGGAAAACGGGAAAGTAGCCCTCGCCAGAAAAGCTGTCAAGCTTGGACTGGAGCAACATCCCTCCTCTACAAACCTGAAACTGTTTCAGGTTGAGATGTTTATTTTCGAAAATGAACTGGATACGGCCGAAGCGCTCCTGGACGATCTTCACGCCCTGGAACAGTCGAATGAGGAGATCTATATTCAAAAAGCGAATATTCTGTCGAGACGTGACCGCCACGCTGATGCTATCGCCCTCCTGGGAAAGGCGTTGGAAATAACCGATGATGAAGCCGATGTGCTTTCACTTATAGGAATGGAGTACCTGTTTATCGAAGATTTTGAAAATGCCAAGCTCAACTTTATGAAATGCCTGGAGCAGGACGAACAGGATTACTCTGCCTTATACAACATTATTTACTGCTTCGATTATCTGGAGCAACATCAGGCTGCCATAGATTACCTGAATGACTTCCTGAACAAAAATCCGTATTGTGAAGTTGCCTGGCATCAGGTGGGTAAGCAATATTCAGCTTTAAAGGATTATAAAAAGGCACTGGCTGCATTCGATTTTGCAATTATCAGTGACGATAAGTTTATCGGTGCCTATCTCGAAAAGGGCAAAGTGCTTGAAAAGATGTCTAAGTATCACGATGCCATTGAAAGTTACTCCATAACCCTTGGCCTGGAAGATCCTACCTCCTTTGCATTGCTGCGTATTGGCAAATGCTACGACAAGCTGGGAAACAGTGAACTCGCTTTGCAGTTTTATACCAAATGCGTGGAAGAAGATGCCTTACTCGATAAGGGATGGATTGCTATTACCGATTTCTACTTTAAACGGAAGAACTATCAGAAAGCGCTTTATTTTATCGATAAGGCGATCAACATTGATAGTGAAAACGTATTGTACTGGAAGCGTTATGCCAAGATCAACAACTGCCTGAACCTCTTTGAAGAAGCCGAACATGGATTCAGAAGAAGTATAGAGCTGGGCAATTACGAACTGGATACCTGGGTAGCCAGGGCCGATATACTGGTTCAGTTGGGCGAATACGAAGCTGCCATCAACAACCTGCACCAGGCAGCCGAATTCTATTCGGAATCTGCCGAGATCGAATACAGGCTCGCCGGGATTCACTACATCCTGAACGAAGACACCAAAGGCGAATACCATTTAAAGAATGCGTTGAGGTTCGAACCGGAATTCACAATGATCATCGAGGAGATTTTCCCATCAATATACCGCCGAAAATCGGTAAGGGAATTAATCAAAAAACTAAAGAATCCTTCTGTTTAAATTACGTAATTTTGGGCGAAACAGAGTTTGTTTATGCCTTCACGTAATTTTCGTCAATATATACTCCTCACTGCAAAAGGCCTCGCTATGGGTGCTGCCGACGTGGTTCCGGGTGTATCCGGAGGTACGATTGCTTTTATTTCGGGCATCTACGAAGAATTAATTGAAACCATCCACAAACTGGATCTCGGGTTTTTCAAACTATGGCGAAATGTGGGTTTTAAAACTGCCTGGACGTCCTATAACCTGGGTTTTTTAGTAGCATTATTCGGGGGGGTGCTCATAAGTATTGCCTCCTTTGCAAAACTTATCACCTGGTTACTCGTCGCCCATCCAATCCTGATATGGGCGTTCTTTTTTGGATTGATCCTGGCCAGTATATTATATGTTGGAAAACAAATAGGCAGATGGAATTTAGCAGCCTTCCTGGCGACAGCCGTTGCGGCTGCGATTGCCTATTTTATAACCCTGGCGGAACCCGTGGCGTCTCCAGGGAGTACCTGGTTTTTGTTTATTGCAGGCTTTATAGCCATAATTGCCATGATCCTTCCGGGCATTAGCGGCTCGTTTATATTGTTGCTTTTGGGGGCTTATACCACAGTGCTGGGTATCATTACCCAGTTTAGTGACGGACTGGCCGGTTTCGACTGGGAACTGTCTTCTTCAGCCCTTTTAAAACTATTGGTGTTTGTAGCCGGCGCAATCGTCGGACTGAAGGTCTTCTCCCGCGCCCTGAACTGGATGTTTAAACACTATAAAGATCTTACCCTGGCCGTGCTTACAGGCTTTATGATCGGTGCCCTGAACAAGATCTGGCCCTGGAAGGAAGTGTTGTCGTATCGCACAGATCACAAGGGAAATCAGGTTCCCCTTATGGAAGAGAGTATAATGCCTGCAGCTTATGAGGGCGATCCGCAATTGTTATTGGCTATTGGAATGGTCATCTTCGGTTTTCTTACCATATTTTTACTGGAACGTATTTCAGTATCAAAACAAAATTAAGACCGGATGTACGAAGAAAGATCATTTGGAGATAAAACCTGGCTGGTGTTAAAAGGCCTGGCCATGGGTGCCGCAAATAAGGTACCGGGAGTTTCCGGCGGGGTGGTCGCCTTTGTTGCGGGCTTTTACGAGGAGTTTATCTATTCCCTTCAAAAGGTGAATCGAAAGGCCTTTGCGCTTTTAATAAACGGCCGCTTTGCAAGTTTTTACCGGTATATAAACGGACAATTTCTCGGTCTGTTAATCCTGGGGATGGTGATAAGCTATTTCAGCGTATCCAAACTGCTGGATTACCTTATAGAACACTTCGAATTATATGTGTGGAGTGCTTTCTTCGGAATGATCATCGGTTCGATCTATTATATCGCCAAAGATTTCGACAACTGGAATCGAAAATATCTGGGGTATATGCTGTGTGGAATTATCGCAGGCGTAGGGATAAGTTTTCTCGAACCCGCAAGTGAGAACACCAATCTGTTCTTCGTGTTTTTCTGCGGAATTATTGGTGTTTCTGGAATGACTTTACCCGGATTATCGGGTTCCTTCATCCTTATCCTTATGGGTAATTATGTACTGCTGATCGTGGATTCGGTGAATGCCCTGTACAATACCGTAGCCGAATTGCTAACCGGGGATGTTAGTTTTGTGAATGATCCGGTGCGGATTCAGTTACTGAAAATCCTTATAGTTTTTTCCCTGGGATCGCTAACAGGCCTGGTATCTCTTTCTCACCTGCTGGCTTATGTGATTAAACATTTTAAAAGCGCCACCTATGCCGTGATAATCGGGTTTATTGCCGGATCACTGGGCGTAGTCTGGCCCTGGAAGAATAAACAATACGAATACAATGCCTCCGGAGCAATTAATTACGACGCTAACGGACAACCTATTATTAAAGGCTATGAACGCTACTGGCCAACAGAGATATCTGCTGAAACCATCTGGGCAATTTTTTTTATAATTGTAGGTATTCTAATCGTCCTTAGTTTGGACTGGTATAATAAACACGTGAATAGACGACATGGCTAAATACGGATTAATAGGGAAGGATTTAAGCCATTCTTTTTCAAAGACGTTCTTTACGTATAAGTTTGAAAAAGAGAACCGAAAGGATGTCTATGAAAATTACGCCCTGGGAGAGATCGAAGACTTCCCTCGATTGCTTGAAAAGCATCCCGATATTAAAGGATTGAACGTCACCATCCCTTATAAGCAGTCAATTATCCCATACCTCGACAGCATCGATAGAGAAGCAAAGAAGATAGGTGCGGTAAATACGATACGCTTCAGGAAGGATGGGAAACTGATAGGTTATAACACCGATCATTACGGCTTCGCACAGGCGCTGATGCCTTATTTTCCTCTGAAACGAAAAACAGCACTTATCCTGGGCAGTGGCGGCTCTTCCAAGGCTATTCAATACGTACTCACCGCAATGGATTTTGAGTACGAGGTGGTATCCCGAAAAAGGGACCCGGATACAATTACATACGACGAACTAACTAAATCGATGGTAATAGAAGCCTGTCTCATTGTAAATTGCACCCCCGTGGGTACACATCCAAATACAGACGAATGCCCTAGATTTCCATATATGCACCTGGGGCCGGAACACCTGCTCTTCGACCTGGTGTACAATCCAAGAGAAACCGAATTCATGAAGCGTGGTTTTTACAAAGGTGCTCGTGTAAGCAACGGACTCAAAATGCTGGAATTCCAGGCCAAACGATCATGGGCGATCTGGAAATCGTAAAAAGTACCAGGAAAACCTCAAAAAAAGCCGTCCATCTTTGCTGTTTCGGTACTAGTTAGTATCTTACCAACCCCAATAATTTGAACCCTAACATTGAAAAAGATGTCCGACAAAAAAACGCCTGAAGATTCTGTTGCTGAGAACACTCCCGATTCCGTCAATAAAACTACCGACAAAACCATACAGTCCGAAGCTGCTGAAAACGATTCCTCGAATGCTGAGGAATCGAAAGAAACGCCCGTTGCCGGTGAAGCGGAAGAAGTAACTTCAGAAGCCGCTGAAGAAACACATTCAGAAGAGAAAGAAACAGGCTCAAAGGAGAATGAAACATCTGCTTCCGAAGAAAACACTAAAGCCGAAGTTAGTACGGAGGCTAAAGCAAAAGAGGAAGAGAAGGTTGACACTAAAGCTGAAGAAGAAGAGACTGAAACCGAAGATGAAGAGGAAGTTGCCTCTTCAGACGATGAAGAGGAGGACGAAAACGATGAAGCCGAAGCAGATATCGACTATCACGAGCTTTCAAAGAAGGAGCTGATCGCCGAATTCCGGCGCCTGCTCGAGACTAAGTCGGTGCAACAGATTAAGAACGACGTTGAAGAGATTCGGTCTGAGTTCAATGCCAAGTTCAACGAAGAATTAGAACAGCAAAAAGAAGACTTTCTTGCCGAAGGCGGCAACATTATCGACTTTCATTATTCCACCCCGCTGCGCAAGGAATTCAATTCGCTTTACTTCGATTACAAGGAGAGACGTAACAATCACTTTAAAAATCTGAAAAAAGACCTCCAGGCCAATCTGGAAAAACGCCTCGAACTGATAGAAGAGCTAAAAAGTCTTTTGAATGCCGAGGAAAACATAAACACTACTTACAAACATTTTAAGGATATACAGGAACGCTGGCATACAGCCGGGCCTATTCCACGCGACAAATACAATCTGGTCTGGAATACCTATCATCACCACGTTGAGAATTTCTACGACTTTCTGCACCTGAACAGGGAATTCAGGGATATGGACTTTAAACACAATCTTGAACAAAAACTAAAGCTCATCAACAGGGCCGAGGAGTTACATCAGGAAACCAATGTTCCCAAAGCTTTCAGAGAGCTTCAAATGCTACACAAGATGTGGAAGGAAGAGGTGGGCCCTGTGGCCAAGGAATTCAGGGAAGAAGTGTGGGAAAAATTCAGTGCGGCGACCAAGGTAATTCACGATAAGCGACAGGATTACCTCAGCAAGATGGAATCTGAGTTCGACGAGAACTTCGATAAGAAAATGGAGATCGTCAAGGAGATCATTGCCCACACAAATTTGGAAAAACCCAGCCATCAGAACTGGCAAAACGCAATCAAGAAAGTACAGGCGCTTCGGGACAGATACTTCGAGATCGGGAAGGTTCCGCGGGCAAAGAATAAAGAAATCTGGTCGGCTTTTAAAGAGGCCACTCGTAACTTCAACAAGGAAAAGAATGCCTTCTATAAAAACCAGAAAAAGGAACAGTACACCAACCTGGAAAAGAAACGCGAACTGATCAAGATCGCACAGGAAAACAAGGATGGAGACGACTTTGAAGTGGTTACACCGCTGATGAAGAAGATACAGGCCGAATGGAAGAAAATTGGTCATGTTCCCAGGAAGGAAAGCGACAAGATCTGGAAGGAATTCAAAGATGCCTGTAATCATTATTTCGACCGCTTACACAGTAAGAAAAATGAAGCCAATAAAGAGGAACTGGAGCACTTCAAACAAAAAAGTGAGTTGCTGGAGCAATTAAAATCCATGGAATTGTCCGGCGATAAAAAGGCCGATCTCAAGTCGCTGAAGGAGCACATAGCTTCGTGGAAAAAAATTGGCAGGGTACCATATAACAAGCGTCAGATCGATCAGAAATTCAATAAGGCACTGGATGGGATGTTTGCCAAGCTCGACCTCAACAAGAAGGAGTCGGAAATGATCAAGTTCGAAAATAAGCTGAATTCCATGGTCTCCCAGGATGACGAACGCAAATTAAAGAACGAACACTTCTTTATTTCCAAGAAGATAGACGAAACCAAGAGCGAAATAAGGCAATTAGAAAATAACCTCGGTTTCTTTCAGCACGTTCCGGACGACAATCCCCTCGTGAAGGAAGTTCATCAGAATATCGCACGTCATAAGGAGCAACTGGATGTGTGGAAAGCCAAACTGAAACGCATTAAATCTGTGCGTGATATCGAATAATGATCCAATGTATTCTCTGCGGAAGCCCTGATACGTCCACTGTTTACAGGGAACGGAATCACCATTTTCTCAAGTGCAGTGTGTGTAGTTCAACTTTTAGAGATCCTGCAACCTTCCTTTCTTTTGAAGAAGAACAAGATCGCTATCTCAGTCATAATAACGATGTGAACGACCCGGACTACAGGCAATTTGTAAGTCCGCTGGTAACAGCTGTGGTAACTGCCTTTCCGAAGCCGGCCGAAGGGCTCGATTTTGGCGCAGGCACCGGGCCCGTAATCGCGCATATGTTAGGTGAAAAGGGTTTCACCATCGAACTCTACGATCCTTTTTTTCATCCCGATAAATCCGTTTTAGAGAAATACTACGATTTTATAGTGTGTTGTGAGGTCATTGAACATTTCCACCACCCCATACAGGAATTCGAACTGCTGCATTCTCTCTTAAATCCCGGTGGTAAGCTCTATTGTATGACGGATCCGCTTCCGAAGTACAATTCATTTGCAGCCTGGTATTATAAAGAGGATCCCACCCATGTAATCTTTTATACTGAAGAAAATCTCAACCACATTAAAAATGCCGTAGGCTTTAGCGAGGTCTCAATTTCAAACCGGCTAATCACCTTCCGGCGTTAGGGTTATATTGACTTTGCCTCTTCCCAAAACACATCCATCTCTTCCAGGGTCATCTGTTTGAGGGATTTTCCCAGTTCTTTGGCCTTGGTTTCGAGATACTGGAAGCGTTTGATAAATTTTTTATTGGTGCGTTCCAGGGCGTTTTCAGGGTCCACCTTTAAGAAACGTGCGTAATTGATCATGGAAAACAGTACATCGCCGAATTCGGACTCGATTTGATTCTCATTGCCTTGTTCGACCTCGTGCTGTAATTCTTCCAGCTCTTCCTTTAGTTTTGCAAATACCTGCTCGGGAGCTTCCCAGTCGAAGCCTACTCCGGCCACCTTGTCCTGGATGCGATTGGCCTTCACCAGGGCGGGCAGGGATACAGGCACCCCCTCCAACACGCTTTTCTTGCCTTCTTTCAGTTTAAGGTTTTCCCAGTTCTGCTTTACTTCTTCTTCGTCTGCCACCGCTATATCCCCATAGATATGCGGATGTCTGGAGATTAGTTTTTCGCAGATATCGTTGATAACATCGGCTATGTCGAAATCCTTGGTCTCACTGCCTATACGGGCGTAGAAAACAATATGCAGCAAGAGATCGCCCAATTCTTTTTTTACCTCCTGCAGGTCGTTGTCCAGTATGGCATCGCCAAGTTCATAGGTCTCCTCAATGGTGAGGTGCCGCAGGGATTCCATGGTTTGCTTCTTGTCCCACGGACATTGTTCCCGCAGCTCGTCCATGATGGTGAGCAGACGATCGAAAGCCTGTAGTTTTGCTTCTCGTGAATTCATAAAAACAAAGCTACTCCAAAAGGGTTTGGAATGTAAAAAGAGTTATTAAAAAGGATTAACAAGGAATTGCTTCGGAAGCTTCTATTCTTCTTCAGACCCGTCTGATTCTGGTTCGGAAAAATCGGTTTTTCCGTTCTTCTGAAGCAGGTTGTACCACTGCACTACCTTCTTGATATCGCTGGGGTACACCCTGTCCTCGTCGTAATCGGGCAGAACTTCAAAGAAATACTCTTCCAGTTCGACATTTGAGGATTTATGACTGATGGCCGGTCCGCCGTTCTCCTTTTCGGCTATCTTCGAAAAAACCTTCCTTAAGGGTACTTCTTCGGTAAGGGTATAAATGGCGATTTCAGATAACAGACTTACGTTATTTCTTCCGCTTACGCTGATCTTCCTGCCGTCGATAAGGGATTCGGCCAGGAATCCACTCCTGGTTTGCGTTTTTAGTTCGTAAAGACCCGGTTTACCGGAAATTGAAAGGATTTTTTCTAAACTCATAGCTGTTTTGAATTTTAAAGCGGCAAATATCTCTTCTTAGCTTTAGTTTTGCAAGCGGATTAACGTTTCTTTTTAGCCATGGGAAAGCGCATGCGATAAGAGACATCGATCTTCCCTTTAGAAATATTGGCAAGCTTACCTTTTATTAAACGTTTTTTTAAGGCCGATAGTTTATCGGTAAATAGGATACCTTCTATGTGGTCGTATTCATGCTGGATAATCCGGGCTATGATCCCACTGAAGGTATCGCGCTGTTTCTCGAAATTTTCATCCAGATATTCGATGGTGATCACCGGCTGTCGGAATACGTCCTCGTTCACATCCGGGATGCTGAGACAACCTTCGTTAAAGGCCCATTCATCTCCCGTTTCCTCAATGATCCGGGCGTTTATAAATACTTTGCGAAATTCGGCAATTTGCCTGCGTTCCTCATCACTCAGATCCTCATCATCCTCGAAGGGGGTGGCATCCACGATAAACAGCCTGATGGGCTGACCAATTTGCGGGGCGGCAAGGCCTATTCCCCGGGCCCCGTACATGGTGTCGAACATATTTTCGATTAGTTCGTCCAGTTTAGGAAAATCGCGGTCTATATCTTTGGCCTTGGTTCTTAATACCGGGTCGCCGTATGCCACAATGGGTAAAATCATTTTAACTTCTTTATGTTTTGTACAAATAATCCTGTAAAATTATGGTAGCACTTATCTCGTCTACCAACGCCTTGTTCCGACGTTGTTTTTTCTTCAGGCCGCTGTCTATCATAGTCTGAAAAGCCCGCTTACTGCTGTATCGCTCATCGGCGCGTATGGTCTTCATCTTCGGAAATGCCTTTGAGAACTTCTCAAGAAACTTAACTATCTCGGTTTCCACCTCACTGGGAGTTCCGTCCTTTTGTTTGGGTTCGCCTATTACCACCAATTCCACATTCTCTTCTGAAAAATAATCGGACAAAAAATCAAGTAATTTTCCTGTTTCCACAGTGGTAAGCCCCGAAGCGATAAGCTGTAGTTCATCCGTGACTGCAATGCCCGTTCGTTTGTTACCGTAGTCTATCGCCAATATTCTTGCCATACAGGCTGCAAAAATACCGATTTGTTAAATAGTATACTAAAAATCCCCAATGATTTAAGAGCAGCCCTTATCTTTGTAGTCCAAAATTTTTCAGATGGATAACCTCAAGAACTTAATCGAACAAGCCTGGGATAACAGGGATTTGCTTCAGAATAAAGAACATATCAACGCCATACGGGAGGTGGTGCGACGCTGCGATGAGGGAGAACTTCGCTGTGCTGAAAAGACCTCGAACGGCTGGCAGGTGAACGAGTGGGTGAAAAAGGCAGTAGTGCTTTATTTTCCCATCCAGAAAATGGAGGTCATGGAAGCCGGAATCTTCGAATACCACGACAAGATTCCCTTAAAAAGCGGGTATGCTGAAAAAGGGATACGGGTTGTACCTCATGCTGTGGCGCGCTATGGTGCCTATATCTCCAAAGGAGTGATCATGATGCCGAGTTATGTTAACATTGGCGCCTATGTGGATGAAGGTACCATGGTGGATACCTGGGCAACCGTAGGCAGCTGTGCGCAAATTGGGAAGAATGTTCACCTCAGCGGCGGTGTTGGAATTGGAGGCGTACTCGAACCCCTGCAAGCAGCACCGGTAATTATTGAGGACAACGCATTTATAGGCTCGCGATGTATAGTTGTGGAAGGTGTTCGCGTGGAACAGGAAGCGGTCTTGGGAGCCAATGTCGTGCTTACCGCCTCGACCAAAATCATCGATGTATCCGGAGAAAAAGCAGTTGAGACAAAAGGTATCATCCCGGCCAGGTCGGTAGTGATTCCCGGCACCTATGTGAAGGAATTCCCCGCCGGAAAATTCAATGTCCCCTGTGCCCTTATCATTGGTAAAAGAAAAGAGAGTACCAACAAGAAGACTTCGTTGAATGACGCACTAAGAGAATACGACGTGGCAGTCTGATTCGCTAACTATCCAGCGGCAAACGAATTAACGCTTGCGTTTCCTGAGTTTTCGGGAATTCACTTTCTTCTGAAAGGCCCTGCTGAATTTAGTCATAAGCGCGTGTACCTCGGCTTCCGTGCGGCCGTATAGCCTGGCGTATTCAGCTGCCATGATATTGATCATGGTCTTCGACAGCCACAGCCTTCGGAAGTTGTGCATTCGCTGACTAAAACTCATAGGTTCAAAACGCATGCGGTTCAGGTCGATGAGATAAAAGTCGTACTTCCCCTCTCCTCTATCGACTATTAGCGTATTTCCCGGGGAATGATCCATGAAGTTGATGTTTTTCTCGTGTAGTTGATAGGTGAAAGCCGCTGTCTGCCTGAGAATCTCTGCCCTGTTCGGGAATTCAGGATTGTGATTGAGAACCCGGAAATCGAAATCGTAGTCCAGATGCTCACTTAGGTAATAACTTTCCCGCAAACCGAGCCCGTAGAATTCGGCATAGGCAACCGGGGTCGGGGTTTTTATTCCCAGATCCAGGAGTCTGCAAGCGTACTGAAAGGAACGCTCTGCCTTGCTTTTTCTGAGGTAGCGGTAAACAAAGGTCTGAAGAAAATTGGGGGTTTTGAATCTCTTTATGTTGTACTCGGAACCTGAGATGCTAACTTTCTTAATGACATTCCGTTCGCCTTTGGTTACATAATCCTCATTTTCAGCAAATCCTTCAATTGCTTCAACCAACGAAGGTCTTAGTGCTTCAAAATCGGGATGTACCACAAAGTTGCTGCTCATGTTTTATTTTAATAACTACAAAAAAAGAAATACTTTGCGAAGGTAATGCAACCGAAGAAAATACTTGTAATTCAGAATAAAAGAATTGGGGACGTACTCATCAGTTCGGTCATTGCCAATAACATTAAGAAGGTTTTTCCCAATAGCCATGTTGCTTATTTTGTTTACGATTATACGGCAGGAGTACTTGAAAATAACCCGAATATCGATGAGATCATAGCGGTAAACGACAGAGAACTTAAAAAACTGAATAATCTCTTTAAAGCGATCCGCAAGATCCGAAAGGCGCGCTTCGACATAATTTTCGATCCCTACTCCAAATTCCAGAGCAGGATGATCTGTCTTTCCAGCAGTGCCAAAGTGAGAATAGGCCTTAAGAAGGCACATAAGAAGCTAAAGCTTCCCTTTTACTCCCATCCCGTAAATTTTCTGAAAGAAGGATCCAAGGACTGCGGGAAGGCGATAGAGGATCGCGTGAATATGATTAGCTCTGTCTTTCCCTTAAAGAATCCGGACTATGTACCGAAGATCTTCCTCACAGCAGAAGAAGAAGCATACAACCCGGTAAAAGAGATCACAGGCCCGGTTATCATGCTGGGTGTTCTGGGCAGCACTCCCCAAAAATCCATGCCTTATGAGTATGTGGCTGCAATCATAGATCATATTACCTCCTCCTATAACGCCACCATCCTTTTTAACTATGCCCCGCATCAGCGGGAGGAAGCCGAAAAGATATACAACTTGTGCAGGGATAAGGCGAAGATCAACCTGGATATCTACGAGGATTCCATCCGTGGATTTGTAAAACTGATGAACCACTGTGATATGCTGGTGGCCAACGAAGGCGGCAGTGTCCATATTGCAAAGGCCCTGGAAAAACCAACCTTCACCATCTATTCACCCTATGTGAACAAGGCGCACTGGTGCAGTTTTGAAGACGGAAAAATGCACGATTCCATACACCTGCTGGAGGAAAAACCGGATCTTTTCAGTAGCTTTACTCTGGAAGAACGCAGGCGTATCGAGGAGAATCCGGACGAACTGTACCGGCAACTCACCCCCGAGATGATCCTGGCAAAATTAATTCCATTTCTAAAAGGACACTTACAATCAGCACAGACAACCGATGAACCTACTCGATAAATTTCATCATTGGCGAAGAAAACGACGATGGGACAAACAATATAAGTCCGGGCGCTGGGAAAGTCTGCAAAGTGAAAAAGAAGCAGGGCGATATCATACCATTATTTCATTTATCGCTCAATACGCGCCCTCCAATCCGTCGATCTTGGACATAGGATGTGGTGACGGCGTACTCACCCAACGAATGGATGGCGATTCCTACAGTCATTTTACAGGAGTGGATTTTTCGAAGGTTTCCATCGATAAAGCGAAGAAAAAACGCTTCCCCAATTCCGAATTCATCACAGCAGACGCTATTACGTACAAGCCCGAGCGAAAATTCGACGTAATCGTCTTTAACGAGGCGTTTTATTATATCCACGACTCCGAAAAGGCCAATGTGCTTAATCGAATGCTGAACCACCTTAATGACAACGGGATTCTCATTATTTCAATTTACCGGGAAGGAACGGGTTGTTGGGAGTATTTTAAGGAAGACCCTAAGCTGGAAGAGTTGGACTTCACTACCGTGACTACCGATGAAGAACTGAGATATTGGAAAATTGGCTGCTATAAGCCAATACTGAGTTCGAAGTGGTAATTTATGAGATGTCTTGTTCCGATTTAACGATACCGTATGGAGTCCAGGTTCGTTGTTCGTCCCTGGTGGTGTTCCGAATCGCTCGATTCTTGTCTATAGATTCCTGATTTTTATACCCCCGCGGATGATCCAGGTGGATTACCACGGCATTATATCGTATCTGCTTACTATTCAAGCCGGAATTAAAAAGTCGTTCCCCCAGTTCGCGGTCCTGCCCACCGTACTGCATGCGCTCATCAAAGCCGTTCACAGCCATAATATCATCCTTCCAACCCGAGGCATTATGCCCGTTCCAGCTTGCGTTGGTGGGTGTAACGGCATTCAGCAAGCCAGCAACTACAGAACCGGCTGAGAGTTTGTTGTTCTTAAATGAAGATTTTAGGCCGTGGGATTTCAACCACTTCAGGTCGAAACAACGTTCGTTATAAATATCCTCCTTGCTGATGGTTTCCGAAATATCCATGGGCAGCATAAAGTAACCCCCGGAAAGAAAGTATCCTTCCTCCCTGTATTTCACATGCTGTTCCACAAAATCCTTACGTGGAATACAATCCCCGTCGCTCATAATGATATATGCTGAAACACAGGCCTGAATGGCCCTGTTTAGAATCTGTGATTTCTGAAAACCCTTGTCCTCGTGCCAGACGTGAGTAATGGTATAAAAAACCTCATCTCTCAACCGAACGATCAGGTCGGAGGTTTCTTTTCTCGAACCGTCATCGGCAATCACCACCTCAAAATTTCGGTAGGTCTGGTTGTCGTATCCGTACAGGACTTTCTCCAGCCAGGCCGGGGAATTATAGGTGCTGATAATAACTGAAGTGTCGATCGTTTTCACCTTGCAAATATAAAGTTATTTGGTAAGTTTGTTTTATGCCAGCACTCACGGTTATCATTCCGGCATTTAACGAGGAATCCTATATTGAAGATGCCCTTAAATCGGTTGCTTTTGCCGATGAGATCATCGTTGTGGATTCCTTCAGTACAGACAAAACGGTGAACATCGCAAGGCAGTATACCAATAACATCCTTCAGCGGGAATTCGACAATTTCTCTAACCAGAAGAATCACGCTCTTTCATTTGCCAAAGGCGACTGGGTGCTCTTCGTCGATGCCGATGAACGCGTTACCCATGCCCTGGCGGAGGAGATTAGGGAAACCATTCAAAATCCAAAACACCAGGGATATAAGATCGATTTCCCCCATTTTTATATGAATCGATTCCTGTATCATCACAGCGATTCCGTATTGCGACTGGTTCGGAGGGAAGAGGCTCAATTCTCGGGCAGTGTGCACGAAAAGTTAAGCTGTAACGGCAGTGTGGGAAAGCTAAAGAACCACATGCTGCATTATACGTATAAGGGATTGGAGGCCTACATCAGGAAAAAGGAAAAATACGCCTGGTTCCAGGCCGAACAACTTTACAAAAAAGGTAAAAAAGCGGGGTGGTTCCAACTCTGTTTTAAGCCTATGTACCGCTTTTTTAGCTCCTATGTATTAAAAGGTGGTTTCCGGGATGGGGTTCCGGGCCTTACAGTAGCAACCGTGAATGCCTACGGGGTGTTTCAGCGCTATGTGAAATTAAGGCTGCTCTACAAGAACATGAAATAGGATATCCGCTACAGAAACTTTCCGTAACGCAACTTTCGCTGAAACCTGATTAAGGAATACTGACCTTTTATATCCAGGCGCTGTATTTCGTAGGGCTTCTTAAACGGAAACCTGTTTAGGCGATTCCCTATACGCAGCCCGTAGTTAATCCCGAACTCCTGCAACAGCCACTGAAATTGAAGGCGCGCATTTGCTTCTTTTGGATATTTGCCGTAGGGAAAGGCAAGTACTTCATTAAAATTCAAGCCGGACGCCTCAACAGTCTTTTTGCTCATCTGCAGATCCTCGTCGATCTTATCCAGCGGCATTTCATGGTACTTTTCGTGATAGTACGAATGATAGCCCAACTCGATCAGGTCCGGGAGGTTTTTAAGTTGTTCAGCCGTCATAATATCCAGTTGTCCGGTATTCCAGCTATCGGTCTTTCCAAGGTAGCCGAGTGGCACAAAGAAGGTGGCTTTTAAATTGTATTTCTGAAGCAAAGGCACCGCATATTTCAGTTGACTCACATAGGCATCATCGAAGGTTATTACCACATTTTTACGGGCTTGGAGTTCCCCGGTGTTCATTAATTCTGAAAAGTGCCAGCTACGGTATTTGTGATTTACCAATAACTTCAGTTGAGCTTCAAGCTTAGATGCCGAAATTGTAAGTCCGCTCCCCTCCTCTTCGGAAATATGGTGATACATTAAAACCGGTAGCTTTGCCATGCCTCAAGTGAATGAATGTCCTTGTAAAATTATTACTTTTACACAAACTGAACACAGCTATTGGGTAATATCAGGAAAATATCTGCCGTGGCCATCACACGGAACGAGGAAGATCGCCTTGCGGCATTTATTCGAAGTCTTGATTTTGCTGACGAAATCATCATTGTCGATTCCTTCAGCACAGATAATACAAAACAGATAGCTGCTTCGTTTCCTCATGTGAAATTCGTTGAAAGAGCTTTTGATAATTTCAGCAGTCAGAAGAATTTTGCCATATCCCTCACTTCAAACGATTGGATCGTATTTTTCGATCCGGACGAAGAGATCACAGATTCGCTTAAAGACGAGATTCTTGCAGTCGTAGAGGATCCGGAAGCAAATGCCTATTTCGTGAAAAGGCAGTTGTATTTTATGGGTAAACGAATAGAATACAGTGGTTTTCAAACCGATTGGGTGGTTCGTCTTTTTCACAAGGCCTTTGCCGGGTATGACGGAAACCTGGTTCATGAAACCATAAAAACAGAAGGGCCCACCGCTAAATTAAAATCCCGCTTACCGCATCACACCTATAAAAGCTTTGATGATTACACGGCCAAATTGCATCAGTACAGCAAGCTGCAGGCTAGGATGCTCTATGAAAAAGGCAAAAAACCCGGCATGGTGCATTTTTTATGGCGGCCGTGGTATCGCTTCTGGCATCAATACCTCATCAGGTTAGGTATTCTGGATGGAAAAGAAGGATTTATACTCGCATATATCAATGCTTTTTCAGTATTTAAGCGGTATGTAAACCTGTGGTTGTTATACCGAAAGCTCGACTAGTATGAAAAAGGTCTTTCTCGAATCGCATAATATAAAGAACAAGTATTCCGGCTTCGGACAGTTCAACTATCACCTCATCAAAGGGCTGTCTACCGAATTACCCGAGGAGATCAAAGTGGTTTTGCATGCCAAGGACCTCGACAGCCTGAAAGCCGAGTTTGGGGATGGGTTTTTATACAGGAAATATCGCTCCATTACCCGCCATAAACCCTTCAGAATAAAAAAGAAATACGATCTCTGGCATTGTCTTAATCAGAATATAAAGATCGAACCCTTTTACGATATTCCGTATTTGCTCACAGTGCACGATATTCACTTTTTAAAAGAAGGAAGCGCAGGCTTACAGCAGAAGTTAAGAGAAAAATTCGAAGAAAAATTACAGCGGGCCGATGCCATAACCTATATCTCCGAGTTTGCGAAAAAGGATGTGCATGACAACTTTAAAGTGCCCGACATACCGGAATACGTGATCTATAACGGGAATACTATTTTAGACCCTACCATTCCGGAAACCTATTCCCCTCCGGTGTTTCCCGAGAAACCCTTCTTCTACTCCATCGGGGATTTTAGTGAACGAAAGAATTTTATCAGCCTGGTGGAGATGGTGGCGAATCTTCCGGGCTACAACTTGGTGCTGTCGGGCAACGATTCCACCTTATATGCGGATAAATTAAAACAGAAAGTACAGGCGCTCGGATTGCAAAAGCGAGTATTACTTACAGGAAAGGTGGCAGATACCGAAAAGAAATTTTACCTGAAGCACTGTGAGGCCTTTGTGTTTCCCTCGCTACGGGAAGGTTTCGGAATTCCACCCATTGAGGCCATGCGCTACGGGAAACCGGTATTTCTCTCGAACAATACTTCGCTTCCCGAAATTGGCGGAGAACTCTCCTTTTACTGGGATCATTACGAGCCCGGGTATATGGCCGAGGTAGTAAAAAAGGGATTGGAAACCTTTGCCGACAATCGAAAATTCTATGAATCCTGGTATACAGAACGGGCGCTCAGTTTTAATTGGAAACGAACGGCACGAGAGTATATTGAAGTATACAACACCTTAATTTTCTAAGTAGTGGGCACAACAGATGTAGCAGTTATCATGATCAATTACAACGCTTCGGCTTACACGCTGGAGTGTGTGAGATCGGTTATGGAGCATACATCGAACAGCATTACCTATCAAATCATTGTTGTAGATAATAATTCGGAACCAAAGGATTTCCAACATCTGGAAAACAACCTACCGGAATATTCACATATTGAACTCATTCGGAGTGATATCAACCTGGGTTTTGGCGGCGGAAATATGCTGGGCGCCGCCAATACCAAGGCCCGCTATTATCTTTTTTTGAACAATGACACGCTTTTGCTTAACGACTGTCTCCGGCTGCTTACCACCTTTATGGACCGGAATCCTGCTGTAGGAGTATGTACGGCCCAAAATTACAATGAACACGGGGAACTTGTCCCTTCCTTCGACCATAACAAGGGCCTGCGAAGACTGGTATTAGGCCGTGGTTATTTGGAAAAGAAGGATCCCGGGCGATACCCCGGCAGAACTAAAGAATACAACAACCCCATTGAAGTGGATTGGGTAAACGGAGCGTTTCTTTTCTTTCGTTCCTCTGTTTTCCGGCAAATTGGCGGGTTCGACAGCAACATCTTTTTGTATTGGGAGGAGATGGACTTATGTGAACGGGTGCGGCGCGAAGGATTTAAGGTAATGCTAACGCCCGAAGCCAGAATATTACACTATCAGGGGGTGAGTATAGGACGATCGAAAGCGATAAACAAGGAAGCCTACCGCTCTTATCTCTATGTTACTAAAAAACTTTATGGATCGGCTAAGCTGCTTCTTATCCAAATCTATCTGACATTCGTATTTTTGTTCAAACCAAAGAAATGGTACCTCATCCCAACAATACTCGAAGGGGGGAGTATGAAGAATTCGCTGCGCAAGCAGCAAAAACCACGACAAAATGAAAGCTGAGATCGATGCCGCATTAGAAGTGCTGAAACGGGGAGGAATCATCCTCTACCCTACCGATACCATTTGGGGGTTGGGCTGTGATGCCACCAACGCTGATGCTATAGACAGGATATATAAACTTAAACAGCGGGCTGAAAGCAAGTCGATGATCTGCCTGGTTTCGGACTTTAGGATGCTGAATCAATTTGTACAGACGGTCCCGGAAGTAGCTTATGACATACTGAAATACGCCATCAAGCCCACAACAATTGTATACGATGATCCCATTCGGGTAGCGGAAAATGTCGTCGCAGCCGACAATACCTTAGGGATTCGAGTGGTACAGGATGAGTTCTGCAGGAATTTGATACGAAAATTTAAAAGACCAATCGTGTCTACTTCAGCGAATATCAGTGACCGGCCGGCTCCTTCCAGTTTTGACGATATTTCGGCCGAAATAAGAAAAGGGGTGGATTATGAAGTGAACTGGAACCGCGCTAATAAGAATTCCAGGCCATCCGCCATTATAAAACTCGGAAAGGATGGAACGGTTACCGTGATTCGGAAATGAGAAACTTCCTTTTGTCGTATAACTGTTTCTAGCTGAAAAAAGAATCCTTCATCTTGGAAGGCGGGACCCTATGTGCTAACTTTGCAAAAGTTTAAAATCTCCTATGGCGGCAACATATCCAGATGCTATAAATGACCCGATTTTCGAGCTGATTGCAGAGGCCTCAGCCTCCCTGGAGCTGGAAAGTTATGTGATAGGCGGATATGTGCGCGATTATTTCCTGGAACGCGATACGGCTAAGGATATCGATATAGTAACCATAGGCAGTGGAATAGCATTGGCGAAAAAGGTTTCTGCACTGTTACCGGCCAAGCCAAAAGTAAGTGTCTTTAAGACCTATGGAACTGCCATGTTAAAGACCGGGGATTTGGAGCTCGAATTCGTTGGGGCCCGACGGGAATCCTATAGCAAGGACAGCAGGAATCCTGCGGTAGAGGATGGTAGCCTCACAGACGACCAGAATCGCCGTGATTTTACCATTAATGCACTTGCGCTAAGTCTGAACAAAAAGAATTACGGAGACCTGCTGGATCCTTTTGGGGGAATGAAAGACCTTAAAAATAGGATCATTCGAACCCCACTCGACCCGGATACTACCTATAGCGACGATCCGCTCAGGATGTTACGTGCAATTCGGTTTTCCACTCAACTGGGATTTCATATCGAAGAAGAATCTCTTCAAGCAATAACCCGAAATGCCTCGAGAATTGAAATCATTTCAAAAGAGCGAATTGTCGATGAGATAAATAAGATACTGATGGCGGAAAAGCCGTCGCACGGCTTTGCGTTGCTGCATAAGACCGGGCTGCTTCCGTTTATCTTTCCCGAACTCGTTGCGCTGCAGGGGATAGAAGAAAAGGAGGGCCAGAGGCATAAGGATAATTTCTGGCACACCCTGGAAGTAGTTGATAATATTGCAAAGGCTACGGATAACCTTTGGCTGCGATGGGCTGCCCTGCTTCACGATATTGGCAAAGCGCCTACCAAGCGCTTTGACGAGGAGATCGGATGGACATTTCACGCCCACGAATTTGTGGGTTCTAAAATGGTCTATAAACTATTTAAACGTTTGAAAATGCCTTTGAATGAACATATGAAATTCGTTCAAAAGATGGTGTTGATGAGTTCCAGACCTATTGTACTTGCCACCGATGTAACCGACAGCGCGGTGAGAAGGCTGATCTTCGATGCCGGAGATCACGTAGATGAGCTGATGACGCTATGCGAAGCCGACATTACTACCAAGAATCCTAATAAACAGCGGAAATACAAATCGAATTTTAAGCTGGTTCGAAAAAAGATCGAAGAAGTTGAAGAACGGGATCATATACGAAATTTTCAGCCTCCGGTGAGCGGGGAAGAAATCATGGATACCTTCGGAATAAAGCCATCCAGGGAGATCGGTATTATCAAAGACGCCATCAAAGAGGCGATACTTGAAGGCGAAATCCCCAACGAATATGAGGCTGCCAGAAGTTTTATGTTGAAAAAAGGAAAAGAAATCGGGCTAAGCGTAAGCGCTTCAGAAGATTGATGCATTCGAATCAAAATACAGATCACCTCAATGAAGGATAATAGAAAAGTTATTATTTGGCTGCTTACGGGCTGTGTACTGATTTTTATAATGGTGGTCGTTGGCGGGATCACCAGGCTTACCCATTCGGGCCTGTCCATTTCGAATTATAAATTGATCTCCGGTACCATCCCCCCCTTGAATGAAGTGGAATGGCAGGAGGCCTTCGAGCTGTATAAACAATATCCCGAATACCAGAAACTGAACACCAGTTTTACGCTTGAAGATTTTAAGGATATATACTTCTGGGAATGGTTGCATCGTGTTATCGGGCGTTTTATCGGCCTTGTGTTTATTATTCCCTTCTTGTTCTTTCTCATCACCAAACAGCTTAGCAGTTCCACCATTAAAAAGAGTATTATCCTATTGGTTCTGGGTGGTTTTCAGGGTTTCCTGGGTTGGTATATGGTGAAAAGCGGGCTGGTGGATCGTCCCGATGTGAGTCATTACCGACTGGCAATGCACCTTTCAACAGCCTTTATCACATTTGCCTACACATTATGGGTAGCACTGGATTTGATCTATCCGAACCGAAAGGAGATCGATCGTTCCTTCCGCAATCTCGTACGGGTTACCATGGGAATCCTGATGATCCAGATAATCTGGGGTGCCTTTGTTGCCGGCCTGGATGCCGGCTGGATTCACAATCACTGGCCGCTTATGAATGATGGAAAATTTATTCATGAAACCGTGACCATTGAGCAGACCCCGGTATGGAAGAACTTTGTAGAAGGTAAAAGCGGTGTGCAGTTTGTACATCGAACCCTGGCTTATTTTGTGGTGGGAAGTATCGCTTTGCTTTGGTTTCGGTCCAGACGTTTAGTGTTGACCGTGCTTCAGAAACAAGCCTTGAATTTGTCAATGGTACTGGTGCTGCTACAGTTTATGCTGGGAGTTTTTACACTGTTGCTGCAGGTACCGGTCTGGCTGGGTGTGCTGCACCAGGTAATGGCCTTTTTCCTGCTTGCTTCCCTCACATTTACCCTCCACAGATTTACGAAATAGAAGAGAAAAAAGTATCTTTGCTGTCCAAAATATTTTCAGAATGATCTACCGTTTTCGCGTGATATTAGATGCCAATGAAGATGTCTTTAGAGACATCGAAATAGAAGCCGATGCAACTTTCGAAGACTTCCACAATGCCATTACCCAGTCGTTTGGTTTTGGTGGTCAGGAGATGGCTTCCTTCTACCTCAGCGATGACAAATGGGAAGAAGGCGAAGAGATTGCCTTATTCGATATGGGTGATAACCCCGGCGACGTTATGGTTATGGGTGAAACTTCCCTGCAGAGTCTGGTGTCTGAAGACAACACCAAGCTGATCTACGTATACGATTTCCTGAACATGTGGACCTTCCTGGTTGAACTGGCGGAAATTGCGGAACGAGAAGAGGGAATCCAATATCCTAACCTGATATTTGCCCATGGGCAGATCCCTGAAGAAGCCCCGGAAAAGGAATTCATAGCCGAAGGTGGGGATGAGGATTCAGACGAGGAAGACTTTGATCTCGACCCTGAAGACTACGACAGCCTGGACTTCGACGAGAACTGGAATTAAGAATATCTACTTTCGGTTTACCCAGTACCCTTTCAAGATTCGAACAACTTACTTAAAAAGACCCTGAAATGATCAACCTGTACAACGCCCATATTTCTTCCCTTTCCATTCACCGAGTTGGCAATAAAAGTAGAAATGAAGGCATACTGCTCTCTGCCGAACCTTTTAAAACCGACGATGAGCTTATGCCATTGCTAAAGGAATACTTTCTGAAGCCGTTCCGCGACAAGGAAGAAAACTACTACCAGTTTACCCATGATACCGACCTGGAATTTCACGAACTCCATTCGCTGGTAACCGAAATATTTGAAGACCCGCAGAAGTCTCACCAGCACAGCAAAAAAATTGCGACTTATCTCTTCGACCAGTCATTACACCCTCATATTAAAAGCGGGGAAGTATATGTGGCCTATTTTGAAGGGCTGCAGATCGATAATGAGAAAGTAGACGGAGTGGGTATCTTTAAGTCGGAATTAAAGCAGGATTTTCTTCAATTTTCCGAAGGTGAAAATCAATTACAGGCTCAGTTACAGCAAGGGGTGAATCTCAACAAACTTGATAAGGGAGCCCTGATATTTAATGTGAAAAGTGAAGAAGGCTATAAGATCTTGTCGGTAGACAGCAACCGCTACGATGCACGTTACTGGCTTGAGAGTTTTCTAGGGGTAAATGCTTTTGAAGATGAGAATTTCTTCACCAAGAATTATCTTAAGTTCTGTCAGAATTTCGCCAAGGACGTGGTTTTACCTGCTGAAGATAAGAAACAGGAAGTGATGTTTATGAATCGCGCGGTTAATCATTTTGCCAAGAACGACAAATTTGAGGAATCGGCATTTATGAACGAGGTGATCGACAATCCCGACCTCTTCCCTGAATTCAACAACTACAAGGCTGAAAAGGCTCCAAAATATAGCATTGAAGACCTTACCTCCTTCCCCATCGCCAATACGGCCGTAACCGCTGCCCGCAAAAAGATAAAGAACATCATCAGCCTGGATACCAACATCCAGATAAAACTGGACTTTATCAACCCGGAAAGCGCCGAACGTTTTGTTGAAAAGGGCTGGGATGAAGAAAAGCAAATGTATTACTACCTGGTGTATTTCAATAAGGAACAGAAATCCTAAGTTGGGAAGTGGGTTTAGCTGCTCGACTGAAGAAACCCCGAGTTTTCCAAAGTTTGTTTTTTGTAAATTACGGTTTGCCCGGGGAATGTAACAATTCTGCCGGCCAATCGTCATACTTAAAACAAATAACCAAAACCAGCTTCTGTGAATACCATCCTCACGCTTAACAAGCTCTCTAAAAATTATGGCCCTATTACCGCGGTAAGCGATCTTTCTTTCAGTATTGAAAAAGGAAATGTTTATGGCATCCTCGGGCCCAACGGTAGTGGAAAATCCACCACTTTGGGAATCGTTCTGAATGTAGTTAATAAGACCAGTGGAGAATTCCATTGGTTCGACGGTAGCGATAGTACGCACTCGGCTCTGAAAAAAGTGGGCGCTATTATCGAGAGACCGAATTTCTATCCGTATATGACCGCCGTTCAAAATCTTGCACTGGTTTGCAGGATCAAGGAGGTACCGGAAGAAAAAATTGATGAGAAGCTTGAGATCGTTGGCCTGTCTGAACGCAAGCATTCCAAATTCAGTACATTTTCCTTAGGTATGAAGCAGCGGCTGGCAATTGCCTCCGCCCTGCTGAACGACCCCGAGATCCTTATCCTGGACGAACCCACTAACGGGCTCGATCCACAGGGAATCCACCAAATTCGTGAGATCATTAAAAAGATCGCTTCCGAAGGCACCACCATTCTCCTTGCTTCTCACCTGCTGGACGAGGTGGAAAAGGTGTGTTCGCATGTAGTGATATTGAGAAAAGGTAAGAGTCTTTACACAGGCAGCGTGGAAAATATGAATGCCAGCCACGGGTTTTTTGTGCTTCAGTCTGACGATATGCCGCACTTGGAGAAAGAGCTTAAGGAAAATCCGGCTTTTGGTACGGTTAAACAGGAAGGGGATACGCTAATTGCTTACCTCAATGAACCTAAAAGCGCTTCGGAATTCAATAAAGAGATGCACGCCAAGGGTATTTATCTTTCGCATCTAATAAAACGAAAGGAAAGTCTGGAAGAACAATTCCTCGAACTCACTAACAACCTCAACTAACGCCATGCTCAGACTCCTTAAAATAGAATTACACAAGCTGCGCTACAATAAATCCGTTCGGGTTATATCCATTGTTTATTTTGCGCTGATCACCTTTCTTGCCTTTATCGTCTCCATCGAGTTCAATATTGGTGATATTAAGTTCAGGGCTGCGGATCAGGGTATATTTAATTTCCCGTATATCTGGCACCTAAACGCCTATATTGCCGCCTGGCTGAAGATATTTCTCGCTATTGTGATCGTCTCGATGGTATCGAACGAATACACTTATAAAACATTAAAGCAAAACCTGATAGACGGTTTCAGTAAGAAAGAATTCATCCTTTCAAAGTTTTACACCATCCTGGTTTTTGCGGTTGTATCAACTATATTTCTTTTTATTACCTCACTTATCCTGGGACTGTTCTTTTCAGATTATAAGGAAATCGGAATTATATTCAGCGGTCTGGAGTTTATAGGAGCCTATTTCTTAAAACTGGTTGCATTTTTTTCATTTTGCCTGTTTCTAGGGATTCTGGTGAAGCGATCGGCATTCGCTCTCGGCTTTCTCTTTATCTGGCAAATATTCGAATTCATTGCCTACGGAGTGATTCGGAAATGGTCGGACAGCAAGGAATTAACTGAAAGCATTACGCAATTCCTTCCCCTGCACAGCATGTACGATCTTATCAAGGAACCCTTCACTCGCTTTAATGCCGTGCAATCGGCTGCCACCCAATTAGGGGAAAACGTAAACATAACCACTGGGGTGAACTGGATAAATGTGGTAACCAGTATTGTCTATATAGGCCTCTTTGTTTATTGGTCGTATATCTTGCTGAAGAAACGTGATTTATAAAATTCGACCTTTATAAGATCGGCCCCTTCTTATCATAGCGTATAAATCTGTATCTTTAAACAGCTATGACGAGCGGAAGACAATTCATTTTCTTTTTGACCGTAGTACTGATGCTGCCGACCGTGATTTATTCACAGGACGAGATTAGTCTTTTTCAGCAGTTGAACGGTCGCTATGATTATCTGGCCTTTGGCAATACGATGAATCTTGCGGAAAACACCGGACAAACACCGCCCGCTCCATGTGTGATCCTCACCAGCAGTTCGGCCGATTATGCCTTACAACCCGGACAGACCGTAGTTCGCGCCTTTCTTTACTGGGCAGGTGTAGGAGAAGGCGACCTGGATGTTGAGCTAAATGGTATCCCAATAAGTGCCGAAAGAACCTTTGCCTACGAACTTTCTCCCGGCTTTGTCTATTTTGCCGCCTTTGCAGATATAACCGACCAGATCACAACTACGGGGAACGGCACCTATACCTTATCAGAGCTGGACCTTACGGCCGAAATACCGAATTACTGCACCAATACCACCAATTTCGCCGGCTGGGCTGTAAATGTGATCTATGAGGATCCCAATTTACCACTCAACCAGGTGAATATCTTCGACGGCCTGGAAGGCGTTTCAGCCATAAACAACGAGCTTATAATCCAGCTGAACGACCTGCTCGTTCTGGATAACGCCGGAGCCAAGATCGGGTTTACGGCCTGGGAAGGCGATCTGTCCCTAAGTAATAATGAAACCCTTCAGATCAATGGGAATATTATTAGCAATCCTCCGCTTAATCCGCCCGACAACCAGTTCAACAGTACGAATAGTTTCACAGGTTCCAGCGAACTGTACAATATGGACCTGGATTTTTATAATATCGAGAACAATATTCAGCCGGGGGATACTTCAGCAGAGATCAAACTAACCTCCAACCAGGACTTGGTTATGATCAATAATGTGATCACCGTTTTGAATACCGAATTACCCGATGCCACCATCGAAATCGACGACGCCTACGGGGCAGATGAGTGCGGAGACCGGGAAATTACGGTAGATTATACGGTCTATAATGTGAATAGCACCGATGAGCTTCCCGCTAACACGCCTATCGCCTTCTACGCCAATACAACCCTTATCGGACAGGCGGCCACGACTATGATTATACCAATTGGGGGTTCGGAAAGCGGGACCATTGATCTTACTATCCCGAATAGTATTCCGGCCGATTTCGAACTAAAGGCTTTTGTTGATGACACCGGCAGCGGGCAGGGTATAGTGGATGAGTTGAACGAAGCCAATAACGGATTTATCATGGATTTCCATTTGCTGGTTTTTCCCGATATCGGAAACCTGCAGGACCTGGAGCTGTGTGATGTGGTAGGTACGGAGATCTTTGATCTCACTGAAGCCACTATGAACATTGACCCTGAAAACAGCATTAGTTATCACAACAGCGAGGCCGATGCACAAAACGACATGAATCCCATCCCGGATCCGCAGAATTATCAGAATGTCTCTAACCCGGAAACCATCTGGGTTCGGGTATCGAATCCCGACTGTTCTATAGTTGGAAGTTTTGAGATTGAGGTGATTGACTGCCCCCTGCCGGATGCGACCATCGAAATTGATGAGCCGCTGTTCGCCTGCAGAGGGCGCGGCCTTAGAGTAAGTTACACCGTCTTCAATATCAAGGCTACGGCTCCTCTTCCCGCGGGAACACCTATTGCATTTTACTACGAAGGTACGCTAATCGGACAGGCTGAAACGATGAACAGTATCCCGGTAGGCGGTGGAGAAGCAAATACATTCAATATTCCCCTGGATAGTGGTTTACCGGATATTTTCCTGATACTCGGAGTAGCTGACGACACAGGCAACGGTAGTGGCATTGTACAGGAGTTGGATGAAACCAATAATGATTTTATCGCTATGGCTGAATTCAGAACAATTCCGGAGATACCGGCCCTGCCAGACCTCACGGTTTGTGATGAAGGCCTGGATACGGGTACCTTCGATCTAACAGTACAGGATGAATTGATCTCCACCAACCCGGAAGATGTGATCCAGTACTTTAGCAGCGAAGAGAACGCCATCATGAATATAAGCCCGATAAGCGATCCGGAAAATTATATGAATAGCGTGGATCCGCAGTTAATCTTCGTACGACTGGATACCGAGATGTGCTTCCAGGTAGCGTCATTCAGGATCATGACTGAAAATTGCAAGCCCTTTATTCCACAAGGCTTCTCTCCTAACGGAGATACCATAAATGATGAATTTGAGATCTCGGGGCTGCTGGATATCTTTCCCGAATTTGAATTGAAGATCTACAGTCGTGAAGGCAACCTGATTTTTTTAGGTCATAATGAGGACGGATTTTGGAGCGGAATTCCGAATACCGGAATCTTGTACCGGGAAGTACTGGTTCCGGTAGGTACTTACTACTATGTCCTTCAACTCAACGACCCGGAGTATCCCGAAGCCTTCCTGGGGTATGTCTATATTAACTATTGATTGGTTATGAAGGAATTCCTGACAGAGTTGTTTGAATATTCACAGGCTCATGACCTGTTGTTGTTGTCACAGTTCGAAAAACACCCGTAATTATATGAGGAGAAACCCGGGAGCCTGTTCGATCATATTCTCAACGCACATCATATCTGGAATTTCAGAATGGAAGAGAAAGAGCGGCTTTTTGAAGTATGGCAGCGACATGAGTTAAGCTCGCTGCATCGCCTAATCCAAAAAAATTTTTCAGATTCAATAAAGATAATAGACAAGCGTTCGCTTGATGAGGTACTCGAGTACAGGGATACCAAAGGGAATCAATACTCGAATTCGTATAAGGAAATACTGTTTCATATCGTTAACCATGGAACCTATCACCGGGGACAGCTTGCACTGGAAATGAGAAACAGAGGCCTGGACCCGATAATATCGGACTACATTTATTACAAACGAGAGACGAAACAATGAAGCTCAGCTATGATCATTTCTCTTAATTTCTAACTGTGGAAAGTCGAAATACTAAAAAGCTGTTTGCCGTTATCTTTCTGCTCGTATTGCTTATCGAGATTTCCATTGCTACAATTTTCCAAGAGACGATGCTCAGACCCGTATTTGGCGATTTTTTGGTTGTAATCCTGATATATTCCTTTTTCAGGACTGTCACAAAGCTTGGTTCTAACAGGGTGGCTTTACTGACCCTGACTCTTGCATATTGCGTGGAATTTGCCCAACTCATGGGCCTTCGATCAAGGTTGGGGCTTACAGACACCTTCTCGGGGCTAGTTCTCGGTACTTCCTTCGATTGGCTGGACATCCTCGCCTATAGCCTGGGAGTCCTGACAATCTATCTTACAGATATCCTGCTTATCAGGAAAGGCTGACGTACATAGAGGGTGGTAGTATATTAGGTGCGTGTGGAAAAGTTATCCAGGGCAAGAATTTGACGTTTGTATTTAGAAGGCAACAACAATTTCTTCACCAGTCCATCCAGTTTTAGTTTTCGGCTGAGTTTATACACGGGGACAGCCGGGCCGAGTAGTGAAAAGCTACGAAAACCGAGCAATTCACTTACAAAGTCGGGGATTAAAAGTTTTTGAGCCTCTACAAGCAGTTTAAAACGAAACCAGCCTAAATGTTTGCTGTATTGTCTGTACAGATCGGGGGTATATCTGCTATAGGTCAAATCCTGCCGGAGATGCCGTTCCCGAACCGGTAGCCAGCTTTTATAGGTTTTTGGCAGATCGGTTAGACCCATTCGTTGGCCGACCCTGAAGAAGACATTGTGTACTTCCTCTTTTTCTCCCGGGCTCAGGGAGCGTTCCAATAGCTCGAAGGCAGCAATGCTGTAATAGATAAGCATAAACAGCACATCGCGATATGCCCAATCGGGAATAGCCCCACCTCTGCTCTGCTCCACTGCAGTATGTATTGACCTCATATTATCGATGGCTTTATTTGCCTCGGTTTCAGTTGAAAACACAATCATCCTGGCGTACTGAACTGTGGAAAACAATCGGCCCAGGGGGTCGGTAGGCAGTTTCCCGGTAAAATACAGCCAATCCACAGCTTTGTTCAGGGAAAATTCGGCAGCTGCACCTGCAAATATGAAGAGGATGGTGTCGCTTTTTCCCCAAATCTGGCGAACAATCGAGTTGACATGAACAAAATCACTCATTAAATTTTCAGATTAAAACTTTGGTTGTAAAAATATAAAAATTATATTTACTTTGTAATTCAAAGTACTTTTAAATGCAAGAAAAATATCAGGAAGATCTGGCTGAGATCAGATCTATAATGCACAGATCGTCCCGTTTCCTCTCTTTAAGCGGGATCTCCGGAATCGTTGTGGGTTTCCTCGGGTTGGCAGCTGCTTATCTGGCGTACGCATTGGTTTTCAGGAACAGCGACTATTTAAAATTCAGTGCGGTTGAAATTCCCCACCAACAGCAGTTACAATTAGTGCTTATTGCTGCCGGAACGTTGATTGTTTCAATCGCGCTGACTGTACTATTCACCGCCCGGCAAACCCGCAATCGCGGCGAATCCCTGTGGAACTTTCAATCCAGGCGAATACTTTACAGACTGGCCCTTCCTCTAATTACAGGAGGGGTTGCGAGTATAGTCCTCTTTTCCCAGGGCTATATCGGATTGGTGATACCTCTTCTTTTATTGTTCTACGGCTTAGGATTGTTCACTGCGTCTGGAATTACCTATCCGGTAGTCGAGGTTTTAGGAATCACCCAACTGTTACTTGGGCTGCTGGCCCTGCTATTTGTTGAACAAGGAATAATCTTTTGGGCGGCCGGATTTGGAGTAGCGCATATCGTCTATGGCCTAATAGTGCGACAGAAATACAAATTGTGAAAGACCTGCTTAAAAATCTTGACAAAGCCTTTGAAAACAGGATTCGCCTCGGGATCATGTCGGCTCTTGTTGTTAATTCACAACTCGATTTCAACGCCCTGAAAGAATTGTTGGGCGTGACGGATGGCAACCTGGCCAGTCATTTAAAATCGCTGGAGAAGAGTAAGTATATCAACTATAAAAAAGCTTTTATAGATCGGAAACCCAATACCAAGTACTCGGCAACGGCCGAAGGTAAAAAAGCCCTGGAACGCCATATAGACGCGATTGAAAACCTGCTCAGAAAATAAATTTTTTAAAGCTTCAGTTATGAAAACAAAATCACTTTTCTATTCACTTCTCAGTTATGCAGTAGCCTTGTATATTTTCATCCATGGTTTACTTAACGTGTTACGAGGGAACGATCCCGAATACGGGGTGGCGCTCATCCTCGCTTCCTTTATCTTTCTCCCGGTTACGAACCGGCTGTTAAAACACCGCACCGGCTATTCGATTCCCGCTTTTGCAAAGGTTGTGCTTGCGCTGTTGATTATTTGGACCACCCTGGCGGTAGGAGCCGTAAATGAGGGCTATTATCCGGAGATCACCGGTTGAAAATGCCCAAACTACTTAGAATGAAATTGAAAACTAAACTGACAGAGATACACCGGCGCTCCCGTTCGAATATGTGGATGCAACTATTCACTATATCCCTAAGGATAGCTTTAGCGCTGGGTTTTATCCCCTCGGGTATGGTGAAGATCCTCGGCGAGCGTTTTACAGCCCTCGCCATAACACATCCCATGGGGAGTTATCTGGAAGCAATTCACCACACGGGTTACTATTATACATTCATAGGAATAATGCAGGTGGCTGCAGCTATACTACTTCTGATTCCGAGAACGGCCCTTCTCGGGGCACTGCTATATCTGCCCATTATATTCAACATTTTCGTGCTTTCCTTTGCTGTCCGCTTTGACGGGTCTTTATTCACTTCACCCCTGATGGTACTGGGAGTGCTGTATTTACTCTGTTGGGATTTTCACCGTTTAAAGCCAATCTTTGTTCCGGATCATTTTGATTATTCCCGCCTCTGGACACAAAGAAAAAAAACGAAACGCTTTCCGTTTCGTTTCGCGCTAATTGTATTAGCGGCAATGGTATTATTTGTCCTTGTTATCCCCCAATCCTTCGAACTGCTTCCAAGGAACAGTCTTTCCGAATGCAAAACACAGTGCGCTGAGGATGGAGATAAAAATTTTTGCTTAAACTTCTGTGAATGTATTCACCTTGACGGTCAACCCCTGGACGCCTGCCTGCAGCAATATTATGCTCAGCAGAAGTAATGAGTGTTTCCTGCTTAGCTTTCATTCTGAAAAATTTCCAATAATTTAGCAGTAAGCAAACTAATTTCTCAGTCCAACTTCCTAAACTCTCAGGGAAATGATCAACAAAAAGACGGCAAAACACTACCACTGGGGTGCCAACTGCGAAGCCTGGGCATTGCTCGACACCCCCAACCTGTCTGTAAAGCTGGAACTCATGCCTCCGGGAAGCCGGGAAGACTTGCATTTCCACAAGACTGCCCTTCAATTTTTCTATGTCCTTGCCGGCACCGCTACTTTTATCGTGAACAATGAGCGTGTGGAAATTAAAGCTGCTGAAGGAATACCTATTCAGCCCGGAAGCCATCATTTTATCTCCAACGAAACCGATTCAGATCTGGAATTCCTCGTGATCTCACAACCCTCGACCGAAAACGACAGGATCCTGCCTGCTAATACTCACTTTAATTAAGTCTTTATGAACGATCCATTCCAAAATTCAGAGCTTACCACCATTTTAGTCGTTTCCAACCTCCAGGCTTCCAAAGCCTTCTATCTCGATGTGCTGGGTGCCGACTTGTTCCGCGAATACGGCGGGGATTCCATAGTTATATCGTTACTGGGGCATTGGATTCTCCTGGTAACGGCAGGTGGTCCTACAGAAGATAAACCGGGAGTACGGTTTGACCCTCCTGCCGACAAACACACGGTAACCCATTCCTATACAATTCGCGTTGAGGATTGCATGAGGTCGTATAATATTTTGAAGGAAAGAGGTGCCGATTTTCTTACTCCCCCCGTGGTACGAGGCGCAGAGACAAGGTGCTTTTTCAGGGATCCGGACGGGCATTTATTCGAGATCAGCGAATATCGCTCAAATAGCTGAAATTCCTGTTGTTAAGATTAGGAATCCGGTATTGGGATTGATCGGGTTTTAATTTTAGATGAATTGATCAGCCGCCCGATCGTACACGAATTTTCAGTAATTTTGCCACACTTATGAAATTTAAACTTGTCTCAGATTTTACTCCGACAGGAGACCAGCCCCAGGCCATCAGGGAACTTACAGATGGGTTGAACGGCGGTGAGAAATACCAGACCCTGCTTGGGGTTACCGGAAGCGGAAAGACCTTTACTGTGGCTAATGTGGTTGAAAATGTTCAGAAACCGACCCTGGTCCTTGCCCACAACAAAACCCTGGCGGCCCAGTTGTATTCGGAATTTAAACAGGCCTTTCCTGAAAATGCGGTTGAATACTTTGTTTCCTACTATGATTACTATCAGCCGGAAGCGTACATACCTACCAGCGGAACCTATATAGAAAAAGACCTGTCTATCAATGAGGAAATAGAAAAAATGCGTCTTAGTACAACTTCGTCCCTGCTGTCCGGCAGGCGAGACGTACTGGTGGTGGCTTCGGTTTCCTGTCTGTACGGGATAGGGAACCCGGTGGAGTTTCAGAAGAATGTGATCAAGCTGAAGCAGGGCCAGATAATAGCCAGAACAAAACTGCTTCACTTACTGGTACAGTCACTTTATTCAAGGACCGAAGTTGATTTCCACCACGGCAGGTTTCGCATAAAGGGAGACACTCTCGATATTTACCCCGGCTATGCCGATGATGCTTTCAGAATACATTTCTTTGGCGATGAGATCGAGGAAATTGAATCCTTCAACCCAAACACCAACGAGGTCATTGAAACCTATGAACAGCTCACCATCTACCCGGCCAATATGTTTGTGACTTCACCCGATGTACTTCAAAATGCCATTCACCAGATCCAGGATGACCTGGTAAAGCAGGTTGACTACTTTAAGGAAATAGGAAAGTTCCTGGAAGCCAAGCGGTTGGAGGAACGGACCAACTTCGATCTGGAAATGATTAGAGAGCTGGGATATTGCAGCGGAATCGAGAACTACTCCCGATACCTGGACCAACGGCTACCCGGGACAAGACCGTTCTGCCTGCTCGATTATTTCCCCGACGACTATCTTATGATCGTTGATGAAAGTCATGTTTCCATACCCCAGGTGGGAGCCATGTACGGAGGGGATCGTTCCAGGAAAGAAAACCTGGTTGAATACGGGTTCAGACTTCCGGCAGCAATGGACAACCGACCGCTGAAATTTGAAGAATTCGAGGCACTCCAAAACCAGGTTATCTATGTAAGTGCCACCCCGGCTGACTACGAGTTGGAAAAAAGTGGCGGTGTCTATGTAGAACAGGTGATCAGACCCACCGGGCTTCTTGATCCTCCGATCGAGGTGAGACCGAGTTTAAACCAGATCGACGACCTGCTTGAAGAGATCCAAAAACGCGTGGAAAAAGATGAACGCGTCCTCGTTACCACGCTCACCAAACGGATGGCGGAAGAGCTGACCAAATACATGACGCGTATTCAGGTGCGGTGTCGCTATATTCACTCGGATGTGGACACCCTTGAACGGGTGGAGATCATGCAAGATCTTCGGCTGGGATTGTTTGATGTACTGGTGGGTGTAAACCTGCTTAGGGAAGGTCTGGATCTTCCTGAAGTGTCGCTGGTCGCGATACTAGATGCCGACAAAGAAGGCTTTCTGAGAAGCGGAAGGTCACTCACCCAGACGGTTGGTCGTGCTGCCAGGCATATCAACGGGAAAGCCATAATGTATGCGGATAAGATTACCAAAAGCATGCAGCATACCATTGATGGAACGGAATACCGCCGCGGCAAGCAAATTGAATACAATAAGAAGCACAATATTACGCCCAGGGCTATCGTAAAGTCTCTTGAAAATGCCCTGGCCAAAAAGAAGACGGACTCCTATACCTTCGAAACGGCGGAATCGCTCGCAGCCGAATCGGAAGAACAATACCTGACAAAACCCCAATTAGAGAAAAAGATTCGGGATACGCGAAAAGAGATGGAAAAAGCTGCCAAGGAGTTGGATTTTTTAATGGCGGCCAGGCTGAGAGACAAGATCAAATCCTTTCAGAAAAAATTGGCGGAAGCCGACTAAAGCTGAAAGTTTAATACCCCGTTAACACAATCCTCCGCGGGAGCGCCTTATATTTTTGCCATGTCTGAAAAGCCACACTTAAACCTGGAGAATAAGATCATTCCCGAGAGTATTCGTAAGGAGGCCATAAAAGCCCTGTTACATTTCCCTGAACTCTATGAGACGAAAATAATCTTCAGGTTTAAGAACAACATTAAGAAATCCACTATGCAGGCGCAGCCCACCTGGGCCAGTTTTCTAAAATCGAGAAAGCATAGAGCTTATATCATCCTGATAAGTAGAAGAATTCAGATTGACAAAGAAGAATTTACCATTTCGGATATCCCGGGCGATGTACTGATCGGGTGGATCGGGCATGAATTGGGACACGTGATGGATTACCGTGCGCGATCCAATTTTGGAATGCTGATCTTCGGAATAAAATATTTATTCTCCACCACGCATATAAAAGAAGTGGAGCGGGCAGCCGACACTTATGCCATAGCCCACGGCATGGGAGCCTATATACTGGAAACAAAGAACTTTATTCTGGATCACGCCGATATATCTGAACAATACAAGGACCGTATTCGCTCTTTTTATATCTCCCCCGAAGAGGTTATGCAACTGATTAATGAAGACAATTAAATGATTAGGAATTGTACTCTTTCACGAAGGCTTCCCATTCTTTAAATTTTTCTTCATCCATTACCTGTTCCATCTTCACCTGTCCCCCTTTCTTCTTATTCATGGCATTCCATTCGTAAAAGACCTCAGGATCCACGCTAGTAACAATTACCCCTTTTAGCGCTTTACTCCTTGCCACCTTGTAATTCTTGTTGGCGTCCTTCAAGGCCATATCCAGCCTGTCTCTCAATTTGGTATTTTCGATATTGGATGTAGTTCCAAGGTACCAATGATGGTAAAATTCTCCATCTTTATTCACAGCAGCAATGGTAAACTCGGGTATCTCTATGTCGAATTCCTGCTCCAGTTCCCGTAGTGCCGCTTCCATCTTATTCACTGAAAGCTGTGAGCCAACGACGTTCAGGAAGAATTTTGTCCTGCCGGTTATGATAATCTCTCCTCTTTCCTTATTCTTAAATGCGATGGTATCTCCGATGAGATAACGCCATGCCCCTGAAACTGTACTAATAAGAAGGACGTAATCGGTATCCTCCTCCACTTCATCTATGGTAACCACAGGTGCATCATCCACCAGAGAGCCGTCTTGTTTGATATATTCCGGTTTAAAGGGCACAAATTCGAAGTAGATACCGTTATCGGTCACCAGTTTCATCGCATGGGTTTCGGGCCGTTGCTGGTACGCTATAAATCCTTCGGAAGCGAGATAGGTATCGATCACTATGATGGGTTTGGCCAATAATTTATTAAAGCTTTTTTCGTAAGGCTCGAAGGCCACCCCTCCACTGGTATAGACCTGCAAATTAGGCCAGATATCATGAATGGTATCAACCCGGTGATAGCTGATCACCTCTTTTAACATCAGTTCCATCCATGACGGGATTCCACTGAGGGCTCCTATATCCCAGTTCTTGGCATTCTTTGCGATGGTGGCAACCCGGGTATCCCAGTCGTCGATCTTCGCGATTTCCTTTCCGGGTTTATAGTAACCCTGGAACCAATAAGGGATGTTGCTCGCGCTTATCCCGCTGATTTCCCCTTCCAGGAATTCACCTTCTGCGGTGAGATCGGTAGAACTCCCTAGCATCATAATTTCCTTCTCAAAGAAATCGGCGGGCAGGTCGAAATTACTGAGCGCCCCAACCTGCTTGATACCGGTGGTCTTTATGGCCGACAGCATATCGTCGGTAACCGGTATCCGTTTACTGCTTTTGCCGGTTGTACCACTGCTTAGCGCAAAATAGGTGGGTTTCCCCGGCCAGCAAATATCTGCATTCCCGTCGTGAACCTTGCTCCACCAATCCTCGGTCATTTTATTATAATCATGTACAGGCACTACTTTGGCAAACTCCTCTTGTATGTTCTCTGATTCTAGTAACTTTTTAAAGCCATAGTACTTACCGAATGCTGTATCCTTCGCTTTGGAAAGCAGATTCTTTAATACCTTTTCCTGTGCTATTTGTTTAGGATCCTCGTTGGAAATTGCATCTGTGAGGTTAATAGCGCCTTTAATTATCGAACCGAGTATTGCCATTGAAGTGTTTTGATTGTTTCACCAATTTATCGATTTTCGACCTTTATCACCTTCGCTTTAAAGTAAGTTTAACGAATTGGTAATTTGTATCTTTGTACTACATGACACACCATCCGGAGTCCATACGAATTAATAAGGCCATCAGTGACAGCGGATATTGTTCCCGTCGCAAAGCGGATGTATTGATAGAAGCCGGCAAGGTCACAATCAATGGTACGGTGGCTACCCTGGGAGATAGGGCCATGCCCGACGATGAAATCAGGGTGGATGGCAAACCCATAAAGGCTAACGACAACCTGGTGTACATCGCCCTCAATAAACCGGTGGGGATTACCTGTACTACCGACAGGCGGGTACCTGGAAATGTGGTAGACTTCATCAATCACAAAGAGCGGATATTCCATGTTGGCCGCCTGGACAAACCCAGTGAAGGTTTGTTGTTAATGACCAATGACGGGGATATAGTGAACAAGATCCTGAGAGCCGGAAACCGGCACGAAAAGGAATATATCGTAAAGGTGGACCGGCCCGTTACCAGTGATTTTATCAAAAGGATGGGTTCTGGGATTCCGTTGGCCGAATTGGAAACCACCACAAAAAAATGTGAAGTTGAACAACTGAGCAGGTATGTATTTCGGATTGTGCTAGTTCAGGGACTCAATAGGCAGATCCGCAGGATGTGCGAGTATTTGGGTTATGAAGTTTTGGAATTGAAAAGAATCAGGATTATGAACATAGAGTTGGGTGATCTTAAAACAGGAGCCTGGCGGAATCTTACGCAAAAAGAATTGCAGGAATTGAATTCTATGTTAATGGATTCGAAGAATACGCCTCAGTCGCAGCGCACTCAAAATTAAAGCAGGGGCTGATCGCAGGCTTGGCGGTTTTTTTAAATTACTCCATAAAAAAACCGCGTATCGATTGAGTAATACGCGGCCATTTTCAACTAACTAACCAAATTAAATTTCAATTATGAAATCTCAACCATTTTCTTCAATGCTTTTTCTTCCTTTTTCTTCGGAAGCGCTAAACGGAGTATTCCGTCTTCATATTTTGCACTAATTTCTTCAACTGTGACCGTATCGGGCAGATTAAACGCCCGTTTGAAGTTGCCATAGTTAAATTCCTTAAGTGTAAATTTGGAGCTGTTATCTAAACTTTCTTTTGCGGCTTCAGTAGAAACCTCAGTGGAAATTCGCAACATATTATCTTCCACTTCAATAGCAAAATTTTCCTTTTTAAAACCCGGTGCGGCGAGTTCAATTACAAAATTCGTCAAATTTTCCTGAATATTTACCGCCGGAATGCTAAAGTTTTCATAATTAGGCACATCCAGTCTATTTTCAGTAAAAAAATCCTCCAAAATCGAAGGGAACCAAGCTGTATTTCTATTAACTATTTTCATTCCAATTTATTTTATTTCATTCAACTTTTTCATTCAACTTTTATTCCTTAGTCAAAAACCTCACCAGATCAAATTGCAAGTCAAAATGTCGGAAATTCTGATTAATATCATGTCTTTTTGACAATATGAATTCGCAAGCAATTGAAAATTTATTTCAATTTTAAGAAAATCACTTCTGTTTATATTTAACTTGAAGTCTAAATAGCCATTTGTGAAGAAACTCTATCATCGCGTCAAATCTCTTTTTAATTCGATCCGAAGTAAGATCGCTTTTTATCCTACTGTGCTTTCGGTTTTTGGGATCGCCCTGTCCGTAGTTATGCTGGGAGTGGAACAAATGAACATCTCTTCAGAATTAAAGGAACTGGTTCCGGCTTTTATCGTGGAGAATGGTGATACGGCACTTGCTGTCCTAAGCGTATGCATAGGCGGGCTGATCTCCATGATGGTTTTTAGTTTTTCCATGGTGATGCTACTGCTTAGCCAGGCTTCGAGCAATTTTTCACCACGGCTGCTCCCCGGCTTGATTTCAGATAAAAATCATCAGATCATCCTGGGCACCTATCTGGCTACCATCCTCTATAATATTTTTATTCTGTTTGCGGTCGAGCCCACGGACGACTCCTATTCTCTGCCGGGTTTATCGATTTTCCTGGGCATCTTACTAACCATAGTCTGCCTCTGTGCTTTTATTTATTTTATTCATAATATCTCTCAGTCCATACAAGTGAACAACATCCTGGATACGATTTTTTCCAAGTCTATCAGCAGGATGAAAACCATTATTGAATTAGAAAACGAAACGCGCAAGACAGAACCGGTTTCATTCCCGGAAACCACCCACTGGTCTGTTTATACTATATCTAAGAGTGGTTATTTTCAAAATGTATCGGTAAGAAATCTTCTGAAACTCTGTGCCGAGAAAGACCTCAAAATTTACCTGACGATTCCCAAAGGGATGTTCGTATTACAGAATTCCCCCTTTATCAAAACCAGCAGACCGGTAGACGAGGCGACAATCAGGGAAATCGTATCAAATATCAGTTTTCAACGCGGTGAACTTGTGGAAGACAACTATATTCTGGCCTTTAAGCAGATTACCGAAATTGCCGTTAAAGCCATGTCGCCGGGAATTAATGACCCGGGCACAGCGATAAACGCAATCGACTACCTCACTGAACTCTTCAGTCTTCGGATGAAAAAAACAAACAGCAGCGAGTATCACCACAACGGACAGCTGCTTGTAAAAATAGCTTCAGTCAATTTCGATGAATTGCTTTTTAACACCATGGCTTCGTTACGCACCTATTGTAAACACGATCCCATCCTCATTCAAAAACTATTATGGATGTTGGCCTATCTTGCCGGGGAAGAAGCGGCAAATAATTCGTATTATAAAGCCATCGCTAAAGAAAAGAAGCGTTTAATGAAAGATGCTAATAAAACGCTTAAAATATACTGCGGAAAGAAAATGGCTAAGAAGTTGCTGGAATCCTAGTTGTAATAGGTTTGAAAGATCTGTATCAATTCTTCAGCCGGGATTATTCTGTTCTCCTGTTGTTGAGTCCTGAACAGGATTCGGTCGATAGCCGCCTGTCGGACTCCCATCTTCAATCCGAAATTCCTCAACAGCTCCTCCTCCTTCTCGTGCATCTCCCAGTCTACATTCATAATGAGCACTAGTTTGTGGAAATGAACTATTCTTTCGATCTCAGATTCAAGTGTTACTGAAGGCAACGGTTGCTGAATTAATAGATCCACATCTGCTCTTTCGATTTCCATTCGCTCTGCAATGCGCAGAATGAAATCGTACTCAGATTCCATAAGTTTGTCGTCTGCCTTTGCAAGCTTAATCAAATCACTTAGCAGGGCTTGGTTTCTGTTATTCATATCGCAAAAATAAAAAAACCCCGATTGATTAGACCGGGGTTTTGTTAAAATTATACATTTACTTTTCACATTTAATCCTAACAGGTAAAACATACTGTTTTCCGGTTTCCAAATTCGACTTTAAGGTTTGGTAATTAAGTCGACTCTTTACATATGACACAACCTGGTCATCTTCGGTCTCCACGGAAAGAATAAGGATCTCATTTTCGTCGTTTACCGTAAAGAGCACATTGGCTTCCATTTCGTATTCAACGATAAAGTCGGGATTCTGTAATAATTTGGTCATTTCCGTACTGGTAGCGGTAGTTTTGTCTTCAATTGTAGCGTCATTTACTGCGAATACAGATGTTGTTCCCAGTAGAAACAAAGCGGCGAATAATACACTGAAATTTTTCATAATTGTTCGATTTTTGATGAATGAATGAATGATTGTTGTGTACTATAGACGTATAGAAAATATTAATGTTACTTAAATTACTGTTATTTAACGCTTTATTAACCTTTATTAACAGTAGGAAACTTTATAGTACTAAAAAACCCTCCTGTGCTTCAGAAGGGTTTGGTATCTTTTTCTAGAAATATATCTAACTCAGAACGGCCTGAACCTTATCGGCAGCTTCCTGGAACTCGATGGCGCTTTGAACGTCCAGCCCGCTGTTGTCAATTAGTTCCTTCGCGATATCAGCATTGGTGCCCTGAAGGCGAACTATAATCGGAATTTCAATATTTCCGATATTCTTATAAGCATCCACAATTCCCTGTGCCACGCGGTCGCAGCGCACAATTCCTCCGAAGATGTTCACGAGGATGGCTTTTACATTTGGATCCTTCAGTATGAGTTGAAATGCGGCTTCAACACGTTCGGCATCGGCCGTACCACCAACATCCAGGAAGTTCGCCGGCTCTCCCCCGGCCTGTTTGATAAGGTCCATGGTCGCCATAGCCAGTCCCGCACCATTTACCATACAACCTACGTTTCCGTCCAGGTCCACATAGTTTAGTCCTACCGCTTTTGCTTCGACTTCTATAGGGTTCTCTTCGCGAATGTCCCGCAGGGCTTCGTAATCTTTATGCCTAAACAAGGCATTGTCGTCCAGGGTAACCTTGGCATCCACTGCAATTATTCGGTCATCGCTGGTTTTTAGTACCGGGTTGATCTCGAACAATGAAGAATCGGATTTAATATATGCCATGTATAAAGCCTGGACGAATTTGGTCATTTTCTTGAACGCCATCCCGCTAAGACCGAGATTGAACGCAATGCGACGCGACTGGAAGGGTAATAATCCCACGGCAGGGTCGATCTCTTCGGTAAATATGAGATGTGGTGTTTCTTCTGCTACCTTTTCGATATCCATCCCTCCTTCAGTAGAATACATAATCATATTCCGACCATTGGCTCGGTTCAGTAACACACTCATATAATACTCTTCCGGTTCACTTTCTCCGGGATAGTAAACATCCTCGGCTATCAGTACCTGGTGCACTTTTTTGCCCTCGGCTGAAGTTTGAGGGGTAATAAGATTCATACCGATTATTTCACCTGCAATACGTTCTACCTCGTTGAGGTTTTTGGCGAGCTTTACACCACCTCCTTTTCCGCGACCTCCGGCGTGAACCTGAGCCTTAATCACATGCCATTCGGTCCCCGTATCCTCGGTTAACTTCTTTGCCGCATTTACGGCTTCAGCAGCCGAAGTGGCTACAATTCCCCTTTGGATCTCTACACCAAAACTATTTAATATTTCCTTTCCCTGATATTCGTGTAAATTCATAAAACAAGTGTTTTTAGGCTGCACAAAAATAGTAAATGACAGCTGAATGGACTAATGTTTTTTGTCGAATAAAGCATAGACATAAACAGTAGAGGGATTCCTTCAGCTGAGAAACTTCGATTTTCATTTGAATTTGTTAAAAACCTAAACTCTAAACCTTATTTTTGCACTTTAATTAAAAACCTATAGAATGACCAACCAGGACCTGCTTTCGGTTGTATCGGAATACAACAGTCCGGTATACGTTTACGATGCCGAAAAAATGCGATCTCAGTACGAGCGATTAACAAATGCCTTCAAGGGTGTTAAACAGCTTAATATACATTATGCGGTTAAAGCACTTTCGAACATCGCCGTGCTTAAATATTTACATAGTCTTGGAGCAGGAATGGACACGGTGTCAATTCAGGAGGTACGAATGGCTCTTGAAGCCGGTGTAGCTCCCAAAGATATCATCTACACTCCCAACGGGGTTTCCCTGGAGGAGATCGAACGGGCGGCCGGTATGGGCGTACAAATTAACATCGACAATCTGTCCATATTGGAACAATTCGGAACGCGACACCCCAAAACCCCTGTTTGTATCCGTATTAATCCGCATGTTATGGCTGGCGGTAATTCGAACATTTCCGTGGGGCATATCGACTCCAAATTCGGGATAAGTATTCATCAGTTGCCGCATATAAGTCGTATCGTTGAAAACACGGGTATGAATATCAATGGTATCCACATGCATACGGGCAGTGATATCCTCGACATAGAAGTTTTCCTCTATGCTTCCGAAATACTGTTCAATACTGCCAAACATTTTAGCGATCTCGAATTCATCGACTTCGGAAGCGGGTTTAAGGTACCTTATAAAGAAGGTGATAAAGAAACAAACGTTGAGGAATTTGGGGAAAAACTAAGCAAGCGTTTTAATGAATTCTGCAAGGAATACGGCAAAAAACTTACCCTGGCCTTCGAACCGGGTAAATTCCTTGTGAGTGAGGCAGGGAAATTTCTGGTAAAGGTCAATGTTGTAAAGCAAACTACCTCAACCGTATTTGCACAGGTGGACAGTGGGTTCAATCATCTTATCAGGCCAATGCTCTACGGATCGGAACACGAGATCCTTAACGTTAGCAACCCCGATGGCCGTGAACGCTTCTACACCGTAACAGGCTATATTTGTGAAACCGACACCTTCGGAAGTAATCGCAGGATCGCCGAGATCAGTGAAGGGGACATACTTGCATTTAACAATGCCGGGGCCTACTGTTTTACCATGGCAAGCAACTACAACAGCAGATACAGACCGGCCGAAGTACTGTGGTATAAAGGCAAAGCCCATCTAATTAGAAAAAGGGAAACCTTCGATGACCTGGTAGTCAACCAGATCATCCCGGAATTTTAGGAAATTTAATCAGCTTTTTATTAACTTGGAAGTTAGTAATCAGCATATGATGAAAAATTTCGACTGGACTCAATTTACGCGAAAAATTGCGGTAAAAGCCCCTGTTCAAAAGATTTATGACGCCTGGACCATTCCTTCTGAACTGGAGCGATGGTTTTTAAGCAGCGCCAGGTTTTATGAAGATTCTGAAAAATCCATTCCTCAGGACCGGGCTATTCAGGCAGGACATCGCTATAAGTGGAGATGGTTCCTCTGGGATGGCGAAGAAAATGGGAAAGTTATAAGCGCTAACGGTAGCGATAACCTAAAATTCACCTTTGCGGGTGATTGTACGGTAGAAGTCGCACTGTCTAGTTACGAAGATTATACCATCGTGAGCCTCACCCAAAAAGATATTCCCACTACTGATGAGAAGAAGGTTAATGTTCGTCTTGGGTGCGACAGCGGCTGGTCTTTTTATCTTGTAAACCTGAAATCGGTATATGAAGGAGGTTGGGATTTGAGAAACAAGAACCCCGAGCTAAAACCTATGCTGAATAATTAAGGTCGAAGTGTAAGCCAAAACTTAAAGCGTGGCAACAACCGCCTTCTTCGCCTTATTGAAGTCGTTTATAATCTCTTCAACGATGCTCGCGGCCGGTTTGATGTCGTGGATCAGTCCGGCAATCTGCCCGATCTCCAGTTCTCCCTCTTCCAGATCACCTTCAAACATTCCTCTTTTCGCACGGGCACGACCCAGCAACTCTTTCAATTGCTCGGTTGTTGGATTGGTCGCATACAAAGCAATCACATCTTCGAAGAATTTATTCTTCATCATTCTTACCGGCGCCAGCTCTTTGAGCGTGAGCAGGGTGTCGCCCTCCTTAGCTTCAACCACCTTCTTTTTAAAGGCAATATGAGAACTGGATTCGTTTGAAGCTACGAATCTACTACCAATTTGCACCCCGTCGGCTCCCAGAATCATCGCCGCCAGCATACCATTTCCGGTTGCAATTCCCCCGGCGGCTATCAGCGGGATATCAATCTTTTCCCTAACCATGGGTATAAGCGTAAAAGTGGTTGTTTCTTCCCGGCCGTTATGTCCGCCGGCTTCAAAGCCTTCGGCTACTACGGCGTCCACTCCTGCCTGCTGTGCCTTTAAGGCGAACTTTACACTGCTTACAACATGAACTACCGTAATTCCTTCCTCCTTTAATCGGGATGTATAAGTAGCCGGGTTTCCTGCGGAAGTAAAAACGATCTTAACGCCCTCCTCGATAATGATATCAATGATCTCTTCCAGGTTCGGATACAACATGGGTACATTGACCCCGAATGGTTTTTCGGTTGCCTTCTTACATTTTTGAATGTGTTCGCGAAGTACCTCCGGATACATGGATCCGGCCCCCAGCAACCCCAGTCCTCCGGCATTACTCACAGCCGAAGCCAGGCGCCAACCGCTGTTCCATATCATTCCTGCCTGGATTAATGGGTATTTTATATTAAAAAGTCGGGTGATTTTGTTTTCCACAAATTGAAGTTGTTATGAGATAACACCACTGCCCAGCAACTCTTCTCCGCTGTACCAGGCCACGAACTGCCCTTCCGAAATAGCCGACTGTGGTTCTTCAAAGATAACATAAAGTCCCGAATCGGTTCTGTGAAGCGTAGCTTTTTGAAGGGGCTGGCGATATCGAATACGGGCTTCTACCTCCATGGTTGAATCCTCCTCAAGCGTGAGGTCTTCCCTCACCCAGTGAATCTCGGCTTCGTTAACGAACAAGCCGCGTCGATACAAGCCGGGATGGTCTTTGCCCTGCCCGGTATAGATCACGTTTTCCTCTACATCGGTATCTATAACGAATAAGGGTTCCTTGGTTCCGCCCACCGCCAAGCCTTTTCGCTGCCCTTTGGTAAAATAATGCGCTCCCTGGTGCGTACCGATAACGGTGCCGTCGGCTTGCGAATAGCGTTGTTTTTCAGACAGGTATTTTAGTTTTTCTTCTTCGGAACTGAAATCCGGAACCCGGTGGTCGTAGCCCTCATACTTTGACGGAACTTCCACTATTACCCCTTCCTTGGGTGCCAGTTGCTGCTGAAGGAAATCCGGAAGCCGGACCTTTCCAATAAAACAAAGCCCCTGAGAATCCCTTTTCTCTGCGGTTATCAACCCCTGCTCTGCTGCAATTTGCCTCACTTCAGGTTTTAAGAGCTCTCCGATAGGAAAAAGCGTTTTGGCCAGTTGCTCCTGGGACAGCTGACATAAAAAATAGGACTGGTCCTTATTGGGATCCTTGCCCGAAAGTAAACGGTGAATAGTTTGACCCTCTTTTTCAATACTGTCTTTCCGACAATAATGCCCGGTAGCGACATAATCGGCTCCCAGCCCCAGGGCAATCTTCATAAACACATCGAACTTGATCTCCCGGTTGCAGAGTACATCGGGGTTGGGGGTTCTGCCCATCTCGTACTCCCTGAACATATAGTTTACGATACGCTCCTTGTACTCTTCGCTTAGGTCGACCGTTTGAAAAGGAATTCCGAGTTTCTGAGCCACAAGCATGGCATCATTACTATCCTCCAGCCATGGACACTCCTGCGAAATGGTTACACTGTCGTCGTGCCAGTTCTTCATAAATAACCCAATCACATCGTACCCCTTCTCTTTTAAAAGATAGGCAGCAACACTGGAGTCTACACCTCCGCTAAGTCCTATGACAACTCGTTGTTTCATGAATGTTTTAATTCAGTGCAAAAATACGATTTTCCGAATTAAGAAATGTTCGGGCCACCTTGCCTGAGATTTTACTGAAGTAAATCGCTATTATAGATTAGTTATTGCCGGGTTTCGGCTTGGGGAAGGTTTCTTCCAGGGTAACTTTACCGTCCTTGAAATACTGCCATAGTCCGTGTTTTTTCCCATCCTTGTAGAATCCTTTGATGGTAACATTTCCATTGGCATCATAATAAAAAGCCTCTCCGTGAAGTTCGTTATTTACATATTTCAGTTTCTTCAGCATCACCCCGTCAGGACCATAATATAAATTATCCCCTTGCATCACTCCATGCTCGTAAGTAATTTCCTCTGTGATATTACCATTGGGGTAATAAGTGTATTTCTTTCCGTGGAGCTTATCATCCACATAATTCTCTCTGGACATCACACTGTTGGTCTTCTCGTGATAATACAGCCATTCCCCAACTCGCTTCTTACCCTGCATCTTGCCTTCACTCACCAGCTTTCCTTTTATGGTATAGTACTTAACATCCGCCAGGTTGTCTTTGCCGGAGAACTCTTTGGTGACCATCGGCTGAGACTTACACTCTTCGCAATAGAACTTAAAGGTGCCTACCTCTTTCCCGTGTTCGAAAGTACCTTCATATCGCAGCTGTTCGGTACCCTCGAAATACTTTTTCCAGCTTCCGTGACGTTTGCCGTTCTCGTCGAACTGATTTACATCCGACTGGGAAAAAGCGGCTGAATAAGACATTATTCCAACAAAGAGCAGGAGGAATGATTTCATATTTGAACTGTTTAAATAGTAAACGAAGTTTTTATTCTTCTATTGAATTGGATTCTGATTTTTTCAAAAAAGATGCCAAAACACTATTTACTTCTTTCGCTGGGCTTTTTTCTGTTGTTCGGCCTGTTCCATCATTTCAGCCATTTTACGCTGAAACCTGTTTTGCTTCTTAGGTTTTTTCTTGTTCTCCTGAATCTTCGCATGGATTTTATCCTCGTCCAAAATAAAGTTCTTGATCACCAGCATAATTCCAATCGTAATCAGGTTTGAAGTCAGGTAGTACAACGATAGTCCACTGGCGTAGTTGTTGAAGAAAACCAGCATAAACAGCGGCGACAGGTACATCAGGAATTTCATGTTAGGCATTCCCGGTTGCTGCTGCGCCTGCATACTCTGCCCCATTGTCATCATCATATAAACGAAGATCGCTATGGAGGCCAGAATTGGAAACAGACTCACATGATCTCCGTAAAACGGGATATGGAAAGGTAATTCCGCAATGGTATCGTAGCTGGACAGGTCTTCCGCCCACAGAAAGCTCTTCTGACGAAGATCGAAAGCCGTAGGGAAAAATGTAAAGAGCGCATAGAACACAGGAATCTGCAATAGTGCCGGCAAACAGCCTGTTTTTAAAGGGTTTGCACCGGCTATATTCTGAAGCTTCATGGTTTCCTGCTGAATCTTCAGTTTGTTATCCCCGTATTTCTCACGAATCTCATCCAGTTCCGGCTTCAGAATCTTCATCTTCATTTGCGACAGGTACTGTTTGTATTGTACCGGCGAAAGGACGAGTTTGATAAGGATTGTAAGTACGATTATGGCGATGCCCGCAGGAAGGAATCCACTTAGAAAACCGAAGAGCGGAATAATGATGTATTTATTGATCATTCCAAAAATACCCCAGCCCAATGGCATGGCTTCATCCAGGTTACGATCGTATTTCTTGAATATCTGGTAGTCGGTAGGGCCATAATACATGTTCATATCATAGCTCAGTGCACCGCCTTTTGGTTGAAGTAACATCTTAGCACCGTATAGTTTGGTGTAAACAGTATCGATTTCCTCGTCTTCAACCAGGTCTGTTGAACTAAGGGCGACTTCCGAAAAGGGAGTGTCTGACAGCAGCATGGAACTAAAGAAATGCTGGCGGAAATTCATCCAGCTTACATCCTTTTCTACTTCGGCATCTTCTCCGGTAGGCGACAGTTTTGAATGCTTCTCATCCTCGTATTCGTATGTAAGCCTGGAATAGCGATTCTCGTAAGTGATGCTCTTGGCATGACGGTATCCCTTTAAATTCCAGTCCAGATAGATGGGCTGGGTAGTGTTGAGAACTCCATCAAGGCCTTCGGAACGGAGGGTAAAGCCCAGCATATACTCCCCGGGGGTGAGTTCGTATCTATATTCGATATAAGCGTTGGGAGATGCTTTCAAGCGCATGCTTAGCACCTTATTCTCCCCGTTCTCGCTCACGGAAGGTTCAAAATAAAGGTCTTTGGAATTAAGCAACCTATTTTCGGCAGAAAACTGCAGGTTAAAAGATGCGCTGCCATCCTTTATGAGGTATACCGGTTCGCCGGTATACATGGTGTGCTGCTTTAATTTTGCTTCGGTAATATAACCGCCCTTGTTGCTAACTTTTAAGACCAAGACGTCATTTTCGATGACAGTAATATTTTCTGTTGCAGAGTCTAGCGTTCCGGAATACGCAAAGGACCCTAACCTGTTTCTCAGGTCTATGAGCCCGAGGGAATCGTTTTGGGAAACTACCGAAAGTTCCGTAGCGCTTTCAAAAGTAGTAGTATCTTCGGGAATAGCTTTTTCTTCCGCCTGCCCGGCCTGGGTTTGCTGTTCGGTTCTCTGTTTTTCGGCTTCTATCTCTTCGGGAGTTGGGCTTTGTAAATAAAGCATATATACCAGTATACCTCCAATGAGTATAAAACCAATAAGTGAATTTATATCAAACTTCTTTTCTTCCATTTTTATCTATTCTGAACGTCCTGGGTTAGCAGCTCAGTTGTTTAAGTTGTCGTTTTTAATTTTTTTCTGCGCCTAAGGCTGTAAAGCATCTGTCTTACCAATTATCCCGCCGTTACTGCAAAGTACGCCAAATTGTCTCATTTGATCGAATGTTCATAGGCCGCTTTAACGAATGCCACGAACAGCGGGTGTGGGTTTGCCACCGTGCTCTTGTATTCCGGGTGATATTGCACTCCGACAAACCATGGGTGTTCTGGGATCTCCACGATCTCCACCAAGCCGGTCTCGGGGTTGATCCCGGTAGCTACCAGGCCGGCTGCTTCCAACTTATCGCTGTAATCGTTGTTGTATTCGTAGCGATGACGGTGACGCTCACTTATTAACTCATTGTCATAGACAGCTGCCACAATTGAACCTTCTTTTAACCTGCACGCCCAGGCCCCCAGTCGCATGGTACCCCCTTTATCGGTGATGGTCTTTTGTTCTTCCATAAGGTCGATCACTTTATCGGGAGTATTAAAGTCCATTTCGGTTGAATTTGCCTGCTTCAGCCCCAGCACATTTCTACTGTATTCAATTACCGCCATTTGCATTCCCAGACAGATTCCGAAGAAAGGCATATTATTTTCGCGCGCATAACGCACCGCTTCTATCTTACCTTCTATACCCCGCTCTCCGAAGCCGGGTGCAACCAGGATTCCGTTTAACCCGGACAGGGTTTTATCGATGGATTTGGCGTCGAGATGTTCGGAATGAACCGACACCACGTTCACACTGACTTCATTTTCTGCGCCGGCGTGAATAAATGCTTCAAGTATGGATTTATAACTATCCTGCAGTTCAACATATTTTCCTATCAGGCCAATGGTAACCTCTGCTTTGGGGTTTTTGTGCCGGTGGAGAAATTCGTTCCATTGTTTAAGATTTGGTTCGGAGCTATTGGAAAGATTTAATTTTTTTAAGGTAACCCTATCGAGGCCTTCATCGTACATCATATTAGGAACATCGTAGATGGTCGAAGCATCGATAGACTGTATCACAGCCTCGTATTGTACGTTGCAAAACAGTGCTAGTTTCCTTCTCAGGTCTTCACTTAATTCGTGCTCAGTTCGGCATACCAGTATATCGGCTTTGATCCCACTTTCCATGAGTGTCTTCACCGAATGTTGGGTGGGTTTGGTTTTTAATTCCCCGGCGGCCGACAGGTAAGGTACCAGTGTAAGATGTATTACCAGGGCGTTATCGTCGCCCAGTTCCCATTTAAGCTGTCGCACCGATTCAATATAGGGCAAGGATTCAATATCACCCACGGTTCCGCCTATCTCGGTAATCACGATATCGTAATCGCCACTATTGCCCAGGATCTGGATACGTTCTTTTATTTCGTTGGTAATATGTGGGACGACCTGTACTGTCTTCCCCAGGAATTCGCCTCGTCTTTCCTTTTCGATGACAGATTGATAGATTCTTCCGGTGGTAACATTATTCGCCTGAGAAGTAGGAACGTTCAGAAAGCGTTCATAGTGCCCCAGATCGAGATCGGTTTCGGCCCCGTCGTCGGTAACATAGCACTCCCCGTGTTCATATGGATTAAGGGTCCCCGGATCGACGTTTATATACGGATCGAGCTTTTGAATGGTCACGCGATACCCTCTGGCTTGCAATAACTTAGCCAGTGATGCTGCGATAATACCTTTACCTAATGAAGATGAAACCCCGCCCGTAACGAAGATGTACTTTGTAGTGCTCATGAATGTGTAGCGTTGCTGTTACCTATACGGGGTGTAAAGATACAGTTTTCTAGGGGAGCTTACCAATGAAATTTTCAATATTTGAAGCAGTACGAATAGCAGCGCTCTATTGACTAAGGAAATCCCTTTTCGGCTCGGATTGCGAGCGACCGGGATTATGATTTACTTCTTTACAATCAACGGGCGGATCAGGCCTTCCAGGCCATTGACCTTAATTTCATCCATCTCTTTCATCAGTTGACCCAATTTCCCTTCGGGAAAACCTTTCTGCCGGAACCAGGTATAATAGGCCTCAGGTAAATCGACAAGATAGCGGTCCTTGTACTTGCCAAAGGGCATGCGGTAGTTTGCCAGCATTATGAGATGCTGGGTTTGATCGTGAGAGTTGATGTTCAAAGCGATTCTATTTCCATGCAGCATACGCTTGCAGTTGTTCGGCAACAAAAGCACGCCACCGGTATTCGGCCTCTTTATTCTTGGAGTGGTCACTGTCTGAATCGAAGCTGGATTGCATGCTGCGACGCTGTTGTTCTATCTCACCATACAAATTGTCTACCAACAGTTTCACGTTTTCGTTTACCGGGATTTCAGTTAGCAGCTTTCGCAATTTCCGGGCGTGTAGTTCGGAAATATCGAAATGGTTCTGTTCGTGGGCCAGTATGTATGCTGAAGCAACTTCGGGACGATACCAGGAATCTTTAGGGTAAAAATTACTCAACACCGTATAATTGAGTTCCACAGACTCCCCTTGACGTTTAATAGCATAGGAGAAAGAAATGCCGCTGTTAGTACTGGCCACAAAATCGTCATTCCCACCGGGAGTACCCTGAAAATCGGCCCAGGTTAGTTTACGGTTTTCCTGCCAGGACATCTTCTCAGGGTCGTTATTCACCGACCCACTGATGAGCAGTGACATCACCAATATTATCACTAATTTCATAAAATTAGTAACGAAAGAAACAGAAAATTATTGAGTGCCATCTTTAGAAGGAATCCCAGTTAAATTGCACGTGGCGTTCGATATCGGGATGAAGACTGTTGTGAACAGGGCATGTCATTGCTGTATTTTCGAGTATCTTCTTGTGCTTTTCTGAAATGTTAGCAGGAAGCGACAGCACCACTTCAATCTTTGCGATCCTTCGCGGGTTGGACGCCATAGTTTTGGTAACATCTGCGGTAGAATTCGTGAGATCCACTTCTAAATCCCGGGCTTTGATTCCCATTACGGTAAGCATACAATTGGCCAGTCCGGTTGCCACTGTATCGGTAGGTGAGAATGCTTCGCCTCTGCCATTGTTATCGAGGGGAGCGTCTGTAACATAGGCGTTACCTGAACCCAGATGAATGTTCTCAGTGCGTAATTCCCCCAAATACCTCACTTTGGCCGTACTCATTCAACTACTTCGAATTCCAGGTCCTTATTGTACCTGATTATATAAAAAGCATTGTTCTGATATCCCGAGAACAGTTTTTTGCTATAGCGAAACTTATTTTCAACGTATTCGGTTTCTATAGAACTGTCGTGCGCTTCGTAGATGTCATCGGCAGTAGCTAAGCGGAGAAGCACATCGTAAGTAACATCGAATCCCCGTACTGCAAAACGATTTGGAAGTACCCCATACTTATTTTTGTAGCTTACAAGGAAGGCATTCTTATCGTCGTGGTTAAAACGTTTGTTTACCGAGGGAAAAGTGAAACCAAGATTTGCAAGTCTAACATTCGATACATCATGATAATCGAAAGCGTCGTTCTTATCCAGGGTGAACAATCGGATTTTGAATTTTTCCGGCATTCCGTTCAGAAGGCCCACCACATTACTCACAATTACCGGGTCGTCAGATTCAAGTACAAACCAATTTTCCGAGAACTCGCTTATAATATCCGCAATATCCTTTACATGTAGAAAGCTCTTATCCCTTAAAGCAACGCTTTTTGCACCCGGTATGGCTTCCATAAGTGCCGATTTCTGAGCAGCTTTTTTGGCATCGCAAATAAGAACGATATTTTTATTGACCGAATGCTCGGCCAGGTAGTCGATCATAGCTTCCTCTAACATTTTATCGGTAGGAATGGTTTGAAATACATTGGAAGATATCTTTATATCCCGGTTGCTAAGGGGACTAAAAATAGGAATTCCGTCCTTTTTCAACTCATTTGCTGCTCTTTCAACATTCTTCTGAAGCAGGGGTCCAATGACCGCATCGACGTTTTCAAAATTATTGCGGGCAATAATATCCCGCACGGTATTTTCATTACCCTGTGTGTCATAAATATTGAGTTCGATGGAAATACCTCTTTCTTTCGCAAATTCGGCTGCCATCAAGGCACCGCTGTAAAAATCGAGGGCGACTCTTAAAGCCCCGTTATTTCTAATCAAATCCTTATTGTTCTCCAAAGTATCAGCATCAGCCCTGTTTAGCTGAAATGGCAGCATAACTGCAATTCGCTTTTTAGATCGGTTAACAATATTATTCTCGAGATTGGTGACCCTGATTTCATCTGTAAGACCAATTTCATCAACTTTGGGAAGTTTCAGGATCATACCTTCCTTAAGCCCGTCTTTAGCATAGGGATTAAGAGCGACAATTTCCTCCTGGGTTAGTCCGAATTTTACCTTTAACCTGAAAAATCCTTCTTTAGGCTGAACTTCATATAATTGAAATTTATCATTCTCAATTACTGCCGTATCTGTAACGGTATCTTCCGGCACGTTGAGGACGGAACCAATACGAAGGGTCTCATCTAATTGAGGGTTCAGGCTTTCGAGTTCGGCTACAGTGATTCCGTATTTCCTGGCAATACCGAATTTAGTTTCTTTTGGTTGCACCGTGTGTTGTCCCATTTCAGAATTGGACGGTTCGTCAATTTTACCTGAACTATTATTGGATGTAGCGGTATTAGTAGTATAAACCGGAATCTGAATTCGCTCTCCTTTCTTTAGTTGCCTGGAATACAAGTCCTTATTGTACTTCTTTATTTCTTCAACCTGAACGTTGTACAATTGCGAAATACTAAAAAGCGTTTCCTTCCGACGCACTTTGTGACTCTTAAAAGTGACATTGTCCTGCCGGACCACGGCATCTGCAGGTAAAATAAGTACATGATTTGTCCCTATGCCGTTGCGGGCATCGGGATTTAGCGAATATATTGTCTGTTCGGGGACGCCGTATTTCTTGGATATGCTATAGACAGTTTCACCCTTTTCCACCGTGTGGGTCCTGTACTCCTGAAGTGCTGCCGTTCCACCGCACTGGGCAAAAACGATCAAAAGAGAAAAATATATTAAATACCGCATAGTAACTGTTATTCCCACTCGATGGTGGCAGGTGGTTTGGAACTTATATCGTACACTACTCTATTAACGCCTTTCACCCGATTTATTATATGATTGCTCACTTCCTGTAAAAACTCGTAAGGCAGATTTACCCAATCGGCCGTCATACCATCCGTACTTTCTACTGCTCTCAAAGCAACAACCTGTTCATAGGTTCGTTCATCTCCCATCACTCCCACACTTTGTATTGGCAATAAAATGGCTCCTGCCTGCCATACTTGGTCGTAGAGCTTCCATTTTCGTAAGCCACTGATGAAGATATGGTCTACTTCCTGTAAGATACGAACTTTTTCTGCAGTTATATCACCCAAAATCCTAATCGCAAGTCCCGGCCCGGGAAACGGATGCCTGCCTAATAACTTCTCGTCTATTCCTAATTCGGCGCCCACTCTTCTTACCTCATCCTTGAATAGCATTCGCAGGGGTTCCACGACTTTCAGTTTCATAAAATCGGGTAGTCCACCCACATTGTGATGCGATTTAATGGTTACCGAAGGACCATTTACCGACACGCTTTCTATCACGTCCGGGTAGATCGTTCCCTGGGCAAGCCAGTCTACCTCTTCAACCAAATGAGCCTCTGCGTCGAACACTTCTATAAACGCATTTCCAATGGCCTTTCGTTTGGCTTCAGGATCACTTTCTCCTTTTAGTGCATCCAGAAATCGTGCCGAAGCATCAACACCTTTCACATTTAAGCCCATATGTTCGTATTGATCGAGCACGTCTTCAAATTCATTCTTACGCAGCAATCCGTTATTTACGAAGATGCAGTACAGATTCTTGCCTATAGCCTGGTGAAGCAGCACTGCTGCCACCGTTGAGTCCACACCGCCGCTTAGACCAAGTACCACCTTATCACTTCCCAGCTGTTCCCGGAGCACATCGATGGTTGAGTTTACGAAGGCAGCCGGAGTCCAATCCTGTTTCACTTCGGCTATGTGTACGAGGAAGTTTTCCAATAGTAACTTTCCGTCTGTGGTATGGTACACTTCCGGGTGAAACTGTATGCCATAGGTTTCTTCCCCGTCTATAACGTATGCGGCGTTTGCCACATCTTCGGTGGAAGCCAGGCGAATTCCCCGGTTTGGAAGCTTAGCGATGGTGTCGCCATGGCTCATCCATACCTGGGTATCTTCTTTTATTCCCGCAAACAGGCTATCGGAATCGATTATGGTTGAAAGTTTTGCCCTGCCGTATTCGCGGGATTCGGAAGGAGTTACTTCTCCTCCGTTGAAATGTGCGAGATACTGCGCGCCGTAACAAACCCCCAGCAGGGGTTTGTGGCCCTTTATTTTAGAAAGGTCGGGATGCGGAGCATCCTCGGCGCGCACCGAAAACGGGCTGCCGGAAAGTATTACGGCTTTGAAGGGATCTAAATTTTCAGGAACCTGATGATACGGATGAATTTCGCAATAGATGTTTAATTCTCGAACGCGTCTCGCTATTAGTTGAGTGTATTGCGAACCGAAATCTAAGATTAGGACGTTGTTTTGCATAGGCAAAAGTAGCTAAAAAATCAGTTTTCAACAGACAGCTTTCTAAAAAAATACCCACATTGTTTAAACATGAACTAGAGCAGTCATGTAAATTGAGAATTAATTAACGTTTGCAGTTAAATGTATGCTAAATCCAAGGCCTCCCGAAAGAATACGCAGGAGATAATAGTAAATTTAATTTATGATCGACAAAGAGTTTATAGACAGTATTTGCAGGAATTTCGAGGACGATTTACCTGTGAATGAGCAATTGCCCGAAGACGGCTTTTTGCATATCGATAAACTCCTTCCTTTTATATGCGTGTATCGTTTTAAGCAAGACGATGCACTGTTTTCCGGACTGCTGAGAACGCAGGCCTCCTATTTGATCGCAAAGGACTCTTTGAATATCTCAAATTTACTGGATTGTCTGGCTTCCACCATTTCGAAGAAACTCAATTCGTTCCTGATCATTGAAATGTGGCCGGTGCGAAAAGACCACGAGGCCGAGTTCGAAATCTTCTGCCCTAAAGATCGTGCGCCGGCAACCTTAGGTGCTCTTACCGAAGGTATTGAAGAGCTGCGTGTACTCTACCCCGAAATATCGGTGGAAGTGAATGACACGGTTAACCGTCATCCCCCCCATCTCGAGCCTCTGTTGGAAAAGAATAAATACAAGGAATCCGGAACTCTGGTAATCGGGCTAGCGGTTCCGACAATATATGAGCGCCCGGAAGAGAACGAGATCTTTTCCCTTTTTTATCGAAAGTTTGTTTCACAGCTTTCCGTAATCCTCAAACGAACCGTGTATGAATTCATTAGGGTACAAACGGCCAATCCATACGATCACTACCTAATGCTCGGAAAAACACACATCGACAGGATCACGTTAAAAGCCGATAAATCGCTGGCCGAGATAAGTAAAAAGATGTCGTTCCTGCTCCGTACTACCCCGGTAAACAGTACCCAGCAATTCGCCAAATTCAAAGAAAATAAGTATAGCAAAAATCCATCCTTCAGTTATCGCTTAATTGCTTTGGATCCCGAATTGGAGAAACGAGCCCTGTACGACATTCCCATCGATAAAGTAGACGACCCCGCTATTGCGTACATACTTCGTGATAAACGCCTGGAAATAGAGAAACAACTCACCATGCTCGAAGAACGGGAAACCGAAAATTTCAGATATATAGGGGAAAGCCTTTACGGACCAATCAAAAAAAATGTTCTCGAGGCAGCTCATAATATTCTGGATCAGTTTCCAACAGGCACCGAGATCAGTCAAAGCGAACGATTTGATTGCCATCAATTTGCGAGTCGGGCCGAAGAGGAATTAGCCTATTACCAGCCAAAATTCCCAAAAATGAAACTTAAATACGAAATCCGAAACGATGTGGCGGGAATAATGGTTTCGGAAACAAACCTCCTGATAAGCGATCAGCTCTCTATGGATGAAGGAAGGTGTGACGCGCTTATACAACACGAGATTGGAACTCATATCCTCACCTATTGCAACGGCAGCAGACAGCCAATTCAACAAATGCATGCGGGATTTGCCGGATACGACGAACTCCAGGAAGGTCTGGCTGTACTTGCGGAATACCTGGTTGGCGGACTTACGGTAAATCGGATGCGGCTACTGGCAGGACGAGTTATTGCGGCCAATTCAATGGTATCGGATGTAAGCTTCCTGGATACTTTCAATTTACTTTATAAGCATTATAATTTTCCCGATAAAACAGCCTATTATATCAGCATGCGGGTTTACCGAGGGGGCGGACTTACCAAGGATGCCGTCTATCTTTCAGGCTTAATGAAATTGCTGGACTATTTGCAGAAAGGAGGCCAACTTTCAACCTTATATACCGGTAAATTCAATTTTAAACACATCGATCTAATTGAAGAACTTTTGCACAGGCAAATTTTAAAACAACCGGAGTTGCCCCGGTTCCTGGATCGAGAATCCGTTCAGTCGCGACTCGAAAAATTGAAAAATGGCATCGATTTAACCGACTTACTAAACTAGCAAAACATGAAAATCGCATTTATCATTAATGACCACAAAACCGAGAAGCCAAACTTTACCACACCGGCTTTGGGATATGCCGCTTATAAACGTGAGCACGAGGTTTATTTTATTGGGGTGGGTGAACTGGCTTATGCCAGCGACGGGCATTTATCGGCACGCTGCAAGACGGTGAACGGGCAAGCCTTCAAAACACAGGAAACATACTTCAGAGCAATCCAAAAACAGAAACTTACGCAGATTTCATCAAGTGAGTTGGATGTGTTATTTCTGAGAAATGACCCATCGGAAGAAATAAATAAAAGAGAGTGGGCCCAGAACGCAGCATTCATCTTCGGCGAAATAGCAACCCAGGATCGGGTTATCGTACTCAACCACCCAAGCAGTCTGGCAGGAGCCGTGAATAAAATGTACTTTCAGCATTTTCCGGAAATCCTGAGACCGAAAACCATCATTTCCCGTGACCACAAGGAAATCAAGGAATTCTTTAAAGAGCAAAAACAACGGATGATATTGAAGCCACTGCAGGGCTCAGGTGGTACCAATGTCTTTATGATGGATAAAAAGAACGAACACAATCTTTCACAAACAATCGATGCGATCTGCCGCGATGGCTTTGTGATCGCTCAGGAATATTTGAAGGAAGCCAAAAATGGCGATACTCGGTTATTCCTTATGAATGGCGAACCCCTGAAATCTGCAGACGGCAAGTATGCTATCATGAAACGGGTAAACGCCAGCGGTGATATTCGGAGCAATATTCACGCAGGAGGACGGCCCGAAAGCGCCAAAATGACCGATAAGATCATGGAACTGGCTGAAATTGTCCGGCCGAAACTGGTGCAGGACGGGATGTTCCTTGTGGGAATCGATATAGTGGGAGATAAGCTAATGGAAATAAACGTCTTTAGCCCCGGCGGACTGAACGTTATGGGAGAAATGTATGAAACCGATTTTGCCACCGAAGTTATTAAATCGATTGAAAAGAAAGTGCACTACAACAAAATCTATAAGGATTACCTTTTCAATAGTAGGTTGGCGACTCTTTAAATCGTAATTATGGTAAATTCTCTTGAAAAGGGATGCAGTTCTTCTTTTAAACGGGTAAAAAGATCGCGGCCGTAAAGCATATAGAACTCTGAAAAATTCGACATCCGTTCCTGGAGATGGCCCTCGGGGAACAATTCGTCCTGTATGGCCGTTAGCCGGGTGAGCGATTCTTCATATCGTTTTCGCTGGGCTTTCAGCAGGCGTTTTTCCAGTTTATCCAGGCCGTTGAGTTGTTTTTTCTCCTGTGCCGCTACTGCACCCACAAAGGAAGCATCGGTGCGTGCGGCGATGTCGTAAAGGTCGCTGAACTGCTTTTTTAAATGTTCACGCTGTACGCTAAAATCGATCGTAATATCTGAAATCCGCCTGGTGTAGGCATTCTTTAATTGGTGTTGTTTCTGAAACAATTCTTCCACGGTTACCGAAAGTTTATCCAGTTTTTCCCGTAGCTTTTCTGAAACCAGCAGGGCAGAATTTCGCAGTATAAGTATGGGAAAAGTCACGTCTACTGCCTCGAAATAATCCTTTAGCTGAAACCAGTATGCCAGTTCCCCGCCTCCACCGGTATAACACAGATTTGGCAGGATTACCTCCTGGTAAAGTGGTCTCAATAGCGCATTGGGGGAAAATCGTTCGGGATGCGTCGATACTTCTGCTTTTAGTTCCTCGAAATTGAATTTAATATCGGTCTCATTGATGTAATAAACCGAATCCTTTTCGATGATACGCTCACGCAGCCCGTCCTTGATATAGAACAGATTGATCTCCCTGGGGTGAACCTGCTCGGGGTAGTCACGGCCCTTTAATTTCTCGGTGGTCGAGGTGATCGCTTCGAACGACTGTCGGGTTTCCAAATCCTTTAAGGCATACGGAACAAATGCCTTTTTCAGTTCGGCATCGTCACCATCGATTATGACGAGCCCATATTCTCCGAACAATTCGTTGGCCAGGAAACGAGTGGCATCTGTAAGATTATGGTGTTCAAGGTAGGCCTCTTTAAAAAGTCGTTCCAATTCCTTCGAATTGCTGCCAGGGTCCAACTGAGCCTTAAAATTTTCCAGCACAGCTGATAATCCTTCGGTTGAAAGCCGGCCAACAGCTCCGCTTGCATCTCGGTTCCAACTTAGTTTTTTTCCTCTGAAGTTGAAATAGTTGATCTCCTCGAAATCGTGGTCTTCAGTAGCCATCCAGTAGACGGGGACGAAATGTTCCTCAGGGAATTCGTTCTTTAATACTTCCGAAAGATTGATCACTGAGATAATCTTGTACAAAAAATACAACGGCCCGGTAAACAGGTTCAGCTGATGCCCCGTAGTGACAGTAAAAGAATTGGATTCCGATAATGAGTTGATATTGTTGACTGAAGCTTCTGAGAGCTTTAAGCTTGAGTTCTGCCGCTTTAAACTCTCAACCAGCCTATTCCTGAAATCGTTAGAAAAAACCGCCCGTTTCTCCTCCAACTGTTTCCCGAACTCGGACAATACCGGAGGGCGATTGTAAAAAGCTGCCAGGGAACCGGCCTCGTCGAGGTAATCGCTGATCAACTTTGAAAAATATCCGGTTTTGGCGTAGGAAATAGTGTTGGTTGGCATAGAAAATCTGAATTCTTTCAAAAATAAACTGTTTTTCTTCCCTAAACACCAAAATTACATTAATTCACCCGAATTGACATCATTGGGAAAAAGTGGTGTTCCTAATCTTTGATTTCTGAAAATCTGTTACCTTTAGCCTTCAAAAAAATTCTCTTATGTATCGATTTCTTAGCCTTGTAATCTTTTTATCGACAGTAACTGTAAACGCTCAACTACAATCTCCTTCCGATTTTCTGGGCTATGAGATAGGAACACAGTTCTCCCGACATGCCGATGTGGTAGCCTATTTTGAACATGTGGCAGAAAACAGTAACATGGTGCTCTATGAAGCCTATGGTAAAACGAACGAGCGCAGACCACTTACGTATGCCATCGTATCTTCTCCTCAGAACATTGCCAATATTGATGAAATTAGGCGGGATAACCTTAAAAATGCGGGGCTGGAGAATGGTTCCGCGAATCCGAAAACGGCAATCGTATGGTTGAGCTATAACGTACACGGAAATGAGGCTTCGAGTACTGAGGCCAGTATGGCAACCCTGTATAAGCTACTTACCGAAAAACAGCAATGGCTCCTAAATACCGTCGTTATAATCGATCCCTGTGTAAATCCCGATGGGCGAGACCGCTACGCCAATTGGTACAATATGGTCAAGGCTACACCCTATGACATTAAGCAGATCGCCACCGAACATCACGAACCATGGCCGGGCGGCAGGCCCAATCATTATCTATTCGACCTGAACCGTGACTGGGCATGGGCAACCCAGGTAGAAACAAGACAAAGACTGAAGGTGTATAACAAATGGATGCCACATGTGCACGTAGATTTCCACGAACAGGGAATAAATAGTCCGTACTATTTTGCCCCGGCTGTAGAACCCTACCATGAGATTATTTCCGACTGGCAACGGGATTTCCAGGTAGCTATTGGGAAAAATCACGCCCGATACTTCGATAAGGAAGGCTGGTTATTCTTTACCAGAGAGAGTTTCGACCTCTTGTACCCAAGTTATGGCGACACCTACCCCATGTTTATGGGAGCCATTGGAATGACTTACGAACAGGCGGGCCATGGGCGGGCCGGTCTGGGCATTCAAACCGACGAAGGCTATGTGCTAACTTTAGTGGACCGGGTGGCCCATCATACTACCACAGGACTTTCTACCATCGAAATTGCCTCACAGAATGCGGAAAAATTAAATTCTGAATTCAAAGAATTCTTTAATAACAGTGATCTCGAATACAAGAGCTATGTGCTAAAGGGGCATCCCGACAAGATCGATGCCCTCACCAAACTACTCGATAAGCATGAGATACGCTATGGTTTCTCTTCCGGGGGTAACGTTAGCGGTTACAATTACGCTGAAAACAAGAACGGAAGCATGGATGCTTCCGGGGCCCTTGTAGTAAGCACCAATCAACCCAAGGGAAAGATGATAAAAGTGCTGTTTGAACCTGATGCCAAATTAAGCGATCCACTTACTTACGATATTACGGCCTGGAGTGTTCCCCATGCATACGGACTTGATGCTATCGCCAGCAAGTCGCTGGTTACGGCCAACCGCGAACTTCCCACCTATAACATTGCAAATAATCCTGTTGAGACAGCTGCCGGATATATTTCGGAATGGAAAAGTCTCTATGATGCCTCTTTCCTTACCGATTTACTGAAGCATAAGATAATCGTCCGCTATTCGGAGAAAGATCTGAGTTTTAACGGACAAAAGTTCGATAAAGGGAGCCTGGTGATTACCAGAAGCGACAATAGAAAGAATCCTGAATTCGACCAAATTGTTACTGCGATTGCCAATAAACACAACCGACAATTATATGCCTCACCCACTAGTTTTAGTGATAACGGCACCGACTTCGGTTCGTCGAATATAAAACTGGTAAACCGGCAACGGGTGGCGATCCTTACCGGAGAAGGCACTTCTTCGCTTAGCTACGGTGCTATATGGCACTTTTTCGAGCAGCAGCTGCACTACCCCGTTACATCTATAAATACGGATGATTTCAGGGCAACCGTTTTAAATAACTTCGATGTACTGGTATTGCCCAGCGGATGGTACGGCAGAATTATGAATGAGGATGCCCTTGAAGGACTTACAGACTGGATCAGGGCCGGCGGAAAGCTAATTGCCTTCGATAATGCTGTTAGCGGTTTTGAAGGTAAAGAAGGCTTCGACCTAAAGAATAATAAAAAGGAAGAGGAAGATAAAAAAGAAGCCTCTGGTAATCTAACGCCTTACGATCAGAGGGAAAGGGAAAATGTTTCTAATTTTATCACCGGGAGTATTTATAAAATTACTATAGATCCGTCGCACCCAATGGCGTTTGGCTATGGAGATACCTATTATAGTTTGAAACAAGGAAGTGATTCTTATGCCTTCCTGGAAAAGGGATATAATGTAGGCTACATTAAAGACAGTCCGGTGTCTGTTGCGGGCTTTTCCGGAGACAAGGCGAAGGCAAAACTCGAGAATTCCATGGTATTTGGAGAAGCCCGGATGGGACGCGGCAGTATAATCTATATGGTGGACGATGTACTTTTCAGGTCCTTTTGGGAAAACGGAAAGTTATTCTTTGTTAATAGTATTTTCTTTGTGAATAACAACAGTTACGGGCTCTAATCCGTCTCACATTAATTTATTTTCGTATTCAGGATGGCTCTCGCCTTTTTCTGATTGTACCCCTTGTCTCTGCTGATTTGGGTAAAGATAGCCCTGGCGTCATTCTCACGACCTTCTGCCAGCAGTATCAGGCCGTAATACCAGCTCGCCTGTTCTTTGTAATCAGAGAAATCCAGGCGTACCTCGTTCATAAAATATCGCGCATCGTGAAAATCCGGGTCGTCCAAAAGTAAATAACACATTCCCTTATAGAATTCTACCCAGGTATAATGGATGCTGCTTTCAGTATTATCGAGATCGGACAAAGCAAGTTCATAATTACCCCGACTGTAATTATTGACAAAGCTGTTCCAGCGAGCAGTGGCTGCAGTTGTTTCAGGGGCCGGATACTTTTCAAAATAGACTGCGTACAACTCCTGTCCTGTAGACCCGTTTCCCGGGCTGAACAAAAAAAAGCCCAGCGCCGCAATGATCATTAAAACGACAATCCGGCTGATTCCCTTAATCCTTTTTTTACGGCTGTGTACAGCGGAACTCATAGTTCGTTGTTTTAGTGGTGACAAGTTACGATTTTCTAAACAGCAGTAAGCTGTGGGTGGGAGGACCGTAACCTTATATTAAAAACCGCTCCTCCACAGAAGTAAAGGAACGGTTTTATATAAAAATTATAGAAAAATGTACTTTATTCGCCTAATTCTTGGAAAACTTTGGTTCAATATTGATCATAGCGTCGGTGGTAAAATAATTTTCCGATTTGATGGTCTCATAAAACCATTCCAAAAAACTTTGCGAACGTCTGTTAAACGTATAATTCAATTGCTGCTTCATAATACTGGTTTTAAAGCGTAGATTGAATCATGGTATTGAGGCTTTTTAAAGCTAGAACATTTTTTCAAAATCATGTAATCTTTTTCCTACTTTATATGGTATTTTTCGTACATATCGTCGATTTTCTTGTCATAATTTTCAGATTTATCTTAAATTCGGTGCTTTCGGATTCCAACACTAACCCCTATCCAACTAAAATGAAACATTTACTTTTATTATTCTCTCTCTCTTTAGCATTTTATTCCTGTAACAATACTGCTGAAAAGCAGCCTTCTACTCCGGTAACGGAAGACGATGAAATTACATATGAAGCCATCGGCAAGTTAGGCGACACCCTTTACGCAGCTGAGCCTTCAGAAGAGATCCTGGAAAAATACCTTGAAAAACAACGGATTTACGAGGAGGCACCGGATGATCTGGAAAATCTGATCTGGTATGGAAGATTCACCGCTTACCTGGGCAACTACAGGGATGCCATAGAAATATACACCAACGGCCTGAATAAATTTCCAGACGAGTCACGACTACTGAGACACCGTGGACACCGGTATATATCTGTGAGGGAATTCGACAAGGCTATTGCCGATCTCTCCAAAGCCGCTGAATTAATAAAAGATCGAGAAAACAAAACCGAACCCGACGGGATGCCGAACGCAATGAATGTGCCAGTAAGCACTATGCATGGGAATATTTACTATCACCTCGGACTGGCTCATTACTTGAATAATAATATGCAGGCTGCCCTGGATGCCTATAAAATGTGCCTGGAGACCTCATCTTCCCCCGACAACGTTGTATCGGCCACCCACTGGATCTATATGATTAACCGAAGAATGGGGCGGATAGATACGGCAGAAAAGTACCTGGCACCTATTGATAAGGAGATGGAGGTAATAGAAAATGACGCCTATCACAAAGCCTGTTTGATGTATAAAGGCGAGCTGAAACCGGAAGACCTGTACGACCCGAATTCGGAAGACAGTGCATCGGGCAGTGCGCTGAAATACGCGGTAGGGAATTGGCATTACTACAACGGTGACAGGGAACTTGCCAAAGAAATATTCAGGGAAATTGTGAGTGGTGACGACTGGGCATCCTTTGGATACATCGCAGCGGAGGCAGACCTGGCGCGAATGCAACCCGCTAAATAAGGCGTTGAACTTAGTCGGAAAAGACTATTGATGTTTATTCTTCTCGGCTATCCACTTACTCAGATATTTGGTAGCCTTCATACTGTTGTATCGGAGAATACGGCCAATTATATTTCGATTCCTGTGGCCCGGCAGATCGTTTTGAAGGTCGGCTAAACGAATTTTGAATTCCTCTACAAAAGTATCACGATTAAATCTGGTTGAAAGTACCCGTGAACAGCGTTCGCCGGCAAATTCCCAGGATTCCTCCGCAGTGTATAATTCGATAGCCCGCCGGGCAAATTCGTTGGCAGAATTTGCGATAAAACCCGGAAACTCTTCCTCGGATGTAATTCCTTCAGCTCCAACTGAAGTAGAGACTGAAGGTGTTCCGGTTCTCATGGCATCGAAAATCTTTCCTTTCAAGCCGGCTCCAAATCGCAGCGGGGCGAGGTTTACCCTCGAACTTTTCATAACCTCATCCACATCGGGGGTCCATCCTTTAATAAGAAAACCTTCCTTTGTACTGTGCATGGCCTTCACCTCGGGTGGTGCATAATCGCCATACACATTCAGAACGGCCTGGGGCAATTTCTGTCTTATCAGGGGCCAGATTTCTTCTTTTAGCCAGAATACGGCATCCTTGTTGGGCTTGTGATGGAAATTCCCAATTGTTATAAAATCCTTACGTGCCTCATAGCCAGGGTTTTTTGCAGTCGGACTTTCAAAGATAAATGGCAGGTAAACCAGTAAATCCGGTTGCACTCCAAATTTCTTTATAAGTAACTGCATTTCGGCTCTAGAAATTATAAGGGTAAGATCACATCTGAAAATGCCGGATAGTTCCCTAAGTGCGGTATCGGATACTAAATCCAACTCTTCCAGCCGACCATCATCGGGTTTCAAATTTTCACGTGCCGTACGAAGAAAATGAAGGTCCTGAGTATCGAGGATCTGTATGGCCCCGGGGCATTGTTCTGTTACCCGCCACCCGAATTGCTCTTCAGTAAAAAAACGGTCGAACACTACCAGTTTCGGATTCAACGAATGGATATACACATCGAAACTTTCGTCATTCAAAACAATTTCCTGCAACTGCACACCTATCTCCGCTAACGGAAAAGAACGCGGCGTGGGTTCGGCGGTAGTTGCAAAAATCACATTGTAACCGGCCTCCTGAAACAGGCCTATTAGTTGCATCATCCTGGTGCCGGCAGCCGTTGTGGTGGGCTCCGGTATTGTTGCACCAATTATTAAAGTTGTCGTCAAAATATGTTATTGTTGCCTATCAACTGAGCAGTCTTTTATTAATCTTGAATCGCTTTGCTTTGGCTATACTCTCAGGCCAGTAATTTAAAGTGGAAGGTACTCCCTACCCCTAGCTGCGAATCGACCCACATCTTGCCTCCGTGTAGTTTTACTATTTTTTCGCAATGGGTGAGCCCAACGCCGGTGCCGTTAATTTCCAGATGTTGAGAGGAGCGTCCGAAAATCTTAAAAATATTCTCTATATCCTCTTCTGGAATACCCACACCGTTATCGGCGACGGAAAAGATATGGTAATCGCCGTCCTTAAACGAAGAAATACGAATATCAGGTGCTACGTCTTTTTTACTGTACTTCAAGGCATTGCCAATTAGATTCTGGAACAACAGCCGAAGTTCGGTTTCATAACCTTCTATCCTGGGTAGCTTAGACGTGCTGATCTTTGCCTTGCATTCCCTGATCCGTTTGTCAAGATCGTACTTCACCAATTCCACGGTTTCCTTTAGGTTAACAGTGGTTTTTTCTCGTTCCTGGCCAATCCGGCTGTATTCAAGCAGGGCTTTTATCTGGTTCCCCAATCGTTTAGAGGCCTTATGAATGTAATTTATGTAGTCCTTACCCTTGGGATCCAGCTGATCGGTAAAATTCTTCTTTAGAATGTCACTTCCAAACCTGATAGTACTAAGTGGTTCCTGCAGGTCGTGCGAACAGATGGAAACAAACTGTTCCAGTTCGCGGTTTGCCTGTTCCAGCTCCTCTTTCTGAGCCTCCATTTTCTGTCTGGCCTGCTTAAGTTCTGAAATATCCAGGAGGGTGGATCTGGTTTTAATAGTACCATTCTCATCTTCTTTGAGGTTGGAATTCAAGATTACCGTAATCTGATCCCCGTTTTTAGTATTCATAACCAATTCTTCATTCTTCACTCCCCCCGTCTCCTTGATGGTGCTAAGCAGTCTACTAGCCTTTATTTTTGATTCTTCGTCGTAGAAATCGAAAATCGGTTTGTGCAGTACCTCCTTCTTCCCATCGTACCCGAGCGCCTTGTAAAAAGCCTCATTACATTCGGTGATCTTGCCTGTAATAGGATTAATACTAAGGTGCATAATGGGGTCGGAATCGTAATAATCCTTGAATTTCTTCTGACTCTGCCGGAGCTTCTGCTGGGACTGGTGTATTTCTTCGATGTCGATAAAGGTAATAACAACCCCGTCGATTTCCCCGTTATTGATACGGAAGGGGGTTATTCGCTTTATGAAATGCTGCCCGTCCCGGTCGACCACCCGCTTATCGATGGTGACCCCGTTATCCAGTACCTTCAAGGCATTCTCTACCAGCGAATTTCCTGTCTTCCTGCCAAAGTTCAGAATAAAGTTTTCGATGGGGCGCCCAATATCCTGCTGCATCAGGTCGAAGTGCTTTTTAATATTAGGGGTGAATTTTCGTATTCGCAATTCACGATCCAAAAATACCACGCCAAAATGGGTACTTTCCAGCAAGTTATCGATTTCCAGGTTTAGGGTAGCCAGTTCGTCAAGTTTCTGGATATGCTCATCATTCATGGTGTGCAATTCCTCATTTACGCTTTGCAGCTCTTCATTGGTGCTTTGAAGTTCTTCATTGGAAGACAACAACTCTTCATTGGAAGTTTGAAGTTCTTCACTACTGGTTTCCTTCTCCTCTAAAGCTTGCTGAAGCTCGGATCGAACAAGCTCTAGTTCCTCTTCCAGGTGCTTTATTCGCTCTTTGGCACTCTGACTTAAATTTGCTTTCTCCACTATGGTATCATCCATAGATTCGAGCGCACTGTTGAGCAAGGTGACCACGAAGGTCGTTTCCGGCCCGTATTCAGGAGCAACCAATGGCAATACCATGATATCGATAACATTCTTCTTCTTCCCCCCGGAAACATTATAATTTTTAACAAGTATCTTAGAATTCGACTTCTTTGCCTTTCTCACCGAGGTTGTAATGGGAATCTTGTACTCGTCGGGCAGCATAACCAACAGGTTGGTGCTGAATCCAACTTTGGGTAATTTGGCATACTTCGCAAAATTCCCCTTGGCCTCGATAATATTATAAAATTCATCGATATGTATGGTAGTGGCATTAAACTGTTCAAGAATTGCCGCACTTAGCGATTCGTCCATTGAATGCGAGTGCTTTCCACGGAAGCGATCGAATAATTCCTTCTCTCTTAGCTTGTTGCTTGTAATCCCGTTTTTCTTTGCTTCGTTTTCCATATGTACCCTAAAACGTTCCGAAAGTTTCATATTCCGATAAATCTTCCATTTTCTGCTTACTTCTTCGTAATATCTCGATTCTCCACCAAGATTCTCACTTGTTCCCAACATAAGATAGCCGTCAAGTCGCAGACTGTAATGTAAGGCTTTTAAAACTGAATGTTGTGCCTGGTTCTGAAGATAGATCAGCAAGTTGCGACATATTACAAAATCGACATTTGTAAAAGGAGGGTCCTTGAGTATATCATGAGATGAAAAAATAATGCTTCTTCGTACTTCCTTCGAAATCCTGAACTTTTCGTCCGACTGGGTAAAATATTCGGCTACATATTCAGAGTCTACATTTGCCAGGTCACTTAAATTGTACACCCCTTTCGATGCGATATCGAGATGGCGTTCTGAAATATCGGTGGCAAAAATCTTTAATTTGATATCTACCTTTTGTTTTTTGAATTCTTCAAAGAACAGCATTGCCAGCGAATACGTTTCTTCCCCGCTGTTACATCCCACATCCCATACCTTAATGATATCGTCCTTGTTCTTGTACTTCACAATGTTCGGAATAACCTGGTTCTCAATAATATGCCAGGCTTTTTCATCCCTGAAAAACTCGGTTACTCCGATGAGGCAATCCCGGTAGAGCGTTTCTAGTTCCTCATTATTTACCTGAAGGTAGGTGAGGTATTCCCCCAACGAATCCACTTGTACGATCTTCATTCGTCTTAACATCCTGCGAAGCAGGGTGGGCTTTTTATACAAGGTGAAATCGATATTGGTACTCGTTTTCAGCAGGTTGGTTATTTTCTTAAAGGATTCGTCATCCATATTCATCTCGTTGTTTGTCCTTCTTACCGTCTTAAAATATGTTTCTATTTCGGTATACATACCTGCCGCCGGCAGGACATAGTCGATCATTCCGGTTTTAATGGCACTTTCCGGCATTCCGTCGAAGCCGGCCTCTCCGGGGTTCTGGATCAACACCAGCCCACCTTTTTCCTTGATTTTACGGATGCCTTTGGTACCGTCACTTCCTGTACCACTTAGTATCACAGCTGCTGTATTCTCTTCGAAATTTTGAGCTATGGATTCGAAAAACATATCAATGGGGAGATTTACAGTTCTACGGTTTGGCTTATCCAATAACTTCATTTTCCCATTTTCGATAATCAGGTTCATGGCCGGCGGGATAAGATAGATATGGTTCATTTCTATCCTGGAGTCCTGCTTAATTTCGGTGATCTTAATTTTGGTGTGTTTGGCGAGCAGTTCGTCGGTTAAGCTTTTATGGTCCGGAGATAAATGCTGAATGATCACAAACGTGAAGGGAGAGTCTGCAGGAACTTTATCGAAGAAGGCTTTAAGGGCTTGCAAACCACCGGCACTAGCCCCAATAGCAACCATAATATGTCGTGTTCCTGAATTTTTCAAAACGCAGTTAACTATATAAACCAGTTCAAAAAAAACAGCCGGAGCGTGGTCTTTCAGTCGGTTATTTCTTCTATTCTAAGATAAGAAAAATTGGGAACATCCGCAATTTTTAACAAGTCCCGGAACCTTCGTTTTGTGAAGTTATTGATTGAAAGCGAATTGCGCAGTATTTATCTGCTTTATACCATCCTCAACAACCGTCCATGCCAACATCAGGCTGTTTCCAAGCTTTTCCAGTTGGGGGAAGCCGCTGCTTCTATTGGAAGTAGTTTTTGAAATCGTGGCCGGTTGTTGCAGCGAGCCGTTTGAATCAACAATTCGCAACTGAAGTAATTCTTCATCACCCTTCGGCTCCATCCATACTACAGCAGCCTCTCGCTGGTTTAGCATTGCCACATCAACCCTGCCGGTAGCATTCCCGGAATCGACACGAACAGCTTCTCCAAAGCTTGCGCCCCCGTCTTCCGAAAAGACCAAATTCACTTTTCCTTCACCCCCTTCAGCGGTAAACCAGGCTATGACAACCTTATCCTCTATGGCATCCACAGCCGGTCCGTTAACGGGACATCCTTTAATAAGCCAGCGGTCTGTCCCTATGGTTTGCGGGGCTAACCATTCACCATCTACCCGGCGAATAATCGAAATATCGCGAACCTCCTCTTCACTCCTGTCCCTGTACACCACTATTGGTCCGTTGGTGGTCATGGCCGTACTGGTCTGACAGCAATCGCACACCCTGTCGTCCAGTTCCACCTCGGACGAGATCTCGCCTTTGCCGTTAACCACAGCCGCACGCAGCGTCATGGCACCCCCACCGTGGGATGTATGATCGTCATGGCCGGCAGCCATCGTATTTCGGCCATCCAGCCAGCTGACGAAAAACCCGTTCTCCTCGTAGGGAACTACAGACACAAACCCATGTTCGCTTTTGGTACCATCGGTATGAAGGATAAAGTCTTTTTTCCATGAACCCGTCCCGGCATCGAAGCAGTTTAACTTTACATCATAGGTATAGGTGCCATCTGCCGATTTCTGAAGAAAATTAGTGAGGATATGTCCGTTATTTGCAGCTATGGCAGGAAAATCTGCCCAGTTCACAAACCAATCGCTTCCCGAGATGATTTCTTCTGCTGAAGACCATTCACCCTGCTGTAATTTCGCATAGTGAAGGGAAGAGACCGAATCGGCCACTTGCACCCAGGACATATAAACATCCTGTCCATCACTGAACAGCCTTGGCATGGCACTGTTTTCGCCGCAAGGGTTTTGGAGGATGGAAAGTTTGGACTGGGTGTCCGAGATGGGTTTGTTCTTAGCTTGGTCCGCACATGATATAAGGAAAACACTTATAAACAGAAGGATAAAGTACTGTGTTTTAAACATGAATTTTAGATTTATTCTTCGACTATTCATAACGGCAAATTTTAAGCTTCAACGGTTCCGTAGAGGTCGAAATCTTCGGCAGCATGAATCTTTACATTATAAAATTCACCCGTACGAAGATAACCATCCTCGGAGTTTATTAGTACTTCATTGTCCACATCCGGGCTATCGAACTCGGTACGACCCACGTAATATCCGCCTTCCTTTCGGTCGATCAGTACCCTGAAAATCTTCCCGATCTTCTCCTGGTTGAGTTCCCAGGAGATCTGGGACTGTATTTCCATGATCTCATTGGCTCGTTGCATTTTAATATCTTCGGGCACATCGTCGGTTAGATTGTACGCATGGGTGTTCTCTTCATGAGAGTAGGTAAAGCAACCCAGGCGTTCAAATCGCATTTCCCTTACCCATTCCTTCAAGGTGTTAAAATCGGCGTCCGATTCCCCCGGATACCCGGTGATTAAAGTGGTTCTTATGGCCATTTCGGGTACGGCCTTCCTAAATTCGTGTAGCAGGCGGTTGGTCTTCTCCATAGTGGTTCCCCTTCTCATGGATTTGAGAATAGGATCAGAAATATGCTGCAATGGGATATCGATATAGTTGCAGATCTTTTCCTCCTGCTTCATCACTTCCAGGACTTCCATGGGGAACCCGGTGGGAAAAGCATAGTGCAGGCGGATCCACTCGATACCTTCGACTTTTACAAGTTCTTTAAGTAGCTCGGCCAGGGCCCGTTTTTTATACAGGTCTAAGCCGTAATACGTGAGATCCTGGGCGATGAGTATAAGTTCCTTTACTCCTTTTGCGGCCAGTTTTTCGGCTTCGGTTACCAGGTCTTCAATTGGAGTCGACCTGTGTTTGCCGCGCATGATCGGTATGGCACAGAACGAACAGGGCCTGTCGCAGCCTTCTGCGATTTTTAGGTAAGCGTAGTTTTTGGGAGTTGTGGTGTGGCGTTCCCCGATTAACTCGTGTTTGTAATCGGCACCCAGCGCTTTTAACAGCCCGGGTAGTTCGGTGGTTCCGAAATATTGGTCGACATTGGGAATTTCCTTCTGCAGGTCGGGTTTATAGCGTTCACTCAGGCAACCGGTTACAAATACCTTGTCTACCATGCCATCTTCTTTTTTCTGAACGTATTCCAGGATGGTATTTACGCTTTCCTCCTTGGCATTTGCGATAAAGCCACAGGTATTGATAACCACGATATTCCCTTCCTCTTCGTGCACAACGGTTTTGTTGTTGGCGCGGAGTTGTCCCATAAGGACCTCGCTGTCGTAAACATTTTTGGAACAGCCGAGGGTTACCACGTTTATCGTATTCTTTTTAAGCGTCTTTGTTCGCATAGTACATTTCAGTTATAGCGTGCAAAGATACCTCAATATTCCGGAAAGTCCGATACCGATTAAACCTGCTTATCCTTTGTAATAATTCTCCAGGATGGAGGCTAATTCGGTTTCTTTCTTCAGTACCTTCTCGATCCTCGCCTTCGTACTATCGGTAAGGAATCTGGATAACGGCTGCTGCACGCTTTCGAGCAGGAAGAAAACAGAAGCAATCTGTGCATCCCAGTCCTTGTGAAAGTTCAGCAGGTCGTCGGGGTAGACCACTTTCCTGTGGGTACCTTCATCGGCGGCCTCGAAAGGTTCGCTTATATTGAGATAGCCGTAATCGTCGGTGAGTTCCTCTCCGGGCTGAATATCCCTGATAGCAATTTCGAAATCGTAGGCCGTGGTAAGGCAGTTCGATTTGAAGCTGTGGTTTACAAATCTGCCGTGATCCCAGCAAAGTATATAATTTCCCTTGTTATTTCTAAATGTGTAAGTGTCCAGAATATCCCTGAACTGTGAATCGAGTTGCTGATATTGTTCCTTGGTGAACTCACGATCCAGCGGATCCATGACCCAGGTAATAGTACCTTTTGGAATAAGTTTGGTAGCTACTACGCCATTACCTACAGTTTCATTGATAAATCGCAACTCGGTGTGCGGATGTATCATTCGGTTTTAATTTTAAGTGAAGTTACTTAAAAAAAGAGTCCACAAACTCAAACTTATTAAAAACCTGCAAATCTTCCATTCCTTCTCCAACTCCTATGTATTTAACAGGGATTTTGAACTGGTCGCTTATCCCGATAACAACCCCTCCTTTGGCGGTGCCGTCTAATTTTGTAACCGCCAGGGAAGTAACTTCGGTTGCGGCAGTAAACTGTTTGGCCTGTTCGAAGGCATTTTGGCCGGTACTGCCGTCGAGCACCAATAACACCTCATGGGGTGAATCGGCAACCACTTTCTGCATCACGCGTTTTACCTTGGTAAGTTCGTTCATGAGGTTGACCTTATTGTGCAAGCGACCTGCGGTATCGATAATGACGACATCGGCCTGTTGGTTTACGGCACTTTGGAGGGTATCGAAGGCCACACTGGCCGGATCGCTTCCCATACTCTGCTTAACGATGGGTACCCCGGTACGGTCTGCCCAGACCTGCAACTGGTCGATAGCGGCTGCCCGAAAGGTATCGGCTGCGCCCAATACCACTGTTTTACCTGCTTTCTTGAACTGGTAGGCCAGTTTACCAATGGTGGTGGTCTTACCCACCCCATTCACACCAACCACCATGATTACATGTGGCTTAACCGTTTCCGGAAGCACAAAATCGGTGGCATCTCCGGTATTGGTCTCACTGAGCAGGCCGGCAATCTCTTCTCTCAGGATTTGGTTGAGTTCGTCGGTGCCAAGGTATTTATCTCTGGAAACCCGCTCCTCTATGCGTTCTATTATCTTTAGGGTGGTATTTACGCCCACATCGCTGGAAACCAGCACTTCCTCCAGGTTATCCAGAACATCGTTGTCTACCTTACTCTTTCCGGCTACTGCCTTGGAAAGTTTGTCGAAGAAACTCGCCTTCGACTTTTCCAGGCCTTTATCCAGGGTTTCCTTTTTTTCTTTTGAAAATATTTTTTTGAACAAACTCATTGTTACATTTTATTGCGTTAGGGATTGAAGTAAGCTACCCAGCCGGCGCACGCTTCTGCGTGCAGGCGTGTAGCACTGAAAGCCCGACAGTGAAGTGCATGCAATGCTACTTCACTGAAACGCCCAAAGATACAAAATAGGCGACATTAGCCGGGAAGAAAACCGCAGATTTGAAGGCAATAAAAAAGCCACTTAAAAAAGTGGCTTTAACTGTTTTTTCCGGGTTGGTTATTTTTTGTTTAACCAATCGTTTACGAATTCGGGAGCCATGATAGCCTCTACGAACATATAGGCACCTGTTTTTGGCGATCGTACCATTTTAATCGCTTTGGTTAATCGCTTCGATCCTGTTTGTAATGATGCTACTGATTTCTTTGCCATGACTCAATTATTTTATTTCTTTATGAACCGTCATTCTCTTCAGGATAGGGTTGAATTTCTTCAGCTCTATTCTGTCGGGAGTGTTTTTCTTATTCTTGGTGGTGATATAACGAGAAGTTCCCGGTTGTCCGGATTCCTTGTGCTCTGTGCACTCCAGTATCACTTGTACTCTGTTTCCTCTTTTAGCCATTTTACCAGACTTTTTGTATTATGCGGTTATTTCTTAAGAAACCCTTTTTCGCGGGCTTCCTTAATAACTGCTGAAATTCCTTTTTTATTGATATTCTTTATAGCCGAAGTAGATACTTTAAGGGTCACCCACTTGTCTTCTTCAGGTATATAGAAACGCTTTTTAACGAGGTTTACGTTAAACTTGCGCTTGGTTTTGTTCATCGCGTGAGACACGTTGTTTCCAACGATCGCTCTCTTTCCGGTAAGCTCACAAACTCTTGACATTGTTCTAGCTCTTATTAGTTATTTTAAAACAGGCTGCAAATTTAATAAAATTTATTGGTACAGCCAACAAAAGAATTTTAGATTTTGGAAATTTCTTTTAGCAGCATTTCAAACGCTTTATTGGTGGCTTTCTGAATGACGCGTTCCCTGGCTTTTCCAAACATGAATTCCTCCACCACTACACCATTTGGGCCGGCAATTGCGATAAAGACAGTCCCGATCTCCCGGTCGGAATCTCCTTTTGCGGGGCCTGCGATCCCTGTGGTTGCAACGGCAAGGTCTGAATTGAACAAGCGGCAGCAGTTTTTGGCCATGGACTCGGCAACCTGGGCACTTACTACCGAATGCTTCTCTATAAGCGCTTTATCCACCCCCAGTACAGAAACCTTTTTTTTGGTATCGTATGGAATTACGGCTCCGACAAAGTACTTGGACGAACCGGGTATTTCGGTTACCATCTGGGCTATGGCCCCGCCGGTACAGCTTTCGGCTATACTCAGGGTAAAATTCTTCTTTTCAAGCAGCGCACTAATTCGTTCCTGAATAGTGGTTTCTTCCTCGAATCCTATGGAAATGTCGGAGAGTTGCAGTTGCAGATCGTCCATCCGACTGTCGATGGAGTTTCTAATTTCATCCCGATTCGATCCCCTGGCAGAAAGGCGCAGTCGGACCCTACCCAGGGACGGCAGGTAGGCTAATTTTATATCTGCAGGCAGGCCTGTTTCGAATTTAGCGATACGTTCGGCGATCTCGCTCTCACCCAGGCCGTAAGTAAGCAGGGTTTTATGATAAATATAAGGTCGATCGTACTTCTTAATTAAGCGCGGCAGGACCTCGTCTGTCATGAGATACTTCATCTCGTAGGGTACGCCCGGCAGAGAGACAAAGACGGTGTCGTCCTTCTCCATCCACATTCCCGGTGCTGTTCCGTGCTTATTTTTAAGTACCTCGGCCGTAGAAAGCACCATGGCCTGTTCGAGGTTATTTGGCAGCGGGGGCCTGTTGAGATAAGATTTAAAGATATCCCGGATATGCTGAAGGGTATGGGCATCCTCGACCAGGGTATCATTGAGGAATTCACAGAAGGTCTTTTTCGTAATATCGTCGTTGGTAGGGCCTAAGCCCCCGGTGACCAGGACCAGGTCCACCTGTTCTTTTGCATTCTGAAGTGCTTTTAGTATGTGTTCACGGTCATCCTGTATGGAGGTGATCTGATACACCTGCACCCCTATCTTGTTTAGTTCCCTGCAAATAAATGCAGAGTTTGTATCGACTATCTGTCCGATGAGGATTTCGTCACCAATGGTGATAATCTCTGCTAACATGGATTAGAGGTCAAAATCGGCTCGCAACTCCTTAAAGACTGCATTAAGCGTTGTAGAGACGATGCGTACGTTCGATTCGATGGTGACCTTATTTCGGGAGGTCTTGGTCCAGGATTCGATAGTTGAGATATCTTTTAATACATCGATGCCGAACATTTCAAGGTTTGGCTTCATCTTATGGGCAAACTGGTAGGCCAATTCCTTGTTGTCGTTACCGATGGCTTCTTCCATAGCCCGAAGATCGGGGGGAATTTCCTCCAGGAAGGTCTGAGCTACTACTTTCATAAAATCGGGGTCGCCACCTGCGACTTCCCTCAAATTCTCAATTTTATAATGCTTTGTCATCTATTTTACTTTTACGGAAAAGAGTTCAGTCTTTTCAATATATCCGGTTAGTTGATCTTCTGGGTTTACCTTTGCTACCCCTGCAGGAGTGCCTGTAAATATAATATCTCCAATCTTTAAAGTGAAATATTTCGAGATATATTCGATTAACGCATCGATCTTCCACAACATCAGGGCGGTATTCCCCTCCTGCACCGTCTCGCCGTTATTCTGCAAGCTGAAATTTATATCGTCCACACTTTCAAACTTGCTTTTCGGCAAAAATTTACCGATCACGGCCGATCCGTCAAAAGCCTTGGCCTTTTCCCAGGGCAGGCCTTTTTCTTTTAACCGACTTTGAAGGTCGCGGGCAGTGAAATCGATCCCCAGGCCAATCTCGTCGTAGTATTTATGGGCGAACTTGCGGTCTATATGCTTGCCGATCTTTTTGATCTTTACCAGCACCTCCACTTCGTGGTGGATCTCTGATGAAAAATCGGGGATAAAGAATGGCTGCTTTTTAAGGAGGATGGCGGTGTCGGGTTTTAAGAATACCACAGGATGGTCGGGGCGTTCGTTTTCCAGTTCTGAAATATGGTCGGTATAATTTCTACCTATACAGATTATCTTCATATTCAAAAGTTGACAGTGCGGCTTCCGGGAGCATATCTCCTACCCGGGAGTGTTGTTATAACTTATTGTTTAATTTACTCAGCTTGATTCTGGTGAGGACCTTTTTAGTGTACAGGGGAAAATCGGCATTGAGCAACCACCCGAAATAGCCGGGCTCCTGTTCCATCACATCTTCTACTTTCTTGCCCCTGTGCTTTCCGAAACTAAAGATCTCTTCTCCTTCTTTATTATATCCGATATAGCCGGCAAAGTCGGCAAAGTTCTTATGTGCGCTATAGCCGGAAAGGAAGCCTACATTATTCTCCAGGTCATCGTAGCGATCCAACTGAGCTTTCAGCACTTCGTATGTGGCAATGGTATCGGCTTCTGCGCTATGCGCATTTTCAAGGCTTTTATCGCAATAGAACTTATAGGCTGCCTCCAGGGTTCGCTTTTCCTTTTTGTGAAAGATGGTCTGCACGTCTATAGCCGCGGCTTTTTTAAGGTCGAAATCTATATCGGCCCTCAGTAGTTCTTCTGCCAGTAATGGGATATCGAAACGGTTGGAGTTATAACCCGCCAGGTCGCTGTCTTTTATAAAGGCATACACCTGGGGAGCCAGTTCTTTGAAGCTAGGCTCGTTGGCCACCATCTCGTCGGTTATCCCGTGAATTGCTGAAACAACCGGGGGTATTGGCATTTGGGGGTTCACGCGCTTGGTGAATCCTTCCCTGTTGCCGTTGGGAAAGACCTTCAGTATGGAAATTTCCACGATCCGATCGGTTGCAATATTGGTTCCTGTGGTCTCCAGGTCGAAAAAGCAGATCGGTTTGCTTAAATTTAACTCCATAGGCATGATTTGTGATACAAAGGTAGTAATAACTACTTTTGCCATACCCGATATGACCGCTAAAATTCTTTACATCTTAACAATCCTCAGTTGCCAGAGTCTCTTCTCTCAGGGCCTGAAAGTGTTGATAAGTGAAGAGAAGACGGGCCGACGTGTAGAACTGCTGGCTGAAAACAAGACAAACGATACTTTAAATGTGTTGCTCACCGTGAATGCGGAAGGTTACAGGCGTTCATCCTTAAAGCCCATTGTTAGGGACATTCCGCCCTTGGAACGAGTTCCGATGATCACGCTCATCGAACTGGATGGCGTGGAATCCCGTTATACTTTCGACCTGGTTGTAAATGAGCCCGGTTCGGAAAAATTGTTTGAAGAAACATCGCCCGAGCGCGATATTGAAAGGGTATTAGCGAACCAGCTGGTTATTTTCACCACTGAAAACTGTACAAAATGCGACCGATTGATCGAAACGCTTGAACAAAACCACATCCAACACAGATTGTTCACGGTAGAGGAAGATGCTTTAATATACCGACAGTTTATGTCCTACGTTGAGAGACGGCTCAACAGTAGCAACCGACCCCAATTTCCAATGATATGGAATCGGGATAGCGTTATTTTCGGTTATGATACCATAGAAGCGCTATTACCGATGCTGAAATAAATTGAATTTTTGCGATTAGATCACCCTGTTCACATCCCAGGCCTCGAGATAATCGGCAACTGCCTTTACAAACTGGCCACCCAACGCACCGTTTACAACCCTGTGGTCGTAGCTGTGCGATAAGAACATCTTATAGCGTATCCCTATGAAGTCACCCTCCGGAGTCTCGATTACTGCAGGAACTTTCCTGATGGCGCCCAGGGCCAGTATCCCTACCTGTGGTTGATTTATAATTGGAGTCCCCATGATACTGCCAAAGGTTCCAACATTGGTGACCGTATAGGTGCCACCCTGGATCTCATCGGGTTTTAACTGGTTGTTCCTGGCTCGGTTTGCCAGGTCGTTCACCGCTTTACTCATCCCAACCAGGTTTAGTTGGTCGGCATTTTTTATAACCGGAACGATCAGGTTTCCATCGCCCAGTGCCGCGGCCATACCGAGATTAATATTTTTTCGCTTGATGATCTTATCGCCATCTACGGAGATGTTCATCATGGGGTAATCCTTAAGGGCCTTGGCTACCGCCTCCATAAAGATTGGCGTGAAGGTTAGATTCTCGCCTTCTCTTTTTTGAAAATCGGACTTTACCTTATTCCTCCAGTTCCATATTTTCGTGACATCGCATTCCACAAAACTCTGAACATGAGCCGATGTTTGTACGCTGTCTACCATGTGATGGGCAATTAATTTCCCCATACGTGTCATCTCGATAATCTCGTCACCCCCGTTTACAGATACAGGTGTGGCCGGTTTGCTAACCTGCTTTTGCTCAGGTTTTGCTTGCTGAGGCTGTTCCGTGGAAGTTTTTGTGACGGCCTGTCCCCGGCTGTCCAGAAAGGCCAGAATATCGTTTTTGGTTACCCTACCATCCTTGCCGCTACCCTGAATGGCGTCCAGTTCGGATTGAGTGATCTTTTCCTTAGCTGCTATATTCTTCACCAGGGGCGAATAAAAGCGTTCGCCCGAACTCTCTATAACAGGCTGTGTGGCTTCTTTAGCTGCTTCCACCCTTTCTTCCACGGCCGCAACAATCTCCGGGGCCGGTGCTTTCTCCTCAGCAGCCGGTGTTTCCGAGGGTTGAGCCCCTTCCTCTCCATTCGTCTCGATAATAGCTATGGTTTGGCCAACCTGCACGACCTCATCGGCTTCAAACAGTTTCTCAATCAAGACACCATCTACTTCACTGGGTACTTCGCTATCAACCTTATCGGTTGCGATTTCCAGTACAGCTTCATCTGCTTCAATTGTATCGCCAACTTCCTTTAACCAGTTGGTAACAGTTGCTTCTGCTACGCTTTCACCCATTTTGGGAAGCTTTAATTCAAACTTTGCCATAAAAAATTATCTTTCTGTTGCGGGGTTTATTCGCGCCACAAAATTAGTCAATTTTTAAAAGTTAGAGATTGAAATGTCTTAAAAAACGATAACACTGCCCTTTTCATCACTTCTGTCGCTGCCAATGATGAAATTACAGCCGGCCGGCCGTATGCGGAAGCGGTTATTGCGATTCTTCATTCTGTCCATTACCATAAAGATCTGGTTATAAGACATATAATTTTCATCAAAGACCAGCATGGTATTGCTGAGATCGCCGTCGTTAAGGAGCAGCTTAGAGGCAGATTTTACGGGAATATCGATTTTTTCTGAAAGTGCTTTTAACAGGTTGAGGTTATCGGTTATAACAATGGCCTCCTTAACCGCAGGCCCCGGTTTATCCGGTTTCCGCATCTTCAGTTTTCTCAGACTCTTTGAAGCGGCAATGCCCGCCTGAACCATTGCGTTCATAAGCAGGTTGCTGTTGTAGTGTTTTTTGTAGAAAATCTTCATTGCCCCGTAGAACCGATCGAGATAAGCCCCGTGCATTTGCGGGCTTTCACCTTTGTAATGGAGAATCCCATTATTGCCGTAATAATAATTCCGGTAGCCGGCGGCCAATAACTTATAGGAAAAGTCGATATCCTCCCCGTACATAAAATAGTCCTCGTCGAAGCCGTTTACTTCTGTGTAAACCGCTCGTTTGACAAGCATAAATGCACCGGGCAAAACATCTACCTCGCCCTGCTGCCAGTCGGTGATATCATTGGCGTAATAACTGTTTTTTCGTTTTGCCAGGCCGAGCAGTTTCAGTATTGATGCTTTGGGGGTAGGCAGGTTTCTTTTGCTTTCGGGAAGAAAGTTTCCCGTGCCGTCCATCAGCCGCACGCCCATGGCACCCATATGGGGAAGACCTGCAGCCACATTAAGACAATCGGTAAAGATATTATGGGGTACGGCCGTATCGGGATTCAGGATACATAAATACTCCCCCTTTGCGGCTGCTACTGCCTGGTTGTTTGCCTTGCTAAAACCAACATTTTCGGAATTTTCAATGAGGTGTATTCGTGGAAACAGTTCTTTAACCATGGCACAACTCTCATCTTCCGAATTATTGTCGATTACGATAATTTCGGCATCTATCGAACGAATGGCCTGCTGCACACTCTTAATCGTCTGTTCCAGGAAGTACCGGACATTGTAATTGAGTATGACTACCGAAAGTTTCATCGGCTATGAGCTTTTAAGAGAGGATTCGAAAGGAATTCGATTCAGAATACTGCGCCCCAGGGTGACCTCATCGGCGTATTCCAGCTCATCCCCTACGGCAATTCCCCTGGCTATGGTAGTTGAGAGTATATTATATACTTCTATCTGTTTAAAAATATAGAAATTAGTGGTGTCGCCTTCCATGGTTGAACTCAGGGCGAAGATAAGTTCATCGACCTTTTCTTCCTTTACTTTTTGAACCAGAGAACCAATAGTGAGATCTCCCGGGCCAACCCCGTCCATAGGTGATATTTTACCTCCCAGCACGTGATAATGTCCCCTGAACTGGCTGGTATTCTCAATGGCCATCACATCCCGGATGTCCTCAACAACACAAATAATCCGTTCATTCCGATTGGGGTTTGCGCAAATCTGGCAAAGGGTGGTGTCTGAAATATTATGACAATTGGTGCAGAAATTTATCTGCGACCGCATGGTTTCCAGGGCCGTTGCCAATTCGAGGGTGTGTTCGGCAGGTCGTTTTAACAGATGAAGCACCAACCGAAGGGCTGTTCTTTTGCCAATCCCCGGTAATTGAGACATCTCGTTAACAGCATTTTCAAGTAATTTTGATGAAAATTCCATAGCATAGATTGATAGCGGCAAGATAGAAAAAAAGCCTCAGAAATTGCCCGATCTCAACGCTTGTCTGAAGCATGGAATTACTATTTCCTGATAAATTTCCGTGTTACCGTTCCACTTTCAGAAGTTATCCGTGCAAAGTACACTCCTGCATCTAACATGGAAATGTCCAGGGGATGAGATGGGGTGACCTCTTTTTCATAACGAAGCAGTTTTCCGCTTGAATCGAAAATTCGCACTTCCGCATTAAAAAGTAGTTCCGAGCCAATATAGAGTTCATCTCCTGCAGGGTTTGGATAGACTATCGGTAGTTTTTCTGAAGCATGATCTGAAGTTCCAAGAATCACTTCAGCTACAGGGGAAGCCCACGTGCCTCTGCCGTAGGTAGCTGCGTAGATCTTGCCATCGGCATAGTTGATCTCCAGTTCATTGATGATAACGTTTGGTAAATTGGTATTATATGGCTGCCATTCGGTAAGGGTGTCATCGATATAATAAATACCATAGTCCATGCCCACATAAAGACCATTGGCCTCGTTATCCTGCCATACCACAGCCAGAGAACTAAAAGCCGGCAAGTTCTTTCTATAGCTTTCCCAGCTGTTCCCTCCGTCGGTCGATACATATACCCGCTGCCCGTTGGCAACAGCGACGGCAATCCTGTTTTCGTCGGTTGGGTGGACGGCTATGGAATTGATGGAGCCGCCCGGATTGGTGACATTTACCCAGGGAGTGGCACCTCCGTCTTCGGTCTTATACAATATTCCTGCATTGCTGGCGTAAATAACCTGGTTATTAGACGGCGCTACTTTTAAGTGGTCCAGGTTAGACCCGAAGTTCTGGGATATGGCCGTCCAGGTAATCCCTTTGTTGATGGATTTATAGACTGTATTGTAGGCCACATAGACTGTATTGGTCTGCTGGGGGTCCTGTTCGAAGGGCGTCACCCATTCTCCCGAACCGGAACCTGGCTCATTTAAACCTATCAGCGTAGTCCCGGCATCTTCAGTGCGGTAAAGCGAACCAAATTGTATGGAGCCGTACATTATATCGGAATTGTCCTTATCTACAAAGCCTTCCATCCCATCGGCACCTATCCAGTCCTGCCATCCGTCGGCCTCAGAATAAAAAGAACTTCCGTTGTCCTGGGAACCGCCGGTAATGACCACCTGTGGGGTTTGGGAAACCCCGATCTTATACCACTGTCTGATACCGAGCCCCGACGTAAGATCTTCGTAATAATCTGCATTGATCACAGCAGTATTCTCGGCTTTAAAGATTCCGCCATCGGTACCGACAAAGAGAGTACTATCGTTAAATAGCAGCAAGTCAACATCGGCATGACAATACCCAATATTAGCCGCTGCCGCACTTCCCGGGATCCAGTCGGAGGTACAGCTAAAAGAAACGCCCCCATTTGTTGAACGCCAGGTTAAGATGCCTGCAATGTGTACTTCATTTGCGTTTTGTGGGTTAACGGCAATATCCATGTCGCGCGGTGCCTGCCCGCTGTTGTCCCCGGCAGTTGTACTATACCCGAAGTAATTGTTCGATCCGTGATTGAGCTCTGTAAAGCTGTCGCCACTATTGGTTGAAACATAGAACCCGCCAAAAATGCCGGAGTCTGCTTCTACAACATAGACTTTGTCGGCATCGTCGGGTGATACTCCGATCATCTTGGCGTCGTTGTTAAACCCGCCTATACTGCTAAATGTTTGTCCGCCGTCGGTGGATTTGTGAAAGCCGTCACCCGAGGCATATACCACATTTGGGTCTCCCGGTTTGAATTCTACGTCGTACCCCTTATTGTCTATTCCCAGGTTCATCCAGCTGGCTCCTCCATCGGTACTTCTGTAAATTCCCGCATTCTGTGAACAGGCGAAAATGAGGTTCGAATTGGAAGGGTGGATTACAATCTTATTGATAAGGGAATTGCTCATATCGGCCAACAGGTTCCATGTTGCTCCGGCATCGGTGGATTTAAAGATAATCCCGCTGGAGGATCCAAAATAGTAGATGTTGGAATTGGCCGGGTCTATAGTCACCGAATAAACAGCCATATTGGAGAAGAAATCGTTCAGGGGCAGCCAGGTTTGGCCTCCGTCTGTAGTCTTCCACACCCCTCCCGTCTGGGCGCCTATGATAATATGGTCGCTGTTCGTCTCATCGATCGCTATGCCGGTAATCCTTCCCACTCCCGGGTTCCAGCTGGTAGTTGCGTTCCACTCCCTTGGACCCAATTCCTCCCAATTATCAGTTAACTGTTGCCGGTTCCCATCGGTTTCGTTAAGATATGCGTTATAACGCTCAAATTCGGTAAGCGATTCTTCCACTGTGGGCAAATAGCCATTCTCCTTCACCCTGCGAAGGGCCATGTACTCCCAGCGTTTGAATTCCTTGTATCCCGATCCGCGGCCTTTATCTTTGTTTTCGAAATAATCTTCGGCCGCAGTTATAACTTCCTGCACAGGGTAAGTGCCTGCATCGATCATTTGTAAATATTCCTGGGAATTGATCCCATGAATTGATAAACACAGGAAAACGGTAAAATACAACTTCAATTTCATCGCAATAAAGGGTTATGGATCAGGGCGTTTATAAGTGAGGTAAAAGTATTAAAAAAATAAAAACCCAATCGTTTCAAACTTTGTATTTTTACTGAGTTCCAATAAAACCGGACCCTTTTATGCAGCCCATACATATAATTTACCTCATAGCAGGTTATTTCGGACTTCTCATTCTCATCTCATATTTCACCAACAAGGGCGGTAGTAACGCAGATTTTTTTAAAGCGGGGAAACGTTCTCCCTGGTATTTGGTAGCCTTTGGAATGATAGGTGCCTCCTTAAGCGGAGTTACATTCATCTCTGTTCCCGGCTGGGTAGAAGCATCGAAGTTTAGTTATTTCCAGGTGGTGCTAGGGTATACCGTGGGCTATGCGGTGATAGGCACAGTACTATTGCCGTTGTACTACCGTATGAATCTTACTTCCATCTATTCATACCTGGACGAGCGCTTTGGTAATTATTCGTACAAGACGGGGGCTTCCTTCTTCCTGCTTTCCAGAGTGGTGGGTGCCAGTTTCCGCCTGTATCTCGTAGCCATAGTACTTGAAGAGTTCGTATTTAACAAGATAAATTTCTTTGGAAACCAGGGCGTGCCGTTCTGGGTGACGGTGACAGTTACCATTGTACTAATTTGGTTGTACACCTTTAAAAGCGGGATCAAGACGATAGTCTGGACAGATACCCTTCAAACCCTGTTTATGTTAGTGGCTGTGGGAATAGCAATCCATTTTGTTTCGGAAGACCTGGGAATAGCCGGCAGTGAGATCTTTGGTTATCTGGCAGAAAGTGATATGTCGCAGATTTTCTTTTTTGAAGACTGGAAGTCCGGGCAGAATTTCTTTAAACAATTTATAAGCGGTGCCTTTATCGCAATTGTAATGACCGGTCTCGACCAGGACATGATGCAAAAGAACCTCACCTGCCGAAACTTAAAGGACGCCCAGAAAAACATGTTTTGGTTTACCATTGTGCTCACCTTCGTTAATTTAATATTCCTTGCGCTCGGCTTGTTATTAACGGTCTTTGCCGAGCAAAATAACATAGCTGCAAGCGGAGACCTGTTATTTCCTACGGTAGCGTTAGAGTCGGGACTGGGAGTTGTCATAGCAGCCTCCTTCCTTCTGGGGCTTATAGCTGCAGCCTATTCCAGTGCCGACAGTGCTCTCACGGCACTGACGACCTCTTTTAGTATTGACATACTCGATCTGGAGAAAAAATACGATCCCGAACAGCAGGTACGCATCCGTAAACGAATTCACATCCTAACTTCCCTGGTTCTGATATTGGTAATCGTGGCGTTCAAATACCTGATTGCAGACGAGTCGGTAATTGCCAAGCTGTTTACTTTTGCGGGATATACTTACGGCCCGCTGCTTGGTTTATATGCCTATGGACTTTTTACGGATTGGAAAGTTAAAGACAAGCTCGTACCGCTGGTTGCTATATGCTCGCCATTTCTAGGATACCTAATCAGTTATCTTTCCGAGCTGTGGTTTAATTTCGAGTTTGGCTTCTTTATTTTGATCCTGAACGGAGCGCTTACCTTCTTCGGATTAATACTGCTTCGTCGCTAGCATGACCAGGGTACATGAAACCTCCACCTCGATGCCATTGTCTCTTAGTATGGAATAGAATTCAGAATTCTCGGTTCCCGGATTAAAAATTACCCTCTTAGGATCTAAGGATACCACGTATTCGTAATATTGAGCCTGGCGTTTGGGCGAAAGATACAGGGTAACGGTATCCACATTGTCGAAGGCTACTTTTTCGGTTTCAATTTTCACGCCGGCCGTCTCTCCTTCTTTCAGTCCGATGGCAACTACCGGATGGTCGTATGCTGTTAATCGTTGGATAGCCAGGTAGGAATATCTTGCAGGGTTCAGACTGGCACCCAGCACAAGTGTTTTTTTCTTCGACATGGGGAGCGGGTTTAAAATTAAATGTATTAAAACAAAGTTAATTATTCCTGAGAGTGTAACAAAGAAGAATACTCCTCGTCTATACAATAGAAATATTTCTCGCTTTGCTGTGAAAATTTTTACGTTGATGGTTAGTGTTAATAATAGCAGCAAAGCTTCAGACCCGGGATTCTAGATTCCGGGTTTGTTTTTTTGAGAAAAGTAGATTTTTCTGTAACAAGAAACTATTTGAAACGTCATATGGGAAATCTGATTAATCACCAGAACATAGTTCCCCAGTGTTCGGATGAACCCGGAACAATGATATTTTTTATTCAAACTAACTCAATCAAAAAATGAAACAGTTTATTTTATTAATTACCTTATTAATAGGGGTCAATTCGTATGCATTCAGCGACCCTAACTCCGACGTAAAAGGAAAGATAAGCGGTACCGTTATCGACAAATCCCTTCAGCAGCCGATACCTTACGTAACTGTTGTAGTTAAGACCTTATCGGGTGAGATTATCACCGGTGGGGTTACCGATGATAACGGAAATTTTACAGTAGAAGAGATCCCTGAAGGGAAGAGTTCTGTAACTATTCAATTTATTGGGTATACACCCTATACTACCGAAATCAATGTAAGCCGGGGAAATCGCAATATAGACCTTGGTCGCATTGAGCTGGAAGAGAATGCCGCTGCCCTTGATGAAGTAACCGTGGTTGCCGAGCGGTCCACCATTCAGCAAAAGCTCGACAGGAAAGTAATTACTGTTGGTAAAGACCTTCAAACGGCAGGTCCCACGGCTTCCGATATTATGAACAATCTTCCTTCGGTTAGTGTCGACCAGCAAACCGGTGCCATCTCCCTGAGAGGAAACCAGAATGTACGCGTTATGGTTGACGGTAAACTCTCAAATGTGCCGGTGGAACAATTACTGAAACAAATCCCATCAACTTCAATCAAGCAAATCGAACTAATTACAAACCCTTCAGCCAAATACAACCCTGAAGGAATGAGTGGGATAATCAACATTGTGCTGCATAAGAACGTCAACGTAGGATTTAACGGAAATGCCAGCGTGGGACTAACCTACGAGGAGCAAGCCAAATTCAACAGCAGCCTGGACATGAACTACAGAAACGGAAAAATAAACCTTTTCGGAAACTGGGGCCACAACACCAGCAAGAACGAAAATTTCGGACATATTTTTCGTCCCGGAGACAATTCGGAGCAATTGTTCGAATTTTTGGACAAAGGTCAGTCCAATCTGGTAAAAGTGGGAATCGATTTTTATTTAAACGACAGTAACACCTTCTCCTTCTTTACGAATCAGAATGTCTTTGAAGGAGGTACCGTGGGGCTTACCGATATTTTGTATTACGAGAACAGCGCGTTGAATCAGAAGCAGTTGTTCGACAACGAGTACGACAACCTTTCATCCCAGTATAACTTCAATTACAAGCTGGATCTGGATGAAGAAGGACACAACATTGAACTAGAAGCCGATTTCAATACTTTTTCAAGCGACGAAATGGCGAATTTCCGGTTTCAAGGTGCAAGTGCGATAGACGATTATACCGACTTTGTGGATACAGAGCGCGAAAGGCTGACGGTAAATCTCGATTACGTTAACCCAATCTCCGAAACGGTGAAACTGGAAGCAGGTCTGGAAGCTCGTTTGTTTGAAACGAACATCATGTATAATTCAACCGGACAGTCCTTTAATTCGAACGGTGAACTTATCCCGACCCCGGATACCGATTTCGACTATAAGCGGGATATCTATTCGGCCTATGTTACCTTCGGAAAGAAATACGAAAAATGGGCTTTTCAGGTTGGGGCAAGGGCCGAGACTGTTGAAGTACAGGCCGATACTAATACGGTAAGTGCGTTTACAAACGATTACTTCCAATTATATCCATCGGCATTTGTAACCTATACACCTTCAGAAAAGAACCAATTTCAGGTTAGTTACAGCCGAAGGGTTGATCGTCCGGGACTAGGCCAGGTAAATCCTATCCGGGAATGGAGCACACCTCTTATATCCTCATTAGGGAATACTCAACTGCAGCCGCAGTTTACCAACTCGGTGGAGGCCAATTATACCCGTAGTCTGGAAAGAGGAAGTATAACTGGTGGGGTTTTCTACAGGGCTATTGAAGATGAGATCAACAGGGCTGTCTTTATAGACCGAACTGATCTTAATAAGGTAATCCTTACCCACGACAATTTCGACAATACTTCGGCCTATGGGATTGAAATATCCGGAAATTATCGTCCGTTCAACTGGTGGAATTTCAACGCGAGTTTCGATTTGTACAACCAGACCCAGAAAGGTATCACCGAGACGTTGAACAATTCAGGAAACAATCCTACCATTGGTGATATAGTTCAAGAAACCGTAGAGGTAGAAAACACGGCCTGGAACCTGAGGATGTTCAACAATTTTAGCGTTAGTGAAAATCTTACGTTCTCCGCCTTTGGTTTTTACAGGGGAATGAACAGGGGCTTGCAATTTGAGGTAGAACCCATGTATTTTGTGAATATAGGGGCCAGGTACAACCTTTGGGATGGACGGGGAACGTTTAGTGTTAACTACAACGATATCTTCGACACCATGCGGTTTGCTTTCGACGGCCAGAGGCCTTATCCTCAAACGGGTGAATTCAACTGGGAGAGCAACACTGTCTACGTAGGATTATCCTATCGTTTCGGAGGTGAAAAATATCGAGCTAAGTCGAGAAAACGCCGCGATGATCGCGAAAAAGACGACAGTGGAGGAATTTTTTAATCAACCGACAGACTGAAAATGTTATAGTTGCGTTAAATATTTTACAGAAATGCAACGTTTGGCACAGTTTTTTAGTCTATAAATATATCCACTTAAACATCGTTTTGTAATTTATTTGAATTAGCCGTTCTAAATTGTTATAAAAGTTTAAGATGAAAAAAGACCCTTGCAGGGGTCTTTTTTATTTTAGCTATTCTGTCTTTGTCGTTACCATCGGATAATGGCACTTCCCCAGGTAAATCCGCTTCCAAATGCGGCCAGTACTACAAGATCGCCTACTTTAATCTTACCTTCCTCCCAGGCTTCGGTTAAGGCTATTGGAATTGAGGCAGCTGTAGTGTTGCCATATTTCTGAATATTGTTAAACACCTGGTCGTCTGAAAGTTTTAGCTTATTCTGAATAAACTGAGATATCCGAAGATTTGCCTGGTGAGGAATAAGCATGTCGATATCGGAAACCGACAGCTGGTTAGCTTTGAGCCCTTCCATGATCACTTCCGCAAATCGCACCACAGCGTGTTTAAAAACAAATGTTCCATTCATATACGGATAATACGGGATATCCTCCTGCGGATTCTTTTCGATGATCTCCGGAACCCAGTATCCGGTGCTGGGACCTTGCAGAGCAAGTTCGTCCTTGTGCTTCCCTTCACTGTGTAAGTGGGTGGAAAGTATACATCCCTTTCTCCCCTCATTCCTGGAAACCACAGCTGCTCCTGCCCCGTCCCCGAAAATAACCGAAACACTCCTGCCCCTGGTTGTAAAATCTAGGCCGCCACTGTGATTCTCGCTTCCTATAACCAATACATGTTTATACATCCCGGTTCGAATGTACTGATCGGCCACTGAAAGTGCATAGATAAACCCGCTGCACTGGTTTCTTACATCCAGGGCCGGTACGGTTCGCATTCCCATTAATTCCTGGACCTGTACACCTCCGCCGGGGAAATACATATCCGGACTCAGGGTGGCGAACACTATCATGTCTATATCATCGGGTTCAAGCTTAGCCCGCTCAAGGGCTATTTTCGCGGCCTTAACCCCCATACCGGAAGTGGTGTTTCCGTCGCCCTTTTTAATATGTCTTCGCTCCTTGATCCCGGTTCTCTCCTGTATCCAGGCATCATTTGTGTCCATAACCCTGGCAAGGTCATCATTGGTTACAACATTTTCAGGGACATATCGTCCCAGGCCGGAGATCTTAGATGTAAACATGAAGTTATTTTTAAATAGTCGTCGAAAGATAGGTATTCAATGGAAGCAGTGGAAATTTATTTCAAAAATAAGATATGCATGCATAATACATCGCATTGCTTCAGCAAGATTATTTACGTACCTTTTGCCTTCTTTTATTAATTCAGATTCTTCGTATTATGAAAAAAATCATCCTTCCTTTTCTCGTATTATTTCTCATTGCCGGAAACCTGCTATCACAGGAAAAATTAACCTATCAAAAACCTCCGAAGGAAATTCTCGAACTGGTGGATGCCCCGCTGGCTCCTTCTGTGTTAATAGACAGCAAGGGTGAAAATGCAATTCTCCTTTACAGAGATGCCTTTAAATCCATAGCAGAACTATCAGAAACCGAAATGCGCCTGGCCGGCTTACGAATTAATCCGGTTACGAATATTGGCAGCCGTACGACCTATTACAACAATATCAAGGTTAAAAAGACCAATGCAGCCACGGCCACTCAAGTCGCGGGATTGCCCGAGAATGCCAGGTTGTCTTATTTTAACCGCTCTCCGAATGAAAAGATGGTCGCCTGTTTAAATACAACCGAAAAAGGAGTGGAGGTTTGGATCGTAGACATCGAGAATGCCACGGCCAAGCGGCTCACCGAAGCAACTGTCAATGCCAATATGAGGGATGCGATAAATTGGTTTAGTGATAATAATGCCCTATTGGTAAAATTTCTTCCTGCCGACAGAAAAGCACTTATAAATACCGCCGAGGCAGTACCGGAAGGCCCCACTATTTCCCAGAGTGACGGGGAAAAAGCACAAAACAGAACCTACCAGGACTTATTAAAGAACCCGAATGACGAGGCCAATTTCGAGCAACTGGCCAGATCGGAAATCAAAAAAGTATCCATTGGAGGCCTGGTCCAGGACTTTTTGCCCACGGCCATGTATGGCAATATAAGTTTTTCCCCTGACGGTAATTATATCCTGGTGACTAAGATCGAACGTCCTTTCTCTTATCTGGTACCCTATTACAGGTTCCCTTTTAAGGAGTTGGTGTACAACAGGGACGGAACGCTGTTAACCGTGTTTAACGAGGTTCCACTGAATGAGGTGCAGCCCAAAGGATTTATGGCAACCCGGACAGGGAAACGCAATACATCCTGGCGTGCAGATGAGCCGGCCACGCTGTACTGGGTGGAAGCCCTGGACGAAGGAGATCCCGAGAACGAAGTGAGTCACCGGGACATAGTTTACCAGGTTCGAGCGCCCTTCAGTGCGGAGGGGGAAATGTTGCTTAAAACTATTGGACGGTTTTCAGGCATTAACTGGGGTAATGAGCAAAGGGCTGTTGCTTACGACTATTGGTGGAATACCAGAAATACGAAGACCTATCTCTTCAATCCATCCGACCCGTCCAGGGAGCCCGAGGTGATCTTCGACAGAAACTACCAGGACCGGTATAGCGATCCCGGCGATTTTGTTACCCGCAAGAACGAATTCGATCGCAATACTCTTGAAATTCACGATGATAGACTCTATCTGCTGGGTGACGGATATTCCGATAAGGGACAATTTCCCTTTGTAGATTCCTACGATTTAAAAGATCTTAGCCGCGAACGAATCTATCAGAGTACGTATACCGATAAGCTGGAAAACCTAACAACGGCCATCGACATGAAGGCAGGTAAGGTTCTGGTGCGGATAGAATCGCAGAACGAATACCCAAATTATTACTTCAGAAATATCTATAAAAAGGACGATCTCACCCCTGTGACCGCATTCGAAAATCCTTTTAAATCCCTTGAAGATATCCATAAACAGGTGATTACTTATAAACGGGATGACGGGCTGGAACTGGAAGGAACATTGTACTTACCTGCCGATTACGATACAGACAGTAAAGAAAAACTGCCGATGATCCTATGGGCATACCCCCGTGAATTCAAAGACAAGAACAGTGCCTCGCAGAACACAACCAACCCGAACGAGTTTATTTATCCGTATTGGGGAAGTCCCATTTACTGGGTAACCCAGGGCTATGTGATCCTGGATGATGCCGGGTTCCCTATAGTGGGAGAAGGAGATGAAGAACCCAACGATTCGTTTAGGAGTCAACTGGTAGCCAATGCCAGGGCAGCTATAGACGCAGTAGATGAACTCGGTTATATCGATCGCAACCGGGTGGCAGTTGGCGGACATAGTTACGGGGCATTTATGGTAGCAAATTTGCTGAGCCATTCAGATTTATTCGCCGCGGGCATAGCGCGAAGCGGAGCTTATAACCGAACACTTACGCCATTCGGTTTTCAAAGTGAGGAACGCAGCTACTGGGATTCGCCGGAGACCTATTATACAATGTCTCCCTTTATGCATGCCGACAAGATGAAAACCCCTTTACTGTTAGTGCATGGGGAAGCCGATAACAACTCGGGCACCTACCCGCTGCAGAGTGAGCGATACTTCAATGCTTTAAAAGGATTGGGAGCGCCGGCGAGACTGGTGATGTTTCCTAAGGAAAGTCACGGGTACAGGGCAAAGGAGAGTATTTTACATTTGTTATGGGAGCAGGACAGATGGTTGGATGAACATGTAAAAAACAAGAATACAATCGTTGAACCCACGGATTTTAAACGGTAAACAAATAACGAAAGGACACTTTTTAAGTGTCCTTTCTAACAACCTAACCAATAAAAATAAAAGATAAATAGTTATTCTGTCATAGCAATTTAAATACCCACCTTTTATATTTCAAAGATACCAATTTGTTTAATAATTTTACCCAATGTTTAAACAAAGTTTTGTTAAAATTTAAGTTGATATTCTCTTAATCGGATAGTATTCCCTATTTACGGAAAGCTTGCTTGCTCGGTTTTTTTATTATGAACAAATGACATCCTGTCAGAACTTCACGATTGGTACTTTATTTGAATAGTGGCAATAGCAAAACAAAAACGCACTTAGATTTAACGCTTAAAATTTAAATAAATGAGTACAGGTACAATTAATGTTTCCGTAGAGAATATTTTCCCGCTGATCAAGAAGTTTCTATATAGTGATCACGAGATATTCTTACGCGAGTTAATTTCCAACGCCACTGATGCTACTTTAAAATTAAAGCACCTGGCCAATATTGGTGAAGCTAAAGTGGAGTACGGGAATCCGATTATTGAAGTAAAGATCGATAAGGAAAAAAAGACCTTACATATTATCGATCAGGGAATTGGTATGACTGCAGAGGAAGTTGAGAAATACATCAATGAGATCGCTTTTTCAGGAGCCGAAGAGTTTATTGAAAAATACAAGGATAAGCAGGGCGAAGATGCCGGGATCATCGGGCATTTCGGTCTTGGATTCTATTCAGCCTTTATGGTTGCCAACAAGGTGGAAATCGTCACCAAGTCCTACAAGGATGAACCTGCAGCCCACTGGGTGTGTGATGGTTCGCCAAAGTACACCCTTGAAACGGCCGATAAGCAGGACAGGGGTACGGAGGTAATTCTTCATATCGCCGAGGATGAAACCGAGTTTCTGGAAGAAGCTCGTATTCGCGAGCTATTGGTAAAGTATAATAAATTCATGCCAATACCCATTAAGTTCGGAACCCGTACGGAGAACTTGCCAAAGCCCGAAGGCGCCAAGGAAGATGACCCTGCTCCGACAAGAGAAGTTGATAACATCATAAACAATCCAAATCCTGCCTGGACCAAAGCCCCTACTGAGCTCAAAGAAAAAGATTACAATAGCTTTTACAGGGAGTTATATCCGATGCAGTTCGAAGAACCGTTGTTCAACATTCATTTGAATGTGGACTATCCGTTTAATCTTACAGGGATTCTTTATTTCCCGAAACTGGGGAACGACATGAATATTCAGAAAGACAAGATCCAGCTTTATCAGAACCAGGTTTTTGTCACCGATAATGTTGAGGGTATAGTCCCCGAATTCCTCACTATGTTGAGAGGGGTAATCGACAGTCCGGATATCCCGCTGAATGTGAGCAGAAGTTATTTGCAGGCAGATAGCGAGGTAAAAAAGATTTCGAGCTATATCACCCGTAAGGTAGCCGATAAGCTAAAAAGTCTGTTTACCGAAAATAGGGAAGATTACGAAAACAAGTGGGATGATATTAAACTTGTGATCGAATACGGTATGCTTACGGAAGATAAGTTCTTCAAAAAAGCGCAGGAGTTTGCACTCTACCCAACGGTGGATGGGGAATATCTCACCTTTGAAGAACTCAAAGAAAAGGTAAAAGATCTTCAAACCGATAAAGACGACAAACTCGTTATTCTTTATGCTTCCGATAAAGAGTCGCAGCACAGCTATATCGAAGAAGCAAAGAAAAAAGGTTATACGGTATTATTATTGGATTCTCCAATCGTTTCTCACTTGCTACAAAAAATGGAGAGTGAAAATGAGAAGACCAGCTTTGTACGTGTTGACAGCGACGCCATCGATGCGCTCATCAAAAAAGAGGATGAAGCAGCTTCTAAACTATCAGATGAGGAAAAGGAACAACTTCAGGAGTTGTTAACGGAGATTGTCCCTAAAGAAAAATTCTCCGTACAACTGGAAGCCATGGACAGTAATTCCAGCCCGTTTATGATAACCGAACCGGAATTCATGAGAAGGATGAAAGAAATGCAGCAGACCGGCGGGGGTGGCATGTTCGGAATGGGGAATTTACCCGAAATGTACAACCTCATCGTAAATACAAATCACGAGCTGGTATCGGAAATTCTCAATACTAAAACCCGCAAAAAGAAAGAGCGCCTTGTAAACCAGGCACTCGACCTTGCCAAGTTAAGTAAGAACCTTCTGAAAGGTGAGGAGATGACGGCCTTTATCAAGCGCAGTTACGAAATGATAAAGTAACAAGTCACTTTTGTTTGTTAAAGCCCTCTGAGGAACTTCCCGGGGGGCTTTTTTAATGCTATTGAATAAGGTTTTTATCTCTTTAATTGAAAAAAAATTGAATAGGCGAATTCCATTCGTATTAAAATTTAGGTTACCTTTACATATATTATAATGATAATCAGTTAGTTATGAATAAGAAGAGCCTGCTCCTGCTATTCTTTTTCGGATTGGGAGTGCTGTACCTACAAGCTCAGGAATATCTTGATCTTATGCACAATCCGGATGAGCAAACGACCCTTCAGGACATCCAGATCCTTGCAGAAAATTACTTTTCAAACAATGAAACCGGAAGAGGCAGTGGTTATAAGCAGTATAAACGCTGGGAATATTTGATGGAACGACAGGTTAATGCCGATGGTCGTATCCTGAATTTCAGTCGTCTTAATTGGGATGTCATCACATCCTTAAACAGCGAGAACCCGCCCGTTGCCCGATCAGCGGGTAACTGGGTTCCCCTCGGGCCTACCTCCTACACCAACGGAAATGGTGGATATAACGGAGGATTGGGTCGGGTTAATGTCATAGCCTTTCACCCTACAAATCCAAATATCATCTATATCGGTTTACCGGCAGGAGGCGTATGGAAGACCACTGATGGCGGATCTACCTGGACTCCTATGGCCGACATGCTGGCAAGTATTGGTGTATCCGGCATTGCTGTAGACCATTCCTCTCCTAATACCGTTTACATACTTACGGGCGACGGGGATGGTGCTGATACCCGATCTATTGGTGTCTTAAAATCCACCGACGGCGGAACAAGCTGGAATACAACAGGACTGAGTTGGGGCGTGCTGAGCAATATCCGCGGTTATAAATTGTTAATGCATCCTACCAACAGCAACATTATGCTTGCGGTTACCACCATTGGAATACTAAAGACAACCGATGGATGGAACACCTGGACGAATGTGCAAGGAGGAAGCTACAGAGATATCGAATTCAAACCCGGGGATCCGACCACGGTATATGCAACATCAACCAATACCTTTTACCGATCAACAGACACCGGTTCCAGCTGGGCGGTTGTCAATACAGGTTTGCCTTCCGGTGAAAACAGAGCGGCCATTGCAGTGAGTCCGAATAATAGTAATTATGTGTACTATCTGGCCGGGCCAAACGTTGGAACCGGCGCCTTTGTAGGGTTGTATCGTTCAACTAACAGCGGAAGTAGTTTTAGCAGCATGGCAACCACGCCGAATATTCTAGGATACAGCACTACGGGTAATGATAATAACAGTCAGTCCTGGTACGACCTCAGCCTTGCGGTTAACCCATCGGATGCGAACAATGTCATTTCGGGGAGCATCAATATATGGCGCTCTACAAACGGTGGCAGTAGTAATACTTGTATTACGAACTGGTTTGAACCGGCCGGAGCTTTTCAGTATGTTCATCCCGACATTCACGATCTGGTGTATAATCCTGCAGACAATAAGTTGTATTGCGGAAGTGATGGCGGAATTTCGGTAAGCAGCGATAACGGACAAACCTGGACCAACATTTGGAACGGTTTACAGATCATGCAGTTTTATCGAATCGCCGGATTAGAATCCAACCAGAACCTGTTAATTGGGGGTTCTCAGGATAATGGGTCCAACAAATATACCGGCACCCCCGTCATACAACATATTTTAGGCGGTGATGGTATGGATTGTATGGTAGACTACAACAATAGCAATAATTTGTATTATAGCTTTCAGAATGGCGGACTGCAACGTTCAACCGACGGGGGCAATTCTGCCACGGGCATCAAGCCCTCCGGATCTACCGGTTCCTGGGTGACTCCCTATGCGATGGATGCGTCAAATCCAAACATCATATATGGCGGCTATGACGATGTTTACAGAAGTACCAATATGGGTACCAGTTGGACAAATCTGGGTTCGGATGGACGCGGAGCCTTTGCAGTTGGGGTTGATAATCCCGCTCGTTTGTATGCGGCCAACGGCAGTTCCATTCAGACTTCGGCAAATACCGGTGCTAACTGGACTACCATTACAGGTCCCTGGCCGGCACTTACGATCACATATATTGCAGTGGATCCTGCCAATGCAAATCGCGTTTGGATAACACTTGGTGGGTATTCGGCCAGTCAGAAAGTTTACGAATCTACGAACGCAGGCGCCAGCTGGACCAATATTTCCGGAGCACTTCCGAATACTCCGGCATTGAGTATCGTATATGAAAATACAGGAGGATCCCCAATGGACGCACTTTATGTAGGCATGGGGGTTGGAGTTTATTACACTTCCGACAGTACAGCCTGGACTTTACATAACACCGGCTTACCCAATGTTCCAGTGTTCGACCTGGAAATTAACCACACCAACGGAAAGATTCGGGCAGGAACCTATGGAAGAGGACTGTGGGAAACCACATTGTTCGGTGCTGTTGTTTGCGACATTCAAAGCGTGAGTGCCACCACTACTCCACCCTCATGCCCCGGTGGTTCCGACGGAACCTTAACAGTAAATGCCACCTGTACTACCTGCTCCGGAATTACCTACTCTATAACTCCAACTGCCCCACCCGGGCCCGCTATAGTACAAGTTGGGAACAATGTATTTACAAACCTGGCTGCGAACTCGTATAATGTATATGTGGAAGACAGCGGTGACTCTTCCTGTAATCATACCCTCACCAGTAATCCTGTTGTCCTGCCGGACGGTACAGACAGTATCGCCCCGGCGCTCTCCTGTCCTACCGATATTACCCTTGAATGTGGAGACGATACTTCACCGGCTAATACCGGAACAGCCTCTGCAGCAGATAACTGCGATCCGTCTCCTTCGGTGAGTTTTAGTGACTCAGCTGTTGCAGGATGCGGAAATACGGAAGTAATTACCAGAACCTGGACTGCCACCGATGCCAGCGGCAATTCGATTAGCTGCGACCAAACGATAACAGTTAACGATACCACAGATCCGGTAGTAAGCTGCACCTCCGATATCGTCGTAAATAACGATCCGGGCTTGTGTGAAGCCGTTGTGAACTATCCGGCGACTACGGCCACAGACGGATGCGGATCGGTTTCCATCGTACAGACAGCCGGGTTTTCTTCGGGAAGTATATTCCCGGTTGGTACTACCACCAATGTATTCGTTGCCACCGACGATTGCGGCAATGTAAGTACCTGCAGTTTTACGGTAACAGTTAACGACACGGAAGATCCGGCAATGATTTGTCCGCCATCCCAATCGGTCACTACCGATTCCGGAAGTCCCTTCTATACGGTTCCCAATTTCGTTACCAACGGTGTGATCGTTTCGTCTGATAATTGTACCAATCCTGTAAACTTTGTTAGTCAGAACCCCGCTGTGGGCACACAGCTTCCCGTAGGTGTTTACACTGTAACGGCCTCGGTGGATGACGATTCCGGCAACCTGAGCAGTTGCAGCTTTCAACTGGAAGTAGTTCCAATCCTGGGCTTACCGGATTCGGAAATCATGCAAAGCCTTACCCTTGATCCCAATCCTGCCGATTATTCCATCGTATTGAGTAATCCGCGGTTGTTAGACCTGGATCGACTCGAAACCTACGATCTGTCAGGAAAATTAATTAAAACCGTACACCTTGAAGATACAGGGGAGTCGGTACTTATCGATATTACAGAACTAAGTGCCGCAACCTATCTGTTTGTAATACATACGCAGGAGCATCAAATAACAAAACGAGTGATAAAATATTAAATCCAGGATTGGAATAGCAGGAGGTGGGGTAAGGAAATTTTCACGATTTCCTTACCTTTAACCCTTAAACCAAACCTATGCTGCCCTGGCACCAATATCTACTCGGAATAATACTCCTAATTGCCGGATTCTTTCATTTTAAAAGTCCGAAAATCTACGAAAGGATCATACCCCCTTATATTCCTGCGAAGTCCACTGTCGTCATTCTAAGCGGTGCCCTCGAAATGGTATTGGGACTTGTTCTTTTAAACCCGGGAACCCAGAAGATCGCGGCATGGGCTGTGATCGTGATGCTTGTACTTTTTTTACCGGTTCACCTGTATATGCTTCAGAATAAAAAAGCCTCATTAAAGTGGCCTAAATGGGCGCTGGTTTTACGGATTCCCTTGCAATTCGGATTGATGTATTGGGCGTATCAATATTCCTGAATGTCATGATAAATAGAGAATTACTAAGGCCACAAAACCTTAACCTGCGCGATGCGGAAATCATTTATTATCCGTCATTCTACAATAAGGAAGTCGCCGATAGTTATTATCAACAATTACGCGATGAAACGGCATGGCAGCAGGATGACATAAAGATCTTCGGAAAGGTCTATCCACAACCGAGACTTACGGCCTTCTTCGGAGAACCCGACAAAAATTACACCTACTCCGGAATTACCATGGAACCGCTACCGTTTACCGGGCTGTTGAAAAAGATAAAAACCGATGTTGAATCGATTACCGGCACCGTTTTTAATTCCGTATTGCTGAATTTGTATCGCAATGGCAAGGACAGCAATGGCTGGCACAGTGACGATGAACCGACTTTAGGAAAAAATCCTGTGATTGCTTCTCTCAGTCTTGGGGCTGAACGTAAATTTCAGCTTCGACATAAATCCGATAAGACTGCGAAATCAGCGATAAACTTAGAACACGGGAGTTTACTGTTAATGAAAGGAGAGACACAGCACTTCTGGCAACATCAGGTTCCAAAAACCAAAAAACAGGTCGATCCGCGGATAAACCTTACATTCAGGGTATTAAATTGAAGGTATTAATCGAAAACTTCATTCAAGATCTTAGCAAGGCGCAGGCCACCTTTCTGAAGCTGGGACCGTACCAGGTCTGCGTAATCGTACATATAGCGGTACTTAAGATTTTCTCCAACCTCGGTGTTTTCATATATCTGAAGGCATAGGCCGCGACTTTCGTACATCCAGTCTTTTACAGTTCCACTTTGTATGGCCTCTTTTTCAGCGGCTGTAAGGTCCTTTCGGTTTAAACTCAATTCCAGGTATGACATACCGTATGTTTCAAGGATTTTGGTATCCCAGACGGTGTGAAGATTAGTGCCTTCATCATACCATTGCACCTGAAACCTGTTACCTCCCCTGTCATCGGCAATACCAACGTGAAGCGGTTGGTGAAGATCGCCTATAAAATGCACTAAAAGCTTTAAAAAGAATGCTTTATCGTCTTTAGAACTCGAATCGTCCTCTAATACTGAAATACATTTATGAATGGCTCCGTATAAGTCTCCCTGCTCACTGCGCGGATGGGCTTCAAAAGTACTGTCGAACGGAAAATTAACGTAGTGCCAGGGTGCGTATTGGTCGTAGCGACCATCACTTCTTATCTCGTCTGCATAGGTGGAAACAAGTGCGAGGGATTGTCCGTCCAGTAATTTCTCTATTGCGCGTTTTGCTTTTTTAGAAAGGTTTATTTCTGCAATTTCTCCAACGGCCCGATGCCCGGTTGGCCCCCAGATATCGACCGCGCGAAGAGGTGAAACTAAAAAGGTGAATATTGTAAAAAGAATTAAAAACCTCATATCTTAAAGTATTTAGGCAAATATAACACCGTTGAAGTTTAATTGGAACTATTATTGCTTAATAACATCACAATAATTGTATCTTAATCTTGTTTTACAAGCAGGAAAGCACAAATCCCAGACCTATGAAAAATCTATTGTTCCTTCTTTTATTTTGCACGCTTGGTACTGCCATAAGTCAGTCGAAGACGTACAATTCAGAGGACATCGAAATCAGTCCTCTTGTTGAAGGCACCTTGCTAATCCCCGATTCTGAAAATAAACCGCCGCTCGTAATTATCATAGGCGGGTCGGGTCCGATTGACAGAAATGGCAACCAGATGATGATGAAGAATAATTCCCTGAAATTACTTGCCGAGGGTTTATACGATAACAAGATTGCGAGCTTCAGGTACGACAAACGCCTGATTAAGATCATGAAGATGGGACAAATCCAGGAAGAGAAAATAGACTTTGATCATTTTGTGGAAGATGCCCTCGCCATTTTAGATCACTTTAAAGGGGATGAACGATTTAATAAAATTTATATCCTGGGCCACAGCCAGGGTTCGCTTGTTGGTATGATGGCGGCCAAAGACGAGGCAGATGGCTTTATTTCCGTTGCCGGCGCCGGGCAACCCATAGACGATGTTATAGTTTACCAATTGGAAAAACAGGCCCCCGGCTTAAAGGAGAATGCACGACAGAGTTTTGACGATTTGCGGGTTAACGGGGTAGCCCAGAATTACAGTCCGGGGCTGGCGTCGATCTTCCGCCCGTCAATTCAGCCGTTTATCTTTAGCTGGATGCGGTACGATCCGGCTGTTGAACTAGCCAAGCTCGATATGCCGGTATTGATCGTTGCGGGCGACCAGGACCTTCAGGTGCAGCTGGCAGAAGCCGATTTACTTAAAGCCGCTAAACCGGAAGCGGAGGTAAAGATCATTCAGAATATGAATCATATCTTCAAAGAAATAATTGGCGATGATATTGAAAACAGTAAATCCTATAACGAATATAATCGGCCGGTGATACCGGAATTGATAACCGTACTTAGCAATTTTATTCTTCAGAAATAATTCAGCTAATAATTTGTATTTTGCGGACAAACCAACACCATCATGCAGGATACAGCTTCAGAAATTATAATAGACAGCACCCCCTTAATTACAGATGACACCATAGTTTTCGGGATCTTGATGATCTGCCTCGGACTTATTTTCTATTCGTCCTCCAGGGAAACAGGATTTTGGAAAAAGTTCTACGGAATTGTCCCGGCTTTATTTATGGCTTATTTTATACCGGCCATTCTTACAACAACCGGGCTTATAGCTCCCGAGTGGACGACCGTCGACGAAAGCGGGGCCGGCACTGAAGGATCCACCTCTCTCTACTATATGGCGAGCCGATACTTATTACCTGCAGCCCTTGTCCTTATGACGCTCAGTATCGATCTTAAGGGAGTATTTAACTTAGGCCCAAAAGCGGTTATTATGTTTCTCACCGGAACAGCAGGTATTATAATAGGCGGACCCGTTGCTATATTGATAATTGGCGGGATTTTTCCTGAGGTGGTTGCAACTCCCCTCACCCCTGTTCCCGGGCCGGGAGAAACCAACGAGATCTGGGCCGGGTTATCGACGCTTTCAGGAAGCTGGATAGGCGGAGGAGCAAATCAAACGGCGATGTTCGAGATATACGGATATAATCCAAGTCTTTTCGGACAGATGGTCTTTGTGGATATTGTCGTGGCAAATATCTGGATGGCACTGCTTATCGTAGGTATTGGTAGAGCAACGCGGATCGATAAATGGTTGAATTCGGATACATCGGCAATCGAAAGATTAAAAGAAAAAGTATCCTCTTTCTCTAAAAAGGTGGAACGCAACCCCAGTTTTTCAGATATGATGATCCTGGCCGGTATTGCCTTCGGTACTGTTAGCCTGGCTCATTTAGGAGCTGGCTACATAAGCGGCTACTTTGAAACCATGGTAAACGGAATGCCAAAAGGATTAATGCGCAATATGCTTAGTTTTATGAGTTCCTCCTTCTTTTGGATGATTACCATTGCTACCATTATCGGGGTTTTACTTTCCTACACCAAAGCCCGGAATTATGAAGGCGCAGGTGCGAGTAAGTTCGGAAGTGTATTTATTTATATACTGGTCGCCACGATTGGAATGAAAATGGACCTGAAGCTTATTTTCAGCAACCCCGGCCTGATAGGGATAGGGTTGGTTTGGATGGCCATGCACGCCGGTCTTTTAATATTGGTCGCAAAGCTTATCAGAGCGCCGTATTTCTTCCTGGCAGTGGGTAGTCAGGCAAACGTAGGTGGGGCAGCCTCGGCTCCGGTGGTAGCTGCCGAATTCCATCCCTCTTTAGCCACTGTGGGGGTGTTGCTTGCTGTATTCGGATATGCAATAGGTACTTTGGGTGCGGTAGCGTGTACATTCCTGATGCAATTGGCATCTGCCTGAGGATAATTTCAGAAAAAAGTAACATCTTTGCGGCTCGAAAAAAATGGTTTAGATGAAATATTTCTGCAGTATATTTTTACTTCTATTAGTGGTAGTAGGTTGTTCCAACAGCGAGAACCGAATGATGCTTACAGGAGAAGTGAAAGGTTTGAAAAAAGGCACCTTGCTCCTGCAAAAATTTGAAGACACCCTGCTAATCTCTGTAGACTCCGTTGAAATCGATGGCGATCCAGTATTTCAAATGGAATCGGAAATTGACAGCCCGGAGATGTATTATTTATATTTAAGACTAAAGAACGGCACATTACTGGATGAACGCATCCCCTTTTTTGCGGAACCCGGGGAGATCGACATTCAGACTTCCCTTAAGAGGTTTGGGAATGACGTCCGGGTAAGCGGATCGATAAACCAGGAGAAGCTCCAGGAATATAAGGCCCTTATGGATCGTTACTCCAATAAACACCTGGAACTTATTGAACAGGCCTTCGAAGCGAGGCAGAATAAACAGGATTCACTGGCAGGAGCACTAACCGATAGACAGAACCGGATTTTGGCCAGTAAATATCTGGCAACGGTAAATTTTGCTTTGAATCACAAAGAATACGAGCTTGCTCCTTATCTGATGTTAAGTGAAGTTTACGATGCCAACATTAAATATCTCGATACCGTTTATAGCGTATTGGAACCGGAAATAAAAAACTCCAAGTACGGCAGGGAATTGGCCGATTATATTGAAGCGCGTAAGAAATCTCAATAATACCTATAAGGCATTGATACGGTCGATGAGTTTACGACCTCTGTCTTCCAGTTCCTGATTTATAGCTTTAAAATGCTGTTTTTGGTTCTCAACGTCTTTGGCGTTGACCTTTGCGATTAGTTCATCGAAGGTAGTAATTGCATCATCGATTATCTTTTCCGACTTTTTAGTGTCCTTATCAGGATTTGTCAGTTCCCAGATATAAGCTGCCTCAATAATATCTCCCAGCACATAATTTATATCTCTTTTTAGGTCTCTTACGCTTGCCATCATTAAATGATTTAAAATTCGGCTGCAAGGTACGAATAGTTAAGGAATGTACACTTCCAAAATTTCCGCCGATTCGGTTTTTATAACAAAATTATGAATACAGGCCGGAAGCAGTACAGTCTCTCCTTTCCTAACTTTAATCGACCCGGATTCGGTTACAAGTTCCAGGGATCCCGAAATACACATAAACACCCGGAAAGTATCCAGGTAGGGGTCGAAATCTTCAAAATTTGTTGTAAGGTTTAGCTTGTTCGTCTGAAAATATTGAGAAGTACAAAGTGGAATTCGTTTATTTCGCAGATCGGTATAACTCAACCTGAAGTTTGAAGGCTTAAAGTCTATGGCATCCAGCGCGAGCTCAGTATGTAATTCTCTTAATTCTCCGTTGCTATCGGATCGTTCCCAATCGTAAATCCTGTAAGTTATATCGGAAGTTTGCTGAATCTCTGCCAACAAGGTTCCGGCTCCTATGGCATGCACTGTTCCCGGGGCAATAAAAAATGCCTGGCCCGGACTGATTTCTTCTGTATGAAGTACTTCGGTGATTTTGTTCTCGTCAAGGTATTTTTGGTAGGTAGCCGGGTCCATCTCCTGTTCAAAACCCAGGATTAACCGTGCTCCCGGATCGGTAGCCACGATATACCACATTTCGGTCTTTCCCATTGTATTATGACGAACAGCGGCGAGTTTGTCGTCGGGGTGTAATTGCACCGAAAGATCTTCCTTCGCATCGATGAACTTAAACAAAAGCGGAAATTCAGTACCGTGAGCTCTATACACCCTCTTCCCTACCAATTCAGGCCCGTATTGTTGAAGGAGTTGGTTAAGATCGCAGTCTTTTAGATCTCCATTGGCCACTTTTGATACTGATCCCTTCACCCCCGAAAGTTCCCAGCTTTCACCCACAGCCTTGTCTGATGGTTTATCAAGTTCATCTACCAATTTGAAACCTCCCCATACCTTTTCTTTTAGGATAGGCGTAAATTTTAGTGGGTATAAAGCAGTTCTTTTCAAGAAGTTGTGGTTTATCCGGTATAAAGTACAAAATTACGAGGCGTTTCAAAAAGCTTTACGGACAGGTCATACCTGGTATCCAGGCGCTTTCTCAGGCGGTTCCAGATCACCATCGCTATATTCTCCACCGTAGGATTCAGGTTTTTAAAATCGGCAACTTCTATATTTAGATTTTTATGGTCGAATGGTTCTTCCACCTCTTCTAAAATAAGGTCTTTCAATTCTTTAATATCGATAAGATACCCGGTTTCGGGATCGATTTCCCCGCTTACTCCTACTTCCAGTTCATAGTTATGTCCGTGATAATGCGGGTTGCTGCACTTACCGAATATTTCGAGATTTTTCTCATCGGTCCAGTCTTCCCTGTACAATCTGTGGGCAGCGTTAAAGTGTGCCTTTCTGTATATTGTTAAACTCATTGTTGTAGATGTTGATAGAATTTATCGAATATGATTTTGAACCATTCTGTATATTGTTCCGGGTGATTTGCTATATCCTCTTTTACATCCTCCGGCTTCATCCATTTCCAGGCCGCGACTTCTTCCTTGTTGATATCGGGATCATCGTTATAAGTCCCTATAAGAATATGGTCGTACTCATGTTCGGTAAGACCGTTGTCGAACGGGGCCTTATAAATAAAAGAGATGCTTTCGCGAAGATCGGTTGTAAACCCCATTTCTTCCTTCAGTCTGCGAGTACCTGCTTCTACAGAGCTCTCTCCTGCCCGTTGGTGGCTGCAACAGGTGTTTGTCCACAAGCCCGGGGAATGGTATTTACTAAGGGCTCGTTGCTGTAGTAACAGTTCATCTTTATCATTAAAAACGAAAACGGAAAACGCTCTGTGGAGTAAGGCCTTTTCGTGAGCTTCCATCTTTGGCATTAATCCTATCTGCTCATCCTGTTCATTTACCAGAATTACCAATTCTTCTTTCATAGTCGCTCGCTTTTTCCTCAAAAATACGAAATACGGTATGTATTGGAAACAAAAAAGCGTCCAATACTTAGTATTGAACGCTTGTTTGTATTTAATCGGGTTAGTTACTCTAGTTCTGTATGATGAACATCGAGCGCCTGTTAAGCTGATGTTCCTCCTCGGTGCATTCCACACCGTTGCTACACTCATTGGTGAGCTGATACTCTCCATAGCCCTTGGCCGAAAGCCTGCTTCTGTCGATCCCCTTGCTTACAAGCCACTCCAGGGTAGACTTGGCA